>NZ_JAFBDB010000001.1 GCF_016908015.1 Clostridium pascui
AATTTTGTAAGTGTCACTTGGCGCATGGAAGGAGATACTTTAAAGTGTAAGCTTTACTTAAATGACAAGGCACCTAAAGAGGGAACTGTAGTAAACCCAGTAGATTTCACAGGAGCAGTGACAGCCCTTGGAAGCAGTATAAAGGGAACTCAGCAGCTTAATGGAAGGCTTCAGCAGTTCAGCTTCAGCAAAGAACTTTTAAATGATGAAGAAGTAACTTCACTATACAATGCTGGAAGACTAAGCAGTACAACTTCAGTAAGCATAAATTATGATGAGCTTGGAAGACTTAGATATAAGTCAGTAAATCCAGAAGGTACAAGTTTTAAAACAAGTTACCAATATGAAACAGGTGAAAAATCAAATTCAACTACAACTAAGGTAAGTGAATTAGACAACAATGGACAAAAAATAGAATACAGCTATGATGATAATGGTAACATAGAAGTTATATCCTATATAAAAGCAATGTTTGAAGCAACAAAAATTTACTATACTTATAATGAGCTAAATGAGCTTATCCGTGAAGATAATGAGGTGCTTAATAAGACAATAAAGTACTCTTATGACGTGGGAGGAAACTTAATCAAAAAAGAGGAATTTGCGTATACTAGAGAAGTACCAGGGACTCCAACTAAAACCTACGAATATAAGTATGAAGACACCAATTGGAAGGATAAACTAACATCTTTTTATGACGGTAAAGTGACTAAGCC
Source organism: Clostridium pascui (assembly GCF_016908015.1). Classification (GTDB taxonomy): domain Bacteria; phylum Bacillota; class Clostridia; order Clostridiales; family Clostridiaceae; genus Clostridium_AK; species Clostridium_AK pascui. The sequence goes on from NZ_JAFBDB010000001.1 coordinate 717, forward strand.
AATAACCTATGATGCCATAGGAAATCCATTAACTTATGATGGATATACTTATACCTGGGAGCAGGGAAGACAGCTAAAATCCATGATAAAAGAAGGATCAAGCAGTTCCTTTAAATACAATGATTCAGGTATAAGAACAGAAAAAACAGTAGATGGAGTAACCACAAAATATTATCTAAATGGCGATCAGGTTGCCTATGAAGATAATGGAACAGATAAAATTTACTACACCTATGATAGTGATGGCAGCCTTGTATCTATGAACTTAAATGGTGTAGAATATTACTATATAAGAAACCTTCAAGGAGATATCATAGGCCTATTTGATAAGAATGGAACACAAGTGGTATCCTATACCTATGACACTTGGGGAAAACACGATGGTAAAGCCGAGTTAAAGGATGAAAATGGCAATATAGTTCAGCAAGGTGATATTAAAGGAACACTTGCATCAACTGTTGGAGTAAAAAATCCTTATAGATATAGAGGGTATAGGTATGATACTGAAACTGGATTATACTATCTTCAGAGTAGGTATTACAATCCTGAGTGGAGTAGGTTTATTAATGCTGATGGAGAATTTGGAAATTTAGAAGAGTTGTTATCATTCAATTTATTTGCATATTGCCAAAATAATGCTGTAAATATGACTGATCTTAGTGGAAAATCTGCTTTATCTCTTGGTTTTATGGGCGAAGCCATTGCGTCCATAGTGACAACAATAAGTACAGTATTCACAGCTCCAGCAGTTACTGTAGCCGCAGTCATTTTAGCAACTGGTTTTTTGATATATGCAGGATATAATTACTATAAGGCAACAAATTCTGCTAAAAGTTCGAGTGCAAAGAAACAGAAAACTAGTAACCCTATTTCAAATTCTATGAAGAAGAGAATACCCAATAATAAATTAGAACCTCCACGTAAAAGAGGTGAACCTCCGAAAAGTAAGGAAGATGGATACTCAATTGAAATTCATCATAAAAATCAAAGTCCTGAAGGGCCATTCGAAGAAATGACCCGCACTAATCATAGGTTAGGAGAAAATTTTAGAAAAAATCATCCTAATTTAGGAGAAAAGTCTTTAATTAATAGAGATGAATTTGCAAAGCAAGTACGAAGATATTGGAAACAAGAATGGGATAGTGGAAGATGGAAATAAAGTTTAAGTTGTTCAAAATCAAATGTTTGGATATAATATAAAAGGAGTTGATAATTAAATGAAATATAAATTTAAGTATTTTGAAGAACCACTAAAATATGCAAGATTCTCAGATGAGCCTTGTGACAACTGTGGAAGTACAAATTTGTGCTTAAATGGTACATATTTTGATAGTTCGGAAGATGACATTGAATCAATTTGTTTAGAGTGTTTAGTTAAAGGAGAAATTAAAGTTGAGCTACCTAGTTTTTTAGTTGAAAGACTACATGATCAAATAAAATTAAAGTATCAACATATTAGTTCATATGAAATCCAAGAAAAAGTTAATAGAATACTTGAGGAGTTATCAAAAACCCCCCCAGTACCATGGTTACAATTCAATGATTGGCCAGTTTGTTGTGGGGATTTTATGAGGTATATAGGCGAATGGGGAAAAGAAGAGTTTAATTTTAACTCTCATGATGGTAATGGAAAAGAGTATCTTTTTAAGTTATTAGATGTTTCATTTCAAAATCAAATTGAAGATTTTGAGCAATTTTGGAATGAAATAGGAGAATATAGTATAGTTTTTGTTTTTGAATGTATGGAATGTGAGAAACGTATAGCAATAGTACAAAGTTATTAGTAGTTAGCTTAAATAATATATCAATTAATTCTATCTTATTCTGAGTTATGATAACGAATATATGATATTAAGATTTAATAAGGTTAGAATTGAAGATGAGTATTACCTTTCATTAGATTTGTATAGCTATACTGATGAAGCAATATTAGTAATTGACATTTGATGTAAAGGGACATGGATACGTAAGTACAGTAAAGCTCTTTCTTATTATTGACATTTTAAAACTCTTCAGTGTTTAGGTTAAACTAGTGATAAAGCGTAACATATTATAATATGGTATACTGGAGTTGTCCAGATTTTGTAGACACAAGGTTAAGTGAATTTTATGAATTCAATTCTTAGAATTGAGATAGAGAGATATATACCAACGAAGGATGTATTTTCTTAGTATTATAAATATATTCCAATATACTTAAAGATTTCTTTTTGAGCTTGTTCAGGTGACTCGTAATGGGTATCCCGAATAAGCTCTCTTTTTATAGTAATATAGAAGGATTTCATTACTGCATTGTCATAAGGATTCCCTTAGGGAAAATGGATAAGAATTAGTAAGTCTTTAACAGCTCCAGCAGGTACAAAAAAGATAAGGGTAGTTGTTCGTGCTCAGGTAAAGGATGAGTTTGTTGTTCGTTTTGATGGAGTGCAGCTTGAAGAAAAAAGCTTCATATCAGCTTATACCGAAGGTACTCTCCAGCCTTCAAAAGTGCTTTATGATTTAGGAATGAATAAAGCATCTGGAACCATGAGTGTTTGGTTTAATACTTCACAAAATGGTACTACAAGACATATTATAGGAAATCAAAAGGATACAGCACAGTTATTTAATGTATATTTAGATTCAAGCAACAGGTTAAATCTTTCAATAATAGACAATGGAGTATTTAGGAATGTAATCACCCTGACGGATGTTGTAGAAAAGGATAAATGGAATTTTGTAAGTGTTACTTGGCGCATGGAAGGGGATACTTTAAAGTGTAAGCTTTACTTAAATGACAAGGCACCTAAAGAGGGAACTGTAGTAAACCCAGTAGATTTTACAGGAGCAGTGACAGCCCTTGGAAGCAGTATAAAGGGAACTCAGCAGCTTAATGGAAGGCTTCAGCAGTTCAGTTTCAGTAAAGAACTTTTAAATGACGAAGAAGTAGCTTCACTATATAATGCTGGAAGACTAAGCAGTACAACTTCAGTTAGTATAAATTATGATGAGCTTGGAAGACTTAGGTATAAGTCAATAAATCCAGAAGGTACAAGTTTTAAAACAAGTTACCAATATGAAACAGGTGAAAAATCAAATTCAACTACAACTAAGGTAAGTGAATTAGACAACAATGGACAAAAAATAGAATACAGTTATGATGATAATGGTAACATAGAAGTTATATCCTATATAAAAGCAATGTTTGAAGCAACAAAAATTTACTATACTTATAATGAGCTAAATGAGCTTATCCGTGAAGATAATGAGGTGCTTAATAAGACAATAAAGTACTCATATGATGTTGGAGGAAACTTAATCAAAAAAGAGGAATTTGCGTATACTAGAGAAGTACCAGGGACTCCAACTAAAACCTACGAATATAAGTATGAAGACACCAATTGGAAGGATAAACTAACATCTTTTTATGACGGTAAAGTGACTAAGCCAATAACCTATGATGCCATAGGAAATCCATTAACTTATGATGGATATACTTATACCTGGGAGCAGGGAAGACAGCTAAAATCCATGATAAAAGAAGGATCAAGCAGTTCCTTTAAATACAATGATTCAGGTATAAGAACAGAAAAAACAGTAGATGGAGTAACCACAAAATATTATCTAAATGGCGATCAGGTTGCCTATGAAGATAATGGAACAGATAAAATTTACTACACCTATGATAGTGATGGCAGCCTTGTATCCATGAACTTAAATGGTGTAGAATATTACTATATAAGAAACCTTCAAGGAGATATTATAGGCTTATTTGATAAGAATGGAACTCAAGTTGTATCCTATACCTATGATACTTGGGGAAAACATGATGGTAAAGCCGAGTTAAAGGATGAAAATGGCAATGTAATTCAGCAAGGCGACATTAAAGGAACATTGGCATCAACTGTTGGAGTGAAGAATCCTTATAGATATAGAGGATATAGGTATGATAGTGAGACAGGGTTGTACTATTTACAGAGTAGGTACTATAATTCGGAGTGGGGTAGGTTTATTAATGCGGACTCTTTAGGTGGAGAAGTCGGAGGCTTACTATCACATAATATATTTGCTTATTGCAAAAATGAACCTGTTAATAATGAAGATCCTAGCGGACAAGCTTCTGTTAGTAATGGGTTCAGAATTTTATATGGTTTTGCAATGGCTATGACAGCAGCTCTTAGCACTGTAATTTTAGGAACACAGAATAGAATCGACTCAATTTCTTCAGCATCTGCAGTAGTTAATACATATACCGATAATGAAGATAAAAATAGGGGTCCGGTATATGTACGACCACCCAAAAATGCTAGTTTAGATGAAATAAATCAAACTAAAAATTATGTCAATGGATGCAATAAAGCATTAAAAGCAGGATATTTATCGCCAACAGGTAAAGTTCCTACAAAAGGATCGCTACGAAATGCCGCAAGTAGGGCTGCTGATTTAGAAAGAATGAGAGCTAAAAAATTAGGTAATCCATATGCTGGGCATGTTGGGCATGTTCCGGATACTACATGGACAGGCAAAGCAGAACCCTATATGTGGATGGATTTGTCACCTAAAGTTAATACAAGTTTAGGGGGGCAAACTAATGCTTATCCTGCTGGATATAAACCAACTATTTTTATTTTTGTACCAAACTAGTGTGAATTTGTTTAATAAATAGGAGGAGTAGTCAATGAAAGAATATTGGCAAGGACAAATAAAAACTATGATTCAAGTAAAACAAGATTTAGAAAAATATGATCAAGAGGGATTATATGAGCAATACAGACCTGAGAATGGCGCAACTGAAGAAGAAATTAGAATTGTAGAAAGAAGTTTAGGATTTACACTCGATGAACAATATAGAGATTTTTTGAAACATGCAAATGGTTGGAAGAATTTTAATCATACAATATCTTTATTTGGAACTACTCAACTATTTGATTTAGGTTTAATGGGATATGTAAATAAATTGCTTAACGAATGTTGGGAAGAAATTGAAGAAACAATAGGTTTTACTAAAGATGAATTGTTACCTATTGCAGCAACTAGTGAGAATACAGATGTATTTTTAATTTCAAAACCAAGTACACGTCAATCAGGTGTTGTAATTTGGATTGCTGGTTATGAGATAGAAAGATATAAGGATTTTAAAGATTTTTTTTCTGCAATGATTGTTTATAATCGTGAAGATGTAGAGTATTTTAAAAGCTTAGAATAGATTAACTTTCTAGCTGAATATATAAAAATATTAACAATTGGGCACTAGGGCTTAGAAGTTTAGAAACTTGCATCACAAGATTTTAAACACTCTATAACCTTAGTGCCTTTCTTTTAATCTAATGGCAATAACATTAATACAAGTAATGGAATAGATTCAAGCAACAGGTTAAATCTTTCAATAATAGACAATGGAGTATTTAGGAATGTAATCACCCTGACGGATGTTGTAGAAAAGGATAAATGGAATTTTGTAAGTGTTACTTGGCGCATGGAAGGGGATACTTTAAAGTGTAAGCTTTACTTAAATGACAAGGCACCTAAAGAGGGAACTGTAGTAAACCCAGTAGATTTCGCAGGAGCAGTGACAGCCCTTGGAAGCAGTATAAAGGGAACTCAGCAGCTTAATGGAAGGCTTCAGCAGTTCAGCTTCAGCAAAGAACTTTTAAATGATGAAGAAGTAACTTCACTATACAATGCTGGAAGACTAAGCAGTACAACTTCAGTAAGTATAAATTATGATGAGCTTGGAAGACTCAGGTATAAGTCAATAAATCCAGAAGGTACAAGCTTTAAAACAAGTTACCAATATGAAACAGGTGAAAAATCAAATTCAACTACAACTAAAGTAAGTGAATTAGACAACAATGGACAAAAAATAGAATACAGCTATGATGATAATGGTAACATAGAAGTTATATCCTATATAAAAGCAATGTTTGAAGCAACAAAAATTTACTATACTTATAATGAGCTAAATGAGCTTATCCGTGAAGATAATGAGGTGCTTAATAAGACTATAAAGTACTCTTATGACGTGGGAGGAAACTTAAGCAAAAAAGAGGAATTTGCGTACACTAGAGAAGTACCCCAAACTCCAACTAAAACCTATGAATATAAGTATGAAGACACCAATTGGAAGGATAAACTTACAAGTTTTAATGGAAAGTCAATAACCTATGATGCCATAGGAAATCCATTAACTTATGATGGATATACTTATACCTGGGAGCAGGGGAGACAGCTAAAATCCATGACCAAAGAAGGATCAAGCATTTCCTTTAAATATAATGATTCAGGTATAAGAACAGAAAAAACAGCAGATGGAGTAACCACAAAATATTATCTAAATGGTGACCAGGTTGCCTATGAAGATAATGGGACAGATAAAATTTACTACACCTATGATAGTGATGGCAGCCTTGTATCCATGAACTTAAATGGTGTAGAATATTACTATATAAGAAACCTTCAAGGAGATATCATAGGCCTATTTGATAAGAATGGAACACAAGTGGTATCCTATACCTATGACACTTGGGGAAAACACGATGGTAAGGCCGAGTTAAAGGATGAAAACGGCACTATAATTCAGCAAGGTGACATTAAAGGAACACTTGCATCAACTGTTGGGGTGAAGAATCCTTATAGATATAGAGGATATAGGTATGATACGGAGACAGGGTTGTACTATTTAAATTCTAGATATTATAATCCTGAAATGGGCAGATTTATTAATGCGGACGGATATCTTGGTATTACTGGAGAATTGCTATCATTTAATATGTTTGCATACTGTAGTAACAACCCAGTAAATAGGGTTGACCCTAGCGGGCAATCTTGGCTAGGTGCGGCTGCAGTTGCAGCAGTAGCTGTTTTGACAGTGGTTGCTATTGCTGATGTAGCAATACAAGAGTATAGAAATCATCATGTAACGTATACGTCGGACAATGATAGTAGCAAATCTCAAGTCAAACCTGGAAAAACTAAGAGGAATACTTCAGCTTCATCTAATAAAAGTAAAGTTACTGATCCGAGAACTGGAAAAGAGGTTGGAAGATTCGTTGCGGATGATAAGGGAAATGTTATGGTTGAGCCAGTTGGCGGCAAGACAGTTCCAGCGGGAAGAGGTGGTGTTGATACTCATACAACTTACCCGAACGGCTCAAGCTATCAAAGACTTAATCCACAAGGACATCTAAAAGATCCAACTCCACATGGACATGGGCATTTACCCGGCAAAGGACCTGGAATGAAGGGGCAAGGCCAGTCAATTGATGTATACGTAAATCCAGTAAACCTTTGGGATCCAGCTGCACATTGGAAAATTTATAAATAGATAGGAGAGACTAAAGTGAATCCAAAAGAATTTGTTAATACAATTTATCTTGGTGATAGGTTCTGTAAGAGCATATTAATTGATGGATATTCACAAACCGTAAAAATTCAAGTTAATATGATTTCAAGGACACGAAGTATTTCTGGGGATTGGGAATATTATAATGATGAAAATATAGATAATGGTCTTATAGTATTTACTGAAGTTGATTCAATCATGCTTGAGCCAAATGGCCTATTGCCAAATGATGCAATAGAATTTGAGAATGTAAAAATTGTAGATGGAGAAGATAATAAATTCATTTTTGAATTATCTGCTGCTTCTTGTAATTGTCAAGGAGATTATGAATATGGTTTAATTAGGATTATAGCAAAAGGAATACACTTAGAGGATCCAACTAATCCTGAAATAAGAATTACAGAGTAATTAGCAAATATTGATAAAAGGCAGAGATGTAATTAGAATTCTGAAGTGAGATAAGATAAAATTGTTCCCACCGCATTTCTTGCGGTGGAGTTTTTTTATCGCAACAAAGCAAAAATCAAATATATATCATAAAGAGTAACAGAGTTTAAAGGAGAAATAAAATGTATCTTAGAGAAATACAGTTAAGTTTGCCATATAGGGAAAGACCAGAGATTCTAAAGGAGATAATGAGCCAACATAATTGTGCTTATGAGAAAGCTATAGAAATTGATTATGATAATAATTGGATGATTGGAGTTAGGCAGAGATTTGAATTAGAAACTAGATGTATTGCTGCTATGTTTACGAGATTGCTTGGCAAATATAAAACTAAGAATAGTTCTAAAATACTCATTGAGTGTATTGAGAAAGAACCTGAAACAGTTTATCCTTGTTATAGAGGCAGTTGTGCGGGAATAGGCTTAGTTAGGTATGAACTAGACTATGTTAAGTTCTTCAATAAGAAGAACTATGAGAAAAACAAATAATATTACAAATAATTAAAGAAAGCCTTTTTACCAATATACTAAATCCTAAACAGAAAGTGAGGCTTTTTAGATGAGTAATGAACTTAAGAATATTGCAGCTATTAACATAATTGATACTGAATTTGATGAGGAAAACGATGGAGTAGTTATAGTTAAATCCTTTGGTAATAAAATTGGATTAGCAGTTTCACAGAGGGATAATGGTGATGCCGTGTTATGGCTTGATGTTAATGAAGCTCAACAAATTATTTCTGCTCTACAAGTTGCTATTGAGGAAATTAAAGGTGGGGGTAATTAATAAGTGCAGAAAGAAAACAGTATTAAGTTTAGTATTACTGGACTAGCAGCATATATTTTAACTAGGACTATATTAAACTCAATAGGAATAGATAATATACCTATTAGTATTACATTAGTACTATTTATAGGTATTCCAACTGTATTTATAATTAGAATAATTAAGAAAAAAGAAACAGGTTTTAGAAAAGTGTACAATTTACTTTTTATTGCATTTGCAATAGTTATTAGTAGTGGTGTGATTTTTGGAGAAGTGACATCAAGGTATTATCCTAATGTATTTTTGCACTACAAAGAGCCTGTAAAGATATTCTTGGTAACAAGTTTTATTATATTTGGAGCACTTATAATAATTTTAAAGCAAATACTTGAAAAGAATACTAAATAGTTTGGACATATGGATTATAGCAAACGAAGAGGTGAATAACGGGGTGATTTTTAAATATAGAAAATCTATATATTTTGTAAGTATTATAATATTAATTCTCGCTGCTCTAACAATATATATTGAATCCGTCTTTTGGGGAAAGTTAGTAATGATACTTTGTATCTTTGCAGAATTAGTAGCACTAATTTTATTACCTAGAGCTTATTGGAAAGTGGAGAACAATTGCATTATAATAAAGGAAATAAAAATAACAAAACGCTTGTTATGGGAGGATATAAACCAAATTATCCTATCATCTGAAAGTATAGGAATTTTAAAGAATATATTAATTATATCAAACAAATTTAGTGAACCTATTGTAATATCATCGCTTATTAAGGATTATAAGAACTTACTTCGAATAATTATAGAAAAATGTAAAGATAATAATCAAATTTTTATTGATAAAGAAGTATTAAAAATTATTAATTAGCAAATAAACAGTTATAAGTAACCAATAGAGTTCTATTGGTTTATTTTCGTTTAAGCAAACAAAATTCATGCCCATCTAGGAAATATTTACTCCTTAATATATGCAGCTGAAAATGTTAATATAAATTAGAACCTAATGATGTAGAAGGGATATAGAGGACAATGAAACATCAGAAAGGATCTTTAATTATTAAGATTCCATTAGTAACCCAACAGACGGGTAAAGGAGATATTATGGACGTAGATATTTTAAGACAGGAACTAAAAAACAATAATATAGATAATGCGATAAGAGTTATTGAGGAGTTTGGTGAAAATAAGTTTTATGAATCAGTACCATACTTAATAAAATGTTTTGAAGATACAAGTAATCACAAATTAAGAAATACTATTGCTATAGCTTTAGCAGATATAGGTGATTGGAGAGAAAATTGAGTACATATATAAATTTTAGTGACATAGTAATTTATACTATTATTTTATATTTCTTATATAGAGGCTTTTTTAAAGTACCTAAAAAATATAATGATTATATATATAGAAGCATAGGTTATGGAATGATATTTAAGAAAAACAAAGAAATTGAAATTTTAGTCCAAGGTTTGCAAGATGACAGATTAACTAAGTATGACATGTATGGTTTGTTTATTAATATAAGCAGTTTATATTATTCAAAAAAAGATTACGCAAATGCTATAACTCATTTTGAAAGAGGTATGGATCTTATTAATAATGAAGAGTTTTGTTTTGATAAGTATTATGTTAAGATGTTAGGTTGTTATATTTTGCAGGGGCAAAAGGAAAAAGCTATTGATTTATATAATAATCTAGTACCGCGGCAAAGATATGATATTAAATTTAAAAAAATTGAAACAAACTTTAAATTCTTGGATGATTTAGAAAAGAGATAAGGTTTAGTATTTGTTTACATTCAGAAAAGAAAATACATATTTAACATGAGCACTATAAAAATAATCTGATAAGCAAGCAATAACTTTTATTTATTGCTGGAATATTGCAGTAGCATAATGTTATACAGTATAGATACAATATTGCAAAGGAATGATTTAGGGTGAGAAATAATAGCATAGGCTATAGTATTGTAACATTGATTATATTATTTACTACACAAGTTACTATAAGAAGTATAGGAATAGAAAATATTTCGGCACAAGTATTCGTAGCTATTTTAGCAATTGTATGTTCTTTAGTAATATTCGGAACATATAAGGATGGGAAAAAGGGATTTGGCATTAGATATAATACAATTATTGCAATATTGTCTGTAGTAGCAAGCATATCAGTATCTGTAATGTTCATAATACTTAAAGGATATCCTGCTTTAATGGACAGATATGGGGAACTCCTTGAATAGTATCGTTAATAAGTTATTTTGCACTTGTGCTTTTTATAATTATTTATAGAATAGTTTATGAAACAAAGAGAAAGTAATCTACTAGGAAATATTTACTCCTTAATATATGCAGCTGAAAATGTTAATATAAGTTAGAAGCTAATACGGAAGTATTATTGAATGGATAGTATATTTGCTGCTGTTCTAACAATTTCAGTAAATGTGGAAGATCAGTATGGAGGATTATATTATAAAAAAAATAGAATGGACAGGTTCTGCCGCAGCTTTAATGGCTGCGGCAGTTACTAGAATAATTTTTCAAACTATAGGATTTGAAAATATGTCCATGAATGTCCAATTGATAATCATTGGATTGGTACCGTTTTTTATTGTGATAGCTATATTAAAATTTATTAAAAATAAGAATAAATCTAAACACTTAATATGTGCAATGATAATTCTTACCATTATTACAATACTTATTGGAATAATGATTGTAATTCAAGAAAAAAAACCACAAACTTTTAATGAAGTTAAATTAGCTTTCATAATATTAATAACTATACTATTTTTATTAATGCTTATAATTCTAATAATAGGATTAAAGCATATAAAGCATAGTAATAAATAATTCGAGTAAATTGATTTTATTTAAAAGTCAGTAGGGAAAACCCTCATTGGCTTTTCTTAAATTAGAATATTATTTACGATTATACTAAATATAGTTTAAAACAAATTAAAGTAAATTTGCAGATATATCAAGGTATGGTTACGAGGTGGAATATTGGAACTGAAAATTACACAATCAAAATTAAAATCTAATTATAGCTATGAAATCTATGAAGGCAGCGAGTTAAAGTATAAAGCTTTGGGAAATAGGGTTACTCCTACAAGGCTAGGAAAAGTAATATTATTTAACAATGATGGAGAAGAAGTATATCGCGTAGAGCAGGAGGATTATTTAAAGCTGTTATTAAGACTTGTTCCAATTATAAATTTATTTGAATTTAGTTATTGCCCATTTATATGTTATAATTCAAAAGTTAATGAAGGATCTATAATAGAAACCAATGGAACTGGGCATGCTTATGGAAAAATAAATAATGATAAATATGAGGTAATAGAAATTTCTCGTGTTTATGCAGGGATATTTTGCAATGATAAGCAAGTTGGGTTAATTAAAAGAAAAATTTCTACAGGCTCTAATACAAATAGTTATACATTATTATTTAATAAGCAAATGACATCAGAGTTAGCTATAATATTATACTTGCTTGGAAGTATTTCATGGCACAATTTTGATAATAGTTATAGTTCGCCTACAGAAATTATTATAGGGTCAAAAAAAGAAGGATTTGATGAAAATTGGTTACCAGAAGACTAATGGTTAAAATGTGCCAAGGTTAACTACTGTAATACTATAGGAGATTATAAATTATGAAGAAAATCATGCCAGTCTTAGGAGCTATTTTTACTTTAATGAGTATAGTATTTACCAGATATATTGTTTCAAAATATGGTGAGAATTCTAGAATAATAATTATGGCAGTAGCAGTAGGTATTTCAATTATTGGCTTTATAGGAATTATTCTCAGCAAGAAATATTTAGCTGCATTATGGGTATCATTGATATTAATACCTTTAGTAGTAATGACAATAGGAATATATTTGGATAATATATATATCTTCTATAGGGGTTTTATTATTATTTATTTTAATACCTATAATGATAAAAATAACAAAAACAAAAGAATAAATTAGATATATTTTAGATAATTGTAGCTGCTAAATCATCAAATAGAAGCTAAGCTTAGAAGAATGTTTTAATACAATGCAATGTCTCAATAGGAGTGATAAATTTTATAAAACTTAGCTAAGTAAATTAGTTAGGCTTTAGTTTTTGTAAAGGATTATTTTCCTAACTCTTAACTTACATGGGACGGATGCGAGTAAAAACATTAACAAAAATAGCCTCCACATAGGAAGCTCTTTTAATTTTAGGAGAGGTTACAAGGGGATATAGGTATACTTTATAATTCTATTTCAGTTCTTTCTCTGTCTACTATATATGCACCGCTTTTATTAGCTAGGTTACCACACTAGGTGCCACTCACATGGCAAGTGGCAAGTTTAAAAAGTAAATAATTGAATTTTAATCCATATAATCCAATAATTTAGGATGGAAAATTGTAAATTATTATGCAAAAATAAAGTTAAAAATATAATAATTTATGGGTATTCGGAGGATTTATGAGTAAGTTAAGGAAAAGGATAGGCTGTTTAGCTGTGATGTCTACTATATTAGTTTCAACTGTGCTTATGTCAGCTAATAAGGTTTTAGCAGCACCAGATATTATTAGAATTTCAGGAGAAAATAGATATAAGACATCACTACAAGCATTAGACAAAGGTTGGAGTACTGCTAAAAATGTAGTGCTTGTAAGTGGTGAAAACTTTCCAGATGGGTTAAGTGCTGCTCCTCTTGCAAAAAAGCTAGACGCTCCAATAATTTTAGTGAATGATAAGCAAATAAATGCAGAGTTTTTAAACAAGATTAAAAGCTTAAAAACAGAAAAGATATTTATAATAGGAGGAGAAGGAGTAATTTCTAAAGTTACAGAGAATAATTTGAAAAATTCTTTGTGCATTGATGTAATAAGATTATCTGGACAAGATAGATATGAAACTTCTATAAATGTTGCTAATTATATGTATTCTAATTTTAATATGGGAAAAGAAGTGGCAGTAGTATCTGGTGAAAATTTTCCAGATGCCATTTCCATGGCTCCTATAGCTGCAATTAAAGGAATGCCAATGATACTTACATCAAAATCTAAGGTTTCAGATGGTGTAAAAACGTTACTAAATGGCAAAGAAATAACTAAGAGTTACATTATTGGTGGCCCAGCTGTTATAAGTGATAATGTTTCAAGTGGATTTCCTGAAAATCAGAGAATATGGGGAAATAACAGATATGAAACAAATATAAATATTATGAGATACTTTATTGGTTCATTAGATATTACATCTATTTTTATTGCATCAGGACAAAACTTTCCAGATGCTCTAGGTGGAGCAGGACTTGTGGCAAAAAACTCCTCCCCATTTTTCCTAGTTTCATCTAGCCTTTCAGAGTCAGTGAAAGATTATATATATAGTTTTTATCAGCCAGGTTCCCCTGCAGGGTATCTCTATGTATTTGGAGGAAAAGGGGTAGTTTCTGATACTACAGTTCAAAGTTTAATAACAAAGAAAACACCTACTGGCACCAAAGTTACCATAGGAATGACTTTAAATGATGTTTTAAAGATTATGGGCGAGCCTATTAGAAAAGAAGAGTATCGTGATAATTACAGATATATCTATAAGAATAATAAGATAAGTGAGTATCGTGATAATCATGTAGCAATTGAATTTACTGAAAAAACACAACCACATACAGTTGTTGCATGGTATCGTAATGATGATGAAAGAATAAGTATTGGGGATAAGAAAACCAATGCAGTACCAATAACACTAGGATCAGGCATAAGTGAAATTGCAGCTGCAGTGGGAACACCTAATAGCATTACCCATAATTCAGACCATAGCTATTGGTGGTATTCTTATAATTCATGCCTAACATTAGATACTAATAACAAGGTTATTGGATGGCAAAACAATAATAATATGAAAATATATATGGGTGCAAAGGATCCAAATGCTCCTGGAATAAAGAAGGGGTCTACAGTACAAGATGTGGTAAGAGCTATGGGAAGTACCAACGAAATTAATTTTCATAGTATAGATTTTAGTAGAAGTATGAAATATGGGGATTCTTATATAACAATCGATAAGAATGGAATAGTTACAGGTTGGATTAATAAAGGAGAATTAAAATTAGCACAATAAGCAACCGTCATTTGTAAAAATAAATAAGATAATGAAGAGAAATCTATAAATTAGGAGTACATAATTATGGCAAGCAAAAATAAAATTATATCATCTATTATTATTTTTCTATTTATATTTAACATAGCCATGCCTGTAAAAGCTATGTTAGTAGTAGATGACGTACCAGTACAAAGTACCTTTACCGCAACAGAATTTGATCTTAAACCATTTGATGTAGTTCAGGATAAAACTTATCCAATTCTTTATATGTCTGATTCTAATAATAAACAAGTAATAGCATATAATTTTGAAACGGGTACAAAAAAGATTTTAGCAATGGAATCTACTCCTAAAAGGCTTACTTTAAACAATGGTGAATTATTTATATGTTTATCTAATGATAATGCCAGTGAAGAAAAGAAAGGTTCTATAGCAATAATTGATACAGAAACCTTTAATACTGATAATCCTATAATAAAAGAAAAGTTTGATACTGATACTGAGCCTGTCTTTATTAATATTGACAAAAATAATTACATATATATTTATAGTGGCACAGGGTATAATGGAACTTTAACTAGTTATGATAGAAAAAATAAAAGCATAGTTTCAAGTGTACAAGCACATGGACGTTCTATAGTTATAAACAATACTTTAAATAAATTATATATAAATGGTCAAGACTTTGATGGATATAGTTTTTCAACCTTTGTAGAAGCTTATTCCATTAATAATGGCGTGATGAATAAAATAGTTAAAAATACTGATACAGCTACATTCCCAGATGCTTTTATGGAGATATCACCAGATGATAAGTTTATTATTACAGGTACTGGAGCAGCTTACTTGTGTAATGAAAATAATATGGGTGATATAATTCTTAAAAAAGATTTAGGAGAGAGCATGGGATATATTAAAAAAACTGTGTTTGATTCCAAAAATAATAACTTTTACTTGGCTGATGAGATGATCGTAAGAGTGTTTGATTCTCAGACAATGGCTGCAATTAAAGCCTATAAAACTAATTACACTATTGATAATATTTTTTATTATAATAATAGAATTATAGCTTTAACTCATAATGATAAAGGTAAAAATTACATAGAAATGTCCAATACTGGAGAGTTACTTAAAAGGCCATATTTAATTAAATCAAGTATAAAGAATGCTGTAAATATCGATATTCCTGATGAAATTACTTTTGAATTTAATAAGGATATAGTTGTTAGCGATTTAGAGGGTATTCGTTTATATAATGTTAATGATAAGGTTTATGTTGATAAAGAGGTATCAGCAGTAGGAAATAAACTTATAATAAAAACTTTAGGTAATATAAAAAATCTTAAGAATTATGAGCTTCGTATAAATTATAAAGCTATTTCAGATAAGAATGGGCAGCCTCTTACTGAATATGTATATACTAATTTTTCAACTAAAGCAAAGGAAGATATTAATAATAAATCAGTTGAATATCTTATTGAAACAAAAATATTTTCAAGTAGCGATACAATAAACACTAGTGTTGTAATAGGAAAGAATGGAAAGATAGTTGTAGAGCCAGAAGTCACCCTAAAAATTAATGGAGACATTATTATCTATGGTGAATTAATAAACCTTGGAAATATAGAAGTTAATGGTAAAGTATATGCACGTAGAGATATAAAAGATTTGGTTAATAATAGGGATCAATATGCTGCAACCTATTTTAGGGGAGAAAATAGCAGCATTAATTCAGAGATATATGATAAGTATCCTTCACCAATTCTTTATATGAATCCTAGTGATAATATATCAACGGATTCTCCAAATATACAAGTTGATTATGCACTAATTCCTAATGCAGGTTTAAGAGTGCATGAAACTGTTGCACAAAGAGATGATAAACCTGTAGGTAGAATTACTGTAGGAAATATAAAATCCGGGGATAGCAAAATAATAGTATCTACAGCAGATGAATTAGAGAATAGGATGACTAAAGAACTAAATGTTCATAATACTTCTAAGCCATTAATGATTAATGGTGTTTATCCACAAAGTAATGCAGATTATTCCGTACCACTAAATCAGGAGGTATTTGTAAGCTTTACAGAAAATATAGTACCAGGAGATAGATTTAATCAAATAACTGTTGCTGATACTAATGGACGAGAGGAACATACTGCTCATGCTTCAATCATTAATGATGAAAATGGAAATCCCACTATATTAAAGATGTTTTCCCTTGTAAAGTTAAAATATGATACTGAGTATGTGTTAAAGTTACCTTATAATGCAGTTAAAAGTAGTACAGGATCTGTAATGCCTAGGGATTACAGTGTTATATTTCGTATAGGTAGTGAGGTTACAAGATTATCAGGACAAACTAGATATGAAACTTCTATAAAAATATCACAAGAGGGTTGGTATAACTCACCAGTGCTTGTACTGGCTAGTGGTGAAAATTTTCCCGATGCATTAAGTGCTGGGCCATTGGCAAAAAAATATGATGCACCGCTTCTTTTATCGGAATCAAAAAATCTTAGAAGTGATACTGAAAAGGAAATAGACAGGTTAAATCCAAAGAAAATCTTTATTATAGGTGGAACTGGATCTATAAGTAAAGAAATAGAAAATAAGCTTATATCTAAAGGAATAGAAGTTGAGCGTATCAGCGGAAAAAATCGTTACGAAACCTCTATGAATGTTGCAGAACATATGGGTATATCTGAAAAGAAAGGAATTGTTTTAGTGTCTGGTGCAAACTTTCCTGATGCACTTTCAATTGCATCATATGCGGCTTATAATGGACTGCCAATTATATTAACAGAAAAGGATAAATTACCAAATGGATTAACAAAATTTATGAGCAATAATTTGGATAAAACATCAGGAAAAGTTTACATAGTTGGAGGTACAGGAGTTATAAGCAAAGCTTTAGAGGATAGTATACCTTTTAAGCATCAAAGGTTTAGTGGTAAAAATAGATATGAGACAAATTTTGAAGTGCTCTCAAACTTAGAATTTGATTTTACCTACACATATTTTTCATCAGGATTAGGATGTGCAGATGCACTTTCTGGTTGTGCTATGGCGGCACTTACCAGCTCACCTATTATCTTAGTAGATAAAAACATGGGTAAGGATTCAGCAGATGGAATAAGATATAATCAAAATTTGTTCATTATGAAGTATATACTAGGTGGAGAAGGAGCAGTACCTCAAAGTTTAATAAGGAGTATTTTGAATTAATTTAAGAGCAGAAATGCTCTTTTTTATTTATGCAAAAGAAGCCTCCACATAGGAAGCTCTTTTAACTTTAGGAGAGGTTACAAGGGGATACAGGGATACTTTATAATTCTATTCCAGTTCTTTCTCTGTCTACTATATAAGCACCACTTTTACTAGCTAGATCGCCATCTTTTGTTTCAAAGACATTTTGGGCAATTATAGTGTCCATAAGGGTATTTGCTTCAGCAGCAGTTACCGCATCTTTTATATTGTTTACTGTGATGCTGGTCTTTTTTCCTCCAACATTTACAAAGGATAAAACTAAACTTTTAGCCATAAATCATTCCTCCTTTTTATTAGCCTAAAACGCTGTCTTCTTGTTTTTTAGTATATAAAACTGGGTTTTTAAGTACTGGGGATATTGCCTGAGCAACAGCATTTAAGGCATCGTCAGTTGCAGCAGTCTTGATTTTGGAGAACCTTTGACTTCCAATGACATCTTTGCCCTCATCATCGGTTCCCACCACATATTCAATAATTAAAGACTTTTTAACCATGTCAGCTGTAACAGCCATACTATCAACTCCTTTCATAGTCACATCTCAGTTAATTAAGATGTTTCAATATTTAATATGCAGAAGAGGAGAAAGTGGGAAAAAACCCAGAACAATTTTTTTAGGAGCTAGTAGCTAATATAGAGCTTAGAGGTTAGTGATTAGCGATTGGACAAATTGGTTACTGGTCACTGGCTGTCCAAGAAACTCTAAGTTTATTAAGCGCCCTCTTCAGCCTATACCTTCCTTGGTTGTAAGTAATGCCATTTATTTTTGCGTATTCCTTAAGATTTTTCTTCTGGAAGTAAACCCAGTTTATTAGTTCTCTTTCATCCTTATTCAATGATTTTAAGCTTTCTTTAAGCTGCTGACGGGCTTCTTTTTTGATACAATCCTCTTCTAAATTAAACTTATCTTCAATTCCATCCCCAAGGGTTAATCCATCACTAGTTTCAAATTCCATGCTGTATTCTGCGTTATGCCGAGCCTCTGGCCTTATTAAATAGTAGAAGTTTCTTTTAACTGAAGCTAGGGCATAATAATTAAAGTTTTTATTATAAGGCTTGTATACTCTTATAGCCTTTAAAAGGCTTACATATCCAATTTGAATTAAATCCTCCATATCATAGCCCTTTACATAGGTCAGATGGGCTTGTTTTGTAATATAAGGTTTAAAGTAGCTGATTAAAGTTTCCAAAGAGGCTTTATCTCCATTTTGAGCACACAGGGCTAATTCCTCTAAGCTTATCAATACACATTCCCCCTATAATAAATTCTTTAATGAGAATTACAATAATAAGATAATTGCGGCATAAGTTTAGCCTCCTCAGAATTTTCACGCAGCCATTTAAGCATGTCCTTGCAGCTGCAGTGTTAAGGATAATGTTAAGTCAAAATGGAAAAGGGCCGGCTTGAATGTTGACAATTCAAGTTTAAGTTTTAAAAACTATAAGGTATTTAATGACCTTACAAGATACTGCAGAAATAAGGCTTTGGTTTATGTAAAAAGATTTAAGGAAATAAGGAATAAAAGACAAAATAGCATAGCATTTTTAGGACAAGTAGGCAGCGGCAAAACTCATTTATCCATTGCAATGAATCAGGCGTAAGGGCTTACTATATGCCCTATAGAGATGCAATCACCAAGATAAAGCAAAACATGATGGATGATGAAGTTTATAAAAAAAGCATGGACAAGTACAAAACATCAGAGCTTTTGATAATAGATGATTTGTTTAAGGGAAAGGTTACAGAATCAGATATCAACATAGTTTTTGAAATAATAAATTATACATATTTAAATAATCTTCCCTTAGCAATTTCCAGCGAATACACCATGGAAAAACTTCTTGACTTGGACGAGGCGGTAGGAAGCCGAATTTTTGAGATGTGCAGGGGAAACGTAGTAGAGGTTCACGGGAAGGAAAATAATTATAGGCTTAAAGATTAGTGCCACCCACATGGCAAGTGGCAAGTTTAACGAAAAGCAAAGTTATTGTATAATAGTATGGTGCCACCCACATGACAAGTGGCAAGTTATGATGATTTAGAGAAAGTGCTTATTTCATAACAATTGACAGAAGGAGAAGATATAAAATGACGTTTTTAATTCAGTTACTAGCTAAAAGCTTTATAGAAACAGTATATATCTCAGGAATGATTATTTTAGTTGGGTTACTTCTTGGAGTATTAAGAAATAGTTCTATAAGAAACTTTCAAAGAAGTTTTGGCAGCAAAGCATTAATGATAACAGGGCTTATTGGTGTTCCAATTCATGAACTGAGCCATGCTTTCTTTGCTGTATTATTCGGACACAAGGTTGATAAGATAAAATTACTTCAAAAACCAGATAAAAATGGGGTAATGGGATATGTACAGCATAGCTATAACCAAGGCAGCATTTATCAGCAGATAGGGAATTTTTTCATAGGCATAGCTCCTATATTTGGAGGGGTTTTTTCTATAATAGCTTTAATGCGTTTTACAATACCACAGGCTTATAACAGGTTTATTTATATCCTAGCAGAAAGTCTCAATATTACAGCATTAAATAAAGGTACAATGGAAGGAATATTAAATTCTTATAGAGAGCTTGTAAAGATTATTTTTTCGCTGAAAAACTTTGAAAATCCATACTTTTATTTGTTTTTATTTATATCAATATGTATATCATCCCACATATCATTAAGTTATGCAGATATAAAGGGGGCATCTAAAGGATTAGGGATTATATTTTTAATAACAGTTATACTTAATGCTTTAAATTTATCAAAGTATATATTTGCTGTTGATTTAATAAAGTATAATGTTTTATTGACAGGAGTTTTAATTATAGCTGTAATACTTTCTGCAATAACATTTTTATTAAGCTTGATTTTCACTGGGATTAAAATGCATTAAGATTTATAACAGATTTTTATACTGCATAAGAGAGTAGTTAAACATTCACAAATTTATGCTTATAAGAATAACTTATTAACATAGTTCTTTATTGGAGGATATGAATGGGATACTATGTTAATGTAGAACCAAATGTTAAAGTTTATGTGGAGGATCTTAATCCCAAAGGGGATAAGACAATTGTATTTTTGCACGGCTGGCCTGGAAGCCATGAGTTATTTGAATATCAATTTGATCAGCTTCCAAAGATGGGGTACAGGTGTATCGGAATAGATACTAGAGGATTTGGAAAGTCGGATAAGCCTTATGAAGGTTACGACTATAATCGATTAGCGGATGATGTTAGATGTGTAGTTGATGCATTGAAACTTCATGATTTTACTTTAGCAGGACATTCAACCGGTGGAGCAATAGCTATTCGATACATGGCCCGCCACAAAGGACATGGAGTATCTAAGCTTGCTCTTTTTGCAGCAGCAGCACCAAGTCTTATTAAGCGCCCAAATTTTCCATATGGTTTAGAAAAGGAAGATGTAATTAAAATTATTCAGGGAACATATACTGATCGTCCTAAAATGCTGAGAGACTTTGGAGATATATTTTTCTTTCAGTATATAAGTGAATCGTTCTCTCATTGGTTTTTTAACCTGGGATTACAAGCAGCGGGATGGGCAACTGCAGCCGTTGCTAAGACATGGATAGCTGAGGTATTATTTGACGATTTAAGAAAAATAAATGTTCCAACCTTGATTATTCACGGTATTCATGACAAGGTTGTTCCATTTGCATTAGGTAAAGTACAAGAGCAGTGCATCAAGAACTCAAAGCTTATACCATTTAAATTCAGCGGCCATGCTTCATTTTACGATGAAAAAGATAAGTTTAATGAGGAATTGATGAAGTTTATTGATTAGTGCCACCCACATGGCAAGTGGCAAGTTGAGTAGCAATAAAAGGAGCAGAATCACCTAAGACTCTGCTCCTAAAAGGGCTTTTTGTATACCCTTGAAAAGTCCTTGGGCAATTTGATCTTGATAACTATCAGAAGATAACAGCCTGTCCTCATCAGGGTTAGACAAAAATCCCATTTCAATAAGAATTACTGGTACCTTAGACCAATTAAAACCTGTAAGATCCGTTCTAGTTATAATCCCCTTACTCTTCATTCCAACTCGGCTTACCAAAGTATTAAGAATAATTCTACCATATTTTTTGCTGATGCTGGATATATCTTTTGAATAACCAACACCATCAGGCACTAGCATTGATGCTCCTTTAGCAGAGGAATCAGTAAAGGAATCAGCATGGATTCTTATAACTAAGTCTGCATTAGTTTTATTCCCCACTTCAGCCCTAGCTATGTTTCCTAAGGATTCATTATTTGATGTTCTAGTCATTATTACCTTATACCCAGCTTTACTTAAATAGTTTTTAAGCTTTACAGCAACATTTAAATTTACAACATATTCTGGAGTTCCAGTAGATACTCCGGCAGCTCCTCCAACATCCTTTTCTTTCATAACTGTTGAGCCTGGAGCAATAGGTTCTTTTTCTAATGTGGCCTTTCCTCCATGCCCTGCATCAATAACTATGACCTTTCTTTTTTTACTCACTTCATTTTTCTTTGTATCTTTTAAAATTTTTATATCAGTGTTAGTTTCTGGTGTGGATTTATTATGATTTTTCTCTTGTATATCACTATTTATCTGTTTATTAGAATCTGCGCCTGTACTATCTTTTGATTTAGATTCTTTGTTTTGCATGCTTGAAGTAATTATAGAAGCAGTGCTTTTCTTTAAAATCCCATTACTACAGCCGCTTAAATTTACTATAATAATAGCAGATATAATTAAAGGAAGTATGTATTTTTTAATCATTTGCTCACCTCAAAGGTATTGTAACATGAATTGTTAGGTTTTTACAAATCAGCTATATCTTTTAAGGTCTATAAAAAACCTTGATATAAAAGTATTATTATATGATAGCACTTTGTTGAATTTATCCATAATATAAAATATACTGATTATATAACATTATTTCAGGGAAGGACTGATTTGAATGGGGGTTCAATCAACTATACCAGAAGTAAATAACTTCCTTGAGGAGGTTAAATTTCTTATAAAATCTGGGAATTATGATTTTGTTCCTAGACCTAAGAATAACTTAACGAGTCTTGGTATAAATCTAAAAATTGCTTTAGATATTATATTAAAGTTAACATATAAGAACTATTTTAACGGACCTGAACAGGATAATAACCCTAATTTTATAGGATTTATATGGGAGTTTGGTACAGATGAAGAAATGTATCAAATATATATTAAGTTAAAGATTAAAGACACCAGCAGGGGAGAATTGCTTTGCATTATGGGGTTTCATAAAGCAGATTCTCCAATTGAATATTCATACAAATAGGAAAGAGGTGTTAATCTTGCAAAAGGAATTATATTGTTATAATTGTGATAAGTACAACACTGTGGATATAATAAAAAGAAATGATATATATATAGTGAAGGGTGAGCCCATAGAAATAGAAGTACAGATATGTATTTGTGAAGGCTGCGGTGAAGAATTATTTGATAAGGAATTAGATGAATTGAATATTGAAAGAGCCTTTGATATATATAGAAAAAAACATGAATTATTATCTCCTGAGGAAATTAAAGCTATTAGGGAGACCTATGGTTTAAGTCAAGGAGCTTTTTCCAAGCTTTTAAATTGGAAAGAGGTTACTTTAGATCGATATGAGATGGGAGCTATACAAGATAAAGAACACAATAACACCCTTATACTTCTTAAGAAGCCAGAGAATATGTTAAATATCTTAGAAAAGAATATTGGTGTTTTGCCGCCTTTAAAAGAAAAGACATTAAGAGAAAAGATAACGCAGCTTTTGGAATAGTGCCATCCACATGGCAAGTGGCAAGTTTAACAAAATAAAAAGAGCAGGATCACCTAAGATTCTGCTTTTAACTATTAGACTTTATAATCGTGGGTGGTGTATTTTTTTCCTTTAATTATTTTTGCTATAACAGAAACTAAGATGCTGGTGAGTAGTATTATAGCAATCACTATTATGGAGAATGCAATGTCTATTTCTATATGGAACATTAATATGGAAAGTTTTATACCTGTAAATACCAATATTAACGCAACTCCATATTCCACGTATTTAAAGGTATCATTTACTTTTACAAGAAGGAAGTATAAGCTTCTTAATCCTAGTATTGCAAAAATATTTGATGTATAGACAATAAATGCATCTGTGGTTATAGAAAATATTGCAGGGATGGAGTCTATGGCAAATAAAATATCTGTGCCTTCAACAATTACAAGTATTACAAACAGAGGAGTGGCATGAAGCACATTATTTATTTTCACAAAGAATTTCTCGCCCACAAGATTATCAGTTACAGGAATTATTTTTCTTAGAAGTTTTACCAGTCCGTTGTTTCTGAAGTCATGATTTTCCTCTTCTTGTTTAAACAGCATTTTAAAGCCACTCATAATTAGTGTAATTCCAAATATATATAGTATCCAGTGGAATTTACTAACTACTGTAACTCCTAAGATTACAAAGATTAAGCGTAGTACTATTGCACCCATTATCCCATAATTTAATACCCTTCTTTGGTTTCTTGTACTTATTCCAAAGTTTTTAAAAACAAGAATAAATAAAAATAAATTATCCAGGCTTAAAATTTGTTCAATAACATAGCCACCTAAAAATTCTAAAGCCTTTTGTTCACCAAATGCAATATAAATTCCTAAGTTAAAACATAAAGCTAGACAAATCCAAAATACTACCCATTTAAATGCTTGTTTTGTATCTATATTAAACTCCTCCCTTCAATTCTTTTCTTTAGTAATGAAGGATGGCTTGATATACATATTTCCACCTACATTAATAAAACTACTTAGTTATCACATAGATATTTTTATGTGAGATTATTATTTTTTATGATAAAAAAAGAAAAGTGCCACCCACGTGGCAAGTGGCAAGTTGAAAAAATTTGCTTAAAAAAGCATAAGCATTATGCTCTTTTAACTAATTTAGCTCCCATGTCAAAGGCCTTTTTACAATCTATTGGGAATAATTCTTTTCGGCTTTTAGCTTTTTCTTCCGCATTAAACATTGTTGAAACGTATTTGGAATAATCATGGAATTGAAGTGTGTCAGCAGCTATTAATGACTCAGAAGAACCAAAAAAGCGCTGAAATAAACCTTCATACTTTTTAAATTTTTCTTCATATCCTACTTCCTTTGCTAAATGCTTGGGCACATTCATAGTATAAATAAAGGCTGTAGGAATCTTTTTGGGCATTAAAATAGTTCTTTCCTTATCGTATACTAGGTATTGAAAAAATAATCTTTCAAGGAAGGATCTCATTTCTCCGGTTACTTCACCAAAGTATATAGGAGAGCCTAAAATAAGAGCATCTGCCTTTTCTATTTTTTCGAAAACTGATGCTAAATCATCTTTTACAGCACATTTTCCATAACTTTTTCCATTGATTTGTTTGCAAGCAAAGCAGCTTATACATCCTTTAAATTTTAAATCATATAAATGAATAATTTCTGCTTCTGCTCCCTGGGATTTAGCTCCTTCTAAAGATTTGTTTATAAGAATATCTGTATTCCAATTTTTTCTGGGGCTCCCGTTAATTCCAAGTATCTTCATATCACTTTTCTCCTTTCATCCATTAAGATAATGATTATATTAAAATTTTATAACTATTTAATTAGGTGTTAGATTCTATATTTAGATAGTATACCACTGTTTGGTTTTAAATTTAATACTTTGTGGTAATGGATATATTGAATGATGCAGTGTCAAAATATTAAAAATGCTTTAGTTTCATTGAGGAATTTACTGTATAAAATTACATGGGTATGATATAATTGTAATTAGTAAATTAAAATGGTAAATTATCATGTCATATTATATCTAAATATAAATAAACTCGTATATTAAAGCTTTAATTATAAAAAGTAATAAATATTTCAATTAGTATTTGAACATGAGGGGTAAAATGATTAAAGGTTTGATTATAAATGCAGCTATATTATTTTCTTTTTTTGCAATCGCAAATCAGCTTTTAAAAAAATAGAAGTAAAACAAGAATTATGTCATAAACGACATGAATTATCTTATAAGCTTAGAGTCACTTATGGAATAGTTGGAGCTGTTTTGATTATTTTTAGTGTTTTAGTAACTCCAACATTTATTATAGATTTTAGGCAAGTCGCCATTATAGTATCAGCTTACTATGGCGGGTGGATGCCAGCTATTATTACTGGTATTATAATTAGTGGTTTCCGTTTGGTATACATGGGTATTAATCACATGGCAGTAGTTGGATCAGTCGCGGGACAAGTCATCGCCATAGGATGTGCCTTGATATCATTACTATGTATAGAGCAGCGAAAAAAGTGGGTTCTTATGACTGGATATTGCATAATTATATCATCAATAGTCTTCAGTATATTAATTACAGATTTAGCTCAACTTAAACAAATTATAATAATCTACTCAATTGGATTAGTTATTTTAAGTTGCTTAGCTTATTATCATACTAATTACCTAATTATATCTAATAGACTTATGAGAAGGCTAAAAGCTGAGTCATCAAAAGATTTTCTTACAGGGCTTGATAATGTTAGAAGTTTCAACGATATTTATAATGATTTAATGCAAACTGCAGTAAAAAGAAATGAGCAACTTTCCGTATTAACTATAGATATAGACCATTTCAAAATGATTAACGATACTTATGGACACCAAACGTGTGATGAAGTTTTGAAGGAGTTAGCTAATCTATTAATTAAAACTTGCAGGCAATTTGATATTATATCGAGAAAAGGTGGAGAAGAGTTTTCTGTATTACTTGTTGATTGTCCGCCTGAAAAAGCTAATAATATAGGTGAACGTATTAGACAAGCAGTAGAAGAGCATAAGTTTATCTTACAAGAACGGAAGCTTATAAATATTACAGTTTCAATCGGAATTGCCACATTCCCAGATATGACACAAGATAAGCAGCAATTATTGGAACTTTCAGATAAGGCGCTGTATAAGGCGAAAAATACTGGAAGAAATAAAGTATGCATCATTGAATAGATTTGTTTTTTTAATTTAGATTAAAATATATTCTTATTTAATGACTCAACTACAAAAACTGAATAATTTACTAGAGCACCGCATTATTCATATTTAAATTTTGGGGTGTTTTTACGTCGTATTTCCATTATAGTGCAAGTTACAGATTATTTTGTTGTAACTATAGGTTATGTAAATTATTATTTTAAGAGCAAATATGTATTAATGTGACCGCGTACCATATAATAGCATTTAAGGACGAAATATATGCACCATACGTATAATAAGTGAAAGGAGTGAAATAACATGAAAAAATGTCTATTTATCTTTGTTTCTATGGTTATAAGTTCTTTCCTTTTGATAGGATGCAGAAATTTGAATAATAGTATTTTAAGTACAGTAAAAGACAGTACACCTGCAGAGGCCACTGTAAAAGAAACTGTTTTAAATAAATCCACTGATGCAACTGATTGGAAACCAATAACCTATAAAACTATTAATAATTTTAATGGTGTCACTATGAGTGTACAGAAAGAAACAGTATCTGCTGACGGATTAACGGTAATGTTTCAAAATCTGTCTGGTAAGATGTGTATGTATGGTGATAAATTTGTGTTAGAAAAGAGAATTAATGGACTGTGGTATCAAGTTCCTGTTGCTATAGATGGCAATTACGGCTTTGACGATATTGGCTATCAGTTGACGCCGGGACAAGATAAAGAATGGAAAGTACATTGGAAATGGTTATATGGAAGCTTAAATACAGGGAAATACAGAATAGTAAAAGATGTATCTGATTTTAGAAAGACTGGTGATTATGACACATACTTTTTGACTGCAGAATTTGTAATTAATAATTAAACAGTTAGTCTATTAGACTAGTTTATAACATTATCTTTCTAAAAAGCTTGGATAATGCGGTGTCTAAAAATTTTTATTTTTCCCATATAACTATTAAAGCATATAGAATAAACGATATAATTTTATACTAATTAAGGTATAGTTATAATATATTATTGGAAGAAAATAAAGATTATGAGCAAAGTAGGTTATAGGTAAATTATAATCTTATTACTTAACATTTTACTAAAGAGGTGCATGACAATGACTTTACAACAGTTAAGATATGCAATTGAAGTTGCTGAAAAAGGTTCCATAAGCGAAGCTGCTAAGAGTCTGTTTATAACTCAACCAAGTCTCTCTAATGCTATTAAAGAATTAGAAACAGAAATAAAAACTACTATTTTTACAAGAACTAATAAAGGTGTTCTTATATCAAAAGAAGGTGGGGAGTTTTTGGGGTATGCTAGGCAGGTACTGCAGCAGACTGATTTATTGGAATCCAAATATCTTAATGAAAGGACAGTAAAACAGAAATTCTCCGTATCTACTCAGCACTATACTTTTGCGGCCAATGCTTTTGTGGAACTGGTCAGAGAATTTGGTGCAGAGGAGTATGAGTTCACTATAAATGAAACGAAGACATGGGAAATAATAGAGGATGTAAAGAATCTGCACAGTGAAATTGGAATTATCTATCTGAGTAACTATAATGAAGCTGTGCTCCGTAAGATATTCGAGGAAAATAATTTGATTTTTACAGAGTTATTTGTTGCAGAACCACATGTGTTTCTTTATAATAGGCACCCTCTAGCCGGTAAAAAGAGTATAGAAATAGAGGAACTTGATGAGTATCCATGTTTGTCCTTCAGCCAAGGGCAGTATAATTCTTTTTATTTTAC
The DNA here is from genome assembly GCF_016908015.1 of Clostridium pascui. Classification (GTDB taxonomy): domain Bacteria; phylum Bacillota; class Clostridia; order Clostridiales; family Clostridiaceae; genus Clostridium_AK; species Clostridium_AK pascui. Next base: position 29,360 of record NZ_JAFBDB010000001.1, read on the forward strand.
TGAAGAGATACTTAGTACCCGTATTGTGAAAAAGAGCATCAAGGTAAGTGATAGGGCTGCAATTGTAAATTTCATGATTGGTCTAAATGGCTATACAATCTCAACAGGTGTATTTCCAAAGTATCTGCATGGGGATGATATCATTTCAGTTCCCTTAGAAGTAGAAGAAAAAATACAGGTAGGCACTATTGTACACAAGGATATGATTCTCAGCAGCTTAGGAGAAATTATTTGAATGCATTAAAAAAAATAGCCTCAGATTTGCTATAAACTAGGGTTTTAGAAAATGGCTCGCTATAGTTTAAAGCTATGACGAGCTATATTTTATTGGATTTATAATATAGCAAAAGAATATGATATGATTTTTAGGAAGTAATCTTCATCAATAGTGAAAGCTATGATTTATAAGGAGGATAAAGAAAATGAATACACAGGCAATCATATCATTTTTGGTGTATGCAGCTATTAATGCTTTTACACCAGGACCAGGTAACATATTAGCTCTTAATACAATGAGTAACTATGGCTGGAAAAAAGGAAAGGATATATTAATTGGAATATTTGCTGGATACTATTGTGTCCAAGCGTTATGTGCAGTTTTTACTTTTGGATTAAGTCAGCTTCTAAATCCACTTATGTTTGTTTTAAAATATGTTGGAGCAATTTATATTATATGGTTAGCAATTCATATTTTTCGAAGTAAACCAGAGGAAGGAGATAATGGAGGGGAGATTTCATCTTTTGTGGGATTTACTCTACAATTTGTTAATGTAAAAATATATTTATTCGGCATTACGGCCTTAACTGGATATGTTTTGCCTTACTATTCGTCCTTTTGGATGCTAATATTTTTTTGCATGTTAATTGCAACTATTGGAAGCGTTGCAACCACGTTATGGGCTGCATTTGGAGTAGTATTTCAAAGAGTTTACATAAAATATTTCAAGGTAATTAATATTATTTTAGCACTTATTCTTTTAGAGTGTGCTTATGGGCTAGTATTTAAATAGACAGGATTATAAATTGGATAAGTTTAAAACAATTTTTTATTTTTGAAATAATAAAACTAAAATACTAAATAGCTTTTGGAGAGTAATATCTATAAATATTAATGATGATTATACCTCTATAGCTGTAAATCTAGGTCTATAACTGCAGATGTCAAGTATATTAAAATAAGCTTCATTGGTATAAACGTATAGAATAGGTTATGTATAGAGAGGGTCGAGGAACAGTCTACACCGTTCCCCATATTATCTTATGGGTCATCGCTATTAAAAGTGTTCCAGATAAAGTCCCTAACTGCGATCATTCCATCCCTGTATCCTTTATTATATATTTTTGTTTCATAATAATCGTTATTAAGGGGCTTATCTGCTTCAGTTTCAATAAACTGTAATATTTGAAGGAATTTTTCAAACAGTCTTTTTAAAGTCATATATATCTCCCCCAATAATTACAATATGCAAGAGTTATCCAAGCGGTACGAGCTATATTGTTATATTAGTTTTATTTGATTATTTAACTAATACACTAGAGGCAGCACTATAGGATCTACTCTTCTCCATTGTATGGATGATATAATAAGGGATTTAGCTGGTCTTCGAGGCACTTATAAGATAATTGATAAAATAGATTTTTAGTTTTTTATATTTTTCTATTAATAAGCATATTTTTTCATATCTTTGATGAACTACTTAATATCATCACTTCTGATATATGATTGAATCGCAATATTTTTAAAGATTGGACTAAACATGGCTTTGTGATTATTACAACCTTGTAAATTATCTAGAACGTGAGCAAAAAAAGCTATTTCGATTTTTGGAAATTGAAATAGCTTTTTTTAAAACGGATACCACAGCTTACCGATGGTATCGACTTATATATTATATCGAGAATGTTTCTGGTTCAGCAGTAAAAGAAGATATAGTAGCTGTTCCTTCAGTGAAATATAAAACTGTGAAAATTCCATCATCAACGCTGTACATAGACCTTAAAACTGGAGCAGCATCAAGTGCAGCTTCCTTTACTTCACGTCTGTCATCAGTTGCAACTTCTCCAGTAATACGAATCCATTGTCCTTTTTTATTCGTACTAGAGATTTCAACCTTTGGATTTTGTAGCATTTGTTTAAAACATTTTTTTGTATTGTTAGTGACAATGTATAACTTTCCCTCATATTCAAAGACAGCACCAAATGGTCTAACTCTTGGCTGATCTCCTTCATTAGTAGCTAAGTAAAAAGTACCACTTTCCTGTAAAAATTCTAATGCTTTTTTCATAATTATTGCTCCTCTCATATAGATATGTTAAAATCGACTACATAACAATATTATCATGTACAACTAAAATAACAAGTACGATTTTTATACAAGGTAAGTATCTAAAAGATACTGTAGAGGGAGATATTATGGAGAATAATAATAGTCTTTTTGGAAAGTGCCCATATTTTACAGCACAAAAGGTTTTTTCCGGAAAGTGGTCAATTTTACTTATGTATCATTTGAATGACGGAGCATTACGTTATGGAGAGTTGCAAAGAAGGATGGATGGTATTACACAGGCTACATTAACAAAGCAATTAAGGATGCTAGAAGATTTTGGATTGGTTAGTCGATATGTGTATTCGGAAATTCCTCCCAAGGTTGAGTATTCACTAACTGATTTAGGAAGGGCGTTCAATCCGGTATTGGAACAGTTTAGAATTTGGGGAGATAAGTATATTGCATCAACTAAAAATGAATAGTTGACAACAAAATTATATACAAAAGATGAGTAATAATGCTGGATTGTGTTAGTTCTCATCTTTCGTAAATTTTTCAGTAATCAAATTATGTTATACGTGAATAACTGCAGCAAATGTTGACATATTTTTGTTTACATTGTTATACATACGTGATAAAATCTAAGATTGTGTTAAAGAATAATGTTGAAAATTGAACTCTTTATCTACATACAAAACAATACAATTGATATATAATTAAATGGGTTTATGTATGTCTTTTGAAGAAGAATATGTGAAAAAGCACAGAGGAAGATTTAGATTGAGTCTTCAGGAAGATTAATTAGAGGAGGACATGTTATGAAAATTTCAAAGAAAGATGCGTTGATGTGGTTTGAATTCTTTGCAATGTTGCCAGAGGATGAGGAACCAATGACAAAACAACAAGAAATCATTTACGCTACCTTTGCACAAATTGAGGCAGCGATTGATCATAGAAATGATACGTTAATGTCGGAAATTAAAAGTTTGAAAACTTTGGGGAACAGGACTCTTTTTGTGGGAAATGAAAGCAAATTTCCTAAGGGATGCTGTTCTTGTCTGATGGGAACTGGGTTAAGTGCAATTAGGAAAACGAATAAATGTAACATAGAGTGTAAGTTTTGTTATAACTATGGAGAATTAGATAATATTGCTCCAGTTGGAGAAGGTATGTGGGAAATTGGAGGTACAAAATTTTATGACAAGGATATTGATTTACTTCTTTCCATCTATCAGAAACCTACAGGCATTTCCTACGTTTATTTAGAGCCATTCATGGAAATTGAAAAATACTATCCGATAATAAAGAAATTTAGGGATGCGGGAATTCATCAACATCTATATACAAATGGGATTTTAGCTACAGAAGAGACATTGAAAGCATTAGCTGAAGCCGGTCTTGATGAGATACGTTTCAACCTGGGTGCTTCTAATTGCTCAGATAAAGTTATTGAAAATATTGGAATAGCAAAAAAATACATTAAAAATGTAGGTATTGAAACTCCAATGACTCCTGAGTTTTTTGAAGCCTTTTTCAAGAAAAAGCAAGCGATTTTAGACACAAAACTTGATTTTATCAATTGTGCAGAATTACATTTAAATGAGAATAACATAGATAATTATTACGGTGAAAATATGTATATTTCTAGACATGGCTATATATCCCCAATTTGGAGTAGAGAATTGACTCTTAAATTCATGAAAGCAGCTGATGAAGAAAAGTGGGATTTAGCAGTTCATGATTGCTCAAACCATACAAAATTTGCTAGAGATTTAAATCTTAGCAGCAAAGAGGGTAAGTGGTTCGGAGCTAGTAATTATGCCTGTGAGTTTACCAAAACTCCATACGAAGTGTTTTTACCAATACTACGTGATGACAATTTCAAGTTTTTAAGTGAAGAAGAATTACCTGAGGGCTATAAACCAGGAGAAATGATTTTTTAAAGAGTACCAAATCTTAGGGGCCAGACCCCTGGGTTAAAATGGAAAATAAAAAGTAGTGCATGAATAAAAGCAGCTCTCTAAACCTATAGGGAGCTGTTTGTTTTTGGATTAATCCTTAATAAAATTACTTTTTTCTCCTGTATGATATAAAGTTAATCCGTGAAGAGCCCTTGTGCAGGCTATATAAAGAAGTCTTTTATCAAAATCGCTGTTGTAGTTCTTATTTGAAACATCGTATACTAGTACAACGTCAAATTCTAAGCCCTTTGCTAAATATGACGGAACAACTAATACAGAGTCGTTCTTTTTCATATCCTTATCTTCTAGTAAGGTTGCATCAATGTATTTACTTAATCTGTTTTTTACATCCTTAGCTTCCTTTGAGCTTTTGCATATAATTGCAATGGACTTATAGTCTAAATCAAAGTATTTAGTAACGTCCTTACAAATAGCGGTATCTAATTCATTTATATTTTTTACAAATTTAATTTCTGGAGCGGCTTCATGCCTTTGAAAGGACACTGCCTCCTGGGTGTTACTTAAAAGTTTTTGGTTAAAGGTATTGATTTCAAAGGAAGATCTATAACTTTTATTCAAGCTAAGTTTTACAGTTTTTTTCTTTTTAAGTATTTGCGCTATGCAATCATATATAGTTTTATTTCCATATTTCTCAAGTGTTTGATTATAATCTCCAAGTACTGTATATCGTGCATTTTTAAACAATAAATTAAATAAATAGTAGTGTATTGGGTAGTAATCCTGTGCTTCGTCTATAACAACTTGCTTTATTTCACCAAATTCTTCATTGCCCTGAATACTTAATTTTAAGTATATAATTGCAGCAGCATCTTCATAAGATATAACCTGATTATCTAAGTTGCCTTTAGTGTATTTCATTATTTCATCTATGTTTTCTGGCAGGGTTATACCTTTAGAAAGCCTTAAAAATAAATCCTTATCTTTAAATAATAGATTATATAAATTTAAATGATTAATTTCTGTGAAAGTGTGAATATACTCCATAAGTTTAGCAGCTTCTTTAATACATAAAAGTCTGCTAAAGGATTTAATTTCAAGTATATGATCTTCAGTTACTTTTTCAACAACTTCTTCAACCATTTCAAGTCTTTCTTTTCTTAATGGGTGAATTTTATCAAGTATCATATTTTCTATTCTCTTAAGCCGTTTTGCTGCTGGCATGTTTATTTTATTATTTAAAAAAATACTCTTTATTTGCTGGCCGGTTTCGATTATTTTTCCGTTGAAGTAAACATCCTTAAAAGGTATTAGCTTTCTTTCTAAATATATTAGTAAATTATCAAGAATTTTTATAAACTCAGGAGACCCCTTAAACTTAATGCTGTCAAGCTTTGTTTTGAAATCATTACTGATACAGCTTTGCAAAGTCAATAAAAGTTCCATTTGCTTTTCCCGTGTCTCTAATACATAATTTTTATCAAAGGAATTTACTATAATGTTATCAAAGGTTATTTGCTCCACATTGTCTTCTCCAAGCTCAGGGAGTACATCTGAGATATAACTGCTAAAAAATGAATTAGGGGAAACTATTATAACGTTATTTGTATTTAGCTTAGAGTTTAATCCTTCATAAAGTAAAAATGAAATTCTGTGAAGAGCTATGGAGGTTTTGCCGCTTCCTGCAGCACCTTGAACAATTAAAAGCTCATTTTCCGTATCTCTTATGATAATGTCTTGTTCCTTTTGAATCGTTTGAACTATGGTTTTCATTTTATCAGAAGCATTTTGACTTAATACTTCCTGGAGCATTTCATCATTTATCTTAATACTGCTGTCAAAAAAGTACTTTAGTTTTGAATCTTTGATTTTATATTGTCTCTTTAATAAGATATTACCGCTTACAATTCCAGCAGGGGATTTATAAAAGCATTTACCTAATTCGCTGCGATAATATATACTTGAAATTGGTGAGCGCCAGTCGTATACTAAAATATCACTGGTTTCATTGTCTATTAAGCTGGACAACCCTACATAAATTTTTTCAGTATCATCAAAGTCGTCTTCAATAAAATCAAATCTTCCAAAGTAAGGGGAGTTAAGCAATTTATTGAGTTTTTCTATTTGCTTTTCTGTACTAATATAATCTCTAGCTTTGATTCCGGATTCATTAAGAAAGTGATTCCTTTCAGGTACTTCATCAAAGTTTTCTGATGAATGGGATACTTCTTCCCACATCTCTCTTCTAGCAGCTATAACATTGCTTAGTTTTGAATTTAACGATTCCTTTTCCTCTTGTAAATTTTCTTTGATTAGAGATAAAGTTTTTTCAAGGTACTCTAATTCTTCATGTTGATTTTCGTTGAAAGTATTCAAATTATCACGCTCCTATAATTTTTCGTAAAATCTATTGACATTATTAAAAGCTTTGTGCTATAATAATAGTGTAATTTAGATACATATGATATACTTGTTATAATTGTGTGCGAAATTCAATTATATAATAAATACATAGATTTGTAAAGAATATTCAATATAGCTGTTGATAAAATTATTTTATCAACAGCTTTTTTATAAAGGTGCCACCCACGTGACAAGTGGCAAGTTTGAATAAGGCAGAAATAATGATAAAATATATAGAGTAAAAAGCTATTTCTAGTTTTCTACCCTGATGGTTCTTTTTATGTCACTGGGGTTGTTTCAACTTAATAAATAGTTGTACGATAATGTAGTATATAATATAATTAGTACTCTAGTAATTAAGCATGAATTAAATGAAATAGGAGATGTATTTATTGAAAAAAATAATTATTGCAGAAAAACCATCTGTTGCAAAGAATATAGCCGATGCCCTTGGCGTTAAGGTAAGAGGGAATGGATATTTTGAAGGCAATGATTACATTATTACATGGGCTTTTGGTCATTTGCTGCAGTTATTTGATGCAAAAGACTATGATGAAAATATGAGAGCTTGGAGACTTGAAAGGTTTCCCTTTATTCCAGAAAAATTTCAGTATAAAGTCAAATGTGATAATGTAAATAGAAACTCTGTGGATAAGGGTGCCGAAAAGCAGCTTAATATAATAAAAAGTTTAATAGATAGATCTGATGTGGATGGAATCATTTCTGCCACAGATTTTGATAGAGAAGGACAGGTTATTGGTGATGAATTATTCTTATATTTTAATGAGAAAAAGCCTGTATTTAGAATGCTGTTAAATGAGTGGACCGCTGAAGAAGTGAAAAAAGGTATTTCTAGTTTAAAGCCTAACGAGCAAATGAAATCCCTTCAAGATGCAGGTATTGGAAGGCAGTGGGCAGATTGGATAATAGGAATAAATTTAACTTCTGTAGCAACATTAAGATATAACTTTAATGACAAGAAGACATTAAACATAGGAAGGGTTTTGCTGCCAACATTAAAAATTATCTATGATAGAGACAAGGAAATAGAAACCTTCCAATCATCCACTTATTATAAATTAGTAGCAAATTTCAAAACAAAAGATAATGAGGAATTTGAAGGAGTTTATTATGAAAATGACAATGAAAAATTTGATGATAAAGAAACTCCAGAAAATATAGTTAAGCTTTTAAAGGATAAAGACGCAGAAATTATAGAAAAACAAGTAGATAAGAAAAAAGATTATCCGCCGCTATTATTTAATTTATCAAATTTGCAAGGATATGTTACAAGTAAGTATAAGGGGTGGACATCTGATAAGGTATTAAAGGTTGCACAATCACTTTATGAAAAGAAATTTATTACATATCCAAGAACAGGCAGCGTTGCACTAGAAGAAAGTTTAAAAGATAAGACCAAAAAAGTTTTAGATACATTAAAAAAAGGATTGGCATATGAAAATCAAATTAAATTTGTTGATAATAAGAGAATATTTGATAATTCAAAGGTGGAAAGCCATAGTGCTATAGTTCCAACCTACATGAAGCCAACAGGACTAAATGGTGATGAAGCTATTGTATATACTGCAATTAAAAATAGATTTATAATGCAATTCTTACCGGTGGCTGAATATGAAGAAACTAAACTTGTGTCTAAGGTAAATGAGGCTGATGTTAAGGGGGTATTTGTATCAAAGGGAAAGGTACAAACGATTTTGGGATGGCGTGTTGTTGAGAAAATGGACAGCAAGGATACTATTTTACCAATGGTATTAGAAAAAGAAATCGTGTATGTAGTAGATAGTAAAGTAAATGCTGTTACTAAAAAGCCGCCTAAGCTCCATACTGAAAAGACACTTTTAAGAATTATGGAGACCTGTGGTAAGAATTTTAAGGATGAAGAAGACGAACAGTATAAAGAAGATACAGAAGAAATGATGAGCTCCATTTTGAGCGGCTTTTCAATTGGGACTCCTGCCACTAGAGCAGAGACCATTAAAAAATTGAAAGATGTGGGTTACATTAAAGCAAAGGGTAAAAGCCTTACATGTACAGATCTAGGAAAAACCATAGTTGAAATATTTCCATGTAAACAGCTATTGGATTTAGAGTATACGGGGAGACTGGAAAAAACATTATCTGATATAGAAAAGGGTAAGTTTAAAAAAGAAGACTTTTTAAATATGATTAAGGAATTTACTATAACAGCAGTAAATTCTATAAAAAATGATACATCTGTGCTAAGTACTTTTAAAGTTGAGCTGCCAGAAGGCATGGAGAGTATCGGCAAGTGCCCTACCTGTGGAAATGACATAGTAGAAGGGGAAAAAAGCTTCGGATGTACTAATTGGAAAAATGGTTGTAAGTTTACAATTTGGAAGAATGATAAATATATCCAATCCTTTGGCAAGAAAGTTTCAAGGGCAATGGTTGAACTGCTGCTTAAAAACGGCAAAGTTGGCTTTAGAAATCTAAGAAGTAAAAAGGGAACAACTTTTGCAGCTTACTTTAAATATGTGCTAAATGAAAAAACAGGATATTATAATTGGGAAATAGAATTTATAAAATAAACAGATAGGAGCAATTGTTTCTATCTGTTTATTTGTTTTTTTGGTGCCACCCACATGACAAGTGGCAAGTTGGATAAGTAAATTATTCCCAAGGGTATGGCCCCGTTAGTGTAAAATTATGATATAATTATAAGCATGAATAACTATGGTGGATAGTGAGAGGAGGAAACAAATGAAAAATATCAATATAGTAGTAATTGTTGGGTCATTAAGAAAAGATTCTCTTAATCTTCAGCTTGCAAAAGAGGCTCAAAAATATTTAAAAGATAAAGCTAGTGTAGAAATAATAGATTATAGTGAGGTGCCTCTTTTAAATCAAGACATCGAATATCCTGCACCAGAAAAAGTTAAAGAAATTAGAGAAAAAATAAAAAAGGCAGATGGGATTTGGTTTTTTACACCAGAGTATAATCATTTTTTTCCTGGCGTATTGAAAAATCTAATTGATTGGCTTTCCAGGCCTGTTAGTAAAACAGAAGGCCAGGTTTTATCTAGAAAACCAGCTGCAATAAGCGGTATCACTCCAGGAATGTCTGGGACAGGAATTGCTCAGGATCATTTAGTTACTTTGCTGAGCCTTTTAAATATGAATATCATGAATGTGCCTCGTCTTACCATTCCCAATGCAATGCAGCAAGTAAATGAAAATGGAAAACTTGAATTGACTACAAGCTTAACATTTCTAGAGAAACAAGCGGATGCATTTATTAATTTTATTAAAAACAAATAAGTGCCACCCACATGGCAAGTGGCAAGTTTAGCAAAAATATAGATAAATAATCGACATAAAATGTGCTCATAATATTATTGGAGTAAATTCTAATAATAAGGAGTGATATTAATGTCACAAAAGAGTCATGTAGATATAGATAAGCTTAATAAAGTCCCAACTGGGCATCCTTTTGAATATAAAGATGTAGTTGAAGATGACTTTCCTGTTGAAGAGCACACAGCAGATGGAAAAAGATTTAAAGCAGAAGTTGAAAATGGAAAGTTTCAAGCAGTAGTCACTGAAGATGATCCAGAAAATAGGGTTCAATATAAAAAACTATAAAAGAATTAATCTTCTATAATAAAATATACCAAATTAAAAGAGGATAAACCCTAAAATTTATCCTCTCTACATAATTTCATAAAACATATCATTATTTTCAATCATCATCTACATTAATGGAAAAGCAAAATACACTACCCTTACCAAGCTCAGATTTTGCATTAATCTGTCCACCGTGAGCTTCTACTATAGACTTTGAGATAAAAAGCCCCAATCCATAGCCCTTTTGCTTTACGTTTGTCCCTCTGTAAAACATATTATAAATTTTTTGCATGTCATCTTCACTTATACCCATTCCTTCATCCCGAATCTCAAACTTTACAATATTAGATTGCTTAGATATGCGGATAATTACTGTTGAGCCAGCTTCAGAATATTTCACGGCATTGCTTACTAGATTATTCCACACTCGTTTGATTTTTACTTTATCAACATTAAGTATTCCATCATCAATATCTATATAATCCTGTAAGTTTAGTCCTTTGTTTTTAACATATTCGCTAGCATCTGCAGCAAGTTCTAAAGCAAAAATCTTTAGATCAAGCCTTTCCTTATGCAGCATTATATCCTTATTAGCTTCATAGGCAGAATCTAAAACATCAGATATAATTGTTTCAATTTCTTCTGTTCTATTATATATTTCATCAATAAATTTTGCCTTTACAGCTTCATCTTGAGTAATTCCAGCTTTAAGTCCCATTGAATACCCCTTTATAACTGTTATTGAGTTTTTTAATTCGTGAGATAGTGTGGAAATAAATTTTCCTGTTCCACTTGAGATTTCTTCAATGGTAATCGCCAACTGCTTGGAGGATTTTATTAACTGATCACTTTCTTTTTCAAATCTTTTAAGTAAAATATAGATTGTTTTTTTAACATCCTTAAAGGATTTTTGAAATCGTCCTATTTCATCGTATTTATTATCTTTAATTTCTACATAGGAGTTAGATTCATGTGCTTCCTTGTAATTGTTTTTTAGAATTTCAATGGACTCTGATATAGATTTATCTATAATTGAATTGCTTCTCGAAATAGTGTTAAGATATTCGGTGGTAGCAACAATAGGAATTGATATCTTATTAGTTACATATACTCCAATAAGCAGTGAAAATATTAGAGCGATAATACTTATTATAAGGACGCTGTATAAAAATGATTTTGACTTATGGTACATGTCTTTTGCAGGTAGGGAGGCAATTAAAATCCAGTTTGTATTTTTCATAAGTTTAAATATTTGAAACTCTTTTTCTTTTGGATTAATGGTTACTGTTTGTTTTATTAAATTTTCATTACTTCCTTCAAAGCTTTTATGATTAATATTAAAAGGGAATTCTTTTCCTATCAAATCTTTGTTTGGATGAGATAAAACTAAATCATTAGAATCAATAATAGCGTAATATCCACTCTTACCTAAAGTAAGATTTTCAGCAAGTTTTGAAAAATACTCCGCATAAATAGCCGTTCCAGCATATCCAAGAATTTCACCATTTAAATTTTCTATTGGAGATACGGTATTTACAATAGGCTGACCATTTGCTCGTCCAACTAAAATATCGCTTGTGACTGTAGATTTTGTCTTTACACTTTGTATAAAATAATTTCTGCTGGATAAATCTACATTCATTGCAGAAGGCATACATGAAGCAATAATATGACCGCTAGTATCTAAAATGAAGAAATCCATATAATAATTATATATTCTATTTTTATTATTCATCAAATTAACCAAATATTTATTTATATAGGGCACGTCTGCTTTGCCTAATAGAAATGCTTCCACTTTTTTATCAAGAGAAAGTTCCTTTGTTTCAAGCTTGTTCATATTAACAAGTAAATCAATATTTTCCTGAACTCTATCAAGCTGGGAAACCATTAGAGTTTCAGAGTCTTTATTAATTATGGATACGGATTTAAAGTAAAGTATTGATCCAAGGGAAAACATTAAAATAACAATCATAGTACATATAATTAGTGTAATTCTTGTTCTTAATTTCATAAAAACCCCCATACAATAAAATTAAAGTGCCTACATTACAAAGATTGTAATAAAGACACTTTAATTTTATCATAAATTGTAAAAATATTTAATAAATTGTTTTAAAAAAGCATAAACGCTATAGGAGTTACCAGTATTATAGTAAGAAGAGTTCTTTCAAACCATACAATTACAATATCAGAAAGTTTAAGCGGAATTTCTGTGGACATAATGCATGGAATTGAAGCAGAGAAAAATAGTATTGAAGAAATTGAAGTTACACCTATTATGAATTTAGTAACCATAGGAGCATCTTTAACTAATAGCGCTGGCAGGAACATTTCAGCAATTCCAAGAGCTGCTGCTTTTGAGGTAAGCATTGCTTCAGGTATTTGAAGAAGCTTTACAAATGGATAAAATATATATCCAAGAACATCAAATACAGGAGTGAATTCTGCAAGCATAAGTCCTATAAGTCCTACAGATAAGATTGATGGAAGTATTCCCATTGCCATTACAAGGCTGTCCTTAAAGTTATCCCATACGCATTTTCCTATATTAGGTGAAACTGATGCAACCTTTAAACCTTCATTTAATGCGTTTTGAAAATAGTTGCTGTTGATTTCTGGTTCAGGATCTCCAACTTCAGTAATGTAAGAATCACTTTTCCTGCTGAGAGGTCTAAGTCTTACTGTTATGGCAGTTACTGCAAAAGTCACGATAAAGGTTACCCAGAAGTATGTATTCCATATATTCATAATTCCAAGAGTCTTTGCAACTATAATCATAAAGGTAGCAGACACCGTTGAAAAACCTGTTGCAATAATGCATGATTCTTTTATGGTATATTTACCTTCTTTAAAAACTCTATTTGTTATAAGAAGTGCTAAAGAATAACTTCCTACAAAGGAGGCGACAGCATCAATTGCAGATCTTCCTTGAGTTTTAAAGATAGGCTTCATGATAGGTCTCATAAATACTCCAGCAAATTCTAAAAATCCATAGCCTACTAGAAAGGCAAGAAATGCTCCTCCTATTGGCACTATCATTCCAACAGGGATAACAAGCTTATCGAAAAGAAATGGAACCATATCAGGGTCAAACATCCAGCTTGGACCAATTTTAAAATATGCCATGAATCCAACTACTACCCCGCCAATTTTTAAAATAGAAAATATAGTTGTTACAATATCTTTGTTCCAAGTTTTTTTAGTAAATGGACGTGCAGCACCTGCAATAATGATAATAAGTGCATAAATAGAGGTTAAGGGACCCAGCAGCTTTTTAAGTCCGGTTACAATATGATCTATTGGAATAGAGGATTGTCCCCACATTTTCAAGGGCACGAAGAACATAAAAATACCTATTAGGCTGTACCCGATAAACTTAGTTAAGGCACCAGCTGTATTCAAATTTTTAGACGTCTCTCGATTTAGATTGTCCATTAATATCTCCTCCTTAAATTTTGTTAACTTTTATTTTATTATATATAAGATGGAAGTATATTTTAACAATTCACACTATTTTGATTTTTATTTGTCACCAAATTGTCATTATATTTAGAAATATTATAGAATAATTATTTTTACTATGATAAGATTAAAATATCAGAGTATGTCAAAAGGGGCGATATTTTGGATAAAGTACTAGTTGTTGATGATGATAAATCCATTGTTCGTATGGTTTCAGAGTTTATGAAATTATATGGATTAGATGTGGTGACTGCATATAGCGGAGAAACTGCCATAAATAAACTGGATAATTCTATAAGCCTCATTTTACTTGATATAAATATGAATGAATTAAGTGGTATTGATCTTTGCAAGATTTTTAGGGAAAGAACTAATGTGCCAATAGTTTTTTTAACAGCAAATTCATCTCAATATGATATGGTACTAGGCCTTGGCATAGGAGCAGATGATTATATAACAAAACCCTTTGATCCAGTGGAGTTAATTGCTAGGGTCAAGGCGCATATAAGACGTTATAATCAATACGGAAATATATCAAGTAACAATGATGGTGAAGTAATAGAGTTTGATGAAATAAAAATTTATAAGAATTCTCGTAGGGTTTTAAAGGGGGATTCAGAAATTAGGTTAACTGTAACAGAATATAATCTTCTAATGTACTTTATTGAAAACGATGGGAAGGTCCTTACAAGAAAGCAGATATTAAATAATGTTTGGAAAAGTGATATGTATGATGAGAATACTGTTACAACTTATACAAAAAGGCTTAGAAAAAAGATTGAAGACGATGCGAAAAATCCTAGATTTATAAAATCAGTTAGATCCATTGGATATATTTTTGATGGACAATAAAGTGCCACCCACATGACAAGTGGCAAGTGATGCTCAACTTGCCACTTGCCACGTGGGTGGCACTTTATTAAACACTAAATTGATTTTTATCTTCGTTTTTCTTCATTATAATAGAAACTAGGACGCTGGCGAGAAGTATTACAAAGATTATTGCCACAGAAAGTACAACTTGTATTTCAACATGGAACATTAGTATGCAAAGTTTTACACCAGTAAACACTAATATTAATGCCACCCCATACTTTACGTATTTAAATGCATCATTTATTTTTACAAGTAAGAAGTATAGACTCCTTAATGCAAGTATAGCAAATATATTTGATGTATATACGATAAATGAATCTGTTGTTATAGAAAATATTGCTGGAATAGAGTCTATGGCAAATAAGATATCTGTTCCTTCAATAACTACGAGTATTGCAAGCAGAGGAGTAGCATGAAGCACATTGTTGATCTTTACAAAAAACTTTTCACCGTCAACTTTGTCAGTTATAGGGATTATGTTGGTTAGAAGTTTTATTAACTTATTGTTTTTGAAATCAAATTCCTCTTCGTCGTCCTGTTTAAACATCATTTTTAATCCACTTATAATCAATATAGCTCCAAATATGTATAATACCCAATGGAATTTGCTAACTACTGCAACTCCTAAGAGTACAAATATAAAACGTAAGATTACCGCTCCTATAATTCCGTAATTTAGTACTCTTCTTTGATATTCTTTCTTTATCCCAAAGCTTCCAAAAACGAGAATGAATAAGAACAGATTGTCCAGACTTAGGCTTTGTTCAATAACATAGCCTCCTAAAAATTCTATAGCCTTTTGCTTTCCAAGTGTAAAATAAATCCCTAAGTTAAAGATCATAGCTGCACAAACCCAAAACAGCACCCATTTTAAGGCTTTTTTTGTATCCATATTAGATTCCCCCTGTATTATTTGGTATTAAAAGGTAGCCTAAATATAAAATTAAATCGACTTTAGTATAGCACTAATGATTTAGGTTGTAAACATTCCCAAAAGTGCCATCCACATGGCAAGTGGCAAGTTTTAATCAACTCGCCACTTGCCACGTGGGTGGCACTTTATTAAACACTAAATTGATTTTTATCTTCGTTTTTCTTCATCATAATAGAAAATATCACACTAGCCAGTAATATTGCAAAGATTATTGCTACAGAAAGTACAACCTGTATTTCAACATGGAACATTAATATGCAAAGCTTTATGCCTGTAAATACCAATATTAAAGCAACTCCATACTTTACGTATTTAAATGCATCATTTATTTTTACAAGTAAGAAGTAAAGGCTTCTTAACCCCATTATAGCGAACATATTTGATGTATATACGATAAATGAATCTGTTGTTATAGAAAATATTGCTGGAATAGAATCTATAGCAAATAAGATATCTGTTCCTTCAATAACTACGAGTATTGCAAGTAGTGGAGTAGCATGAAGCACATTGTTTATTTTTACGAAGAACTTCTCACCATCAATTTCATCAGTTATAGGTAGTATTTTATTTAAGAGCTTTATTAGCTTATTGTTTTTGAAATTATGCTCTTCTTCATCTTCCTGTTTAAGCATCATTTTTAAGCCGCTTATAATTAATATAGCTCCAAATATATATAGTACCCAGTGGAATTTGCTAACTACTGCAACTCCTAAGAGTACAAATATTAAACGTAATACAATTGCACCCATTATTCCGTAATTTAGCACTCTTCTTTGATATTCTTTCTTTATTCCAAATGTGGAAAATACAAGAATAAATAAAAATAAATTATCAAGGCTTAAGCTTTGCTCAATAACATAGCCACCTAAAAATTCTATAGCTTTCTGCTGACCAAGTGTAAAATAAATTCCTAAGTTAAAAAGCAATGCGGCACAAATCCAAAATAGTACCCATTTTAATGCCTGCTTTGTCTCCAAATTAAAGTCCCTCCAATATTTTTTAGTGCTGAAAAATAATTAAATATAACTATGACTTGTCCTATTAAAAAGTTCATGTCATCTGACAGTCAGATTTTAGTATAGCATCAACAATTTGAATTGTAAACATTATAATAATAATTTGTAAATATTCTGCAAATAAATAATAAGGCCTGCGGCTTCTTCCAATGAAGCTTTAGTAGGCCTTTAAAATATAAAAAATGAATTATTTAAATTGTTCAGCAGTAGTGTAAAATTTCTTAGCTTCTTCAAAATTACCTTTAAGTTCATGTACTTTCCCAATTAAGTCATAGCATTCTGAGCAAGAGGGATTGATGGAGAGAATAGATTTTAGGCAGCTAAAAGCTTCATCGATTTTTCCCTTTTGTATAAGGTCTTTACTTATAATAAGTTTATTTCCTACATCGTTTTTTTCACAAACAGTATATTGATTAATTTCCTCAAGAACTGTCTTAACTTTATCTGATGTGAAGGGCTTTTGCAGATATGCAACAGCACCTAGCTTTGTGCATTCTACAGCATTTTTTACTGTTGCAAAAGCTGTCATTATAACCACAGGAAGGTCAAATCCCATCAGCCTTATTCGCCTCAGTACTTCTGTACCACTTATTTCAGGCATTTTGATATCCAAAAATGCTAAATCAAAAGGCTCCTTAAGAAACAAATTAAGAGCTTCCTCACCACTGCTGGCTGTAGATACTTTGTAACCATTAATTTGAAGGCAAGTTGTTAGTAAATTTCTAATATTTTTAGTATCATCAATGACAATGACCTTTTTCACTAATATCACATCCTTAAGTTTATATTTTCTCAACTGCCAAAGGCAGAGTAAAAGTAAATACACTTCCATAGCCCAATTTACTTTCACACCAGATTTCCCCGCCATGGGCTTTAACGATTTCTTTAGCTATAGCAAGGCCAAGACCTGTGCCCTTAACATCAGAGTTTTCACCCCGTACCTGTACGAAGCGATTAAAGATTTCTTCGTGATATTCTTTAGGTATACCTGAACCTGTATCACTCACAGACACATACATACTATTTTGGTTAGTGAAAGTATTTATTATTATTTCACCTCCAGCTTGTGTATATTTTAAGGCGTTAGATATAAGATTATTTAATACCCAGCTTGTTTTTTCTGGATCGGCGTTAATATAAGGAAGATTTTCCTTGGCTTCATAATGTAAATTTATTTTAGCGCTGAAAGCTTGCTCACAAAAATCCGATATTGCATTATTTACAAGGTTAGTTATAGAACAAGGCATTATATTAAAAATTGAATCACTGCATTCCAACTTTGAAAGCTGGAGCAGGTTATTTACTAGAGTATTTAACTTTTCACCATCCTCTTGGATTGTGTTAATTATTTGATGCTGACTTTCATTTAGGCTGCCAATGCTCGCATCAAGAATAAGACTGGCGCCAATCATAATTGAGGTAAGAGGAGTTTTGAATTCATGTGAGATAGTAGATATAAAGTCGCTTTTTATTTGCTCTAGCTGCTTTAAATTTGTTACATTTTGAAGCAAAATTATTATGCCGTTTATCTTTGCTTCAGTATCTCTAACTATGGTGACAATAATATTAAAGTAATAATCTTCTTCATTAATATTAAAATAAATGATTTTTAGAGAAGGATTCATAATGTCTAGCTTTGAAGAATTATAAATAAAATCAAATAATTCTCCACTTCTGATAACTTCAAGGAAATATTTATTAATTGAACTTGTCTCTTCAATGTTAAAGAATTTTTCACATGCCATATTAATACGTATTATTTTATAATTACTATCTAAAACAATCAGTGGATCAGAAATACTCTTTATGATAGCATCAGATTTAGTCTTCTCTATAAGAAGCTTTCCAATATTACTCTCCTCCAATTTGTGAATACGATCAGTCATATTATTAAATTCTATTGTAAGTTCGCCTATTTCATCTTCAGATATGATTGGAGCTTGCTGTGATAAATTACCTTCTTTTATTGCTTTCATTGTTTCTCTTAAGGAGTAAATAGGTTTTAAAGTTCTTTTTATGGAATATCTGGACAATATAAAGCCGCCAAGAACAGATACTACAGACAAGAATATAATGGTATCTAGAGATTTATGAGCATCTTTAGTTACAACTTCTTTATTCTTAAACATTGCTTTTTCATTGATGAAAGACAGCTCCTTTAAGTCCTTTTTTAGTGAATTAAAAACAGGAAGCAAGTTATTAGTATAGTATTTGGAGGCTGCTTCAATTCCCTGGAAATTTTTAACCTCTTGAATTTGAGAAAAAAGTCTCAGATAGGTTGAATAGTTGTTGTTAATTTTTGCTACTAATTCTTTTTCACTATCCTCAGTAATATTACTAGATTCTAGATTATACCACTGATAAAATATATTTATATTATTATGAATATTATCGATGCTGGATGTAGGGTTTACATATATATAGTTATAAATTTCACTATTTTGGTCATTAAGTATCTCAAGCATATTTGCAGTTGCGCTTATGCTTCTATAATTATTAACCATCAGCCCATTAATGGACTTATTTAGAGTATATATATTTAGGAAAGAAATGCCGCCTACTATTGCTGTAGTTGATACAAGTATAAGGTAAACCATTGACATCTTGAATTTTAATGTTTTAAACATAATTAAACCACCTAATTATAGTTAATTTTATTTTTAGTATAAGTTCTAAATATTTCAAAGTCAAATTTTCAAGTCGTTGCCTATAGCTTTTTTGAGAAAAGCTAAGTATATAGGAGATGACTCAAACTAATCGTCTATATGACCAAGTAATATATAGGATAAGAAAAAATGTGTTGTTTGAGTGAAGAACATGTCCATGTTAAGATTTCATATGTTGAAGTATGAGAAAATAGGTCTAAATTTATTTTTTAATGACGTTAAGTAAAATAAGAAATTAAGAAAATAAAGGTTTTCCTTATAAGGAGAGATAAAATGCAAATTAGAATAGCTAAAAATATTAAATTGATACCAGTTCGAATATTAGCAATAGGATTTGCCATTGTCATATTTATAGGGGCGGTGCTTTTATCTTTGCCTATTTCATCTGCAGATGGGAAGGGAACAGCATTTATAGATAGTCTTTTTACATCAACTTCTGCGGTTTGTGTTACAGGACTTGTAACTTTAGATACAGGAACACATTGGAGTTATTTTGGAAAGACGGTAATACTTTTATTAATTGAGATTGGCGGACTGGGGTTTATGTCTTTTGCTGCATTGATAGCATTGATACTTGGAAGGAAAATAACGCTGAGCGAAAGACTAATCATGCAGGAAGCAATAAATAGTTCTAATCTGCAAGGTATTGTAAAAATGGTAAAGTATATACTAGGTTTTACATTTTCAGTTCAATTTATGGGAGCATTACTTTTATCTACTCAATTTATTCCCATATATGGCTTGGGAAAGGGGATTTACTATAGTATTTTTCATTCTATATCTGCCTTTTGTAATGCAGGATTTGATTTAATGGGGAATTTTACAAGTCTAACGTCTTTTTCAGAGAACTCAGTAGTGATACTTACAATAGCAGTACTTATAATTGTAGGGGGATTGGGATTTTCAGTATGGACGGAAATATACAATTATAAAAATATTAAAAAATTATCACTGCACACAAAAATTGTAATAATTACTACTGCAGCATTACTATCTGCTGGTTGGATATTGATGATGTTACTTGAATTCAATAATCCAGATACTTTGGGAACTATGAGTTTAAAAGGTAAATTAGTAAATTCACTATTTGCTTCTGTGACCCCTAGGACTGCAGGATTTAATTCAATATCTACTTCTGATATGACCATGTCAGGTCGGTTTTTAACAACAATACTAATGTTTATTGGAGGATCATCAGGATCTACTGCCGGGGGAATAAAAACAACTACTTTTAGTATTATAGTGTTAAGTATAATAGCTGCAATTAAAGGTAAGGATGATACAGAGATCTTTCAAAAGAGAATTGCAGGTGATATTGTTCGTAAGTCTTTTGTAATCACTACGCTTGCATCAACTCTTATTGTTGTAGTAACTATGTTATTATCGATTTCTGAGGTAGGACAATCTTTTGAATATATTTTTTATGAAGTAACTTCTGCGTTTGGGACTGTTGGTCTGTCACTAGGGCTTACAACAAGGCTAAGTTCCATAGGAAAGGCGATTTTAATTTTCACCATGTATAGCGGAAGACTAGGGCCCCTTACTGTAGCTTTAGCATTTACAAAGATCAAAAGAAACAATCAAATTAGATATCCAGAAGATAAGATTTTAGTTGGATGAGGAGATTAGAATAATGAAAAAGAAGCAATATGTGGTAATAGGATTGGGAAGGTTTGGAGCATCTGTGGCTAAAACATTATATGCTCTTGGTAAAGATGTTTTAGTAATTGATTTAGATGAAACTACTATTCAAGAAATTTCTCATGATGTTACTCATGCAATTCAAATGGATGCTACTGACGAAAAGGCTTTAAGAAGTATAGGAATAAGGAACTTTGATGTGGCAATCGTAGCCATTGGGTCAGGAATGCAGTCAAGTATCATGGTTACTATACTTCTTAAGGAGTTAGGAATAAAATATATAGTTGTAAAGGCTCATAACAGTTTTCATGCCAAGGTATTAAATAAGATAGGGGCAGATAGAGTCATTCTCCCAGAAAGAGATATGGGAACAAGAGTAGCTTACAACCTTATTTCTACTAGTATACTAGATCATATTGAATTATCTCCAGAATACAGTATTATTGAAATTATGAGCCCTGAGAAGTGGCAGGGTAAGACTTTAGGAGAACTTAATATAAGATCAAATTATGGTATTAATATTATGGCTATAAAACGAAATAATATTGTTACAATGTCTCCTAGCGCTGATGAGGAAATTGAGCCAAATGACACTCTTGTAATTATAGGGGGCTATAACGAATTGAGCGCGATACATAGGGGCCAGACTTTTGGGGAAAAATAGGAATGCTATTTGATAATGGACAAATATTGGTATAAAATCAGTGTATACAAAGTTATATATAAGCAGGGGCTTCTTAGAATGCATTTATGAATTTTAAGACAGCCCCTTTTAATTTTTAGCTATTATTAGATGATTAAAAGTTTCTTGCTGTTGTTTTGGCTACCATTATGGCTTCTTCAACAATTTTATCAGTGTTATTCTCAATAACATCTAGGCCGTCAGCTGATATGGTTGCAAAATCAGTTATACCTAAGAAAGCAAATATAGCTTTTAAGTATCTATCACCCATCTCAAAGGAGGCAGAAGGCTCAGTGTCGTAATTGCCGCCTCTTGAAGTAATATTAATTGCTTTTTTTCCTGTACATAGGCCTACAGGACCTGACTCAGTATACTTAAATGTAATTCCATTAGCAGAAATATAATCAATATAAGCTTTAAGTATAGCTGGAACACCTAGGTTCCATAATGGTTCTGCAATTACATACTTATCTGCTTCTAAAAATTGATATGCATATTTTAATATGGGATGATTCTTATCCTCTCCCTCTTCCCGTTTATTCACAGTGTCAAGATTTCCTTTTGTAAGAAAATCTATTCCTTCGTTATACAAATCCAATGTAGTGATTTCATCTTCTGGGTGAGCTTCTCTATATGCTTCAATGAAGCTTTCGGAAATTTTAAAGGTTCTAGAAAGTTCTTCTGACTTAGCGTTTGCTTTGATATACAATACTTTGTTCATGGTTTACCTCCAATTTATTTAATTATATATTAATAAGCCTTTTTATTAGTATTGGTGAATATATAGTTTTGATACTCAAAAGTTTAAAACATGAAATTTATTTTGATAATGGGAAGTATTTGGGGTAAAATGGGTATATGGAAAATTTTACGTAAAAGGATTGTGAAACATGGATTTTATAGTAGATACATTATTTCAAATATTTTTTGCGTTTTTTTGGGTAATTGCATTGTTAATATTTTTAGTTAAGGAGAGGAATAAGAAGAGATATTTATTTTTAATAATTTTTATTCCTTTATTTATGATTTGGACGACTTATTCCTACAACTATGTACTAAAGCCCCGTTTCAAAGATATTAGTTATTATATGAGTAAAGATTATAAAACTACTAGTGGAAAGTGCAGCAATGTGAATGCTAAATCAAAGGGTACAACTCCATCCTTTCTATTAGAGGGAGAGACTTATTATTATAATCCTTGGTTCAATAAAATTCATAAGGATAGGAATTATAAGTTAAGATACCTTCCAAATAGTAAATATGTTATTGAATTAGAAGAAGTGAAATAAATAAGCAATGAGAGTTATATATTTATTGAATAAAACCAGCTCCTTAGAAAAAAACTATTCTATGAAAGGAGATGGATTAAATGGATAAAGATATAAAAGATGTATTGCAAAACATTCAATCAGAAGTAAAACAAATTAATACTAAACTTAATGAAATAAAAAGAACTCAGCTTAATGGTAACTATGTCTATAGAGATGAACAGATAAATTCTAACGATCATAATGATATGGATTAGAAAAGAATATAGAGCTTAAGCAGTAAAAATTTAATAATGAAAAAGATAACCTCCCTGTGGCTTAATGAACTGAGAAAGCAGCATTCACAAGGAGGTTTTATATTATTATTATCTTTTAATTAGAGGAAATGCTATAACATCTTTTATGGTATAAGAACCAGTAAGAAACATTATCATTCTATCAATACCTATTCCTAACCCTCCAGTTGGAGGCATTGCAGTATCGATAGCAACAGTAAATTCCTCATCCATTGGACTTGCTGTTTCAAGCCCAGCTCTTAGTTTTGACGCTTGTTCGTGTAAAAGCATTCTTTGCTTTAGTGGGGCGTTAAGTTCTGAATAAGCGTTTCCAAGCTCAACACCATAAGCGTAAGATTCAAACCTTTCAATTAAATCTGAATTATGTCTATGAATCTTACATAACGGAGAAGATTCTTCAGGAAAGTCTATAACAAAGGTTGGCTGAATCAGTTTCTTTTCAGAATACACTTCAAACAAGTTAACTATTAATTCTCCCTTTGAACATTCATCAATAACTAATCCCTCATTTTGACTTTCTATTAAGAGCTCATTGTCCGTAACACTTTTAATAATTTCTTCCCTAGTAAGTCTCTCAACATCAATTCCTGTATCCTTTTTTACAAGGTCACACATCTTAGCTCTCTTCCACGGAGCTTTAAAATTAATTTCTACGTCTCCATACTGAATCTTTGTTGTTCCATTAACCTTATTAAATACATATTGGTACATATTTTCCATAAGTTTCATCATGTCATTATAGTCAGCGTAAGACATATAACATTCAAATAGGCTGAATTCTGGATAATGTGTTCTGTCAATTCCCTCATTTCTAAAAGCTCTTGCAAAGGTATAAACTCTTTCAATTCCTCCAACTATAAGTCTTTTTAAAAAGCTTATTTAACTTTTTAACTCTTTCCACTACAAATTCATTTGAATCTGCCATTATCTTTTCCAAGTTTTCTATACTTTCAAATTCCTTATACATTTTAGCTATACCACCTTTAAATATTTATTTATGATTTAATAGATTTTTAGATAAATAAAAAAACCTTCACCTCCAAGATTTTAATCTTGAGGACGAAAGTTATATATTCGTGGTACCACCTCAGTTTATCCATATGTCACCATATAGAACTCTTCAAGTACATAATTAATTGTATACTCTATAACTTATAACGGGTTATACCGTCACAGCCTACCTCTGAAAACAGACTCGGTGTGCAACTCTGAGACCTTCTTCAATAAAAAAATCCTTGCACATTCTCACCTTGTAGAGCTCTCTGTAAATTCATATATTTATCTACTCTTCTCTTCATAGTCTTTAAAAGATTATAACATAAAAAAATTACATATGTCCATAATTAATGAAGGCAAAGGTGCTGAGTCAGGTATAACTTGATTCAGCATTTTGGTATTGTTTTAAAATAATGTTATAATTGGGATATAAGAAATACATAGTTATATAAAATGGTGAGCTAACGTGTTAGATAGATATTTATAAGAGGAGATAGAATAATGAAGCATGAATATAGAAAACATGAAAAAGAACTTTATTGTCCTAAGAATAAAGCAGAGTTGATAAAAGTTCCTAAACAAAAATTCCTTTGTATAAAGGGCACAGGTAATCCTAATGATAATGATTTTTCTGAAAGAATAGGTGTTTTGTACTCCCTTGCTTATGCAATTAGAATGATGCCTAAAAATGGATTTACACCAGATGGTTATTTTGAATATACTGTTTATCCCTTAGAAGGACTATGGGACTTAACAGAAGAAGGCAGGAAAAGTGAAATTTTAAATAAAGATGAATTATTATATACTATAATGATTAGGCAACCTGACTTTGTTAATGATGAAGTGGTAGAAAGAGCCTTTGAAATTACAAACAATAAAAAGCCGCATCCATTACTTAAAGAAGTATATTTTGATGAGATAGAGGATGGTTTGGCTGTACAAATAATGCACATAGGCTCTTATGATAATGAACCAGAATCATTTAATAAGATGAAAGAATTTATAGAGAATAATGGGTTAAAGATTAAAACTTTAGTTCACAGAGAAATATATTTATCTGATACAAGAAAAGTAGAAAAAGATAAATTAAAAACCATATTAAGATATAGTGTACTAGAGTGATAAATTTAATTTAATTCTTGTTTAATAAGACAATTTTAATATAACTGGTGAATAAAAAAAATAATGGGGTGATTTAGTGCTTGAAACTGACAGATGTATAGTAAGACCTTTTGAAGAAAAAGATTTAGAGTTATTTATGATTTATAGAAATAATGAGGAATGGATGCAGTATCAAGGTTTTAAGAATTTAACAAAAGACGAATATAGAAAAGCCTTAATAGTGCCTTTAAATTTGGAAAAGGGAATGCAACTTGCTATTGTGAACAAAACCACAGATAATCTTTTAGGAGATTTGTATCTTTTAAAGGAAGAAAAAACTATTACAATTGGATATTCTATTAATCCAATTTATTCACGAAAAGGATATGTAACTGAAGTCTTGAAAGCCTTATTACTAAAACTTAAAGAACGTCATTCTGATTGTAAAATAGTAGCCATGACAGAAAAAGAAAATATTCCTTCGAAAAAATTGCTACTTAAATTGGGGTTTGTATATGATGGATGGATAGATAAGTGGCAGTCGGAGATTTATGTTTATCCAAACTAATTATAATGTTAGGATTAGGGTATAAGAAATACATAGCTGTATGTCATCACGAGATAAGATTATTCTTAGTTGGTGGAAGACAAGTGATGGAGTTAACGAAGATGTTTATATAGAGACTTTGGTAATTATTCGTATTAAGACACATTTTGAAAATATGACGAACTAAATCATGTTCTTTGAAAATTAAATAATACGATATTTACACTATAGGTTATAATTTTAGGTAAAATAAATGTTAATTATATTTTTTATATAAGGAGGAATTAAAATGGAATATTTTCATGTTGATGTTTTTAGTAATGAAATTTTATTTGGAAATGGATTAACTGTTGTTTTTTGTAATGAGGAATTAGAAGATAATTTTATGTTGAAATTAACACAAGAGTTTAAGCAATTTGAAACAATTTTTGTGAGAAGAATAGATGATAGTATATTTAATGCAAGAATTTTCACAGTAGATGAAGAATTGGATTTTGCGGGGCATCCTATTTTGGGGGCAGCTGCTACTATTCATAGTCATATTTTTAGAAATGAAGAAGATATAGCAATTACATTTGAATTAAATCAAAAAACAATTATAGTTAATTCAAAAAAGATAGAGCAGTATTATGAAGTACAAATGAATCAAGGAAAAGCGGAATTTCTCTGTGAAGTTTCAGAAGAGAAGAGAAATAAATATGTACATGCATTGAACTTGTCAGAAGAAAATTTAAGCGAAGAATTTCCTATGGAAGTTGTATCAACAGGATTACCATACTTATTAGTACCATTAACTTCAGGAATAGAGAATGCAAAAATAATTAATTCTAAATTTGAAGAAATGTTAAAAGAAGTAGGTGCTAAATTTGCTTATATATTTGATGTGAATTATATAGAAGGACGTACCTGGGATAATCAAGGAAACGTTGAGGATGTTGCAACAGGAAGTGCAGCTGGACCATTAGGTGCATATTTATATAAGCATAATATTTTTAATTTAGGTCATGAGATTATAATAAATCAAGGAAGATTTGTCGGCAGGCCTAGTAAAATTAAGGTTTCTATGAGCATTTCTGAAAAAGAAATGTTAGTGTCTGGAGAGGTAGCTATTTTGGCAAAGGGAACTATTTTACTATAATAATAAACGTAAAAAATCGCATTATTCAAGAGATTGAATTTGCGATTTTTTATTGCGCAATCCAATTAAATGGGGAACTACAAGATGAAATTATCAGGAGGCTTTAATATGAGTAACAAATTAACAGTAACAGCAGATTTGATAAATGACAAGGTAAAATTCTCAGGGGTATCTCGTGATAATAATCAGGTATTTATAGATGCTGTACAACCTTTAGGTGAGGGAGATGGATATACGCCACTTGAGTTGTTTCTTATGAGTTTAGCAACCTGTAGTGGAATGACATTGGCTTTACTACTAAGAAAGATGAATAAGAATGTGTCTGAATTAAACGTAATTGCATCAGGTGAAAGAAGAGAAACATTACCGAAATATTTTAAAAGTATACAATTAAGATTTGAACTTGCATCGAATGATGTACAGCCAGATGATATTGAAAGTGTAATAAAAAATATGGAGGAATATGCATGTCCTGTTTGGAACATGGTGAAAAATAATGTCGATATAAGCAGTGAATATATGATAAAATATCAATTTTTATAATGTAGGACTAAATTTGATTAAAGATTTTGATATTGAAGTTCATTATGAAGGAGCGAAAATACAAAATAAATATATAAATAAAGTGTTAAATTAAAAACTTGATGAAGTATAGTATCATTGATAGAATTGCTGTGTATAGAATTACGATTAATAATTAAGGCAAAGGTGCTGAGTCAGGTATAGCTTGACTCAGCGTTTTGGCATTGTTTTAAAACAATGTTATAATTAGGATATAAGAAAGATGTAGTTGTATATTATGACGAGATAAGATTGTTTTTATGATGGGGAGGATGGAAATGGATTTCTTAATTAGGCCAATAGAAGTTGGTGATGGAAAAGGTATTAATGAGCTTAGAAGGATGCCAGGAGTATTTGAAAACATTCTTGGTATTCCATCTGAGCGAGTGAAGCGCAGTGAAGATTTTATCACGAATATGGATAGTAATCATCATCAATTGGTTGCAGTAACAAAAACTCAAAATGGTGAGGATATTATAATTGGGACAGTTGGATTAACTGTTAACCATAACCCACGTACACGGCATAGTGGCAGCATTGGAATTATGATTCATAAGGATTATCAAAATATGGGGGGTGGAACAGCTCTTATGCAAGCTATCATAGATATTGCCGACAATTGGCTTATGCTTATCAGAGTTGAATTGGGGGTATTTGAGGATAATGAAAGAGCAATTCACTTATATGAGAAGTTTGGATTTGAAAAAGAAGGACTAAAACGTCTTGCAGCTATCCGAAAGGGAAAATATGAAAATGAGTATTTAATGGCAAGAATTAAAGAGAATTTTTAGGAAAGTTTATAAATTGGGGGGAATATATGAATATAGAAATCAAACATAAAAAGATTATCGAGATTGTTCAAGATAAATTAACCTGTTCAGCACATAATTTAGACCATGTACTTAGAGTTTATAATCTCTGTTTATTACTTGCAAAACATGAGAAAGATGTTGATTTAGAAATTCTTATTCCAGCAGCATTATTACATGATATTGCAAGGGTTGAAGAGAGCCAAGATAAAACGGGTAAAATTGACCATGCCGTTTTAGGAAGTGCGATTGCGGAGGATATATTAAGAAATTTAGAATATGAAGAAGATAAAATTGAGAAGATAAAGCACTGTATTATAGCTCATAGATTCAGAACTGGAAATGAACCTAATTCAATAGAAGCAAAAATACTCTTTGATTCAGATAAACTAGATGTTATAGGAGCAAGTGGAATTGCCCGTGTTTTTATGTTAGCAGGACAATTTGGACAAAGACTAACAACCGATGAGCCATTAAATGATTATCTCAAATCTAATACTGTTGAAAATGGAAGATTAAAAGATGTTTCAAAACACACACCGTTAATTGAATATGAAGTAAAGTTAAAAAAATACCAGATAAACTATATACTGAAAAAGCAAAAGAAATTGGAAAAGAAAGACTTAATTTTATGGAGAAATATTTTGATAGATTGAAATTAGAACTAGATGGCATGAAGTAAAACTTAAAACAAGACAATTGGGGGACGTATTGGATGATAGAGATGTGTGTTAATAACGAGAAAGTTATAATTAGAGAGGCCAAAAAGTTTGATGCCAAAGCATTAATAGAGTACCTTAATGTTATTGGGGGAGAATCAGATTATTTAACCTTTGGAGCAGAGCAATTTGGAAGAAGTGTTGAGCAGGAAGAAGAATTTATTGTAAATGCTTTGAACAAAGAAAATGCTTTATTTATCATAGCAGAAGTCAATGGAAAAGTAGTTGGAAATTTAAACTTTTCTGGAGGGATAAGACAAAGGACAGCTCATGTTGGCGAATTTGGAGTAAGTACCCTTAAGGAATATTGGGGAAATGCCATAGGGGAGGAACTTATAAAATATTTAATTACCTGGAGTAAAAGTTCAGGAATAATTAGAAAAATAAATCTAAGAGTTAGAAATGATAATACAAGAGGTATTAGCTTATATAAGAAGCTTGGCTTTTTAGAAGAAGGAATAATAAAAAGGGATTTTTTAATTAATGGAGAGTTCTATGACTCTTTACTAATGGGGTTACTAATTGATTAAAATTGGGGGTAAAAATGATAGAGAATATCTTAAACATTGTAAAATATTATGTAATAGGAGTTAAAAAGTTTAGTGATAGTGTGATGTATCTTGGGATTTATTAAAATAGATATTAAGGGGAAAGGGAAAATAAATGAAGAGAAAATATAAAATTTTACTTAAAATCCTTATAAGTTTGATTATAATAATTCTTTTAAATTTTATTCCAACATTAAGTTTAAGAACTAAAGATATGACATCTATAGAAAAACCACATTTTATAGTTTATTATGAAAGAAAAGATGAAAATGCAGCAATTGATATTATCAGCAGATTAGAAAAAGGATATAATCTCGTTGCTAACTCAATTAGTATAAGTCCTAATTATAAAACTGAAGTTTATATTTACAGTAGCTTAGATAAGTTTCATATTAAAAAATATGGGCTGGTTGGTAAAATTATTGCTCCTGAATGGTATATTGGAGATAATATAAAAAATAAGGTTATTATTGTCTCTCCAAATTCTCCTGGAAAGCAGCATAATTATGAGGATACTGCTGATGCTGCTCTACATGAATATATACATACCTTAATGTGGAGTATTAATCCAAGATTATCAAAATTTATTAATGAGGGTATGGCAGGATATATCTCTGGTAATACAAAACCCTCTATTAAATTTAACAACATTCCGTCATATGAAGATACTAAAATTACAAATCCTATAACTTTTGGGAATCATAATATGTATCCAATTTCTTATACTTATATTGAGTATCTAGATAAGACATATGGTATGGGAAAGGTTTTGCAGTTAATAAAAACTGAGAACTATTCACAAACCTTTGGCAAAACTGAGAATGAAATATTTGAAGAGTGGGTAGCTTTTTTAAAATCAAATTATTTAGAATGAGTTAATTTTAAATCAATTTAATAAATAGATTATTGCATTTTTGTTTGAGAAATTAATGGGGGATAATATTAATGGTAAATATGTTATTTAGTTTATATAATTTTCACGAAGATTGGGCAAAAAATGCAGTTTCAAAGTATATAAATTTTAATGATAAGGTTTTAATAATTCCATTTTCCTTCGGTAATAAGATAAGCAGTCATAAGCAGTGGCAGAATGCTTATAGTAAGGATAATGGGAAATATTATGAAAGTATTGTTACGCCATTTTTGAATTATGGAATCAGAGAAGAAAATATAGATTGGGTAAATTATTTTAAAGATACAAAGGAAAATGCAAAAGCTAAGATAAGGAATAGTGGTATACTATTTTTCACCGGTGGCTTACCAGATAAGATAATGTTACGACTGATGGAATTTGGCTTGATTAATGATATTGAAAGCTTTAGAGGTGTTGTTATTGGTATTAGTGCAGGAGCAATGATTCAAATAGGAGAATATCACATTACACCTGATGAAGACTACAATAGATTTACATACAATCTAGGACTAAATTTAATTAAAGATTTTGATATTGAAGTTCATTGTGAAGGAACGGAAATACAAAACAAATATATAAATAAAGTGTTAAATGAAAAAAGAGATAGAATATATGCAATTACAAATACTGGGGGACTAATTTTTCATGATAACAAAATTACTTTATTAGGGGATGCGAAAAACTTTAGTAGAGAAAATATTTTCTTAAGAACTTGATTGAGTAGAGTATATTGATAGAATTTCGGTATTTAAAATTGATTTATAAAATATGTATAAATACATAATTTCATCTAAATGAATAGCAAATATTATTTATATTTCAAATAGGAGGTGGAGATTATGAAATGTCCGTATTGTGGCGAAGATATGGAACAAGGAGTTATACAAAGCCCACATGAAATCGCGTGGAAAAATAAAAGGTCTTACATTGGGAGAGCAAAATTTCATAAAGGATCAATTATTTTATCGAAGCTATCCATGTTAGAAGGTTCAGCAGTGATAGCCAACTGCTGCCGTAAATGTGAGAAGATTATTATAGATTATAAAGATAATAATTGTGATATGAACCAAGAAAAATAAATAATATTTGACCATTGGAAAATAGTTTAGATTAAGTTATTAAAATTTAAAGGGAGATGTTTTAATTGAAAAAAATCGGTTTAATCGGCGGAATGAGTTGGGAATCATCACTTGAATACTACAAAATTATAAATGAAACTATTAAATTAAAATTAGGAGGACTTCATTCTGCGGAATGCCTAATGTATTCAGTAGACTTTCAAGAAATAGAGTCATTACAGCATCAAAATAAATGGGAAGAGTTAACTAATATAATGGTTGATACTGCACAAAAACTTAAAAATGCAGGTGCCGATTTTATTATAATATGTACTAATACAATGCATAAAATGGCAAGTGATATAGAAAGTAGAGTAGGAATAAAAGTTTTACATATAGCTGAAGTAACAGGTGAAAAAATAGTTCAAAAGGGAATAAAAAAGGTTGGATTGCTTGGAACTAAATTTACTATGGAGGGGGATTTTTATAAAGAAATATTAAAGGGGAAATTTAATATTGATGTAATTATCCCAGATGAGGATCACAGAGATATGGTTCATGAAGTTATTTATGAGGAACTATGTAAAGGCATAATAAATGAAGCCTCAAAAGAAAAATATAAAAAAGTAATAGAAAGTTTAGCACTAAAGGGTGCTGAGGGTATAGTATTAGGTTGTACAGAAATACCTTTGCTAATAAAACAAGAAGACGTTGATATTCCAATTTTTGATACAACAACAATACATGCTATTTCTGCGGTTGAATTTGCACTAAATAGATAGCAATTGAATTGTCAATTTGCAATATATACCCTATAAAGTATTATACTAATACTTCAGCGCAAAGTAATAAAAAGTTAACAAATTACTTAAGGAGATGTGATATGAAAATTATTAATAATTCTAATTCTGTAATAATAATATTACATGAAATATACGGTATTAATGAACATATACAGATGGTTTGTGAAAAATTTTCCAATGACGGATATGATATTATTTGTCCAAACCTAATTAATCTAAGTGAACCATTTAGCTACGATTTAGAGGAAGAAGCCTATAAGCATTTTATGAATAATATAGGTTTTGATTCAGCGGTTCAGCAAGTAAAGCAGCTTATTATAGAAGCAAAAAAGCAATATAAGCATGTATATTTATTAGGTTATAGTATAGGTGCAACAATTGCATGGCTATGCAGCGGTGAAGAAAAGATATGCAATGGTATCATAGGATATTATGGTTCACGAATTAGGGATTATACAAATATAACTCCTAAATGTCCAACTTTACTGATTTTTCCTACAGAAGAGAATTCATTTAATGTGCAGGAATTAGTTGATTCTTTGATAAAAAGGAACATTGATGTTTATATGTTAAAGGGGAAACACGGATTTAGTAATCCATTTTCTAAGGACTATTGTATACAATCATCTAAAGAAGCAGAAAGATTAGTAGACGAGTTTTTATTTTACACAAATAAGTAACCACTACCTATAAACCTTCATAAATTATCATGATAGGGTAATTTATGGAGGTATTTTATGGAGCCCAGCGATAACCAAGACAAAGAGAGAAAGATCAGTGATTTAAGAAAAAATGCCACTCGCAAAACTATGCTAATAAACCAAGAAACATATAAAAAGATGAATTGGAGAAAAATAACCACTGAAAATAACTTAGCAAAGACAGGAATGCTTGTTGATGGGAACTTGCCTGTAATTAAAAGCGAGGATCAATTGATTCCTGTTTGGGATTTAAGAAGGTATAGTTTTTTATATAATAACTGCATACCTTATACGGCTAATCCAAAGCTTTGGGTGCAGGGAAACTTAAATTTAAATACTGGTTTATTTAAAGTTACAGATAACATATATCAAGTTAGAGGTTTTGATTTTGCCAATATGACTTTTGTTAAAGGAAATACTGGCTGGATTATAATTGATTGTTTAAGTTCAAAGGAGACGGCAGAAGCGGCTATAAATTTTGTTAATGATTATTTTGGACAAATTCCTGTAAGTGCAGTTATCATCACTCATTCTCATGAAGATCATTATGGAGGGATTTTAGGTGTTCTAGATAGCTTTGTAAAAGAAGACGTTAAGATTTATGCTCCAAAAAATTTTGTTAATTCAGCTTTAGAAGAGAATGTAAACGTAGGTGTTGCAATGGCACGCCGAGGTATATACATGTACGGTGTAGAATTGCCTAAAGGTGAGAAGGGACAGATAGATAATGGTATTGGAAAGGGACAATCAATTGGAACAGTAACCTTTACGAGAAATATTAATGAAATTAATGAGGAATATGCAGAATATATAATTGATGGAGTTAAAATGGAGTTTCGATTGGCTTTAGATACTGAAGCACCATCAGAGATGTTTGTATATATACCAAGTGAACGTTCCTTGTGTATTGCAGAGGACTGTAATGCAACCATTCATAATTTATTAACTTTAAGAGGTGCTAAAGTCAGAGATGCAGTTGCTTGGGCAAAAAATATACAAAAGGCAATTGATTTATGGGGAGGTACATTAACTTCAGTATTTGGAGTCCACAACTGGCCTCGTTTTGGGAATCAAGCATCCATTGAATATCTTGAAAAACAAAGGGATGTATATCAGTATATAAATGATCAGACTTTAAGACTTATAAATAAAGGGCACACAATTGAGGAAGTTGGAAGAATGGTCAAACTTCCAAGAAGTCTTTCAGATGAATGGTACAATGGTGAATTTTATGGAACTGTTATTCATAATGCAAAAGCAGTATATCAAAGGTATCTGGGATGGTATAACGGAAATCCAGTAGATTTAAATAAATTATTTCCAGAAGAATCAGCAAAGAAATATGTAGAGTATATGGGGGGAGAAGATGCTGTTTTAACCAAAGCTAGAAAATCCTTCATAGACGGAGAATATCAATGGGTTGCTGAGGTTACAAAGCAAGTTATATATGCAAATCCAAATAATAAAGAGGCAAAACTTATTTGCGCTGATGCTTTAGAGCAATTAGGCTATATTGCTGAATCTGGTCCTTGGAGAAATGAATACCTAATGGGAGCACAGGAATTACGCTATGGAGTTATTCCAGTTAGTGGCTCATTTATTTCAGAGGATGTGCTAAACAATTTACCTCTAAAGGATATTCTTTACTTACTTAGCATACGAATAGAAGGGGTAAAGGCTGGAGATTTAAATTATAAAATCAACTTTATTATTCCAGACAGAAATGAAGCAGCTTTGGCAGAAGTTAAACGAGGAATATTTAGATATATAAGTGATAAGCTTTCAAAAGATGCTGCAGTTACCGTTAATATGCCAAAGAAAGTTTTATATAAGCTGGCAACAACTAATGAAAAGCCAGATACTTCAAAGATAAAAGTACAGGGGGATATTAACAAATGGAATATATTCTTATCCCTTCAAGATACTATAAATCAAAACTTTAATATAATAACACCTGTGCCAAGATAGTTAATTATGTTGATATGAGGCTGCCCATCAAAAATGAAAACTATAATATATTGTATTAGATTTTTAAATTCTGAAACAATATACTATGGTTTCATTTCTTAATGAGGCAGCCATTTTTGTTTTCTATTTTAGATTAAAGTTTAAATTTGAAGCTAAAAATATTTTCCAAGAATAGTATTGACCGAATCGGTTTATGGGAATATAATTATATCATAAACCGATTCGGTTTAAAAACTTTTAGAGGTGAAACTCATGGAGAAATTTTTTAATTTATCTGTAGATAAACAAAAGACAATTATAGATGCTGCACTTAAGTCCTTTGCCACCAATGGTTATAAGAAAACCTCAGTAAGCGATATAGCTTCAGCTGCGGGAATTTCCAAAGCCATGATATTTCATTACTTTGGTACAAAAAAAGCTTTATATCTTTATTTAATTGAGTTATGCGGTAACACTATTATGAATGAGATTGAAGAAAAATTTGATTATAAAGTAACTGATTTCTTTGAAAGGATTAGGATTTCAGCCAATATTAAAATTTCGGTTATGAAAAAACATCCTGCAATTCCAGCATTTTTGACAAGTATGTATTTTGAAGCTGACGAGGAGGTAAATGAAGATATAAAAACCATTTTATCAAAGAGTGAAGGCTTTAGAAGTAAAATTGCCTTTGATGGCATGGATTATTCCAAGTTTAAGGAAGGTATCGATCCAAAGCTGGTTATGAAAATGCTTGTTTGTCTCGCTGAGGGTTATATGAATCAAATATCAAACAGGAAAGAAGTTGATTACGAGGCTTTTTTCAAAGAGTTTGAGGAGTTTATAGACTTGCTTAGAAACAATTTTTATAAGGAGGAATATGTATGAATTCATATGTATTAGACTTTAAAGATATTGATAAATCAAAGCTTCAAGTTGTGGGAGGTAAGGGTGCCAATCTTGGGGAACTGTCCAAAATTCAGGGGATACGTGTTCCAGATGGCTTTTGCATAACTACTGAAGCATATAGGGAAATTGTTGAAAGCAGCTCAGAATTTAATGTTTTAATAGATAAATTATCACTTTTAAAGGCAGATGACAGGGTAGAAATCGGTAAGCTTAGCAAAAAAATTAGAGAGGTAATACAAGGAATAGCCATTTCAAAGGATATTGAGGAAGAAGTTATAAAGCATCTTTCAAAGCTTGGTGAAAAAAATGCCTATGCAGTACGTTCAAGTGCTACAGCAGAAGATTTACCGCTGGCTTCCTTTGCAGGTCAACAGGATACCTATCTAAACATTATAGGGAAAGAGGAGATACTTAAGCATATTAAAAAGTGCTGGGCATCACTATATACAGATAGAGCAGTAATTTACCGTATACAAAATAATTTTGACCACCGCAGGGTCTATCTATCTGTAGTAATACAGAAGATGATTTTCCCACAGGCTTCAGGAATAATGTTTACTGCAGATCCTATAACATCTAATAGAAAAGTTGTATCCATTGATACAAGTTTTGGACTTGGAGAAGCTCTTGTATCTGGTCTAGTGAATCCAGATATCTATAAAGTACGGGAAGGAAGAATAGTTGATAAAAAGATATCTAAGAAAAAGCTGGCAATTTATAAAGCTGAAAATGGAGGTACAGAGGAGAAAGAACTTGAAGATGCAAAGCAGGATACTCAGACTCTTTTAGATGATAGTATTTTACAGCTAGAGAGCATAGGCAGAAAGATTGAGGCATACTTTGGCTGTCCACAGGATATAGAATGGTGTCTATATGAAAATAATTTCTATATTGTTCAAAGCCGACCTATCACAACGCTATATCCTATATCGCCAGAAATTAATGATGGAAAGAATCATGTGTATATTTCCTTTGGGCATAGACAGATGATGACTGAAGCCATGAGACCACTGGGATTATCTTTCTTTCAAGATTTGTTTGAGCAGATGGTAAACTATAGGATGATTGAAATGGGTGGAAGGTTGTATATGGATGCATCCCGTGAAATTTCCTCACCCCTTAGAAGTAAGCTTTTTATTAAAGGTCTTGATACAGTAGATGTTTTAATGAAAAATGCACTTATTAACTTAATGAAACGAGAGGATTTTATTAAAAATCTTCATAAAGGAAAGACAGCTATGCCTTCAAAGGCAATGGGGATTAAATGGCTAAGGGATACCATAAAAGACTACAGAGCAAATGATCCAGGTATTGTTGAAAGACAGATGAATAGTAATAATGCTTTGATGATGGAAGTGGAGCAAAGCATTACTAAAGTTTCGGGGGATGAACTATTCCACTTCATTTTTAACAGTATGAATCAAATAAAAGATATTGTACTAGATAGCTATGGATTAGTTTTTGCAGGAGCTTATGCCTCTAACTGGATAAATAAAAATATTGAAAAGTGGTTAGGTGAAAAGAACGTAGCTGATATTTTAGCTCAATCTGTATCTAATAATGTGACATCTGAAATGGGACTTGAGCTTTTGGATGTTGCTGATGTGGTAAGGCAGTATCCAGAAGTAATTGAATATTTTCAAAATCCTAGAGAAGAGACTTTTTTTGAGGATTTGGTGAGTTTAGAAGGGGGCCTGGCTGTTAGTGATTCAATTAAGGCATTTCTTAAAAAATATGGTATGCGTTGTTCAGCTGAAATAGATATCACAAGGACTCGATGGAATGAAAATCCTACTATACTTATTCCAGCAATTCTTAGCAATATAAAAGTTTTTGCTCCAAATGCACACAGTGCTAAATTTGAGCAGGGACTTAAGGAAGCAAAGAAAAAAGAGCAGGAAATTTTAAGCAGGCTTGAGAGGCTGCCTGGTGGAAAAGGAAAAGCTAAGAAGGCAAAGAAAGTAATCAGCGTTTTACGTAATTATATTGGTTACCGTGAATTCAACAAGTACACTTTGATATGGTATGAATGGATTATAAAAGAGGCACTTATGAAAGAAGCCGACATCTTGGTTGATAAGAGAATTATACAAAATAGAGAGGATATATATTATCTAACTTTTGATGAACTTAAGGATGTTATTAAAACAAATTGGTTAGATTACAATATAATAACCAAGAGAAAAAAAGAATATGAAATTTTCGAAAAGCTTACACCTCCTCGTGTTATAACCTCCGATGGAGAAATTATAACTGGTGAGTATAATACAGATAAAATACCTGAAGGTGCCTTAGCTGGAGTACCTGTTTCATCGGGTGTTGTTGAAGGGCGTGCAAGGATTGTTTTAAAGATGGAGGATGCCAATATAGAAGAAGGAGATATTTTGGTCACAACATTTACTGACCCTAGCTGGACTCCATTATTTGTATCAATTAAAGGTTTGGTTACTGAAGTAGGAGGTATGATGACCCATGGAGCCGTTGTTGCAAGAGAATACGGCCTGCCTGCAGTGGTAAGTGTTGAAAATGCTACAAAGCTAATAAAAGATGGACAGAGAATAAGAATTAATGGAAAAGAAGGATATGTAGAACTTCTATGAAGAATATGAATTTTATACTGTTTAGTTCCCACACAGCTTATTTGTACTAGGGAAAGGCAGTATTTTATACTTTTACTTACTGTCAGGGACTCTTGGCATGATAAGCATAGCCATTATGTTTATCAATGTTCCTATACAGACCTTCATACAAAAATCAACGCCAAACGAATATATGTCTAGGATGTTTTCAATTGTTGGAATGATTACCAAGGGCGGCATGCCTTTAGGGGCATTGGTGTATGGAATTGTTCTAAACAAAGCTCTTGTGCATTGGACGGTAATGACTTCTGCCTTATTAATGCTGATTGTTTTAGTTGTATTTCCAGTATCAGTGTTGAAGAATCATGAACTTTAATTAAAGATATATTATTCATTACGAGTTTATACACTTGTAAATGCAAAAGTATAAAAAATATAATTAAATAGTCGTAGTAAAAAACAACCCTAGGGATATATTCTCTAGGGTTGTTTTTATTTCATTTAAATAGGATATGGAAATACAAAATTAATTTACAAATAGAGAAGAAGATAATATAATAATACTATAATTTAAATGAACAATGGTTCATAATAAAAATGGACGGTGATGTTTATGCCAAAGATAATAAAAGATGTTGAGAAAAATATCAGGAATTGTGCAGCGGAATTATTTATTAGTCTTAGCTATATTAATGTTGATATGCGAATGATATCTAAAGAATCTGGGGTAGCTGTTGGAACCTTATATAATTACTATGAAAATAAGAAGCAGCTTTATCTAAGCATACTTAAAGAAAGCTGGGAAAATACATTTAATAAGCTTGATGCTGTAAATAAGCTTAATATTTCTTCAGAAGAAAAGCTTAAAAGGTTTATAAATACGCTTTATGAAGATATTGAAGCAAGAAATGGCTTAGGAAAAGTCTTGATAAATACTTCAATAGATGAGTTGAAAGATGATAAAGAAATTATTGATTTAAAAAATAGTTTACTTTTAAGAGTAGAAGATCTTTTTAAATACATTGATAAGGTAGAGAGAGTTAGTAAATGCTCAAAGATTAATACTAGGTTAGCACAATCTCTATTAGCATCAATGCTAATAATGTTGGAATTTCATCCAAATGATAAAGAAGACAATATAGATTTCTTAGTTGAATTTATTAGTTTAGCTATAAAATAAAAATAGAAAAAAATGTTATATAAGGGTGGTGGATATTATTAAATCTATTATAAAAAATATTATATTTTTTGGGTTTATTATTGGTATAGTCATTGGTGCCTTTTGCTCAGCATTTATGTCTTTTGTAAATTTATCAAGTAATTTTCTGTGGCATGAGCTGACTCATATTATAAAAGTAAGTAATTTTACTATTACTATAATTTTATGCATACTTGGAGGAATAATAATAGGTCTTTGCCAAAAATATTTAGGTCCTTATCCAAAAGAAATGGATGAAATACTTCATGAATACAAGCTTACAAAAACTATTGACTATAAACCTTTACCCAAATATATTATATGTGCTTTTTTACCCCTAATTTTTGGAGGCAGTATAGGGCCTGAAGCTGGTATTTTTGGAATGGTAGCTATGCTTTCAACTTTTTTAAGCGAAAAAATTAAAAATTTAATATATAAAGCACAGCCTATTTCGAAAAAATTATTAAATTATGTTACCTATAGTTGTACCACTTTATCTGCTTACTTTACTATAAAATTTTTAAATAATTTAACACATAAAGAAAGTTTTATTTTTAAATTAAGTAAAAATCATATTTCTAGTAAAGAGTTAATGTTTTTTATACCTATTTTAATTATTGCAATAATAATAGGTATATCTTTTAACTATATGGGTGATTTAATAAAATACATTTGTAAAAAAACTAAAATAAGTTTAAATCCATTTATAGCGGCGATAATTGGCGGGGGGATTTTGGCAGCTTTAGGGGCTTATTTTCCTCTTACACTTTTTTCTGGTGAACATGCT
Organism: Clostridium pascui; assembly: GCF_016908015.1. GTDB lineage: Bacteria > Bacillota > Clostridia > Clostridiales > Clostridiaceae > Clostridium_AK > Clostridium_AK pascui. The sequence continues at coordinate 69,713 of NZ_JAFBDB010000001.1, forward strand.
TTAAGAGAAATCGTTAATAACTTTGATGAATTGGGGGCTGCATATCTATTATTTATTGCATTTTTAAAGATATTAGCTACTAAAATATCTATTAATTTTCGATGGGTTGGGGGACAGATATTCCCTACAATATTTGCCTCGTTTTGTATAGCATTTGCTGTTAGTGATATATTGAAAATTGATCCAACCTATAGTATAGCTATTATTGCAGCTGGGGTAATTACAGTAGTGCTTAGAAAGCCTATTATAGCTGTAGTTTTAATAGGTATCTTCCTGCCTGTGGCGTATTGGATTTTTGCGATAATATCATCCTTTTCAATAAATTTTATAATTGATAAATTTAAATATAAAATTTTAAATAAATACTTGCAGCATATATTAATTAAGCTGAAAAGCATGCGATGCAAAGATATAACTTCAAAAAACACCCCTCAGAGTTCTTAGCTCTAAGGGGTGATATGCTCGCCTTAAGGTATAAAAAATATAAGCTTTATTAGAAAGGGGATTATATCATAAATCTGATCTTAGGAATGAATATAAATCTAAATCAACAACACCTTTTCCTGTCCAAATTGCTCCCTGCCTTATGGTTCCTTCTTTTGTAAAACCATTTCTTTCTAACACATTTTTTGATTTTATATTATCTGGCATAACATAGGCTTGTACTCTATTTACACCAACAGTATTAAACAAATAATCAAGTAATACCTTTACTGTTTTAGTAGCGATACCTTTTCCGAAGTAATCTTCATTTAAAGTATATCCAATGGTTACCATGTTTATTTTTGCATCAAAATCAAATATTTCAGCAACTCCAACAATTTTACTTAAATCTTCATTTAAACAAATTCCAAGAAAGATTGTTTTTCTCTTGTTAAAATCTCTTTCAAAATGGGAAATCATATTTTCAACAGTAGATTTATTCTTTTTGGGTTCTGATGGTCTATATTTGAACAAGTTTTTGTTACTATATATAGAGTAAAGATCATCCAAATCTGATTTTTCTATTTTTCTTAGTGAAATCTCACTTGTTTTAATAAGTGGAAATTCTGAAAATAAACTATTCTCGCTCATAGTACCTCCATATAATTATTTTTTATTGCTGCTTATATTAAATAGTCATTCAAGTATATAAATCCTCTTTTATGATTTATATGAAAATTATAACATATTTTGTATATTACTGTATCAGTATTTTCTAGAGCATATAAAGTTTAAGAGGGAAATTTTAAATATAATAAAAGTATAGATATGAAAGAATATAATTGGTATAAAATGCTTGTAGTATTTAGAAACAGCTGTTTGTATAATTGTAATATATTCCATAATTTTGTTTAAAATTTTTAGAATATAAGACAAGCTATTATTTATTAATATCAAAACCGCAATACTTAAATAACTGTAATTATTTCTGCAATTGTTTGATTTGGTTTTGGAGCATTTAGGGGACGGGTTAGTAGAGAACAAGCTCAGGAATAGAGGGTAAATGCCGTCTCAAGTAAAATTACCATTTTCTTATGGTGAGAAGTATGAGTGATTTATTATAAAAGGATATTAGGTATCAAAATGTTTTTAAGAATTTTATTAAGGATAGCAAATGGAGAATATTAGTACGAGATTTTATTTTGCTGTTTTACGTTAGTAAAATATATTGAAATTAGAAGTTTTTAATTATGATTTAAAGGAGCAGAAAGTTGGTAAAATCAAGAATAACAAATTTTATCCCATTAATATTTACAATACCTTCAATATCTATTGGTGTAATAACAATGTATTACAATAAAGTTCCAGCTTTTATCTGGGCACAAAACATTGCTTGCTTAGTTATAATAGGGATGATTTCATATTTTTTAGTTTCGAATAAATTTAACATTAGAGGAAGTAAATTTTACTATGGTTCTATATTAATATCACTTATATTTATAATATTAACGCTTATCATGTCTGGTATAGCAGGGGTTCATAGATGGGTATCTATAGGTATAATTAAGTTTAATGCTTCAATGATAGTATTACCAATTATAATAATAGCGTCATGGAAATTACTACATGTAAAATCATTATGGATTACTACAGTTACAACAATTACGATATCTGTTTTACTGACAATTCAACCTGATGCTTCTCAACTAACTGGTTTTGCTATTCCAATGATGGTTATGTTAGTTAGTAGGACTGATAAAAAGAGTCTTCGTTTAATTATGGTGGTGGTACTATCCACTTTAATTATAATTTCATGGGTATTCTTAGATAGCCTACCTGCAGTAGCCTATGTGGAAGGAATATTGGGGTTACTAAAAAATGTTGGATTAGTATGGTTTATATTAGGACTTATTTCTCTTATAATGTTACCAGTACCCTTTATATTTTTTTCACCAAAGAACCTTAAATTACCTTCAATATGTTTAGGCTTATATTTTATGATAATTTTAATTTCTACATTATTTGGTAACTTTCCAGTTCCGTTAATGGGCTATGGGATTTCGCCAATTATAGGATATTTTATATCAATATCTTGGTATACAAGAGCAAAAATTACTGAACAATATTCTTATGAAGTGTCATAACAATAAAAAGATGTAATATTAGTTGAAATAAGAATCTGTGGATTAACACAAGAAACGTTTATTTATTTTATAGATACTTACGGTCAGCAGTTTAAGGTTATTGAATTTTGGGGATGTTCGTTAATCTCAGATTTAACTAAACTTGAACAACTTTCAAATATTGAATATTTAATATTCTTTGGAAATAAACGAGCCACACATCTTTGGAATTTATCAAGAAATATAAAATTAAAATGATATTACACCACTATCAAAAATAAGCAGCCTAAAAAAATTAGAATTTCCACCTAACTTATTTACGACTGAAGAAGTTGCTTGGCTAACTGCAAATACTAAAAACATAAATTCATTAGTAGTTTTCCTATATTGAGACACAAAAGTAGATTACTGTGTAACATCAGTATTAAGCGGCGAATAGGAGCACTAGAGGAGGTATATATTATGAAAATTGACAAGTATAGTTGGCAGTTCAATCTTGATGTGCAGAAAACTCAATTAATGTATAGGAATAGGTTAAAGTTGATAATTGATGCTCATAAGCAATTGCCTGAATTAGTGAATTTCTTAAATGAATTGGGAATAGATATTGAAAAACCAGATAGATATCATCCAGATTTCTCTGATGTTGTATATACATTTATAGGAAGTGCAAAATCAGAAACTAATTATGAGATTGATATGTATGGAAAGGAACAGTTTATATCTATTGTAGTATATAATAAAAATAGTTCAGTAATGTTAGAAGTGTTTGGAATGAAATGACTTTAAGCAAAAATAATTAACCTTCTTCTTATATGGCAGAATCAAAATATTTTGTACTAACTACTTGGGAGGAAAAAAATTATGGTGAAAAGAAACGAGGTAATGAATCTTTTAGTAAATGTATGCCCATCGTTTAATGAGAAATGGAAAGAACATTTAGAGGATATTTGGGATAGGGAAAGCAACCTGATTTTGTATACTGACTTCGCAGAGTTTGCAAGGCATTTAACATCGTTAGCTGCAAGTGAAAGTTTTCAAGAGCTTGAAGCAGTTTTTAATGAAATTGAGTATTTGTTGCAACAAGGTGATCCATTTGTACAAGAGGCAGTTATGGTAGGCTTACTCGAAGACTTTCAAAATGGACTTCTAAACATTGGTTATGAGATTAACTTGATAGAAAAGTATTTTAAGCCAGAAACGAAAAAATACTGGACAAGTTTAACTAAGTTTTGGAATGGTGAGATACCATATATTGATAACAATCAATGAGTTGTTTCGCAGTATTTTATGTCGCAAAAGTGGTTTGTGTTGAAGTAATTTAAAGAGAATTAAAAATGTATCTGTTTTGTGACAATTCTTTTGTGCTTTAGAAATTATGAATTCAGGAGATTAAAAACAAATGGTTAAAGATAATAATGAATCAGAAATAGTTAAGGGATTTAAGGAGGTTTTAAAGCCAAAACCGTATGGAGCAATTTGGAACACAATTATATGTTCCGGTCCACCATTAAACCTTATCTTTAGATATTATTTAGAAAGAGATATTAAAAATCCAACTGTTGTAATAATTCTTACAGTAATAGCTATGATATGGACTATTATTAATTGGTATTGGTATATGAAGGAAAGAAATGATTTTAAAAAGAATTGGCAAAAGATTTCAGTGGAATTGGAGACCTTAGATTATAACGAGAAACCTTCAAAAGATTACATTGATATAATTTTAATGGTTTCCAAATAACAGCAATAGCTTCGCTGGTAGCGGTCTTTATTTTTGGTGCTATTGCATTATTTTCTAAACTTTCATGCTTTAAATATTTTGCGTTATTTTCCTTAATAATATTTCTTTTAACAGCTATAGGAATAATAATTATTAGTATTATTTCATTTTTTAGCATTCTTAAAGATTTAAAGAAGGAGGGAAGATTAAAGAATGTATTAAAAAGATTTTTTCTAATCTTTATTCTATTATTTATTATACAAATGATTTTTATTTTTATAATCTACAAAAACCTAGATTGGTTTGGATGTCTTTTACATTCTTTAATGATGACAATTCTGATTATTATATATACAGAAGTTGCTATTATATACAAAGAGATAAAGAAAGAGTATTCAATGAATACTTCACCAGATGAAAGCGATAGCAGGTAAACTGACTGGTGCAATTAATAACTCTTCCTCATATTGAGTTACGATAGTAGAACATGATAAATTAATGGAATGCAAAAAACAAAGGGGGATATGCATTGAAAGAGGTTATCTTAATTCTCTCTATATTTTTTTCTTTGGCTTTGATGATGTATTTAGGATCAATCGCAGAAAAAAATATATATTTAATTAAAAGAATAGTTGCTGTTGAATCTAAGATATCACTATTGTTAGTAATTTGCATGTGGATTTATTATAGTTTTGCAACTGGAATATGGATTTCGAGAGATGATTATTTATTTAAATTTTTAATTCTTATATTCGCTTATAACATTTTTGTTTTTTTAGTTGGCTTGATTAATGATAGGAAGATAGTAAAGTTAGGTTATATAAGCATTCCAAGAAGCGGAGGATAAGGAGGAGATTATCATTCATGTAAAAACGTTCTCGAAGTTAAGGAAGTATTGTCCTTTTAAATACATGACACTCCAGAAACCTAATAAAAATACTAGTTATTATTTAAAGGTAAATAATTTACAAGAAGCAGTGATGATAGGATTGTCTAAATATAATAGGGAAACTTGTGAAGTCTTCTATATAAAAAAGTGGAGAAATGATTATTTAGTATTCTTTAAATATAGAAATAATTTATTATTGGGGAATGTAACTAAAGACAAAAATAGATGGCATTGGGCTCAAATTGGAGAAGGCTATAACATGTCTAATGATGATGAAGTAGATGCAAATTTAAGAGGAAGTAGTATATTAACTTTAAGTGGAGAAGTATTAAAATTAGTTGTAATAATAGTATTTAATCCAAAGGAATTTGTAAACGTATGGAGTAGTTATCTTGAGTTTGAAATAATTAAAATTGGAGGAGAAGAAATTCATTTGTCCATTACAGACCTAAATAAGCATATTGAAATTTGATTATACTTAGTTTGCTATATTGAAGAAAAAATGATTAAATTTCTAATATCTTTATTTTGCGATATAGTAGTAATAAATTACGAAATAAACATGGTTTATACTGTAGCGTGTTTTTTTACAAAGGGAGTGATTAAAATAAAAGAAAATGATGAGAATTTGGATTTGTTTAAAATAGAGCAAGAAGGAAGCAAATTCAGGAATCTTATTTCAGATTATAGGACAGATATTTTTCAACGTTATTTTGGGGCAAAAGGTGGAAAAGCTCTATTATTTGGGGTAATTGTTGTTTGCTTAGGAAGAGGTTTAATTGGAAGGTTTATGTTTCAACAATCATTTTTATATTCTTTCTTTTATCCGTTAATTATAATCGGAATTATTTCAACAATATATCTAACATTAAAACTCGTAAGCTTTGAGAGTACTAAAGCAGCACATATTTTAAGTGGAATTCTGCTCATTTTTTGCTGTACTTTTTTGGCATTAATTTTTCTACTTTTGGTTATTTTGATTTTAAATAAATTTTTTCATTTCTGGTTTTAAGTTTTATAAGGGTAAGGAGTGATGCAGATATGGATATTTTAAAAGATATAAATAAGTTCCTTAATACTTTAGAGGAAAGCCAAATATTTTACCGTTTAAATAAGATTAGACCTGAGAGCATTTTAGTTGAAGTTGCAGTCCCAGGACAAAGATGGGAAATCGAATTTTTAGATGATGGTACTATTATGATAGAAAAGTTTATTAATGATGGTGTAGTTTATGATGAGAAAGAGTTAGAAGTGTTAATTAATGAATTCTCGGATTAAATAATATTTTTGCTGAGATTCTAACAAGATATTAGTACGTAATCATAAATTATTGTTCATCACACAGAAGAAAGAGGGATAAAACTGATACTTTATTTTTTTTGTACAGATAAAATATTAGACTGTGCAAAAAAGTATAATTTATCGAATTTCAGATTTAGTCCTGTTGAAACTGCTAATGATTTTAAGGGCATAAAGTATTTAAAGTAATTATGTATAAGATGATTTGTAATCCTCTTAATAAAATGTATAAACAGTATTGTTATTCACTATAGATTTTAATTTGCTTTAGTAAAGGAGATAGTTCATGAGTGTTTCAAACGAATGTAAGTATGGAGACAATATTTATATCATAGAAAATTTTGTTGAACCAGTTATAGATATTAATGGATTAATGAGTATTGATAAATCTTATGAGTATAGAGTCGGAGATAAAGTAACTTTCCTCGATTGGTACTATAAAAGTGTTGAAGGTAATGGATATACATTTATAAAGTTTAAAGATACAAATGGAAGAACCTGTACAGCAGTAGAAACTTACTTTGCAACAGAATATGTTTGGAATGGCTTGAAAAGATATTTTAAACTATACTTTAATAATACACTGCCAGATTCCAAACATAGTTAATGTACATTTTCTTGTCTTGGAATGCAAGAGTTAAACATAAGAAATATATATTATGCAAGTATTAAGCTTTGCTTATAATGCAAAAGAATTCTATGGAGGTTATTAGACATATGAACATAGCGATAAAATTAAAAATGCTTTTACATAAAGTATTTTGGATTGATAAATTTGAAGGGAAAAGTAAGCTCTTTACTTTTGCTGGAAAGTTTTTTATGTATGGTTACATTGTAACAATCCTACTAAGCCTAATAGCAGTTGTTTCAAGCTTTGATTTAAGTAATTTAATGTTTCTTCTTATTAGCATTTTATTTTTCCCAATTATGTACCGTATTGTCATGGGAGTACAACGATATATTCATAAAATTTAAATGAAGCAATGTTTATGTAATAAATAAAAATATGAATTAAACTTATCAAGAAGAAGGTGAGACTATATATAGTAATAGTGAACAAGTTAACAAAGGTAGAAAAATCGTTTTATTAATTATTGTAATTAATAATCTATATTATTGGACAAGTTTCTTTATGGGTTTGAATATACACAATACACAAGTACTACTAAAACAAATTTTTGCAATAGCAGCTGTGGTGATAATCTCACTTTTATTTTATAAGGGGTTCAAGGCTGGTGAATGGCTTACATTTTTACTCTTAATACATCCAGTTATGGAGATTATTTTTTATCCACTTTATTCTATTGGTATTTTACAATTATATGACGGTTGGGTAATGCTAATAATTATAATAGCAATAGCAATTATTGGAGGAAATCTCATAGCAGGCCCAAATAGTATTGATGAGTTTATGAAGCATCAAAGAAGCAGAAATTAATTAGTTTTATAAAATTGTTAATGTAGTGGTTAATAATAAATCTATGATATTTAAACAGTTGTAATATATGACGAATTAGAGATTAGTAATATGACAGGAGGAAGAATTCATGGATAAAAATAAAAAGAAAGAATTGAAACAAAAGTATGATGAAGAGCAGAAGATGACTTTCGTTGCCACTCTTCCATTTAGTTCTATGTTATTTGAGAGTTTATTTGACTATCTTGATGAAATATTAGGAGAGCATGGATGTGATGATACTTTGAAATATACAATAAAATTTTTAGAAGATAATGAGTTACCAATTGATGAATCATTAAATTGGCTGCGAGATAATGGTGTTTTTTGCGACTGTGAGGTATTAGCCAATATAGAAGATAAAATATCAGAGATATAAGACAGTTAATATGCACTCTTCTTATAGGGCATATTGTTGTTTTTGGACAAAAATAGTTTTTTATAATAATGATGTAAAATTAATTAATACAAGAAGGGTGTGAAATATGCTGCGTGAACTTAATGATGTATACAAAATAATATTGCTAGGTATATTGTGCCTATGGGTTTCAATTTCGATATTTGAAGAAAGGTTTCAAAAGTATTTAAATAATTGGATTGTTTCTATAGTTATGGTCGTTGTTATACTTATATTCATTTTGTCACTATATGATATATTGATAAATAATAATGGTAGCTATATTGACGCATTCTTTTATATATTGGGTATAGTAAGTTCTATTAGGTATTTATTAAAATCAGCAAGTAGAAAATATTAATTTACTATCATTTGGAGGCATAGTTACAGAAGTGGAAGGACATAAGAAATATATTACAATTCAAATGGAGGATAAAAATGATTGAGTGAATTTTATCAAAGCTAGTAAAGCTAATTACTTATATACTACTTATTATTATTTTATTAGTAGGTTGCCTTATACTGCCTCCAACATTTAATTTGTTAACTGATTATATAAAGTCTGCTTTAAATGCGAGAGGGTTAAAATGGATTTATGATTTAATGATACTTTCACTTTTTACATACCTGTTTCCGTATAAAATATATAGATGGTATAAAGATAAGAAAAATAATTAGAAATTTAACAAAGTGGAGGGTTCTTACATGATTATTCAATGGATACCGTTGTTAATTACTATATGTTTCTTGGCATTTTCATATTATAAACGATATTCCCTTAAGACAAGACTATTTTATTTAGGTGTGCTCTTTATAGTATCATTAATTTTGACACTTCCTATATTTGGCTTTTCAATTCTCACACTTTTAGGCGTGTTTTTAATTGAGAGGATATGGATCTTATTGGCGGCTGTATTATTTATCGAAACAGCGGTAAACAAAAAAAGTAGAATATCAAGAATTATTTTAGGAGTTATTTCCTTTGTTATATATCTTTATCTCCGCACTATTATTTAAAAGTTAAATAACAGTAATTAAAGACGAATTAAGAAAAGTCAAAATGACTTTTAAAAAATAAGTATATTTTCAACACTATTTCAAAATATAGCTTTGTATTATATCAATATACTTTTATTTTAGAATTTTTAAAGGAAGGACAACAAATGAAAATATTAAAAGTGATAGGCATTGGTATCGCTTATTTTATAGGAACAATTATATTTGCAACAATATTGGCACTTGGAACAATATTTACTTACTTTCCACTACAGATATTTTTATTTGGTAGGGGAGACTATTTACTTTTCATATCCAATAATTCAAATATGATACCTGTTTTTATGATAATGACTTTAATCATATATGCAGTAATTAAAATAAAAGAAAAGTTATTCAAAAGGAAAGAAGTACAGGCAGAGCTAATAGAAGAAGCTGAACCTGTAGATACTGACACACTTAGTAAAAAAGAGCAGACTATTATTAGTCTACTAAATAAGCTTATAACATTTGATAATATTATTTCAAAGGTATTCAAAGTAATAAAAGTTTGCTACATACCAGTTTTATTGATAGCCTTATACTACGGAATGACTAGTTATGCAATTTTGTACAGTGACAGCATAAAGTTAAGCTCACCAATAAAACCAGCTGGTACAATTTATAAATACAGTGATATAAAAAGAGTTGATGTTGGGGTAGAAAAAGAAAATAGAAATTCCTACTCTCCATACTATACTGTAACATTTTCTGATAAAAAGTCAGTAAATCTTTTTGGAGGAAGTATGCATGAGGATAAGGATAGAGGCTTTGAGTATATATTAATTGACTTAGACAAGAAGTTAAAAACACAAGGAGTTAATAAAACTGTAAACAAAACAAACTTTGATAATTATGCTAAAGGCCTGAATAAGAGCTTCATAAGCAGAGTAAATCAGTTATTTAATAATAAATAGATACTTTATGTGGCAATTTTCTTATATTGTTTAATAACAGTAATTTAATGTGGATCAAATTACTTTGGATAAAAAGGAGGAGAACATATGGACATTACCTTCTATAACAACGACAGTACTGTTTTTAATTATAGAACATGTGGGGTTATATCTGACGGCAAAAGAATATTATTGAATAGAAGAGAAGATGATGATTTTTGGGCGCTTGTTGGTGGTAGGGTACAAATGCTAGAGCCATCAGACTGTGCAATAAAACGAGAAATTAAGGAAGAATTAGGCGAGACTATTTATATAAATAGACTACTATGGATGGTAGAAAATTTCTTTAAATTTGGAGATAAACAGTATCATGAGATTTCAACAATATACCTTGTGAATCTTGAAAAGGAATCAAGGTTACTGAATCAGAAGCATTCATTTAATGGAGTAGAAGATAAGAAGCTAATATACAAATGGTTTAGTTTTGATGAATTAAATAGATTAGATATAAGACCAAGTTTCTTAAAGGAAAAGCTAATATCCTTACCCAATAAGCCAAATCACATAATAAATAAGGATTAATAAGAAAAATTTTGAATTCCTCATGAATCGCAAATATGTAGAATATGAACAACTACAATATAATGGTCATTAATAAGATAAAAGAATATATCGGATGAACATTGAGAAATAACGGGCAGCGGTAAATTATTTAGATAAAGAATTATAAATAAGTACGACCTTATTAATTAAAATCTGGATATTTCAAGAAGTAATAATAAGTACAAGTATTGAAATAGGGGAGTGGTGGAGTATGATATTAGGTATTGCTCTTGCAATATCTTCAATTATAGGCATAATCTATGGAATAATTAACAAAAATAAGCCTTTAGGAATAGCTTCAGTAATCATATTGACTATGATTATTGCTATATGGGTGTATTTTTATAATAACCCTTATTAAATTTTACGTTTTCCACATACCAAACTGCAATTGAAGCATTTATGAAGGATATGGAGGATGATTTAGTGATAGAACAAATTAAGGATAGTATAGGAGGATTATATGTTTGATAACAAATGGAAGGTTTGGATAGAATCAGAGGAATGGGCTAGAGGTAAATGTGATATAAATAATGATAATACAGATGTGATAGTAGAATTTCATAATGGTACAAGATGGATCGCTTCATTTTTTACATACAGCAATATAAGTAAACTTGTAGAAAAAAACAGAAGAACAGGAGAATATTTGAGAGGAAAGTATTTTTGGTCAAGTAATATGGTCCTTGTAGATGAAATTAGCAGGAAAAGGATAGAGGAAGTTATAAACTATCTAATCAACGAAGACGAATTTGAATCCATCTTTAATAATTGTTTTGATTAATAATTAGATTATAATCTTTTTAGATGTGATTTTATAAGAGCTTAATATAAATGTTTTGTAAATGGAGTTATTAAAACATGGGTAATTCAAAGGAGATAGAAAACTATCTTCAAAATAATTTTCAAAATTTGCAGTTATGCATGCCTCTATTTTATAACTGGACGACTGGAATTAGGTTTGAAATAGGCTGCCCAGATATGGATTTTGAGGATAAGCAATATTATAAGTTTGCTTTTATCCGTTCAAAGATGATATTTGATGAAATGTTTTCTGATGATACTAACATATATATTGTAATTAATGAACATAAAGATATAGGAGTGTCCGTTGGAGAGGCAGAAGGAATAAATATTTATAAAAAATATCTTAATAATAAAGGCAGGTATAAGGAAGTTGAAATTCAACAGATACCTTATTGTTATCAAGAAGATGGTGATGAAGTATATCTTAAAACTTTTAGATACTATTTGTCATGCAAAATTAGCGATTTTAATTATAATCTGCTGCTAAAAACAATTGTAAATCAAATGAGGTTTGGTGTATTCGGATATAATCAGTATAATGAAATCTTTTTTATAAATATAGATAAAAATATAATATATCATTTATACAGCGATGAGGGACTATATGTTATTGCAAAGGAAAAGGGTTCACTAAATAATATATATGAAAAGTATAACAGATGGATATTAGATTTCGATAGAGAAAAAATTTCTCAAACTTTTAGTAGTGGACAAAAGTAAAACTAGTATACGGATTTTAACTAATAACAGGTGATAGTAAGTAAGAATTATGGTATCTCATCGATTACCTGTAAAATTTTAAAATATATAAATGAATTTGGAGGAAAAATGAATTTTTTTGCGTTTTTTATAATTTCTGCTGTTTTTTATATTGTCTTTAGTTGGATAATTAAAAAGACTGATATCTGTAATAAAATATTTAGCAAATATCGAAAACACAAATATACCAGAACTATTTTAATCATAATGCTATTTTTCTTTATGTTTTCCCTTGAGTATGGTAAACAATTGCTGAAAGAAAGGTATGGACAACACAGTTACATAAGTATTATAGTAGGCGCATTTTTAATTTCAATGTACATGAACTTTGTGCCGTACATATTTATAAGAAATAAACAGTAATGTTATTTTAATTTTAGCACAGCACTTACTCTTATCATACTAGGGAAAATATTAACTATAACTAAAAAGAGTAAAAATGATAGCAGTATTCCAAAGGATATCGGAATTATTATAGGGCTTTTGATTGTATTAATATCAAGGGTTCTAAGATAAATATAAAGTCTTTTGTTTTGATTGAAACCTTGGCTTGTGGGGATATGTAATAGCTAAAGATATAAAAATTACTATTAACGCAAAATGATTAATGTATTTATAAATTATTTTAAGTTACTACGAAACATATTAGTTTGTTTTAGGAGATATAAATATGACTAAAAAAACATTACAGGAACTGGTCTGTGAAAGTGAGAAAACATGGGAACTTTTGCAATCTTGGTTTAAGGCGAGTCTTGTTAATTATGAAATTCTTAATACTTCTAAAGAAGAATCTGAAAAGACTCTTTATAATTTACAAGTAACAACTAGATCAACATTAGGAGCAATAACCTATAAAACAGGTGGTATTTTGATAGACTACGGCTGGCTAAAAATACTTGGGGCAGGAAATGAAAAGATTTTCGGGGATTTGCTTTATTGGAATTGCATGAAAAGCTCATATATCATTAGAACTATCAGAAATTCAATGATTGTAGCGTATGACATTATTGGAGGATTTTTTTCTATAAATGGCGGAGCATTTGAAGGTGAAATAGGTAATATCTTTTATTTACCTCCTGATACTTTGGAGTGGGAAGACATGACGATGGGATATACCGATTTTATTAGATGGATTTTAGCTGATAACCTAAAAACATTCTATGAAGGTTTAAGATGGGATGACTGGACAAAAGATATTACAAAAATTCCTTGTGATAAGGGCTTAAATTTCTATCCTCCTTTATGGTCAGAACAGGGTTCTATTTCTTTAAGTAGTAGAAGAATAGTTTCTATAACAGAACAATGGGAGTCAAATCTTGAATTTATAGAAAAGTTTAAATAAACTATTTCAAAAATGGTTCAATAAATTCTAATACACAATCCTCTTATACTGAGATGTAAGAATACATTTGATGAAACCAGTATAATGGAAGATTTGAGAGGTGATAAGTTTGAAGACATACTCTATTGTTACAGGAAACCCATATGAACAGCTAATTATTAGTAATATTAGAGTTTCCTACGATGATTTCAATAACGGAAATCCTTATAATACGACTTTTAAGGTTAAGGTGATTTCTGAAAATTTTGCAGGTACTGCTGAATTTGAATACAATATTAAAGATTTTATTTTTTTTATTAAGGAAATAAGAGAGTTATATAATTTTAAATTAAACAAAGTTGAATTATATGATATTGGTTATGGTTCTAATATACAATTTTATTTAGATAAAACAGGTCATATAACAATATTAGGAACAATATACGGAGATTCAATGGAGCATAGTTTAACTTTTACATTTTCCACAGATCAAACTTCAATTGAAGTATTTTGTAGTTCTCTTTATAAGGATTTTATTACTGAAAATACATATAAATTAGGAGGATAAACTTGAGCTGTACTATATTTTATAAGGGAAAGTTAAAGAGTGAATACAATTTTAAGGATATGGTTTCTATTGTTCAAAAACACGCCAAAATTCTTGAGTGTATATTGCATATAAAAGAAAACGTAGTGGAAATCAGGTTTTATGATGAAAAGAGTGAGCCTCTAATTTTAGCTTTTGAAGATAATAAAATAGATGGATTTTGTAAGTGGAATGGAGATAACGAAGAAGAATACTACAAAATACTTAATATGTTTATAGAACTAAAACAATTATTTAAGTCCTATAGGATAGGGGATGATTTTGGTATATGGAATAATTATTCTGTTCAAAACAAATCATGTAAAATAGTAAAGCGCTGTATATGTACAGACCAAGAACAAAAACTCCTGCAGCGCATTATTGATAATTCACAAAAAGAATATTCAGATATTGAAATAAAATTATTAAATATTATGTACAAGCATGGAGAGGTAATCCCGTTTAGCAAAAACATTTGCCTTCTAATAGTACAAGATTTCATAGAATTATTCGATATAAAATCCTTGTCATCTGAAAAGCGTAGTGAAATTATCAAAGTAGCAAATGAAATTAGTGGGTTCAATAACTACTTATATTTTACAGAAGAAAATTTTACAGTTGAGTTTATTTATATGGTTATAGCTATTTGGATAAATTATTGTCTATCCTATAAGAATAAAGGCGTTGTAAGGGATTTATCAAATGAAATTAGAGGACTAGAAAGCAGTAAACTAGCTGCATTATTTGGAATTACCTCAAATTTTCTAAATTGCCATAGTGGTATTATTAACTCAAAGCATGCGGAAATAGATAAATTTATAGCAAAATCTATTTCACACAATAATCACTTTGCGTTATCCCAATTGGGAGCTGATGTAGAACTTGAACTGTTGATTTCAGTACTCTACTACTTGGGATTCAAATATGACGTAAGATTATAAGCATAAGCAGATTTAAGATATGCTATAGAATTTACAATCCTCATATCTTGAAATATAGAAAGCAAGATATGATTTATAAACGCTGAAGGAGTTTATAAAGTTTAAACTATTTACTAAAGAAGAAAGTAGGCAAAATATGTGGGACAATATAAAAAAATATATGTATATTGTATTGATAATATGGACTGTAATGGTATTATTTATTGTTTATAAGAATATAGAATTTCCTTTTGTTTTTCAATTCGTAGTGGGCTATGTAATATGTCTGCTATTGGTAGGATTATATTTTATAGTCACTGCATTTTTAAATATCAGAAAATCCAAATGGAGTACAATAAAAAAAGTGTTTATAAAATTTATTATTGGATCATTTACTTTATGGTTTTTAAATATTTTATTTATTTACTTAACTAAAGGTGAATTAAGAATAATGGATAAGATTTTTAGCTCTGTAATTCTTTCTTTTGCCTTCACTTTTAGAGAATTGGGAGTTGAAAAAAATAACGATTAACACAATATGATAATTTATTCGTAATATTAAAATTTTGCTATGTAATAGCAATTTATGTTACCAAACTTTATATAAAAGGAGCATTTGATAGAAAGGAGTAGGTTAACATTAGTACTAACAGATTAAGTTACGTATTGTATATAATTGCTTCATTGTTGGTATTTATCCCCATAGCCATAGTTCTTGTTACGGAAACTGGTTTCAGTTCCTTTGTTAGCAAAATGCTTATTAGCACAGCACTTACTCTTATCATACTAGGAAAAATATTAACTGTAATTAAAAAGAGTAAAGATGATAGCAGTATTCCAAAGGATATTGGAATTATTATAGGGCTTTTGATTACATTAATATCAAGGGTTTTAAGATAAATATAAAGTCTTTTGTTTTAATTCAAGCCTTTAAAGAACTTTGGAGGTTAAACACTGAATATAGTGAGAAATTCAGATGAGTTATTAACTATAAACAGTTTGCATTTTTTAATGATAAACAATTGTATTATAATGCGAGGTTTTAAGTTTATGGGAGGAATTAATTAATGAATAATGAAAAGTTCATCCGTAGATGGGAAAAAACTAAACAAAAGGGCGAGGAGGTATATATACTCACTCGTGGGATTGGAATGGGTGCAGGAATGTTCATAGGGTCTGTAATTAGTAGATTAATTAGTAAAACTCCTTTTGATTTCTACATGCATTTTGGATACTTTATAGGGGGATTTATAGGTGGAATAATTGGAGCAATTATAAGCTGGCCGAAGAATGAAAAAAGATATAATGAGTTAGTGAATAATAATTTGAAAAAATAATGATTTTATATTTCTCATTCTTCTTATATAATCTATTCATCATAAAATTATGATATTAAAACAACTGCAGAATAATACTTATAAATTAGGAGAAGTTTTATGAATAATTCTCAATTTACTATTGATATAGTAGATTTATATTGGATAAATGGAGAAAAGGATAATCCAGAAGATTTATGTCTTCACGGAAAAGTCAATGTAAAAATAGGTAATGAAGTAGTTGCTGATAATTATCCTTGTACGGTTAGTTCAACAGCACTATATTTATTAAAATCTATAAAAGAAAACCATGTAATGGGAAAAAGTTCTAATCAAATGTTACCTTGCTGTGGTCATTTTATTATAGCAAGTGATCATGACGATACCGTTGAAATATGCGGCTGTCCTAGTGGAGTTGATTGGTCTGTTTTACATATAGATGGGGGTGTAAAGTTGGTTACAGAAAATGCTAATGAGGTTACCATTAATCTTAATGACTATATTAAAACAGTATCCAACTTTGTTAATAAAGTAGAGGAGTTTTATAAGAAGAGTGAGGCAAAAAATATTCCAGCTGATGACTTTGATCGAGATGGATACATCAAGTTTTGGAAAGAATGGAATAATCGAAGGAACTCTCAATGAGGTTTGAGAACATAGTTGTATGCACAAAATAGTAAATTATTACGTATTAATTCTAAATGTTTATAAATTAATGGGGGGAATGTAACGATATGATTAGAGAAATTAAAATGCGTAGAAGTATAAGAAATTATAATAATAAATCAGTTGAAGATGAGAAGATACTACAATTACTGGAAAGTGCCAGACTTGCTCCGTCTGGTAGTAACACACAACCTTGGCATTTCATTGTAGTAAAATCAGAGTTAACTAAACAAAAATTAGCTAAAGCATCCCATAACCAAAAATGGATGCTTTCTGCGCCGGTTTTTATTGTATGCGTGGCAGATATACGTTGCAGAATAGAAGGAACTGTAGATGTGATATTAAATGAAAATAGCCCACAGGAAGAACTTAAACAGATACTCAGAGACACATCTATATCCATGGAACATATATTACTTGAAGCTGAGAATTTAGGATTAGGTACTTGTTGGGTTGCATGGTTTACCCAAGATGAAATCAGACCAATTTTGAATATACCTACTGACAAATATGTAGTTGGTATTATCACCCTTGGTTATGCAAATGAGGCACCAAAAGCTCGTCCACGAAAAAATCTCAAAGAAATAATACATTATGAAACTTGGTAATAGTTAACGTATTAAGTCGTAATCTTCTTAAAATGGCAAATAAAGATTATTAAAAAAGACACAGATAAATGATAATTTGTCATTGATGTGCTAATTTTATATATGATATAGTATGATTTATAAAATATACAACTGAAAAAGAGGTGTAAATAATGATAAAACCAATTATAAAAGATATATTGTTTTTAGGACAAAAATCAGAAGATGCAACTAAAAATGATATAGTAGTAATTGATGATTTAATAGATACATTAAGAGCAAACCTTGAGAATTGTGTTGGATTGGCTGGTAATATGATTGGAGTGAAAAAGCGTATATTAGTATTTACTGTAGGCAGCCTTATTGTGCCTATGATAAATCCAGTTATATTAAACAAAGAAAAGATTTATGAAACTGAAGAGAGTTGTTTATCTTTAATTGGCTTTAGAAAAACAAAGAGATATGAAAAGATAGAAGTAGAGTATCTTGATAGAAATTTTAAGAAGCAAAAGGAAGTGTTTACTGGATTTATAGCACAAATAATTCAACATGAAATGGATCATTTTGAAGGTATAATAATCTAATTGAATAATTAAAATATGAAGTAATTATTTAGAAACATAGTATATACTTGATTAGAAGAGAAATAGGTATTTTAAAAAAGAAAGTGAGCGGAAAAATGGAAAAGTTTTTTAAAGCAATAGAGGAAAAGATAAGAAAGTCAGGATATCCTGGAGAAGTCAGTGGCGAAGAAATCTACGCTGAAATAAGTGATGAGGCCGAGGATCAAGAAGAAGGAAGTTACTTATTCATGAAGAAGCAAAATGATGATATCATGTTCGAATACAGAGTGGATATTTTAGAGGACAATATTAATTTATCAACCCTCACAATACATACATCAGAGAGAAATTACTTTATTGATTTTGATGCCGAATAGATAGACGTATTGGGAAGGTATATTTTATATAACCTGTTTAAGTCTGAAGAACTATGGAATATAAAATAAGAATTTGGTAAAATGTAATTATAAGGTGAGGATATGAACCATAATGCTTTACTTAGTTGGAATCTTATTTTGAAAGGGAGTTTTATTATGGGAGAATTATCAAATCTGCCTAATATCGGAAAAGAAGTTGAAAGGCAGTTGAATAAAGTAGGTATATTTACTTATGATGAATTAAAAGATATTGGTGCAGAACAGGCATGGCTGAAGATACAAGAAATTGATGCTTCTGCGTGTATTCATAGATTGTTAGCACTGGAAGGTGCAATTGACGGTGTTAAGAAAACAGAGTTACCACAGGAACGTAAAGCAGGTCTAAAAGACTTTTATAATTGGCATAAGGGCAAATAGAATTTGAAGATTAAATAGAAGGTAAGTTAAAATTCAATAATGATTTTATGGCTAACTGTGTGAAAGTTAGCCTTGTTTTTTACATATAATCGCAGAAAGAAAGGATAGAACTCATGAGTATGAATATTTTGGTTGTAGACGACGAGCAGTCCATAGCAGACCTAATTGAAGTTTATTTAAAAAATGAAGGTTTTACAATATACAAATTTTATAACGGTAAAGATGCGCTAAGGTGTGTTGAGTCGGAACAGTTAGAGCTTGGGATACTTGATGTCATGCTGCCAGATATTGATGGCTTTACTCTCTGCCATAAGAAAATCTTAAGAAATTCATAAGATAGAATTCCAACATAGCTCCTTGTTCTGTGTTTAAATAATATCAGCATAGAATAAGCAGAGATTAAATGAAAGATGGAGGTATTATGAATAAACGGGAGAGAATTAAAACAGTCATTTTATATGGTGTTTTCATTTGTTACATACTTTTATTAATTAAAATATTGTTCTTATCAAGAATTTCCCATTCGGGGCCTAGGTCAATCAATCTTATTCCTTTTTATAGTATAATGGAATATGTATCTAGTAGTTCTGCGAACATAAAAGCATTTGCTTTTGGTAATGTGGTTGGCAATATAGTTATTTTTGTTCCCCTTGGGGCATATTTGTTATTATTCAAAAATGATAAAAGAGCAATAACTAATTTGTTGTTTATTTTCATAGTGAGTTTGTTTGTTGAAATCATTCAGGGGATTCTAGGCATTGGAGCATCAGACATTGATGATATAATTCTAAATTGTCTGGGTGGATTGAGTGGTATTTTAGGATATAAGTTTTTATTGTTTATATTACGAAATGAGAAAAAAGTACATACTGCAATCACAATACTATCTGCTATGGGATTACCTGGTATATTATATTATTTATTTATGATGAGAATGAGATTTTAAATATCTTTATTGCATATTCAAGGCTAGGTAGTTATAACTTCACAATTTATACAACTAAGCAAGCGTGTCCAACAACACGCTTAAATTTTTTTGGAAATATTGTAACGAAATTTAGTTTCAAGAGTCTTATATATGAAAGTGAGGTGAAATCGTGACTGACTTTGAAGTTATATACTCCAATTACTTTTCTGACGTTTATAAATATGCCCTGTCGCTCTGCCATAATGAAACTTTGGCAGAGGGAATAACGCAAGAAACCTTTTTTAAAGCTCTAAAAGGTATAGATAATTTCAAAGGGCAATGTAAGATGCGAGTTTGGCTGTGCCAAATATCAAAAAACATTTATTTTTCACTATGCCAAAAAAATAAAGAAACCAGAGATGAGCCCCAAGAAGATAAAGTTAAATATGCTGAACAAAAGTTAATAAATAAAGAAACAGCATGGGAAATACATAAAAAACTTCATTTTTTAGATGAGCCCTATAAAGAGGTTTTCACTTTACGTGTGTTTGGTGAATTACCATTTCTACAAATTGCTGAGCTGTTCGGAAAAACAGAAGGCTGGGCAAGAGTCACATTTCATCGTGCAAAAATTAAAATCAAGGAGGGATTAGATTGAAAATCTCCTGTGAAATAACCAAAGACTTACTACCTCTTTATCATGATGAGGTTTGCAGCAACCAAAGCCGTATCGCTGTGGAGGAACACTTACAGGAGTGTGATGCCTGTAAAAAATATCTTGATAGTATAAATAGTGACTTTATTCAAGATAGCACTGCAAAATCGTCAGAGCAGGCAAAATCAAATGTGTTAAAAGGAATAAAAAAGAAATTGTTTAGGAAAAATGTTATGGTATCAGTTATTTCAGTTATATGTGCAATTGCAGTGTTATTAGGAGGATTTGAACTTATATTCCACCGCCAGATACCGATCCCCTACGAAGAGGGATTAGTGAGTGTAAAAATGAGAGATGACGGAAAGCTTCTTGCCTATTTTAACGGAGATGATTACTACTGCTCATATAAGTGGAACACCACAATTGAAAAAGATGGAATAAAACAAGATGTTGCATATATTTATTACACAGATACTATATGGACAAGATATTTTTCTAAGCCTCAAAAGGATAAGGAATATAAGTATGAAATCAACAATAGTTCATGGAAAGATTATGACAATGGGGAAGGTCTTATAGAAGAAAAAAAGGACATATCAGCAGTGTACTATATGGTTTACCCAGATATGAGAAAAATGTCTTCAAATATGATTAAAGAAGAAGTGTCAAAGGATTCCTCAAAATCAGTTCTTCTTTGGAAAAAGTAGAAAATTATTGTATAAGTGGGTATTTATTGATTAATAATCTAGAAGGGGAATATGTTAATGAAAAAAGTAATTGTATGTTTATCATTTATTGCTCTTGGCATGATTTGCTTTTACTTTGCATTTCAAGATAACACAAATGCAACATTAGGAGTACCATTAACAATAGTTGGTGCGATATTTTTCGGTATAGGACTTTATAAAAGTTGGCGTAATGGAATTCTTACATCTGTATTAGATTTATTTCATTTTTGGCCATAACGTAAAGAAATCATTTAATATTAAAGTATTTTTGGAAGTAAAATAAGGGAAGTCATAATGACTTCCCTTAAAAATTTTACATATTTTTTTATTTCTATGTCTTTACTATACCATAAAATACAAAAAAAGTCAAGTATTGTAGTTGGGATATCAAAGTAGTATAAAGTATTAGAGGTGATAATTTTATGGAACAAAAAAGTTTAACGGCACTTGTAAGTGCCTTTTCAAGAGCTTACCACTCAACACAAAATACAGAGAAAGTAAAAGTATTTGATGATTATTTGGCAAGGAAAATCTTAACGGAGGATGAGTACGAACAAATAGCAAGAAATATGTCAAAAGGAATTGGTTTCTTCAATCCAACTTTTGTGGGCACACAGGACGAGGCTTTACGATGGGTTGTTGATAATCAGTTATCTCCTTCTCCAATAGGAAGAGCAGCATTTACAGAGAGACTGCTTGAAAATGCTGTTCGTATGGGTGCAAGGCAGTATTTGATTTTTGCAGCAGGATATGACACATTTGCATATCGACAACCTAACTGGGCATCAAAAATTGAAATCTTTGAAATTGACCATACTACTACTGGTATAGACAAGCAAAAACGAATTCAGTCATTAGTAACACATAAACCTGCAAATTTACACTATATATCTGCAGATTTTACCAAAGACAATTGGCAGAGCAAATTGCTTGAATGTACAGAATTTAATCCAAGCAAAATAAGCTTTTGCAGTTTGCTTGGAATAAGCTACTATTTGTCTAAACAGGTTTTTATAGAAATAGTCAGAACGATTTCAAAATTTGTGCCAGAAGGCAGTAGTATAGTTTTGGATTATCCAGATGAATATACTTATACTGACAAGGCTGGAGAACGAGCCAAAAAGCAAGCATTAATGGCTAGTGCGGCAAATGAAAAAATGCTTGCGAGTTATTCTTATATGGAATTGGAAAAGATATTAGCTGATAACAATTTCTTGATATATGAACATTTGACACCCAATGAAATAACAGATCAATATTTCAAGAAATATAACGAAGCAAATCCAAAGCATCCTATAAAAGCATTTGATAATGTGAATTATTGTTTAGCAGTTAAAAAATAAAGGATATTGGAATTATTATAATATAATGATATAACTATATATTATAAATCAATGATATCTAAAGGAGATTCAATATTGTTTTTATTTAATAAGAAGGATGTATATATCGGATATTCATTAGAAGAATTATCAAAAGTTAGAGGAGTTTTAGAAAAGGAAGGCATTAAATATATTTATAAAATGATAAATTATTCGGGTACTACAAGGAGCAAGTTTGGGAGTTTTGGAATCAATATGAGATATGAAAAACAATATATTGTTTCTGTGAGAAAAGATGATTATGAAAAAGCGAAATATCTTGTAAATAGTGTTTTGCAGGCAACCTAAAGAATATGAATATCCCCAAAAGTAACACATACGGTAGCCAAGTTAGGGCACAATTTTATTTAAAAATACACTAAGTGATATGTATAACTAATTTGAAGACTAAGAAGTATAGAATATAAAACAGGAATTTAGTAAAATATCATTTTCATTGTAACTGGAGTGGTAAAGATTATGGACAATTTAGTAATTAAGGAATGTAGTTTAAAAGATATAGAAAAAATTAAATATATAAGTGAAAAAACATTCTATGAAACATTTTCTAATGATAATACGAAAGAAGATATGGAAAATTATTTGAAAGAAAATTTTTCTTATGAAAAGTTGGAGAGCGAAATCAAAAACAATGGTTCAAAATTTTATGTAGTAGAAAATAATGAAGAAGCAGTTGCATATATGAAACTTAATTTTGACAAAGCTCAAACAGAGTTAGGGCATGATAATACATTAGAAGTTCAAAGAATTTATGTATCTCAGGAATGTAAGGGTAAACATATCGGCAAATTGTTAATACAAAAGTCTATAGAGATTGGCAAAGGTAATAATCTTGATTACATTTGGTTAGGTGTATGGGAGAACAACATCAATGCGATAAAATTTTATGAAAAGCAGGGATTTAATAAATTTGATACACACATTTTCAAATTGGGTGAAGATGAACAGATGGATAATTTAATGAAACTCATATTGTAAAGCTTATTTATAGCAAATAGAAAATATATGTGGATAATGTTTAACGGGTTTGGGCAATTCCCTAATTATCCAGGTGAAATTGAATATTTTTGACAGTTGGTAAAGAAGGTAAATTTGAAGGGGAGGCTATGTAGCTTCCCCTATTTTAATTATAAGAATAGTATAGTTTATTTATGTTTTAACCATGGTTGACAATTTAATGCTAATTCTTGTACCTCATTAATAAATCTGCTGGCATGGTAACCATCACAAACTGCATGATGAACTTGTATGGACATAGGAATAAGTATTTTATCATCCTGTTTAAAGTATTTTCCAATTGTGAAGATAGGTACTAAATAGGTTCCATCATTATATATATTTAAATTAAATCCAGTAAAGCTCACCCAAGGTATGCAGGATATAGGAAATGTATTCATTGGTTCATTCAACTTCGGAGTAAAACTCATAATGTCCCCATAGTTTTTAATATCATCAAGATACTTATTGTAAAAACATGAAAAACTTTTATCATACTCTGTCCAGATACTTGAAAATGTTTCGTTATCCTTATGAAAGATAGTATAACTTGGACTCATACTATCCCAGTATCCTAAATTACCCTTTTCATCAAAACAAGTGCGAAATTCCTTATGATTATTAACCACAGTTGCAATAATATAAATAAGTGTTGGATACAGTTTAAGTTTTTTTAGCTTAATATCATTCAATAAATTTGTTATCTCTATATTTGCTGTCATGCTATAAGTGCACCTAACAGAATTCAAATAGTGTTCAAAGTA
Source organism: Clostridium pascui (assembly GCF_016908015.1). Taxonomy (GTDB): domain Bacteria; phylum Bacillota; class Clostridia; order Clostridiales; family Clostridiaceae; genus Clostridium_AK; species Clostridium_AK pascui. Next base: position 94,308 of record NZ_JAFBDB010000001.1, read on the forward strand.
TGGTTTTCTGTTCCAATGTTCAGTATCTATTAAATTAAATTTCATAATTTTAGCCTCCTAAAAAGTTTTGTTGACTGATTCTAGAAGGCTATCTTAATTGAGACAATCACTTTACAACCCCCAAACTTGTACATATGGCCTATATTGTAGCATATATACTATAATGTATCAATAATCAGCTTATTATAATATTATGATGTAATCATACAAATAGTAGATCACTTTAATCAATATTAAAATTTTCTTTCACTAATTGCACAAACAACGACATTGCAGGAGTGATCCATTTATTCTTGTGATAAGCGTAAATTGCTGTGATTTTGCTATCAGAGCAGCCTACCTCAAGTTCTTTTAGCCTACCGTTTTCCAGTTCTTCTTCTACTGCAAAACGAGGCAAGAAAGAAATTCCTAAATTACTTGCAACACATCTTTTTATTGCTTCAATGCTCCCAAGTTCAATTGTATTATTTAAGAATATCTCATTACCACAAAAATAATCTTCAATTATTTTTCGATAAACGGATTCAGCCTCATGAACAATAAGGCTTGTATTTATTTGTTGATTTACTTTAAAAAAGTCAAATTTATTTTTCTCTAATAAAGGTGAACATATTAAAGCTAAAGTGAAGTCAGCTAGTTTATTAGTAATCAAACTATCATTTTGGCTCCCTACATCATACATCAAACCAAGGTCTACCTCACCCTTAGATAGGATATTTTTTATGGCAAGGCAATTGAGTGAAATGATAGAAAGTTTTACATTAGGAGCTTTTTCTTTAAATAGGGTTAGTACATTTTGCAGCTTATAAGACATCAATGATTCTGCAACTGCAATTTTCAACTCTCCTGTAATCTTATCACCATGTTTACCGATACTTTCTATTTTTTTTACTGTATCAAGTAATTCATTTGTATATGGGATCAATTCTTTTCCTAAGGCAGTTAATACCATGTTACGCCCAATTTTTTCAAATAGCTTGATTGAGAGCTCCTGCTCTAGCTGCTGAATCTGCGATGTAACAGTAGATTGTGTATATCCCAGTTTCTTTGCAGCGTTTGAAAAGTTACCTTCTTCTATAATACTTTTAAATGTTTTAAAGTGCCTAATGTCCATTTATTTCACTCCATTCTACATATTATAAATGATATATTTAAAAAAATGAATTGTCAATTCGAATATATCAATTTTACAAATATATAGTTGTTTGATAGGATAAATTTATGGAAGGAGTGTAGATAAATGAACTTATTAGCAGAACAAATAAAAAGTGCAGCACTTAGTATGGGATATGAAAAGTGCGGCATTATTAAAATATCTGATATGTTAGGTTATGAGGAAAAACTTAATGAAAGAATTGAGCGTATTCCAGAAGTGAAGCCATATTACGAGGGATTTTATCGTTTTGCTCACTTGCAAGATACATATTCTTGGGCAAAATCAATTGTTATCTGCGTAAGGCAATATGGAAAATATCATATTCCTGAGCACTTGAAAGGTTCTATTGCTAAGTATTATTTAGTAGATAGTAGAAGGGATGAAAACTCTCAAGATTATCAAGATAGCTTAAAATTTGAAGCGTATATGCAAAAAATAGGACTTAAAACAGCTACTGAAAGAAAATTTGGTATTACTGCATTACGATGGGCGGCATTAAAAGCTGGACTTGGATTAGTACGTAAAAATAATTTCTTTTATACAGAATCCGGTTCATGGGTGTATTTAGAGGCATGGCTTATAGATCAGGAGTTAGAATCTGTTGAAATACCAAGATTGAAGCCATGTCCTGAACACTGTAATTTATGTATTAAATCCTGTCCAACCTCTTCTTTATCACAGCCCTATACTATGAACCGATCAACTTGTATCTCTTGTCTTACTACATGGGAAGGTTGGGATTTACCACATGAAAAATTTAATAAGCAGATGGGGAGTTGGATATTCGGGTGTGATATTTGCCAAGATGTTTGTCCCTTTAATAAAAATTCATGGACAGAAGATGAAGAATTTCCATTTCTTTCTGAGATTAGTCAAATGTTATCCCTTGAGCAAATAATTGAAGCAGATTATGAGTTTTTAGAAAATGTTATACAACCAAAACTCTGGTATATCCCACAAGAAAAGGCTTGGCGTTATAAAACAAATGCACTTAATGCAATGCTAAATGCGTACAAACCTGAGTATTTGCCATTCATTGAAAAAGCCTGTAATGATAAAAATGAGAATGTGCTAAGTATGGCAAAATGGGTTTTGTCAAAGTTATAAATACATTAGAAGTTCAAAGAATTTATGTATCTCAGGAATGTAAGGGTAAACATATTGGCAAATTGTTAATACAAAATGCTATAGAAATTGCCAAAAGTAATAATCTTAATTACATTTGGTTAGGTGTATGGGAAAGCAACATTAATGCGATAAAATTTTATGAAAAGCAAGTATTTAAAAAATTTGACACACATATTTTCAAATTGGGTGAAGATGAACAGACAGATAATTTAATGAAACTCATATTGTGAAGTTTATCTACAATAAATAAGTAACCACTGCCTATAAACCTTCATAAATTATCATGATAGGGTAATTTATGGAGGTATTTTATGGGGTTCAGCGATAACCAAGACAAAAAGAGAAAAATCAGTGATTTAAGAAGGTATAGTTTTTTATATAATAACTGCATACCTTTCACAGCCTTTATTTACTTTTATATGCTCTACTTATATTTGTTTAGCTATATACATTAGATTGGAATTAAGGTTATAATTAATGTGTGAATTTAGTATATTTAGTATAAATTTATAGTTATTGTCTAACAATTGGGAGCAAATGTGTTAATGAAGAAAGTAATGGTATGCTTATTATTTATTGCTATAGGCATAATTTGTTTTTACTTTGCATTTCAAGATAACACCAGTGCAACCTTAGGGATATCATTAAAAATAGTTGGTACATTATCTTTCGGTATAGGGTTTTATAAAAGTTGGCGCAATGGAATTCTTGCATCTATACTGGAATTTGTACTGGATTTATTTTGTTTTTGGCCATAACAATTAAGAAAGCATTTAGTATTAAAGTATTCTAAAAAGTAAATTAAGGGAAGTCATAATGGCTTCCCTTAAAAGTTTTATATATTTTCAACGTTACTCTAAAATACGCCAAAGATAAAAAGCCTTTGCATATAATATAAAATAACAATAGGATATAGTATAAAATATCATAAATTGGATAAATTTAAAGTAATTTTCATCTTAGAAATAATAAAACAAAATACTAGGCAGAGGAGATAATTGAATGATTTTAAATATAATATTAGGCTTTATAATTCCTTGGATATTTGGAGTAATGCTTTATTTTAAAGATAGGAAAACAGTACTAATTATTGCTCCTTTTTCATCAATAATAGCATATATAGTAAATGAGTTTGGCTTTCATCTTAATTTCTGGAGAGTAGTACCTGTAAGTATTAATGGGGATCATACTTCTATATCTGTAAACTTAGGGTTATATTCTGTATTAGGATGTTATTTGATTCATTATATTTTAAAAGAGCATATGAACTCTTATTCAATTATTCTAATTTTTGCAATAGCTTCTACGATGCTAGAATATCTAGGAGTTTTATTTAACTTAGTTATCTATGGAAATGGGTGGAACATAGGGTGGACTTTTTTATCCTATCTTATTCCATATTTATTACTATATTTCTACTACTTAAAGCTAAGAGCGATTAAAGTGTTTTAATAAATATTTTTATGAACCAGAGGAAGCGTTTATGGCGTTGGAACTTGAAGATAAGAGCTTTGATGGTATTACAGGAACTGTAGTTTATAGCAATGATTTTTAATAGATTCTCGAATGATAAGAGAGAGACTTGTCCTAAAGATACAAATACATTGGCTTTTGTTAATAGAAAATGTAGTTTAATATGGAGTATTTCAGGAGTATGTACATTACTGCTTACTATGATATTTATAATATTAAATAAATCCACTGTTTATAATGTAAGCATTAAGTTATTAGAGCTTGAATGCTTAATAATAGTTGCGGTATTTATTACTATAGAATATATTTTAAAAAGAAATTTTTATGGAAAAAGTCATGAACAATTTTAGTTTGTTGTATAACGATAGTAAAAAGGACGTTTTGATTGTATTAACATCAATATTATTCTTTAAGTATGTCGCAAGGGTAGAAAAGGACAAATTTATCGTATAGGTTATATTTGTTCTTTTATTTTTATAGATTTTTGTAATATAATTAAATTATACCACATTATGGAGGTGATTTAATGAAGAAACTTAGAATGCTCACTTTGACACTAATAATGCTTATATTAACTATTTTATCTTACGCTTATGAGAATTTTAATATAGGAGCACCTAAATATAAACAGCCTAGCATTAATATAAATTCTAGAAAGTTTGGGGAAATAAAAGAAGTAACTTGGTTAAGGAAGCACCCAGGAAACATTCTTTTAATATTATCCAGTAAAGAAGAAACGGGCACACCTATGTCCTACTTACATTGTTTAAATATTGATACTGGAGAATCAAAATTATTATATGGATCTCCTTCTCATAAAACTTTAAACAACGTGATATTTCATGATGACCCGTTTTCAAGTGATGATATAATTACCACATTTGACAAAGGTATTATTAGAACTAACGTTACCTTAAATGAAAATAAAGAGTTAGATTGTTCTTATGATTTGACTACTATAGAAGACTTTGAAAATGCAAACAGCATGGACTTTAAAGGCAGTCTTTTCTTTACAAAACCTGATGATAATTTCATATATGTTAAGCAATTTTATAGAGGAGGCCTTTCCTTCTTCAATAATCAAAGTACACCACCAGATTTTACAAAGTATTATAAGAAGCCTTATTGTATAGTTTGCGACAATAGATTAGACCGATATTTAACTTATACTTCTTTAAAAAAAGATGGAATTCATCTATATTCCATGAACTATGATGGTACTCCAGTTAGTAGATTAAATAAACCTATTATAAAAAATATTGTTACTGCTAAAGATATAGGGCATTTTAGTGATGGCTATGTTGGAACGAATTTAAGCAGTAGCTCCCAAAATAATAAACTAAATATATTTATGATTAGAAGAAATATTGAAAATAAAGGTAGTTCTTTAAAATTAGATGAAATTCCATTTAACTTAGATAGGTTTGGAGCAGTTCCTTCTATTGATTCAATTACCTTTAATGAAGACTACTCTTTAATCTATGCATCTTATAATGAGAAACATGAAGGACAAATAAAAATTGCCAATTATAACGGAAGTCCAAAAGTTATTGTAGAGGATAAAAATTTATTTGGCCCAGTTAAAATTAGCCAAAGGTATGAAGAAAATAATAACAGAAAACTTATTTTATACTTCACCTATGAAGGTGATAAAATTCATACAAAGATTTGTGATACTAAAGGAAACTTATTTAAGGATATTAGTGAGATGTTATTATAAAATGACGAATCTAAATAAAATGTAGATATGAACTATGAAAAATAATATATTGTTCCTGTAAGGAAAGGTGATATAGTAGCTATCAATTTGTGATTTAAGCTGCTATTTTTTTGAACTTTTTCTATAAGCAACACTATATTATAAACAAATAGGTATTAAAATTATGAGTTTATTTTTACTTAACATGGAATTAACAGGAACATAAAGAATCATTGCTATAATTTCTATATTATCTAAGTTAGAATGGTAATGGAGTATATTTTTAGGAGGTAGGTTAAAATGAAAGGCGGAAAAGGAATAAGCGTAAGACTATATGGATTAATAGGATTTATCATGATATTTATACTTATTATCACCAGTTTTTCATGGATGACATTTAAAGATTTTAATGAAAAACACAAAAGCAGGTTACAAATAACTGCTGAATATATAAATATGGTTGATGAAACAAGACAAGCTCAAGTTGATTTCAAGAAACAGGTACAGGAATGGAAAAATACCTTGCTAAGAGGACATGAGCCTGAAGCTTTCAAGAAATATTACTCTCAGTTTTCAAAGGAAAATGATAATGTTAAGTCACAGCTATTAAAACTTAAGGAAGACATGGCAAAACAAGGTATGGATACTTCTCCAGTTGATACATTACTTAGCAATCATAAAGAACTATATGATAAATATAGCAAAGCAATTAAAAGCTATGACCCAAATAATATAGAAAGCTACCGCATAGTAGATGGATTGGTAAAAGGCATTGACAGAAAACCTACTGATGATATGGATTTATTAGTAAAACAAATACAAGATAAAGCGAAGCTAGAAATGGAAAAAATGATAAAACAATCCGATATTGATGCAAAAAATTTTAATAGAAATCTAATGTATATCTTAATTTTTGGTATCATTTTAATTATTTTCTTTACTGTTTTGATTATCTCTACATATAAAGGTATTACAAAGTTTATAGAACAATTTAAGATATTAATGGAACAAGCAGAAAATGGGGATCTTATCATTAGTGGAAAAATATATAAAAAGGATGAATTAGGTGAAGTTACAGAAAGATTTAATAGATTTATTGATAAAATTAGAGATTTAATTTATGAAGCTAAAGATACAAGCATAACTGTATCAGCATCCTCTAAAGATATAATGAGAGCCTCTGACCAAATTAGTACATCTGCAGAAGAAGTTGCAGGAACCATAGTGAGCATAGCAGAAAATGCATCAAAACAGGTTGAATTAGCGGAACAAAGTGATAAAGCAGTTCATGGTGTTGTACAAGGATTAAATATCATAACCGAAAATACGGTATATATTAGCGAACTTGCAAACAAGGCAATGGAAACTGTAATTAGTGGGACTACAAGCCTAAAAGAGCAAGGTGATAGAATGACTAATACTAAGAAAGTATCGCAAAATGTAACAGATGTAGTCTCTGACCTATCTACTAAATCCAATGAAATAGGAAAGGTTGTAGAATTTATAAATCAAATTACAGGGCAAATAAATTTATTATCATTAAATGCCTCCATAGAAGCAGCCAGAGCAGGTGAGGCTGGTAGGGGCTTTACAGTAGTAGCCAATGAAGTGAAAAAGTTAGCAGAATTATCAAAGGAATCTACGCAAAGGATAAGCAGTTTAATAGAAGAAGTACAAGATGATATTGAGAAAGCTGTAGATGAAGTAACTAATGTAAAGGAATCAATAGAAGAACAGGAAACTTCACTTGAATTAACAGATAATTCATTTAATCTTATACAACATTCTGTTTTTGAAATGGCAAATAAAATAAAAGAAGTTGCCGATGAAACAAAGGGAATTAGTGAAAATGCAGCATCTGTGGAAAAGTCCATAAAAAATATGGTAACAATGATAGATCAAAATACTTCAGTTACAGAAGAAGTTGCTTCTGTAACTGAAGAACAGACAGCTTCTATCGAAGAGGTAGCATCTTCTATGAATCATCTTGCAGAGATGTCAAATAGTTTATGTGAGTCACTAAATAAATTTAAAGTATAATTAATAATATTCAGGGGTTAGCAGGATAACTAAAAATGCAGCGTAAAAATTACGCCGCATTTCTTATATTACATCATATTTGCTTATAAGAGTGTATACTTCTAAAACCGCTCTATTAACTATTGCTCCAAAGTAAGCTAATATGATAATATCAGTTATAACTCCCAGGGTTCCTAAGCTTCCCAGGAGATATACAACTATGTTTAATAATGAAAAAATCACTCCATAATAAAATGCCATTTTTATTGTTAATCCTAAATTATTAAATAAAAATGAAATTCCTTTCTTAAAATTATCATTTAACCTTCCGCCATCAACAGCGATAGAATATTCCACGTACATAAATATAAAGTTCATAATCGCTAAGAATGCAAATCTTTTATTAACAATTCCCAAAGCAAAAGGTATAAATTCAATAATATGCAGTATAAAAAACTTATACCAATTTTCATTTCCATTTATAAAAAAATCTCTAATCCCTGGCCTGGATTCCTCTTTAGCACTTATGACGCTGAAATATCCGCTGCTTATGAAGCTTGTTATCAAAATAAAAGTAATCATAAGAAACACATTAAACAAATTGAATTCGTATATGATGCCTCTAAGTCCCCTAATATTATTATATTGAAATAGCGGCGATGGAAAATCTTCTAATAAAAAGCTTACACTTGGAGGGGCTGGTATAATACCTATCTTTATTGTAAATAGTTTTGTAATTGGCAAATAATTTGTTTTATAAATAAATTGATATGAAAAGAGCTGTGTCAGATTTAAAAATATAGGAATGCCTATAATCCAAAGAAATTTATTTATAAATTCTCTACCGCTTCTAAATCTATCTCCTAGCTCCATATGACATCTCCTTTTATTTTTATAGTTTTGTAATATAATTAAATTATACCACATTATGGAGATAAAATGGCATTGTGATAGGGCTAGGAGAAACATTTTCTATATAGAAAGTGTTATGATAATATAAGATTTATAAAAGATTAATATATTACGGAGAATTATGCCTATATGACATGCAGCCCGTATTTGAGTGAGAATACGTGTGAATAAAATAATATCAGATTAATATTGTGTTGATTCAAGTTTCATATTGTGCTAAAATTCATTTATATTTGCAAATTATAATACTATATAGTTTAGTTTTCTAGGGTTCCGCAATTTATCATTGGCAGGTCCGAGAGAAAACGCACAGTTTACTGTGTACACGGAAGGATAAAAGCCTGGGAGATATTTAGTAATATTTCCATGGGCTTTTTTTATTTTAAAATTTTTAATACTGGAGGTATTTTGATGAAAAAGTTTGTCATTGAAGATTCATTTTGGAGTCTATTTCTTAATGCAAAGATCGGGATTGTTATTTGTTGTGGTATAGATAATTCTATAAAAGATAAAGATCAATATGCAGAAATGATCTCAGAGGCAGAAAAGGAAGCATTAAAGCATTTACAAAATGAAGAATTTAGTAAAAATGATGTAATAAAAGTATGGAGAGAAGCATTCCAAAAATTTAAGACAAAGAAAGGTGCAAGATCATCCATAGAGGCATTACTAAAAAGAGTTCATAATGGAAATCACATAGGAACTATTAACCCATTAGTTGATATTTATAATTCTATTTCACTAAGATACGCATTACCCTGCGGTGGGGAGGACATTGATACATTTGCAGGGTGTATAAGATTGACTGCGGCTGAGGGAAATGAAGATTTTGTTACATTAGGAACAGATAAAAGTGAACCACCATATGAAGGTGAAATAATATATAAGGATAATGAGGGCGCAATTTGCAGATGCTGGAACTGGCGTGAATCAGTAAGAACAATGCTTACCGAACACACAACTAATGCTTTTTTATGTATTGAATTAATTGACGAAAGTAGATTAATAGAATTTGAGAACGCATTAAAAGAACTATCAAAAATAGTACAAGATAATTTAGGTGGAACAAGTAAGATTTCAATTTTAGATATTAATAATAAAGAAGTAGTAATAGAGTAACTTTGGGAGGATAGGAATGGCTGGTTTTAGTTATAAAGAGATCTATATTGAAGATGGTAAGAGGGTACTGGAGGTAAATATACTGCCAGAAAAGTATTGCAATTTTGACTGTATATTTTGTCCTATTGGAAGGTCATATAATAAAGTAGATAAACAACAGTCCTTTAATGAAATGAATGACTCATTAAGAGAACTAGAAGGTATGATAGGAAATAATAAGATAGAATTAGTTTTTATTAATTCAAAGGGAGAGGCTCTTGTAAATAGCAAAGTTAGTGATGTTATTCACCTAATCAAAAGTAAGGGAGTACCTGTAAGGCTTTTATCTAACGGCTATTTATTAGGTAGGGATGAATATATACAAATAACCAATAAGTGTGATGAAGTTATTGGAGAGATAAAAGCAATTTCAGAAGAAGATTTTCAAAAGATTCAAAGACCAATTGAAGGATATACACTAGAAGAATATATTTCAAATATGATTTTATTTAATAAACAGTATAAAGGAAAATTCATCTTAGAAGTAACAATCATCAAGGGCTATAATGATACAGAGGAAGCTGTTAATAAGATAAAAAATGTTATTAAGGAGTTGTCTCCAGACAAGATAATTGTTGAAAGAATGAATGATGAAAAGTTTAAGAAAAAACTTGGTATATCTGATGAAAGATTCGATGAAATTTCAAAGGCATTACTAAATATATAACTATACTAATGAAAAATATTTTTATAAGCGCAACTATATTATTAAGCAACATAAAAATATATATGTTTTAAAAGTTTTATAGGGTTCCGCTCATTAATTTAAGAAGTCAAAAATAAAAGATGCTGAGTTAGGTATAGCTTAACTCAGCATTTGGGTATTGTTTTAAAACAATGTTATAATTGGAATATAAGAGTAAAAAAGGCAAAACATATAGACAGGAGGCTATGATATGGAGTATATGGGAAATGAAGAATATTGGGATGAAAAATTTGCTAATAGAAGTGACAATCCATTAAGTCCAGAAAAATCAATAGTTGACAATATAGAATGCTTTAAAAAAGGAACTGTCCTTGATATAGCGTGCGGTGATGGTAGAAATGCTTTATTTTTACTTAAGAAAGGTTTTAGAGTTACAGGAGTAGACTTTAGCAGTAAAGGGCTTGAACGCTTGAATATGTTTGCTAAAAGAAATAGTTATTTAGTAAATACAATGCAAATTGATTTAACTATGCCAAATTGTTTAGATGATATTGGAATTCACGACAACATTTTAATTAATCATTATAGATTGAATAAACAGCAACTTAAAGATATTGAAAGTCATATAACTGACGGAGGTATTTTATTTGTTTGTGGTTTTGGACATAAGCATAAAGCTGATTTTAAAATTAGAAAGGAAGATTTAATCCAACCAACTGATTTTCAAGATATATCAAAGTTCTTTGAGTTAATTGAGTATATTGAAAATCAAGATGATAGGGGATTTTTTGTTACTTATATTTTCCGGAAAAGAAAAAATAAGACACAAGTTTCTTATGTGTCAACATAACTATATACTATATGATGATAAATTATATAATGAATTTGGGGTAAAGGGGGATAGAATTTATGAAAAAGAAAGTGATATTCATTGTATTAGTATTAATGATTGTCCCGTTATTTTTAGCTATTAAATTTAATACTGGTGCAAAAACAATAGAAGAGGCAATAAGTCCACCTGGCACAAAGCCAATAAGTATTATTCATGAAGAAAAAAACGATAAAGGAAGCATAGTATTTAGCTATATTTCAGATGGTAATGGATTGTACACTGCGGTTGTAAGAAAAGGTATAGGTGGATATAAAACTGCTTACAGTGGCGTACAAATGGATATAAAACTCGTTTCAAGTAAGTTTGGTATATCGCATATCTACTTTCCTAATGTAGAAAAAACCGCACTTCCAATATATTTTGGAGTAATTGGAAATCCTGATATTAGTGAAGTAAAAGTTATTGAGAGAAAAAGAAATATTGAAGATAAAGCAAAAATCATTAATGCATATGGGACTAGAATATGGCTTGTATATATGGATAAATTTCAGGGATCAGATTTTGATATTATTGGCCTTTCATCAGATGGTAAAGAATTAATTAAAATAGACAGCAATATATATCCGTATTATGCAGAGCAAAAACCATTTAAAGGTTATAGATAATTCATAAAAATTGTTTATCAGGGGGAGAAAATGAAAAAGAAGTTTATTTTTATATTTTTAGTGTGTATTGCATTTTTAATTGGGTGTTCGAAAGAAGAAACATTCGGGAATTTTTTTAACACAAGTATACAGAAGATGCACGAAGGAGAAAAGAATTTTTCTTATTCACTCATCCATACAGAAATGAATGTTATTCATGAAAATGATGCTATTGCGGTATTTGTAGAAAATAGATCACAAGAAGATGTTATTTTTATTGGATATTTTGAAAAAGAAAATAATAAGTGGAATTGGAGGCGTACACGAGGAGCAAAATGGAATTCGCCTATTAACTGGACTTTAATAAATGATACGCCACACATATATTCAGGAGCAATTAATGACAAATCTATTTCTAAAGTATTGGTAGGTAAAGAACAAGCAGAAATAATAGAGGTTGAAGGCGATAAAAGATTCTGGTATGCCGTCAATGATGCCAAAGATATTCAAGTTAAATTTATAAAAAATGATGGTACTGAAGAGATAATAAAGGAACTTAAGTAGAACTTTCCGAGTGTTCCATAAAAATCAACTATTTATATTTTGTAACACATTCTTACTTATAAAACTCTCAGCATTATTTAAAAACTAATTAAAATAATTATGCTGCTGATAAGCATGTTTTATCAGCAGCTTTACCTTAAGTATTTACTTATCTAAATTTATAACTATAGCCTTAGGTCTAGTCATAGCTTCAATGCTGTATTTTATACCTTGGGTACCCATACCAGAAGATTTAACTCCTATAAATGGGAAGTGGTCTGGGCCTCTTTCAGTTTTGCCGTTAATTTGAACAGAACCAACCTCTAGTTTTTTTGCTATATAAAAAGCATTGTTAATATCCTTTGTAAATACAGAAGACTGCAGGCCATATTCGGATTTATTTGCTATTTCTATGGCTTCATCCATATCTTTTACCCTTATTATAGGTACAACTGGACCAAAGGGTTCTTCCCATGCAAGCCTCATATCCGTAGTTACATTGTCAAATAGCGTTGGATAGATTAGATTTTCCTTTCTTTTATTTCCTGTAACTAAGGTTGCTCCTTTATTAATTGCATCATCAATTAATTCCTGAACAAAATCTGCAGATCTTTTATCTATTAAAGGTACAATAGTGCAATTATCCTCTGGACTTCCCACCTTTAAACTTTCAATCTTAGTTTTTAATAAAGGAACCAATTTATCTGCTACTTCATCAGTGGCAAGTATTCTTTTAACAGCGGTACATCTCTGGCCAGAATAAGAATAGGCACCAGAGACAATATCAGATGCAGTTTGCTCTAAGTCAGCATCTTCAAGGACTATAGCAGCATCCTTTCCTCCAAGTTCCATAAGCAGGGGAACCATAGTGGAAATGCTGGCAATATGTTTTCCAACCGCTGTACTACCAGTAAAGTTAATAAAATTAATCCCAGGATGTGTAAGTATATAATCTCCTATGTCTGAGCCTCTTCCTGTTATTGTATTCATTACTCCTGGTGGAAGACCTGCCTCATTTAATGCCTGTGCTAAGTATAAGGCACTAATGGAACCCTGTGTTGGTGGTTTTAATATAACTGTATTTCCTCCAATTAATGCTGGTGCAATTTTTGAGCCAGATAAATTAATTGGATAATTAAAAGGTGAAATTGCGAGAACTGTTCCAAGGGGTACCCTTGTTACAATTGAAATTTTATTTTGTGTTCCACCTGGAAATTTATCTCCCATAATTGATTCGCCTTCTAAATTTTTTCCTGCATCAGCAGTAAATTTAAAAAAATCAGCAGTTCTTTGCACTTCTGAAATGGATGATTTTCTATCCTTTGCTATTTCACGTACCAATATTTCAGCTATTTCTTCTTTGTTTTTTTCTAATATGTCTGCTGCCTTATGAAGAATCTCAGCTCTTTCATTGATAGGAGTTTCAGCCCACTTTACTCCTGCTTCTTTAGAGTTTGCTATAGCTCTATCAATTTCTTCTTTGCTCATAGCCTGAACTTTTCCAACTAAGGAGTCGTCTACAGGAGATTTTATTTCAATTAATTTATTTGATGAGCTTTCAATCCATTTACCATTGTAAAGACTTTTATAGATTATATCATTGGTAAAAATCTTCTTGAACATATTATCACCTCTTGTTTTTACATAATTACTACACTTGATAGTTTAGCTATTTTTAAAGTTTTTAAATATATTAGTAAGTAACTATTCTTTAAAGTTATATGTTTATTCAAATAATGAATATGCTAAAATATAGATAAAAAGTTCAGTATAAAAAGAAAGCATTCTATTGCTATAAATTCTTATAAAGGGGGTAGATGTCATTAAGGGGTTAAGAAGAACAATAATTGCAATTTGTTTAATTATACTTACTACAACTGGGTTTACAAGTTTACCAGAGAGTAAATATTGTAATGAAAACCTTAAGACACTGGTTAATACAAAAAAGGCTCAGGTAATTGAAGTAGGAAAGGAAATGAAAATAGACAAGGATACTATATTAATTAAAAGAATTGTTAATACCGAAGACAAAACATATATTAGATATGCATTTATAAGGTTTGAGCAAGGATGGTCTTTTAGCCAAGGTGCTATTAATATATTTGATGATAAAGGAAAGCAATATCAATACAAAGGCGGTCAGTCTTCAGGAAAGGTATGGGGACAGGATGGATTAATTAATACTGATAGAATAGATGAAGGCGTAAAATATATAATACTTAAACTAGAATGGTATGATAGGAAAAGTGAAATGAAAATTTCACTTGGGAAAGAAGGTGAAAATAATGAAGCTAAATAAGAAACATAGCGCAATTATGGAATGGATTATAGCCATAGCACTTGTAGTAATATGCTGGAAGTGTTCAATTTTATCTTATGGAAGTTTTTCACCTGTAAAGGCACATGAACAGTCAGAGAGGACATATCATTATGGGCCTTCGAAGATAATTAAAACTATAGACTTAGATGGAGGAAAAATATATTTATGCCGATATAAGGATTGGTTTTCGGCAAATACCGTTAGAAGAGGAGTAATTAAATGGTACCCAGGCGACCAAGTGGCAGGAACTCTAATAGATTATTCAAAACAAGTATCTTATAGTTTGTCTGGCTCAAGAATTAAAGAAGATGCAATGATAATAGATATATATGGCTATGTAAATGACCCCAAAATAACTACGATATTGCTTGAAGATAAAAGTAAAGCAAATTCATCAAAATATGCTTTAGATGAAAGCAAAATGTTCATTTTCTATTGGAATGAAGATATGCAAAGCGGCAAAGTAAAATATTTAAAAGGTTTAGATAGGAATGGGAAAATAATTTATGAAGAGAAGTTTACTGTTTTTTAAGCGTGTAATGAACAATCTTCAGATGACATGGATAATGTAAAATTAATAGTTTACGTCTTGACCTACTTATCAATGGCTTTTACTATTTTTATTGTTGAAAGCATTACAAGAATAGATTTTGAGGGATATGCAATTGGTATATCAGAAATGGTCTTATTTACTCTACTGTTACTACTAGCAAAAGCAGCAATTAAAGATTTTAGGGCAACAATTGATATTCGTATTATTAGTATTATATTATGTAGCGATAGTACTATATTGTGATATAGTTATATATTATGAGGAATTACATGAATGGAGAATTAATTATGAAAAAAATAGTAGCTTTTGTTGGAAGTGCAAAACATAATGGCAATATTGATAGCATTGTAAAAAAGATATTAGAAGGTTCAAGAGAAAATGAATTAGAAACTAAAATATATTACCTAAATGATATGAACATAAAAGGCTGCCAGGGCTGCTTATACTGTAGAAAACATGATACTTGCTGTATTAACGATGATATGCAATCGGCTTATGTAGATATAAAGTCAGCAGATATCATAGTAATTGGTTCGCCAGTATATATGTGTCAAGTATCTGCGCAAACTAAATTATTATTGGACAGACTGTACCCTTTAACAGAAATAAATATGGGAAAACATATACCAAGGTTTGGTGAAAAACAGTTAATAATGGTTTATTCTCAAGCTGCACCATTTAAACTTATATTCCATAAATATTTTAGATATTTATCTAAAAGTCTAAAAGGTATTGGGTTTAAGGAAGTAAAACGAATTGTAGCAACAAAAGCATTTACTCCAGAAGTTTCAAGAAACAATATGAAATTAATGAAAAATGCATATGAAATAGGTAAATCATTAAAATGATAAATTGATAAAGGGTTGATTAAATCAACCCTCATTTTGGTTTACTTACTTTCTAAATATTCTTTTTCATATATTTCAATTTTCTTTATAATATCCTCTTTAACTGAATCAAGCTTTGCGAAGTCCATATTTGGAATATAGCTTTTCTCCATCTCGTCATGAAGTGATTTAGCACTAGCTATGAGCGTAAGAGCTTTATTTATAAGCTTATAGAAATAATCTTTACATACTTCTATTTCATCTTTATATTTATTGATAACATTAGGGTTTAGGCAATCTTCAGTGGAAATTTGAATTCCTTCAAAGCTTTTTTGATTTATTTCGTTTGATGAAATAATAGCAACACTTAAATCTGGAATAAGTATGTGTTCTATTCTTTCAGGAATAAATGGATCATGGAATACTTCAACATAAAAACCGCGTTTTAATGCTCCTTTAGAAATATAATTCATTATTTCGCTTTTTCCTGTTCCGGGTCCGCCATTTAAAACATAAATATTTTTATAATCTTTATAAAGAGTATCTACAAAGGTTATAATGCCATTTGGTGTAAAGGCAGTTGCAAATAAGTGTCTATCAAATCCTTGACGGGTAATAGGGGAATTTCCAAGTATTTTTTTCTTTAAGTCTTCTTTTAAAGCATTAAGTTTTGATATATTTAGCGCTTCATTATTAAAATTGCTCCAATCATCGTGAACCATCTTCGCAGCTCCCAAATACCTGTAAGCTCGTCTGAAAGTTTTTCCTACTTCTTTGTTTATGTCAATAATAGTTCGCCTATGATTTTTAAATCCTTCCTCATTCCAGCATTGTCCCATGTTGAGTATTTCATCTACTGCTCCTGGATTTACTGGGTCTACCACATGTGGTGCTGTTCCATCAAGTAATGCAACATTAATATCTTTTATCACAACACCATCAAGAGAATTATTGTCTGAAGAACAGTGATGTAATTCAACATCGTATCCCTTATCATTGAAATAAGCTGCTACACTTTTCATTAATGAAGATTTTCCTGTTCCTGGGCCGCCTTTAATGCATATTATTCTTCTCGCTTCCTCTTGACTTAAAATGTACCTATAAAATGAATAAAAACCTTTTGATGTATTTCCACCTGGGAAAACATCTCGTAATTTACCTTTCATAAACTCACACTCCATAAATTCATAATAATAATTTATATTATGTAGAAGTTTCGTAAAAGGTGCCTTTCATACATATAAAAATTTATCTTTTTTTGACTTTAAAAATAGATAAATGTTTGCAGTATTGGCAGCCATCTATAAAATTTGAATAGGTATAAAAATCAAGTGGAATTCCGGAACTAATTTCAATTATAATTATTGTATTACTTCATTTATGGGAAAAACAAATGATGATTTCCATTGCAGAGTATCTAAGGAATAATAATAGTCTATAATAGTCAATAAGATGTTGATTTTGGATAAGTGAAAGGAAAAATACTATGAACACGGAAGAACTAAGTACACAAGATGTAGAGCTGATTTTAGAAGAACAGAAGAAATATTTTAATACACAAGTTACCAAAGATATTGATTTTCGAATTAAACAATTGAGAATATTAAAACAAAGTATAAAAAAGTATGAAGAACAGATATTAAAGGCACTCAATAAAGATCTTGGAAAACATAAAAATGAAGCCTATATGACAGAAGTTGGATATGTATATAATAGTATTACCCACGTGATAAAAAATTTAAAGAAATGGGCAAGACCTGAAAAAAGGCCAACACCAATTTATCTAATGCCTGCAAAAAGCTATATTATAAGTGAACCCTATGGATCTGTGCTTATAATAGGACCATACAATTATCCATTTCAATTACTTATTGAACCATTAATAGGGGCAATGGCAGCTGGGAATACAGCCCTTTTAAAGCCATCTGAAATGACACCCAATGCATCAAAGGTTGTTAAAGAAATGATTGAAGATGCCTTTGATAAGGAATATATAGGGTGCGTGGAAGGTGGAATAGATACAAATACATCATTAATTAATGGAAAATTTGATTATATCTTCTTTACTGGTAGTGCTGCTGTAGGAAAAATAGTGATGCAGGCAGCAGCTAAGAATCTAGTTCCAGTTACTCTTGAACTTGGTGGGAAAAGCCCAGTTATTGTTGAGGAAAGTGCCAATATTAAAGAGGCAGCAAGAAGGATTATATGGGGAAAGACAGCTAATGCAGGGCAAACATGTGTAGCACCTGATTATGTTGTGGTACATGAGAGGGTAAAAGATGAACTTATTACAGAAATGATGAATGCACTCACAGAGTACTATGGAGAGGATATAGAGAAAAATGATTCCTTTGGAAGGATTGTAAATGGAAGACATTTTAATCGTATTAAAGCTATGCTTGAAAAGGATAAGGATGGCATTGTATTTGGTGGACACTGGAATGAAGAAGATAGGTATATTGAACCAACGTTAATAGAAATATCTTCTGAAGATGCAGCTACTATGCAGGAAGAAATATTTGGGCCTGTTCTTCCAATTATGACATATAAAAATTTAGATAATATAATAACAAAGATTAGAAATTTACCTAAACCACTAGCACTTTATTTGTTTACAAGAAATAAAAGAGTTGAAAGTAAAGTGTTAAGCGAGATAAGTTCTGGAAATGCCTGTGTTAATGATACAATTATGCATACTGCAAATCCATACCTTCCATTTGGAGGCGTTGGTAATGCAGGAATAGGTGCTTATCATGGCAAGGACAGCTTTGTTACATTTTCACATAGAAAAGGAATATTAAAGAAGCCTGCGGGTATAAATAATTCCATTATATATCCTTCATTTACAGAGAAGCAGTTAAAGTTAATTAAGAAACTTTTTAAATAGGTTTCATATCTAGTGTTTTACAAGTAAGCACTTAATTGAGCTATAGTATCGAAAAAGATACTTAAAATAATGAGGTGATAATGTGATAAGTGATGAAAAAAGACATGAAAGTTGCTATATGAGTGAGGAATGTATAAAGTATGATGTTTGCCCAATGGCTCTTGTTCAGAAGCTCCTGTCAGGTAAAAGAAAAATTATGATACTATGGTATTTAAGTAGCAAAGTATTGAGATTTAATGATATAAAGAAAAAGCTACCAGATGTAACGCAGAAAATGCTTACTCAACAATTGAGAAGTTTGGAAGAAGATAAGCTTATTTTCAGGCATGTTTACCCTGTTGTTCCACCAAAGGTAGAATACGGATTAACTGAATTTGGTAAAAAAATCATACCTATACTTGAAATGATGCATGAATTTGGAGTAGAGTATTTAGAAGCTAATCTGCAAAAAGATAATATTTAGTCCATTATAATTAATCATATTTTAAAATTTGCAAAAGCTAAAGGAAGCAAACGAGGATAAAATAAAAACTAATTGAAGCAACCATGCTGCTGATAAACATGTTTTATCAGCAGATTTACTATTAAGTATGCAAGGAAAGTCTATGGACAAATTAATATATAAAAAATAATAAACCTCTTACACTTTCAAAAAAGATGTAAGTGAATTTATGAATACTTCAACGCTTTTAGATAAATATCGATTCTTTTTTCTTATTAAAACAAGTTCTCTACTAGAAAGCTCCCCGTCTAGTTTATAGAAGTAAACATCTTGATTAAAGTTCATATAGCGTACTAAAGAATCTCGTATAAATGCAATTCCAATACCTTTGCAAGCAATATGATAAGATGTCATTAATTGATCTAGATACATTACTGCTTTTGGCACAAATCCAGCTTGCTGACAAAGTTTCATACCACGTGTATACATATCATTACCTTTTTTAAGCATCACAAAGGGCTCATTTGCAAATTTATTTAACTGTACAGATGGAAAATCTGGCGACAGATGTTTGTTCTCAGATATATCTTGAAAGGATAAGCGGTAGTTATTTAATTCATCGTTGATTTTGTAGTCTTTTGGGACTGCTAAAATAATATTTTCCTTTCCAATTACGTGATTTTCAAATTGCTTTGTATCTAAATAACAGCACTCTATACCTAAATCAATTGTTTCTTTCATCAATTCTTCCTGTAAACCAAAGGAATTTACTTCAACCAAATCCACAGTTATACCAGGATGCTGCTTTTTGAATTCTGCTATTATGTCAGGAAGTACAAAGGAGCAAAAGAAAGTTGCACCACCAATAGAAATTTTCCCTGTTTTTAGAGTTGTTATATCCTGAAAGTACTCTTCAAGATTATTTTGGATGGCTTTAACTTGAAGTACAGCTTGTATATACATCTTACCTGGCTCAGTTAAGTGTACAGGTGTTGTACTTCTATCAAACAAAGGAACACCTAATGATGTTTCTATTTTCTTAATATAAGCGCTTAATGCTGGCTGACTTATATAAAGATTTTTTGAGGCTTTTGAAAAGCTGCCTTCCTTATAAACCTCATAAACATAATCCATTCCTTGAAACATTTTTTCATCTCCTGACTATAATTAAATTTGTATAATAATTATATAAATATATAAATTGGATTATATCATTTAGATGTGGTATTATCAAGTAAATGATATAATTTAAGGAGCTGATATTTATGGTTTCACTTTCAATTCCAGCACTACTTATGCTTTATTCTTTAGTTTTTATAGCTGGATTTATTGACTCTATTGCTGGCGGCGGTGGGTTAATTGCATTGCCTGCCTATCTAATTACTGGTATGCCCGTTCATATAGCTTATGGATGTAATAAGTTTTCCTCTGCTTGTGGGACTACCATTGCTACTATTAGATTTTTAAAGAACCGTTCAATAGATATTTATATTGCAGTGGTTGCTGCTGTAAGTTCGTTTGTAGGTTCTGCCATAGCATCACAGATTGTATTACTCCTTGATGGAGAAATTTTAAAGAAGATGCTTGTTTTTATCATACCAATTGCAGCTGTTATTATCATATTTAATAGGAACTATGGACATGAAAATGCATCTAAAGAGCTTGGAAAAACAAAAAGTTTTATTATAGCAGTATTAATAGGATTGCTTATTGGTTTTTATGATGGTTTGATTGGCCCTGGGACAGGCACTTTTGCTATTATTGCTTTTTCAGTGCTTATGAAATACGATTTAAAAACTGCGTCAGGTAATTCAAAACTTTTAAACCTTGCATCAAATTATGCATCCCTAGTAACATTTGTGATTGCCGGCACAATTAACTATAAAATAGCAATCCCAGCTGCTTTATGCGGGATTTTAGGAAACTATCTTGGAGCTGGTTTCGCTATAAAAAAAGGAGCCAAGTTTATTCGCCCAACCATGGTAGTAGTATTGGTTTTATTGTTAGTTAAAATGTTGTCAGATGTGTTTGTTTAAATTGAAGAAGTAAAAGGACTAGTAATAGTCCTTTTTTTTATGCTCTTTTTTCAATTGCTCTACAGTGGCTGGAGGGCTTAATAGAAAAGTAATATAGACTTATGGATGAAATTTCCAAAATGCTATTGACCTTCCAGTAACTGTATAAAGTAAGATTTTGTATGAAGGACAGTTAAGAAATAAGTTTGAAACATGAAAAAGTATGCGTTAAATACGGTCTCAAGAAATGTTTCTACTTGTATATTAAAAGAAAGGATGGAAGAACATATGGATTTTTCATTAACCAGAGAACAGGAAATGATTAAAAAACTAGCGAAACAGTTTGCTGAAAATGAATTAGACCCAGTTGCAGCAGATGTTGACCTTGAGCATGCTTTTCCAGCGGAAAATTTAAAAAAGATGGCGGCATTAGGATTTACAGGGATTGGTGTTCCTAGTCAGTACGGAGGCTCTGGCGGAGGTGCATTGGAAAAGGTTATAGCTGTTTCGGAGTTTGCAAAGAAATGTATGTCTTCGGCAGCTATTTTATCAATCCATTTAATTGCACCTCAAGCTATATCTAAATATGGTAATGAACAGCAGAAACAAAGGTATCTTCCAATGCTTACAAAGGGCGGATCTTTAGGAGCCTTTGCACTTACTGAGCCGAATGCTGGTTCTGATGCAGGATGCGCAAAGACAACGGCTATTTTTGATCCTGAAACAAATGAGTATATATTAAATGGGACAAAGTGCTTTATTTCTGGGGGCAGCCGTGCGGATGTACTTATAATATTTGCACTTACACAGCCTAACAAGGGATTAAAGGGAATGTCCGCAATCATAGTTGAAAAAGGCACACCAGGTTTTAGTATTGGTAAAATTGAGACAAAGATGGGACTTGCCGGTTCTGAAACTGCTGAACTTGTATTTGAAGACTGCCGTGTTCCAGCTGCTAATCTTCTCGGAAAGGAAGGACAAGGTTTCAAAATTGCAATGCAGGCACTTGATGGAGCGCGTATAGGGGTAGGTGCTCAAGCTGTGGGAGTCGCAGAAGGCGCGTTAGACCTTTCGATTAAGTATTCAAACGAGCGTGTACAGTTTGGTAAGCCAATTGCAAATTTACAAGGTATTCAGTGGTATATCGCTGATATGGCAACAAAGACAATGGCTGCAAAAACTCTTGTACAGTATGCTGCATATCTTGAGGATGCTGGGAAACCTTTTACAACAGAGGCTGCTATGTGCAAGCTTAATGCTTCCGAAAATGCACGTTTTGTTACAAATTTGGCGCTTCAAATACATGGGGGCTATGGCTATATGAAGGATTATCCATTAGAGCGTATGTATCGTGATGCTAAGATTACAGAAATTTATGAAGGTACCTCGGAAATTCATAAAGTAGTTATCTCCAGAGCAGTGATGAGTAAATAAAAAAGGAGTGTAGGAATAATGAGAATTTACGTTTGTGTTAAACAAGTTCCAGATACTTCAGGAAAGGTTGCTGTAAATCCAGATGGAACTTTGAATCGTGCTTCTATGTTGAGTATCACTAACCCGGATGATATGAGCGCAATGGAGCAGGCACTTATACTTAAGGATAGAGATGGCTGCCAGGTAACAGCAGTAACAATGGGGCCTCCTCAAGCAGAAGGAATGCTTCGTGAGCTTCTTGCAATGGGTGCAGATGATGCTGTTTTAATTTCTTCACGTGAATTTGGAGGATCAGATACATTTGCAACATCTCAAATTATTGCAGCAGCAATTACACATCTTGGAATAGGTAAAGATGACATCATTTTCTGTGGTCGTCAGGCAATTGACGGAGATACAGCACAGGTTGGCCCACAGATTGCAGAAAAGCTTGATATTCCTCAGGTTACTTATGCAGCTGAGATTGATAAGAAAGACAATGTTTTAGTTGTAAAGCGTATGCTTGAAGATGGATATATGATGCTTGAGGTTCAGACCCCTTGTCTTATCACATGTATAAAAGACAATAGCGCTGTTACTCGCTATATGACCATAAGCGGTATTATAAATTGTTATAAGAAACCACTTAATATTCTTGATTTCGAAGCACTTAAGAACGAACCATTAATTGAGATTGACACAATTGGACTTAAAGGCTCACCTACTAACATATTTAAGTCATTCACACCACCACAGAAAGGTGTCAGTGTAATGTTTGACGGCACTAACAGAGAGGCAATATCAGATTTAGTAGGCAGATTACAAAGTGACCACGTTATATAATTTGAAAGGAGACATGAAAATATGATGTTTAATAGTTCCGATATAGGTGCATTTAATGATATTTGGGTATTTTGTGAACAGCGTAATGGAAAGTTAATGAATACTGATTTTGAATTAATCTCCGAAGGCCGTAAACTGGCTGACGAGCGTGGCTCAAAGCTTATCGGCATACTTCTTGGACACAACATAAAAAATGTTGCTAAGGAACTTGGAGGATACGGTGCAGACAAGGTAATTGTATGTGATGATCCTGCTTTAAATGTTTACACAACAGATGCATACACAAAAGTACTTTGTGAGGTTGCAATGGAAAGAAAGCCTGAGGTTATATTAATTGGTGCATCCAACATTGGTCGTGATTTAGGGCCCCGCTTAGCAGCTCGTTTGCATACAGGTCTTACAGCAGACTGCACACACCTTGATATTGACATGGAGAATTATGTTGATTTTCTCAAAACATCTTCTACACTTGATTTATCCAAAACAACCTTCCAAATGGAGGATATGAATTTAAAGATGACACGTCCAGCATTTGGCGGACATCTTATGGCAACAATCATTTGTCCGCGTTTTAGGCCATGTATGTCAACTGTACGTCCAGGAGTTATGAAGAAGGCAGAGTTTAGTAAAGTTAAGGCTGATGCATGTGAAATAGAGGTATATTCTGTTTCTATTTCTGAAAGTGATATAAAGACTAAGGTTCTTAAGGTCGTTAAAGAAGCGAAACAGGTGATTGACTTAATTGGTGCCGAGGTTATCGTTTCTGTAGGTCGTGGTATCGGTAAGAATGTTGAGGAGGGAATCGAGCTAGCACATAAGCTTTCAGAAGCTTTTGGCGGTGGAGTTGTAGGTGGAAGTCGTGCTGTTATTGACTCTGGCTGGCTTTCGGCAGATCATCAGGTTGGACAGACAGGAAAGACTGTACATCCCAAGGTTTATATTGCCCTTGGTATTTCTGGTGCAATTCAGCACAAGGCAGGTATGCAGGATTCAGAATTAATAATTGCAGTAAACAAGGATGGAGCAGCTCCAATCTTTGACTGTGCAGACTATGGTATCATCGGAGACTTATTTAAGATTGTTCCAATGATGATTGAGGAAATCACAAACGCAAAAAAACAATAGATAACGAACCTTACCCTAGGGGTACAGTTAAGGTGCTAAGTTGGGAATATACGTTAAAAAAATATCAAAAAAAAGTTGACTTTCCAATAAATGTAATTAATATAATAGTATTAGGGGGGATGTGTATGAACAATAATTTAAATGAGAACGGGGACTTGAAATTACCAGCATTATTTTTAATGGGTGGTGCACTTTTTTCAATGCACTTTGGTGCATCGAGTATGGTATGGCCAGTAAACTGGGGTAAAGAAAGTGGTTCATCTGTATGGGTTGCATTTGCTGGAGCATTTATAACAGCTTTATTACTTACATTACTTGCTTATGTTGCATTATCAAAAGGTAAAGGCACTTATAATGAAATTACCAGACGAGTACTTGGAAAGAAACTAGGAATATCATATACAATCGTAACCATTGTTGTGCTTGGACCTCTGTATGCTATTCCTCGTATGAGTGCAGCAGCTTGGGACTCCATAGTACAAGCTTTTGGTTTGAATCGAGAAGCAAGATTACCGCTGATTATATTTACTGTATTATTTTATTTGGTAACTTATTGGTTCTTAATGAGCCCTGGAAAGACAATGGATCGTATTTCACAAATTCTTTTCCCATTCCTTATTATCATTGTTATTATTGTTGTAGGCAAGGGGATGATTACTCCAATTGCAGAGCCAGTTGCAAAGTCATATCCAGGTTCAGCATTTGCCTACGGTTTCACAAATGGTTATGCAACAGCCGAAATTCTTTGTTCATTAATATTCGGTGTTGTTATCCTAAATGGACTTAAACAAAAAGGTGTTTCTGAGGCACGTATGAGTAGAAATATCATCAGAGTAGGCGTTGTTGGTATAGCAATGCTAAGCATAACACACCTTTGTCACATGTTAATAGGTGCTTCTACAGGGGGGACAATTGATTTAAGTTATACAGCTCTTTATACAGCAGTTGCTACTAAACTTATTGGGCATTTAGGAGGAATCTTATTCTCAATTGCACTATTCTTTGCAGCTCTTACAACAGCAATCGGTATGACTTCCGGATGTGCTGAGTTCTTTGTGGATGTAACAGGAGGAAAGATTGATTATAAGAAGGCATCTATCGCAGTTTTGATTTTTAGTACACTCTTTGGATGTATGGGTCTTGCTTCAATACTTACAATCTTAGGACCAATACTTGATGGTATATATCCAGCAGCTATTGTACTTGTTATATATTATTCATTAATGCCAGATAGCCAAAACAAAAGAAAATTAAATCTATGCCGTTATGCAATGGTAACAGCATTGGTATTTGGTATTTTAGATACCGTTTACACTTATGGAATTAAATTAAATATAAACTTAGGATTTTTAAATACATTCTATGAGAGTCTTCCGCTAGCATCTGAAAAGCTTGCATGGTTCCCTTGGACAGTAGCTGCTGGAATTATTGGATATATAGTATTCTCAAAAAACAAAGCAGCAGTAGAGGGAAATATAGAAGTTTAACGGCTTAAAACTTAGCTGAATAGATGCTTGTGGAATTTCGCAAGCATCTAAATAATATAAAATTTTAGGGGGATGTCATAATGAGAAAAGTATCTTTTTTAAGTTATAATATGACAACAGCAGATGCCAACAATCCAGATGGATTAGTGCCAATTGGACGTCAGTTTGATTTCATCGGAGATGTTGAGACAGAAGAGATGATTTTATGTGATGGTGATGAGTCACTTTGCCTTGGATATCATGATGTCAAATGTTATAACGATATTTATGTAGGGGATATGGTTGACTTTAAAGCAACTCTTACACACGTAGGAAACACATCTCGTGATTGTAAAATCGAAGTTTTCAAGCTTGCTACACCTGCTTTCCGTGAAGATAAGACAAATTGCAGACCAGGAGATATGGTTTGGTTTGATGAGCCTGTACTTTGTACAGAAGGAAATGTTCGTCTTGTAGTTAAGAAGCACTTACAGCGTGGAGAGCAGCCAGACGGAACAGTAATTGATCCATGGCGCCCACTTGAGGATTTTCCAGAATAAATTAAGGCTTTAAAAGAGCTAAACTGAAAATATAGAGTAAAGGGGAATTGTATTATGAATGAGCAGCAAACAGTAACATATCGTTATAGAATGTCAGACCGTGACGTATTTTATGGCGGCGGAGTCGTAAACGGAGCAAGAAACATCACACTTATGAATGATACAGCAAACCGCCTTATGGCAAAGGTATTTGGAAACACAGGTCATTGTGTTGAAGTAAAGAAGGTTCGTCTTTATGTTCCTTCATATGCAGGTGACTATATGGAGTATATTGCAAGAATTAAAAGCATAGATGGAAACCGTGCATTAATTGAGGTTCGTTCTTTCAAGATTATTGAAGTTCCTGAAAATCCAGAATTCCCAAGTTCTATCGATGTACTACCTGATCCACCATTATCAACAGTGGTTCAGTTTGTTTACGAGACATATTAATAAGTAACAAATAATAGGGGGGAGTTATAAATGAGAAAAGCACTTGAAGGTATAAAGGTAGTTGACCTTACTTCAGCATTAAATGGACCATTTTGTACAATGATATTAGCAGACTATGGTGCAGATGTTATAAAAATTGAACCAGTTGGCGGTGAACAGTGCCGTGAATGGGGACCAATTGATGAAAAAAGCGGTGAAAGTGGTTTTTACAGCTTTGTAAACCGTAACAAAAAAGGTGTTACTCTTAATCTTAAATCTGAAAAAGGGCGACAGATGTTCTATGAGCTTGTTCGCGATGCTGACGTATTGGTTGAGAACTATAAGGGCGGTGTTACAAAGAAGCTTGGTATTGATTATGAATCTGTAAAGAAGGTTAATCCAAATATTATTTATGCTTCAGGCTCAGGCTTTGGTCAATATGGACCAATCACACACCGTCCTTGCTATGATATCGTAGCACAGTCTATGGGTGGTATGGTTAATCTTACAGGTTTTAAGGATGGAAATCCCGTAAAGGTTGGTCCTTCTGTTGCAGACCACGTTGCAGGTATTTACCTATCAGTAGGGGTACTTTTAGCTCTTTACAACCGTGAGAAAACAGGTATGGGTCAGCATGTTGACGTAGCAATGTTTGATACAATCTTTAGTTTACTTGAAAATGCAATTGTAAACTACACAGTAGGCGGCTTTATACCAGAACGTAACGGAAATGTAGACCCATCTATAGCTCCATTTGATATATTTGAGTGTAAAGATGGATTCGTTGCTCTTGGAGTAGGTAATGATAGATTATTCCAGAAGTTCTCTTATACTATTGGTCATGAAGAACTTATAGATGACCCTCGTTATAAAACAAACGTATTACGATGTGAAAATTATATACCAGAATTACAAAGTTTAATCCGCGGCTGGTGTAAGGAGCACACAAAGAAAGAAATAGAAGACATAATGGATGAGGCAGGAATCCCATGTGGTCCAGTATTAAATATTAAGGAAGCAATCGAGCATCCACATATTCAGGCTCGTGACATGATGGTGCATTGTGAACATCCAACAGCAGGGGACCAGTATTTCCAAGGTTGTGTTATAAAGCTCTCAGAAACTCCAGGTAGTGTAGAAGCTCCATCTCCAATGCTCGGACAACACAATGCAGAAGTTTTCGGACTTACAGAAGAAGAACTTAAAGAACTAACTGCAGAAGGTGTACTATAAACAGAGTTCTTAGCTTCGGATGGAGTTTTTACTCCAGGTAGTCATCGGATAAGTTAAGTATATAGTAATATATAACGTGACTGCTTTAACAGGCAGTTGCGTCAAAAATAGGGGGATATGATAATGAGAAAAGTATCTTTTTTAAGCTATAATATGACAACAGCAGATGCCAACAATCCAGATGGATTAGTGCCAATTGGACGTCAGTTTGATTTCATCGGAGACGTTGAGACAGAAGAGATGATTTTATGTGATGGTGATGAGTCACTTTGCCTTGGGTATCATGATGTTAAATGTTATAAGGACATTTTTGTAGGGGATATGGTTGACTTTAAAGCAACTCTTACACACGTAGGAAA
The DNA here is from genome assembly GCF_016908015.1 of Clostridium pascui. Classification (GTDB taxonomy): domain Bacteria; phylum Bacillota; class Clostridia; order Clostridiales; family Clostridiaceae; genus Clostridium_AK; species Clostridium_AK pascui. The sequence continues at coordinate 122,972 of NZ_JAFBDB010000001.1, forward strand.
TACATCCCGTGATTGTAAAATCGAAGTTTTCAAGCTTGCTACACCTGCTTTTCGTGAAGGTAAGACAGATTGCAGACCAGGAGATATGGTTTGGTTTGATGAGCCTGTACTTTGTACAGAAGGAAATGTTCGACTTGTAGTTAAGAAGCACTTACAGCGTGGAGAGCAGCCAGACGGAACAGTAATTGATCCATGGCGTCCACTTGAGGATTTTCCAGAATAAATTAAGGCTTTAAAAAAGAGGTAAACTGAAAATATAGAATAAAGGAGAATTGTGTTATGAATGAACAACAAACAGTAACATATCGTTATAGAATGTCAGATCGTGACGTGTTTTATGGCGGCGGAGTTGTAAACGGAGCAAGAAACATCACACTTATGAATGATACAGCAAACCGTCTTATGGCAAAGGTATTTGGAAACACAGGTCATTGTGTTGAAGTAAAGAAGGTTCGTCTCTATGTTCCTTCATATGCAGGTGACTACATGGAGTATATTGCAAGAATTAAGAACATAGATGGAAAGCGTGCTTTAATTGAGGTTCGTTCTTTCAAGATTATTGAAGTTCCTGAAAATCCAGAGTTCCCAAGTTCTATCGATGTACTACCTGATCCACCATTATCAACAGTAGTTCAGTTTGTTTATGAGGCATATTAATTATGAATGTAATAGAATGTATTAAAAAAAGACGAAGCATTCGTAAATATAAGGCACGCAAGGTAGAACATGAGGTGATAGAGCAGCTTATTGACTGTGCAAGATGGGCGCCATCCTGGAATAATTGTAAAGCTGTTCGATATACAGTTATTGAAAAAGACAATGAGATTCAGACAATTGCTCATACAATGGTAGCACCTGAAAATGTACACATTGTTGAAAATGCACCAATGATTCTGGCTCTTTCTATTGTAAGGAACCGTTCTGGTTACGAAAGAGATGGTTCTACTTCTACCGCTAAGGGATCAACATGGGAGATGTTTGACACTGGACTTGCATGCCAAAATATTTGCCTTGCAGCAGAGGAATTAGGACTTGGGACTGTAATCATGGCATCTTTTGACGAAGAAGGAGTTACAAAATTTATTGATTTGCCGGAAGACGAATTGATTATTGCACTGGTTGCATGTGGATATCCAGCAGAGGAGCCAAAGGCCCCAAGAAGAAAAGAAGTTTTAGAAATTTTGCGTTATCATTAAAAAGATGCTATTAAAAAGGGGTAGTAGCTTCAGTTAGTGAATATACTACAGAGCACAGATTCGTCAAAATCGTTATTAGCTTCGTGGTAATTTCAGCTAGTGAATATACTACCCAAGGGGTATCACTTCAGAATAAGAACAGAGCTTATTTTTTATTTTCACAATGGATTTTCGTTACGGGAATTATTACCTTAGTAATATGCTCGTCTACATTGTCTACATCAAGAGGTGATATAATAAATTCTTCAGATATATTACCAGTAATCTTGTAACCATTCTTGTTAATCCACTGTATCATTTTTATATGAGTATTTACAATATTGGAGTAATTTCCAACGTGAGTAGTAGTAGCAGCGGTAAATCCTCCAAATTTTCTGCAATTGTTGGATTTAATAGGAGATTCTATGCACATTCCAAATTCAACGGTTGAATCCTTAAAGAGAAACTGCTCAAGGGGATCTGAATAGTATGTAACCACAATTGATCCTTTGCTTTTTAGCTGTAGCTTATTGCATAAATCAATTATTTCCACCCATCTTTCTAAGGACACCTCTGAATTTGAGTAATTTTTCATTACTTTTTTGGTATACACTAAATCCGTTTCAGGAATTTGTTCGATTTGTATAGTTTTGGTAATGATATTTTCTTTATCTTCTTTGTTACAGTAGGAAATGATATCTACTCCTTTTTTTAGTCTTTCTAAAAAAGCATAGGCATCGGAATATCTTTTTTGTAGGCAGTTTATTTCATCGGATATTTCTAAAAGTTTACATTCTATACTTTGTTTAAGAGTTTCAGCTTTGTTATCCTTTACAATTTGCTGAATCTGCTCTAATGTAAATCCAAGCATTCTTAGTTTGCGAATTATACATATTGTTACCATTTGGTCCTTACTATAGTATCTATATTTATTTCCCTCTTCTCTAAATTTAGGGACAACTAATTTTATGGAATCATAGTAACGCAATGTTTTTCTAGGAATATTACAAATTTCTTCTACTTCACCTATAGAATATTTATCTTCCTTTTTCATTTATAATCCCCCCAGATAATTACCTTATTGTTATATATTACCATTAATGTGGAAGAAGTGCAAGAGTTTAATAGTTAGTATATAAACTGATTTAGAGAAAGGCAATATAGAGGAATAATTTTATCGACCTTTGGGGATAAAATTACTAAGGAAGGTGAGTACAATGCAATCTAAATCAGAAAATAAAAAAAGAAATGATAATGAAAAAAATAATTCAAAATCTCCAAATGTATTTACATGGGAAGCAGACAAAAATATGAATAAGCCTGTAAGGGGATTACCAAAGAAATAGAGCCTTTTGGCTCTTTTTTTACATATAAAAATAAAGAAAACAGTAATTGATTGTATCTCTTAGCTGACAGGGCATTCAGTGGTAATGTATAATGAAATTGTAGATAATTGATACTTGAAGGAGAATGAAAAATGAATTGGATGAAATGTGTTGATGAAAATCAAGAAATGTTATGGAAGATATTATCGGATTTAATTTCTTTTGAGACAGTTACTCCTCCAGGAAGAAATTCAGATGATATACAGTCTTACATATATAATTTTTTAAGTGAACTGGGTGCTGAACTTGACCGATGGGAGATGTATCCTGGCGACAGTTTATTAGTTGGAGTTATTCCAGGGACCAAGAGGAAAGAGGCGAAAAGTCTTATTCTAAATGGTCATGTAGACGTTGCAGTTGTAGGGGATACAGCCCATTGGATTTATCCTCCATTTGAGATTACTAAAGAAAATGGTTTCTTGTACGGACGTGGAACTGCTGATATGAAAGGAGCAATGGCATGTGCTCTGTATTCCGTGTGGCTTTTAAAAAAGTATGGGGTTAAGCTTGATGGAGACTTGCAGATTCAATCAGTAATTGGTGAGGAGGCAGGAGAGGCGGGAACTCGTGCTATTTTGGATCGTGGATACAAGGCTGACTTTGGAATATGTATGGACACAAGCAATCTTGAAATTCAGGGTCAGGGTGGAGTGATTACAGCTTGGGTAACGGTAAAGAGTAAAGATGTTTTTCATGATGCAGTTAGAAGAAATTTAATTCATCCAGAGGGTGGAATTTTTGGAGCAAGTGCCATCGAAAAAATGCAAAATGTTATTCAATCACTTCGTGAACTTGAAGAAATTTGGTATGAAACAAAGTCTTATCCAGGTTTTGAAAGAGGTGTGAATACAATAAATCCAGCAGTAATAGAGGGTGGAAGAAATGCAGCATTTGTGGCAGATGAGTGTAAACTTTGGATTACTGTACATTTTTATCCAAATGAAAGCTACGAGTCAGTTATAAAAGAAGTTGAGGAACATTTGCAGAAGCTAGCAGATAAAGATCCTTGGTTTAAAGAAAATCCCATACAATTTAAATGGGGTGGAAAATCAATGATTGAGGAGAGAGGAGAAATTTTTCCTTCTGCTGAAATTGATAAAGATAGTGAAGCGGTTAAACTTCTTTCCAGTGTACATGAAGTTTGTTTAAATGAAAAACCAAATGTAAATATGAATCCTAGTGTAACAGATGTGGGATGGCTTGCTCATGGTGGAATTCCAGCAGTATTGTATGGACCAGGTCTTCCAGAGGAGGCACATTCAGTAGATGAGTGCGTAGAAGCACAACAGCTTCTTGATTATAGTGCTATCCTTTTAGAGTTTATGGGAAAATGGTGTACATAAGTTACCCCGTTTGTAAAACAGAAATATATTTATTGCATACAATAGATACGCAATTACTTATGATGAGGAGTCTTATAATATGAAATACTATTTCGCACCGTTAGAAGGTATTACTGGATATGTATATAGAAATGCATATCAAACTTTTTTTGGTCAAATTGATAAATACTTTACACCCTTTATTTCACCAACTAGTAATAAGGGTTTTACTTCGAGAGAATTAAATGATATATTACCTGAACACAATCAAGGATTGACTGTGGTGCCTCAAATACTTACAAATAATGCTGAGTATTTTACTCGCACGGTGAACGACTTGACTAAGTTTGGTTATGATGAGATTAATTTAAATTTGGGCTGTCCATCTGGTACAGTTGTTGCGAAACATAAAGGTTCAGGATTTCTTGCACAAAGAGCACAGCTGGATGAATTTTTAGAGGACATATTTGCAAAGGCATCAACTAAGATTTCCATAAAGACAAGAATTGGAAAGGATTCTCCAGATGAATTTTATGAGCTGATTAAAATCTTTAACAAGTATCCTCTGGAGGAGCTTATTATTCATCCAAGAATACAAACGGACTTTTATAAGAACAAGCCAAATATGTCAGTATTTAAAGATGCATTAGAATTAAGTAAAAATCCTGTTTGTTATAATGGGGACATTTTTAATCTATCGGACTATAAAGAATTAGTGGAAATACATCCAAGTTTAGATGCAGTAATGCTGGGTCGAGGACTTATTGCAAATCCAGCATTAATTGGAGAAATTAAGAATAATCATGTGGTAGATAAGCTGGTAATGAAGGAATTTCACGATGCAGTTTATGAAGGCTATCAAGAAATCCTTTCTGGAGATAGAAATGTATTATTTAAAATGAAAGAATTTTGGTTTTATATGATACACCTGTTTGCAGACAGTGATAAATATGTTAAGAAAATAAGAAAGACAGATAGATTATGCGATTATGAAGCAGTTATATCACAGCTATTTCAAGAACTTGATATAGAACAATCACTTTTACGGGGATTTTAATGGATACCATGAATTGTTTTATTATTATGATTTAGTAGTTAGAATTACTAAATTTGTGAGAGAAGGGGAATAAATATGCTAGAAAAAAAGAATTACGCAAACGGTCAAGAGGTTTACAGATGTTCTGAAAATAAACTCACCTACTATTATAAGAATGGTCAAATAAAAGCGGAAGGCCCTTTTGAAAATAACCAAATGGAAGGTGAATGGAGATTTTACAGGGAATCTGGGCAACTATCACAAATAGGAAATTTTAAGAACGATAAGAAACACGGTAAATGGATAAGATTTGATAAAGATAATCAAGAGGATTATAATGAGGAATTCAATGATGGCAAAATAATTAAATCAAAATAATATATAAAAGCTCTCCTGCATGAAATAAAGTACTGCAGGAGGGCTTTTGTGTTATATACATTTAAAAAATTTAGTGCATTATAATTTTCGTTTGACACAAAAATTATGCGTTAGCTGTAAGCAATAAGATTACTGGAAGTAATTTTCAAAGAATTAAGGGATGACAAAGTTATAGACAAATATCAAAAATGTTTACTTATATATAGACATATGTCTAATAAAGGTGTATTATTAAAATAATGATAATTAATGAATATTGAAAGGGGTTAGCTCTAATGGATACGAAATCAAATGAATTATTTTGGAATGCCACAATAGATGAAGTGGAAAATGGGTTTGTAGAAAACCATAAAGAGTATGGATGTATAATTTGTGAGGAAGTATTTGAAAAGGGACGTATATATGAAATAGAGTCAAAACTTTATGATGCAAAAAAGGCAGCAGAAATTCACATAGAGGAAAGACATGGTTCTATGCTTGAGTACCTGTTAGGAATGAACTCAGCTTTTACAGGAGTGTCAGGTGTTCAAAGAGAGATATTAATATTAATTGCCCAGGGACTATCCGATAAAGAAGTTGCAGCAAAGCTTGGAGTTGCACAATCAACCATTAGAAATCATCGTTATAAATTAAGAGAAAAGGAAAAGCAAGCAAAGTTATTTTTAGCTATGATGAACTTACTCACAAATAGTACAAAGAACAAAATTAATAAGCTAGAAAAAGAAGTTATATGTGATCCTCATAAAACAGCAATCAGCATAGATGATAGATATAACATTACTGATAAGGAAAAAGAGGATACTATAAAAATACACATGGATGATACAGGTGCATTAAAAATTTATCCTTCTAAGGAAAAGAAGAAGATTATTATATTACAGGAAATCACTAAGAACTTTACTAAAGGAAAGACTTATTCAGAAAAAGAACTTAATAGAGTCCTAAAAAGAATATATGAAGATTATGTAACTATAAGAAGAGCTTTAATAGAATACGGATTTATTGAAAGAACAAATGACTGCAACAGCTATTGGGTGAAGGAGTAATGGGTATAGTTTTTATACCTTGTGATATATAACTAAAAGTAATATAATTTAAATGATACTGATATTAGTTAAAGTTTGAGGCATCTTTATGGAACACATTTAAAAAAGTGCTGGATGGTACCATATTAAGAAGTATAAAAACAAATGATAAATTTTTGAAAGGGTGGAATGATGGATTATAAAATTATTGCTGGGATTTTTGCGGCAGGAGTATTGCTATGGATGATAAGTGTTATTAGCGAAATTCGAAGTGATATAAAGCGCATAAATATAAGTTTGAATAAAATCGCTAAACAAGCTGAAGTGCCAGACACAATAACAGATGAATTAAAAGGCCTTATTTCAGAAGGTAAAATTGTTGAAGCAGTAAAAAAATATAGAATTGCTGCTGGAGTTGGATTAAAAGAAGCCAAAGAATATGTTGACTCCTTAAGAGAATAAAAAGCAAGAGAAGCGAAGAGTGATTTTCTATAGAAATTTATTTGAGAAGAGCTATAGTACACTCAATTAAAATAAACGTTTAAAAACTTAGAGTGGTACAAACCACTCTTTTTTAGCTATTGAAGTTTCTGTAAAAATAATATATAATATGATTTAAAAATTGCAAATTTTACATGAAAGGAATCTTATAATGAATTATAGATGTGAATCCGGTACTCAAGTTACTCCTTGCAAAGGCCATAAGAACTAAATCGGCTATGCTTTGCTTGGAGACTATTTTATTAAAATAGCTGATGTTGAAAATATAAAGGCACTTTTACGCTCTTTTTTATAATTTATATAAATTGGGCTTATTTAGTGTGCAGTTTTTCAGCATTATATAGTTTAATAAGGTGGGTTATGAGTTTGATTCCTTTTATTGAATCGGATTTTTTATAAGTATATTGATTTTAAATAGATTTTTATGGTCTTTGCTTCAACCAAAAATAATTTTTGGAGGAGTAAAGATATGAAATATAGTAATGCACAAAATGTATTGCCAGATGAAATAATAAAAATTATTCAGGAATATGTGAATGGTGAATATTTATATATACCTAGAAAAGATGGAGAACAAAAGACCTGGGGAGAAAAGAATGGTACAAGAGATAAATTAAATATCCGAAATGCTGAAATTTATGATAAATATAAAAATGGTACTACGGTTTTGGATTTAGCTGAGGAATACTATCTTTCAGATAAGAGTATAAGAAGAATTATTACTGAGCAAAGGAAATTATGCTCGAAATTAAAACAGAATTATAAGTGAGATTGAAAGCCTCCTTTTAACTACTATATAATGATGATATGTTGAGAAACGGCATATCTAGGGATAAGAACATTGATATTGGAAAAGTTAAGGGAGGATAGAATATAAATGAATACAAGAAACCTTTTAGAGCTAAAGGGAGATTTGATATATCTAAAAAAACTGGACAAGGAGTACCTTGAAGAATATTGGGAAAGCATGGATAATAGCAGTGTGGAAGCAATGATTTTTACAGGAACTCAACAAATATTTAATAAGTCAGATATTGAAAGATATTTAGAAAATATAGTTCAAGATGACAATAGAGTTGATTTTTTAATAATATCAAAAGAATCTAACAAAATAGTAGGGGAAGTTGTTATTAATAACATCTATAGAAATGATAGAAATTCTAATATAAGAATTTTGATAAATAAAAAAGAAGATTTTAGTAAAGGTTACGGAAGTGAAGCATTGATATTAGCATTGAATTATGGATTTGGAATGCTTAATTTACATAGAATTGAACTAGAAGTATTTCCATTTAATCAAAGAGCAATTCATGTGTATGAAAAAATGGGTTTTGTAAGAGAGGGAATCAAAAGACATGGCTGCTACTTTAATAGTAAATACTATGACATGATTACAATGAGTATTTTGGAAGGTGAGTTTAGAGAAAAATATAATATTACTGGAGAATTGTTAGATGTTCTTAACAATTAGGTATAAAAAGCTGGCTGAAAATGATTTTTTAATTATTTTCAACCAGCTTTTTTGTATTGATTATATAGCTTATTTAAATAGATCTACTAGATATATATGGTAAAGAATTAGTGTAAGGAAACGGTATAATAAGCTGATAGAAGCAGATACTAAAAATATCATAGAATAGCTATGATTTTGTTTATAGTAAAAAAATTAGGATACAAAAATATAAAAAGGAAAAAGGAGATATCATGAGTGATAAAAAAGTAATAACTGAAACAGGATGGAACTTTGACAACAGTTATGCTCGCCTGCCAGAAACATTTTTCACAAGGCAAAGGCCAACTCCTGTACGCTCTCCAGAACTTATAATTTTCAATCATACATTGGCAGGATCTTTAGGGTTGAATGCTGAGGAATTGGAAAGTAATGATGGTGTAGAGGTGTTTGCTGGAAACAAAATTCCCGAGGCTGCTTTGCCTATTGCGCAAGCTTATGCAGGGCATCAATTTGGATATTTTACTATGCTGGGAGACGGCCGAGCTGTCCTATTAGGAGAACAAATAACGCCTAAAGGTAGGCGATTTGATATTCAGCTCAAGGGTTCGGGCAAAACTCCATATTCTCGCGGAGGTGATGGGAGAGCATCGCTTGGACCTATGCTGCGTGAATATATAATCAGTGAAGCAATGCATGGACTTAATATTCCTACTACTCGAAGTTTAGCTGTGGTGACAACTGGTCAGCCAGTAATGCGTGAAACTGAGCAGCCTGGTGCAATTCTTACCCGTGTAGCTGCTAGCCATATACGTGTGGGCACTTTTCAATATGCTGCAAACTTTACAACTACGGAGAAGCTTCAAGCATTGGCAGATTATGTATTACAAAGGCATTTTCCGGAAATAGAGAATGATGAAAATCGTTATATTTCTCTGCTTAAGGAAGTCATAAGACGCCAAGCTGTACTCATTGCCAAATGGCAGCTAGTTGGTTTTATTCATGGTGTTATGAACACAGATAACATGACTATCAGTGGAGAAACTATTGACTATGGTCCTTGTGCCTTTATGGATACCTATGATCGAGCAACGGTATTTAGTTCCATTGACATGCAGGGGAGATATGCCTATGGTAATCAACCAGATATTGCAGCATGGAATTTAGCTAGATTTGCTGAAACTTTGTTGCCGCTGATGCATGACAATGAAGAGGATGCTATTATACTTGCTGAAGAAGCAATTGGGAATTTTGATGAATTGTATCACAGCAATTGGATAGCAGGAATGAGAGGAAAACTTGGAATCTTTGATGAAGAGCCTGAGGATGTATCTCTTATTGAAGGTCTTCTTAAGATGATGCATAAGTATGGTGCTGATTTCACTAACACCTTCCGTGCATTAACAATTGATAAGTTAGAGGAAACGGCACTGTTTGGTACCACGGAATTCATTCAGTGGAATCAGCTGTGGCAGGCAAGACTTAGCAGACAGCAGGAGTCAAAAGTTTCTGTTAAAAAATTAATGCAAATGAGCAACCCTGCAGTTATTCCTCGTAACCATAGGGTAGAAGAGGCACTGGAAGCTGCGGTAAACCATGGAGATTACAGTGTGATGGAGAGGCTTCTAGATGCACTTTCAAGTCCTTACAAATACACTGATAAACAGGCTGAGTACTGCACATTACCTAAAGAATCAGATAGTCCCTACAGAACCTTTTGTGGTACTTAAGCGGTTTTTAAATTATCTAAGTGATGCAAAATAAAAGTTTGAATAACTATCATATCAGTAAGGGCATTTAATTGTGCCCTTTTTCCTAGTATGAAATTGCAAAAATTGTTTAAGGAGGCAAGATTATGGATTTAAACTGGGTATGGCAATCGGCACTAATATTTATTGTAGGAACATTTATTTTAAGAGTAGGTGGAAGAAAATCAATTTCTCAAATGACAATATCTCAGACTATAGTGATGATAGGATTAGGATCTTTATTGATTCAGCCTGTAGCTGGTAAGGGACTATTTATTACCTTTCTTATAGCAGGTGTATTAACAATATTAATGATAATCACTGAATACTTAGAAGTTAAGGTGGATCTTTTGGAGACTATATTTGCCGGCAAAGCGGTAATTGTTATTGAAAATGGCAATCCAAACATCAAAAATTTAAAAAAAATTAGGATGTCGATTGACAGACTTGAAACGAGATTAAGGCAAGCTGGAATATCTTCCATAAAAGATGTAAAATATGCGACAATTGAAGTAAGCGGTCAGCTTGGGTATGAGCTTAAAGATAATAAAAAGCCTCTAACACAGGATGATTTTATAAAATTAATGAGGGAAATATCTGAGCTAAAGGGGATGATCAATGCAGAGAGCAAGCCTCAAACTAATAAAGGAAATAACATCTTTAAGGAGATAAAAAATGAAAAGTTTGAGGGAAATAAGAATGAACCATAACTGATTTAAATAAAAATGAAATCTATTTGATATTCTCATGATGTATATAAAGTTATTTTGTTTTGCCAGTTAAATCTACAAGTGGAAATGAGCAGACCTCCAAGTGCATTGTGCTCTACTACTCAGAATTTGCTGGCAGCGGCAAAGTAAATGAGGATAGGGGTCTGCAGGATTCATTTTGGCTTGTTTTTATTTTATTCACCACAAGGTGTATAATTGGAAAGATAAGTGGAAATACCTTAGGGCTCCTTTGAAAATTAGTTTGTTAAGATTACAAACTCATCTAGCTTTTCACCCTTATAATTAACAGCAAAGACTTTTATGATGTCGTATTCTACGTCCACAACTACAAAATGATAGACAGCTATGGGCTTTACTAACACTCCTTTTTTATCTTTGTATTTATCTTTAAGTTTCTCACCACCACCACCGGTAATGACTTGATATATACTTCTATTAATACTATTTATCCTTCTTCTGGAATAATTATGTTCGTGGCCAGAAAAAACAACTTGAATATTGCAGTTATCTACTATATTCCAAAAAGCGTCTCTGCATTCAGGATACAAATCTAAGCAGTTCCCAAGATGAGCCCCTGTAGGATAGGCGGGAGAATGAACAAAGAGAATCTTACTTTTCATTGTGGATGAGGCTATATTTTTAAGCCAATTCAGTTGGGTTTCATCAATTTTATGCAAAGAATTAAAATGAAAGGAATTAAGTATTATTGCCCGCATATTCCGAAAGTCCTTGTAGTATACAGTGTTGTTGTAGTTTTTTAAAAAATTATCTGGGTATAAATCTTTATAAACTTCTTTAAAAATTTTTTCATATTTATCATCTAATGGTTCAATATTAACTTCATGATTACCTACCACTGGGAGTAGAAGCTTATTTGGGTAAAATTTTTCAACTAGCTTTCTTAATCTCTTAAGCTGACTTTTTAAAACATTTTCATCATGACTTCCAGCTACCATATCTCCTAGCATTACAATAAATTCTGGTTCGGGTTTTAACTTAGAGCTTTCACTTAGTATTTTTGTAAGTACATTTTCATTTATTCCATGCTCTTTTCCTTTAGAATCCCCAATAATTATGAATCTAATAATTTTCACCTCTAATTAAAATAGAAATTATAATCATAGTATATGTGAAAAGCTTGGAAAAGTTTATTATATTTAATAATTTTCAAAATAAACTTGACCAATATGGTCATTTGATATAAAATAAAAATGACCGCATAGGTCAAAAGGTTTTTGCAAAAAAAGGAATGAGGCGATTATCATTTATTCGAAATTTTATAGTTTAGAACAGGAAAAAAGGGAAGATATTATTAATGCAGCTATTGGAGAGTTTGCACAAAATGGTTATTCAAAGGCTTCTACAAATAAGATCATAAAAGAAGCAGGAATATCTAAGGGGTCATTATTCAACTATTTTAATAGTAAAAAGGAATTATATTTATTTTTGCTTGAATATATATCTAAAATCATTGATAAAATTTATGATGAAATAGACTTAAATCAAAGAGACGTTTTTAATAGAAGTAGAGAAATAGGATTAATTAAGTTTAAGGTGATGAAAAAGTTTCCTCAGGCATTTAACTTTCTTAAGAATGCTAACAACGAAGAAGCTTCTGAAGTGAAATCTGAAATCGACAAAATACGTAACAATATTACTCAAAAAGGTTTTGAAAAAATCTACGAAAACATAGATTTTACAAAATTTCGTGATGACATTGATATTGAAAAAACTCTTAATATCATTAATTGGACTATGCTAAGCTTTTCAGAGCAGCAAGTAAATAAATTAAATTCATTTGAAGATATCGACATAGAGCTGCTTAAAGAATGGGATAGTTATTTTGATATAATGAAGCGCTGTTTTTATAAAAAGGAGGAAGACTAATATGTTTATTGAGATTTCAAACTTGAAGAAAAGCTACACATCCGGCTCTATTACAACTGAGGTTTTAAAGGGAATTGAAATGAAGCTTGAGGAGAGAGATATTGGCGTTATTCTTGGTCCATCAGGTTCAGGAAAATCCACATTAATGAATATCATTGGAGGTATTGACCGAGGTGACAGTGGCAGAGTAGTAGTTAATGGAATCGACATAAACAATTTAAATGATGATAAACTTACCGATTACAGACGTGAGGGGATAAGTTTTGTGTTTCAGTTCTATAACCTGGTTCCTAATCTTAACGTCGGAGAAAACATTGAAGTGGCATCAAACATCAGTAAATCATCATTAAATACTGATGAAGTTTTAGCTGCGGTTGGAATGCAGGATAAAAAACACCGTTTTCCTAGAGAACTAAGCGGGGGCGAACAGCAAAGGGTATCCATTGCAAGAGCGATTGTAAAGAATCCAAAGCTATTGCTTTGCGATGAGCCGACTGGTGCTCTTGACTATCAGACATCACGAAGTATTCTAAAGCTTTTACAGGAGATAAATGAAAAATATGGGACAACTATTTTGATGATAACTCACAACGCGGCCATTGCTTCTATGGCTAATAGAGTATTTAAGCTTAGAAGTGGAGAAATAGTAGAAGAAGCAATTAACCAGATAACTATTCCAGCAGAAAGGATTGAATGGTAATGGTGATTAATAATAGAATTAAGCGTGTTTTGATGGAAAATAAAGCGCAGTATTTGGGGGCAGTTATGATGATTATTTTCAGCTGCTTGGCATTTACATTGATGACTCAGTTTGCTGGTAATTTTACACGCCTTTCAAATGAATTTAAAAGTAAATATACACAGGAAGATGCTTCATTAATAACGGATAAAAAAATTAATAATTTGCAAGAAATTGAAGCTTCAGCCAATGTAGTAATTGAAGAAGGTAAAAGCTTTGACCATAAGTTTTCAAAGGAGAAAACGCTGCGTATATTCAGCAAAAATAACAAGGTTAATATTCCTGCGATTCTTGAGGGTAAAGAGTTAAGTGAAAGTGGAGATATACTCATAAGTCCTGCTTTTGCTTCTAAAAACAATTTTAAAATTGGTGATAAGATAAATATATCGGATAATTTATTTACAATTAAAGGATTTATGGCACTGCCGAATTACATTTATCCTCTGCAGTCGGAAACAGACATGATGCCTGGGGAAGGTTTTGGAATAGCAGTTGTAAGTCAAGAGGATTTCAATATATTTCAAAAGGGGAGCAGTTTTTACGCAGTTAAGTTTGTTAACACTGATAAGAAAGCTAATGTTCAGTCAGTAGAGTTTAGAAATCTTTTAAAGAACAAAGGAATTAATGTACTCCAATGGACAAGCGTTGAAGATAATAAGAGAGTTAATATCGTAGATGCTGAAATTAATATTTTAAATCTTGTAAGCAAAGGTGTGCCTACTGGTATTTTGGTATTAGCCTGCATTATGGTTGCGAATATTATTTGGAGACTAATCAACCGTGAAGCAAGCATCATTGGTGCATTGTATGCCATAGGGTATAGAAGAAAGGAAATATATCGGCATTATTTGATATTTCCAATACTAATAGCTATTATAGGAGGTATAATTGGAACTATTATTGGGACATTTCCAGTGCGGTCAATGGTAGCATTTATGTTTGCTTACTTCAATATACCACTCACCGGAATAAAATTTAATTCTATGGTAATGATACTAGGTATTTTGCTGCCAATTATATTCCTCGGGTGCAGCGGATACTTTGTCATTCAAAAGGAACTGAAACATTCCCCTGTGGAACTGATGAAAGGCAGGAAAGAAAAGAACAAAGTAAATCCTTTTGAGCGAATTCTAAAGCTTGATACATTTAAGTTCTCTACAAAGTTTAAAATCAGAGAACAGCTTAGAAGTTTATCTAGGCTTGCTTTCTTACTTGCTGGAATTGTAGTAGCAACAATGCTTTTACAGTGGGGATTTTCTCTGAAAAGTTCCATGGATTACCTTCTTTCAGAAGGCAGCGTAACAAGTGTGTATCCTTTTGAGTACGAGTATAAGTTTGACAATTTACGAAGTAAGCCGCTGCCATCAGGTGCTGAGCCTGTATCAGCATCATTATTTCTGAAGTCAGACGATGAAAAAAAGGATTTTTATGTTTGTGGAATTATGCCAGATTCCACTATGGTTACACTTGAAGATGAATCTGGTGCTAGACTAAAAACAAACCAAGTGATTATAACAAAGTCTCTTGCCAATCAGCTGAAGTTAAAACAGGGAGATACTGCAAATATTGTAAGAAAGATAGATGGACGTATATTTACTGTAAAGATTGACAGTATAGCAGATACCTATGCAGGAAAGTATATATTCATGCCCTTAGCAGATTATAATAAAAAGTTTGGGATGCCAGAGGGAAGTTATACAGGAGTATTTAGTAATGTGCCTATTAATATTACTGAGAATGAATCCCATAGTGTAGTAACATTAAAGGAAAAGATTTCTGGAGTTAAAGAGAGCATGGCGCCTATGCAGTCAATGATTGGCAGCTTAGCTGCAGTGGCATTTGCTATTGGAGTTATTGTCATCTATGCAGTAACTTCGCTAATGGTTGAGGAAAATAAGAATGTAATTTCTCTCATGAAGGTTTTTGGTTATAGGAAGAAGGAGATAAATTCACTGATTCTTAACAGCTCAACTATTGTAGTTGTAATTGGATATATTATTGGAGTACCGTTAACTATTGCTGCAATAGGGGTGTTGGCTAAATCTCTTGAGAATAGTGTTGGTATGTCAGTGCCGCCTATGAGGATTGATCTACCATATATCTTAATTGGATTTGTTATTGTGATGCTTTCATATGAATTATCGAAGCTTATGTGTAAGAAAAAAGTTAACGCGGTTTCCATGGGTGAAGCCTTAAAATCAGGAGTTGAATAGAAAAGTATAGGACCTGGATATTATCCAAGTCCTAATTTCTTAAATTTTTTCTCTCTTATAGAAATGAGTATGCAGTAAATCATGGGCTTTTTTTCCACCAATTTCACCCATATACTCCTTATACATTTGCTGAACTACAGGGTTTTCGTGAGATTTTCTAATATGTTTACTTCTATCTTCTCTATATATTGCCTCCATTCTCTTTTTAACAATTTCTATATCACCAAAATGATATGGCTGACCACCACCATCTATACATCCACCAGGACAAGCCATTATTTCGATGGCATGGTATTCCTCTTTACCTGATTGGATTGATTCAAGAAGAGCTCTTGCATTTCCAAGACCATGAGCCACACCAATTCTGATATCCTTACCATTTATATTAACCGTAGCTTGCTTTAAGCCGTCTAAACCTCTTACATCATGAAACTCAATCTCATCAAGGGGCTTATTTGTCATCCATTCATAGGTTGTTCTAAGTGCAGCCTCAATAACTCCGCCTGTTACCCCAAATATAACTGATGCACCGGTAGATTCTCCCAAAGGATCATCAAAATCCTCATCAGGTAACTCTTGGAATTTAAGTCCTGCTTCAATAATCATATCTGCTAGTTCTCTAGTAGTAATAACAAGATCAACATTTTTTTGTCCATTATGCTCAAGCTCTGGTCTTACTATTTCATATTTCTTTGCAATACATGGCATTACTGAAACAACTACAATTTTTTCAGGATCAATACCCATTTTTTCAGCTAAATAAGTTTTGGCAATGGTTCCAAACATTATATGCGGTGATTTACAAGTCGAAGGAATATCCAAGAGATCAGGGAACTGGTGCTCTATGAATTTTACCCAGCTAGGACAGCAACTTGTTAAAATAGGGAGTCTTCCTCCATTTTGAAGTCTATCCATAAACTCGTGTGCCTCTTCAACAATAGTAACATCTGCTGCAAAATTTGTATCGAATACTTTTCTAAAGCCCAATCTTCTAAGAGCAGCCACCATTTTTCCTGTTACTATAGTTCCTGGGTCCATATCAAATTTTTCACCTAAAGCCACTCTGATAGCTGGTGCAGTTTGAACTATAACATATCTATCAGGATCGGCAAGCACTTCCCACACTTTTGATACATTGGTAACTTGAGTTAGTGCAGCTGTTGGGCAAACTTGAACGCATTGGCCGCAGAAGGTACACATTGTATCTAGCATTGGTCTTCCGAAGGCTGGTGAAACAACAGTTTCAAAGCCTCTGTCAACGGCAGAGTAGATATTACAAGTTTGAACTTCATTGCACATGGTTTCACATCTTCTGCACATTATACATTTATCAAGATTTCTATAGAGAGCACCGCTTGAAGAGTCCTTTGGATAATTAGACATTTCACCTTTATACCTTATTTTTCTTATACCTAAATCAGCTGCCAATTGCTGAAGCTGGCAGGTTGTGTTCTTTTCACATACCAAGCAGTCAGTAGGGTGGTCTGAAAGTAGAAGCTCTACCATGGTTCGCCTAGCTTTTATTGCGCGAAGAGTATCGGTTTTTACAACCATTCCTTCTGTAGCCTCAGTTGAGCAGGCAGGTGCAAGATTTCTACGCCCTTCTACTTCTACAAGGCAAACTCTACAGGAAGCAGTTCTGTTTACCATCTTGATATCATGAAGATCAAGATAGCATAGTGTAGGGATATTTATTTGAGCCTGACGAGCAGCATATAAAATAGTCGTACCTTTTGGAACGGTTATTTTATAACCATTTATAGTTAAAGATACAGTTTCTGTACCAAGCTCCGTAGGTTTATCTAAATTACTTTCCATGATTTTTCCTCCTTAAGTTACTATTTTCGGGATATGGCCTTAAATTTACAGGTGGATTCGCAAGCACCACATTTAATACATATATCCTTATTTACCACATGTGCTTTTTTCAATGATCCTGTAATTGCATTAACAGGACATGCTTTTGAGCAAGCGGTACAGCCGATACATTTCTCAGGATCGATGTGGTATTTTGAAAGTGCTGTGCACACTCCTGCAGGACAGTTTTTATCTACTACATGAGCCACATATTCATCCCAGAAAAACTTCATTGTACTTAATATAGGATTTGGAGAAGATTGACCAAGTCCGCATAATGAAGAATCTTTTATTATATATCCAAGGTCTTTTAAACCCTCAAGGTGTTCCATTGTTCCTTTTCCTTCAGTAATATCCTTTAAAATTTCAAGCATTCTCTGATTTCCAACTCTGCAGGCAGTACACTTACCGCAGGATTCATCAACTGAAAATTCCAAATAGAATTTTGCTATATTAACCATACAATCGTCTTCATCCATGACTATCATACCACCAGAGCCCATCATTGAACCTATGTCGCCTAAGCTTTCATAATCTATTGGGGTGTCAAGGCTATCTGCAGGTATGCAGCCACCAGAAGGTCCGCCAGTTTGCACTGCTTTAAACTTACGGTTATTAACTATGCCTCCTCCAAGATCATAGATAATTTCCCTTAATGTAATTCCCATTGGCACTTCCACAAGTCCCACATTGTTAATTTTCCCTGCTAGGGCAAAAACTTTAGTTCCCTTACTTTTTTCAGTACCTATAGAACTAAACCATTCGGCACCTTTTAATAAAATTGGAGGAATGTTAGCTAAAGTCTCTACATTATTGATATTTGTAGGACGTTTCCACAAGCCAACCTGTGATGGGAATGGAGGCTTCACTGTTGGTTCTCCACGTCCTCCTTCTATGGAATTAATTAGTGCAGTTTCTTCACCGCAGATAAATGCACCAGCTCCATATTTAAGTTTTATGTCAAAGGAAAAATCACTACCAAGTATATTCTTTCCAAGCAGCCCTAAATCATAGGCCTGTTTAATAGCTATTCTAAGTCTTTGTATAGCAAGGGGGTATTCTGCTCTGATATATATGAAGCCTTGAGAAGAACCTATACAATAACCTGTTAACATCATTGATTCGATTACAGAATGGGGGTCGCCTTCAAGGATGCTTCTGTCCATAAAGGCTCCCGGGTCGCCTTCGTCAGCATTACAAATTACATACTTTACTTTATTTTCAGACTTTCTTGTCATTTCCCATTTTACTCCTGTTGGGAAACCGCCGCCGCCTCTACCTCTTAAGCCGCTGCGTTTAACCGCATCAATTACAGATTCGGGAGACATTTCAAATAGTGCCTTTCCAAGTGCCTGATAACCTTGAACTGCAATATATTCATGAATATCTTCAGGGTTAATGAGTCCACAATTTCTAAGAGCAATTCTAATCTGCTTCTTATAAAAGGGAAGATCACTTTGTTTATCAAGGTGCTGGTGGGTAGCAGGGTCTTTGTATAAGCAATCTTCAACAACTTTTCCGCCCAATATATGTTCTTGAAATATTTTTCTAGCCTTTTCTTCGTTAACTTCTATGTAAAAAATATTTTCCGGCATAACCTTTACTATTGGGCCTTTTTCGCAAAAGCCAAAACAACCTGTAGTAACAATTTTTACTTTATCTCTTAGTCCTGCTACATCACGTTCTTCTTCTAAAACCTTTACAACTTCAATACCGCCAGAGGCCTGACATCCTGTTCCGCCGCATACCATGATATCTATAGTCTTATCATCAGTATCTTTTTTTCCATCTTCTCTGCTTCGGTTTGCAAGCAAGGCTTTTGATTTTTCACTTAAGGTCTTTAGTTCCTGAAATGAATTTATTTTTACCATTTTAATCCTCCTCTTCGAGAAACTACTTTGAGCCAACTAATGCATCTTCTGTACTATATTGCTTAATAATATTTTGGACATCTTCAACCTTTACTCTTCCAAATACTTTTCCATCAACTATAACAACTGGTGCTAAGCCACAGGCTCCAACACATCTTAAGGTATCTATTGTAAACATTCCATCCTCTGTGGAACTGCCTTCTTTTATATTAAGGAGTTTTCGGAATTCATTAAGTATTTTATCTGCACCCTTAACAAAACAAGCAGTTCCCATACAAACACTTATTACGTGCTTTCCTTTTGGCTCCATAGTGAAGAAAGAATAAAATGTAACCACACCAAAAACCTTTGCTGCACTAATCCCAAGTTTTCTAGAAATAAATAATTGGAGTTCTTCTGGCAGGTATCCGAAAATATCTTGAGCTTCATGAAGTATGTTTATGAGTTCACCTTCTTTCACCTCAAGACCATCAATATACTCTTCCAACTTTTTTAGCTTCTCCTGATCCAAATTATACTTACTGATTTCAACTTCTTTAGACACAGGTGACACACCTTCCTTTTGCATATATTTGCGAACACAATATATGGTTTGCTAAAAAATAAAATTTTAAACATAGTAATAACAAAAAAGTTATATTTTAGAATAAGTTTTGTTGTTTTAAGATATGTTTCCTCTGACACCTCAAGACGAGAGTCGTTCAATAAGTTAGAACTCTACCTGGGGGATTAGAAGAAGATTTCAACAAGGAAAAGTGGTAGTAAACCATAATAAATTTTTAGGTTATGATAAAGATGAAGAAGGTAACCTTATAATAAATAAAAAACAAGCTAAGATTGTAAGAAGAATTTACACAGATTACCTTGATGGAAAAGGCCCCAATAGGATTACAAGAGAACTTGAAGTTGAAGGAGTTCCTAATTGGAACGGAAAATCAAAGTGGTATAAAACCAGCATAAGAAAAATGCTTAGTAATGAAAAGTATAAGGGAGATGCATTGCTTCAAAAGACCTACACGGTGGATTTCCTTACAAAGAAAAGGGTAGAGAATAATGGTGAGGTTCCTCAATACTATGTAGAAGAAAGCCATCCTGCCACAATAGATAAAGAAATGTGAGAGGCAGTACAGCTTGAAATGGAGAGAAGAAGAGCCTTTGCTGAAAAATATAACATTAGGAAATTAGATTATGCCACAGTTGATAATCCTTTTGCTGGAAGAGTTATTTGTGGACACTGTGGCAGTACCTTTGGCAGAAAGGTATAGAACTTCAACAATGAAAGACTTAGAAGAATTATTTGGAGATGTAATAAGAAGTACACAGTAAAAGGTGAGAAAAGTTGTGAGAATAAGCATATAGATGATAGAGTTTTATACCAAGTTTTTATAAATACATTTAATGCTATGATTGAAAATAAGAATTATTTTATGGAGAAGTGGAAGCAGTTGATGAAAAGCGAAAACCTACTTCAAAGATACAAAGCAAAAAGGTTCATAGAAATGGCATACAATGCTGAGTCGATTGAAGAGTTTGATATGGATTTGTTTTTTAGACAATTGAGAAGATGACTGTTTTTGAAGGAGAAAAAGTTGTAGTTACGCTTCTAGAGGGCACAGAAATTGAATGCGATATTAAATAGTAATATACAAAAGCCGGTTAGAGTTGCTTCATATGCAGCTTTAATCGGCTTTTATTTTGTGGACAATATTGAAATACAGATTTTGTAATGGGTAATTATGATAATCTTCTCCCAAAAGAGAGAGGTAGCGTACGCAGGGTTATTTTTCCTTTGAAATGAATCTATGTTGATCTCTTAGCGGCCAAAATAACTTAAATTCCAATTTTTCTATTTCTCTTTTCTGCTTGTAACTAACCCTAAGCTTAATATTGTCTGGAATATCTATTCCTCCCGGAACGTCTTTTAACAATGAGTTGATACTCCTATTTACTTTAATATTTGATACTTCATCAAAAATGTTGTCCAGCATAACATCATAATTACCACTCGTGTCTTTAACCACTTCATACAGTTCTTCTTTATTTGCATATTCATATGAGTCTCCAGATGCAATCCAATTCATAAGGGCAGACTTGCTAAATCTCCACTCCCTGCCTATCTTTCTAGCTGGTATATGCTCTTCCCTTAACAATTTTATTAATGTTCTTTCCCCAACTCCTAAAAAGTCACAGGCTTGTTCTAAATTTAAAATATCATTATCCACACTATTTCCCCCATTTCAATATTAAGAATTATTTTCTGTAATTGTCAGCAACTTTACTCAGTTGTCTATTTACCTTTAATTATATACGAATAGATATTACTGGTCAATTGAATAAAAGACGATAAGTGCGATGCAGTGTGGTTTTAGGTGTAATTAATGTATAGATAATTGCATTTTAATGTAAAAAGTAGTATTATTATTAAAGGGGGGATTGCTATGTCAAAATTAAAGATTGAACCTATGAAACAACCGGATAGAATTATAAACTATTGGAAGAAAGAAAAGTTTGTTGCAGCCTGTATTATAGTATTTGGAATATCAAGTAATGTTACAATCATTCTAGGTCCTATATATCAAGGGAAACTTATAGACTCTATTGCCCAAGGGAATAGCTTGTTTTCTGTAGTATTACTTGCAGTTACATATGCTGCACTTATTGGAACCACTCAGCTTCTTCGGTGTGTTAAGCGTTTTTACATAAGACGTTTTGCCAACAGTACAAGTTCAACAATAAGGCTTATGATATACAATAATATAATGCACAAAAGCACGTCTGAGTTGGATAATGAAAAAACGGGCAACCTCATGACAAGAGTTATTTGTGATGTTGATTTGTGTGTTGAAGGAATGCGAAAGTTCACCACAGAAATTTTTGATACTGGTGTACTTATGATATCCTATCTGATTTCGATGCTTGTTTATGATGTGAAAATATCAGTCCTTTCTATTATTTTTGTGCCAGTTGCTATGGTAATTGCTGAAAAATTAAAAAGCGTTATATATAAGTATTCGAAGGATTACCGAAAGAAGAGCAGTGAAGTTGCAGATATTACCTATGATACAATTGAAAATTCCATGCTTTATCGTGTAACCGGCATAGAAGCCAAAAATAGGGTAAGGTATAATGATGAGTTGAAGGATTTACAGGACAAGGCTATTAAAGCCAATATATTAGAAAATTCCATGCAGCCTGTTTACAACGTTATAGCAATGCTTGGAATTATTATGGTTATTTACCTTGGAGGTACAAAGGTTATTAATGGGGGCTGGACTGTGGGAGTTTTCTCTACTTATGTTGCTATGTTTACTGCTATGGCGGTTAAGGCAAGTAAAGCAGCAAAGCTCTTCAATTCTGTACAAAAGTCCCAGGTATCCTGGAAGCGTATTAAACCATATCTTGCAGAATGCAAAACTAAAGATAATTCTTCGAATATAAATAGAAGAGATACTACACTTTCGGTGAAAAATCTTAGCTTCGCTTATGAGGAAGGTAGGGAAAACATTATTGAGAACATCAGTTTTGAAGCTATGAAAGGTGAGATTATTGGTGTAACCGGTTCTATTGCTTCAGGTAAATCTACACTCGGATTATCCTTATTAGGCTTGTATCCCTATTTAGGCAACATCAAAATAGATGGCAAGGAGCTTAAAGACTACTCAGAATGCGAGAAAAGTCAGATGATTTCTTACCTTGGCCATAGGCCTCAACTGCTTTCTGATACTATATACAACAATATAACCCTGGGCAGTATTGAAGACATAACTTCTGTATTAGAAGATGTTTGCTTTGATACAGATTTGGATTCAATGGCAAATGGGCAAGACACCTTAGTTGGAAACAGCGGAATAAAATTAAGCGGTGGCCAGCAGGCAAGGATAGCTCTTGCCAGAGCACTTCTTAACAAAAATAAAATTATAATATTAGACGATCCTTTTTCAGCAGTTGATATGAAAACAGAAGAGAGAATTATTGAAAACCTAAAAAACAATTACAAAGATAGCTTGATTATCTTAATTTCCCACCGCCTGGCTATCTTTAACAGAATAAATAAAATAATATTATTAAAAACCAATAGGACAGTAGACTACGGTACACATGATGAGCTTATGAAAAACTCTGAGCTTTATGCCAAAATATATAATTTACAATGTACAGAGGGGGGAGACAGTGATGAAGAATAGCTTAATAAAAAGGGCAATAGTTAAAGTAGTTAAAAATAATACCGGGTTAAGCACGTTATTAGTGTTTGCGATTTGCGGAGTTGTAATCACAAGTTTAATTCCTCCTCAAATTTTAAAATATATAGTTGACAATAATCTTGCACCCCAAAAATCTGAAAAATTACTCGCACTGGCTGCTTCCTATATTGGGGTATTATTGTTTATAGGAATATTTGACTTTGTAAAAGAGGCTGTTCTTACAATCCTAGGACAAAAAATAACTAAAGAGATAAGAGTGGAAATGATGGAGAAGCTCGAAAGGATAAATGCGATGTTCTTTTCCTCGAATAGCTCTGGAACAGTGATTTCAAGATTTACTAATGATGTTGATGCAATCAATTCACTGTTTACCAGTGGTATCATTGGAATGATGGTTGACTGCTTTAAGCTTATAGGTATTGTAATTTCAATTTGGACATTTAGCAGCAAGATTGGAATTGTAACTTTATTGCTAATGCCAGCTATTTATGGTATTACACGACTTTTTCAAAAAAGAATGCTTAAAGCGCAGATTGAAAATCGAATACTTATTGGCAGGGTAAATAATCATATTTCAGAAAGCTTAAAAAATATACAGATGATTAAATCCTACAGCAAGGAAAGCTATATGGAAGAGAATTATAAGAGATATTTGCTTGATAATTATAAAACTGTAGATAAGGTAAATTTTTATGATTCTGTGTACTCACCCTTAATTCAATTTACTCGTGCTGTTATTATAGCCTTCATTGTTGTATTATCATCCACGCAGCTAAACATTTTGGATATATCCTTAGGCATGGTTGCAGCTACGATTGAATTAATATCTAACTTGTTTGGACCAATTGAAAACCTTGGTATGGAGCTTCAAAATATTCAACAGGCCATATCCGGCATCAAAAGGGTAAATGATTTTTATAGTGAACCTGAAGATGATTTTAAGAACCATGAATTAAAGGCAGAAGATATAATTACAAATCGTGAAGATGTGCAATTATCTTTTAACGGTATTACCTTTCAATATGAAGAAGGTGCTGACGTTCTTCAAAATATTGACCTTAGCTTAAAACCAAATGAGAAGGTTACTTTTGTGGGAAGGACTGGGGTTGGTAAAACTACCTTATTTAAGCTCATAATGGGGCTTTTGAAACCAACAAAGGGCAGTATAACAATTAACGGAATGGATGTTTACAGTATACCAAACTCTGAAAAACGGAAGATCTTCGGATATGTGGATCAAAGCTTTCATATAATTAAGGGTACTGTTGCGGAACAAATAAGTTTGCAAGACGGGAGTATTACAAGAGAGCAAGTAGAAAAGGCTTTGGACTTTGTGGGACTTAAGGATTATGTAGCGACTTTAGAAAGCGGTATGGATACTATAGTAAACAGAAATAACCTTTTTTCACAGGGACAAAAACAACTTCTTGCAATAGCCAGGGCTATTGTAACAAATCCTCCTATACTACTCCTAGATGAGATTACGGCAAACCTTGATTCTATAACAGAAGAAAAAATAGTGTATGTACTTCAAAAGGCAAGTAAAGCACATACGATATTGTCTATATCTCACCGTTTATCCTCAATGATTGCAAGTGATACTGTGGTTATATTAGAACACGGTAGAGTTAAAAATGTTGGCTCGCCTGAAGTGCTTCTAGAAAGCGATGATTGGTACCGCAGTCATATTGCACTTGAGAAACTGACATGGAGTTAAAGCATATATAAGAATAATCGCAATGGTTGTGAACTATAATATGTATGGTGGAAAAATTTTCCTAAAGTTTAGCCGATAGAACAACACGACCCCCTTGCTTTAAAGGGGCACATCTTTACGGAAAATCAATTTTAACGCGTATTAGTATCATCTTTCTATCACAGCACATGTGGAGACGCTTGGCCTTTTGAAGGAAAATAGTACGTGAAGTCAAGGATTTCATGGGATAATAAGATAGACATGATAGTGCTTTTAAGTGTAAGAAAATATAGAGGATTAACCTTGGTCGGTTTTTTACATTTAGAATACCACAGGTTATACCTGTAGTTCGAGGAAGCCCATAGCTATGAGTAAAAAAAACCTCCAATGTAAAATGGAAGTAGGTTTGATGACCATAACCATTAAACAAGGAAGGTATATTTAATTTTTATAGGTATTAACTAAGGTTTTAAAATAACTTTTATGCAGTTATCCAGCTTTTCATCAAATATTTTATAAGCATGATCCCCCTTATCAAGAGAAAGTTTGTGAGTAATTATATCTGTGGCATCAAATTTTCCCTGTTTTATAAGTTCAAGAATAGGATCTACATAGGCATGAGCAGGACATTGACCCATTTTTAAGGTTATATTTCTGCCAAAGAAATTTCCAAGAGGGAACAAATTGTACCTTCCTCCATAAACTCCAACCATCATAACAGTGCCGCACTTTCTTACTGCCTCTGAAGCTATTTCTATGGCAGATTTTGAGCCAGCCTGAAGCTTTAAAAAGCTTTCTGCAGCTTCTATTACAGACATTGCTCCATCCATTCCTACACAATCAATAACCTCATCAGCGCCTCCGTGGGTGATTTCCTTAAGATAAAATCCAGTATTATCATGATCTTCGATATTTACAGTTTCAACTCCGTAGCGTTTAGCGTGATGAAGTCTATATGGAACTCTATCTACTGCAATAATTCTTTTAGCGCCTTTAAAAATACACCATTTTATAGTTAATAATCCTACAGGACCACAGCCTAAAACTACAACAGTGTCCCCAGGCTTTACTCCTGCCATATCTACTCCCCAAAATGAGGTAGGCAAGATGTCTGTTAAAAATAAAACCTGCTCGTCAGTTAAATCCTCAGGAATTACTTTAGGACCAACATTAGCGTAAGGCACACGAAGATATTCCGCCTGGCCTCCATCGTATCCACCATAGGATTCACTATATCCAAACATTCCACCTGCCTCGCCATTTGGATTTGAATTGTCACACTGGCTCCAATGGCCGTGCTCGCAGTACCAGCAGTGACCGCAGGCAACAGGGAATGGCACGATTATTTTGTCTCCTTTTTTAACATTGACTACATCCTTGCCTGCCTCCTCCACAATGCCCATGGCTTCGTGACCTAATACGAAACCATGGGGAAGATTGCGAACCCTGCTGTGAATTAAGTGAAGATCAGAGCCGCAAATAGCTGTAGAGGTTATCTTGACAATAATGTCATCATTTTTTTGTATTACTGGGTCTTTTACATTATCAACCTGAACGTTTTTATATCCGTTATAAATGAGAGCCTTCATGAACTAAATCTCCTTTCAAAAACTATTTTGTATAACTTCAAAATTAGTTTTGTTTAAATGCAAAATTTTATTCTAAATATTTCTAATAAAAGCAAAAATATGAGACATCCTAGGGTCCACTATGAAGTTGGCTAATGTTTTAGGATATCTTAAGTTCGAAAATACACTCAAATGTTTAAGCAATGATATTTAAGTATAGAAAATTAGGTATGGACTTGTATTATAAGGTAATTGTCTTCATCTTTCGTATTATTTTAAATTTCATTGATAAAAATAGATGTAAAAAAACAAATATATATTATATTGACACTACCGCTACTATGTGTTACTATATAGCTGTAGTAAGTAATACTGAATATCAGTGTTACAGAATAGCAAGGAGGAGTTACATTGGAGAATCTTACGGAAATGCTAAAAGGGGTGTTAGAAGGCTGTGTTCTTGAAATTATCAGCCACCAGGAAACCTACGGTTATGAGATCACGCGACATCTGAACGCCCTGGGATTTTCGGACGTTGTGGATGGGACAGTTTATACCATTTTGGTGCGACTTGAGAAAAACAAGCTGGTGGAAATTACGAAAAAGCCATCTGATATGGGACCGCCGCGAAAGTTTTTCACGCTGAACGAAGCGGGGCGTGAGGAGCTGCAGAGATTTTGGGGAAAATGGGAGTTCGTATCATCAAAAATTAACGAGTTAAAGGAGAGAAAGTA
The DNA here is from genome assembly GCF_016908015.1 of Clostridium pascui. Taxonomy (GTDB): domain Bacteria; phylum Bacillota; class Clostridia; order Clostridiales; family Clostridiaceae; genus Clostridium_AK; species Clostridium_AK pascui. Next base: position 150,490 of record NZ_JAFBDB010000001.1, read on the forward strand.
ATGAATTTTTGGGAGAAAGTCACAGGGAGCGACATGACTAAAAAATTGAAAACTTTTGAATCGCGAGCCCAAAAGCTGCCGGCTGATTATCAAGCGGCGTGGGAAAAAATTAAAGTCAATCTTTGGCCGTACTCAGATCTTACCGGTCGCAACCTCATGCCAATTTTTAACGGTGTGCTTGGCCTGCTCGAAGAAACGGCGGCGGACGGTCAGAGCGTTCAAGAGGTTTTGGGTGACGATATCAAAGGCTTCTGTTCAGCGCTGGTCGGCGAAGAAGGGGCAAAGTCTTTTCGCGACAAGTGGCGTGAGCAGCTCAACAATAATATCGCTAAAAAATTAGGTAAATAGGAGGATAAAATGGGAATACAAGATATCATCGAAGGTAAAAAAGAGTGGCGAGCGCACGTGGCACGTGTCAAATCGCTTCCAAAAGATTATCAGATTGTTTATAAAGAGATTCAGAAATATATCTTTAAGGTAGGCCCTGTTGAGCTAACCGACGGAATAGGCTTGCTCTCCGGGATTATGGATCTTTTTGAAGAGGGTGCGGCCTTGGGAAAAGGCGTGCTCGAAGTGACGGGCAATGATGTAGCGGCTTTTTGTGACGATTTAATCAAAGATTCAAAGACTTACGCTGACATCTATCAAGAATCTGTTGACCAAGAAGTTAAAAAGGCCATGAAAAAGGTTACGGGTAAAACAAAGTAAAAGAGAGATATGGGGATGGTAGAGTGTGTAAATACGAGTGGATATTATGCCCGGTCTGTGGCAGCAAAACACGGGTCAAGATAGGTGTTGATACGATACTTAAACACTTTCCGCTATTTTGTCCTAAGTGTAAACAGGAAACTATAATCAATGTAAAACAACTAAATATATCAATTATCAAAGAGCCAGACGCTAAGACGCAGAGCCGATAACCGTGAATGAAATCACAGTTGTCGGCTCTTTTTTATGAAACTGATCAAGCTGCATTGAAAGGATTAGACTTAAGTTTGAGTAAGGTTACTATATTGTAGAGGAGGAAAAGAAAGTGAAAAAAAATATCATACAGATTAAAGGGGTAAAAAAGTCTTACAAAGATGTAGAAGTACTCAAAGGAGTAGATTTTGAAGTAGAGCAGGGCGGTATTTTCGCATTACTAGGTTTCAATGGAGCAGGAAAAACAACGATGATTAGAATCATGGCTACTCTACTTAAAGCAGATGCTGGAAGTGCTCAGATCAATGGTTTTGATATTGAAAAAAACCCAGGGGACATTAGAGGTTCTATCAGTCTTACTGGTCAGTTTGCTGCTATTGATGAAATTTTGACTGGTCGTGAAAATCTTCAAATGATAGCAAAACTTAGACATCTTAAAAATCCAAATGGAGCAGCAGATGAGTTAATTAGTCGTTTTGGCATGTCAGAGGCTGCAGACCGCAGAGTGGGTACTTACTCTGGAGGTATGAAGAGAAGAATTGATATAGCAATGAGTCTTGTGGGAAATCCAAAGATTATTTTCCTAGATGAGCCAACAACAGGTCTTGATCCAGAAGCACGTTTAGAAGTTTGGAAAATTGTAAAAGAGTTATCAGCTGTAGGGACTACAGTATTCTTAACGACTCAATATTTGGAGGAAGCAGAGCAACTTGCAGATAAAATCGCTATTCTTCATGGAGGAAAAATTATTGCTCTAGATACACTAGAGGGATTGAAAAAATTATTTCCACCTGCAAAAGTTGAATATGTTGAGAAGCAACCTAAATTAGAAGAAATATTCCTAACAATCATTGGTAAAAAGGAGGAGAAATAAATGGGATCTACAAATAAATATTTTTTCAAAGATATGAGTGTTATGTTTGGACGTTCTATGCGTCATATTTTTAGAAGTATGGATACAATTATCACAGTTTGTATCACACCAATTGCGATGATGTTATTGTTCGTTTATGTATTTGGTGGTGCAATCCAAACAGGTACAAAAAATTATGTTAATTATCTATTACCAGGTATATTGTTAATGGCTATTGGTAGTGGAATTGCATATGTAGCTTACCGTTTGTTTATAGATAAAGAGCGTGGTATCTTTGAACGTTTTCACTCTATGCCTATCGCTCGCTCTACAGTATTATGGGGACATGTATTAACTTCATTAATTTCAAATGGAATTTCTGTAATAGTGATTATACTTGTTGCATTATTAATGGGCTTCCGTTCTTCAGCAGGAATCTTAGAATGGTTGACGGTATTTGGAATTTTAGGAATATTTACACTTGCTTTAACTTGGATTGCGGTAATTGCTGGACTTGCTGCTAAAACACCAGATGGTGCAGGCGCATTCTCTTATCCAATCATCTTTTTACCGTTTATCAGTTCTGCCTTTGTACCAACAGATACTATGCCTTCAGCAGTACGTGCCTTTGCAGAAAATCAGCCTGTAACCCCTATCGTGGAAGCTATTCGCAATTTATTAGCAAACCAACCAGTAGGAAGTGATATCTGGGCTGCCCTTGCTTGGTGCATAGCAATAATAGTTATTGCTTATATCTTTGCAATGAGGATATATAAGAAATTATAACCTGTTCTTATACTAAGTATAGTTACTCACCCACAGGGTTAGATGTGGCTGTCGCTTTAAGAAATTAAACCACAGTATATTGTTTTAGAATTTAAAAATCTAATACAATATATTGTAGTTTTTATTCTTTGGGCGACAGCCCCTTGTATAAATATTATGTTCTCATGCATGTGGACACAGTAATTCTTTTGTCCCACAAGCAAGCGAAAAGCTATAGCAACGTAAATGTTGAATTTGGCGAGGCACATGGGAAAATCCCTGTTATCTGTGCTAACTTAGGAATAGGGATTGCACAGGAGGGGAAAAAGTCATGTAAGAAAAGTTTACTTGTTGCAGTAATGTTATATAATAAAAATATAAATACTGAAATGGAGGTAAGATTATATGAGCGAGTTTACAATAACAGAATTAGAAGCAGCACAGAAAGCAATATTATCAACAATCCACAAAAATGAGAAAGCAAAAGTAACCTTGTCCGAAAAACAGACTCCATGTACTTCCCAGATGACTATGGTTGCTAAAAATCTCAGAGTACACTATATAGCATCCTCATTGATAGCAAAAGCATTAGAGAAGGATTTTTTATATAATTACTCAAAAGAAGAGTTAGAAGAAGCTATGCAGGCTATACCATTATTTATTCAAAGAATTGAGAACGTGAAGCCAAAATTTAGAGAAGGTACTCCTCAACACACACTGGCCATACGCCGGATTAAGGCGTTTCATATTTCATTAGCGTTGATAGAAAGAGAATTAGACTTGTAATTAAGAATAATATCTATAATAACCATTAGTCAGTTGCTAAGCCATACTAGTGGTTTCACAAACGAGTTTACAGTGGATACCTATTAACGGGTTAAAATATATTTTGGCTCTACTTTTAAAAAATATTATTGACAATTGGTCTAATTAGACTATAATATTTAAGTGTCATTAGTCTAATTAGACCAATGACACTTTAGTAGTTTTTAATATATAGGAAAATCTACTAAAGTAATGAATTAATACACGCTCAGAAGATGAATACGAATGTATTGAGTGCAATAGCTAAAGGATTAAATAAATAACTAGTTAACATTTATTGAGAATTGGAAAAATTCCTTAATAAATATTAAGTAGAAAGAAAGGATGAAGAAAATGGTTAAATCATTTTTAATGTTAGGACAGTCGAATATGGCTGGACGAGGGTTTATTCATGAAGTGCCCCCAATTTATAATGAAAGAATACAAATGCTGCGTAATGGTAGATGGCAAATGATGACTGAGCCCATCAATTATGACCGTCCTGTTTCAGGAATAAGTCTAGCTGGTTCATTTGCAGATGCATGGTGCCACCAAAATCAAGAAGACACCATTGGCTTAATTCCTTGTGCTGAAGGTGGAAGTACACTAGATGAATGGGCTGTAGACGAAGTGCTTTTTAAACATGCAATAACTGAAGCTAAATTTGCTATGCAAAGTAGTGAGCTCGCAGGAATTCTATGGCATCAAGGAGAAAGTGATGGTATGAATGGTAACTACAAAGTCTATTACAAGAAATTACTTTTAATTATTGATGCGCTTAGAAAAGAGTTGAACGCTCCAGGCATTCCAATTGTTATTGGTGGTTTAGGTGATTTTTTAGGCAAAGAAGGATTTGGGAAAAGCTGTACTGAATATAAGTTCATTAATCAAGAGTTACAAAAATTTGCCTTTGAACAAGATAATTGTTACTTTGTTACAGCCTCAGGGTTAACTTCTAATCCCGATGGTATTCATATTAATGCAAATTCTCAAAGAAAATTTGGGTTACGATATTTTGAAGCCTTTTCTAATAAGCAGCATGTGTTGAAGCCATTAGTTAATGAAGATGAGTTGCTAAATTTACGTTATGCTAGAACACATACTAAAGGAGAAAAGATATATATAAAAAGTATGGATTTTGCATTAGTGAAAATATCATATGATGAATTCGTATCTCAGGTCATGCAAATCAACAATGATTAAACCTTGTAATTAAAGGAGATGTTTTTTTGATACCATTACTAATTTTAGGTTTGTTAAAACAAAACCCAGGTTCTTACGGATATGAATTATTAGCATTAATGGAAGAGAAGCACTATAAATATATAGTAAATTTCACTAAAGGATCATTTTATTATAATCTTCAACAATTAGAAGAAAAACAATATATTAAAAAAATTGAAGAGTTAGACAATACTAGAGAGACGCGTAATTATATCCTCACTGAACTAGGGGAGAAAGAATTTCAAAAATTAATGTACAAATATGGCTCTAAAACAGATTATATAAACTTATCTTTTTATGCAGCAATGCTATTTGCTAATGAATATAAAAGCGAGGAGCTAGTAAAACTAATAGAAATACAAATCGAACAAACTAAAAAGAAAATTTCTTTATTAGAAGAATCTCTTGAACATGGTGAAAGTATCCCTAATTATTTTAAAAAAATGTTAGAAAATTCACGGTCTCATCATTTAGTAAATGTTCAATGGTTTGAAGGACTGTTAAAAGATATAAAAAATGAAGATTAATTGGATGTTACCTTAAAACTTTTTCTACAAAAGAGCTTTAAAATTTTTATATTGATTATATTAATATTATTTAGCTGATTTCTGTATTTTACAGGAGTCATCTTTTTTAATTCCATTGGGTTTCAAGTGAAAAAGGAATAAAATATAACCTATCCCCCTGATTTTAGAGGAGGATTTTTCTAGTTGGTATTGGCCTCTACAATATGATTTTCAACAGTATAGTAACTGTAATTAAAGAAAGTAGTGTAGTTACAGATACAATAACAGCTGCATAATCTTTTTCTTTATCAAAACTTTCTGCTAGTATTGAAGTCATGGCAGAAGCTGGCATAGCAGTCATAATAATAACTGTATTTACAGCTTTGGATGTTTCTAGTATAAGCAATGAAATTAAGTAAATGATGGAAGGAATAAGTATTAATTTAGTAGTTATTCCATAATATATTGTCCAATCTTTTATATATTCTTTTATTTTCACATCTGAAATTATAACTCCAATAATAATCATTGATAATGGACCAGTGATGTTCCCAATATTTCTTATGCTGAATAATATGGCACCTGGTAATTGAATATTAAATATCATGATTATTACGCCTGCACATATTGCTATAATAGATGGATTCAGAAGAATTTTTTTAAGCTCATTTTTTAAATCTTTCTTTTGAAAATTGCCCTTGTATAGAATAATTCCATATGTCCAAACAAATATTACGAAGAACATATTAAATATTGATCCATATACAATACCCTCAGCGCCATATATAGAATTTAGTATAGGAAATCCAACATAACCTGTATTAGTAAACACATTAGCGAAATGCAATACTATTTTTTTATCATTTCTTATTGGTAAAAGGAGCAGGTATGAAACAAGAATAACTATTATATAAGCAGCAATGCTATAATAAAATGTTTTTATGGCATTAGATTTAATAGCGTCATCATAAGTAAATATAAAAGAAGAAAGAATCATAAGAGGCAATGTTATTTGTATAAGAATATCTATTAACCCTTTATTTATTTGTGGGGTTATAATTTTTTTCTTGGCGCCATATACTCCGACTAATATTATAAGAAATAATGAAATAACACTTTCAATAACAACAGAAAATTCCACGACAATCCCCCTCTTAATTATATAGTAATCATTTTATGCGGAGATAGTTTTTATTGCTATGAAATATAGAATATTATACTAAAGAAATAGTCTTATCTACCGATAATAAAATTTAGTTTTACAATAGAGTGTATAAAGGGAGGCATAACAAAGTGAAAAAAAGATATATTATTATTTCAGCACTTATGGCTATGACCATGGTAAACACAGTACAGGCAAAAGAAGCATATAGCGTAAATAGAATAGATGGTAGAAATAGGTTTGAAACTTCAGCTAATATTTCAAATAAATTTAGCAGTGCTCAAGTACAAAATGTAATCATAGCAAGCGGTAGTAATTTTCCTGATGCACTTACAGGAAGTGTACTTTCTAAAAAATTCAATGCTCCAATTTTACTTGTAGATAAAACTGTAAGCAGCAGTTCTAATGCAGTAAATTATATAAAAGGCCATTTGGTAAAAGGCGGTACAATCTATGTTCTCGGGGGAAAAGCATCCGTAGACGATAAATTTCTAGACTATTTTAAATCTCAAGGGTACAATGTAAAAAGGCTTGGCGGTAGTGATAGATTTGCCACAAATAAAACAATTGTAAATTCCATGAATGTAGAAAAGGGGACTCCGGTGGTTATAGCTAATGGGTATGGATTTGCAGATGCTTTAAGTATTTCAAGTGTTGCTGCATTAAAGGGATATCCTATACTTATGAGTAATAAGATTAATTTACCTAGTGATATTAAAAGTACTATAAACGATATTCAACCTTCCAAGGTATTTTTAATAGGAGGAGAAGGGTCTTTAAGTAACTCTCTTATAGATGAATTAAAGAACATAGTATCTTCTCTAGATGATAGCAGCATAGTAAGAATTGGTGGAAATACTAGATATGAAACCTCATTAAACATATGTAAATATTTTAATTTAGATACAACTTCTGCAGTAATTGCAAGTGGAAAAGGTTTCCCAGATGCATTGTCAGGAAGTGCATTAGCAGCAAAATTAAATGCACCAATTATACTTACAGATGGAAGTAATATAATAGAACAAAAGAAATATTTAGATGCTACTAATTATTACAATTTATTTTTACTAGGTGGCAAAGCCTCAGTAAGTGAAGCAGCAACAAAGATATTAAATGGACAGGAAAAGTTCTTGTTTCATGTAAATAAAGGATATATAAAAGACGGCAAAAGATATGTAGAAGGATATTTTGATAAATTTATTTCTGATTTAAATGAAGCACGTGAATATGAAAGAGAAACTGGAGAAAGCGTAATTGAACACGATGATGAATATGGCGACTTTCTTCCCAGTGATGGCTTTGATGCTCCTATCAGCGGCAATGTTACGTTAGAGGTAAGTAAGGATTTAAAAATCAGCGGAATAATATATACTGATGAAGGGTTAGATATGGCAGATTTAAATGGAGATTTTAGTTTTATAACAAGCGATGAATATGACACATGGGAAATCTTTGAGGTAAATATTAAAGGTGGCATAGTAATAGAAATGAATCAGCAATATAGACCATAAACTTGCCACGTGGGTGGCACGAGGCAAGTTAAAAATAACTGCATTGGTATTATACCGATGCAGTTATTTTTATAGGGTAAATTACATTTTATGTTCTACTTTAATAGCGTGTGTTATTGTGGTAGTTAATAAATAGTTTTAATGCTATTTCAAAATGAATGCAGTGCTGCAAAAGGGTATTTTAACCTGATTTATGCGTAGCATCAATAAAAATATAATATAACCCGATAAAAATTTATTGATAAACAATAAATGATATGCTATTCTATATACATAAATTAAAAGAGAGGTGCTTTTTATGAAACAATATTCAACTATTTTCTTAAGGATAGCTGTGATTATTATTGGAATTCCGGTGCTTGCTTTGTGTATATTTGGCTTGTATTGGTTAACTAAAAATCCAGTAAATATCAATTATGCTCATATACTTTATCCTGTAATAATAGGTATATATGTATCAACTATACCGTTTTTCGGTGCTCTATATCAGGCTTTAAGACTTTTGAGTTATATTGACAAGAATAAAGCTTTTTCGGAACTATCTGTAAAAGCCTTAAGGAATATAAAATACTGTGCAAATATAATCAGTATCGTGTATGTTGTAATTCTGCCATTCGTTTATATTTTAGCAGAGAAAGACGATGCCCCAGGTCTCATAGTAATGGGAATGGTTCCAATTTTTGCTTCAATGGCTATAGCAGTGTTTGCTGCTGTTCTTCAAAGACTCTTGCAAGATGCTATTGATATAAAATCAGAAAATGATTTAACAGTGTGAGGTGATAAAATGGCAATTATAATCAATATCGATGTGATGCTGGCTAAAAGAAAAATGAGTGTAACGGAACTTACAGAGAAGGTTGGAATAACCATGGCAAACCTCTCTATACTAAAGAATGGAAAGGCAAAAGCTATTAGATTTTCAACTTTAGAGGCAATATGCAAAGCTTTGGACTGCCAACCGGGTGATATTTTAGAATACAGAGATGATTCATAGATGTGCTAAGGGACGTTTGGCTTGGCACAGAGAACATGTTTTACTAATAAGTTTATCTAAGGTTGGGGGAATTTAATTGAGTTTAACAATAATTTTATTTTCTTTTTTAGTGATAACAGTTTTAGGGGTAATATTTGGTGTTTTAAGAAAGAATAAAGTGGTTGCAATTATTTCATTAGTAAGCTGTATAGTGTTAATAATTTTTATGTTTTTTCTAATATTTGTGTTAATACCTTCTATGTAGATTTAATTATTCTTAATTTTTGTTTCAAGTTTGTTCGAAATTTAAATGTTTTGAGAGGTAATGTATGAAAATCAAATTGATTCAACCTGCAATGCTGCCCAGACCTATGGATACAAAATTAAAAACGAGAATGTCGCCTTCATTAGCATTACTTACAATAGCAAATCTTACACCCAAAGAGCATGAAGTTATTATTCAAAATGAAAATGTTGAAAGGATAGATTTTGACGAGCCTGTGGATTTGGTAGCAATATCTGTCACTGTAGATGTTATGAATAGAGCAGCGGAAATATCAAAGGAGTTTAATAACCGAGGCGTTACAGTAATTGCAGGAGGTATACATATTACGGCAGACCCAGAGGGAGTGATTGATAGTTTTGACGCAATATGTGTGGGGATGGCTGAGAGAGTTTGGATAAAAATTCTTAAGGATAAAGAAGAAAATTCACTTAAGAAGATATACTATGACATGAGAAATATTGACGGGAGTGAAATAGTATCACCTAGCTATAACGTTATTGATAATAAAAAGTATTTATATACAAATATAATTAGTACAAGCAGAGGATGTCCTTTTAAGTGCGATTTTTGCTATAATAGCTGCAAAGATACACTTAAAACTTATATTAACAGACCTATAGAGGATGTAATTAAAGATATAAATGCATTAAAAACAAGGCATATAATGTTTATTGATGATAATTTTATTGGGGATCCTAAGTGGACAAAAAAATTATTAAAGGAAATAAAACCTCTTAAACTAAAATGGAATGCAGCAGTTACCTCTAATATAGTGGATATGCCTGAATTGCTAGATGAAATGAAGGAAGCTGGTTGTCAAAGTTTATTTATAGGTTTTGAAAGTATAAATAGTAAATCGATAGATAGTGTTCATAAGGTGCAGAATAGTGTAAAGAGATATGAGAAACTTGTAGATGAAATTCATAAAAGGGGAATAATGATAAATGCAAGTTTTGTTTTTGGATTAGATGAAGATGAGACTTCAGTATTTAAGAATACATTGGAATGGATAGTTAAAAATAAGATAGAAACGGTAACCTCACATATCCTTACCCCATATCCTGGTACAAAGTTATACTCATCATTAATAGAGGAAAATAGAATTGTAGATTTTAATTTGTCAAATTATAATACTGCCCATGTAGTATATAAACCCAAGAATATGACATCAGAAGAATTATATAATGGCTATCTATGGATATATAAAGAGGTATACACCTTTAAAAATATAATGAAAAGATTACCAAAGTCTAAAAAGCAATGGGTTCCATTTCTAGCATTTAACTTCTTTTATAGGAAGTTTGGAAAGCTCACTGAATTATTGTGCAGCATAATTTCTTTTAAGAATACAGGGAGATTTTTTAGATGGCTAGCTTATTTTATAAAGTAGATTTAGAGAAAATAACATTGACATTTAGATTAAAATTATAATATATTATAAGAGATAGATTTCAAAGAAGAGAGGTATTTTTGTGAGTGTCTAGTATCTAAAATAGTTAATTTAATATTAATTCCAAAAAATGGGGCTTTATTATGCCTTTATTTCTGATGGAATTAATTTGTACTATTGAAGATACAAGTCCACGAATTTACTTTAAAGAGGTAATTAAAATTACCTTTATTAATTGTTGAATTTTAAGCTGTGGAGGTGTCCATGGCTTTTTTTATTATACAAAATCTAGAAATCTATCAAGATTTCGTTGGCTTGTAGTGTAATAAAAGAAAGCAAGGAAGGGTTATTGATATGAATAAAGAAACATTAGAAAAATTACATTACTATGAGTTAAAAGAAATAATAAAAGGATATTGCGTTAGCGGATTAGGAAAAATATTAATTGATAAATTAGAGCCAAGCAGCAACATGAAAATTGTAAATCAAAGATTAAATGAAACATCAGAGGGAAGAGCATTAATAGATGCTTCTTACCATATGCCATTAAAGGGGATTTTTAATGTACTGCCTCTTATTGATAAGATTGAAAAGGGAGCATCTTTAGAGGCAGCTGATTTAACTATGATGTCAAACTTTTTAAGTGGATGCAGAAAAGTAAAGCTGTTTATTAAGGATAAAGACGGGTATGCACCTACGTTAAGCGCCTATGGAGAAAATATTTCTGATTTAAGTTACATTGAAGATGAAATAAATATTTCAATTAAAGGAAGCATGGTTGACTCAAATGCCAGTAAAGAATTAAAGAAAATAAGAAGATATATTGATATATGTGAAGGCAAGATAAAGGAGAAACTAGACAAATTCCTTAGGAGCAGTGAAAATAAAGAATATATTCAAGAATTCTTTATCAGCCAGCGTAATGGGAAATATACCATTCCTATTAAGGCAGCATATAAAAATCAAGTTCAAGGAACAGTTGTTGAAGCATCTTCGAAGGGAAGTACTGTTTTTATAGAGCCAAATACTATATCAAAGTATACCAGTGAACTAAATATATTAAAGGCAGAAGAAGCTGTTGAGGAATATAGAATATTAGCTACTTTAACAGATATGCTTTTTCAGAGAATAAAAGATTTAAAGATAAATATTGAGGTTATATCCGAGTACGATATGATTCTGGCAAAGGCTAAATACAGCAAGGACATACATGGAATTAAGCCTAAGTTAAATGATCATGGATATATTAAAATAATTAAAGCAAAATATCCTTTAATTAAGAACAGCGTACCTTTGGATTTTGAAATTGGTAAAAGCTACAGGGGATTAATAATAACAGGACCCAATGCAGGGGGTAAAACTGTAGTGTTAAAAACAATTGGACTCCTCACATTAGCAGTGCAGTCTGGATTTCATATTGAATCAGCAGAAGGTACAGAGCTTTCAATATTTAACAATGTGTTTGTTGATATAGGAGATAATCAAAGTGTTGAAAATGCTTTAAGTACATTCTCATCACATGTAAAGAACTTAGCTGAAATAATAAAAAAAAGCACAAATTCAACATTATTATTGTTTGATGAAATTGGCAGCGGAACAGAACCTAATGAAGGATCAGCTTTAGCCATTGCAATACTAGAGGATCTATATCATAAGGGATGTATAACTATAGCAACCACCCATTATGGAGAAATAAAAAATTTTTCAAAGGAACACCCTGATTTTGAAAATGCAGCTATGGAATTTGAAAAAGATACTCTTGAGCCACTATATAAGCTTAGTATTGGAAAGGTAGGAGATAGTAATGCCTTATATATTTCGAAGAAGATGGGAATATATGACTCAATAATAAGTAGAGCAAGGGAATATATTAATACTAAAAATTATAATTATAGTCTCATAAAAGATAGTAAGAGCATTAAAGGTAAAGAGGAAGAGGAAGCTGAAAATTTATATGAATACTCTATAGGAGATAAGATTACTCTTTTAGAAAATAATGAGTCTGCCATTGTATATAAAGAAAGAGACAGATTAAATAATGTAACAGTACTCTATAACAATGAATTTATTGAAGTTAATTATAAGAGAATGAAACTAGAACTAAAGGCAAGTGATCTTTATCCAGGGGGTTATGATTTAAATCAGTTATTTGTAAGTTATAAGGAAAGAAAATTGGAAAGAGATATTGAAAGAGGTTCTAAAAAAGCATTGAAGAAAATAAGAAAACAAAGCTTAAAATGAAGATGCAAAATATAAATCAAAGTAAAGTATAGTTTAAAGAAATTTTTAATGAGTCTTAGTATAAAAACTTTAAAGGAAACTGAAGCACAGTTTTCTTTAAAGTTTTTTATTACTACTAATTTCTTAACATAGTAACTAATGCGGTAGTCACTCAGGTTCTTATTGATGTGTTATACTATTAGGTATAAAATGGTAAATATCAATATAATTACTATATAAGACTTATTGAGTAAGAGGGAGTGTTAATATGAAGATTAGAAAAGCAGAACTTGAGGATTTAAACATAATAGTAGACATCTTTAGAAATGCAATCAATGAAATGAATAATAATAACATAGATCAATGGGATGAGGTATACCCCACTAGTGAAATCCTTAAGGAAGATATATTAAAAAAAGAAATGTATGTTGGAATTAAGGAGGATGCAATTGTATCTGTTCTAGTGGTTAACAATGAATATGACGAGCAGTATAAAAATGGAGATTGGAAATATGATGATGAAAACTTTGTAGTAGTGCATAGATTATGTGTTAAACCAATTTATCAAAATAAAAAGATAGGACAGGCTACAATGCTTATGATTGAAGAGCTATTGAAGAAGGAAGAAATAGAGTCCATTAGATTAGATGCTTTTTCTCTAAATCCATATGCATTAAAAATGTATGAAGCACTTGGATACCAAAAGGTTGGAGAAACAAATTGGAGAAAAGGATTGTTTTATTTACTTGAAAAGAAACTATAAGTTGTGCTGATATAAATAACTTATATTAATTAGATAGGTAGGTGGAATAGTGAATTGTACTCCAAAAGGTAAAGTTTTTAAATATATGGCTTATATAGCAATAATAAATATAGTGCTAATAATTTTGTACTTAACAAGTAGAATTGTAATAAACAAGTGGCACTTGGCCTTAAGAGGGTGGGTTGGCATTTTATATATGACTAACATTATAGTTTTAGCAGTTATTAGTATAATGTTTATTAATAAATTATTATCCTTAAACCTATATTCAAAAATTAAGAATGCTGTCATGCAAAAAACTATAAAGGTTATATCATTAGTAATTACAGCAATTATTATAATTAGCACTTGTTTATATGGATTACTCCTGTTTAGCTTTACTTATGCACCAGAGCATGTTGTATATCATGATTCACAAAAGGTAATAGCAAAAGTTTCGTCTTATGGGTTCCATCATTCAAGGGTTGATTTTTATGAACCAATAAACTTATTTTTTATGAGAAAATCCAATATTGAAAGTGAGATATATGATGGAAGTTATGATAGATATAAAAAAGATAATTAGAGAAAGATATATTAACAAATGAAATAATAAACTTAAATTATAGTAAGTAACATTTATTATAAATAAATTTATCAGAAAACATGCATAAAAGAGCAAATAAAAGCAAAAAATCATTAACAAAGTGGCAAATAAGTGATATTATTATAATATGTAATAAAAACTATGGTAAAGGCACAAATGAAGGGGGCTTTAATAAAATGTTTGCAGAAGAACGCCGGGAGCTTATACTCTCCAAGGTAAAGACATTAGGAAGGGTATTTGCAAAAGACCTGGCGGAAGAGCTTAAAGTCTCAATAGATACCATAAGAAGAGACCTTACAGCAATGGAGAAAAGCGGACTTTTAAAAAGAACTCATGGCGGTGCAGTGCCCTTATCTAAGGTTAGAAGGCTCCCAATGGATGAAAAAATTAGATATGGAGAGGGAACAGAGCATCAAAATGCTGTTGCCAAATTAGCTGCAGCTTATATAGAGCAAGGTGATACTGTATTTATAGGTGGAGCCAGCATTCATTATGTTTTATTAAAATATCTGCCTTTGAACATAAGCTACACAATAATTACTAATTCACTTACAATTGCAGAAAAGCTTAAAAGTTTAAGTAACGTTGAAACCTACATAGTATGTGGGAAGATAAAAAGTGAAGAAGGAATGGTTGATGCTTTAGCAACTGACTTTGTAAAGAACTTGAGAATTGATATAGCTTTTTTAACTGGCGGAGGAATTTCTGCGAGACATGGATTAAGCAGCTCTACACCGGAAGGAGCCATTTTTCAAAGGACGGTAGCAGAGGTGTCGCGTAGAAGAATATGCCTTGCAAATTTTGATAAAGTAGGTACCGAATTTTTTTCAAAGACAGTTGATGTAAAAGATCTTGATATACTAATTACAGATTGGGAAGCACCAGAGGAAGAAATTGAGGAAATTCAGAAGCTTGGAGTAAAGGTTTTAATAGCAAAAGAAATATAAGTAATAAAAAGGAGATGTAAAAATGAAAGTAAATTTTTATACTTCTCAAAGGGAATACCTTGAGAAAAAAGGTGAGTTTGACAGAGCAATTCAATCAGTTATTGAAAAAGGAAATTTCATACTTGGAGAACCAGTGCAGCAGTTTGAAAAAGATATTCAGGAATACACAGGTGCAAAATATGCAATTGGAGTAGCTTCAGGTACCGATGCATTAATTATAGCATCAGACATACTTGGATTTAAGGATGGAAAGGAAGTTATAACTTCCCCTTTTACATTCCTAGCTTCCACATCATGTATAACAAAACACAAGGGGAAACCTGTTTTTGTGGATATTGATGAAGACACCTTTGGAATAGATGTAAATAAAATTGAAGAGAAAATAAACAAGAACACAGTAGGAATACTACCAATACATTTATTTGACCAGATGCCAGATATGGATAAAATAATGGATATAGCAACAAAACACGATTTAAGAGTACTAGAAGATGCTGCAGAAGCTTTTGGAATGAGATGGAAAGGAAACGGCAGCGAGTATAAGCATTCTGGAACCATTGGAGATTTTGGGGTGTATTCATTCTTTCCAACTAAGACCCTTGGAGGTTACGGTGATGGCGGTATGATCGTAACTAACAATGAGGAATTAGCAAAGCTTGCAAAATATTTTAGAGTGCATGGTGCTTCAAAGAAATATCACTATGACTTCATAGGCTATAACTCAAGATTAGATACGCTTCAAGCGGCTGTTTTATCAGTAAAATTAAAATATATAGACGAGGCCTTAAAGAAAAGAGATGAAATAGCTAAGTTATATATTGAAAGATTAAGTGATTGTGAAAATATTAAACTTCCTAAGGTTAAAGGTGATCAAAAGCAAGTTTATTATGTATTTAATATATTGGCTGAAAAAAGAGATGAATTAGCAGAGTACTTGAAGAAGAATGAAGTTGGCTACAGCATATATTATCCAATGCCTCTTCATATGCAGAAGTGTTTTGAGTACCTGGGATATAAAAAGGGAGATTTCCCAGTAGCTGAAAGGGTATCGGAGCAAATTATTGCACTTCCAATTTATCCTGAAATAACTACTGAAGAAGTTGAATTTGTATGCGAAACAATTAAGAAATTCTATAAAAAATAAGTATAGACATTATAGGTACCCATGCGTAGCAAAGGTTCTTGAACAATCTGGTAAAAAAATGAGCATGAAAAGAATTTATATATATAAAAATTCTTTTCATGCTCATTTTTTTACGTTTTGTGCCATTAAGGTTGTATTTATTTTTTTAGTATGTAAAATATATATTGTAAAGTTAACTTGATTTTCAATTTAATAAAATGATTTCTATAAGTGTTAGTATTAGTAAAAAGCCAACGATATCGAAGGGTATGGAGAGAATATAAAAAACGTTTAAATTTTATTTTTTTGAATGTTTCAATATTGGAGGGTATATGGAGAGGTGTAATAAAAGATTAGGAATAGTATTCTTTATATTAATTACAATCTTTACACTTGGTAGTTCATATCAGATAAACATTTCTAGTCTTAAAAGACAGGATTTAAGCAGTTGATGTAAAAAGACAAACGACAAAAAGGCATAAAATAATGATTTTACAGTAAGTGTTATAATAGGATATATATTCATTGCTATTGCCTTTGCAAATATCATTGGCTATTTGATAAAGTAAGATGATTAGTTATTAATAATCAATAAGATTGAAGTTTATTCTATAGATCAAGGTGCCTTAGGTGGCTCTACTCGTGTAGATTTAGCAAAAAAATATTGTTATGTATTTAAGAAAAACCAGTGCATTTACCTTGGGGATTATGGAGAAAATAGGGATGTTAGATGGGTAGACAGTAATCATCTTCAAATTGGAAGTAAGATTATAGATGTTACATTGCAGTAAAAATTCATATGTAAGGAGAAATTTTGTTATGATTAAAAATAAATTTATAAGGATATTATCTATGGTTATTGTGATAATTGCACTTACATCATATAATCAATTAAAAAAAGCAGAGAATACTTATGGTACAACGAAAGAAGTGATTAATAATTCATTAAATAAAGATTTAAAAGTCTCAAGTAAGGATAGTGATGAAAAGCTGGCTGATTTATTAAATAAATATAAAAACTTTAATATGTCAAACAGTAAATTTGAAAAGGGATATTACGATTACCATGGGACAATAAATAATAATCTCTTAATTCAAATGAGTATTTATCCATTACCAAATGAAATAGTTGGCTCATACTTTTATGAAAAACATGGAAAAGAAGTTAAGTTAAAGGGAAAAGCAGAAGGAAAGGATATTATACTATATGAATATGATCAATCAGGCAAGAATACAGGAATATTCAAAGGAACTATGGATACAGTAGATAAAATTCAGGGAACTTGGATAAGTGGAAACGGAAAAATAAGCTATCCATTTAGTTTATCACTTAAGAGTATTCTTCCTGGAAGTCAATATGGAAAAAGATATGCAGTAGCAGTAGGTGAAACAAGTGATGAAGATGTAGAGAAATTTGCTAACAAAATTCAAGGTTATATAATAAATAATAATAAAGAAAAGCTGGCTGAAGAGATGAGTTATCCAATCAGTGTTAAAATAAACGGGAAGAATACTAAAATACAAAATAAAGCTGAATTTATTAAGAATTATGATTTGATTTTTAATCCTAGCTATAAACAAGCAATGACTAATGCACCTGCAAAATATATGTTTGCAAATTACAAGGGAATCATGTTCGGAGAAGGGCAATACAATATGTGGATTAATGAAATTGCATCTAATAATGGTACTTCTAAGTTAATGGTAACGGCTGTAAATAATTAAAGACAAAGGAATTATACTAAGGACACTAACACTGTATTATTCAAATTGGATTTTACAGTGTTTTTGCATCTCAACATAGGTATAAAATTGTAATTATATAAATTAGAGAATTTTAATGTTTAGTAGGAATATATTATCAAACATGAAATAAAATATTAATAAGAGTGTATATAGAATTTCAGAAGAATAACACTTTTTAGATTGCTATTGAAAAAATTCATTTGTTATACACTATTAATTGTTGCTATGTAAAATAAATTTACGCGATTAATATCATTTACTTAAAATTTGGGGGCAAGCTATACTATGATTACTGAACTATTTATAAATTCATGTATTTTGATAGCATTTATTAGTATATCTCAAAACTTTGTCATGAAAAAGGATATAAACAAAAATTCTTCAATAGCTCTAAAAATTCTAACTGGAACTTATGCAGGCTTACTAGGAATTTTACTAATGCTATTTAGTATACGAGTTACCCCTTCAATAATAACTGATTTTCGGGCTTTACCAATTCTTTTGTCCGCAATTTATGGAGGGTTTTTACCTACAATTATAGCATCACTAATAATGGGAGCCTTTCGTATTTTATATTTCGGAATTTCTAACGCCTCTCTAATTGCACTAATAGTTATATTACTAATGGGATCTGGCTTTAGCACTATCAATTTAGTAAAATCAGAAATGAAAGGCAAATGGATTTATTCCATTACGTATTCACTATTAGTAAACACTATTGCAATGCCAATTCTTATTAAAGATTCAATGCTTCTATTTAAAGTTTTCACTGTATATTGTGTCAGCACGCTGCTTATGTCATATTTCATATTCAAATTTACAGAGTATTTAAGTGAATCTGTACAATCATATAGAAGATTAAAAAGTGAAGCCACCATAGACTTTTTGACTGGTTTAAATAATGTAAGGCAGTTTGATAATATGTTCAATATTGTGGCTCAACAGACAATAAGAAATGGAGAAGAACTATCGCTATTATTTTTAGATATTGACTATTTCAAAAAAATTAATGATACATTTGGACATAGCTCTGGAGATATGATATTAAAAGACTTGGCTGTTATTTTAAGTAATACATGCAGAGTTTACGATGTAATATCTCGTAATGGAGGTGAAGAGTTCTCTGTGCTTTTAGCAAACTGCCCAGCTGCTCATGCATTGGAAGTGGCAGAGAGAATAAGAAAAAATGTTGAAGGAAATAAATTTTATATTTCTAATAAAGTTAATATTAATATAACAGTTTCATTAGGGATTTCAACATATCCCAATATAACTAGTAATATAGATAACCTTCTTGAACATGCAGATACTGCATTATATGAGGCTAAAAAAACAGGTAGAAATAAAGTGGTCTTATATAACAGCAAAGATCAACTAACAAATGTAAATTAGATGTATAGGATAATAAATCCTATCTGCTGGAGCAGCCTTTGATTTAAGATATTTCTTTTTAACCATTGCAAGTGTTGCTTCTTTTATCAACGCTTATAACTTACATAAGAAAATATAAACCTATAAAATAGCATGAGAGAAAAATATGAATACAAATAGAGAAGAAAATAGATATTCTAATTTGTAAGTTGTGATTTATTAATAAATTACAACTTTTTTTGTTTAATGAATACCACCGGTTATACCGGTGGTTCTAAAAGGCTTTTAGCTATGCGTAGAAAAAATAGAACCTCCTTGTTAAAATGGAAGTAGGTTTGCCGACCACAACCAAACAAAGGAGGTATATCCAATATGGATAATAGTAGTTTAGCACATAGTAAATGGAATTGTAAATATCACATAGTATTCGCGCCAAAATATAGGAGGCAAATAATATATGGAAAAATCAAGGCTGATATAGGTCAAATATTAAGAAAGTTATGTGAGAACAAGGGAGTAGAAATAATAGAAGCAAATGCTTGCAAAGATCATATACATATGCTTGTAAGTATACCACCAAAATTAAGTGTATCTCAATCTATGGGATATTTAAAAGGAAAAAGTTCATTGATGATATTTGATAGGCATGCAAATTTAAAATATAGATATGGAAATAGGCAGTTTTGGTGTAAGGGATACTATGTTGATACAGTAGGCAGAAATAAAAAAGTTATAGAAGAATATATAAAAAATCAAATACAAGAAGATATAGCATACGAACAAATGAGCTTGGAAGAATATGTAGACCCGTTTACGGGTGAGCCTGTAACGCAAGGTAAAAAATAAAACCCCTTTTAGGGGTAGCCTGAGAAAACTTGCGGTCGGCAGACTGTTCAGTGTGCGAGTAGCACAGCCAGTAACAGAGCCTTATAGGCGCAGAGCAAACCACCCGTTTTACGGGTGGTCCTGATTATTTATAAAATTGTCCCTGGAACTAATTTTAAAATAGGAGAAATATTAATCATAAAATTTATACGTTTTTAATACATAAGTATGGTAGTGAGGTCTTAAAGTAAATAAAAAAGCCAAAATACTTATGTATTTACTTCAGAGGCCTTTTCATTAAACATAGAGAAGGGAATGGATGTTTATATGGAGAAAATAAATATTTCTTTTGAGATTGATAGATTATTACAATTTGCATTAAAACATAAAATGATTGAAAAAGTGGATATCATACCATCAAGGAATGCCTTAATTGATTTACTTAATGTGGATGAATATTTGTCCGTCGACATACCTAATGAAGATATAGAAACACCACAGGAAATCCTAGATAATATTTTAGCTTATGTAATAGATAAGGGATTATTATCAGATAACACAGTAACCTATAGAGATTTATTTGACACAAAAATCATGGGACTTCTTATGCCAAGGCAATCTGAAGTGATTAAGAATTTCTTTAACACTTATAAAAATAAGGGTGCGCAATATGCTACGGATGAATATTATGAGCTTTCAAAGGCATCCAATTATATAAGAATGGATAGAATATCACAAAATTTATATTGGAATACAAGAACAAACTATGGGGATTTAGATGTAACAATCAACTTATCTAAACCTGAAAAAGATCCTAAAGAAATAGCAGCTGCTAAAACAATGCCTGAAAGAAGCTATCCCAAATGTTTATTATGTATTGAAAATGTGGGTTATGCTGGGGGAATTAATCATCCGGCAAGGCAAAATCATAGGGTTATTCCTATTGATTTAAATGATGAACAATGGTATTTACAATATTCTCCCTATGTCTATTATAACGAGCACTGCATTCTTTTTTATGAAAAGCATGTTCCTATGGAAATTTCCAATAAAACATTTAGCAGGTTACTTAGCTTTGTAGATAAGTTTCCACATTATTTTATGGGGTCAAATGCTGACTTACCCATAGTTGGCGGATCAATACTTAACCATGAACATTTTCAAGGAGGGAAACACACTTTTCCAATGGAAAAGGCGCCTATTGAATATTATTTTCCAAGCAAAGATGGTGAAATTAAGATAGGAGTTTTAAAATGGCCTATGTCTGTCATAAGATTAAGCTCAAAAGATAAAGGTAAAATTATTGACTACTCCTCAAAGATTTTAACTTCGTGGCGAGAGTATAGTGATGAAGAACTGAGCATTGTTGCTTTTACAAAGGAAGATGGCAAGATTATTAATCACAATACTATAACTCCCATTGCAAGAAAAAATAAATATGGAGAATTTGAAATGGATTTAGTTCTTCGTAATAATAGGACAACGGATAAATACCCAGATGGAACATTTCATCCTCATAAAGAGCTTCACCATATTAAAAAAGAGAATATAGGATTGATTGAGGTCATGGGATTAGCAGTACTGCCTGCAAGACTTAATATAGAGCTTAAAGAGATAGAAAAAATTCTTCAAGGAAGTGTAAAGCTTACTGATGAAATGAAAAAGGATAAAAATCAATCATTATATAAGCATCTACCATGGATACAAGAGTTAATTTATAAATATGGCACAAGATGCAGTAATGAGAAAAGTAGCAAAATAATTAAAGATGAAGTGGGGTATAAATTCTTAAATGTTCTTATGGATGCTGGAGTTTACAAAAGGAATGAAGAAGGATTTAAAGGACTAATTAAATTTGTAAATACTGTAAACTTTGAAGGGATGTAAAGGGGGATGAGCTATGCAGATTAATGAATTAAAAGAGGAATTTAGAATGCTTTATGGTAGTGGAGAAATAAGAACCTTTACTTCTCCAGGAAGAGTAAATTTGATTGGAGAACATATAGATTACAATGGGGGATATGTGCTGCCATGTGCATTAGGCTTTGGAACCTATGCCTGTGCTCGTAAAAGGAACGATAGAAAAATAAATTTTGCTTCAACAAACTTCCATTTAAAAGTAGAAGTTGATATTGATGAAATAAAGTTCAGTGAAAGCGATGAGTGGGCTAATTATCCCAAAGGTGTAATAGTAGAAATTATGAAAAAAGGATATAAGATTTCTGGTATGGACATACTTGTCAGCGGTAATATTCCAAATGGTGCTGGTTTGTCCTCCTCTGCATCTCTTGAAATGCTTATGGCAGTAATTATTGATAACCTGTTTAATGAAGGAAAGCTAGATAGGATTGAACTTGTGAAGCTTTGCCAAAGGGCAGAGAACACCTTTGTAGGAGTAAACTGCGGTATAATGGATCAGTTTGCTATAGGCATGGGCAAGCAAAATAAAGCTATATTATTAGACTGTAATACATTAAAGTATAACTATTGCAATGTAGATCTTAAAGATAACTGTCTTGTAATTTTAGATACAAATAAGAGAAGAGCTTTAAATGAATCCAAATATAATGAAAGAAGAGCAGAATGC
Organism: Clostridium pascui; assembly: GCF_016908015.1. GTDB lineage: Bacteria > Bacillota > Clostridia > Clostridiales > Clostridiaceae > Clostridium_AK > Clostridium_AK pascui. The sequence continues at coordinate 173,053 of NZ_JAFBDB010000001.1, forward strand.
GAAGAAGCTTTAAGAATACTTCAAACACAAAAGCAAATAAATGCTCTTTGTGAATTAAGCATAGAAGAATTTAATGAAATGGAGAAGCTAATTAAAGAAGATAATGCGAGGAAAAGAGCAAAGCATGCAGTTTATGAGAATGAGAGAACAAAGGAAGCTTATAAATATCTTAATGAAGGCAAAATAGAGAAATTTGGAAAGCTTCTTGCAGCATCTCACAATTCCCTTAGGGACTTATATGAAGTTTCAGGTAAAGAACTAGACACCATTGTTGATGAAGCTTTAAAAGCTAAGGGATGCCTTGGAGCAAGAATGACCGGTGCAGGTTTTGGGGGATGTGCTATTGCTATTGTAAAAAAGGCTAAATTAGATAATTTTATTGATATAGTAAGAGAAAATTATAAAAGTAAAATAGGATATGAGCCAAGCTTTTACCTTAGCGGCATTGGTGATGGAACCGAAGAAATATATTCTTAAGAATAAGGGAGAAGATAATGATTTCAAATATAGAATTTAAAGAACGCCATGCTATTAAAATTGAGAATGACTTCTTAAGGGTTATAGTGATTCCAGAACTAGGAGGCAAGATAGCTTCAATTTTTAGAAAAGATAAGGAGTTTGAACTTTTATTTCAAAATAAAGAACAGGTTTACAAAACTCCACAATTATATTCATCCTTTGAAGATTTTGATGCTTCAGGATTTGATGATGCTTTTCCTACGATTGATGAAAGCAATGTACTTATAAATGGGAAAAATGTAGTTTATCCAGATCATGGTGAAATATGGACTGCAAAATTTGATGATAAACTAGAAAATGAAAAGATAATTTTAAAGTATAAAAGTGCTATTTTAGATTATGATTATAAGAAAACTATATATTTACAAGGTGATAGGGTAATAGCTGAATATATCATAATAAACTACGGAGAAACGGAGTTCCCGTGTATATGGGCAATGCATTGTCTTATAAACTGTGAAAAAGATATGCAGCTTTTTTTTCCAGAGGGAACTGATAAGGTTATAAATGTACATGAAAGTAAATATCTTGGTGAAGTTTCTAAAGTACATTCTTATCCTGTTACAAAAGATGAGAATGGAAACAATATTTATTTAGATAGAGTGCTTGATATAACTTCCGATAATGAAGAAAAATATTATGCTCATGGAGCAGTTAAGGATGGAAAATGCGGTGCTTATTATCCATCTAAAGATGTAATGTACAATGTATATTTTGATAAAGAAAAGCTTCCCTATGTTGGCTTTTGGGTGACTGAAGGGGGATTTAGAGGAGATTATAACTGTGCACTTGAACCTGCAAATGGCTATTATGACACCATTGATATAGCTTCTAGGGAAGGAAAGATTTTAGTATTGAAACCAAAAGAAAATTTGGAATTTAGAATTGAGATTGAATTGAAATAGAAATATTCAAAATTTAAATATGTTTACTTAATAATTATATATGAACTAAATGAAACTAACGAATATATAGAAGACTATATTGGATGAATCTAATATGGTCTTTTGATTTTGGATAACGAGAGGTGAACTGTACCATAGATGGGGGAGACTATCATTAAAACTACTGGTTAGAAATGTAAGAGAAAAAACAATATAAATTATATTGCTATTTTATAAAAGTTCATATATAATGACTGTATCGATGATGATAATGATTTTCGTTATCAGTAACAAATGAATTATTATTTCTTGAGTCGAGTGTTAGCATCCAATATTCTCAGAAAAGACTTTAAGGAATTAATAGAGAGGGTGATAAAAACAAGTTGGTAAAGTACATAATAAAAAGGTTAATCTATTTAATACCTGTTTTACTTGGAATTACATTTTTAACTTTTGCGCTTACATACCTTTCACCGGGGGACCCGGCAGAACTAATGCTTAGCGCCACTGGAGTTACTCCTTCACCGGAGCTTATACAACAAGTTAGAGAAGGACTAGGATTAAATAAACCCTTTCTAACACAGTATTTACATTGGTTGACAGATGTGTTTAAGGGGAATTTCGGTACTTCTTATAAATATAACAAACCTGTATTAGATTTGATATTAAGAGCTTTACCTGCTACTTTTAAGCTTGCAGGGATGACCGTGCTAATGACGACGATTATAGCAATGCCATTAGGAATAATATCAGCACTACATAGGAACAAGGCACTAGATAACATAATCAGAGCAGTGTCCTTTCTTGGGATATCATTGCCAGCACCTTGGATAGCACTAATACTGATGTACATATTCGCACTGAAACTTAAAGTTTTGCCTGTGATGGGCTCTTCAAACTGGACAAGCATTATACTGCCTTCAGCTTCTATGACTATTTTATTAGCATCAAGATATACAAGGCAGGTAAGGATATCTATATTGGAAGAAATATCTCAGGAATATGTAATTGGTGCAAAAGCTAGAGGGATTAGAGGCAGAGTTATATTATTAAAACACGTTCTAAGAAGTTCATTAGTTCCTATTATAACTCTACTAGGATTATCTTTTGGAGTGCTACTTGGAGGAGCAGTTATTATAGAAACTATCTTCTCTTGGCCAGGAGTGGGCAAGCTGGCTATTGAGGCTATATTTACAAGGGATTACCCATTAATACAAGGTTATGTAGTATGGATGACTGTTATTTATATGTTGATTAATATGTTGGTGGATATTTCTTATTATATTTTAGATCCACGTATCCGTTTAGAAAAGAGGGTTTAATTTGGAAGACATTATATTGGTTTTAAGAAAAAATAAATCCTTTATGGTTTATTGTGTACTAGCAATTGTTTTAGTTTCAATAAGCATACTTGCGCCATATATAGCACCTCATGATCCACTGAAAACAGATATGGCAAATTCACTGAAAGGATCAAGTGATATTTTCCTGATAGGTACAGATCAATTAGGAAGAGATCTGCTTTCTAGAATTCTATATGGTGCACTAAATTCCCTAAAGATGACCTTTATTTTAGTAATAATAGTATTTATAGTTGGAACATTAGTAGGTGCACTAGCTGGATACTTTGGTGGGATAACTGATGCTGTAATAATGCGGTTTTGCGATATTTTTCTTGCTTTTCCTGGAATTATTTTTGCAATCGCCATTGCAGGGGTCCTTGGATCTAGCTCAATAAATACAATAATAGCTTTAGCTGTAGTGAATTGGGCTAAGTATGCAAGAGTAAGTCGAGGGTTAGCAATGTCTATAAGAAAAAAAGACTACATTAAAGCCGCTAAAATGGGCGGTGCTAGACAATACCAAATAATTTTAAGATATGTATTACCTAATATAATTCCATCCATTATTGTAATGGCTGCAATGGATATAGGAAGTATGCTGCTTGAAATATCATCCCTTTCCTTTCTAGGTCTTGGCGCACAGCCGCCTACACCTGAGTGGGGGTATATGATAAATGAAGGTAGAGCGTACATACAAACTGCACCATGGCTTATGATATACCCAGGCATTGCAATGTTTATAACTGTAACAGTATTTAATCTGCTGGGGGAAGGTATTAGAGATATACTAGATCCAAATGAAGAATATTAAGGAGAGATTTAATAATGAAGAAAAAATTAGCGATTATAGGCTTAGTAGCTATGTTATGTACAAGCTTTGTTGGCTGCAAGAATAATAGTTCTGCAGATAAGACTATCAGTAACGAAACAAAAAATATTACAGTGGGATTGAATCTGTATCAAACAAATTTAGATCCTGCCCTTGAATGGAACGGCTGGTATGTTTCTATGTATGGTATAGGCGAAACTTTGGTTAAGTTTAACAAAAGTATGGAGATAGAAGTTTCACTAGCTGATTCATGGAAAAAGGTAGATGACTTAACTTGGCAGTTTCATATTAGAGAAGGAGTTAAATTCCATAACGAAAATCCACTTACTGCAAATGCTGTAAAGGCATCTATGGAAAGAGCACTGAAGGCAAACCCTAGAACGCAGGAAATGCTAGCAGTTAGTTCAATAACTGCAGATGGACAAAATCTTACTATAACTACAAAAACACCACATACAGCACTTTTAGGAAATCTTGCGGACCCTATTAACTCAATTATTGATGCTACTGCTGCTGCAGATACAGTTGCTAAAGCTCCAATAGGTACAGGTCCCTTTAAAATTAAATCCTATACTGATGGTTCACAGGTAGTAGTAGAAAGATACAGCGATTATTGGGGCGGAAAAGCACTTATAAATGAGGCTACTTTTAAGTATATTAAAGACGACAACACACGTTCAATGGCTCTACAATCAGGAGAAATCGATGTGGCAAATAATGTTTCAGTCAACAATTTATCATTATTTGAAGATAAGTCAAAGTATACCATAAGTACAGCTACTAGCCTTAGAATAGTAATGTCATATTTTAATTTTAATAATGAGTTTCTAAAGGATCCGGCAGTTCGTAAGGCTATAGCTCTAGGAGTTGATAGAGAATCTTACAGTAAATCTCTGCTTAAGGGAACTGCTGTAGCTGCAGTAGGGCCTTTCCCAGGATCACTTCCTTTTGGAAATAAAAATCTTACAGGATATACATATAATCAAGCAGAAGCAACTAAGACATTGAATGATGCAGGTTATAAAGATACAGACGGAGATGGAATATTAGAGAAGAACGGTAAAAAGTTAGAGTTAAATATTGCTGTATTCCCAACACGTGCGGAAATTCCGGTAATTGGTGAAGCAATGCAAGCTCAGCTTAAAGAGATTGGTATAGCTGCTAACTTAAAATCTTATGAAACAGTTAATCCAATATTAAAGAGTGGAGATTTTGATCTTTCTTTATATAATGTAAATACAGCAACTACAGGAGATTCTCAATCATTTTTGGAGTCGTATTTTAGAACTGGAGGAAGCACAAACTTTGGAAAGTACAGTAACCCAAATGTGGATGTTCTAATCGACAAATTAAAAACTGAATATGATACTCAGAAGAGAAATGAGATTGCTACAAAGGTACAACAAAATTTATTAGATGATAATGCAGGATTATTCCTTGTGAATCCAATGAGTAATAGAGTAAGCAAAAGTACAGTTACTGGAATGGAAGTTTATCCAATAGATTTCTATATGTTGGATAACAAAGTAGACAAAAATGATAGGAAATAACTTTTTAAACATAAATAATGTTTCTATAAGATATGGTAGGCAGGAGCCTGTAGTGAAAAATGTAAGTATGTCCATTGGTCATAAAGAGATAGTTGGCATAGTAGGTGAAAGTGGCAGTGGGAAATCAACAATTATACGATCCATATTAGGAATACTGCCTACGGGAAGCAGCATCTCTTCTGGAAATATTACTTTTAAAGATAGAAACCTTCTTGAATTCTCAAAGAAGGAATGGAGAGAAATTCGTGGAAATAGGATAGCCATTATATTTCAGGATGCAGGACGATCATTGACTCCTATCTTAAAAATTGGAGATCAATTTATTGAAACAATAAGGAGTCATTTTAATATTTCAAAAGCTGAAGCCCAGAATAAAGCTATTGATATGCTTGGGAAAATGCAGTTACCTGATGCAAGTCGTGTAATGAATTCATATCCTTTTGAATTAAGCGGTGGCATGAAGCAGAGAGTGGCTATAGCTATGGCAATGACTATGGAACCAGAACTTCTTTTAGCTGACGAGCCAACTAGTTCTCTTGATGTAACTGTTCAGGCACAGGTAGTAAGAGAAATGATGGAGCTGAGGAAAAATTTTAATACAACTATTATAATGGTTACACATAATATGGGTGTAGCGTCTTATATGTGTGATAAAATTGGAGTAATGCATCAGGGTGAATTAGTTGAATGGGGACTTAAAGATCAGGTTATAAATCATCCAAAGAATGAATATACAAGAAGCCTGCTGTCAGCAGTACCTGAACTGGGAGGATGCAAAATTGAGAAAAAAGAAAGAACCGCTACTTAAAATAAGAAGTCTTACAAAAAAGTTTAATTTACAAGATGGTAAGAAATTAACTGCAGTGGACAATATAAGTTTTGAATTATATTCAGGTGAATGCTTAGGCATCGTTGGTGAAAGCGGATGTGGTAAAAGCACCATAGCAAAAATTCTTACTCAATTGGAGAGTGTAACCTCAGGTAATATTACCTATAATAACAGAGATATTACCCATTTAAAGGGCGAAGAGCTTAGACAGAACCGAAGGAAAGTTCAGATGATATTTCAGGATGCCGCTGAATCCTTTAATCCCCGTATGAAAATTGGACATATTGTAAGGGAGCCATTATTAAACTTTAAGCTTATGAATAAACGTAAGGCTGAAAGTGAAGCAAAAAAACTGCTAGCAATGGTTGGGCTCACTGAGGACTTTATGGGGAGATATCCACATCAGTTAAGTGGAGGACAAAAGCAAAGGGTTGCAATAGCAAGAGCCATATCCCTGGAGCCTGAGATCATAATATGTGATGAAGCTACATCAGCCTTAGATGTTTCTATACAGGAGCAGGTAATTAAACTTCTTATGGATCTTCAGAAAGAAAAGGGCTTGTCATATATTTTTATAGGTCATGATCTAGCAGTAGTTAGAAATATAAGTCAAAGAATAATAGTAATGTATCTTGGCCGAATTGTTGAAGTAATAGATAGTAATAGACTTACCGCTAGTGCTGCCCATCCATACACGAAAGCATTATTAGCTTCAGTATTCTCAGTTAATAGGGAAAATAGCACTGAAATTGAAATAATAGAAGGAGAACCGCCAAGTCCATCTGATATGCCACAGGGATGTGGTTTTAGTACTAGATGTAAGAAATGTATGGATAAATGCTTAAAGGAAAAGCCAGAACTAAAAGAAATATCAACAAATCACTTTGCAGCTTGTCATCTATTTCAAGAGTAGAAAAGTGATTTTGTGTACTACATTATGGTTTAGTTAAATAGTTAGAGCACTACTTATGATATAGAGAAGCCATAAGTAGTGCTATTCATTTTAATAGTATACGAAGAATTAATACTTGGCTATAGACAGATGGGACAATCCAATTATTGGCGAAGACAGGAGATGACTAAATTAAAGATGTTAAAATTTAACGGAGAAAAAATATTTACTACTAAAAAATATATAGCTTTATTAGCTATTTTATGCACGTTTTTATGGGGAAGCGCATATCCAGTTATCAAACTAGGCTATGATATTTTTGATATACAACCAAACGATAGTTTCCTAAAATTGATATTCGCTGGATACAGATTTTTGATAGCTGGAATAATTCTAATGCTTATACAGAAATTAATGGGGAAAAGCATAATGCCTAAATCTATATCAGATTTTAAGAGCTTTGTGTTGTTAGGAATTGTGCATACTCTAATGCAATATGTTTTTCTTTATATAGGTATGACAAATACTACAGGGGTAAAGAGCTCTATACTTGGTTCATTAAGTTCTTTTATAAACATTGTGATTGTTCACTTTATTCATAAGGATGACAAGCTGTCTATAAAAAAAATTATAGGTTGTGCCGTAGGATTTTTGTCAATAATAGTACTTAATTTTGAAGGTGGAAGCCTAAGTGGATCATTCAAGTTAATTGGTGATGGATTTCTAATTTTCTCAGCATTAATGGGATCTATTGGAAGTATATATAATAAGAGTCTTGTAAAGACCAATGATGTATTTGTTACAACTGGGTGGCAGCTTATTTTTGGAAGCTTAATGCTTATAATAATAGGAAAATCCGCTGGCGGAACGTTATACATTGTCTCGACAGAATCTTGGGTACTATTATTATATATGGCTCTTTTATCCTCTGTGGCATTAGTAGTATGGGCAACACTATATAAATATAATAAAGTTGGAAATATAACTATGTACAACTTTTTAACACCTATATTTGGTGCAATACTATCTGCTTTTTTACTAGGAGAGTGGATATTTGATGTTAAAAGCTTAGCAGCCTTGGTTTTAGCTTGTATGGGTATATGGATTGTTAATAGAAATTAAAAATTAATAAGTACATATTATTTATTAATGTAGTATCAAGGAATACAGAACTAAAACCTCCTAAGGGTTAGATTTAACCATGGGAGGTTTTAATTTTTTCATATACATTATTGTTTGTCTATAGCCTTACCAAAGATACCATAGAAAAATAGTGTGACTAGTTCTTTGAATAAACCCCTGCTGTGCTTAAGGTCAAGGAGTGAATCTGAGCGTTTGCTTTCTCTAAACATATTAATATAGATCAATATAGCTTCATTGGAAATATGATGCTGGATATAACCTTCTTCCCGTCCCTTTTCTATTAGCTTTAATATCAAGGGAATATATTTATTCTTAGTAAAATCCTCGGCAATCTGTCTAATAGTGAGGTCCTCTGACTTCATTGTTTTAAGAAAATCAGGATTCATTGCCGATAATTCACTAGTTTTTTCAGAGATAAAAGTCTCAATTTTTTTAGGAAAGGGGAGATCACTTTCAATCACTTCCATATCTTCCTGCAGCCGCTTATTAAGAAGTGATAAAATTGCATCCTTTAGAAGTTCATCCTTACTTCCGAAGTAGTTATAAATAGTGACCTGGGATACCTTTGCCTTTTTGGCTATTTCAGCTATGCTAACTCTTTGTACACCATAAGTAGAAAACAATTCGAATGCTGTTTTGATAATATTTTCTTTTTTTCTTTCTGTACGTCGTTCAAAACCATCCATTATAACTCACCTCAGCAATAGAATACTATAAGTTTTGAAATATATCAATAAAATAATTTCAAAAATGATGTTGCGGAATTTTACTGTATCGTGTATTATGAAATAAATAAAACGTATTAGTTCAAAAATTACAAAGGGGTGAGTTCTATGAGTAAGTATGTTTTACCGCTTAATGAAATTGACAGTACTAATGTGCCAGAGGCAGGAGGTAAAGGAGCTAATTTAGGAGAATTATCAAAAATCCCTGGAATACAGGTACCAAAAGGTTTTTGTGTTACAGTAAAGGCTTATAAAAGAACAGTAGAACTTAACAATGAGTTAGAGGTACTCTTGAATCAGTTATCACAGCTAAAGGTAATTGAAAGAGGGAAGATAGGGCAACTAAGTGAAAAAATTCGCAATCTCATAGAGGGAACAGAGGTTATAAAGGAAATAGAGGAAGCGATAAATGAAAATATATCAAAATTGGGAGAAAAACACGCTTATGCAGTACGATCAAGTGCTACTGCTGAAGACCTGCCAACAGCTTCATTTGCAGGACAGCAGGATACCTATCTAAATATATTTGGTAAGGATGCAATTATTGAGCATGTAAGAAAATGCTGGGCATCCCTATTTACAGAACGCGCGATTATTTACCGTATTCAAAATAACTTCGATCATAGGAAGGTATTTTTGTCGGTTGTAGTTCAGCAGATGATTTTTCCTCAAGCCTCAGGGATTATGTTTACAGCAGATCCAGTCACATCTAACAGGAAAGTGTTATCCATAGATGCAAGCTTTGGACTTGGTGAAGCCTTGGTATCGGGTTTAGTAAATTCTGATATCTATAAATTGCGTGATGGAATTATAATTGATAAAAAAATTTCTACAAAAAAAATAGCAATATATGCATTAAAAGATGGTGGTACCCAGGAACAGGAAGTTGAAGAAGATATAAGAAATGTTCAAGCTCTGTCAGATGAACAAATTTTGCGGCTTGCAGATATAGGTAGAAGAATTGAGAAATATTTTACTAGACCTCAAGATATTGAATGGTGCTTAGCTGAAGGAAGGTTCTATATTGTCCAGAGTCGTCCTATTACTACCCTATACCCTATACCAGAAAACGACGGAAAAAATCGTATATATGTCTCTATGGGACATCTACAGATGATGACAGATACCATAAAACCTTTAGGGATGTCCTTCTGTCAAATGTTATCATTTTGGTTTGGGCAAAATTTAATACCAGCAGGAGGGAGGCTTTTTATAGATGGAACATATGATTTAGCCTCACCTATAGGAAGAAAGATTTTACTCACAAGCACTGGTAATGCTGATATCTTGATGAAGAATGCCCTAGTAAATTTAATGGATAGAAAGGAATTTGTGAAGACTCTGCCTAAAGGTAAGGGATCTATCAATATGAGTTCAGGGGTCTTAGGATGGCTAAAACCTGCTATTAAAGCATATCGAAAAAATAATGTAAAGGTGGTCCAAGATACCATTTCATACAATGAAGATCTCATAAAAGATATGGAGCAAAGAATACAGGTGGTGTCAGGAGCCGAACTATTAGAGTTTATTTTAAAGGATACTAGGGATTTGAAATCAGTTCTGACTGGACCACAAAATATGGGCTTGATGGCGGTAGGAGGTTTTGTTAGCAATTGGATTAATAAAAAAATTGAAAAATGGTTAGGTGAAAAGAGTGCTGTTGATGAACTTTCTAAATCAGTATTTAATAATGTTACCTCGGAAATGGGTCTTGAACTTCTAGATGTGGCTAATATAGTTCGTAAATATCCAGAAGTAATGGAATATCTCAAACATGCTAATGATAACACCATTATGAGGGATTTAAGTGAAATTAAAGGCGGGGATTTGGTATGGGGTTCTATGGAAAAATTTCTTAGAAAATATGGTATGCGCTGTCCTGGTGAAATTGATATTACAAAACCTCGTTGGATTGAAACGCCTACAGCACTCATACCTATGATTATAAGTAATATAAAAAGTAATGAGATGCATTCAAGTATAACAAAATTTGATCTGGGTCGAAAAGAAGCAGAGGAGAAGGAAAGAGAGCTTTTGAGAAGATTGGAAGAATTACCCAGTGGAAAACGAAAAACTAAAAAGACAAAGCGTATGATAAGTGTTTTACGAAATGTGATTGGCTTTAGGGAGTACCCTAAATATTCCTTCATAAAAAGATTTCAAATTTATAAAAATGCTCTTCTAAAGGAAGCGGATGTTCTTGTACAAAATGGTGTCATTAAGGAGCAGGAGGACATTTTTTATCTGTATTTTGAGGAGCTTTGTGAAGTGATTCGAACAAACAAGTTAGATTACAGTATAGTAGTTAAAAGGAAAGAGGATTACGAGGTTTATGAGAAGCTGACACCACCTAGAGTGATGACCTCAGAGGGGGAAATCATATTTGGAGAATATAACATTGGGAATATCCCACAGGCCGCTTTAGCAGGCGTACCGGTTTCATCAGGTGTCATAGAGGGCAGAGCTCGGGTAGTTTTAAAGGTAGAAGATGCAATAATAGAAGAGGGTGACATATTGGTAACAGCATTTACTGATCCTAGTTGGACACCACTGTTTGTATCTGTTAAAGGCTTGGTAACTGAAGTAGGTGGACTGATGACTCATGGTGCTGTTATTACACGGGAATATGGTATTCCAGGAGTAGTAGGGGTAGAAAATGCTACAAAACTAATAAAAGATGGTCAGAGGATTCGGGTGAACGGAACGGAAGGATATGTAGAAATACTGGAGTAACATCATGAAAAGAGAAAAGCTTTTTCAAATGGAGCTTTTACACTATAACTTATACATTACGATTATCTAAACAAAAGAGGATAAAGTTTAGAATTTATCCTCTTCATAAATAAAATATATATCCTTTCAGCTAATTTTCGGATATGCAATTCTTAGTACAAGCATATTGACAAGCTCCACAGTCAACGCATGCAGATTCATTGATTAATCTTTTTCTATCATCTTCTTGTGCTATACATCCAACAATACATACTCTTTGGCAAGTCCCACAACCAACGCAATCCGATTTATTAATTCTTCTAGGCATAGTTTTCTCCTTTAATTAAAGTGTTTGTTTACAGGAGCTCACCGTAACTTCTAATACTCTTGTTAGGAATGAGTATTTTTCTCTCATCATCTTAAAGTTCTCTCCATCTTTTAAAAACTTAGCGGTTCCTTCAAGTAAAAATCCAGTTCCCATATAGTTATAGCCCATTACTTCCTTACTACCAATTGTTAGTTTAACTTTAGGATTAATATTAACATTTTCTTCTGTTTTAATCATAGCAGCTGCAGGAATTAAAATTTTATTTTCATCCACAATAACTAAATAGCTATTCCATGTATTACACACATGGGCCTCATTGTTTGAGCAAGATACTATTGAAACTACACCTTCTTTTTTTAATACATCATAAAACTTTTCTGTAAGCATTTTATATTCCTCCTTAAATTATGGATATATATTATCGTCGACATACATTGTCTATAATAATAGTACAATGGTTTTTCCCTGTTGTCAATAAGAACATTTTGTAAAGAGTTATATTTAATCATGTATGATTAACTTGAATGAGAATAAATAATAGGATATTATTAATAAAAGACTATAATATATCAAAGGAGTATAAAAATGAAATTTTCAGTAGGAGTAGAATATGCAATACATTGCTTATTATATATGGTAAACCTAGAAGAAGGTAAATCTGTGGGAATAAGGGATTTAGCGACATTTCAAGGTATCTCGGAAACTTATTTATCAAAAGTATATGCAAAATTAAGTAAGTCAGGCATCATAAAATCTATACCAGGTGTAAAAGGTGGTTATGCGCTAGCTCGTAGTGCAGAAGAAATAACATTTTGGGATGTCGTTGAAGCAGTAGAAGGAAGTGATCCATTTTTTCAATGCGCAGAAATTAGACAAAACAATATATTATTAGATAAGGATAATTTACCAGATACACATACTAAATGTCCTTGTTTAATAAAAGTTGTAATGTTAGAAGCAGAAGATGAAATGAGAAAATATTTGAGTAATAAGTCATTGGCGTGGCTATATGATGAGGTATATAATAAAAAGCTTCCAAAAGAGGTGGAAAAAGCAACAATTGAATGGTTTAATAATACTAAATCAAGGTAAGCGTAAGATTTTAAAGTAATGTTTATTAACATTATAAAAAGCTTCCATAGCAATATACCAATGGAAGCTTTGTATTTCAAAAATTAGGCTATTATAATCAGCTTTACCATAAAACTATATTATCAACCCTCATACAGTGAATAAGAGGGCTGCCTTTAAGGTTTAATAGTTCTTTGCTGTCTGCAGAAATATACATACCAACATATTCGGCACCGTTATCTTCAACATGCTTAATCATATCATCAATACTAATATTCTTAAACATATCTTCATAGTACATTACTTGCAACAGCCTAAGGTTGTTCTTTATAAGATTGAGGTTGCCAATTAAAGACTCTTTGTGAGCCTGACCGTCCATATTCTCATACTGATTTTGCTTTAAACTATTACCCTCGAGCTGCTTAGCGTTATTGGCATCATATGGGAAAATGGATCTAACTTGGTAGTATGAAGGATTTGCTAATACAAACTTTGAATCGATTGATGCTATAGGTGTAATATCTAAAGGTGCGGTATCTATATTACTTATTTTATTTATAAAATGCTCCTTTATCTGCTGAGCTGTTAAAGATTTATTAAACTCAACCAATATTTTTGCCTTTGTACCTTTAGGTGCATTTTCCAGGACTTTAAAACCAGATATAGGATCAGATTCATGAGCAACAAGATAAGAAAAATCTTCAAATATTAATGGAGGCACTACTGTTGTTCTTGATTTTACAGGTTTTCCTAAACTATATCTGACATTTATCTCGGTTTCATCTATTTTAGTATTTCCAATGGTATTTTCAAGGGAAACTTTGATATTTTGTTGTGCAAAATTTGATGTATCTACGCCGCTTCTATAGGATTTATATTTGGGCTGAAACATTTGTGATAATTGGACCATTATTTCTCTCTTTACGTATGCTTCCTTATAATCCAATCCAAACCAGGAAGTAGTAATCTTTGATGCCGTAAAGTATATAAAAATAAAGATTACCAAAGCTGAAAAAAACGAAAATGCTGTTATCATAATAATTCTTAGATTTACTCTCCGTTTTAACAATTTAGCAATTCTATTATCATCTACGTTGCCTGCCGGCATATTCTGCTTCATCTCTTCTAAAAAATCCATCTCATCGTTATTAAGATAATCTGATATGGCAATGAATTTATCGATATCAGATTCTATGTCTGCTATCTCATCTTGATTTAATTTGCCTTCTTTATATAGCTGCAGTTTTTCCTGGAACTCACTATTCATTAATACTCCTCCTTAAGGCTCTAAGAGTTTTTCTAGCCCTATAAATCAAATTTGTCACTGCTGAGACACTTAGTCCTAAAACCTCTCCTGCCTGCTGGTATGAGAGTTCATTTACCAAGCATAGCAGTACAACCTGACGCTGATTTTCAGGAAGCTGCTGAATTAATTCAAAAGCCGATTTGGTACTTTCCTTGAGTATTAGGTTGTCAATAAAGTCTTGTGCCTTTGTTTGATTTAACATATCATCTTCCCGAAAATCCAATCGTCTGTTTTTCTTAACATAATCGACGTAGAGGTTATGGGCAACGGTCAGTAACCAGGATTTGATACTTTCATTAGGAAATTGAAGAACACATAGGGCCTTAACGAAGGCGTCCTGTGCTAAATCTTCTGCTGTCTGATGATTATACGTAAGTCCATAAAGGTATTTATAAACGTAAGGGAAATACTCTTTATAGATTTTAATAAATATATCACCCTCCAAACCGTCACCCCCATCCATCTCTTTAAACAGTGTTATTATATATACGATTAAATTGACCAAGTATCGCGCTTACTTTACAAAAATATTATATAGTATAATATGATGTTTATATAGTGACAAGCATCGGGGGGATCAGTTATCAGTGTGAAGCGAGATATGAAAACAACAGTTAAAGTGATACGGGAACTGAAACATAAGTGAGGGGGATTTTTCTATATTAATGTGAAAAATAATAAAAAGGCATTAAGGGGTATATACCACTTAAGCCTTTTTTATCGTCTAATACTGGTAAACTAAGCTAACATCTGCCTTTACCTTATAAACTCCAGCTTGAATAGATGTGGAATCTGCAGAACCAGCTGATTCTAATTTGCCATTAAATAGAACTGGGTAGTCATTAGGGATTCCATTTGAATTTTCTATTACCTTTACAGGTGCTGTAAGTTTTACACCTAAAAAACCAGAAACTGCTTGTGCTTTACTTTGTGCATTTGATAATGCCTTTAGTAAAGCTTTATTATAATATGTTTCATAATCACTGATGCCAAAACTTATACTATTAGAAGTATTTGCTCCATTTTTTACAGCTGTGTCAATTACTTGTCCAACCTTACTGATATCCTTAACTGTAACCTTTAATGTATTAGACACTGTATATCCAACAATTGAACTTGTTCCGGCGTTCTTGTCATAGTCATATTTTGGATTTATACTATAATAAGTTGTTTTAATGTCCTCATCTTTTATGCCTTCTTTTTTAATAGCAGCAATTACATTGTTTATTGCAGCTGAATTAGCACTTTGAGCTTCAATAGTTGTAGATTTGTCTGTTACAACTCCTAAATATAAGTAAGCTATGTCTGGAGTTACAGTTATTTCACCACTTCCTGTAACATTTATTGTTCTTGATGAATCAATAGTTACTGCACTGGAATCTGCAGCTAGAACTTTTGAAGCTCCAAAGTTAAAGAATAGGATAAATGCAGCTGCAAATGCGAAAATGAATGACCATCTTGACTTTAATAAGTTATTAGTTTTCATATATAATCTCTCCTTTATATTTGTTTTCATAATATTAGACGAGCCTTAATATAAATTTGCTCCATAAATTTATGTAGTAATGTAAAAATTTTAAAATGTATGAAACTAAACTCAAATGTTATACGTCTAATTAAGTATAGTAATTAATTAAATATATTTCTATTTTATTACATAGATGCCTAACGGGAGATAAGAAATGGATGAAAAAATAAAACAGCTAATGAGTAACTATGGAAATGATGTTCTGAAGATTGCTTATTTATACTTAAAGGACAAGCATCTGGCAGAAGATGCTTTCCAGGAAGTATTCGTAAAAATTTATAAAAATTACAATAAATTTAAAAATAACAGCAGTGAAAAGACATGGATTATGAGCATTACAGCAAATACTTGCAGAGATATGTTAAGGATTTCTTGGTTTAAAAAAGTTCGCTTTTTTAAAGATGTTGGTGATGATTCGATAAAAAACACCCATGAAAATGTGGATGAAGAAATTGCAAGGAAGATGGAATATGAGGAATTATTAAAAGAAGTTATGAATCTTCCTCTTAAATATAGAGAGATTATCATTCTTTATTACTATGAGGAACTATCTACAATGGATATAAGTGCGGCATTAAAAATACCAGAAGGAACAGTAAGAAGCCGGCTTTTCCGCGCAAGAACGATATTGAAATCTAATTTAGAGGGGAAGATTGAATATGGAAGATAATATGAAAAACTTTAGAGAAGCATCAGACTTAATACTCGAGAATGTTTATGTTACTGATGAATTAAAAAGAAAAACCTTAGAAAAATGTACTCATAGAAAAGAATGGATAATGAATGTAAAATTAACAGCAGCATTTTCTGGTGCTTTAATAATTTTTTTTGGAATATTTATTTCTTTGTTTCATAAATCAGATATTAATAATAGCAACATAGCAAAATCAATAAATCAGAAACAGAAAAATTCCTTAGATAATGAAAGCAAAATACAAGAAACGGCTAAAACAACAGGCAGCAGTGATTTAGCTCAATCCTCTTCTGCAGCCTCAAATAGTAAAAGCAATACAAAAAATAATATGGCTATAGCAGAGAAGAATGTAGATATTGCAATTAAAGGTTTAAACAATGTTTCTAGAAATAAAAGCATTGATGCAGTAAAAGAAAATATAGAAACTGATTCACAAAGCAGGAAGGATTCTAGTAAAGCCTCTGATAGTATTTTGCAAAACAGGGCTGATATTAGTAATGGTGAAGTGAGCCTAGAAGCTCAATCAGATACTAGCTTAGCATTAATGCCTGAACCATTAACTATTGAAAAAGCTGCAGAATACTTTGAAAGTGAGATTTTGATTCCCTCCTATATTCCAGAAGGGTTTACTCTAACTGATATATCTATCCCAGATGAAAATGAAAAATGTGTTAAACTAAAATACAGCTCAAGTTCAGCTGATTTTGAAATATTACAAAGTAAAAGTTTATCCAAATTAGCTGGAACTGAGAATATATCTATTGGCAATAGTATAGCTTATATTAACTTTGTAAAAGATGAAAAAACTAATGTTATAACTACAAAAATTACCTGGATAATTGATAATATTCAATATTCACTATCCAGCACCTTGCCGAAAGACTCATTAATAAAGATAGCTGAATCTATTAATAATTAATGTCGTTTTAGTTTTGAACAGGGATTCCATGTGCTTCGCCTCCCCCATTGAAACCCTCGACAAATGTTGGGGGATTTTAAGCTTTGTTTAGATAAAAGATAGAATTATTAAATTGGAGGTGAGGACATGTTAAATTCAGGACAAATACTAGATAGAAAATACCAAATAATAGAGGTTTTAAGACGAGGCGGTATGGGGACAGTGTACCTCTGCAAAAATAGCAGGTTAGGAAATCTTTAGGTAGTTAAGGAGATAAATACCCAGTGGAATAATCGAGTAGATTTTCTTGCTGAGCCTAATATACTAAAGAATTTAAGTCATATAGGAATTATGGGAGTGATTTTGCAATACCCGTATTTATTGGTTCAGTTCAATAGTTGTGTGTTTATCATTGATAGTTCTCCGAATTTATTATCTGGGATAAGGAACTCTGTAGCAAAGTAGTTTGCTTGTATTTCAGGTGTAGATGATTTCAATAATACACACATTTCATCTTGAAACATATTGATGCCAAGACCTCTATGAAAACGGTCATGACTAATCTCATGAACACAAACTATTTTAACACTTATTTCATCAATATTAATATTATCATAAGCTTCCGTAAATTAAGAAAAAGAAGGTTGCCATTATTGCTGCTATCCACAAAATAAATATCTACCTCCTACTCGATTTGTAAAAATTAGTAGCCGAAACCGCCTATAGGTGTAAAGATTCTTATGAAATGCAACCCATATTTATCATGATAATCCAGAATAGAAATTTGTTGATTAAATCCAGGTAAGTATTTATGTAAATTAAAAAAGTTAATTTGTACCCTCATAAAAAACAAAATATAAACGTACATATAATGGAAATGTATTACATTTATTAATATGTATTACATAAAAGCAATGTGTAGGGAGTGATATGTGAATTATCAAGAAATATAGTAGTCAGTGATTAAATAATATTATTGGAGGAATTTGTAATGAAGACAAGGTACAAGTCAAGGATACTCAGTTTTACCACGACAGTGTTTTTTACAATGGCTTGCTTAACTCAAGCATCGGTTAATAACGTATATGCAGCTTCTATGGGGCAGGAACTTTTAATTACTGAAGTAATGCCGATGTCTCAAACTACTAATGATTCATACGAATATATCGAGTTATACAATAACACAGATAGAAATATAGATTTAAAGGATTACAAGTTGCCCTTACAGAATATTGACATTACCACATCAAAAGTTATATCTCCCAAAGGTATATTAGTGGTTTGCTCAAAAGGAAGTACAACTCTTGATAATTTTAACACTTTCTACGGCACAGCTCTTACTGAAGATAAATATATTTCACTTCCATTTGTTAATGAAGTATTAAGCAACAGTTCAACTGTAAGTATAATTCTAGCTAAAGATGATGGTGATGTGGTAGCAAGAGCGCAGTATAGCTCTGGAGACTTCCAAGTTAACAAAAGTGTAACTTACAGGTATGCTGAAACCGGTTTTGATATGGTCAGACTAAGTCAAAGTCAGAATCCAACTCCAGGAAGCATAACCTCTGATCAGGTTCCACAAAACGGAATAAACGTAACAAGTGTAACTCTTAATAAATCATTTGTAACAATGGATGTTAACCAAACATCAGTGCTATATGCCACTGTGGCTCCTGCTACAGCATATGATAAATCTATAGTTTGGACATCGGACAATTCAAACGTTGTGGAAATTAGTCAAAATGGAGTATTAACATCTAAAGCAAAGGGCGTAGCTCATATAACTGCCACAACAGTTGATGGGGGATTCACTGAAGTTTGTACAGTAAATGTAGGTAACATAAGTGTTACAGGAATAACCCTGGATACAGCTAACTCGTCAGTGTACGTAGGCAAGGCAATAATCTTAACAGCTTCGGTAGTTCCAGAAAATGCAACTAATAAATCTATGAGATGGAGATCCAGTAACACTAATATTGCAGTAGTGGATTCAAATGGTATAGTAATTGGGAAAACTGTAGGAAAAGCAATAATTACTGCTACAACAGTTGACGGTAATTATTCTGCAGTATGCAATGTTACAGTATATAATGTAAATGCTGATATAAATGTTACAGGAATATCTTTGGATAAGACAAGTGTTACACTTACAAAAGGAAAGGTAATTATTCTGGGAGCTCAAGTTACTCCATTTAATGCAACAAATAAGCAGGTCACATGGAGCTCAAACAATAACAATGTGGCTACTGTGGATCAGAATGGCATAGTAACTGCAAAACGATCAGGTACGGCATTGATAACTGCTACGACAGTTTATGGTAATTATAAAGCCTATTGTAATGTAACAGTGACTAACGAAAATGGCAGTTATATACCCGTTAGAAATATAGAATTAAGTACCAATGTAATTGAAATGGATAAAGGTCAAAATGAAAATTTAACAGCAAATATTTCACCTGTAAATGCTACTAATAAGTCAATAAAGTGGTCAACAGACAATCCTTCGGTCATATCCGTAGATAATAATGGTACTATTTCAGCATTAAATCAAGGAATAGCAATAGTAACTGCAAAAACTGCCGATGGTAATCTTAAGGATAGATGTTTTATAATTGTAAAAGATAATGAAGATACAGATACAGGAATTTTCAGAGTAAGACTAAATAAAACATCCATACGCATTAAGGAAGGAAAATTTGAAAAACTTACATCTATAATTACTCCAGGAAATCTGAAAAATACAACTTTAATCTGGAAATCAAGTGATGATACAGTTGCCTGTGTAACTGAAGATGGAAGAGTCTTCGGTAAAAATGAGGGTAACGCTATAATATCAGTTAGTACAAAAGACGGACAGTATTCTGCTAAGTGTAAAGTAGAAGTAACTAATGACAAGGGTTTCGGAAATGGTAATGGAAAAGCTAAAGGTAAAGAACACTTGAAGTGAGATGATTAAACCTAACAATAGTTTTATTTTATAGAAGGAATACACTTAAATTTGTTTTTACACAAATCTAAGTGTATTCCTGTATTTATTATGACTATACGCCTCAGTAGATATTGCACACCATATATAGCTATTTGACTTATATGGATTTATTTTTAGCAATATGCCTAAATCAACAATTTTATTATTTGTTTCATTGATTGCAGTTAAAAATTTTTAATCTTATTTTATTTGTGCTACCAAGAATATAATAAGTAGCAAATCTATATAAATGTAAGGGGATAAATATAATAATTTTAGGACTTACGCATAGAGAATTTAAATAAGGATTAGCCAATAGTAATTGAAAATATGCCAAAATCGCCAATACTTCCTTAAGTGAAGTCGGACCATTGTGGGAAGAGACTACCGAGTTATGGAGATACCTTTGACTATTCGATTTTAAATACTTAACATAATAATGAAAAAAATGCTTGACGATATTACTAATTAGTAATATATTATAAACATGGATAAGAAAAAAATTACTTACGGGGAATTGAATGATTTGAACCTAAAAGCATTAATAGATGCATTGATCCAAAGGATAGACGAGTTAATTTGATAAGTATTACTGAATAAGGAAGAAACCTTATAAGTGAAATATTTCCTAAACACTTAGAAAATATAAATGAAATCTTTAGTGTTCTAACATCGGAGGAAAAGAAAAATTTAATAAGTTCATTAACGAAATTATTAGGTGTATAAATGTATACACCTTAGCTTTTAAA
This sequence comes from Clostridium pascui, assembly GCF_016908015.1. Lineage (GTDB taxonomy): Bacteria > Bacillota > Clostridia > Clostridiales > Clostridiaceae > Clostridium_AK > Clostridium_AK pascui. Next base: position 194,021 of record NZ_JAFBDB010000001.1, read on the forward strand.
CATTTAGTACTAATTAGTATTAAACTAATTAGTTGTATTTTAATTAATTCTATAAGAGATAAAGAGGGGTATTAAGATGGATTATTTAAAAAGTTTCGAAAGTAATGTTGAGGAAGTTTGTAATGAATGTAGCCACAGATCATCTGAAAGATGTAATTTTAGAAAGTGTAATATTGGATTCGCAGATTATGTTATTAAAAATATCAAAGATAATCAAACTTATTCTATAGATGATGGAGAAGATTTAATTCCAAAAGATGATTTTAAATATTATGATGAAAAAGTGATTGCTAAGGGAATTGCTAACATATGTAGGTTATGCAAGGAGTGTAATGAAAATCATAATGAAAATTGTGTTATAGCCTTAACAAGAAGAACTTTAGAATACACGCAATTAAAAGATAAAATAGCATATCCAGGAAATATAATACTTTATTTAATGAATGTATCTAAGCAAAGACCAGAGCTTGCAGAGTTAATAAAGCAAGAATATATGCGGATAGGATAGTTTATTATTAGGAGAATATTATGATTAATGAATTTGAAAAATTATGTATCAATAGGAAATCAATAAGAAAGTTTTCTGATAAATTAATTGAAGATAATAAAATTATACAAATACTGAATTCTGTAAACAGTGCACCGTCGGCTGGTAATTTACAGGCATATGAAGTGATAGTAGTAAAATCTAAAGATGTAATTGTAAAGTTATATGAGGCTGCATTACATCAAAATTTTATAGCACAAGCGCCAGTTGTATTGGTATTTGTTGCAAAAACACAAGAATCCTCAGAGCAATATGGGAAAAGAGGAGAACAATTGTATAGTATTCAAGATGCAACTATAGCATGTACTTATGCAATGCTTGCCTGTGAAGCTTTAGATATTTCTTCTACTTGGGTTGGCGCGTTTGAAGATAAAAAGATTAAGGAAATCCTTGATTGTAAGAAAGGGGAAATCCCTATTGCATTACTACCTATAGGATATACCTTATCTAATAAAATTTCATTTATACATAGAAAAGATTTGGATGAGATGTCAAGAGAACTATAGGTTATTAGTTAAATTGTTTGAAGGAGATAATAATGGAAAAAAAACAACTAGATAGGTTTAATGAAATTATAAAGCGCGTACCTTTTTCAGAAGATGATTATTGGACTTATTTTGGCTATGGAGAAGATTGGGGTAATAAATGCTCCCAATGTTATTATAAGCTTAAAATACAAAAAACACCAAACAAGGAATGTATAAATTGTTGGAAGTTTGAAATTTGGGAAGATAACTTAACAAACTTGGATGAAACCCTATTATTCTTATTAGAAGAGGCAGATGAAGATCATAATTTAAGCGGAAAGATGATGAAAAATAAATCTTTGATTTATGAGGAAAAAGGGGAGAGATTAGGTACTGGAATTAGTCATACAATACCGGAAGATGCGAAACCAGATCGATATCTAGAGGGTGAAATAGACAGTGACAGGGTTATACTGATATATAGTCAATCCATTGAAGAAAGAGATATGAGAATGAATAGAATATTAAAAGGGTTAAAGGAAAGAGGCCTTTATAAAAAGGATAGTTTTCCTTACAGGAGGGGATGTATTGAACCTCATGAAAAATTATTTGGACCTTGGGAGAATTGGTTTGATATGAGCAAGGATTATATTTAATAAAGGAGTGTATATTGTGAAAGTTAATGAAGAAACATTAATAAAGGATATAGTGAATATGGGGCCTAAAGCAATAGAAATATTAATAGATTTTGGAATGGGATGCATTGGATGTCCTGCATCTCAAAACGAGAGTATAGAAGAAGCTGCTGTAGTTCATGGAATTAATGTAGAGAATTTACTTCAAAGTCTAAATAATATTTAAAAAGATTGAAGTTTATTTAATATATAAATCTTTAAAAAGATTATTTGGTGATTAAAAAAATGAAAAGAGGAGATAAAAAATGTTTAAATCAATAATTTCAAAGTTTATAAAAAGCAAAGGTGGAAATAAAGAAGTGAATGGCAAAGTAGTATGTGGATGTTTTAAAGTTACTGAACAAGATTTGAAAAATGCAATCAAAAATGGTGCTAATTCATTTGAAGAAGTGCAAGCTATTACAAAAGTTGGTACAGGGTGTGGCAGATGTATAGAAGGAAATAAGGCATTGGTTGATTACTTATTGAAAAAGTAACATCTCGATAAAATATACTTAATAAAAGAGGCTTAAGGGTATATTCACTTAGGTTTTTTCTATCAGTTTTTTGCACTGTTTCATGTAATGTAATAACCTGTAAATGCTTGGATCATAGGTTATTGTCTTGAGAATTTCAGATGAAAACGAAAAATGTGTTAAATTAAAATACAGCTCAAGTTCAGCTGATTTTGAGATATTACAAAGTAAAAGTCTATCCAAATTATCAGGAACTGAGAGTATATATATTGGGAATAATACAGCTTATATTGACTCTATGAAAGATGAAAAGACAGGTGTTATAACTACAAAAATTACTTGGATAATAGATGATGTGCAATATTCTTTATTCAGCACCTTGCCGGAAGACTCATTAATAAAGATAGCGCAATCTATTAATAATTAAATAATAATAAATTTAAATATAAAAATAAATAGTAATAATACATTATTGCTGATATAATTAATTGGTCTTTATTAATGTATTTAATGAAGAATAATTAATATATGAAAAGAGAGAGTATGTTTATGATAAAAGAAAGCCTAGAAAAGAAGATAAATAAATTAGATGGAGATATTGAAGCTTTAAGAAGAGCAAAGTATTACTTGTCTAATAAAGAAGAAATTAATGAAATTATTGATGCTTTAAATAAGGAAAGACAAGTTTACTCAGATGAAATTTATCTTGGAGATGGAAGAGCATATACAGAATGTCTTGAAGTAATATTAGAACTTGTAGATAAAGAGTTAGGTAAAGATGAGCAAATTGAATTACTAGAGGTTATAAAAGAACATCATGGCAGAAAGTCTCCTAACGTAAGTAAGAAAAGTTATGGACTTAATGCATGGCTTAAATATTTAGATGTGGAATGTCAGTGGATTGATAATGAAGATAGTGAATGGTCAACATTAATTATAACTGGATATACACCTCGTATATAGAATTAAAATTTTTATTTTACTAGTACCAGCAAATGCTGGTACATTTTTTATATATAGAATCATTAACAAATTAATATTAAGTTTAATATAATATAATATTAATTTAAGGAGAAAGTTATAATGTATAATAGTATGAAAAAAGATTATAAGTCAATAGGGCCAACTAATTTATATGCTTACTTTATTGGAGAAAATCCGATTACTTCATTTAATCCTGTAAGTATGTATCCTCAAATAAGTGAAAGTGCATTTATAGGACCATTTTCAAGTGTAATAGGTGATGTAACAATAGAAAAGAATGTATTTGTAGGTGCTAATGTAGTTCTAAGAGCAGATGAGGGAACACCATTTTATATAGGTTATAATTCAAACATACAAGATGGAGTAATATTTCATGGGCTAAAAGATGCTAAATATTCTGTAAATGGTACAGGATATTCAATATATATTGGGAATAAAGTAAGTATAGCTCATGGAGCATTAATTCATGGACCAGCTATTGTAGGAAACAATACATTTGTTGGGTTTAATTCAATTGTATTTAACGCTATAGTAGAGGACAATTGCTATATTGATACTGGAGCAATTGTAACAGGAGGAATTAGGATAGCTGCAAATAGATATGTTCCAATTGGTGCAATTATAAATACACAAGCTAAGGCAGATAATCTTTTAGAAGTACCAAAAGCGCAATCAGATTTTGCGGAAAAGGTTATTAAAGTTAATGTAGAGCTTTCAGAAGCTTACGACTTGAAATTTGGTGATACACGTTGCAGTTGCGGTCTTTGTTGTAATCATAATACCTTAATTCACAATTAGATAAAAATCATACTTAAGCAGCTTGTTTTATTACAAATGCAAGGAATATTGTAAATGTTTGTAAGTCTAAAAAGGTAGGATATGTAAATGTTCTATCTTTTTTACTGAAAAAAAACTGCACTTACTACCCAAATGGCGAACCGTATCATAAGTAATGAAGGTTTCTGAACAGGGATTCGATGATGTTCGCCTCCACCAATGAAACCCACGAATACATATAGACCGTATTGGAGAAATTCAGTACGGTATTTTATATTTAATATTTAATTTAAGTAGACTGAATGAATGAAAAGGTATAAAATGTAAGTTGTATTGAACATATATAAAGGGGGCATTGGTAATGGAGAAACTTCTAAAGGAAAGAAAAGATGTAGACCAAGCACTCACTTGGGATTTATCTGCTATTTATGGTACAGACGAAGAATTTCAATCAGCTGTAAAAGAGATGAAAGAGCTTTCTTTGAAAATAGAAAAAGAGTATAAAGGCAAATTAAATACAGTAAGCAAGATTAATGAATGCTTAGACCAGCTAAGAAAATTATATCAACTTAAGGGGCTTACATGTTCTTATGTAGAGCTTTCAGTTTCAGTGGATTATACAAATAATGAAAATCAGGATAGATATTCTAAAATGGTTAATATATTATCTGATATTGAAAGCAGGTTGAGCTTTATAAAAAGTGAAATTATTCAAGCTGACGATGAAGTTTTAGATGCTGCAATAACTGTATCCAAAGAAAACAGTAATTATTTAAAGGATAAAAAAATGGAAAAGGCTTATGCACTTCATCCAGAAGTAGAAAGAGTATTAGCTGCTTTATCTGGAACTTTGGAGGCACCTTATCAAGTTTATGAACAAGCTAAACATGCAGATATGGATTTTAAGAGTTTTACTGTAGATGGAAAAGAATATCCTCTTGGTTATGCACTTTTTGAAAATGAATATGAATATGAAACTGATGCAAAGGTGCGCAGAGCTGCTTTTAAAGCATTTTCGGATAAATTAAGAGAATATAAATATACTACGGCTGCAGCTTATCAGATTCAAGTCCAGAAAGAAAAAAATATAGCTGCCTTAAGAGGTTTCGACTCTGTTATAGATAGTTTATTGTTTCCTCAAAAGGTTGATAGAGATTTATATAACAGACAGATAGATCTTATAACTGAGAAGCTAGCACCTCATATGAGAAAATATGCAAGACTCTTAAAGAAAATACACAAACTTGATGAAATGACTTTTGCAGACTTGAAGATTGCAGTGGATCCAGAATATGATCCTAATGTAACTATAGAAGAATCTAAAAAATATATTGAAGGTGCTTTGGCTGTATTAGGTGATGATTACTTAGAAATGGTGAAAAAGGCCTATTATGAGAGATGGATTGACTTTGCACAAAATAAGGGGAAATCCACAGGAGGATTTTGCTCAAGTCCTTATGGAAGCCATTCATTCATATTACTATCATGGAGTGAAAAGATGGCAGAGGTGTTTATCTTAGCTCATGAACTAGGGCATGCAGGTCATTTCAAATCATGCAATAAAAGTCAAAACATATTTGATGTAGATGTTTCTACATATTTCGTAGAAGCACCATCCACCATGAATGAGCTCCTTATGGCAAATTATCTTTTAAAGACTAATAAGGATAAAAGGTTTAGAAGATGGGTTTTATCTTCGATGATTGGCCATACTTATTATCATAATTTTGTAACTCATCTTTTAGAAGCAGCTTATCAAAGAGAAGTATACAGAATAATTGATGAAGGAGGAAGTGTACAGGCTTCAACTCTTAGCAAAATAAAGAAAGAAGTACTCCAAAAGTTCTGGGGAGATGAGGTAAAGATAATTGACGGGGCAGAACTAACATGGATGAGGCAGCCTCATTATTATATGGGACTTTATTCCTACACTTATAGTGCAGGGCTTACTATAGCAACAGAAGTCAGCAAGAGAATATTAAAAGAAGGACAGCAAGCTATAGATGATTGGAGAGCAGTACTTGCAGCGGGCTCAACCAAAACACCAGTTGAACTTGCAAAAATGGCGGGAGTAGATATAACTACAGATAAGCCGCTTCTTGATACTATTGAGTACATTGGCAGCATAATTGATGAGATAGTTAAGCTTACTGAAGAAATAGAAGAGTAACTTTTGGTTGGATGTATAGCTAAGAAAAGGAATAATAAAGCAGCCATTGAAGACGGATTATTTACGGCATCTTCAATGACTGTTTTTAAGTTGCTGAGATATAACGTATTGATAGTTTAAATTGCTATAAGAGTATAAAAAGTATGTTTATCAAGGAATCTCCAGAGCAATATTGATATCAAAAGAAATATCATTAGCTGACATTTCAACACATATTACCTTATCAATACTTGCATTAGCAGTAAAATTTCCATGTATAAGTGTTGGAGTAGAAATATCCACATTAATATTAATATTTGAAAACTCTGTAGCTGCATTAGCTGTAAGCATATTAGTTAACTCTGAAATTGCACTTTGAGCTAATTCGTCAAACTCATTTACTGGCATTCCCATCATCATTGCAGATGCAATTTTTTTAGCGTTTTCAATTGAAGTATTATAAATAATATTTCCTTTAATATCACCCATTAATCCTACTATTATCACTACTCCTGAACTATCTAAATATTTACCTTTTAAAGAAAGTCCGTTCTTTTTAATATCTGATAAACCAACTTGTGGAAGTATATTTACAAAGGAATTTACAAAAGGAGTTATATATTTGATATCCATTCTTCATCACCTCGATTGAATCCAATACTCATTGTTATTTCTCCAAATTCAGAATTTACAATTGCAGAAAAGCTTGTTTCTAATTCTCCTTTGGATATATTAATTGATTCACCGTGGAAAATTGTAGGTGGTGCAACTCTTAATCCAAATAATTTATTCTTTTTATTTATCATAGAAGAAGCATTGCCAGCGTACATGTTGGCAATTTCGCCCATAACATTTAGCATTTCTTCATTATCTTTTGGTTCCCTTTTCAGTAATACATTAGAAAGCTTTGATACCGTTTCATATGACATATCAAGAATCAGTCTGCCAGAGTATTTTCCGATTATACCTAAAACAATTGAAACTCCTCTTGAGCTTTGAGCTATATTGTTGGTACTTTCATTTATAAATTCTGGAACAGTCTTTGTTAATTTGTTAAATATATCTAATAACGATTCTTTAAATATCTTACTATAATAACTTTCTAACTCTTGAAACAATTCTTCATTTGCCATTATCCTGTTTATTAATAATGTAATTTCCTCGCTGTCTACAGGCTTTTGGATATAACCTGAAACATGATTTTTTCTAGCTTTTCTTACAATTTCATCATCCATCATAGAACTTACAATAATAACCTTGATATTAGAATCAATATCATGTATTGCCCTAGTACATTCAAGGCCATCAGTACCTGGCATAGTCATATCCATTGTTACTAAATCAGGTTTTAAGGATTTTATCACTTCTTTAACCTCATCAAGTGAGCCTGCACTACCCAAAACTTCAAATCCATTCTCGTTTAATAAATCACTTAAAAGAGAAATTTGAAAAGGTGAATCATCTACAATAACTATTCTTATTTTATTCATTTTAGTAATCCTCCTCAAAACAGCATAATGTTAAATCACATAAATACGTAATTTTTGTAAAATAAGACTCTTAAAGTATTTCGACGTTTTTTTTAATATTCCTTCACAAAAATTAGTAATATATGAATTTTTTTGTAGATATAAACAGAAAAACTAAAAATATAAATTTTTTATATTATTGCGTGTATCTTTCGAAATTCTTAATAATTTCTAAGAAAGTTCTTTAAAAATATGATTTAGAATAGGATTAAGGAAATTTTAGAGGAGGTTGGAATTAAATGAAAGTTATGGTTGCAATACCTGCATACAATGAAGAAAAAAACATCTATAGGGTTGTTAATTCAGTAAGATGCAACAATCCAGAGGTTGATGTAGTGGTAATCAATGATGGCTCAAGAGACTTAACTGAAGTTGAAGCTCAAAGGGCGGGGGCATTTGTTATAAATCTTCCACAAAATCTTGGCATTGGAGGCGCTGTTCAAACTGGATATATCTATGCAGAAAGGAAAGGGTATGACGTTGTAATTCAGGTGGATGGAGACGGACAGCACGATCCAAAGGATCTTTCTAGACTGATTGAATCAATTGAAAAGGGTGAAGCAGACATGGTAATAGGCTCCAGGTTTGCTGAGAAAACTGACTATGTATCAAGTAAAATGAGATGGGTTGGAATTAATTTCTTTTCAAAGCTTGTGTCTTTTGTATGCAGGAGAAATTATTTTGACACTACATCAGGCTACAGAGCTGTTAATAAAAAGGTTATTAATATTTTCGCGGGGTACTATCCAAGAGATTATCCTGAGGTGGAAACAATAGTATATGCTTCCAAAAGGGGAGTAAGGATTAAGGAAATATCAGTTGATATGAAGAAACGACAAGGAGGTAAATCCTCCATTACGCCATTAAAATCAATTTACTATATGATTAAAGTTACATGTTCAATTTTACTTCAACCATAATGAAATGAGGTGTTTTTATGAATCCATACACATATTGTCTTGTACTTTCCATTTGGTTTTTAATTGGTACATTATATTTTGTAAAAAAAAGGATACTTGATTTTAAATACAGTATATTTTGGGTTTCAATAAGTTTGATACTTATTATGTTTTCTCTTGACATAAATCTTACCGAGGATATGGCAAAGAAAGTTGGAATTTCATATGCACCAGCGTTCCTATTTGTAACAGGTATCATTTTTCTTTTAATATTGATATTTTATTTAAATTTGGTGATATCGAAAATGCAAAGCAAAATTACATCTCTTACTCAGGAGATAGGAATAATTAAAAGCTGCAGTAATGAAAGTGAGACTAATATATGATGTATCTATTGCTTTTATTAAATATAATATTTCTTGTTGCAGGGCAGACCTTATGGAAAATTGGACTGTCAGGCATGGATTTAGAATTTACTGTTCATGGAGTTATAAATATGATTATTAATCCTTATATTCTTGGAGGACTATCTATATATTCAGTAGCCACGGTAATATGGTTTTATATTTTATCAAAGGCAGAGTTATCGGTGGTATATCCGATTCAAAGTCTTTGCTATGTTGCTGCAGCAGTAATTGCTCTTTTAATTTTCAAGGAGAATATACCGCCAACCAGATGGTTTGGCATTGGATTAATTGTATTGGGAGCGTGCTTTGTTTCTATTAAATAGTTAAGCAGGAGGAAAAATAATGTTTAGTATAAAAAACGAAGGTAAATGGGTTAAAACAAGTTTAATTATTATAATTGCACTATTTTTTATAGTGAATTTATATGCAACTTTAAGATACGGAACTGAAAACTACCTTGGAAGCTTTGAAAAGTTTGATAATGATGATATTAAATACATAAGAAGCGCTTGGGAGCTCGCAGATAAAGGACACTTAATTTACCATAGGGTTGATGAGCCAACGGTTTTTATAATGCCTGGACTGCCCTATGTATTAGCATTTTTCATAAAGATATTTGGAAAGTTTGGAGGGATAACAGCATTCCGAGTTTTTCAAGCTCTCCTTCAAGCAGCATCAATGTACCTTATATTTTTATTAGGAAGGAAGGTTTTTAATAGCAGAGCAGCTATTTTAGGCTGTTTTTTAAATTCATTATATATTGCGGAATACTATACATCTACAGTAATTTTAACTGAAATACTTTTTAAGTTTTTACTTCTCCTTCTTATATATGTTTCCATATATGCTATTGAAGAAAAAAGTTTGTTATACTATACTATAGGGGGTATTATATGGGGATTTGGATGTCTTGTTAGGCCAACACTGGCGGCGTATCCAGGCATTGTCCTTATTATATGGATAATAAAAAAATATACGCTCAAAGATATGGTGAAGTTTACAATGGTTACAACCCTTGCATTTTCAACTATTATGAGCCCATGGTGGATTAGAAATTATGTGGTTTTTCGTAGATTTATACCATTAACACTTTCATCTGGGAATCCATTTTTACAGGGAACCTATGTTAATTATGATCAAAGCGATAACTATACTCCTTATGAGCCAGGTAAAACAGCAATTGAATCTAACCAAAGGGAGATTGATGCAGGGTTATATAGGCTAAAAAACTATGCAGTTAAAGAGCCATTAAAATATGCCTACTGGTATACTATCGGAAAGTCATGGAATCTTTGGAATGCTCCTTTTTATTGGAAGGAAATTCTTGGGGTTAGCTTTTACAATGCAATCATCTTTCATTATTTGATTTTAATACTTGGAGCAGCTCAGAGTATTAGACTTTTTATAAAAAGAAATGAAGACTTCTTATTTTTATTTATCACAGCTTTATTTTTTGACTTAATTTACATTCCATATTTTACAATGTCTAGGTACTCATATCCAATAATGCCCATGGTGTTCATTGTAGCAGGCTATGGAATATATGAATTCATTATAAGGAGGTTAGGGTTTGGAAAAGCAGCGAATTCTAATTGTTGATGACGAAGAAGATATTAGAGATTTACTTGAGATATACCTTGTCAATCAAGGATATTGTGTCATTAAAACTGAGGATGGAATTGAAGCACTTGATATACTTGAGAGGGAAGAAATTGATTTAATAATACTGGATGTCATGATGCCTAAAATGGATGGTATTCAGGCATGTATGAAAATTAGGAAAGATAAAAACGTTCCTATAATAATGCTATCAGCAAAGGGCGAAGATATTGATAAAATACTTGGACTAAATACAGGTGCAGATGACTATGTAACAAAGCCCTTTAATCCACTTGAAATTGTGGCAAGGGTTAAATCACAGCTCAGAAGATGTGCAATGATTACTGAACATAAGGAAACAAAGTCTGAGGAAATTGAAATAGGAGGACTTAGAATTAACACGGCAACCCACCAGGTTAAAGTAGATGAGGTGGAAATAAAGCTTACTCCAACGGAATTTTCTATTTTAGAGTTTTTAGCTAGAAACAGGGGACGAGTTTTAAGCACTAAGTTAATATATGAAAGTGTTTGGAATGAACCAGCCTATGAATCAGAAAGCACAGTTGCAGTTCATATTAGAAACATAAGAGAGAAGATAGAAATAAATCCTAAGGATCCCAAATATATAAAGGTAGTATGGGGGGTAGGCTATAAAGTTGGCTAGTAATGAGACAGAAAAGGTAATTATACTAAAAGGTAACACATTAAAGAAAATATCGCTAATAATAAGATTTTTGGTAAGTCTTACTTTGGCTGTGATATTCCCGTTAATATTATCTTATTTTGATATACTATATTATTTTCAATATTCATATAGATGGAGGCTTTTTAATAGTTATTCCATAACCGGATTTGTTGTATTTATAGTATGTTTTGTTTTTGGAAACAAGCTTAGGAAAATTAAGAACATACTAATTGGAATTCACAATGCTAATCAAAAATATATAATGAGAAGCATTGGTATGGAAGTGTTTGTAGCCAATATGATCAGTATTTTGGTAGCAGGTATTGTATATCTTACTGCATTCAATATTACTTATTGGAATATGTTCATATCCTTACTTTGGGCTGTGCCAGTATATATATTAGTTTTTCATCTTTTAGCAAGGAGAAAGATTAAGTACATAAAGGAAATTACAACTGGCATTCAGGAAATTTCCAAGGGTAATTTGGATTTTAAAGTAGCAGAAAGAGGAAATGATGAGTTTAAAATTCTTGCAAAAAATATTAACAAAATGTCCGTAGAATTGAAAAATAAAATTGAAGATGAAAGAAGAGCTGAGCAAACTAAAAATGAACTTATTACTAATGTATCTCATGATTTAAAAACACCGCTTACAACTATCATAGGTTACTTGACTCTTGTTAAGGATAAAAATTATGATAGTGAGATAGCTATGAATAATTATGTTGAAAGAGCGTATTTAAAATCGTTGAGATTAAAAAAACTTATTGAAGATTTATTTGAATATACTAAAATTACCAATGGGGTTATAAAAGTCAATAAAACTACTGTTAATATTGTGGAGCTTATGGACCAGCTGCTTGGAGAAATGTCTATCTTAGCAAAACAAAATAATCTTTCCTTTGAAACAGAGTATTCAAGCCATGAAATATATGTAGATGTTGATTCGGATTTAATGGCACGAACCTTTGAGAATATACTCTCAAATTCTATTAAGTACAGTTACAAAGAATTAAACAGCAAAATATTTATCTCAATAATTGAAAACAAGGGGAAGGTAAATTTATCATTTGAAAATCAAGGTGACACAATTCCAACGGAGGTATTGCCGCTGCTTTTTGAAAGATTTTATAGAGTTGATAAATCAAGAAATTCAAAGGTATCAGGCTCGGGTCTTGGACTTGCTATTGCAAAAAGCATTGTGGAGCTTCATGGCGGCATAATAAGTGCAGAGTCTGAAGCAAATAGGGTTAAAGTAAGTGTTCAATTAAATACTACTAGAGGTTTTTAGAAATAATTAATTTTCCATTTCTATATACGCCGGTAAGGTGATTCATGTAACCTTACCGGCTTTTTATTATTGACAGGGGTGTCAGCATATGTTATATTTTTACTAACATATCAGTCAGTAAAATTCAAGGAGGAAATTAATATGCCTGCAAAGCTTTATGATAAAGAACAAATTTTAGATGCCTGTTTAGTTGTATTTGCTCGATATGGATATGATAAAACTTCCACAGTAATGTTGGCAGAGGCAGCCGGTATATCTAGATCGCTAATATTTCACCATTTTAAGAGTAAAAAAGACTTATATCTATCATTACTAGATAGGTGTTTTGAAAAGGGAAGTATTGAAATTGGCTTTGATAACATACTGGGACAGGGAGATTTTTTTGAGGTTAAGGAAAAGATGAGTAATATAAAGTTTAACTACTACAGGAAAAATCCTGAACTATATAAAGTTATAATGGAAGCCTTTTATAATACACCAGAAGAATTGAAAATGGAGATTAAAGAAAAATATGGTAAACTAATTGACAAAAGGAATGAAGTAATGGAGCAGTTATTTGAAAAAATTCCACTAAGAGAAGGTGTATACAGGAAGCAGGCATTCGAAATAATCAAACTTACATTAGATTATTTTGAAAACAAATACCTATCAGACCTGGTAGAAGATGAGAATTTAAATGAAGCTTATTTTCAAAACTTTGTTAAAGAGAGGAATGGTTTTTTCGATATAATTCGATATGGGATTCAAAGGTAGAGGAGGGCTTGTTATGGATAATATGGTTAAAAGCTTTAAAGTCTTAACTCCTGAGTTACAGGTATATGCAGGAGGAAAAGGGAGCATGCTCGCAAAGATGTATCAAGGGGGATATCCAGTTCCAGATGGCTTTGTCATTTTACCATCTGCTTTTGAAAATAAAAAACTTAGTGATCAGGCTTGGAATGAGATACAAATTTTATTAGATGATATTAGAAACAAAAATGAAGGAGCTCTATTTGCAGTAAGATCCTCAGCTTTAAGTGAGGATTCAGCCAAGGCCTCCTTTGCCGGCGAGTTTGAAACCATTCTTAATGTTGAAACAGACAAAGATATACAGAAAGCCATTGATGCAGTTTTTTCGTCAAGTGAATCAGAACGAGTAAAGACTTATAGCTTTGTTCAAGGTATGGATCATGCACATCAGATAGCAGTAGTCATACAGCTCATGGTACAGTCTGAAATTTCAGGGGTATTATTTACTGCTGATCCTATAACAGGCAGCTATTCAAGTATGATAGGTAACTACGTACGTGGATTGGGAGAACAGCTTGTTTCTGGAGAAAAAAATGCATATGACTTTAAATTTACTAGACCCAAGGGAAGATATGATGGCCCTAATGAGTTTAAGAAATATGCTCATGACCTGTATCAATATGCAGCAAAGCTTGAGAAGGAACTAGGAAATCCTCAGGATATCGAATGGGCTGTAGCAAAGGGAAAACTATATCTCTTGCAGTCAAGGCCAATAACTACATTGACTTCAGGTAACTTGGATACCTATGAAATAAACGAAAGTTTAATTGGTGACGCACTTTGGGTAAATACAAACGTGGGAGAAGCAATTCCAGATGTTGTAACTCCATTAACCTGGAGCGCTGTAAGGGCACTAGATATTGAATCTAGTTTCATACCGGGATATTATCTATGGTCGGGTAATATTTGTGGAAGAATATACTCAAATATTAGTCAGAGGTTATCTGCTGTTATCGCTTTATATGGTAGTTCAAAATTAGCAGAGAAAATGATTAGTGAGGTTTTCGGTCAATTACCAAAAGAGTTAACAGTTCCGACTTACCCATTTGCAAGGCTCGATTTAATAAAGAAGATGTTTCCAAGAATAAAATATTATTTTAAGAATTACCGAGAAATTTCAAAAGGTATGACTCAGTATCTTGAAAAAACACCAGAGTGGTGCAGAGCTATGACTAAAGAAATAAAAAAGGTAAATACAAAGGAAGAACTACTTACACTATGGAAGCATGAGATTGAGCCCTATAACAAGAAAGCCTGGTGGGGACTAATAATTAGCGGAACCAAAGCTGTTCTTGCTTTGACATTGAGTAAAAAACTTAAGAATCTGGTTGGACTTGAAGATGCTAACACCCTTTTATCAAACCTAAGAGGAGATTCGGAGTTGGCAAGCCTCGGGCCAGTTGTAGGTATCTCTAAGGTTCTTAATGGAGAAATGAGCCGAGAGGAATATCTTAAACAAAATGGGCATCGGGGTCCACATGAATTTGAGTTATCTATTGCTGATCCTTTAGAGGATGGAAACTGGCTTGAAAGGCAGATTGAGAAATTTAAAGAGTCCAATACTGATGCAGATAGACTTCTACAGAAGCAGCATATTCAATATGAGGCTGCTTGGGAGAGATTTCAGAAGCGTTTCCCCAGCAAAGTGAAATGGCTTGAAAAGCAATTGACCAAAGCATCAGAAGGGGCTCGTATAAGGGAAGCATGCCGCTCAGAGTTCGTAAGGGTATTTAGAGTTCTTCGAGCATTTGCAATTAAGGCGGGTGAGCTTACAGGAATAGGAGAAGATAGCTTTTTCCTATATATTAATGAAATAGAAGATCTTCTGGCTAATAGAAATATAGAAGTGGGGCATATTCCAGCGAGAAAAGAAAACTATGAGAAATATAAATCTATGCCTCCATTTCCATCAATTATTCGAGGAGGCTTTAATCCTTCTGAATGGTTGAACGACCCAAAGAGAAGAATGGATTTTTATGATTCAACTATACCTATTGTTAAACCTGATTCTGAAGTGTTAAAGGGGTTTGCAGGAGCATCAGGCAGGGTAGAAGGAATAGTACGTATTCTGACAAACCCCGAAGAAGGAGAAAAGCTTCAATCGGAGGAAATCTTGGTTGCTACTACAACTAATGTAGGTTGGACTCCTCTTTTCCCTAGGGCTGCAGCAATAATAACTGATGTAGGAGCACCTTTGTCCCATGCTGCTATTGTAGCTAGAGAACTTGGTATTCCAGCTGTTGTAGGATGCGGAAATGCTACTAGAAGACTTAAGACGGGAGATCGAGTTCTAGTTGATGGCGGTCAAGGAATTGTACAGATATTAGAATAATGTGTTTGGAAAAGTTACGTGTCATCAATGAGAATGAAAGTAATCAATAAAGGTAAATTTACTTATATAAAAACAGCCTTAATCAATAGTACTACTAGATTAAGGCTGTTTTTACAAGCAATAGAATAATATAATTGCTAATTTTTTTATTTGTAGAGAGAATGCTAGTATGTATATTACTTTTATTTTATATTATTAACATCCTTTAAAATTTGTTCAAGCTTTTCCACAGCTACAATTCGTTCATTACACTTCTGGCTATCTAAACATATATTAAAGCCTATGGACCTATAGGCACCTTCTCCACTATTAGATGTTTTACAGATAGATGAAACAAAGGCTACTTCATCTTCGAGACCTACATGATTACAAAGCGCACACACATGAGTGTTGTTAGAACTATAACTTGGGACTTTACATACCATACCTATAAGCTTATCATCCATATGGTAAGCTATGAATAATTTTCTAATGGATTCATCAATCCAACCTAAATATACATTCTTTGAATCCTGTTCATTTAAATCCGGTAATTTAAAATTCTTTTCTTTTTTGAATAGTTTTTTAATTTGTAGCTTTGTAATACTTGGAATTCCGTATACATACTCATTCAACTCGACTAAATAATTATCAATATGTGAAGGAATATTTAGTTTACTAATATCAAGTACTGCCTTCTCCTCATCAGATAAATTTTCAAAAATACCTAATATTTTATTATGTATATATGCTTTATTTACTTCAACAACATTAATATCTACACAATCTCTTAAAGTATTTCTTAAATTAAGCAAACATTTTTTTATATAATTATACTTATATTTTTCTATAAAAGCTTTCATAAAATCCAGCACCTCTTTTCTAACATGTGTCATTTTTATTACTAATTTAAGTAAATAAGACCTTACTTTCAGTTTTTTTCTGAACATTATCTTAAAATATAACTTTTATTGGCATGCCATAGTGAAATTATAACATGTTTGAAAATAAATATTCAATCTAATAAATAATTCTGTAATGATTATGAGAAAATACGTTTTCATAAAATAGTTACGGAAACTGCATGCAGGAGGATTTGTAATGAAATATGTGCAAAATAAATGCAATAAAGTTTAATAAAGTTCAATAAAATACAACAAAGTGGAATAAAATAGTTGACTGGAGAGGAAAAGTTTATTATAATTTGGACGTAAAGTAATCATGGAGGGATGAAAACATGATGGAAGATAAATTTTATACAATAGATCAAGTAGCAGAAATGTTGGGTATGCATCATAAAACCATAAGAAAATTTATAACTGAAGGTAAACTCGGGGCAAGTAAAGTTGGAAAGCAGTGGAGAATATCAGGACATGATTTAAGTATATTTATGGAAAAAAACAATGTTAAAATAGGTAATGAAAAAATAAATAAAGAATTAAATGTTGATTACTCCACTACAGGCAATGAAGAGGATACTATATCAAATCGGGTAAATGTATCAACTGTAGTAGATATTAAAGAAACCGAAAAAGATGAATATATAAGAATATCAAATACACTTATAGCTATAGCAAATTGTAAAGACCCGGAAATCGGGAAATCTACAGTTAGTATAAAGTATGACGAAAAACATAAAAGATTAAGAATAATTCTTTGGGGAAGTGTAAAATTTATAGAAAATATGTTAAGCACTATTTCAATGCTTGTAGAACAATAAACTGCCACTAGGCCTTATATAAAGAATGTTTATATAATACAACAAAAAACATTAATTTATTGGGGGATAATTATGAAAATAACTAAGATAAAAGAAAATAATGTTGGGATTGCTATTGTATGTAGCAGCGAGATTTTAATAACTGATGTTCAGTCATCGCTGGATTTCATTGGAACAGTAAGATATGAAACAGATTGTGATTGTGTAATTTTGAATAAGTCTGCAATATGTGGAGAGTTTTTTGACTTGAAAACACGGCTTGCAGGAGAAATCTTACAAAAGTTTATTAACTATTATATGAAAGTTGCAATAGTCGGTGATTTTT
The DNA here is from genome assembly GCF_016908015.1 of Clostridium pascui. Taxonomy (GTDB): domain Bacteria; phylum Bacillota; class Clostridia; order Clostridiales; family Clostridiaceae; genus Clostridium_AK; species Clostridium_AK pascui. Next base: position 211,650 of record NZ_JAFBDB010000001.1, read on the forward strand.
CTATGTATTCAAGTAAGAGTTTAAGAGATTTTATCTATGAAAGCAACAAAGGAAAGCATATATTTTTTTTGCCAAGTGAAAAAGAAGCTATTAAAAAATTAAGTAATGCTTAACCTTAAAGAAAAAAAGTAGTGTAATTTATAAATTTATAATATATTTAGGGGGAAAATCATGATAAGACAATACAATTTATATCAAATTGATTCATTTACAAAGGAAAAATTCACAGGGAATCCAGCAGGGGTAATAACAAATGCAGATGGATTAACCGATTACGAAATGCAAAAAATAGCTAGGGAACTTAATAATTCTGAGACAGCCTTTATTTTTTCTTCAAATAGCAATGAGTATGATGCTCATATACGTTTTTTCACTCCAACAAATGAAGTGCCAATTTGCGGACATGCTACTATTGCCGCTCATTATGCACGTGCTGTTGAAAATGGATTGGACACATCTAGAGTTTATCATAAAACAGGTGCTGGAATTTTGCCTGTAGACGTAATAAGAGAAAATGAAGACTACAAAATTGTTATGACACAAGGACAAGTTGAATTTGGCACAATTATTGATGGAGAAAATAAAAAAGAACTTTTATTAGCTCTTAATATAAAAAATAATGATTTGCTGGAAAATTACGAAATCCAAATTGTCTCAACAGGTCATTCTAAGGTTATGATTGGTATAAAAAGCATTGATACTTTAAACACATTAAAGCCAAACTACGATGCACTTTCTAGATTGAGTAAAACTATTAAATGTAATGGGTATTATGTTTTTACGGTTAATTCACAAGATAGTGATATATTAATACACGGTAGAATGTTTGCACCTGCAATAGGTATTAACGAGGATCCTGTTACTGGTAATGCAAATGGTCCTTTGGGTGCATATCTTGTTCATCATAATCTTGTTAAGCACAATAATTCTTTGTTTAGATTTAGGGCTAAGCAGGGGGAAGCTATAAACCGAACTGGTATTATTGAAGTTGAGGTAAAAATAGAGGATAAAGAACCTGTTGAAGTTAAGGTTTCTGGAAATGCTGTAATAATATTTAAATCCGAATTATTATTACATGATTAATAAATCCTTCAAGAATAAGTGACTTTTAGTGGGAAAAATTTTATAATATATGATTGAGAGATAAAAACACAATCCGGTTGGTAGTCCGGATGCAGGATTTAAACCTGTCAGTAACCTGCCCTCCTGGGGTTGTCCGTTCTCTTGTAATTGAAAATACAGGAGGAATTAAAAATGAGTGTAAAATTAACTGTCTTTTTTGAGGAACCTTTTTGGGTTGGAGTATTTGAGAGAATTAATGGAGAAATGCTGGAAACCTCTAAAGTTATTTTTGGTTCTGAACCAAAGGATTATGAAATTTATAGTTTCATACTGGAAAACTATTATAAATTGATTTTCAGCAGACCCATTAAAGTTGATACAGTAGAGCAAAAGCAAATAAACCCGAAAAGACTTAAAAGGATTGTTAAGAAAGAAACTGCTCAAAAAGGTATTGGAACCAAAGCCCAACAAGCAATGAAACTAGAACATGAAAAAAGAAAAGAAGAACATAAAAAAACTTCAAAAGAAAAAAAAGAAGAGCTTGAAAGAATTAAATTTGAAAAACGACAAGCGAAGAAGAAGGAAAAGAAAAAAGGACATTGAGGTTCCAAGCCCCCAAATTTTAAGGGGGCTATTTTTTTATTGCTTGAAGCCCTATGATAATTACCTCAAGGTACTCTGCAAATTCTGATACAAAATCACGTTTATGGCAGGATGAATTAGGCACTTTTAATGCCTGCCGCTGTTTTTTATTTGAAACAATGGAAGAAAATTGGCCTAAAGCATAATGCATTTGATAGTGAATAAAGTACCTAAACTGTTCATTAGATAAATCAGGCAGTAATCTTTTAATAATAACTCTCAGATGACTGAAATTGCTATAAAAATCTTGCTTAAATGTCTCAAATGCAGTTAAAGTTGAAGATTTCTCAAGCACTATAGTTAAAAGAGAAAACAGCTTAACTAGACGTTTATTCTGATATATTTGTTCTGCCCAAATATGGCAAAAAGCTCTAAGTTCCAAATGATCATAGCTTTCCAAGCTCTGTTGTAGCCCGTCCACCCACTTTTCAGCATCTGAGGCAACAATCCATAGGAAAATTTCTTCCCTAGTAGTTACATATTTATATAAATTTGCTCTTGAAAAATTCAGCTCACTAGCAATTGAGGCAAGAGTGATTTTTTCCAATGGCTCTTTTTCCAATAGCTTGACGGTTGCCTCAATGATTTGGTCACGCCTAATGTTTTTTTGTTCCTCACTGCGTGCGCGTTTAAATACCATCTTGGCACCTCCTTTTAAAGTGACAATTATATAATAACAAATGAAGTGTGAACTGACAAGTTGGCAAAATATGATAAAAATATTGACAAGTTACACTGTGTAATTTATACTTAAAAACGTAAATTACATAGTGTAACTTATTTTTGTAATAGTATGATCATTGGAACATTAGCTAATGTCGTATTTACTGCAAAAAATCTATATAGTTAAATAATTTTAATATGGAGGAATAATATGAAAAAAGTTACTTGTTTACTATGTTTAACTTTAACAATGGTATTAAATGGTTGTAGTGCAACTAGCAGTATTAGTATAAATAAGAGCGAAGAAACTACTAAAGCAACTAAACAAAATACCAAAAATAAATACATAATGGCTGGGAAAATTGATACAAATGATCAGGTGAATATAGCTTCAAGAATTTCAGCAAGAGTTTCTGAAGTATTAATCAATGTTGGGTCAAAAGTTAATCAAGGGGATGTTGTTATTAAATTAGATACAACGGATTTACAAGCTCAAGTTGGTCAAGCCCAAGCAGCAGTAAATACTGCAAATGCAAATTTAGCTAATGCTATGAATAGTATACGCCCTGAACAAATTTCTCAAGCACAAGCATCACTAGATAGTGCAACTGAAAATTATAAAGTTGTAAACAAAAATTATGAACGAATGAAAGTTTTAGTTGAAGAAGGAATAAATACTCAGCAGCAGTTAGAAGCAGCTCATCAACAAGTTGTTGCAGCGGAAGCACAAAAGAAATCATCACAGGAACAACTAAATATACTTAAAAATGGTGTAACAGAAACTAGCATAAACGTTTACAAAGCACAAGTACAACAAGCAGAGGCAGCTTTAAAAACATCGCAAACAGCATTAAACAATGGAGTTATCACATCTCCAATTTCAGGAGTTGTAAATGCTAAAAATATTAATGTGGGTGAGATAGCTTCACCAGGTACAGCCCTTGCGTCAATATCTAATCACGATTCTTTAGTTGTAAATGCTTATGCACCACTAGATATTATAAATGGTCTCAAAGAAGGGCAAGATGTGGTTGTCAAAGTAGCTGAAGTAGAAAATACTGAATTTAAAGGAAAAATATTAGTGATAAATACTAAATTAAATTCTCAAAGCAGAAATGTTTTAGTTAAGGTATCCTTATCTGATCCGAAGTCTCAGCTAAAACCAGGAATGTTGGCAGAGGTTGGATTAAAGAAATAACGAAAGAGGTGATTGTAATATGAAGGAAAGACGTAAAACGTTGATGATTGGAATATTAATGGTAATGGTAGTAGCATTAGGCGGGATAGTATATTATTATTGGTATCAAAATACAAATTATGTTTCAACTGAAGATGCAAGAGTTAGTGCTGATTTTGTGAGCGTGACACCTCAAATTTCAGGGAAATTATTAGAATTAAATGTAGACGAAGGCGATAGAGTCACAAAAAATGAAATATTAGCTAGTCAAGATATGAATGGTCTTCCAGATACAAGTGTTGAACAATCCTTGGTGAGATCACCTATTAACGGTGTAGTTATAAAAAAACAAGGAACTGTTGGAGAACTTTTATCTCCAGGCCAAACTTTAATTACTTTAATGGATCCTGGCAAAATATATATAACCGCTAATATAGAAGAAACAAAACTTGGGAAAGTAAAAATTGGACAACCTGTTGAGATAGCTATAGATCAATATGGATCTAAAAAATTTACTGGAAAAGTTAAATCTATAGGAGAAGTTTCAAATTCAGCTTTATCACTTTTATCATCATCAACCAGCGGTACATTTACAAAGGTAGTTCAAAGAATATCAATAAAAATTGAACTTGATGATTTTGACAGCAAAATCCTTCCAGGAACAAATGCCGTTGTTAAGATCCATGTTAAGTAACGGAGGGATGACATGGGAGAGAATAATAATGAATCATTAAGTAGCTGGCTAGGGTTAGGAGTAGTTGTAATAGGAACCTTCATGGCTATACTAGACAGTAGTATAGTTAATATTGCTCTTCCTAAGATGATGTCTGTTTTCGGTTTATCATTAGATGGAGCTAAGTGGATAATAACAGCTTACTCACTTACACTTGGGGCTATTATACCCTTAACAGGATATCTTCAGGACGTTTTTGGACCTAAAAAAATATATATGTTTGCATTAGGAATGTTTTCGATAGGATCATTATTATGCGGCTTTGCATGGAGCGGTGGAACTATGATAGGCTTTCGTATAGTACAAGCTCTTGGTGGTGGAATGATAATGCCAGTAGGAATGTCAATAATATATCAGTTATTTCCTAAGGAAAAAATAGGATTTGCACTTGGATTTTGGGGAATAGCATCTATGGCTGCACCTGCTATAGGACCAACACTTGGCGGATTTATTATTGAGAAGATGGATTGGAGAATGATTTTTAATATTAATGTGCCTATAGGAGTAGTTGGAGTAATAATGGCAGCAATTATATTAAAGGACTCAGAAAAAAAGCCATTCAAGGCCTTTGATATAATAGGATTTTTATCCTCTACAATTGGAATAGTAAGTGTGTTATATGTGCTTGGCGAAGGTTCATCAATTGACTGGAGTAAAATCGAAAATCCAATATTAATGACTATTGGTATTTTAAGTCTTATATTGTTTGTAGTAAACGAGCTTACACATCCCAATCCGCTACTAGATTTGCGAGTTTTGAAGTTATTTGATTTCAGTATAAGCTTAATAATAAGTAGTGTTTTAACACTGGCACTAATGGGGGCATCTTACATATTACCAGTGTTTTTACAAAATATAAGAAGTTATACTCCTATGGAGACAGGACTTATAATGTTACCTTCTGCTCTTGTAATGGGGCTTCTGATGCCGATAAGTGGTAATTTGTTTGATAAATTTGGAGCAAAACCACTTGTAATACCTGGACTTATAATATTAGGCATTAGTTCTTATGAGCTTGCAAGTGTTATAAATATGAATTCAAGTAAAGAGTACATAGTATTAATTACTTGTATTAGATCTGTAGGATTAGGTCTTGCTATGATGCCAATCAGTACTGTGGGAATGAATGCTGTAAAAAAAGAATTAGTTCCAGGTGCGTCAGCTCTTAATAACACCATAAGGCAAATTTCAGGTGCGCTTAGTGTAACTATAATGTCTACAATCATGCAGGGAAGAACTGATTATAATTACGGCAAGTTGTCAGAACAAATAACTATTTACAACAAAGCTTCGAATGATATGTTAAGTACACTAACAAAGTCATATATGCATGCAGGAATGTCACAAAGTATGGCCAAGGTTTCTGCAGTATCTAAATTGGCGCAAATGTTACAAGGTCAAGCGACTATTGATGGAATGTCCTATGCTGTTACGGTAACGGTTAGTGCAGTAGCAGTGGCTTTGATTTTAACCTTATTTATGAGAGGCAAAACACCTATTGAAAATCAATAATGTAAAGGGATAGAAATCTTATTAATACCTATAATAATATAAAAGATAGTATTTAGCCGCTAGTGAACAAATTCATTAGCGGTTTTTCCTTCTATAAAATATGATAGCAAGCATACTTTTTATATTTGTAAAAGGTATTGAAATAAACTATGGTAAAAATCTTAATATTTAATATATTATACCCTTATAACGTATTATTAATTTATACTTAAGTTATTAAATATATGCCTTGCTCAGTTTGATATTGACGATAAAAAACCATCCACTATAACACCAAACTCAACACCTGCGATATGATAGAGTTAAATGGAGGTGAAAATATAATGGAAAATAAGTACAAGACAGCACAAGTAGCAAAAATAATTGGGGTACACCCTAATACAGTACGGTTATATGAAAAACTAGAATTGATACCTAAACCTCAGAGATTATCTAATGGATATAGGGTCTTTACAGATTTTCATATTGCACAATTTAAGTTAGCGAGGATAGCATTTAAAGTTGAGGTGCTGCAAAGCGGCCTTAGAAAAAAGATGATTAATATTATTAAATTATCTGCTAGGGGTGAGTTTCAAAAGGCAATTGCATGTACCGACAACTATATAAGTCAGGTTAAAGTAGAGCAGAAAAATGCAGAAGAAGCTATCGAAATTACAAGAAAATTACTTTCTGGTATACACAAGGAAGAAAAAGATGTATCTTTGACAAGAAAACAAACTGCAGATTATCTGGGAATTACCATGGATACTTTAAGAAATTGGGAAATGAATGGGTTACTTTCTGTAAAAAGAAAACAAAATGGATATAGGGTATATACTAAAGATGATATTCAATTGCTAAAAATAATACGTTCATTACGCTGTGCCAATTATTCCCTTGCGGCAATTTTACGAATGATAAGCGCCATATCAAACTACTCGGAAATTGATATACGAAAAGTTATTAATACACCTGAAACTGATGAAGATATTGTAACAGTTTGTGATAAACTTCTTACTTCATTAAGCAACGCAGAATTAAATGCAAATTGCATTTTAAGGCAGCTAAAAGCCATGGAAGAAAAATTTAATATGAACCCTACAGTTTAACACCAGACTTTGTCCTGATGTTATTATATTTTATGTATTAAAAGATAGGAGGTTTATAGACATGGAAATAATTAAAATTCAAGCCTTATGCAAAGCATACGGAAATATACAAGCCGTAAATAATGTTAGTATATCAGTTAAACGTGGTGAAGTGTTTGGATTGCTTGGTGCTAACGGAGCAGGGAAAAGTACGATTATTGAATGTATTTTAGGCACAAAGAAATTTGATAGTGGATTCGTTTCGATTTTAGGAATGAATACACAAACAGAGAGAAAGGAATTATTTGAGCAAGTTGGAGTACAATTTCAAGAATCAAATTATCAAGACAAACTAACAGTAGAAGAACTTTGTGAGGTTACACAAGCCCTTTACAAAAATACACTAGATTATACAGAATTGTTAAAACAATTTGGCCTTTCAAGTAAATACAAAAGTCAAGTCAGTGAACTTTCAGGAGGAGAAAAACAACGCTTATTTATTATACTTGCCTTAATTCCCAATCCTAAAGTTGTATTCTTAGATGAGCTGACAACAGGGCTTGATGCCAGAGTAAGGAGAGATGTATGGAAAGGACTTCTAGACCTAAAGAAGAAAGGTCTTACTATCTTTTTAACTTCGCATTTTATGGATGAAGTAGAAGCATTGTGTGATAGAATTTGTATTCTTAAAAAAGGAACCAGCATTTTCTATGGGACTGTACAAGAAGGAATTGCAGGAAGTCCGTTTGAAAAATTTGAGGAAGCTTATTTATGGTATACAGATGAGGTGGTAATGAATAATGAAAGCATTTAGAATAATGTTAAAAACAGAGCTGAAATTGTCATTGCGAGGGATGGATATGTTTATATTTGCAATTTGTATGCCGATAGTTATAACAATAATTCTTGGTATAATCTATGGAAATAAATCAGCCTTTGATGGGGCAGGATACACATTTTTAGAACAATCATTTGGAGCTATTGCTACAATTGCAATATGCGCGGGGGGTGTGATGGGATTACCGCTGGTTGTGTCTGACTATCGGCATAAAAAAATTCTAAAGAGGCTTAAGGTAACGCCTATAAGCCCTGCTATGATTTTAGCAGTGCAGGTAGTGATTTACGCACTCTATTCTATTGTTTCACTTATATTTGTTTATGCCACGGCAAAAATTTTCTTTGGTCTTCGATTTAGTGGATCGTGGCTTCAGTTTTTGGGAGCCTATTTCCTGGTAATGGCATCAATTTTTAGCATAGGCATGGTGGTAGGAGGCATTGCTCCAAATCTAAAGACAGCAAGTATTGCAGCAAGTATACTATATTTTCCTATGCTGATTTTTTCAGGAGCAACGCTGCCCTATGAGATTATGCCAGCAGGACTTCAAAGAGTTGCTAATGCATTACCTCTAACACAAGGAATAAAACTTTTAAAAGCTGCCTCGCTTGGTTTGAGAATAGATACAGTGATGATGCCTATTATTATAATGATTACCCTTGGAGTAATATGTACTGGTGCTGCTCTTAGATTTTTTAAATGGGAATAGCACAAGGATACAGCAGTAGGGTGGACAATGATATTAAGAAGATTTCTGGAGTACAGCTTTAGCGTACACTAATATACCGTGCATTGATAAACCATCCAGATATTATATTTAGTGATGAAATTGTTTTAGGGAAATATGAAGAAAAAAGCTTTTCTGAAAGAGATAGAAAAATGACTGAGTGGCTTCAGAAACAAGGATTTTAAGTGTGTTAGTGAAAAATTAGTTTTTGTTAAGATAGAGGATAATATAGGAGAATGTTCAGGTTAGTATTATTGCATAAATAGGAAATAGAGAGCTATGAAATCTATATTGATTTCTAGCTCTCTTTCAAATATGGTATAATTTTCATATTAGTATAAATACAATTGTATATTAAGCAATATTAAAGACTCATTTTATTTAAGGGGGATAACCATGGTACAATTACGAAAAATCACAGATGACAATTTTGATGAATGTATTAAATTAGAACCAAAAGAAGAACAAAAAAGCTTTGTTGCAAGTAATATACGCAGTATTGCAGAGGCATATGTTGCTTTAACGAATAATGAGTGCATTCCTATGCCTTATGCCATTTATGATGGTGATATTATGGTAGGGTTCATAATGTTATCATATAATGAGGCAGATGAGAACAATGATGAAAATATTTATTGGGTATGCAGGCTAATGATTGATAAAAAATATCAGGGTAAAGGCTATGGTAAGGAAGCTATGGCAAAGTCACTTGAACTAATTGGAACCTTCCCTTATGGAAAAGCCTCAGGAGTTTCTCTTTCTTATGAACCAGAAAATATTGCAGCAAAGACACTTTATGCATCTTTTGGCTTTGTGGAAACAGGTAACATTGAAGATGGGGAAATGGTAGCAAAATTGATTTTGTAGAATCTACAATTATATTTTCACATTAAAGATTATCTGAAATAATTAAAATTAAAAAGGACGAGTGGAAATGCAGAAGAAAGTTTTGGAACATAGTATTAAAATTAATATACCGATAATTGAGACCAAGAATTTACTTCTTCGAGAATTAAACCCTGAGATTTATGACTATTTATTTGAAAATTTTACTGATTATGAACTTATGAATTTTTTTGGAATGAATAATATAAGTTTAATTCTAGAAAAAGAAAATCATAAGAAGGGTTTTACTACTTGGAGTATGACATTTAAGATATGGCAGATTATTGATAAGACTACGGGGAAAATAATCGGCAGTTGCGGCTTTCATTATTGGTATATTCATCAATTAAATGCTGAAATAGGATATGAAATCACAGATGTAAATTATAGAGGTAAGGGATTAATGACTATTGAAACTTATACACAAACTTAAATTTGTAGAAGAGGGAAAGTTAAGGGAACGTTTTTTTAGAAATAATGAAATTGGAGATCATCTGGTATTTTCTTTATTAAAAAAGGAATTTAATAAGTAAATTCATAGAGCTTAATTAAAAGAAGAGAAATGTTATGAGAGGAATAGTTTTATGAATACAAGAAAAAAAGTTATGGTAGTTTCAATTTTTTCTATGGTAATTGCATTATTTAGCCCTTTAATATATCAAAATATACAGTTAGCAAGTAAATCTATAACTATACCAAAACCTAAGAAAGTAGTTGTTTATAATAACGGTAAAAATAAAGCAATATATGAAGGTAATAAAAATTTTGATAAGATTTTAAAGTTAATATGTGAACGAATAAATTCTACAGACTCGTTAAAGAAAGTATCTAACTCAGAAAATAAAAATTTGCTGCTGGATGAAGTAAATCAAGCTAAGAATTCTTGGCGATGTATTGAGCTTGTTTATGACAATCCTACATCCTTTAAGTTAAATTTAAATAATGATGCAGAAGAACAAGTCAAGATTAAGAAGGCCTTTTTTCTTATAAGTGCAGAAGCAACCCTTGATTTTGGTATAGATATGATTTATGGGGAGGATGAATATACTTCTAGATTAGTAAGTATCAAAACAGAGGATAAAATAATGCTAAGTTTGCTAAGAATTATAGAACAAGAACTACTTTAGTAAATTGGTAGGTTAAAGTATTCTTATGGTATGCATTATTTTTAACTTATAACTATAGAGGTATATTCATTGCATTTTTTGAAAGGAAGAATATTTATGAGGATATTGATAGTAGGAGCAAGTGGATATTTAGGAAATACAATATATAAAAAACTCAAAGAATATACTTGTGATGATATTTATGGGACTTGCTGTAAATTTAGTAATCATGAACTTTTGCAAATCAATGGTTTAAATAGATTAGACATAAAGAAAATGCTATCACTTAAACCTAATATTATTATTTGGAGTGTTATGGACAAAGAACAAGAAATGCTTTTATCTCAGATAGGTGTAAATGAGATAGTTAATAACATTTCCGAAGATGTACGTTTGATTTATGTTTCTACCACAGTTGGAAAAGAAAAAGACCAAACTGAAAGTGTAATTCCTTATAGGCGTGCACCTAATGAATACTTATTTAAATATATTAATGGGAAGATTGAAGGAGAAAGTATTGTTAAGAGACATGCTAATCATGTGATTGTAAGGCCCGGCAGTATCTATGGATATGACTATGATGGTAAAATGGATTCTAGAATGAAGGAACTTTATGACATTTCAAAAACAGGTAAATATTATTCGAGAATAGCTAATATATATTCCAGTTTCGTTAATGTACAAGACCTTGCGAATGCAATAATTGAACTTGCATATAGCAAACTTACAGGAGTAATAAATATATCAGGAGAAAGACCAGTAAGTTATTATGATTTCAGTATATATTTAGCAAATTTAATGAATATCGATAACAGCTTTATAATACCTGATTACAATAAAGAAGAAGTGTATCATAATTTAAATAACAATAAAAGAAAACTTTTAATCAATACTTTAGTACAAGAAGTTTTATACTAAAAGCAATATGATGATTTTTTTTTCAAGACTATACATATATGCTAGAATGTAGTTAAAACCGAACAAATATACAATGCTATTTTAGTAAAACGGTGAAGTTTAGATTTAGGAGGAATTATAGAAATGGGTTTTTTTGATTCTTTATTTAGGACACCAAGTAAAAAGCCTACAACACATACATTACAGTTTCCAGAAAGATTATTAATTCAAAACTGGAGGCAAATATCTGAAAAAGTTGCGAATAAGTTTGTTAGGAATGAGTGGAATAACGAAAAATATAATACTAAATATACGCCTGTAGGAACATTTAATGCTATGCTAAATGCACTTGAGAGTCAGAGCAGTTATGAAGACCGTATGAAAAATAGGTTTGAGAATCAATGGAGTGATCCTAGATACAGATATAATAAGCAAAAGGATTATTACAATAGAGGAAGGCAAGAAGTTAAAACTCAAGGCAAATCTAAGATATTTTGTGTATGGCCTATAGATATATCAGGTAATACAATACCAGTATATATAGATAGCTCAGAGTGGAATCAATACGAAAAGGCTGCAGAATTTTTTAAATCTAATATAAGTGATATCCAGATTGTCAATGATATTACACCTGAAAGATTATATATTGCTAATTTTATTTTATATTCGCAAGTCAGCAATCCATATAATGATAAAACAGTATTTGAATTATATGTGTATGAAGCTGACAGAAGAAGGGTTACAAGAATTAAACCAATTAAATTATATCCTTATGATGCTTTCTTTGCTTTGGTAGATTCTAATGGAAAAATAGAAAATGCAGAAGAGTTTAAGAAGGAAGTCAAAGAGCAGCCATTTGTCGAGACCAAAGTTAGCATAATACTAGCTAATGAAATTATATGGCCAACTAGCTCTCAATGGTTAGACTATATATGTACTGAACTTTCAAAGTCTGGCAAACTTGTAACGCTATCGAGAGATAAAAATAATATATGGGACAAGAATGCTATAAAGGTGCTTTGTGGGTATCAACTTATAGGCTATTTGCCTAGAAAGCTGGCGGAGATATTAGCTCCAAAAATGGATGAGGGCGAAAAGTTTATTGCCCAAGTAAATGACATGAAAAAAGAAATAGAAAAATACAGTACAAAAGTTAAGGATATTGTTATACAAATCAAGTTTGACAGTAAATCAAGCGAAAAAGATTGTTTGCTGTTTGAGGCAACCCAAAATGAAAATGAATTTAATAAGGAGTTTGATGTAAAGTTTGATAATATAAAAGTGGTTTTTTTAAAAAGCTACTTGGAGAGAAAAGGTTATTGGGTTCCTATAAAAAAAGGAACAATTTTTACTTTGGAAAAGAATTCTGAAGATAATTCCATACATTTGATACAAGATATTGGTGGAATGGATGATGGAATACTACATCAATCCATTTCAAAATCAATAGCAGCATTGGTAGATATGGGGGCGGAGTTTAAAGCTTATGTGCTAGATATAATTGCAGATGATGAAAATAATTTAGAGGTTTCACTATCGATAAGAAACAAAGAGTATTTCGGCAGCATTAATTACTACGAATATATAACAAAGTAGTTTGTGATCTCTTAAAATTGGACAACTGCTTGAAAACGTTGGCTGCAATGCGAATCTTTGATAGAAGTTATAGGAAGCGTTAGGCATGGCTAAATTTATCATTTCTGATATTTTGGTTTAAAAGATCCTGAATGCTAAGTAATAAAAGGTGTGCTTGTAAGAAGCAAGATGGAAAACACGACAAAATATTATTGAGAATAGGAGATTAATTGTCACAAATAAGTAGTTTAAAAGTTGTTTGCATTTTATGGAGGATGAATTATAATGATAAAACAAAATTTCAAAATACAAAATATCCCTTCAATTTTGTGGGGGAACAAATCAGACAAGTTATTTATAGCGGTGCATGGTAATAAGTCAAATAAGGCAGATGACTCCATTGTTGTATTTGCAGAAGAAGCAACAGCAATAGGTTATCAAGTGCTTAGTTTTGATTTGCCTGAACATGGCGACCGTGAAGATGAAAAAACTTATGCTTGCAAAGTTCAAAATTGTATTCAAGACCTTAATATCATTATGGATTATGCAAAATCATTATCAAATAATATAAGTGTATTTGCTTGCAGCATGGGAGCATATTTTAGTTTATTAGCATATTGCCATGAGCAATTGAAACAGTGTCTATTTCTCTCTCCAGTGTTAGATATGGAACGCATTATAAGTAACATGATGACATGGTTAGAAATAAGCGAGAATAGATTAAGAATGGAAAAAGAAATTCCCACGCCTATTGGACAAACACTTTATTGGGATTACTACTGCTATGTGAAAGAACATCCTATTGTTGCTTGGAATAATCTAACTTCAATTCTCTATGGCTTAGAAGATAACTTATGTGAGTTTGATGTGATATCTACGTTCGTAAAACGCTTCGGCTGTGATTTAGAAGTAATGGATCAAGGAGAACATTATTTCCACACTGAAGAACAAATACAATTTTTCAGACAGTGGCTGAAAAAACGTATTTTAATCAAATAAGGATTATGCGTACTAACTGAATATAAATTTAATTTTTACACCCGTAGGCATCAGTCTAATTTAAGAGGCTGATTGTCTACGGTGTTTTTTATAGAAATGAGTTATCGAATAAAAGATTCTAATGCTCTTTTTGCAGCAGTACATGACCTTCATTATTAAGTATAACTACAGCTACCCCCGAACAAATTTCTTTAACTTCAACCATGTAAATATACCTCCTTAAAAAAATAAAGGCTTGAAAGGAAAGATTCAGCGCATGAGAAATACGCCGAACCTTCCCCCTCGGACCTTTTATGCCAATAGATGCCTCCTGCCTAAGCAGGATCTGTAGCCCTCGGTCACAGCCCTTAATTACTTTAAGGCGGAACCCTAGCTACCCCATCCCGGTTCATGAGTTTATTTATTAAATTATAACAAACTTAAAATTATTTTGCTAGTTGTGCTCAATTAAAACCGGTGAGATTCCTATTTATAAACAGATTAGAGGGGAGGTAGGACAAAAAAATACAACTGTTCACAGCAAGAATTTACAAGTGCAAATTTAGCTAATTTAAACCAGACAAAAATGTACAAATACATGCCAATATAGTTTGATAAAGTTTAAACAAGTTTATTGTATCATTATTACATAGATAAAAAAGTAACAATCCATAGGAAAATAGAAAGTTAATAATAAATAGTAAGTGTAAGAAAAGGGAGGAATAATTAATGAGATCAAAACGATTTCAAGTTTTAGCACAGCGTCCTGTAAACCAAGACGGTCTTATAGGTGAATGGCCAGAAGAAGGAATAATAGCAATGGATAGCCCAAATGATCCCAAGCCTTCTATAAAAATGGAAAATGGAGTAGTAGTAGAACTTGATGGAAAGAAAAGAGAAGATTTCGATACAATAGATAGATTTATAGCAGACTACGCAATTAATTTAGAAAATGCTGAAAAATCAATGGGCTTAGACTCGTTAAAAATTTCTCAAATGCTTGTAGATATAAATGTTGGCAGAGATGAAATTGTAAATATAACAACATCAATTACACCAGCAAAGATAGTAGAAGTTGTATCACACATGAACGTAGTTGAAATGATGATGGCACTTCAAAAGATGAGAGCTAGAAAAACTCCATCAAATCAATGCCATGTTACAAACTTAAAGGACAACCCAGTGCAAATTGCAGCAGATGCAGCAGAAGCAGCTATTAGAGGTTTCTCAGAACAAGAAACTACAGTTGGTATAGTAAGATATGCACCATTTAATGCACTAGCAATACTTATAGGTTCTCAAGTAGGACGTGGAGGAGTTTTAACTCAATGTGCAATAGAAGAAGCTACAGAGCTTGACCTTGGTATGAGAGGACTTACAAGCTATGCTGAAACAGTTTCAGTATATGGAACTGAAGCGGTATTTACTGATGGAGATGATACTCCATGGTCAAAAGCATTCTTAGCATCATCCTACGCTTCAAGAGGACTTAAGATGAGATTTACATCAGGTACAGGTTCAGAAGCATTAATGGGATATTCAGAAGGAAAATCAATGCTTTACTTGGAAGCAAGATGTATATATATAACAAAAGGGGCTGGGGTTCAAGGACTTCAAAATGGAGCAGTTAGCTGTATAGGTATGACAGGAGCAGTTCCTTCAGGAATAAGAGCAGTACTTGCTGAAAACTTAATAACTACTATGCTTGATATAGAAGTTGCTTCAGCAAACGATCAAACTTTCTCACACTCTGATATAAGAAGAACAGCAAGAACACTTATGCAAATGCTTCCAGGAACAGACTTTATATTCTCAGGATATAGTGCAGTTCCTAACTATGACAATATGTTTGCAGGTTCAAACTTTGATGCAGAAGACTTTGATGATTACAACGTACTTCAAAGAGACTTAATGGTAGATGGTGGATTAAGACCAGTTTCAGAAGAAGAAACTATTGCAATAAGAAACAAAGCAGCAAAAGCAATCCAAGCAGTATTTGAGGAGTTAGGATTTCCAACTGTAACTGATGAAGAAGTTGAAGCAGCAACTTATGCTCACGGAAGTAAGGATATGCCAGAGAGAAATGTGGTTGAGGACTTAAAGGCAGCAGAAGAAATGCTTAAGAAGAGAATCACTGGTATAGATATAGTTAAAGCATTAAGCAAAAATGGATTTGATGATATTGCAAGTAACGTATTAAACATGCTTAAGCAGAGAGTAACTGGAGATTATCTACAGACATCAGCAATACTTGATGAGAACTTTGATGTTATAAGCGCAGTTAATGATATCAATGATTATAGAGGACCAGGGACAGGTTATAGAATAAGCAAAGAGAGATGGGAAGAAATCAAGGATATTAAGAATGTAATAAATCCAGAAGATATTCAATAATTGATAGAGGTGAAAGATTATGGAGAATGTATCAAATGAATATGCTATACCAGAACTTCAGCTTACAGAAGTAGGTGAAGCAAAGGTTGGAATAAAAGCAGATGAAGTTGTTATAGGTTTAGCACCAGCTTTTTTAAAGTTCCAAAACAAAACGATAGCAGGTGTTAGTCACAGCGATGTGTTAAGAGAAATTATAGCAGGAGTAGAAGAAGAAGGATTAACTGCTCGCGTGGTTAGAATAATAAGAACTTCTGATGTTTCCTTTGTATCTAATGATGCAGCAAAGCTCAGCGGATCTGGAATAGGAATAGGAGTTCAGTCAAAGGGAACAACAGTTATTCATCAAAAAGACTTACTTCCTTTAAATAATTTAGAACTATTTTCACAAGCACCACTTTTAACACTTGAAATTTTTAGATTAATAGGAAAAAATGCAGCAAAGTATGCTAAGGGGGAATCCCCAACGCCAGTTCCAATTAAAAATGATCAAATGGCAAGACCTAAGTTTATGGCAAAAGCAGCTTTACTTCATATTAAAGAAACTAAGCATGTAAAAGTTGGAGCAAAACCTTTAGAGATAGAAGTTAAGTTTTAATTTGGGAGGGAGAAAAATTATGGAACAAAGAAAGATGAATCCTAAGGATTATCCTTTAGCTACTAAAAATCCTGAAATCATAAAAACACCAACAGGAAAGAAGTTAGAAGATGTAACTTTAGAAAATGTACTAAGTGGAGAAATTAAACCAGAGGACGTTAGAATATCACCAGAAACATTAGAAATGCAGGCTCAAATAGCAGAAGGAATGAACAGACATGCTATGGCTAGAAACTTTAGAAGAGCAGCAGAGCTTATAGCAGTTCCAGATGATAGAATACTAGAAATTTATAACGCTTTAAGACCATATCGTTCTACAAAAGAAGAACTTTTAGATATAGCAGAAGAACTTGAAAATAAATATAAAGCAAATGTAAATGCAGACTTTGTAAGAGAAGCAGCAGAAGTTTATGAAAAGAGAGAAAAGTTAAGACAAGAGTAGACAAGCTTTAATTAAGGAGGAAAACATATGAAGATTATTGCAGGCGTTGATATAGGAAATGCAACAACAGAAGTAGCTTTAGCTAGAGTAGACAATGGTAAGGTAGATTTTCTTTCCAGTGGAATTGTTCCAACAACAGGAATAAAGGGTACAGAAGAAAATATACAAGGAGTATTTTCCTCCTTAAAGCAAGCTTTAAAAAAAGTATCTATGGAACTTACAGACTTAGATTTGGTAAGAATAAATGAGGCTGCACCAGTTATAGGGGATGTAGCCATGGAAACTATAACAGAAACTATAATAACAGAATCTACTATGATTGGGCACAATCCAACTACACCAGGGGGAATAGGCCTTGGAGTAGGAAAAACTATATATATTGAAGACCTAGATACATTAAAAGTAGAAGAATTAACTAAAGAGAATCAATTTATAGTTTTAATATTAAGTAAAGTAAATTTCATAGAGGCAGCTATGAGAATAAATGCAGCAGTAGAAAAGGGAATAAACATAACAGCTGCTGTGGTTCAAAGAGATGATGGGGTTTTAATAAACAATAGATTAGAAAAAAAGATACCTATTGTTGATGAAGTAATGCTTTTAGAAAAGGTTCCAGTGGGGATGAAAGCAGCCGTAGAGGTAGCAGAGCAGGGTGGAGTAGTTGAAACACTATCTAACCCTTATGGTATTGCTACAGTATTTAAATTAACTTCAGAAGAAACAAAGCTTATAGTACCTATATCCAGAGCACTTATAGGAAACAGATCTGCAGTAGTTATAAAAACACCTAAGGGAGATGTACAGGAAAAAAGAATTCCAGCAGGTAAAGTCCACATAGACGGGCTAAAGAGAAAAGAAATGGTAGATGTGGAAGAGGGCGCTGAAAAGATAATGGAAGCTGTTAAACTCTGTGTTCCTGTACAGGACATAAAAGGTGAATATGGAACTAATGCTGGTGGAATGCTTGAAAGAGTAAGACAGGTAATGGCAAAGCTTACTAAGCAGAAAATAGCTGATATAAAGATTCAAGATCTTTTAGCAGTAGATACCTTTATACCTCAAAAGGTTAAAGGGGGCCTCGCTGAAGAGTTTTCCATGGAAAATGCAGTAGGAATAGCTGCTATGGTTAAGGCTGATAAGCTTCAAATGCAAATGATTGCAGACAAGCTTCAGAAAAAGTTAAATTTCACTGTAGAGGTTGGAGGAGTGGAAGCCGACATGGCTATTAGAGGAGCTCTAACTACTCCTGGAAGCAGTAAACCTCTTGCAATACTTGATATGGGTGCTGGTTCCACTGATGCATCAATAATAAATAAGCAGGAACAAATATGCTCTATACATTTAGCTGGTGCTGGAAACATGGTAACAATGCTAATTAAATCAGAACTTGGGCTAGAAGATTTTAATTTAGCTGAAGATATTAAGAAATATCCTTTAGCAAAGGTTGAAAGTTTATTCCATATAAGACATGAGGATGGAACAGTAGAATTCTTTGAAAATCCACTAGATCCTTCTGTATTTGCAAAGGTAGTTATATTAAAAGAAGGCATGCTAATTCCTATAGATGGACAAAGCTCTTTAGAAAAGATAAAGATCATAAGAAGAAGTGCAAAAGAAAAGGTATTTGTTACTAATTGCCTTAGAGCATTAAGCATAGTTTCTCCAACTGGAAACATTAGAGATATAGAATTTGTAGTATTAGTAGGTGGTTCTTCATTAGACTTTGAAGTACCTCAACTGGTAACAGATGCACTATCTCAGTATGGGGTAGTAGCTGGAAGAGGAAATATAAGAGGTACTGAAGGACCAAGAAATGCTGTAGCTACAGGACTTATATTAGCCTTTAATGGAAATGAGGAAGGTAATTAATGAGAGAATATAAGTATGATAAGCCAAGTATATATATTTATTACTCCTCTGAAATAAAGGATATATCAACCTTTAATGAAGTGTTATTTGGAATAGAGGAGGAAGGTATACCTTATGAAGTTAAAGAGCAAAATGAAGCAGATCTTCTAGAGTTAAGTTATAAGGCTGCTCAAGACTCAAGATTAGCTGTAGGTATAGGAATTCATTCAAACGGAAAAATAGCACTTACATTTAATAAGCTAAAAAAAGAAAGTCCATTATTTATTAGCAGCTTAAATTCTGAAGAAAAGGTTCTAAGAAATTTAGGTGCTAATGCAGGAAGACTGGTTAAGGGAATAGCCTTTAAGTAAATTTTATGGAGTGGTTATATGAGTAAAATTTATACGAGAACTGGAGACAAAGGAGCTACCTCCTTATTTGGAGGCAGTAGAGCAGAAAAAGACAGTTTAAAAGTAGAAGCATACGGAACTATAGATGAACTAATTTCTAATATGGGAGCAGCTTATTCCTTTATGGAAGATGAAAAGCTTAAAGCTGAAATAATAGATATTCAAAAAAAGTTATTTGTGCTAGGTGCAGAACTTGCCAGTGATGAAAATGGAATGAAATATCTAAGGGAATTAATTCAGCAAAGTGATATAGACATTTTAGAGAAAATTATAGATAAGTATATGGAGAAGGCAGGGCCTTTTAAGGGATTTGTAACTCCAGGAAAGAACAGAGTTTCAGCAATGCTTCATGTAGCAAGAACTGTGGCAAGAAGAGCTGAGAGAGTAATAATTACTTTGGGCAGAGAAGATGAGGTTCGAGAAGAAGTTAAAAAATATGTAAATAGACTTTCAGATGCCCTATATGCTATGGCTAGATTTGAAGAAGAAAGATAACAAAGTTATTTATGAAGGAGGATAAGAATTATGAAAAAACTAAATGAAATAAAACAGTTAAGTTTAGAGATAGTAAAAGAAATGGCTGCAGCGGCTGAAGCAAAAGCTTGTAGCATGAATGTACCAGTAGTATTTGCAGCAGTAGATGCAGGTGCAAACTTAATGCTTATGCACAGAATGGAAAATGCATTTATAACAAGTGTAGATATAGCTATAAATAAAGCATTTACTTCAGCAGCATTAAAGATAGGAACTCATGAGGTAACACCAAACATTCAACCTGGAGAAAGCCTTTATGGATTACAGTTAACTAACAACTGCAGAATAGTAACTTTTGGCGGAGGTTTCCCGATAATGGTAGACGGACAAGTGGTTGGAGCAGTTGGAGTAAGCGGCGGAACTGTTGAAGAAGACATGGCTATAGCACAAGCTGCTGTAGAAGTGTTTAATAAGTAGAACATCAATTATATAAATATAAAAACTTTAGGAGGAAATATAAAATGAGAATGTATGATTATTTAGTTCCAAGTGTAAATTTTATGGGAGCTGGCTGCATAAGCTTAGTTGGTGAAAGATGCAAAATATTAGGCGGTAAAAAAGCTCTAATAGTTACAGATAAATTTTTAAGAAACATGGAAGGCGGAGCAGTTGAGTTAACTGCTAAGTACTTAATTGAAGCTGGAATAGAAGTTGCATATTATGATGGAGTAGAGCCAAATCCAAAGGATACAAATGTAAAAGAAGGTTTAGAAGTATTTAACAGTGAAGCTTGTGACATGATCGTTACAGTTGGAGGGGGAAGTGCTCACGACTGTGGTAAGGGTATAGGTATTGCTGCAACTCACGAAGGAGATCTTTATGACTATGCAGGAATTGAAACTTTGACAAATGCTCTTCCTCCAATAGTTGCAGTAAATACTACAGCTGGAACAGCAAGCGAAGTAACAAGACACTGCGTTATAACTAATACAAAAACAAAGGTTAAGTTTGTTATAGTAAGTTGGAGAAACCTACCTTTAGTATCCTTCAATGATCCAATGTTAATGGTTAAAAAACCAGCAGGCTTAACAGCAGCTACAGGAATGGATGCTTTAACTCACGCTGTTGAAGCATATGTTTCAAAGGATGCTAACCCTGTAACAGATGCAGCTGCAATACAAGCTATCAAATTAATAGCTCAAAACTTAAGACAAGCGGTTGCTTTAGGCGATAACTTAGTAGCTAGAGAAAACATGGCATATGCTTCATTACTAGCAGGTATGGCATTTAATAATGCTAACTTAGGATATGTACATGCTATAGCTCACCAATTAGGTGGATTATATGATATGCCACACGGAGTAGCTAATGCTATGCTTCTTCCACATGTTGAAAGATACAACTTAATTTCAAACCCACAGAAATTTGCAGATATTGCTGAATTCATGGGAGAAAACATCGCTGGATTATCAGTTATGGAAGCTGCTGAAAAAGCTATAGACGCTATGTTCAGACTTTCAAAGGATATCGGAATTCCAGCAAGCTTAAAGGAAATGGGAGTTAAGGAAGAAGACTTTGAATATATGGCTGAAATGGCATTAAAAGATGGTAATGCATTCAGTAACCCAAGAAAAGGAAATGAAAAAGACATAGTTTCAATACTTAAAGCTGCATTTTAGTTTTAGTTAAAGTACTATTGATACCCTTGATGTAAAAGTCAAGGGTATTATACAGAGTAGAGTTTGTAGAAACATTATTTTTATAAAGGGGAACAAGATATGGAAAATTTTTTAGCAGAAATGTTAGGAACAATGATTCTCATAATTTTAGGAGATGGAGTAGTTGCCAATGTAGTACTTAACAAAACAAAGGCTCAAAATTCTGGATGGATTGTTATTACAACAGGATGGGCTTTAGGAGTAGTTATACCAGTTTTTATATTTGGAACTATCAGTGGAGCTCATTTTAATCCAGCGGTAACACTTGGACTTGCTGCAATAGGAAAATTTCCTTGGGGAAGTGTACCTAGTTATTTGATTGCTCAATTTGTTGGTGGGTTTTTAGGGGCAGTAATAGTTTGGGTATTTTATAGACCTCACTTTGAAGCAACAGAAGATAAAGATGCAAAGCTTGGTGTGTTTTGTACAGGCCCAGCAATTAAAGATACAGCTTCAAATTTCATATGTGAAGTAATTGGTACTTTCATTTTAGTATTTGGGATATTAGGTATTGCCAATACACCTATGGTTGATGGATTAGCTCCTATAGTTGTAGGGGGCATAGTTTGGGCAGTTGGACTTACTTTAGGAGGAACAACTGGCTATGCAATTAATCCTGCTAGAGACTTAGGACCACGTATAGCGCATCAGATTTTACCTATATCAGACAAAAGGGATTCCGATTGGGGCTATGCATGGATTCCAGTAGCAGCTCCTATACTTGGAGGAATAATAGCAGCAGTAAGTTACAGCATAATATTCTAGAAAATACAAGACAATATCAGTGACTAGTCGAAATTCAGTTAGCTGAATTTCTTCCTTTAGCAGGTTTAAGTGATATTTTTAATGTTGAACATATAGTATGGAATCTGCATTGTAGAAAGCATTGAACAAGTTGTAAAAGCTCTTTATTTTTGACTTTAAAACACCGTATAGAGCCTTCTACTGCCTGAGCGACAGCGAGTTTAGAAGGCCTAGGCGTTTCAAAGTCAGAAATATTAGAGCTTTTTGACGAAGTGAACGGCTTTCCTAAATGCAAATTCCATACGGGATGTTCAACATTATTTTAAAATGTCCAATTTAATGTTATTGAATTTCTTGAATTGTTTTAATATAATTAAGCAGTGATTTATAATAAAATAAGTTACGCGGAGGATAAAATAGTGGATTACGGACTTAATTT
The DNA here is from genome assembly GCF_016908015.1 of Clostridium pascui. Lineage (GTDB taxonomy): Bacteria > Bacillota > Clostridia > Clostridiales > Clostridiaceae > Clostridium_AK > Clostridium_AK pascui. Next base: position 234,573 of record NZ_JAFBDB010000001.1, read on the forward strand.
GCAGAATATTATAGATATTAAAGTGTTTCAGAAGATACAGGACGATATAGCAGATGCAACTGGACTTGCAATTATTACAACGGATTATAAAGGGAAACCTGTAACTAGACACAGCAGGCGTACTGATTTTTGTAGTATTGTACGTAAAGACAGTAGGCTCGGAGAACTGTGTGAAAAGTGTGATTCAAGAGGAGGCCTTGAAGCAGTAAGGAAAGGTAAACCATATATATATAAGTGCCACATGGGATTGGTAGATTTTGCAGTACCTATTACTGTACAAGGTCAATATTTAGGAGCATTAATGGCAGGTCAGGTCTTGACCGACGAGAGTAAAGGGGCAGAGTTAGAAAGCATTATTCAATGCAATACTAATATTGAGCAAGATAAAGAACTTATGGAAGCTTATAAAGGATTACCAACTATACCATTTGATAGAATTGAGTCCATTGTTCAGATGATGTTTCATATTAGTAATTATATTGTAAATGAGAGTGCTTTAAAAATAGTGCAAACGGAGCTGAATGAAAAAAATATTAAGTACATGGAAGCAAAAAGAGAACAAATAGAGATAGAAAAGGAATTAAAATCTGCTCAGCTAAAGGCGTTACAATCTCAAGTAAATCCTCATTTTTTATTTAATGTTTTAAATAGCATTTCTGCACTAGCTTTAATTGAAGAAGCACCAAAAACTCACGACGTTATTTGTGATTTAGCAAAAATGCTTAGGTATAATTTGAAGAAAGTAAATCAAATGGTAGAATTAGAAGATGCAATTAATTATGTATCTGCTTATTTACAAATTCAGAAGGTAAGGTTTGGGCCAAGGCTAGAATTTCATATCGATATACAAGGAGAATGCAAAAAGGTCAAAGTACCTTTCATGATTATTCAACCATTTGTAGAAAACTCTATAATACATGGATTAGAGTCAAAAGAAGAAGGCGGTGTAATAAAAATAACCGTTTATGAATCTGGTAAATCTGTAGTAATATGTATTGAAGATAATGGTGTAGGAATTGAAGATGATATGATTGAATTAATAAATCAGGGAAAAGATGAAGAATATAAAAGAAATACTTCAAGTGGAATAGGAATTATTAATATAAGACAAAGGCTCACATACCACTATGGAGATAAATATTATCTCAACATAAACAGTACAATAAATAATGGCACAGAGGTTAAAATTATTTTGCCAAAATAGACATGTACAGGAGATCTATAATGTATAAAATATTATTAGTAGATGATGAGGTCTTGGAGAGAGAAGTACTAAAAATAATGCTTGGAAAATTAAAAAATCAGGTATCAATTGTAGGTGAAGCAGGAAATGGAAGAGAAGCAATAGAACTTGATATGAAATTAAATCCAGACATAATATTTATGGATGTAAAGATGCCTGGTATAGATGGAATAAAAGCCTCAGAAATTATAAAGAAGCAAAATGAAAATAAGGTAATCATTATGCTTACTGCATATGATGATTTTGACTTGATTCATAAAGCTTTAACTTTAGGGGTAAATGATTATATCTTAAAACCTGTTAAAGGTGAGAAATTATTAGAAGTTTTACGTGTTCAAATTGATAATTTAAAAATTGATAAAAATAGAATTAAAGAGAAAGAATTATTGCTAATAGATAAAATTATATGTGAAGAAGAAAATGAGGCCAAAATGCTAATAAATGACATTATTGAAAGTTATACCTTAGCAAGTAATGAAGATGCAGCGTATTTTAGACAAAAGATTGAATTGCTTGGGGAAAAGATGATTAAAGTGGCTTCTAAATTTAGATTCAGAGATAATGATTGGATAAATGAAGAGGAAACCTTATCTGAATTCAAATTCCTTAAAGACATGGAGTCTATTGGTAATTATATATATAACATTTTAACATTGATATTTTCAGAAACACCACAAAATAATATAGAAGTAAAGAAAAATGATGTTGCAAAGCCAAAATGTTTAAACAAAGCATTAGAACCAGCTTTAAAATATATTGAAGAAAATTATGGAGAACAAGTATTGCTAGAAGACGTAGCAAGTGTTTCAAATCTTAGTCCATATTATTTCAGCAAGTTATTTAAAAAAGAAATGGGAATGAACTTTACAACCTATGTAACAAAATATAAAATGAAAAAAGCCAAGTGGATGCTTAAGAATACAGATATACCTATTGTAAATATTGCATCAGAGCTTGGGTATTATGAATGTGGGTATTTCACCAAAGTTTTTAAGAAAATAGAAGGAATAACGCCTACAGAGTATAGAAGTAAGAAAGATTAGCGGCATATGGAAGAAAAATTAGTATTATTAAAGTAGTGCTACATCTTGTAATATATATCCAAGCATAGTACAATCTTGTTAATAATATCAACAAAATTGAGGTATAAGATATTAATAAAGAGGAAATTCATATTCTTGCATCAAAGAATAATCTTATAAAAAATGATGCTAGAATAATAATGGAAAAAGTTTCATCGAATCATATGAAAGATGCAATCAAGTTAGCTACAGACGTGTTTACGACCGAGCAGAATATTCCTGAAAGCTTAATACCTATAAATGAAGAGTTGAATCCAATTTGGTGGTGCGCAAGAACTGGCGAAGATATTGTTGGAGTGGCCGCAGGTTGGAGAGAAGAGAATAAATGGCATTGGGGAAGATTTGCTGTTGATAAAAAAATACGTGGTATAGGTCTTGGTAAGAAAATAGCTATGTTTTCATTAAATGAACTTTTTGATCTTGAGGTTGATAAAATCTTTATTGAAGCAAGATATATAACTTTAAAGATGTTAGAAAAATTTGGATGCGAAGTTACAGGAGAAGCAAAAGATTTTTATGGTGACTTAGTCACTCCTGTCACAATAAAAAAGTGTGATTTTATAAAGTTGTAATTTTATTTTAAGACTAATTGTAATTAAGATAACAATAGATAAAGTAAAAATATGGGAAAACCAAAAATGATAAAGAAGAAGAGTCTCTAAATAATGGGGATTCTTCTTTTATTTTGTTGACAACTAGGGGTAAATAATTTTATCATAAATATATAACATAAATTGGTATAAAAATGTTGAAGTTTGCATAGATGTAAATCTATGGGAACAAATATTTTGGCATTATTAAAATTATAAGAAGGAAGGGATGAAAGTTGGAATCAAATCTTAACAAGAAGTATGGCTTAATCACTGCTATTGCTATGGTAGTGGGTATCGTTATTGGAAGCGGGGTGTTTTTTAAGGCAGAAAAGGTCCTTACTGCAACTGGAGGAAGCTTGATGTTAGGCATTTTAGCATGGCTTATCGGTGGCGCAATCATGGTCGTATGTGCCTATACATTTTCCATTATGGCAACCCGTTATGAGTATGTTAATGGTATTGTAGACTATGCAGAGGTTTCAATGGGTAAAAAGTATGGTTATTACATCGGATGGTTTATGTCTACTATATACTACCCAACTCTTACCGCTGCACTGGCATGGGTCTCAGCTCGTTATACCTGTGTACTGCTGGATTTTTCTATCGTTGGTCCCGAGGCGCTAGCAATCACCGGTTTTTATCTTGTAACAAGTTATGCTGTCAATGCATTGTCTCCTGTGCTTGCTGGTAAGTTCCAAGTAACATCTACCACAATTAAGCTGATTCCACTATTCATCATGGCTGTTATCGGTACCATCGTAGGCCTATCCACTGGTATGACTGTTGCAAACTTTACTACCATAACTAAGCAGGTCAGCACAGGTAGCGCTTTGTTTACAGCTGTTGTAGCCACTGCTTTTGCATATGAAGGATGGATTATTGCAACCTCTATCAATGCTGAATTGAAAGATTCTAAGAAAAATCTTCCTAAAGCTCTTGTCATTGGAACACTTATTGTAGTTATTACCTATATACTTTACTATATAGGACTTTCAGGAGCAGTGAGCAACGTTGCCTTGATGGAAAGCGGTGAGAAAGGTGCAAGAATAGCTTTTGAGAAAGTTTTCTCAAAGGTCGGGGGTACTGCGATGTTCGTATTCGTTGTAATCTCTTGTTTGGGTACTTTGAATGGTCTTATGCTTGGCTGTACTCGTGGTATATATGCTCTGGCTGCTCGTGATATGGGACCTGCTCCAAACGTGTACAAGCAAGTGGATAAGGCAACAAATATGCCAACAAACTCTGCTATTCTTGGTTTGTTGTTTTGCGGGATATGGCTGCTTTACTTCTATGGATCACAGCTTACTGAGTCATGGTTTGGCTTCTTTAACTTTGACATGACAGAGCTGCCTATCGTTACAATTTATGCTGCGTATATTCCGATTTTCATTATGCTTATTAAAAATGAAAAAGATTTGGGAGTTTTTAAGCGTTTTGTTGCTCCTATTCTTGCAATTTGTGGATGTCTGTTTATGATTGTTGCGGCATGTTTTTCTCATAAAATGGCGGTTATATGGTACCTTATTACTTTTGCAGTCATTATGTTAGTAGGGGTATTTTTCGATAAGTCAAAATCTCAAAGTCCAAGTTTTGTTAGTAAGGATATCTAATTAAAAGAGTAGTTCATGGAGAGTTCCATGAACTACTTTTTTTCATTTAAAAATAAGTTATCTTCTAAAACCACTCATAAAAAGTCCTCTTTATAGCCTGATATATATTACCAACTTTATACACTTGTCGAAAAAATGCAAATAAAATATAATTGAATAGTCATAAAATGCTAATTAAGGAGGACAAAAATGAGAAAAATAATACTAAAAGTTATTTCAGCGCTAACATTATCTTTATCTATAATTTCAACATCTCAAGTTAGTGCAGCAACACTAGAGGACAGGTTAGCAGGGAACAATAGGTATGAAACAGGAGCTAAAATTGTAAGTGAAGGATGGACAATTTCTGATTATGCAGTAATAGCTAGTGGAGAAGGATTTGCAGATGCACTTTGTGCAGCACCCTTAGCCAAGAAGTATAATGCACCAATTCTACTTACTGGGAAAAATACTTTAGATTCAAATACAAAAAATCAATTAGAAAGACTTGAAGTAAAGAATGTACTCGTGGTAGGAGGCTCAGGGGTTGTATCAGATAATGTACTTTCTGAAATAGAAAAGATGGATATTGAAATTACTAGAATTGCGGGCCAAAATAGATTTGAAACATCACTACAGGTAGCTAAATATCTAGGAGAAAGCAGCGGTGTAGTTGTAACCAATGGATTTGGTTTTGCCGATGCTTTATCTATAGCTCCAGTTGCAGCGCAAAAGGGAATGCCAATAATTCTTACTGATAAGGTAGACTTACCTGAGCAGGTAAAAGGTTTTTTATCAAGCAAGTCTTATCAAAAAAGTTACGTAGTTGGAGGAAGTGGAGTTGTAAGCGATAAAATAGCTTCACAATTACATAGCGTTACAAGACTTGGAGGAAGCAGCAGATATGGAACTAATGCAGCAGTATTAAATCATTTTGCAAGTGAATTTAGTTATGATAAGGTTTACGCTGCATCAGGTCAAAATTATCCTGATGCCCTATGTGCAAGTGCACTAGCAGCTTTAAGTAATTCTCCCCTAATTTTAGTAGCAACCTCTGTTAATCCACTAGTAATGGCTTCAATAAGAGCCCAGCATTATGCATATAACAATGTAGTAATTTTAGGAGGTACCGGGGTAGTTTCTGATTCGGTAGCAAATAAGATTGTAACTGGAAAAGAGGATTTAAAAGTTAGCTTTATAGATGTAGGACAAGCTGATAGTATATTAATTCAAACGCCAAACGGGAAAAATATGCTTATTGATTCAGGAAACAATGAGGATGGAAACAAAGTAGTTTCATATTTAAAAAATATGGAAATTACTCAACTTGATATCATTGCAGGCACCCATCCTCACGAAGATCATATTGGGGGATTAGATACGATAATTAACATGTTTAAAGTAGGTAAGATCTACATGCCAAAGGTGACTTCAACTACTCAAACTTTTCAAGATGTAGTTACAGCTATAAATAGCAAAGGTATGACAATAACTACTCCCATCCCTGGGGAAATTGTAGACTTAGATTCAGATGTGAATCTAGAAATATTAGCACCTAACGAAGATAGTTATGAAGATTTAAATAACTATTCTATAGTATTTAAACTTACTTATGGGAGTAAATCTTTCTTGTTTACAGGAGATGCTGAAGATGTATCTGAGAAGGAAATGTTAAACAGAGGATATAATTTAAAAGCAGATGTACTAAAAGTTGGACATCATGGCAGCAATTCATCAACCACCACTGAGTTCTTATCAGCAGTATCACCAAAGTATGCTGTTATAAGTGTAGGGAAAGGTAATACTTATGGACATCCAACACAAACTACTTTGAATAAACTTAAAAATGTTGGTGCAGATGTCTATAGAACAGATGAATTAGGAACTATAGTAGCTACTTGTGATGGAAGTAATATAACTTTTAATACCAAGCCAGGAAGTTACAATGGTGGTAGTGAGACGGGTTCCAATAATAGTGGAGTTGTTCCTCCTGCAACAACTAATAAAAACATACAAATAGTAAGTGTAGATTTAGCTAAAGAAATAGTTACAATAAAGAATAATAGTACTCAAAATACAGATATGACAGGGTGGAAGCTTGTAAGTGTAGAAGGGAATCAAACTTATAATTTTCCAAGCGGCTATATTCTAAAGGCAGGAGCTACTATAAGAATAGCTAGTGGAAATGCTGCAGGGGATTTAAAGTGGACAGGGGCTTATATTTGGAATAACAGTGGCGACCAAGCGCGCTTATACGATAGTAAGAATACATTAATTTCTACCAAGTAAAAAAATAATCTTAGAGAATATATTCTCTAGGATTATTTTTTATATATGCTTAAAGGGCAGGTTGAGAAATATTTAATCTAAATAGAAAGAATACCTTAATTTTATATAATTTTATTAAAACTAAGCTATAATTATAGATAAAAGTAAACTAACATTATTTTTATAAATGCGGAGGAACAATTATGGCAATACAAAAGGTAAAAGAATATTTTAAGACATGGGGTATACAAGATAAAATACTTGAATTAGATGCCTCCAGTGCAACGGTTGAGTTAGCTGCGCAAGCAGTAGGATGTGAACCTGAAAGGATAGCAAAGACATTGTCCTTTATGGTAGATAAGAAAGCTATTTTAATTGTAGCAGCAGGAGACACTAAAATAGATAACCAAAAATATAAGACACAATTTTCAACAAAAGCAAAGATGCTTACACCAGATGAAGCAATTGATTTGATAGGCCACGCTGTTGGAGGGGTATGCCCATTTGGTATCAATGATGGTGTCACTGTTTATCTTGATGAGTCTCTAAAACGATTTACAACAGTATTCCCAGCTTGTGGAAGTAGTAATAGTGCAATTCAGTTAACAATTGAGGAACTCCAAAAGTATTCAAACTATTCTTCATGGATTGATGTTTGTAAAGGATGGCAATAGTACTTGAAAAAATAAGCAGCTTATTCAGTTTCAGTTTTGAGAAAAGCATTGAAAATGGGGGGGTAAATATGAGTAATATTACAATAAGTGAAAGGAAACCTTTAGTTGAAGAATATATTAAGCTAAGAAGATCTATTGGTTGGAAAGTACTGCAGCATGATAAAATAGAAGAAGGGTTAAATAACTCCACTTACTGTATTTGCATAGAAGACCAAGGCAGTATAATAGGGTTTGGCAGAATTGTTGGAGATGGTGCAACAGTTTTTTACATACAAGACATAATAGTTTTGCCTTCATATCAAAATCAGAAGATTGGTACGCTAATTATGAAAAAAATAATGGATTACATTGATGAGAATTGTGTAGAAGGTGCTATTATTGGGCTGATTGCGATAAGTGAGCTTGATAGGTTTTATAAAAGGTTTGGATTTACATATAACCAAAATAACCGTTTTTATAGATCTTGAAAAGTTATTACAATATTTGGTGTTCATATAAATTAAAAAAATGAAAAAGTATGTTTGTAAAATGATTAGCATACTTTTTCTCTTATAATTTTTATTGATTAAATTATCTACTTTGTTGGAAATTGGTCATAGACAAACAATGCTATAATTGTAATAGTAAAATTAATAAAAATTCTTAAACAATTCGTAAACTATAATAGCCACGCATTTTTTAATATACTTATACCTTCTTCAATCTGCATTTCCTTTAATCCACCAAAGCCTAACATTACACAAGGCAATCTGTTATTTTCATATTTGTCATAATATATTGACGATGGGTAAACTTTTACTTTCATATTTAAAGCAGTTTTAATTAAAGCTTCTTCTGACATGCCGTTTTTAACCTTTAATAAGATATGTAATCCGGAGTTTTCACCTATAACTTCCACTTTCTTGCCCATATATTTATTAATTGCAGATAGCAATATTTTGTGTTTCTTTCGATATACTGTTCTCATTTTGTTCAAATGCCTTCCCCAATGTCCTTCATTCATGAATTTATAAAGTGTATTTTGATGAAGCTTAGATACAGTTTGTTTATACACTTTTAAATGTTCTTCATATTTATTCATTAATTTTAATGGTAAAACTAAGTAACTTATTCTAGTTGAAGGTATTAAAGATTTTGAAAATGTACCCATATAAATCACATTGTCAATGGCATCTAATCCTTGTAGAGAAGGTATAGGTTTTCCCTTGTATCTAAATTCACTATCATAATCATCTTCAATTATAAATCCATCTCGTTCTGTACACCATTTTAATAGTTCCATCCTTCGTGAAATTGGCATAACCATCCCATATGGAAACTGGTGAGAAGGTGTAACATAGACAACTTTAGCAGAACTTTTCTTTAACTCTTCTATACAAATACCATTCTCATCTACTGAGATTGAGTGTATATCAATACCTTGGTCTTTAAAAACTTGCCTCGCTCTATGAAAACCAGGATTTTCAATGGCGTAACTATATTTTCTTCCTATCAGCGTACATAACAATATAAGAAGAAATTGAGTACCTGCTCCAATGACAACCTGATCTGATGAACATTTAACTCCTCTTGATTGAAAAAGGTACTTTGATATTTCTTCACGCAAATATTTCTCGCCTTGTGGTTCACCTAACAATAAAATATTGCTGTTTTCTAAAAATAATGATTGAGTTGTCAGCTTTCGCCAAGCAGAGTAGGGAAAATAGTCTAAATCAACTTTACCATAGTTAAAATCGATTATGTACTCTAATACTTTTTTTTCATCTTTGTGTTTGGGCAACTTAGTTTCAATTGTCGAGTGATGAAACAAATCATCTTCAATACTTGTTACAAATATACCTTTACGTGGACTACTTTCTGCGTATCCCTCTGAACATAATTGTTCATAGGCGGTTTGAACAGTATTTTGGCTTATCCCTAAATGATTTGCCAATTTTCTTTTTGATGGTAGCTTTATACCTGGTTTAATTGTCTCATTTTCTATCTCTTTTCTTATATATTCATAAAGTTGAACATATAGTGGAGTATCTTTTGTATTATCTAAAGTAGGCATAAGTTCAAGCATTTTTAGAGCCCTCCTATAACTGATACTATTAAAAATATAAAATCTGATACTTTCAATAATATCAGATTGAAATTATAATTTAAATAATACATCTTAAATAAACAAGGATATAAAATTAGTACAAACTTGTAAACTAAATTAATCAATATAGGGAGGGGTAAGTATGAATACTAAATATGTAGTTATCATTCAGTGCGATATTGCACATAGGCGGTGCAGTGGATTTGCATGTACAAATGCTTTTTACAATAAGGATAAAGTTTTTAAGGATTACCAGGATACTACAAGGTATATTTCATTTACTTGTGGTGGATGTTGTGGGAAGGGAGTTGCCGCCAAATTAGAACATTTATCGAATAAGTTATATAAGAAAAATAATATTAGTAAACATGAGGTTATAGTTCACTTATCATCTTGCATGGTAACTGACAATCATCATTACGACAGATGTCCACATGTAGACTATATCAAAAATATAGTTATAAAGAAAGGGTATAAAAATATAGTGGAGGGCTCTTATATAAGTGGTAATGCAAAAAGAAAAAGGGAAGAAGGCATATATAACTGCTATGAAGAAGAACAGTAATTTGAAGTAAGGTTTTTATATTTTTAAGGAGGGTAATACGAATAGAGGAAAATCTGGAGGTGCTGAATTTTGAAGAGGCCTAAAATAAAGATTACTTTGATTGAGCAAAAGGGAAAAATGAGATGTCATAGAGGACACAAAATTGGAGAACATTTTGATTTTGACAATGACAGAGGAAAGCTATGTCCAATGGCTATGCATGCAGGGTTCCCATATATTGATATTTTACGATATGGAGGACAGATTCCTGGGCAAGCTAAAGGAACGGCAGTATTCTGCTGTCCTGATGTAGGTACAATCAATGTCTTTAAAATTGAAATAGATAAGGAAGAAACGATGTGAAAGTATTATACCTATGCGATTGTAACACCTTATTTTAATAGTATTATTAGCTGAATTTATAGTGAAATTATGTTATAAATCTAGCTATTATGGAGGTATTATAAATGAATAAAGAACCTGTAATCAGCAAGATGAAGTCAGCGTTTGAAATAACTATTCCATCTGAAATAGACCATGCACTTAATGTTTTAAAAAATGCTGAAATTATAATGGATGGGGAAGGAATTAAAGGAAGAGAAAGATATCTTATATCAGTAACTGCTATACTTCATGATATAGGAATGATTAATGCAAAAGAAAAATATGGTTCAACTTCTGGACCTTATCAAGAAAAAGAAGGACCTGCAGCTGCAAAAGAATTGCTTGAAGGTGAAGGGTTAAGTGATGATGAGATGGAAAGAATCTGTTACATAATAGGTAATCATCATACGCCTAGCAAAGTTGATGGAATGGATTTTCAAATTCAATGGGAGGCAGATTTATTGGAAGCACTTAAAAAATTTGATAAAGGAACTAGTCAAGATATGCTGAAAGGAATTATTAACAAAAACTTTAAAACTAAATCTGGACTTGAATTGGCGGAAAAAATACTTATCATGAATTAGTATTAAGCTAATAATGTTAATCATATTATATTAGTGTGAATAAATCATGTAGAGGTTTAATATGTTATCCAATAGTGAATTTGTAAGACAATCCTTGGAGCTAAACTTGTTTTTCATGAGAATTGCAAAAGAACACTCTATTTTTTTAGAGGCTGGATTTGCCACAAGAGATCACCCATTCATTGAACAAGCGGAAATACTAAAGAATATATTCAGTAAATTGTTAGCGGAAACTATTTGTATGTCTGATGGTATAATTAGTCAGGAAACAGTAAATTCAGGAGAACTTATAACTGATTTGACTCTATTATCAGAAAGAGAGACTCAATTTTACACTAATATTTATATTGATCCTAACATAACTATAATGGAAGCAGCATTAGCCAGCAGTAGTCCAAAGCAAATTACTATGAATACTGTAAGAATGGTGGAAGATTTAAATAATAGAGCAATTAAAGCTGCAGAGCAAATTGCAATGTTTAAGAGCAGAGTCTTAAGGGATGTTTTATCCTGCAGGATGTTTACCACGAATTATCCGCTGCTTATAGATCATATTCTTAGAGAAGCAAAATTTTATTTAAGATTACTTAGAATATTGCAAAGTCGAAAAGAGATAGATTTAGCTAGAGAAGCTGCCTTCCAGGAAACCTTTTGGAATAGGATAATGGCTGAGCACTCAAAATTTATTCGAGGACTCTTAGACCCGACTGAAGAAAAATTATTTGACACTGCAAATGATTTTGGAAGAAAATTTGATGAACTTACAGCGGAGGCTAAAAACTTAGCTAATAATTTAGGCCTTTTGCCATCAGTAACTGAAAAGAGCCTTAAAAATACAATTGATATTCGAGATTTTAAAAAACAGGGTACGGAAGGGCTTACACAATGTAAAATTAAATCGATTGCTTTTCCTTTGCTCGGGGACCACGTGGTTAGGGAGGCAAATCATTATATTAGAATGCTAAAGAACTTTAAACAGGAGGCATAGAGTAGAAAGATAGAATTGAGCCTATAAGAAGTGATTTTAAATATAGAAAATCAGTAATGTTTATTAATAAAGCCTCAGAGTATATATGTGTATATTTTAATAAAAAGACTTGTGATAATTTAAATCACAGGTCTTTTTAGGTGGGAAATTATAAAAATTTTAATTACATATGTAACATCATTGATATACATTTTGCTAAATTTTGTCCTAAAGAATCACATGCTTGGATACATTGAGCTAAAGCTAAACCAACCATAGAGCACCTCCTTAAATTAATAGCTACAAAATAACAAAACAATATGTAGATATTATGAAGAATTTGCAGCTGATGATCGTCCATGAAAAATAAATTATAAGTGGGAATAAAATTGATTATATAACATTATTTAATATTATCCATTGTAAAAAACCACTAGATTTACTTCAAAGTGCTTATAATATTTTAAATAAGGGTGGGAAAATAGGAGTTATACATTGGATACATAAAGAAACTCTCAGAGGACCATCAATAGGATTAAAGTGAATTCTGAGAAATGTGTATTATGCATCAAATGCAAAACAGTCTGTCCTATGAATGTAGATATTACGGATAATAAACGTAACCGTGAGAATGGTACAGAATGTATACTCTGTGCTGAATGTATAAAAATTTGTCCTCGAAGCGCAATTAAACTATAAACTTGATATCAAGTTTATAGTTTATACTAAAAAGGATTGAAACCTGAAGTTCATAGGGTTCAATCCTTTTATTACTTGTACTATCTAATTTGCCCGCTGCCGGATATTATATATTTTATAGTAGTAAGTTGGGGAAGTCCCATAGGTCCTCTAGCATGAAGTTTTTGGGTGCTTATTCCGATTTCAGCACCAAAACCAAATTCAAAGCCGTCTGTAAATCTAGTAGAAGCATTTACATAAACTGCTGCAGAATCTATAGTCTCTAAGAAGATTTGGGAGTTTTTATAATCATTTGTAACTATGCATTCGGAATGTTTAGTTCCATGGTTATAAATATGTTCCATTGCTTCTTCTAAGCAGTCTACAACTTTAACTGCTAAAATCAAATCAAGATATTCTCTATCCCAATCTTCAGAAGTTGCAGGCTTTACATTTGCGTTTATATTGTTAGCATCTATTATTTCCTTAGCTTTTTCACAAACTCTTAATTCTACACCTAACTTATTTAAAGTACTTGTGATTTTAGGAACAAATTCTTCCGCAGCATCTTTATGAATCAAAATTGTTTCTATTGCATTACATACTGCAGGTCTTTGAGTTTTGCCATTAACTATGATATTTTCAGCCATAGTAAGGTCTGCAGAGCTATCTACAAACACATGGCAATTACCAACTCCTGTTTCTATAACAGGTACTGTAGCATTTTTAACTACAGTTTGTATAAGTCCAGCCCCGCCGCGAGGAATTAAAACATCTATATACTGATTTAATTTAAGCATTATATTTACAATTTCTCTATCCGTAACTTCTACAAGTTGTATAAAATCTGGAGAAAGATTACAGGATATAAGAGAATTTCTAAGTATTTTAGCTATAGCCATATTGGTATTTATAGCTTCAGATCCACCTCTAAGTATTACTGCATTTCCAGACTTTAAGCAAAGAGCTGCAGCATCTACAGTTACGTTTGGACGAGCCTCGTATATTATACCTATAACTCCTAAAGGTACTCTCTTTTGTCCTATAGTTATACCATTAGGTCTTTTCCAGGCAGTTATAATTTCTCCAATAGGATCTGGAAGCTCAGATACTTGTCTTAAACCTTCAGCCATGGCATCTATTCTTTGTTCATTTATAAGAAGTCGATCTAAAAGGGATTTATTTAATCCTTTTTCTTCTCCAAGTCTCAAATCAATTTTATTTGCTTCAATAATTTCTAAAGCATTGTTCTTCAAAGCTTCAGCCATAGATAATAAGGCGTTGTTTTTAGAATTTGTATCTAAGGATGAAAGCTTTCTAGAAGCTTCTTTAGCCTTTGCGCCAATGCCTAATATATATTCTTGTAAGTTTTCCATGTGTATTCCTCCTTATTTTACGTCAGATTTAAACCAAGTTCCTACTGCATCTCCTGAAATAACTTTACTTAGTACTTCTGCATTATCTCCATTTACAATTACCATGGATATTCCAGAAGCTGTAGCAATTTTTGCAGCATTAATTTTTGTAGCCATGCCGCCTGTACCAAGATTGCTTCCAGCACCACCTGCGCATGCTTCTATTTCTTCAGTGATTTTTTCAACTGTATTTATAAGCTTTGCGTCTTTATTTTTTCTAGGATCTGAATCATATAGACCATCTATATCAGACATAAGTATAAGTAAATCTCCTTCAATAAGTTCAGATACTAATGCAGATAGGGTATCATTATCTCCAACTTTTATTTCATCTACCACAACGGCATCATTTTCATTTATTATAGGAATTACATTTTGATTCAAAAGAGCAGAAAAAGTATTATGAGCATTTTCTCTACGTACTTCATTTGTCATGTCTTCTTTAGTAAGAAGAACTTGAGCAACAGTTTTGCCGTATTCAGAAAATATCTTTTCATACATATGCATAAGTAAGCCTTGCCCCACAGCAGCTGCAGCTTGTTTTTCAGGAATACTTTTAGGTCTTTCCTTAAGGCCTAATTTCCCCATACCTGCTCCAATTGCCCCAGAACTTACAAGAACAACACTGTATCCTTGATTGTGTATATCTGCAAGTTGTCTTACCAAATGTTCTATATGAGAAAGATTTAAAAGTCCATTATTATAAGTTAAAGTGGAAGAACCAACTTTAACAATTATCTTTTTTATAGTTTTTAAATAATCTTTACGTAAGTTAGTCATCAAAACACCCCCTATAAACATTTTTAATATAATCTTTATTAATGATTATCTCATAATTTTATAAAAAATTAAATGAAGTTTTTAAGAAATATAATAAATTTAAAAACAAACTGCATAAATATCCTGACGTTATTTGGTAAGTGAAAAAATTTGATGTATAATATATTAAAGAAATACCGAACATTTTTTAAATAATGCTTGTATATTAATAAAAGGAAACTCACTCATCAACTTGAGGAGTAAAGACTTTTTAAAATAAGGATGGGAGAAATGCAAAATCAAATTGTAGATCAGGTTATAATATTATGTTTTATAATGCTTATAGGTCTATATAGTAGAAGAAAAAATTTTATAAAGGAAGAAACGCTGAAAAATCTTACAGATTTACTTGTAAATGTAACCCTACCGTGTTTGATTTTAGCTTCATTTAATACTGAGTATTCAAAGGAAGTAACCGAAAAGATTAGGGCAATATTAATATACTCCTTATCAATACACGTTTTCTTAGCTGCTATAAGCGGAATGTTTTACTTTAAGTTTAAGGAAAATATAAAGCAAGTTTTAAAGTTTGTAACCATATTTTCTAATTTTGGATTTATGGGATATCCTATAATGGAAGGTATGTATGGTAAAATAGGAGTTTTCTATGCATCTATTTTTGGAGTCCCATTTAATGTTATATTACTTACCTATGGAGCACTTCTATTTTCTAAAGAAGAAAAGGACAACTTTAATTTTAAAAATATATTGCTTCAGCCAGGAATTTTATTTGTGATTATAGGACTAATAGTGTTTTTTGGAAAGATTAAACTTCCATATACTATAATGGGGACTTTAAACTACGTAGGTGGGATGACAACACCTTTATCAATGATTATAATAGGTGCTAACTTTGCAAATGTTAGTATAAAGGAAATAGTAAAGGATTTAAGAATATATTATGTGTCCTTTATAAAATTAGTTATAGTTCCTTTTATGGTTTATGGGGTATTAAAAATTTTAAAAGCAGATGATTATTTGATAAAAATGTGTGTAATACTAGAAGCAATGCCTGCTGCTGCAATGACTACTGTATTTGCAGAAAAGTATAATAACAACAAGGTATTTTCAGCAAAATGTGTGGTGGTAACTACAATTTTATCCATATTTACCATTCCTATAGTGATTAATGCATTATTTTAAAGACAATGGAGGCTGTTTCAAAATGCATGCATAGAATACTACGGCCTCTTATTATAAACAAATTATATTACAATTAGGATTATTTTGGAGGTGATTTTATGTTTGATAGTCATGTACATACGAATTTTTCTACAGATTGCATAATGCCCTTAGAGGATGCAATAATATCTGCAAATAAAAAAGATATGGGTATAGTAATTACAGATCATTTTGATTTAAAGTATATGGTCAAGGATAAGTTTATGTTTAATATAGATGAATACTTTCAGGAATACACAACATATAAAAATGAAAAAGTCTTACTTGGCATAGAAATGGGTATGAGGAAGGATGTTTTAGATGAAAATAGAGCTATAGCTTTAAAATATAATTTGGACTTTATACTGGGATCTGTACATGTGGTAAATTATGACGGAAAGTATTATGATATATATACAGAAGAGTTTTATGAAGGTAGGGATAAAAAGGAATGTTACATAAATTATCTAGAAGACATATTAAAATGTGTAAAAGAATATGATTTTATAGATTCTTTAGGACATATAGATTACATAGCTAGATATGCCCCCTTTGAAGATAGGGAAATATACTATGATGATTATAGAGAGCACATAGATGAAATATTAAGTATTATGGCTAAAAGTGAAAGGGCTATAGAAATAAATACTAGAAGATTTAGGGAAAAGGAAGCAATAAGAAATTTAGAAAAAATATATAAAAGGTTCAAGGAGTTAGGTGGCAAAATTGTAACTATGGGCTCTGATTCTCACACTACTGAAAGTATCGGAAAAAATTTTGATTTAGCCATTGAACTTGCAGACTTAAGTGGCTTAAAGCCAGTTTATTTTAAAAATAGAAAGCCTGAATATTTATAATGTAGGAGGAGTTTATTATGGAATACACAAAATATGTTAAGGACGCTATTGATATTTTAAAAACTAAGGGAGGTTTTTTAACAGTAAAAAGTGGTGAGAAGGTAAATACTATGACTATAGGTTGGGGAGATATAGGATATATGTGGAAAAAACCGGTATTTATGGTTATGGTCAGAAAATCTAGATATACTTATGATATTATAGAAGAAGCAGAAGATTTTACTGTAAGTATTCCTGTAAACTGTGAATTAAAAAAGGAACTTGCACTATGTGGGACAAAGTCAGGAAGAGATATAGATAAGTTTAAAGAGTGTAATTTATCTATGGGAAAATCAAATAAGGTAAATTCTCCTATTATAGGTGAATGTGATTTGCAGTTTGAGTGCAAAATAATATATAAGCAACATATGGATGAAAAGTTTTTATCTCCAGAAATAAATAAATCTTGTTATGAAAATGGTGATTATCATACTATGTATTATGGAGAAATAGTTGATTGTTACTTAAAGTAACCCATAATACTCATTTTTAAAACAAGATATCAATAAAAAGTAAAGGAGTTTTAAAAATGGGTTTAGGTAAAAAACTAGAAAGCTTAAATAAGATAGCATTAAGTAAGGCTAAGGAAACTGTGCAATGTTTGTATCTAGAAGGGAAAGTCAAAAGAATAGATAAAAATATAGATGGCGCTAAAAATAAAGATAAGCATAAATTGGAGTGTAATAAGAGGAAAACCCTTCAAAATATAAACTCAATTAAATTCAATGAGAGCATACAAAGAAGAGAAGAAGCAAAGAGATTAAAAGAAGAAGCAAAAATATCCATAAATGAGAGACGCAATGAGAATAAGGATTTAGGTGCAATTTCTAAGCTGCAAAAGCAGTTTAAAGATTTGCCAATAGTTACTGTTGTAGATGATTTAGTAGAAGGTGCATCGGGCATTGAAAAGATAACAAGAATGGTTAATGAAAATCCAAGAGATCCATATAGCTGGCTTATTTTAGCGGAAACATTAAGGTATTATAAAAAGGCATTTATATTTTTAAATGCAATAAAAATCCCTGTAGATCCTATTGGATCCCTAATTGATATAGGAGTTGAAATAGGTGGAGGCTATATAGAAGAAAACTTGGATAAGGATAAATGGAGCTACAGGCGGGCGCTGCTCAAATGTATTAATTTAGGAATGAAAAGTGATATAAAAGATGAGAAGACTCTTATATGCATAGGAAGAAGTGCTGAACTTTTAGCTAAGGAAGCTAAAGAGCCCTTGGAGAGAGATAATCTCATTATATTAAGCCAAAGACATTTTAAAGAGGCATTAAAAGTAGTATCTGATGATACAAAAGATGAGCTTATGTATTATTTAGGAATTTTAGATGAAAAGAAGGTAAAAAGGTTTAAATATGCCTATAGAAAAAACTTATTAAAAGCTGCAACCTTTGGAACAATGAATATGGTCACAAAACAAAGTGAGAAATTCATTAAGACAGGTGAAAAAATTTTAGATAGATCGTTAAATATTTTAATTAAAGAATAGGCTTTTAAAAGCCTATTCAAAATTTTGTTGAGGTGGTTTTCATTGATGATAAATAAGCCCCTGGCGGATAAAATGAGACCTGAGGATATTTCCCAGGTAGTAGGACAGAAACATATATTAGGCGATGGGAAAATATTAAATAGAATAATAAAGTCTGGGAAGCTTACCAATATGATATTTTACGGACCTCCTGGAGTAGGAAAGACGACCGTTGCGAATATAATAGCTAGGATTACAAATAAGACATTTTATAAGTTAAATGCTACCAATGCTTCTTTAAGTGATATAAAGGATATTATAAAGGATTTAAATAGTTTAATGAGCATAAATGGTGTAGTTTTATATTTAGATGAAATTCAAAATTTCAATAAAAAACAGCAGCAATCTCTTTTAGAGTTTATGGAAAATGGTTCTATAACCTTGATTGCAAGTACTACTGAAAATCCATACCACTATATTTATAAGGCTATTTTAAGCAGGTCTACTATTTTTGAATTTAAACCTCTCTTGAAGGCAGATATAAAAGAGGGTATTACTAATGCTCTGTTTAAGCTTCAGGGAGAGTTTGATAATAGTATAGTTTTAGAACAAGATGCATTAGATTATATAAGTGAGGTAAGCGGGGGAGACTTAAGAAAGGCATTAAATGCACTAGAACTCTGTGTATATTCCACTAATAAAAATTTACAAGAGAAAATACATATTGACTTAAATATAGCTGTAGAATGTGCTCAAAAGAAGATATTAAATTATGATAAGTTTGGGGACAGCCACTATGATATATTAAGTGCCTTTCAAAAATCCATAAGAGGTAGTGACCCTGAGGCTGCTATTCATTATTTGGGAAGGCTTGTGGAGGCGGGGGACTTAGCATCAATAACTAGGAGGCTTTTAGTAATTGCCGCAGAGGATATAGGGCTTGCGTATCCCAATGCCATAGCTATAGTAAAAGCTTGTACCGATGCTGCTTTTCAATTGGGGTTTCCAGAGGCTAGAATACCACTGGCCGAAGCTGTATTGCTTTTAGCCACCTCACCTAAATCCAATTCTGCTGTTATGGCTATAGATAAAGCATTAAGTGATATAAAAATCAGAGATGTAGGGGATATACCAGAGAATTTAAAAGATGCACACTACAGTGGGGCAGAAGCTTTGGGAAGAGGAAAAGAATATAAGTATCCTCATAACTATAAAAATCACTATGTAAAACAACAATACTTACCGAATAACATAAAAGAGGCTGTGTATTATACTCCAGGAACAAACAAAATGGAGGAAAGGATAGCTCAATATATGAGATATTTAAGGGAGGAATAAAAATGAAAATAGCTGTATTAGAACCACTAGGTATTTCAAAGGAGGAAGCTTTAAAAATTGGTGAAGTACTTATAAATGAAGGGCATGAAATTGTATATTACGAAGACAGAAACGAAGATATAGAAGTATTAAAGGAAAGGGCAAAGGATGCAGAAGTTTTGGTAATTGCTAACATGCCTTTAAAAGCTGAGGTTATAAATTCAAATGATAAGCTTAAAATGATTTCAGTAGCCTTCACAGGAGTAGATCATGTGGATTTAAATGCCTGTAGAGAGAAAAATATAACTGTATGCAATGCAGCAGGATATAGTACTACTTCAGTAGCAGAGCTAACATTTGGGCTTATAATATCACTTTTAAGAAACATAGTGCCTCTAGATAAAATTACTAGAGAAGGAGGCACAAAACAGGGATTTGCTCAAAATGATCTTGAAGGAAAAACTCTTGGAGTAATTGGTACTGGAGCAATTGGGAGAAGAGTAATAGAAATAGGAAAAGCCTTTGGATGTAACATATTAGCCTATAATAGAACTAAAAAAGAAGAAGTAGAAAAGCTGGGAGTAAAATATGTTTCAATAGAAGAATTAATGGCTAAAAGTGATATAGTATCTATTCATATACCTTTAAATAATGAAACTCATGGACTTATAAATAAAGATAAAATTGCACTAATGAAAGAAGATGCTATTCTTATAAATACTGCAAGAGGTCCTATTGTGGACAATGAAGCTTTAGCAGAAGCTTTAAAGACAGAAAAAATTAAAGGAGCAGGCATAGATGTATTTGATATAGAACCACCACTTGATACAAACTATGCTCTTTTAGGTACTACAAATTCTGTAGTAGTGCCACATATAGGTTTTGCAACAAAAGAAGCAATGGTAAGAAGAGCTCATATTACATTTGATAATATTACTAAGTGGCTTCAGGGAAATCCTCAAAACTTAATAAAATAATTAATGGAGGCTATCTTACATAAAAGATAGCCTATGTTGTAATTAATGGGGGAGATTAAATGTCAGGAGAAGATTTCTATACTTTTAGAGGATATATGGAAAAGGATTGGGGCTATATCACAGCTTCGATGGAAGATTATATAGAGATGATATATAGGTTATCTTTATGTCAAGGATTCACTCGAGTAAATGAATTATCAAAGGCGTTAAATGTACAGCCGCCTTCCGCTACAAAAATGCTTCATAAACTTTCTGAACTTAATCTTGTGATTTATGAAAAATATGGAGTTGTAATTCTAACTGAAGAAGGAAAACAAATGGGGGGGCTGCTTCTAACAAGGCATAACATAATAGAAAGCTTTTTAAAATTAATTTCTCCAAAGGGGGATGTGCTGGAGCAGACAGAAAAAATAGAACATTCACTTACCCCAGAAACTATAAAAAACTTAAATTATTTTTTAGATTTCTTAAATAAAAATCCCGATATTGCAAATAAATATAATAAGTATTTAATGGATAAGGATATGTAAAAATTTAAGTGATACATATCCTTAAATTTTTTAATAAAATTAATATAAAATATTGTTGACAAGATTACTCGGGTTTGATATTATGATTTTGAAAGTTTAGTAAATCACTCAACATTACATATAATATTAAAGAGGTGATTTAATGAAGTTATCGACTAAAGGGCAATATGGTGTCAAAGCTATGGTAGATTTAGCTATAAACTATAGTAAAGAGCCTATATCAATAAAAAGTATTTCAGAGAGACAAAATATATCAGAATATTATTTAGAGCAGCTTTTTTCTTCTTTAAGAAAGGCGGATTTAATTAAAAGTATAAGAGGTGCTCAAGGCGGATATATTTTAAGCAGAGAACCAAAAGACATAACCGTGTCTGAAATAATGAATGTATTAGAAGGACCTTTAAAATTATCTGAGTGTTTACAGGACGGGGAATGTTCTAATATAAAAGTATGTTCTACAAGACTTTTGTGGGCAAGAATAAAGGAAAGTATAGATCAAGTTACTAAAACTACGACATTACAAGATATGGTAGACGATTATAATAATTTAATGGCAAATAAGAAAGGGGAAAACATCAATGGATAAAAAATATGTATACATGGATTATGCAGCTACTACATTTACAAAACCAGAGGTTTTAGAAGAAATGATACCTTATTTTACTGAAAACTTTGCAAACCCTTCTTCTAAATTTTACTCTATATCTGCACAGCCAAGAATGGCTATAGATAAGGCAAGAGAAAGAGTAGCTAAAGCTATTAATGCAGAAAAAGATGAGATATATTTCACAGCTGGTGGTTCCGAAGCAGACAACTGGGCACTAAAAGGAGTTGCTTTTGCGAATAAGAATAAAGGAAACCATATAATAACTACAGCTATAGAGCATCATGCTATAACACACACTTGTGAGTTTTTAAAGAAGCACGGCTTTGAAGTAACATACCTTCCTGTAAATGAAGAAGGATTAATTAGCATAGAAGATTTAAAAAATGCTATTAAAGATACTACAATACTTGTATCAGTAATGTTTGCTAATAATGAAGTTGGATCTATTCAGCCTATTAAAGAAATAGGTGAAGTTTGCAGAGAAAGAAATGTGTATTTCCATACAGATGCAGTTCAGGCTGTGGCACACGTTGGGGTAGATGTAAAGGATATGAATATAGATATGCTTTCCATGGCAGGACATAAGTTCTATGGCCCAAAAGGAATAGGAGCATTATATATCAAAAAAGGAGTTAAGATAGAAAACTTAATCCACGGCGGAGGACAGGAAAAAGGAAGAAGAGCAAGTACAGAAAATGTACCTGGAATCGTTGGTATAGGAAAAGCTATAGAGCTTGCTGTTTCTGAGCTAGAAGAAGAAAGCAAGAGAGTATCTTATTTAAGAGATAAGCTTATAAATGGTCTTACAGAAAGAATACCTCATGTTAAATTAAATGGGCCAAGAGGAGATAAGAGATTACCTGGTAACGTAAATATGTGTTTTGTAGGAGTAGAAGGAGAAACACTACTTTTAGATTTAGATTTTGAAGGAATATGTGCTTCAACTGGAAGTGCATGTGCATCTGGTTCTCTAGATCCATCACATGTTCTACTTGCTATGGGACTTACTCATGGTATAGCACATGGTTCATTAAGACTTAGTTTAGGTGCTAATACCACAGAAGAAGAAGTAGAATACGTATTAGATATACTACCACAAATAATAAAGAGAAGACGTGAAATGTCACCTTATTGGGAAGAATACTTAAATAGCTTAAAGGAAGGGGAAAAATAATATGTATAGCGAAAAAGTTATGGATCATTTTAGAAACCCAAGAAACGTAGGAGAAATTGCTGATGCCAATGGTGTGGGAGAAGTTGGAAATCCAAAGTGTGGAGATATAATGAAAATATACCTAAAGGTTGAAGATAATATAATAAAGGATGTTACATTTAAGACTTTTGGATGTGGATCTGCTATAGCTTCCTCTAGTATGGCAACAGAGCTTATAAAAGGAAAAACCATAGAAGAAGCATGGGAATTAACTAATAAGGCAGTAGCAGAAGCTTTAGACGGACTTCCACCAGTAAAAATGCACTGCTCAGTACTTGCAGAAGAAGCTATCCACAAAGCTATAAATGATTATAGAAGAAATGCAGGCTTAGAGACTTGGTATATGGAAGAACATTCCGACCATATTCATGAAGAAGTTCATGGTGAATAATTAAACTGAGGAAATTTTCCCAGGAAATAAAAGGAGATTGGATAATATAATTATCCAATCTCCTTTTATTTATAAATGAATCATATTTTTTACATAATAGGAAAGAATATATTTATACTTAATCTTTGGAGTGATATGAAGTGTATAGAAAAAAAGATTTCTTGTTTATGAATGTAAGCAATGTAAAAGGCAAGTCCATGGGATTTGTTAAGGATTTAGCTGTAGATTTTAACATAGGAGGAGTAATTGGATTTTTAATATCTTCTTATTCGCTATTTCAGTCAGCTCTTTATGTATTTAAAGAAGATATAATTTCCTTTGATAAACACATGATTGCAAGCTCTTATCATAAAGGAAAATGCTTAAACTTTGAAGATATAAAAGGAATGAATGTAATAGATATTAAGGGAAATATGATAGGCATGGTAGAAGATATAATATTTAATGAAGATACATTTGTGATACAAGGAATAATAGTTTCTACAGGTTATGCTACCAATTTTCTTTATGGCAAGAAGATATTATTATTAAAAGATTTGCTACTTGGTGATAGTCACATACTGTATCATGGGAAAAGCTATAATATTAATTTTATAAATTTACCAAGCAAGCTGTTTAGAGAAGAGGATGGTTATGCTAGAAGTAGTAAAAAAATATAAAAAGGTATTCTTAGTAGCTTTTATATTTATTTTGGCCTTTACATTGCTTTTAAAAGTAAAATTTATAAGGGATATGTTTAATCTTATATTTGTGTCTTTTATATTATTTTATGTTTTTAAACCATTTAGAGATATGCTTATGAATAAGGGCCTTGGTAGAAAAGTTTCATCATTAATAATAATGTTTATAGTAGTTACCGTCTTTGCATCAATTTTTATTTTTATAATCCCATCCATCATTAAGGAAAGCTTAAATTTATACGATTCATTAAAAAACTTGGGAAATTACACAAATAGAATTTATGAAAATATTAAGATAAATAGAGGAATTGCATATAGTATTACTCAAAATATTTATATAAGAGGAAGTAAGGCCTTTGAAGTATTTCTAAATAGTTGGATAAATAAGGCACTTACGTTTGGGGAAAATTTACTATCTATTGCTATTATACCAATAATAGCCTATTATTTTTTATCAGATAGTTTAAAGCTTAAAAATAGATTTCTTGCTCTTTTTCCCATTCAAAGTAGAAATATTATAGATAAGATATTAGAGGATACTGATAGAATATTAAGCAGATATGTAATAACCCAATTTTTATTGTGTTTTATAATTGGAGTATGTACCTTTATAGTGTTAATAACTTTTAAAGTTCAATTTTCACTGACTCTATCGCTTTTAAATGCTTTTTTTAATATAATACCTTATTTCGGACCAATATTTGGTGCAATTCCTGCAATAGTTATGGCACTACTTAAATCACCTCAAGCAGCTCTTTGGGTAGCCTTTTGGCTTTATCTTATTCAACAAGTGGAAGGAGATTTTATATCTCCAAAGTTTATAGGTGATAATATTAGTATGCATCCTTTAGCTGTAATACTAATTCTCGTTATAGGAGGCAAGGTAGGAGGCTTTTTTGGAATGGTGCTAGCAGTTCCTGTAGGTGTAGTAGCTAAAGTTATATATGAGGATTTGAATTATTATATGTTCTAGTATAATGGTTATTAAAAGTAGAGTCTCCTAAATGGAACTCTATTTTTTTACATGAATATTAAAAAAAACATTGAATAATCATATATACTTAACTATAATTATAAAGGATTAATTCGATTTGCCAATTTACAATAAAAAAATGTAAATGTATAAATATTCGCAAGTGAATATTTAAATATAACTTAAGGGGGACTTTTTATGAAAAAAATTGTTAAAATTCTTATTCCTTTATTTTTCATTGTAACTGTATTTGCAGGCTGTGGTAAAAAAGAGGAAAATTTAAGTACCATGGAAAAAGTTAAACAGACAAAAAAACTAGTGGTGGGAATCGAAGAAGGCTATCCCCCTATGGAGTTTAGAGATGAAAATAAAAATCTAGTAGGATTTGATGTGGATTTTGCTAATGAAGTAGGAAAAAGATTGGGAGTAACTACTGAATTTTTTGTAGTTGATTTCAGCGGACTTATAATGGCTCTTAACGCTAAGAAATTTGATGTGGCAATAGCAAGTATAAGCATAACAGATAAGAGAAAAGAATCCATAGACTTTTCAAATCCTTACATAATGGGTGGACAAATATTAGCAGTTAAAAAGGGAAATACAAGTATTAAAGGTGTGGACGATTTAGAAGGAAAGGTAATTGGATGTCAGCTTGGAACAACAGGGGAAAACGTAGCAGCAACCATTAAAGGAGTAAAAGAGTTAAAGAAGTATGATAAGATAACTGAGGCCTTTTATGAGCTATCTAGTGGAAGAGTAGATGCTGTAGTTATGGATGCTCAAGTTGGTGGATATTATACTACTAAAAAACCAGGAGAATATGAAGTGTTAAAAGGAATAATAAGTGAAGAGCCTATGGGAATTGGCTATAGAAAAGAAGATAAAGAATTAAGAGAGGCAATAGACAAGATAGTAGAAGATATGAAGAAAGATGGTACATTATCAAAGCTTTCAATAAAATGGTTTGGCTTTGACAGCTATAAATAAAAAGTGCCACCCACATGGCAAGTGGCAAGTTTAAATATAAAGTAAAAACCCTGGAAACAAATGGATTTGTTTCCAGGGTTTTTGAATTAAAATAGGAAATGTGCAAATAAAGTTATAATTGGAAGAGTTACTAAGGTTCTTTCTATGAAAATTATAAATAACTCTTTAAAGTTAACAGGTATTTTGGAACCTATTAAAAGTCCACCAACTTCAGACATATATATAAGTTGAGTTACAGATACTGCAGCTATTACAAAACGAGTAAGTTCACTTTTTATACTTCCTGCAGCTATAACAGAAGGAAGAAACATATCTGCAAATCCAACTACTAGAGTAGAAGCAGCAGCAGAAGCCTCTGGAAGCCTTAGTAGCTTAAGTAGTGGAATAAAAGGCATTCCCAGTATCTGAAATACAGGGGTATATTCAGCAACTATTAAAGCTAGTGTACCTAGAGCCATAACTATTGGAGTAACTCCAAGCCACATATCAAAAACATTCTTTAATCCATCTATAAAAAATTTCTTTATATCATCATTTTGTTCGGCTCTTTCTACAGCCTGAGAAAGTCCCCAACTAAAAGAGGAATATCCCTCGGGAATAAGTTCACTTGAGGCTTTCTTCTTATTATTGTAGTAAGAGTCGGGTTTTCTAGAAAGAGGAGGAATTCTAGGAACAACGAATGCAGCTATCAAACCAGATAATGTTACTATAAGGTAAAATGGAACGAACATATGTCCTAAACCAACTTGAGCAATAACTACTAAAGAAAAGGTTATAGATACTGCTGAAAAAGAAGTACCTATTATAGCCGCTTCCCTAGAGGAATAATATCCGTCCTCATACTGTTTACTTGTTAAAAGAACACCTATAGTTCCGTCCCCTAGCCAAGATGCTATACAATCTACTGATGAACGTCCAGGTAAATTAAAAACAGGTCTCATAATTTTAGTTAATAGGGAACCGAAAAACTCAAGTAATCCAAAGTCTAATATTAAGGGTAATAGCAAACCTGCAAATAAAAATACTGCAAATAAAATAGGAAGAAGATCATATAACAAAAGTGATCCGGTGTTATCAGAATATATAGCTTCGCTTCCTATTTTAAAGAAAGTAGCTAATACAATAACCATCCCAATAACTCTTATTGCAAACCAAACGGGAGTTACATCAAAAAGATTCTTTAAATATACGTTGTTTATTATAAATTTTGGCTTAAATATTTTTGTTACCATAGTAATAAAAGATGAAACGGTTATCAAGATAGTCATTATTAACGGTAAAAATCCATCTAATAAGGTTTGTACATTTTTAGAAAAAAATGCAACGGGTACTGTAATTTCTCCACCTAGTGTGATGGGTGTCATAAATAATAACATACCTATTACTGATGGTATCAAAAATTTCAGGAAATTTTTAAGAGAATATTTATTTGTTCCTCTATCTTTAGTTATTTCTGTCATAGTTGCCTCCTTAATTTAAGTTTATTTAATAATTTATATTTTATTTTAAATTTACACAGCGATATTTATACTAATATAAAACATATGATTTTACAATACTTTTAACGTAAATTTTTATGATATAAACCTGTGAATTTATCCCACATAGCGACTAAAATGTTGACATTTAATATTTTTTAATTTATAATTTTTATCAAAATGAATATTTTGGCTATGAAAAAAATGAGTAAGTACTATTTTGCTATTAAGAGAGGAAGTGGCTGGTGAAAACTTCTTAGTATAAGTATTGAAGCTGTTTTGGAGCCTTTATTATATTGAGAGATATAAGTTATATGACTTATATAATTAGGGTGGTACCACGGAAGCTTTCGTCCCTTGTAAGAGACTAGAGCTTTTTTTTATTTACCTTGATTTTAGTATATTATTTAAAACATTCAAAGAAAGGAATGAAGTTTATATGAATAAAATGGGATTAAACGAAATAAGAGAAGCATATTTAAGTTTCTTTGAGGGAAAGGAGCATTTAAGATTACCAAGTTTTCCATTAGTACCTCAAAATGATAAGAGTTTACTTTTGATAAACGCAGGTATGGCACCATTAAAGCCTTACTTTACAGGAGTTCAAATTCCACCAAAGAATAGGGTTACAACTTGTCAGAAGTGTATAAGGACAGGAGATATTGAAAACGTAGGTAAGACAGCAAGGCATGGTACATTCTTCGAAATGCTTGGAAACTTTTCTTTTGGAGATTATTTTAAAGGAGAAGTTATTCCATGGGCATGGGAGTTTATAACAAAAGCTTTAAATATTCCAAAGGATAAATTATATGTAACTATATATTTAGAAGACGATGAAGCTTTTGATATATGGACTAAAACTACTGATGTGGATCCAAGCAGAATATTTAGATTAGGAAAAGACGATAACTTCTGGGAAATAGGTCAAGGACCTTGTGGACCTTGCTCCGAAATACATTTTGATAGAGGAGAAGGAAAACTAAATACTGTAGAAGAATTTTTACAGGCAGCGGAAGAAGATAGAGTAATAGAGTTTTGGAACTTAGTATTTACTCAATTTGATAAAGATGAAGAGGGAAATTATAATAGACTTGCTAGTCCGAATATAGATACAGGTATGGGACTTGAAAGAATGGCTACTATAATGCAGGGAGTTAACAGCATATTTGAAGTAGATACAATAAGAGCTATTTTAGATAAAGTTAGTGAAGCTGCAAGTATAGCTTATGGAAAAGATAGAGTACAGGATATATCTTTAAGGTTAATTACTGATCACATAAGAAGTGTTACGTTTATGATATCAGATGGAATTTTGCCATCTAATGAAGGAAGAGGATATGTTTTAAGAAGACTTTTAAGAAGAGCTGCAAGACATGGAAGACTTCTTGGAATTAAAGAAACATTCCTTTATAAAATATGTGATGTAGTAATAGAAAATTCTTATAAGGCTTATCCAGAATTAAATGATAAAGAAGAATACATAAAAAAAGTTATTAAGCTTGAAGAAGAAAGATTTTCCGAAACTATAGACTCAGGTATAGATATATTAAATGAATATATAGATGAGTTAGGTAAAAATGGAGAAAAGGTTCTTTCAGGCGATAAGGCTTTCAAGTTATATGATACTTATGGCTTCCCTCTAGAACTTACAGCAGAAATATTAGAAGAAAAAGAAATAGCTATAGACATAGATGGATTTAATAAGGAAATGAAGGAACAAAGAGAAAGAGCAAGAAAAGCTAGAGGAGAAAGTAACTACATGGGAGCAGAAGATACTATATTAAATAAGCTTCCAAAGGAATTGAATACTGAGTTTACTGGCTACAGCTCCTTAAAGGAAGAAGCAGAAGTTTTACTTCTTATAAAAGATGAAGAAATGGTAAGCTCCCTTAAAGAAGGAGATGAAGGAGTACTTGTTGTAAATAAAACTTCTTTTTATCCTGAAATGGGAGGTCAAATTGGAGATATAGGTGTCATTGAAGGTGAAGGATTTACAGGAGAAGTTTTAAATTGCAAAAAAAATGTTGGCGGAAAGATATTACACTTTATAAAAATTACAAAAGGGGAAATACTAAAAGAAGGTAGAGTTACCTTAATAGTAAATGAGCCAAGAAGAAATAGTATAAGAAAAAATCATACGGCTACACATATTTTGCATGCTTCTTTAAGAAAAATATTAGGAGAACACATACAGCAAGCTGGTTCCTATGTGGATAGTGAAAGATTGAGATTTGACTTTAATCATTTCCAAGGGTTAACTGAAGAAGAAATTAAAGAAGTAGAAACTTTAGTGAATGAAAATGTAATGAATGTTAGCGGCGTAAGCACTGAAGTTATGTCTATAGAAGAAGCTAAAAAAAGTGGTGCTACAGCATTATTTGACGATAAGTATGCAGAAGATGTAAGAGTTGTAAATGTAGGCGACTTCAGCAAGGAACTTTGTGGAGGAACCCATGTAACTAATTCTGGAGAAATAGGATTATTTAAAATTATATCTGAAAGTGGTGTGGCTGCAGGTATAAGAAGAATCGAAGCTTTCACTGGATTAAATGCTATAAAGTATGTTGAAGAAAAAGAGAGAACATTAAAAGAAGCAGCAGCATTACTTAAAACTTCTGAAAGAGAAATCTTAAGCAAGATAAGTTCTCAGTTAAATGAAATGAAAATTAAGGATAAAGAAATAGCAGAATTAAAGTCAAAGCTTGCTAGTGGATCAGAGGACGAAATACTAAATAGCATAAAAGAAGTAAATGGAATAAAGGTAGTTACAGGTGCGTTAAGTGGAGTTGATGCTAATGCATTAAGGGACTTAGCTGATAAGTTACGCAGCAAGATTGAATCAGGTGTAGTAGTTCTTGGAAGTAATGCAGATGAAAAAGTGCAGTTTGTAGCTATGGCAACTAAAGATGTGATAGCTAAAGGAATACATTGCGGAAAGATAATAAAAGAAGTAGCATCAGTTGCCGGCGGTGGCGGTGGTGGAAGACCAGACATGGCTCAAGCTGGTGGTAAATTACCTGAAAAACTAGAAGAAGCTATAGGTTTAGTAGAAACTATAGTGGCAAATTTATCAAAATAGTATACATTTTAATTATTATGTTTTATAATGAATATACGAGTATATAAAATATAAACTTTTTACTTAAGTGGGGTGAAGGAAAATGGGGAATGATAACACCATTCAATTTGATGTGATCAAGGACAAAGAAGATTTAACCAAGGAAATTTTGACACAGGTGTATGGTGCCCTTAAAGAAAAAGGTTATAACCCTGTAAATCAAATGGTAGGATATTTAATATCAGGTGACCCTACCTATATAACTAACTATAATGGTGCAAGGGCTCTAGTTAGAAAACTTGAAAGGGATGAAATCTTAGAAGAAGTTTTAAAAACCTATTTAGGTATAAAATAAAAATGCCCTTAGGGCATTTTTATTTTTAAAAAGAAGCAAATCAAAAGGAGAAATTTATGAGAATACTTGGACTAGATGTAGGAGATAGAACTATAGGGGTGGCCTTAAGTGATCCATTAGGATTTACCGCACAAGGAATTACAACTATACGTAGAAAAACTGAAGAAATAGATATTCAAGAATTGAAAAAGATTTGTGAAGAATATGGAGTAGAAAAGATAGTATCAGGACTTCCCAAAAACATGAATGGAACGCTAGGACCACAAAGTGAAAAGGTAGTAGCTTTTTGTGATAAATTAAAAGAAATTTTAAATTTAGAAATAATAATGTGGGATGAAAGATTAACTACTGTAGCAGCTCATAGAGTTATGTTAGAAGCAGATTTATCAAGAAGTAAAAGAAAAAAATTAGTAGATAAAATTGCTGCAACCTACATACTACAAGGATATTTAGATAGTATTTCAAAATAAAATAAAAATAAATCGAAAGAGGTGTATATTATGGAAAATGATATAACAAATATTGTTCTTACAGATGAAAATGGCGAAGAAATAGAATTCGAGGTTATTACAAAATTAGATATTGAAGATAAAGAATATGTAATTGTAGTGCCAAAAGATGAAGACACAGATGAAGCTGTAGCGCTTAGAATAGATAAAGATGAAGATGGAAACGATCTACTTGTTACAGTAGATGATGAAGACGAATTTGCTATTGTAGTAGAAGCTTATGAAACATTATTTGATGATGAAGATTTGAATTAATATTTAAGGAAGAGCTGAATTAATACTTAAGGAAAAGCTATGTTCCAATACATAGCTTTTAAAATTATAATAAAGTATAGAAAATTAAGGCAAACACTAAAATATATGGGTTAATAAAGTGAGGTAATTTCATGGCAAAGGTTCCTTATGAAGATGTGGAAAATTTAAAAAATGTTTTAAAAGAAAAAGGATATAAGCTTACTCCACAGAGAAGAGCTATTGTAGAAATTATAATAAAGAATGAGGGTAGTCATTTAACTACTGAAGAAATATATAATTTAGTT
This sequence comes from Clostridium pascui, assembly GCF_016908015.1. Classification (GTDB taxonomy): domain Bacteria; phylum Bacillota; class Clostridia; order Clostridiales; family Clostridiaceae; genus Clostridium_AK; species Clostridium_AK pascui. The sequence continues at coordinate 266,650 of NZ_JAFBDB010000001.1, forward strand.
AAAGATGAATGTCCTGAAATAGGACTCGCAACTGTATATAGAACAGTCATGCTTTTAGAAGAAATGGGTTTACTTTCAAAATTGGATTTAAATGATGGATGCAGCAGATATGAATTGATACATGAAGATGAAAATCATCAACATCATCATTTGATATGTAGAAATTGTGGTAAGGTCATAGAAGTGCAAGGAGACCTTTTGGAAGAATTAGAAGAGAATATAGAAAAAAAATATAATTTTAAGATAGAGGATCATAGTGTGAAATTTTATGGATTATGTAATGAATGCTCAAGAAAATAAAAAAACAATAGAAGATAAAAAACTAGTAGACAATAACAAAACACAAAGGAGGGATAAAATGCGCAGAGAAAAAGAAAAGATAAAGATAATTCCGCTGGGTGGAATAAATGAAATTGGGAAAAACTTAACTGCTATAGAATATAAAAATGATATAATGGTTATAGATTGCGGTCTTAAGTTTCCAGATGAAGAAATGCTGGGAATAGATGTGGTTATACCTGATGTATCATATTTAATTAAAAACAAAGAGAGAGTTAGAGGAATATTTTTAACTCATGGCCATGAAGATCACATAGGCGCTCTTCCATATGTGTTAAGAGAGCTAAATGTACCTGTTTATGGAACAAAACTTACACTTGGAATAGTGGAAACGAAACTTAAAGAACACAACCTTTTAGGCTCTGTAGAGCTTAAGAGAATTAGTGCTAAAGATATAATAAGACTTACTAATATATCTGTAGAGTTTATAAGAACAAGTCATAGCATTGCAGACTCAGTAGCTATTGCAGTACATACTCCTATTGGTGTTGTTCTTCATACAGGAGATTTTAAAATAGATTTTACTCCGATTGATGGATGTGTAGCGGATTTAAATAGATTTGCAGAGCTTGGAAGAAAAGGCGTGCTACTTATGCTTGCTGATAGTACAAATGTTGAGAGACCAGGATATACAATGTCTGAAAGCACAGTAGGGGAAGCCTTTGAAAGTATATTTTCTACAGCAAAGGGTAGAATAATAGTTGCTACTTTTGCTTCAAATATCCATAGAGTTCAACAAATAATGAATGCGGCAGATAAATATGGTAGAAAAGTTGCTGTTTCTGGAAGAAGTATGGAAAATATAGTTGAAGTTGCTAAGGAGCTTGGATACATTAATCCTCCTAAGGATATACTTATAGATATAGATTCCATAAATAAATATCCAAGTAACAAGATGGTAATAATAACCACAGGTAGCCAAGGAGAGCCAATGGCTGCTTTATCAAGGATGGCTGCATCAGACCATAGAAAAGTAAATATAGTACCAGGAGACATGGTTATAATATCTGCTTCACCTATTCCAGGGAATGAAAAATTAATATCAAGAGTTATTAATCAGTTATTTAAAAAAGGGGCAGAGGTAATATATGAGGCTTTAGCGGACATTCATGTATCTGGTCATGCTTGCCAAGAAGAACTTAAATTAATGCATACTCTGGTAAAACCAAGATATTTCATGCCTGTTCATGGCGAATATAGACATTTGAAACAACATTCAGAGCTAGCTCAAAAATTAGGTTTGTCAGCCAGTAGTGTGGTTATCCCAGAAAATGGTGATGTAATAGAAGTGAGCAGGGATGGCATAAGAAAAAATGGCATGGTAACTTCGGGTCAAGTATTTGTAGATGGTCTGGGAGTAGGAGATGTAGGTAATATTGTACTTAGAGATAGAAAACACTTATCTCAAGATGGAATACTTACAGTTGTAGTAACTATAGAAAAGGAATCTGGAAGTGTAATTGCAGGCCCAGATATCATTTCAAGAGGATTTGTATATGTACGAGAGTCAGAAGATTTAATGGAGCAAGCAAGAAATGTGGTTAAAGAAGCATTAAGACAATGTGAAGAAAAACATATTAAAGAATGGGCTGCCATTAAGTCTAGCATAAAAGATTCTCTTAGAGGATTCTTATATGAAAGAACTAAGAGAAAGCCTATGATACTTCCTATAATTATGGAAATCTAAATTATTCAATTATTGAATGAAGAGTCAAATCAAAGTTTAAATGTCGAAATAGCAGAAATACTTTACATAAGTTGACTTTTTATTACTATACTATTAAAATAGATATGTTGGAGATATTGGATACTTAAGTGTATCCAATTTTTTTGAAAAAAAAATTTAAGAAGATATATTGGGGGAAAATATATGAAAATATTTACTAGAAATGATATAAGAAATATAGCAATAATTGCTCACGTTGACCATGGTAAAACTACTTTGGTAGATGCAATGCTTAAGCAGAGCCATGTTTTCAGAGAAAATGAAAAGGTTCAAGAAAGAGTAATGGATTCAAATGACCTTGAAAAAGAAAGAGGTATAACTATCTTATCAAAGAATACTTCAGTAAATTACAATGGTACTAAGATAAATATAGTTGATACTCCAGGACATGCGGATTTCGGTGGAGAAGTTGAGCGTGTACTTAAAATGGTAGATAGCGTTCTTTTAGTTGTTGACTCTTATGAAGGAGCTATGCCTCAAACAAAGTTTGTACTTAAAAAGGCCCTAGAACTAAATCTTCAGCCTCTAGTTGTTATTAACAAAATAGATAAACCTAATGGTAGACCTGAAGAAGTGTTAGATGAAATTTTTGATTTATTCGTAGAGCTAGGAGCAAATGATGATCAGTTAGATTTCCCTGTAGTTTATTGTTCTGCAAGACAAGGAATAGCTAAGAAGGAAATGGAAGATGAAAGTACAAATATGGAGCCTTTATTTGATGCTATAATTAAAAATGTAAAAGCACCAGAAGGTTATATAGATGAGCCTCTTCAAATGCTTGTAACTACAATAGATTCCAGTGAATATGTTGGAAGAATAGGTATAGGAAAAATAGAAAGAGGAGCTATAAAGAAAAATCAAACAGTAGCACTTATAAGAAAAGATGGAAAAGTTGAAAATGTTAGAGTAAGCAGTCTTTATGTTTATAGTGGACTTAAGAGAGAAGAAACAGATGAAGCTATGCTTGGAGATATAGTTGCTATTGCAGGTATTGCTGACATAAATATAGGGGAAACTGTTGCGGATGTAACTAGACCTGAAGCAATTCCATTCGTAGAAATAGATGAACCAACTCTTAGCATGTACTTTATGGTTAATGATTCTCCTTTTGCAGGTCAAGATGGAGAGTTTGTAACTTCTAGACATTTAAGAGATAGACTTATGAAAGAAATCGAAACTAATGTAAGTTTAAGAGTGGAAGAAACAGATACTGCAGAGTCATTTAAAGTAAGTGGAAGAGGAGAACTTCACTTATCTATACTTATAGAAACAATGAGAAGAGAAGGATATGAGTTCCAGGTTTCTAAGCCAACAGTAATATTTAAAGAAATGGATGGCAAAAAAGTGGAGCCTATAGAATACTTAACTATTGACGTACCTGAAGAATTTATGGGTGTTGTTATGGAAAAGCTAGGACCTAGAAAAGCAGAAATGGTAAATATGACTTCTGCCGTAAATGGATATACAAGACTTGAGTTTAAGATACCAGCTAGAGGACTTATAGGATTTAGAAATGAATTCATGACAGATACAAAAGGTAATGGAATAATGAATCACGTTTTCGATAGCTTCGAGCCTTATAAGGGAGATATAGCTGAAAGATCAAGAGGATCACTTACAGTATTTGAAACAGGTACAGCAATAACTTATGGACTTTTCAATGCTCAAGAAAGAGGAACTTTATTTATAGGACCAGGAACAGATGTTTATGCTGGAATGATTGCAGGACAATGTTCTAGAGCTGAAGATATTGATGTAAATGTATGTAAGAAAAAACATCTATCAAACACTAGATCTTCAGGATCCGATGATGCTTTAAAACTAACTCCTATAGTACCTATGTCATTAGAGCAGTGTTTAGAATTTATAGCTTCTGATGAACTTGTTGAAGTTACTCCTAAAACTGTAAGAATGAGAAAGAAAATACTAAATTCTGAACAAAGAAAGAGAGCAGCAAGAAAAGGTTAAGTTACTCTGGAGGAATTATGAAAAAGAAGTTAACTTTTTTAATTATAACTTTATTAATTTTAATTAGTGCTTCAGCATATTTTATAATTTACTATAACAATACTGTTAACCATCCTTTTACTCAAAAGGATGGTAATATAGAAGTAACTGTAGAGAAAGGGGATAGCTTATATAAAATATTATCTGAATTATATAATGATAAGGAAATAAAAAATCAGTATATAATAAAACATTATATAAAAAGAGCTGATCTTCCTGTATCTATAAAGCAAGGCAGTTATGAATTTAACTCGGATATTTCATTAACAGATTTTGTGGAGGCCTTAAATAAGGGAACTCATAATAAAAGCCTTGTAAAATTAACTATTCCAGAAGGATTTAATATTGATCTTATAGCAAATATTATTCAGGAAAAGGGACTTTTAACCAAAGAGGAATTTATAGCTGCAGTGAAAAAGTACCCCTTGCCTGAGTTTGTAAAGAGTAATTCTAAGAAAAAATATGCTTTAGAAGGATATCTTTATCCTGATACCTACGAATTTTTAAAGGGAAGTAAAGCAGAAGATATAATAGGAACTATGATTAAAAGATTTGAAGAAGTATTTAGGGATATAAGTAAAGATAGTAAACTCACAAAAGACGATATAGATAAAATAGTAACTGTAGCATCTATGGTAGAAAAAGAAGCTGGAGTAAACGAAAAAGGTAAAGTTGCTTCTGTTTTTTACAATAGAATAGAGAAGCAAATGAAAATGCAGTCTTGCGCTACAGTACTTTATGCTTTAGGTAAACATAAAGATAAACTTTATTATAAAGACTTAGAAGTTAAATCTCCTTATAACACTTATATCAATGATGGATTGCCACCAGGACCAATAGCAAGTCCTAGCAAGGAATCAATAAATGCTGCTTTAAATCCAGATAAAACAGATTACTTGTTTTTTGTATCATATAATGATGGTACACACTTTTTTACAAAAGATTATCAAGAGTTTTTAAAAGTCAAAGAAAAGACCCAAGGCTTTTAGGTAGGAGGTTATAATGAGCACAATTGCCTATGATTATATGGAGGAGTTTATAAGAAGTCTCATAAAGGGAAATAATGAAAAGCTTGATGCTTTAGAAAAATATGCTAGAGATAATTCAGTGCCTATTATACATAAGGAAGTAGGAAGATTTTTAGAGCTTATGATAGATATAAAAAAGCCTCTAAGAATACTAGAATTAGGAACGGCTATAGGATATTCATCTATACTTATGGCAAGTGTTTCTAAGGGTGACTTCCATATAGATACTATTGAAAGAGATGCTGAAATGATAAAACAGGCTAAAGAAAATATAGAAAACTTTGGTTTTAAAGAAAATATAGATATTTTAGAAGGAGACTGCTTAGAAATTCTAGAAAAATTAGAAGAAAAATATGATTTAATTTTTATGGATGCAGGTAAGGGCCATTATAACCATTTTTTACCTCATTGTTTAAGGCTTTTAAATAAAGAAGGTATAATAGTAGCAGATAATGTGTTATTTAGAGGAATGGTAGCCTCTGACGAACTGGTAAAGAGAAGAAAAATTACAATAGTAAAACGTATGAGGGAATTTTTAAATATGGTTTCTGAAGATGATTTTATAACATCAGTTATTCCTATGGGAGATGGGGTAGCAGTTATAAAAAGGAGGTTTGAAAATGAATAAACCAGAAATACTTGCGCCAGCAGGAAGTTTGGAAAAGTTAAAAACCGCTATAACATTTGGTGCAGATGCAGTATATTTAGGTGGAAGTAAGCTTAATCTAAGAGCCTTTGCAAATAATTTTAGTGATGATGAGTTAAAAGAAGGAATAGAGTTTGCACATACAAGAGGGAAAAGAGTATATGTTACAGTAAATGTAATTCCGCATAATGAAGACTTAGATGGATTAGAAGAATATTTAGTTAATTTATACAATATAGGTGTAGATGCTATAATTGTTTCAGACCCAGGTATTATAATGACAGCAAGGGAAGTAGCGCCTAATTTAGAAATACATTTAAGTACTCAGGCAAACAATGTAAACTATAAATCAGCTACTTTTTGGTATAAACAAGGAGTAAAGAGAATAGTGCTAGCAAGGGAATTATCTCTTGAAGAAATAAAAGGAGTTAGAGAAAACATACCAGAGGATTGTGACTTAGAAGCCTTTGTACATGGCTCTATGTGCATGTCTTATTCAGGAAGATGTTTAATATCTAACTACATGACTGGTAGAGATTCTAATAGAGGTGAGTGCGCTCAGCCTTGCAGATATAAGTATTTTTTAGTAGAAGAAAAAAGACCAAATCAATATTTTCCAATAGTAGAAGATGACAAAGGTACTTATTTATTAAACTCTAAGGATTTATGTATGATAAAATACATACCAGAGCTTGTAGAGTCTGGAATAAATTCCTTTAAAATTGAAGGAAGAATGAAGAGCTCTTATTATGTAGCTTCTGTAGTAAAATCCTATAGAGAAGCTTTAGATAGTTACATGGAAAATCCTGAAAAGTACAAGTTCAAGGAAGAATGGATGGATAATCTCTTAAAGACAAGTCATAGGGATTATTATACAGGCTTCTACTTTGGTGATAAGGATAGCCAAATATACGAAAATTCATCCTATATAAGGGATTATGATATAGTAGGGATAGTAAGAGATTACGATGAAAATAGTAATACAGCAACTATAGAACAAAGAAATAAGATATTTGAAGGGGATACTGTAGAGATTTTAAGACCTACAGGAGCAAATTTTAAAATAAAGCTTCAAGACTTGACTAATAAAGATGGAGAAAAGATAGATTCTACCCCAGTAGCACAGATGATTTATAAAGCAAAGGTTAATGAAGTTCTAGAAAAAGATTATATGCTCATTAAACAAAAGTAATATTTAAATTTATATCTAAGGGGAGAAAATAATATGAAGCGTCCAGTTTTAATAGGGATTACAGGTGGTACTGGATCAGGTAAAAGTACTATTGCAAGAGAAATATGCAAAAAATTTCCTGACAATTGCATGGTTATGATACAGCAGGATTCATATTATAAAGATCAAAGTAAGCTTTCTTTTGAAGAAAGAATAAAAACCAATTATGATCATCCAGATGCTTTTGATACGTCTTTATTGGTAAAACATTTAAAATCTATTATGCTAGGAGAGAATATAGAAAAACCTATATATGATTTTGAAGCGCATAATAGAAAAAAGGAAACTGTTAAAGTTGAACCAAGAGACATAGTAATAGTAGAAGGCATACTTGTATTACAAGAACCAACTGTAAGGGAACTTTTAGATATTAAGATATACGTTGATACTGATGCAGATGTAAGAATTATAAGAAGACTTTTGAGAGATATTAAAGAAAGAGGAAGGACACTTGATTCTGTAATAAATCAATACTTAAACGTAGTAAGACCGATGCATATGCAATTTATTGAACCAAGCAAAAGATATGCTGATATAATAATACCAGAAGGCGGACAGAATAAAGTGGCTATAGATGTGATTGTAGGAAATATAAGGCAGCTTCTTCTAAATAATGAAAACTGATTTGAAAAAGATATTAAATAAAAGGTATATAAAGCTCTAAATAATAGCAGCTTTGTATACCTTTTTTGTGCTTGGTATAAAAGGCGCTGCGTTGGATATAATAGGAGTTAAAATTAATTTTTATTATAACTTGCAGGAGGTGGTAGCATGAAAAAAAGATGTATTATAATAGGTCTTTTATTTTTTATGCTCTTTTTTTTATTGGATATAAGAATATTTCATATACAATATAGTAATGGAGAAAAATATAGTGTAATGGCAGATTCTCAATATCAATTTAAGGAAAAAAGAGAGGAATTAAATTATAGATTAGTAGATGACAGTGGAAAGGACTTATTGGATTACAATTCTAAGTATAGTGTAGTTGTATTGCCATCTGTTTTTTCTAAAAATAATTTAGATACTAACTATGAAGAGTTTCTTAAATTTATATATATATTAAAAAATTATGATGAAAGTTATGATTTAAGTAATGGAAATTATAATAATAGCAGTCAAAAGCTTTATTTTAAGGTGGATAAAAATGCTTATGATAAATTAAAAAATATAAAGGGGGTAAAAGGATTTTATTTATATAAATATGATGAAGTGGAAAGAAAAGATGTATGGAAAATAGAAAATGTATTAACTAACATAAGAAATACTCAAGATAGTTCCTTAAAAGAAAAAGATAGTCTGGAAATGATTATAAATGAAAAATTTAAAGATTCCATAAATAATTCTTACATATATAATTCAGACCTAGATGGAAATATAACAGAAGAAAAAAGTACAAATGTGGATTCGTTAAATAAAACAGTTTCAACATTAAATAGTGATTTTCAAGATGATATAAGAAAACTTCTTAAAGAAAAATATAGTGATTATGAGCAAGTAGGGGTAGTAATTTCTGAACCATCAACGGGAAAAATAAGATCTTTAGTACAAAAGGATGAAACTTCACCTAATGTGCTTATAGGTGCAGAAACTTTAAATGGATTTTTTCCAGGATCAATTTTTAAAACATTAGTATACGAAGGAGCGATAATAAAGTATCCAGGTATTCAAAGTAAAATCTTTACTTGTACAGGAGTTTATGAAAAAAAGACAGATAAGCATCATGGTAAGTTAAATATAAACGAAGCCTTTGAGGTTTCCTGCAATGATATCTTTTCACAGATAGGAGTAAATGTAGGTTTCGATCAACTAAACCAGTTATGCAATGACCAGCATTTGTTTGAAAAGGTATTAGGGCTTAGTAAGGAACAAAGAGGAAATATTGAAGTTAAAACTCCTAAGGCTGAAGATGGAACTTTGGGAATTATGTCAATAGGACAAAATTTAAGAATTACACCTCTAGAAGCATTAAATTTAATAAATACTGTAGTAAATAAAGGGAAATATGTACCGCCAACTATCTTGGATGAATTTGTAAAGGACAACGAAACTATTTCATATACACCTAGCTTGAAACCCAAGCAAGTACTTACTGAGAATCAAGCAAGTATTATAGAGAATTCTTTGAAAAATGTAGTTTTAAATGGAACTGCAAAGGCTGCAAATATACAAGAGGTAGAAGTAGGTGGAAAAACCGGTACTACAGAAAGATATGAAGTTATAAAAAATGACAAAGGAGAAAGCATAACCAAAAAGTTTTCAGATGGTTGGTTTATTGGATTTTTAAAAAAAGAAAATATATCCTATACAGTAGTTATATTTGTAAAGAACATAGATAAAGATACACAAGGTGGTGGAACTACAGCAGCGCCAATTTTCAGAGATATAGCAGAGTATTTAACAAATAAAAATCAATAAAGAATAATGCAAATTAATAAAAATCGGTTTTAATCCGATTTTTATTAATTTTTTGAGCTTATAAAAATGTTTCATTAATTTTAATACTATATATTTCTTGTTAACGAATAGGTGGCCAAGCACATTTTTGGATAAACTCACATATTATATTAATAAGCATTGTTTGGAGGAAGCACTATGTTTATACTTGATTGTCTCCTTAATTTATTGGGAAATGGATTATTTTTATCAGCTTATGTAACAGGTTCTAATTCTTTTCCTAAGCCACTAGATGAAAAAGAAGAGGAATATTATTTGAACAAATTAAAGGATGGAGATGTACTAGCAAAGGGAGTATTAGTAGAAAGAAACTTAAGGCTCGTAGCGCATATAGTAAAAAAATACGCATATCCAGGTAAAGATATGGATGATTTAATTTCTATTGGAACAGTAGGATTAATTAAGGCCATTGATTCATTTGATACAAGAAAAGGAACAAGACTTGCCACCTATGCTGCTAAATGTATAGAAAATGAGATATTAATGCTTATAAGAAATAACAAAAAATCTAAAGGAGAGGTATATTTACAGGATCCCATTGGAGTAGACAAGGAGGGGAATGAAATTTCGCTAATGGATGTACTTAGCAGTGAAGAAGATTCTATAATAGAAATAGTAGAAAATAAGATTCAGGTAAAGAAGTTATATGGTAAAATAAGTTCAGTGCTACAGGAAAGAGAGAGAGCGGTTATAGAAATGAGATATGGGCTAATAGATGGAAAACCTAAAACACAAAGGGAAATTGCAGTAATACTAGAAATTTCACGTTCCTATGTGTCACGTATTGAAAAAAGAGCTTTGAAAAAGTTATATAAGGAAATGAATGGTGGCAAATGATAAAGTGGATTTTTTATAAATTATTAATTTTATAGTAAATATGGTTTGAGTATTATTTAGAGATATAATAAAATATTATAGATATCATTAAAAATAAAATACTTTATATAAAAATAAAAGAATTGTTAAATTTTATAAGAAAATCTACGAATAATAATATGATAGGATTTTTATAGCTATGCCTTATGTAGGGAATGATAAGAAGATTTTTACTAAAGCTAAAAAAGTAATTGACATAAGTAAAAACAGTATTAATCACATTATGATCTAAAGTGAACTCTCGATCTTTTTCATTTTTTAGAATGTAATACTCTAGGAGTAAATAAATAAATGATAAACTTATGTTAAGGTTAAGTGTTATAAGGAAATTTCAACTTGTAAAAGGCACATAGGAAGAAGGGAGAAATAAATTGATATTATTAAATGATTTATTACAAATTACTATTAAAGAAGGGGCATCTGACTTACATTTAACAGTAGGTATAGCCCCAATAGTAAGAGTAAATGGTGAACTTGTACCTATAGGTAGGGAAAAGTTAACACCAGAAGATGTGCAAAATTATGCTAAAGAAATACTTAAGGACAGTTATGAAGAGTATGAAAAAGTAGGGGAAGCTGATACATCCTATTCTATAGCAGGAATTGGCAGATTTAGAGTTAATGTATTTAAACAAAGAGGCAGTGATGCCATAGCTTTAAGAGCAGTAGGTCTTAAGGTTCCTTTATTAAACGAATTAGGGTTTTCATCAGTTGTAAAAGAACTTACAGAGAAGCAAAGGGGGCTTGTAATTGTAACTGGACCTACAGGGTCTGGGAAAAGTACTACACTGGCAGCAATGATAAATGAGATAAATCTAAATAGGGCATCTCATATTATCACCCTAGAGGATCCTATAGAGTACCTTCATAAACATAATAAATCTATAATAAATCAGAGGGAAATTGGTAGAGATAGTAAGAGTTATGCAGCAGCATTAAAATCTGTATTAAGAGAGGACCCGGATGTTATATTGGTAGGAGAAATGAGAGATTTAGAAACCATATCTGTAGCACTTACTGCCGCAGAAACAGGGCATTTGGTGTTTTCTACATTACATACTATAGGAGCAAGTAAGACTATTGATAGAATAATAGATGTTTTCCCTCCTTATCAACAACAACAAATAAAGATTCAATTGGCAGCGGTGCTGAATGGAGTAATATCTCAACAGCTTGTGCCGCGATTGGATCAAAATGGAAGAACTGCAGCTTTAGAGCTTATGATATCTACTCCTGCAATACAAAATATGATAAGAGAAGGAAAAACATATCAAATTGAATCCTCAATTCAAACTGGCTCAAAATATGGAATGAAAACTATGGATATGAGTTTAGCAGAGCTTTATAAAAAACAAGCAATAAGTTATGAAGATGCTTTGTTGTATTCTATTGATAGAGAAATGTTTCAAAAGTTGACGATGTTGTAAAATTAAGGAGGGATTGTAGTAATCCCTCCTTTAGTTAAAATATCATATAATCATACATTTTTAAATTTACTTCACGTGAAGTAAGTAATTTTGAAGTCTTTATCTCTTTTTTTGTTTCATTTTTTTTATTATTTGATACCAATAAATTCTGTTCTTTTTTTACTAAAGTTTCCATACCTAAATCCTCCTCAAGAATATTAATTTTAAAAAAGGATTTTAGGTTTACCAGAAGGACTCATCTTTTTTATGAAGCCTTCTCAAGTCTACAAAATAAATCAGTTCGTAGCGCCTCATAAGGCTCTACCCCCTTTTTTAGATATATAATAATATTATATACTTTATTTATAATATTATAACATTTTTATTAATATATATCAAAGGTTATAAAAGATTTTAAAATGGATAATATTTAATTATAAAGGAATACTTAAGATTATATGGGATTAAAATAATAATTTTCTTGTTTATCTAACTATTCCATAGTTTTTCTCATAAATATAAAATAATTAAAAAATATTATAATATCTCTATAGTAATTGCGATGTATTTATGCTAAAATATCTGTGAATTAGGGGGGATTTTTAAGTGGAGTTAATAGGAAATATAATATATTTTACTTCCAGAGTATTTACACTAGTGGTCTTTACAATTTCTATGTATTATCTTTGCATATCTTTTTTTGGAATTTGGAGAAAGAAGGATAATACAAAAGTAAATCCACAAAAAAGTTTTGCCTTAATTGTAGCAGCCCATAATGAGGAGATAGTTATAGGTAATATTGTGGATAGTTTACACAAGCTGGACTATCCTAGAGAATTGTATGATATATTTGTTATAGCTGATAATTGTACAGATCAGACTGCTGCAAAGGCAAGCTCAAAAGGAGCTATAGTTTATGAAAGATTTAATAAAGAAAAAAGAGGAAAAGGTTACGCTCTAGAATGGATGTTCAATAATATATTTAAAATGGAGAAAAAATACGATGCTGTCGCAATATTTGATGCTGATAATCTCGTACATAAGGACTTTTTGAATGAAATTAACAAGAAAATGTGTCAAGGATTTAGAGTGGTACAGGGATATTTAGATAGTAAAAATCCTACTGATACATGGATAACTGGGAGTTACTCTATTTCATTTTGGACATCAAATAGAATGTTTCAGCTTTCAAGAAGCAATTTAGGACTTTCTAATCAATTGGGCGGAACAGGCTTTTGTATCGAAACTGACATATTAAGAGAACTTGGATGGGGAGCTACTTGTCTTACAGAGGACTTAGAGTTTACTTGCAAGTTAGTTCTTAATGGTCATAAAGTAGGATGGGCTCATGATGCTAAAATTTATGATGAAAAGCCATTAACTTTAGTTCAATCTTGGTTTCAAAGAAGAAGATGGATGCAGGGGTTTGCAGATGTGGCTGATAGATATTTCTTTAAGCTCTTGAAAAAAGCTATAAAAGAGTTTGATTTTATTGCATTAGATTGTGCACTATACAGTATACAACCAATTGTAATAATATTGCTTGGGATATCTATGGCAATAGCAGGATTTAATCAAGGAGTTAAGGTATTCAATGTGATTTCTAATTTACAAAATATGAACGGAATTGCTAATTTCAATTTTAATATGGTAACTATAATTGGACTTCTTATTGCCATATTACAGTTTATATACACTCCTTTTATACTAATATTGGATAAAAAATTAAATTTTAAAATATTTTTATATTATTTGATATATCCTATATACTCTATTACGTGGCTACCTATATCAATCCAAGGGATAATTCGCAAAAATGACAAGGAATGGAGTCATACATTACATACTAGAAGTGTAGATATTAAGGAACTAGAAAAAGCTAATTAAGTATATAATAAAATATGTAAAAGAAAGATTTAATAAATCTTTCTTTTTTTAGTAACTGTACTTATAAATGCAAATAATCTTTAATTATAATTATATTTTATAAAAAAATTTATTATATATAGAGGAAAAAACTCTTTTTTGTTGAATATATAAATTTGTAATGGTTCTCTTAAGGAGGGAAAAGCTTAATGAAGGAATATGTAGTAGGAGTGGATATCGGATCTTCCAAAGTATGCGCTATAGCAGGCAAGCTAGACAAGTATGGGAAAATGCAAGTAATGGGCGTTACTTCTACTAAGTGTAGTGGTATAAAAAGAGGCATTGTGGTTGATATAGATAGTACAGCTGAATGTATTAAAGACTGCATAGAACAAATGGAGAGAATGATAGACTTTGATATAAGTGATATATTTATATCAATACCAGGGGAGATATGTGAACTTATAGTAAATAGAGGAGTTGTAGCAGTATCTTCGGAAGATAGAGAAATTAAAAAAAATGATGTGGACAGAGTACTAAAAGCCGCTAAAATTATTACAATTTCATCCGATAAAGAAATTATAGGAGTAATACCACAACAATTTATGGTGGATGGATATGATAATATTACAGATCCAATTGGCATGAGTGGCTTAAGATTGGAAGTTGATGCTCAACTTATATTATCTCAATCTACAGTAATAAATAATTTGTTCAAAAGTATCAAAAAAGCAGGGTTGAATTTAAGTGGAATGGTATTTCAACCATTAGGAACGGCAAATGTAGTTTTAAAAGCTGAGGAAATGAAAATAGGTACACTTCTTTTAGATATAGGGGCAGAAAATACCAATATATCTGTTTTCAAAAACGGAAAGCTTTGTTATAGTGATAACCTGGCTTTAGGAGGAAATATAATAACTAACGATATTTCTCTCTGTTTAAGGATTCCTTTCTCTGAAGCAGAGAAATTGAAAGTTAACTATGGAAGTGGGAAATCCAATTTTATTGACGAAGATTTTAAAATAAAAATAAACACAAATTATGACAATATTGTAGAAATAGATTATAATGTACTTACAGAGATAATAACTGCACGAGTGGAGGAAATACTCCTACTAATAAAGAAAAAGCTTATGATAAGTGAGCAAATGGATAATGTCTCTGGAGTAGTAGTAGTAGGAGGAGGTATAGCTTTATTAAAAGGTTGCAGCGATTTATGTAAAGAAATATTGGACAAACCTGTTAGAATAGGTATTCCAGATTACACTGGAGTAGATAGTCCTATATGTGCAGCTGCAGTAGGTGTAGTTAAAGATGTTGTTGATTCAGGAAAAGTAAACCTTTGTAAAGAAGAAGCTTTAGATGAAATGAGGAGTCATAAATCTAAGAAATATGAAAAAAAATCAATTGTTTGGGATGATGAAAAAGATGAAGAAGATACAGAAGAAAGCAGTAATGGAGTTTTTTCAAAAATAAGAAACTTTTTTGCAGATTTTTTCTAATATAAAGGGAGGTATTATTGTGCTAGATTTCGATGTTGATGTAAAACAGTTTGCTCAGATAAAAGTTATAGGCTGCGGTGGCGGCGGTAATAACGCTGTTAATAGAATGATAAAAGAAGGATTAAAGAATGTTGAGTTCATTGCGATAAATACAGATAAACAAGCGTTGATATTATCTCATGCTTCTCAAAAGATACAAATAGGGGATAAGCTTACTAAAGGCTTGGGAGCAGGTGCAAATCCTGAGATTGGCCAAAAGGCTGCAGAAGAAAGTAAGGAAGAAATATCTCAAGCAATTAAAGGAGCAGATATGGTATTTATAACTGCTGGTATGGGAGGCGGTACAGGTACAGGTTCAGCCCCTGTAATTGCCCAAATAGCTAAATCAATGGGAATACTTACAGTAGGTGTTGTAACAAAACCTTTTCCATTTGAAGGCAGAAAAAGAATGCTTCATGCTGAAATGGGAGTTAAAAACTTAAAGGAAAGTGTAGATACATTAGTAACTATACCTAATGAAAAACTTCTTAGTATAGTAGATAAAAAAACAACGCTTGTAGACGCTTTTAAATTAGCAGATGATGTATTAAAACAAGGTGTACAGGGTGTATCTGACTTGATCACGATACCAGGACTTGTTAACTTGGACTTTGCGGATGTAAGAACTATTATGATAGATAAGGGACTCGCTCATATGGGTGTAGGTACAGGAACAGGAGATAATAGAGCACAACAAGCAGCAAAAGAAGCTATCTCCAGCCCACTACTTGAAACTTCCATTGTTGGCGCTACTGGAGTTTTATTAAATATAACTGGTGGAGCAGATTTAGGATTACTTGAAATAAATGAAGCTGCTGAAATTGTTCAGGAAGCTGCGGATCCAGATGCTAATATAATATTTGGTGCAGTAATAGATGAAAGTTTAAAAGAAGAAATAAGAATAACTGTAATTGCAACAGGATTTGAAACTGAAAGAATAAAGAAGAATAGTGATAGTTTTAGTATAAGTACACCAAGTGCTTCTGTGAATATAAAAAATGATACTAAAACAGAGGTAGCAGCAACGGTAGATAGAATGGATAGAATGGATAATTATAATGAAAATGATCTAGAAATTCCTACATTTTTAAGAAGACAAAGAAAGTAATTTTAATAATATTAAAAAATCCGACTTAGAAATAAAAAGTCGGATTTTTTATTTTTGTAGAAAATTATAATAAATAAAAAAAGGAATTGATATCATAAAATGACAAAATTTTGAAAAACATAAGTATATAATATTATCTAAGAGGTGAAAGCAATGACTTTATATCTAGATGTATTACTCTTGGAGAACTTCATAGTTAATAGATTTTTACTAGAAATTACAGCTCAAACTATAAGAGTATCCATAAATCGCCTGTATATAAATTTGGCAGCATTTATTGGAAGTCTATATATATTAATTATATTGCAAGACAGCTTAAATTATCTCAAAAGTTTTCCTGTAAAATTTTTCATAGCGTTATTAATGATATTAATAACTTTTAGAAAAAAAGATATAATGTTCAATTTAAAAACTTTTGCATTATTTATATTATATTCTATGGTACTTGCAGGCTTATGTGTATTTATAGAATTAAACTCAGTTGAGAATCTAGATAGTAATATGATAATATATGATTTTTCATATAAAAAGCTTATTTTATCCTTTATGATCATGTATGTAATTTTAAGGAGAATAATTTTGTTTATAAAAGATCGTCAAAGTTTACAAAGTTATATATTTGATTTAGAAATTGTGTTAAATAATAATTCGCAAAGAATCAGAGCTTTCTTAGATACAGGAAATGAGCTTACAGAACCAGTTACGGGCTATCCAGTGATAATAGTAGAAAGAAATATGTTTAAGGAAATTAATTTTAAAAGAGAAGAAATGTTTTACATACCTTATAGTGTTATAAATGGATATACTGGCAAACTCCAAGCTATAAAGCCAGGGAAAATAAAAGTCAATATAAATGGATGTTTTGAAGATAGGGAAGCATTAATAGCCTTTTGTGATAAGAAATTAAGTCAAAGTGGGGATTATAATGCATTGTTAAGCAGGGGAATAATTTAAGCATTGGGGGAAGAAAGATGTTAAAAATTAAATTGTTATTAAACAGAATACTAGCAAAGCTAAAGTTATTTACTAAAAAGTTATATTATATAGGAGGGAATGATGCACTTCCACCACCACTAACCAAAGAGGAAGAAGAAGATTTAGTAATAAAGCTTATGGGTGGAGATGAAAGTATAAGATCAATTTTGATAGAGAGAAATTTAAGGCTTGTGGTTTATATAGCAAGAAAATTTGAAAATACTGGAGTAGGTATAGAGGACTTAGTTTCTGTGGGAACCATAGGACTTATAAAAGCTGTAAATACCTTTGATCCTGATAAAAAGATCAAACTTGCCACATATGCTTCTAGATGTATAGAAAATGAAATACTTATGTACCTTAGAAGAAATAGTAAAGTTAAATCAGAAATATCATTTTATGAACCACTTAATGTGGATTGGGATGGAAATGAGCTATTATTATCAGATATACTGGGAACAGATACAGATGAAGTATATAATTTGATAGAAGACGAGGTTGATAAGCAGCTTTTACTCTTAGCTATGAATAAGCTTAGTAATAGAGAAAGAGAAATTGTGAATTTGCGATTTGGACTTCAAGGAGCAAGGGAAAAAACTCAAAAAGAAGTAGCGGATATGCTTGGTATATCTCAATCCTATATATCTAGATTGGAGAAAAGAATAATAAAAAGATTAAAAAAAGAAATAAATAAAATGTTATAAACTTGTCTCTAGTATAAAAATCAGCTTCTGGGGAAATAATTTAAATGCTAATAATACAAAGGGGCTGATTATTAATGATGATTAACAAAGTAGAAATTTGTGGAGTTAATACTTCTAAGCTGCCTGTATTGAAGGAAAAGGAAATGAAAGAGCTCTTATTAAGTATGAGAGACGGGAATACGGAAGCTAGAGAAACTTTTATAAGGGGAAATTTAAGGTTAGTCTTGAGTGTAATACAAAGATTCAATAATCGAGGGGAAAATGTAGATGATTTATTTCAAGTAGGATGTATAGGACTTATTAAAGCAATTGATAATTTTGATTTAGGTCAAAATGTAAGGTTTTCTACATATGCAGTACCGATGATTATTGGAGAAATAAGAAGATACCTTCGAGATAATAATTCAATAAGAGTAAGCCGTTCCTTAAGAGATATTGCATACAGGGCACTACAGGTAAGAGATAGGTTGGTATCAGAAAATAATAAAGAACCTACAGTAACTCAAATTGCTAAGGAGTTAGATGTTCCACGGGAGGAAGTAGTATTTGCTTTAGATGCTATACAGGATCCTGTATCCTTATTTGAACCAATATACCACGATGGAGGAGATGCAATTTATGTAATGGATCAAATAAGTGATAATAAAAATGTAGATGATAGTTGGCTTGAAAATATTTCTATAAAAGAAGCCATGAAAAAGTTGAATGATAGGGAAAAATTAATTCTTACACTTAGATTTTTTGATGGAAGAACTCAGATGGAGGTAGCAGATGAAATAGGAATTTCCCAGGCACAGGTATCCAGGCTTGAAAAAACAGCTTTAAAGCACATGAAAAAATATGTTTAAATATTTATTATTTAAATAAAAAATCTATATCCGTAATTGGATATAGATTTTTTTCATACAATATAATATATAAAATAAATATAATTTGGGGGGAAGAATTTATGAACAATACTTTTTACTCTATAAATAGCTTAAGAACTATGGAACTTATAGATATTAATTCCGGATGTAAGCTTGGATACATAAAGGATTTTAAAATAGATATAGGACAGTGCAAGGTATTATCGCTTATATTGCCTAGCCAAAAGATGAGTTGGTTTGGTAAAATTAATGATATAGAAGTACCTTGGAGCAGAGTGAAAAAAATAGGTGTAGATGTTATATTAGTAGATGGAGCAGATATTCTTGAAGCTAATATAGAGTAGAAAAATAATAAAATTTGTGTATAATATAAATAACAGAAAAATTACGAATAAAACTATAATAAAAGGCGGGATTGTATTTATGAAGTGTCCTTATTGTGGATATACGGAAAGTAAGGTAGTTGACTCCAGATCAGCAGAAGATAATGCATCTATAAGAAGAAGAAGAGAGTGCCTTAAGTGTTCCAAAAGATATACCACTTACGAAAAAATAGAAACAGTACCAATATTGGTGATTAAAAAAAATATGAGTCGTGAATTCTTTGATAAATCTAAAATAGTAAATGGACTTATAAAGGCTTGTCAAAAGAGACCTATATCACGAAGTCAGATAGAGTCTATAGCTGATGAAGTAGAAAAAAGGATAAATAATGAGATGCTAACTGAGGTAAGATCTGAATATATTGGAGAGCTAATAATGGAAAGCTTAAAAAATATAGATGAAGTATCTTATGTAAGATTTGCATCTGTATATAGACAATTTAAGGATGTTAATACCTTTATGGAAGAGATAAAAAGGCTTATAGAAAGTAAATAAAATTTCTCATAGAATAAATTTCTATGAGAAATTTTATTTCTATGTTAACTTATTCTTAATTAAAGTTAACATATAGTTAAAAAAGTTATATTTTACACAATAATATATTATAATTGTGAATTAGAAATGGTAAAATATATTTAAAGATTTCAATAATTAGGAGGCAGGGCATGGCAGAAGAAAAGATAATAATAGTTGATGATGAGGAACATATAAGGGAACTTTTAAAATTTAACTTAGAAAACTCTGGATACTCTACAATATATGCTGATAATGGAATCGATGCAGTAAAGCTTATAAAAAGTGAGCGGCCACAATTGATCCTTTTAGATTTAATGATTCCTGGAATAGATGGATACGATGTATGTAAGGAAGTAAGAAAAGATAATAATATATCCACTACTCCTATTATTATGATAACAGCTAAGGGAGAGGAATTTGATAAAGTTTTAGGATTAGAATTAGGAGCAGATGATTATATAACCAAACCCTTCTCAATAAGAGAAATTTTAGCTAGGGTAAAAGCTGTTCTTAGAAGGACATCAGTACAAAATATTGATAAGTCCTATAAGTTCGGAAATGTTATTATTGATTTGGAAAAACATGAAGTCATAAAAGATAATCTTAAAGTAGAGCTAACACTAAAAGAATTTGAATTGTTAGAAATACTTATAAAAAATAAAGGGAGAGTTTTAACAAGAGATTTTCTTTTAGATAAAATATGGGGATATGAATATGTGGGAGAAACTAGAACTGTTGATGTTCATATAAGACATTTAAGACAAAAAATCGAGGAAAATGATAAAAGTCCTCAGTTTATAGAAACTATAAGAGGTGTAGGTTATAGATTCAATATATCTGAGTAGGTGATATTATGAAAAAAAAATTGATGTTTTATATGCTTACAACTCTTGTAATAAGTCTAGTTATAGTTATAACTTTATTTGTTATTATGATAAATTATCAATATGTTGAAAGCACAAAAAAAATATTGAAATCAAATAACAATTCAATTATAAAATTAATCCAGAAGGAAAATGTAAATAATATAAGTGAATTTATACAAAGAGATTTTACAGGTGGAGATACTAGAATAACTCTAATAGATAGGGAAGGTAATGTGCTTGTAGATTCTCAAACTAATCCAAGTAGTATGGATAACCATAATACACGTGATGAAGTCAAAGAAGCCAGAAAGTATGGCATGGGGTATAGGGTACGACATAGTGAATCCACTAATAAGGACACTATGTACTTTGCAACTTATTTTGGAGATGGATATGTTATAAGAAGTGCAGCTGAAATGACTAGTGTTATAGGCTTCAGGTGGAAGTATGTGCAGTACTATATGGGTATAGCGTTATTTTCTATAGTCATTTGCTTTCTATTTGCGTCCAGGCTTTCACAGGGACTCGTAAGTCCCATTAAAGATCTAGAGTTCATGACTTCAAGAATAGCTGCAGGAGAATTAGATAGAAGGGTAAATATATATTCTTCTGATGAAATAGGAGAGCTTGGAAAGACCTTTAATAATATGGCAAGGCAGCTCCAAGTTACCTTAAATGATTCAATGGATAAGCAAAATAAGCTCGAGGCAATACTCAAGAGTATGGATAGCGGAGTAATAGCAGTAGATAAAAACTTTAGAGTGATAATGATTAATCCTTACGCTAAAAATATATTTGGGATAAGTAAGGATATAATAGGTGAAAATCTTTTAGACAATATAAGGGATTTTGAATTAGAAAACATCTTTAAAAGAAAGACAGATGAATATAAAGAAATAAAAATATTGTGGCCAAAGGAAAGAGATTTAAGAATAAAAACCGCAGATATAAATAGTGGTAAAAATCTTATAGGTACAGTGGCGGTGGTTCAGGATGTAACGGATATAAAAAGACTTGAGAATATGAGATCGCAGTTTGTAACTAATGTATCTCATGAGCTTAAAACGCCACTTACGTCTATAAAAGGATTTGCAGAAACATTAAAATATGTAGAAAATAAAGAAACAAAGGAAAGATTTTTAGACATAATAAATGAAGAAGCTGAAAGACTTACAAGGCTTATTAACGATATTTTAACTCTATCTCATATTGAAAATGCTAAACCGTCAGAAATAAACGAAGAAAGTATAGATATAAATAAAAACATAGAAGATATATGTTATTTGGTTAAAAATTCAGCAGATAATAAAAACATATCTTTAAGAATAGCAGGAGAAAAGGTTCCTAATATTTTTGGAAACAAGGATCAGTTTAAGCAAATGCTCATAAACCTAATAGATAATGCAATTAAGTATACTGAAAAAGGCGGGAATATAACTATAGGAACTAAAGCTATACATAATAAATGTAACATATGGGTACAGGATACAGGAGTAGGAATAGATCAGGAGTATATTCCAAGACTTTTTGAAAGATTTTATAGGGTAGATAAAGCTAGAAGCAGAGCGCAAGGTGGAACTGGATTAGGTCTTGCTATAGTAAAGCATATAGTATTAAATTTTAAAGGTGAGATAAAAGTAGAAAGTGAAGTAGGAAAGGGAAGTAAGTTTACAGTTAGTATACCAATTATAAAGGGACATTCCTAATTATAAAGGATGTCCCTTTATAATTTTTTGATAACATACCTAGATTAAATATCAGCTATAACACATAGAAAGTTAAATAAATGAAGATACTAACAGAGTAAAGAATTAGGGTTTAGATTCAAACTGAGACAAATTTCTTGGATGAAATAAAACTACTAGTTTAACTTGTCCTTAACATTCCGATAATAGTCACTTAACCTTAATAGATTAATATTATTCTTGTAGCAATCATTTAAAATAATTTTAAACTGAATGGAGGTTTTTCTTAAATGAAAAGAAAAAGTTTAAAAACAATCATAGCGGCTTTAGCTATTACTATGGTTGCAGGAGTATTTGTAGGATGTGGTGGAGACAATAAAGAAGCTGGAGATACAAAGAATAGTGATAAAATTTCAGGAACAATAACTGCAGTAGGTTCTACAGCATTACAACCATTAGTAGAGCAGTCAGCTAAAAACTTTAAAGCTAAAAATCCAGAAGCAACTATAAATGTGCAAGGTGGAGGAAGCGGAGCAGGATTAAATCAAGTAGCAGAAGGTTCAGTAGAAATAGGAAATTCTGATGTAACTGCAGAATCAAAGCTTAAGGATAAAGAAATAGCTAAGCAGTTAGTGGATCATAAAGTAGCAGCAATAGGATTTGCTATTATTGCTCATAAGGATATAAAAACAGATAACTTAACAAAAGAACAGATTCAAGGTATTTTCGAAGGAAAATATACAAATTGGAATCAAGTTGGTGGGCAGGACTTATCAATACAAGTTGTTAATAGACCAAAATCTTCAGGAACTAGAGCTACATTTGTAGAAACTATTATGGACGGAAAAAGTGAGAAAGAAGGACTTGGAACTACTCAGGATTCCAGCGGATCAGTTGAAAAGACTATAACATCTACACCAGGTTCAATAAGTTATATTGCATTATCTTATTTAACAGAAGAAAAGAGACAAAATTTAAAGATGCTAAAGATTGAAAATGTAGATGCAACAAAAGAAAATATACTATCTAAAAGATATCCTTTCTGGTCTTATGAGCATATGTACACTAAAGGCGAAGCAACAGGACTAACAAAGGCTTTCATTGATTATATGATGAGTGATGAAAATAAAGCTGTGGTTGAAAAGTTGGGATATATTGCAGCAACTGATATGAAATAATTTAATTAGTGAAGCAGGCTGGGTGCATCTATATATGCAACTAGCCTTATTGTGTAAATAATATGTGGCAGTTTTGACTCAAATAGTAAAATAGGGATGATGATAAGTGTGAGTAAAAATAGAAAATTTAACAGATTAAGAACTGAATATTTAGGGAAATCTTATGCAACATTTTGTGGACTTTTAATAGTGTTTTTAACATTGAGTATAATATTTTTTATAGCATCGAAAGGTATTAGTACCTTTACAAAACATGGATATTCAATTGGTGATTTTATATTTTCATCAAAGTGGTCCCCGGATGCAGATGATCCAACTTTTGGAGCAAGTATATTTATAATAGGCTCAACACTTGTATCTATTGGAGCAGTTTTAATAAGCGCACCTATAAGTATTGCACTTGCAATTTTTATGAATTATATATCCCCAAGGCTTGGGAACAGAGTATTGCAACCAGCATTAGAATTATTTGTAGGTATACCATCAGTAGTTTATGGATGGATAGGTATAACTGTACTGCTTCCTTTTATCAAAAGTATATTTGGAGGAGTTGGTTTTAGCTTACTTGCAGGTATTTTAGTGCTAAGTATAATGATACTTCCAACTATAGCAAGTCTTTCATCAGATGCGATAAAGGTAGTTCAAAAAGATTTTATAGAGGCATCTTATGGACTTGGGGCTACAAGGTGGCAAACCATAAGCAAGGTAATACTTCCAGCTGCTAAAAATGGAATACTTACTGCTATAGTACTTGGAATTGCAAGAGCTTTTGGAGAAGCATTAGCGGTGCAAATGGTAATTGGAAATACTATTAAATTGCCTAAAGGTTTGTTAACTCCAACTAGTACATTAACTTCAGTATTAACTATGGATATGGCAAATACTGTATCAGGAACTGCCTGGAATGATGCGTTATGGACCCTTGCATTAATTCTTCTAATAGTTTCATTTGTATTTATTTTAGTAATTAGAGCTATTGGCAAAAGGGGTGAAGTTAAATAATGAATCCTAAATTTAAAGATAAGATGTGGACTGGTATTTTATATGTAATTTCAAGTTTTGTAGTACTCCTTCTGGTAGCTTTAATAGGATATATATTACTTAAAGGAATTGGAACAATTACTCCATCTTTCTTGTTTGGAGATCCAAAGATAGGGGAAGCTGGAGGAGGAATAGGTCCTCAGTTATTTAACTCTTTTTATATGCTTGTAGTTTCTCTTTTAATTACTATACCTTTAGGTGTAGGAGCGGGTATATATCTAGCAGAATATGCAAAAGAGGGAAGAATTCTTAATTTTATTAGACTTTGTATAGAAACTATGGCATCATTGCCTTCTATAGTGGTAGGATTATTTGGATTGTTAGTATTTGTAAAAATGACTAAATGGGGATTTACATTATTTGCAGGAGCTTTAGTAATAACAATACTTAATTTACCCTCACTAACAAGAGTAAGTGAGAATGCTATAAAAGCTGCATCTCGTGGAGTTAAAGAGGCAAGTTTAGGGCTTGGAGCTACAAGATGGCAAACTATAAAAAGAGTAATACTTCCATCTGCTATGCCTCAAATACTTACAGGGGTAATTCTAGCTGCTGGAAGAATATTTGGAGAAGCTGCAGCATTACTTTACACCGCAGGAATGAGTGCCCCATCCCTTTCTTTTAAGGCCTCTACTTTAATGAGTAAATCATCTCCATTTAATTTATTTAGGCCGGCAGAAACTTTAGCTGTTTATATTTGGAAGGTTAATTCTGAGGGAATGATTCCGGATGCTACTAGAGTAGGAAATGGAGCTTCAGCAGTACTTATAATTATGGTGTTAATATTTAATATATTGGCTCGTATAATAGGTAAAAAGATTTATGAGTCCTATACGGGGAGTAAATAGGGAGGATTAATATGAGCATAATACAAACTAGAAATCTTGAACTTCATTATGGTGCTACAAAAGCACTTAAGGATATAAATTTAGAAATAGAAAAAAATGCAGTAACTGCTTTGATAGGCCCTTCAGGATGCGGAAAGTCTACATTTTTAAGAACTTTAAATAGAATGAACGACTTGATAGAAAATGTAAAAATTGAAGGGGAAGTATTATTTGAAGGAAAAAATATATATAAGGATTATGATGAAATAGAACTTAGAAAAAGGGTTGGAATGGTATTCCAAAAACCTAATCCATTTCCAATGTCTATATATGATAATATAGCTTATGGACCAAGAATTCATGGTATAACAAGTAAATCAAAGTTAGATGAAATAGTTGAAAAGAGCTTAAAAGGAGCAGCACTTTGGGATGAAGTTAAGGATAGGTTAAAGAAAAATGGAATGGGGCTATCTGGAGGTCAGCAACAAAGGCTCTGTATTGCAAGAACCTTAGCGGTTGAACCAGAGATACTTTTAATGGATGAACCAACTTCCGCTTTGGATCCTATTTCCACATTAAAGGTTGAGGAACTTATGGATACATTAAAAAAAGAATATACAGTAATAATAGTTACTCATAATATGCAGCAGGCAGGAAGAATATCTGATTATACAGCATTTTTTTTAAGTGGAGAAGTTGTGGAGTTTAATAAAACGGAAGATATATTTTACAAGCCAACAGATAAGAGAACAGAGGATTATATTACAGGTAGATTTGGTTAAAACTTAAAATGATATAAGAGGTGAGGGTTATGACAAGAGGAGGATTTGATTTAAGACTTACAGAGCTTCATAATGATTTATTGAGAATGGGCAGTATTGTAGAAAAACAAATACATCTTTGTATAGAGGCCCTAGTAAATCATGACGTTGATTTGGCAAAAAATATAATTGAAGATGATGATTTGGTTGATGATCTTCAAAAGGAAATTGAGGACAAATGTATAAAACTTATAGCTACAGAACAGCCACTAGCTAAGGATTTACGTATGATATTTACTACTACTAAGATAGTAACAGATTTAGAGAGAATGGCTGATCATGCTGTAGATATTGCTAAAATTGCTATTAGACTTAAAGATGAAAAGTTTATAAAGCCATTAGTTGATATTCCTAAGATGTCTAATTTGGTAAATGAAATGATAAAAGAATCTTTAGATTGTTATGTAGATGGAAATGTAGAAGGATCTTATATTGTGTGCAAAAAGGATGATCAAATTGATGACATATATAGAGGGGTATTTAAAGAGATGCTTCCTATAATGGCAGCGGATAACAGTACTATTAATCAAGCAACTCAATTTTTATTTATATGTAAATACCTAGAGAGAATAGCAGATCATGTTACAAATATATGCGAGTGGACTATCTATCTTGTTACTGGAGAACAAATAGATTTAAATGAATAGTATTAAAAAGACATGCGATATATTAATTGTTGTATGTCTTTTCCTTTTTATATGAAATCTGATAAAATAGATTTATCCGATTGCTACCATTGCTAACACTCCCACCTTATTCAAAGTGGGAGATAAGCACTGATGCGCTCCAGGATAAGTTCTTCTAAGGTTCAGATGGAGAAGAGGTGTTTCTTATACGCAAACTCCACCTGAACCTAAGAATCACTTCATATTTTATAAAAAAATAATGCAGAATAAAGAGGTGTAGAATAATGAATACTATTCTTTTTGATTTAGATGGAACATTACTATCAATGGATGCAGAAGAATTTGAAAAGGTTTATTTTAATGAAATTGGAAAGTCCTTTAGTGACCTAATGGATCCAATGGAATTAGGCAAACATATATGGGCATCTACAAAGACTATGGTGTCAAGCCTAGATGAAAGAACAAATGAAGAAGTGTTTATGCAAGATTTTAATATAAGGGTTAATAATAGATTGCATGAATTTTGGCATAGATTTGATAACTTTTATGATAATGAATTCTTAAGGGTACAAAGTTCAGTGAAGTCAGAAGAGAAGATGATAAGAAGTGTAAAGCTGTTAAAGGAAAAGGGATATAATGTTGTAGTTGTCACCAATCCGCTGTTCCCGATAAAGGCAATACATCATAGAATCAGGTGGGCTGGGTTTAAACCAGAGGATTTTACATATATAACTTCATTTGAAAAAAATCATTACTGTAAGCCGCAAATTAAGCTTTATGAGGAAGTTTTAAAAGATATAAATAAGAAACCAGGGGAATGTCTTATGGTGGGAAATGATACAGTAGAAGATTTAGTGGCTAAAAATATAGGCATAAAAACATATCTCATAAAAGATAATATATTAAATAAAAATGATAAAAATTATGTTACTGATTATGAGGGAAACTATGAGGAGTTTTATAAATTTGTAGAAGGCTTGCCATGTATATAAATTGATAGAAAATACTCAATAAATCCTTTTGGATTGACTAAATATGAAGATTAAGGTAATATTATAGAATTAAGGGGTAAACATAATAATTAGGAGTGATTTAATGAAAAATACCATATCAAAGGTAAAGCCTGGGAGTATTGCAGAAGAATTAGAAATAGAAGTAGGTGATAAACTAATTTCCATAAATGAAAAAGAAGTAAAAGATATAATAGATTATAAGTTTTTAATGGCAGATGAAGAAATAGTTGCTCTAATAGAAAAGGCTGATGGAGAGATATGGGAACTTGAAATAGAGAAGGATTATGATGAGGATCTTGGAGTAGAATTTGAAGATTCTATAATGGATAAAGCTAAAAGCTGTTCTAACAAGTGTATATTTTGTTTTATAGATCAGTTACCTAAGGGAATGAGAGAAACATTATATTTTAAGGATGATGATTCAAGGCTGTCTTTTTTACAAGGAAATTTCGTAACATTAACCAATATGACAGATGAGGATATAAATAGAATTATAGAATATAAGATAAGTCCTATAAATGTATCTGTTCATACTACAAATCCTGAGCTTAGACAAAAGATGTTAAGTAATCGATTTGCCGGAAATGTATATGAAAGACTCGTAAAGCTTTCTCGTGGAGGCATAAAGGTAAATTGCCAAGTGGTTTCTTGTCCAGGAGTAAATAATGGCGAAGAACTTATAAAAACTGTTGAAGATCTTTATAAGTTACATCCTTCAATTGAAAATGTGGCAGTAGTTCCAGTTGGAATTACAAAATTTAGAGAAGGGCTTTTTGATATGACATTATATAATAAAGAAACTTCTTTAATGGAAATTGAAGGTTTGAAAAAGATTCAGGAAAAATACATAAATGAAATAGGATATCCGTTTGTAAGACTTTCTGACGAATTTTATGTTACAGCGGAAGTAGATGTTCCAACTAAAGATTTTTATGATAAATTTGACCAACTAGAAGATGGAGTAGGAATGATAAGAATCTTTAGAGAAAATATTAAAGAAGGATTAGGTAATTTAATGCCTAATAAAAAAGGAAGCTTTACTTTGATTACAGGAACATCAGCATATAAAGAAATAGAATCAGCAGCTGAAGAAATTCAAAAGGTAAATACTAATATAAAAGTTCAGGTTAAGCCTATTGTAAATAACTTTTTCGGGAGTACTATAACTGTTGCAGGGCTTTTAACGGGTAGTGATATAAAAAAACAGTTAAAAGATGATGAATTAGGTGATTATATAATAATCCCAAGGAACATACTAAGAGCAGGTGAAGAAGTGTTTTTAGATGATGTAACAGTGGAAGAATTAGAAAAACATTTTAATAAAAGAATATTAATATGTGAGTATACTGGAGAAGATTTAATAGATAAAATAAATGAATATAGCAAGGAGGAGTAAAAATGCCTAAACCAATAGTTGCCATAGTAGGAAGACCAAATGTAGGGAAATCTACTTTATTTAACAAATTAGCAGGAAGAAGAATAGCTATAGTAGAAGATACACCGGGGGTTACAAGAGATAGAATTTATGCAGAAGCAGAATGGCTTAAGTATAACTTTACTATGATAGACACTGGTGGTATAGAACCAGAAAGTGATGATGTTATAATATCTCAAATGAGAAGACAGGCGCAGATAGCTATAGAAACAGCAGATGTGATAGTTTTCCTTGTAGATGGAAAATCAGGAATAACTCCTGCAGATTATGAAGTATCGCAAATGCTTAGAAAGTCTAAGAAGCCTATAGTATTAGTTGTAAACAAGGTAGATAGAATAGCTGAAGAAGACAATGCTTATGAATTTTATAATTTAGGAATAGGTGAGCCTATAGCAATTTCAGCTTCTCAAGGGTTAGGTCTTGGAGATATGCTTGATAGAGTTGTAGAACACTTTGATAGTATAATTGGAGAAAATGAAGAAGATGAATATGTAAGAATTGCATTTGTAGGTAAGCCAAATGTAGGAAAATCTTCACTAGTAAATAAAATACTTGGAGAAGAAAGAAATATAGTAAGTAACATCCCAGGAACAACAAGGGACGCAATAGATAGCATAATAGAAACAGAAGAAGGCAAGTTTGTTCTTGTAGATACTGCTGGAATAAGAAGAAGAAGTAAGATTAAAGATGAAATAGAGAGATATAGTGTAGTAAGAACTTATGCTGCTCTAGAAAGAGCGGATGTATGTATACTTATGATAGATGCAGAGGATGGAATAAGTGAACAGGATCAGAGAATAATAGGATATGCTCATGAAATGAGTAAAGCAATTATGGTAATTGTAAACAAGTGGGATTTGATTGAAAAAGAAACAAATACCATGAATGAATTTAAAAAGAACCTTCAACATGAACTTTCATTTATGTCCTATGCTCCATACTTATTTATTTCAGCTAAAACAGGACAGAGAGTACATAAGGTTTTAGAAATGGCGAAAATGTGCTATGACAACTACAATAAGAGAGTTAAAACAGGAGTTTTAAATGATGTAATATCAAGAGCAGTTACTATGCAGGAACCACCTATAGTAGGAATTACAAGAATGAAAATATACTATGCTACTCAAACAGGAGTAAAGCCTCCTACATTTATATTCTTTGTAAATAATCCTGATGCATTACATTTTTCTTATTCAAGATATTTAGAAAATCAATTAAGAGATAGTTTCGACTTTAGCGGAACAGGAATAAAGATGGAGTTTAGAGAAAGGAAGAGTTAATATGATGGGGAATTCTATCACTTTTCTTGGGGGAGGAAGTTTTGGAACAGCACTCGCTATTATGATGGCTAAAAAAGGTTTCGACGTATTCGTATGGGATAGAAGTCATGAAACTATAGATAACATAAACAATAAGAGGGAAAACATTAATTATCTCCCAGGCGTTGTAGTTCCACATAATGTTTATGCAACTTTAAACTTAGAAGAAGCATTGGAAAAGAGTAAATATATAGTACTATCAGTTCCATCTCAAGCTATAAGAGAAGTATCAGGTAAGATAAGACCTTATTTAAAAAAGGATAGTATTATAATAAGTATTGCAAAGGGAATAGAGGAGAATACTGGAGAGAGGTTATCTGAAGTTATAAGAGATGAAATTTCAGATAATGGGATAGTAATTCTTTCTGGACCTAGCCATGCTGAAGAAGTTGCGTTAGATATCCCAACAACAGTTGTAGCTTCTTCGGAAGACATGAGTTATGCAAAGGAAATACAAAATGTATTTATGACTAATAAATTTAGAGTGTACACCAATTCAGACTTAGTAGGAGTGGAAATAGGTGGAGCAGTTAAAAATATAATAGCTCTAGCTGCAGGTATATCTGATGGAATAGGCTTTGGGGATAATACAAAGGCTGCACTTATGACCAGAGGGATGAGCGAGATAATTAGGATAGGTGAGAAGCTGGGAGGAAAAGCTGAAACTTTTTCTGGACTTACTGGCTTTGGAGATTTAATAGTTACCTGTACTAGTATGCATAGCAGAAATAGAAGAGCAGGCATATTAATTGGTAAAGGTGTAGCACCAGAGGAAGCCGTTAAGGAAATAGGAATGGTAGTAGAGGGTATAAAGGCTTGCAAAGCATTTTATAATTTAAAGGAAAAGCTAGATATTTCCATGCCTATAACTGATGTGCTTTATAAGGTTGTTTTTGAAGGAAAAGATCCTAAATATGCTGTATACGAGTTAATGTCTAGGGACAAAAAAGAAGAGTTTTAAAATTTATATAATGCTTAAAAGCATATGGTGTATAAAAGTATATGATATTTTTATGTGTCATATGCTTTTTATTTTATTTAGTAATATTTTAAGTTTTTAACTAATATATATATACTGTTAAAATTATAGATTGGGAGGGTAAATTATCTTGGAAAATTTTGATATATACAAGGACATTGCAGAGCGAACCCAAGGTGATATTTATGTAGGGGTAGTAGGTCCAGTAAGAACTGGAAAGTCAACGTTTATAAAGAAGTTTATGGAAATGATGGTTTTACCTAATATGGATAATGAATTCAAAAAGAAGAGGGCTCAGGATGAACTACCTCAGAGCTCATCAGGCAAAACCATTCACACTACAGAACCCAAATTTGTTCCTAACGAAGCTATAGAAATAAAGCTAAAAGATAACACTAAATTTAAAGTAAGAATGGTAGATTGTGTAGGTTATATAGTAAAAGGTGCGTCAGGTTACATGGATGGAGAAAAAGCTAAAATGGTTACAACTCCTTGGTACAATTATGAGATACCTTTTGAAGAAGCAGCAGAAATTGGAACTAAAAAGGTTATCAATGAACATTCAACCATAGGATTACTTGTAACTACTGATGGATCAATTACTGATATTGCAAGAGAAGATTATGTAGAAACAGAAGAGAGAGTTGTAAATGAGTTAAAAGCAATAGATAAACCTTTTATCATTGTATTAAATACAAAGCATATGTATGATCCAAATACTATAGAACTTAAGAAAGAATTAGAAGCAAAATATGACGTTCCTGTACAAACGATGGATGTATTAAATATGAAAGAAGAGGATATTACAAACATATTTACTAGAGTACTTAAAGAATTCCCAGTAAAAGAAATAAATATTGATATGCCAGAATGGATAGAAAACTTAGATAAAGCTCACTGGCTAAAAGTAGATTTTATTAATTTAGTTAAAGATATGTGTACATCCATATACAAAGTAAGAGATATAGGAAAGACTTTAGATGGATTTAAAGAATTTGAATTCTTAGGGGAATCAAAATTAAATGAAGTAAATATGGGAGAAGGCACAGCAAAAGTTGATTTAAAACCTAGACAGGGATTATTCTATAATATATTAGGTGAAATATGTAATAGAGAAATAAAAGGCGAAAATCAATTGTTAGCTATAATGGAAGAAATGAGTAAGGCTAAATTAGAGTATGATAAGGTTGCACAAGCATTAAAAGATGTTAAGGAAACAGGATATGGTCTAGTTGCCCCAGAACTTTCAGAAATGAAGCTTGAAGAGCCCGAAATAGTTAAAAACGGTAATAGGTGTGGAGTTAAGCTAAAAGCAAGTGCACCATCACTTCATTTCATAAGAGCAGATATAGAAACAGAAATATCACCTATAATGGGCACAGAAAAAGAAAGTGAAGAGATGGTAAAAGCACTATTAGAGCAATTTGAAAATGATCGTTCAAAGATATGGCAAAGTAATATTTTTGGTAAATCATTAGAGGTATTGGTTAAAGATGGATTGCAAAACAAGCTTTATAAGATGCCAGAAGATGTACAGATAAAAATTCAAAAAACATTGCAAAAAATAATAAATGAAGGTAATGGAGGACTTATCTGTATAATACTTTAGTAATTCTATATAAATTAGGGATTTTCATTGTGAGATCCCTAATTTATAATGTTTATTAAGCAAGATTAAATATTTACAGTTTATTGAATATATGATATAATTTTGGTGATATCTGGGTATAGCGCAGATGGTAGCGCGCATGTATGGGGTGCATGAGGTCGCAAGTTCAAGTCTTGTTACCCAGACCATGACAAAACCTGTAGTTTCAATGGACTACAGTTTTTTTATATTTACTCTTAATTTGCTATTTTTATAGATTGCAAACATTTTGCAAACCAAAGATATTTTTAATTATTTTCAGCTATAAAAATTTCACTTAGCTTACTAACTGCTTCTTCCTGCATCTGAGGTAAAACATGAGAATAAGTATTTAAAGTTATACTTATATCTGAATGTCTTAATCTTTCAGAAACGACTTTAGGATTTACTTTTTTAAGCAAAAGCAAAGTAGCATGAGTATGTCTCAGATCATGAAATCTTATATCAGGTAGCTCACATTTCTTTAGTAGCTTTTTTATAGTCTTAGTTGCATAGTCAGGTCTTATTGGTATTCCGTCATCCCAGGTGCAAACAAAGTTATTTTTATTATACTTTTCTCCGAACAACAATTTATTTTCCTTTTGCTTTTTCTGAGCTTCTTTAAGAGCTTCTATAGTTAAGGGGAGCATGGCAATAATACCAACAGATGTATCCGTCTTTGGGGATACCAATTCTAAGCCGTTTTCCTTTGTGTATATCAGATTATTATTAATATTAATGGTATTGCTATTAAAGTCAATGTCATCCCACTGTAAGCCTAAAATTTCACCTCTACGCATACCACAGGTTAAAGCTAATATTAAAGGTAAGTACATAACTTTAAATTTAGACTTTTTTGTATAGTCAAGAAGTACATTTACCTCATCGGGGTCAAGAACTTTTACTTTAGTTTTAGCAGCTTTTGGAGTATCTGTTGCATCACAAGGATTAACAGATATAAGCTGCCATTTTACAGCTTCCTTTCTGAATTTATATCTTAATATATAAAAATACTTTTAATTTTATTTTTTATATAAAGGGTTGGCGCTCAAAGGCTTTGCGAATGGTTGTTTAATTTCAAAGCTCAAGGACTCTTTAAGTTTTATATTTATTAATTATTCTACATTTTATTTCATTATTCAACAAAATACATTTATGTTAAATTTTTCTCTAAGTGGTTTAAAAAATACTCAAATCTTTAAATTTGAGTTCTAATATTTTTAAACATTAACTAGTTGCTTTTCAAACCTATACTCTAACAAACCTTCAGGCACTCCAAAATAACAAGACAATTGATCTAAGCTCATATCTCTTAACAAAGGCTTGTCTATATCGCTTTCATTAATGATAAGCTCAGCAGCAAAACAATCTGCTTGATGCTCCAGCTTATCTTTGTTAATAAAAGTAGAATAATATACTTCATTTGTTAAATAGTCATGCAAGATTGCATGACCTAGTTCATGAGCTAAAACGAATCGTTCTTCTAGCTTGTTAAGAGATGAAGAAAGATAAATAAATTCATTTTGAAAAATATCTCTAAAAAAGCTAGCTTTCTGATTTCCTTGAAAATCTTTTTTTACAACCTCTATGTCTAGCATATCTATAAGTTCATAAATATCTCTTGTGCCATAAGTTTCAATTAAACCTGTTACAGTATCTTTTATCCACTGCATGAGAAGAAAGTCCTCCTTTATAGTTATTTATTTTTCCTCTTCATCTTCTCAATAGAGAGTTTCATTGCAAAAAGCATGTCATTAGCTATTTCTAATATTTCTTCTTCAGACATTTTATCTAGATCATATCCACCATAATGCATTAGTGATGGTTGAGCTAATATAAATCTTAAGGCTTCTTCTTCATTTTCAAAGTCGTTCATTTGTTCTATTTCTTTAACTTTTTCTTCTCTGGTTATTCCTGTTATGTGTCCAGCAGATTTCATGAAGTCTTCATAAGAAACTTTATTTTGTGCACTATTAGCAAATCTCCTAATAATATCTGGAGTTGGTGGATTTTCTATGTTTTTATTTATATAACCAGAAATATAAGCTCGACTAACTCCGCTATCTTCAGAGTATTGTTTATTATTCCTATCGCCACGCGCGTTAATTAATAATTTACTAAAATTATCTTTATCAAACATTCTCATCACTCCTACAATAATTGTAAATTCAAGCGTCAAAATTTTCAACACTAAACTATGTAAAATTTTTTGACTCTATCTGTAAAATATATTGACACAGGAAAAAAATAGTTGTATATTATGAGTGTAAAATAAATTGACACAAGGAGGTGAAATAATGAAGCCAAATGTTATAAAAATTGAGGAATTACTTGAAAAACATTTCAACGGAAATAAGGCTGCTTTTGCAAAGGCCATTGGCGTTGAAAGATCTCAGGTTTCAGCGCTAATAAACCATGGTGATAGGGTTGGGGCAAAGTTTTATGGGGGACTAATAGTGTATTGCGATACCCATGGTTTGGATTTTAGAAACTATATTTTTTTGCCGCTCCATGTCAAAATTTTAGACAATGTTCTCATAAAGTCATAGTTTATTATTTGCAATTTATTAAAAGTTAAAAGCAAAAAGCATACAATGAAGAATGAGTAGCCTATAAATTTTTATAAATAATAAACGTGTATATATAAAATCTAATATTAGCTTTGTGAAGCAGGGGAATGAGTGGATTACTGGACTGCAGGAGTTTTTTTATGATTAAGTACTTCGAAAATATGGAAGAGTTCAGATGCCAAACATGTAGTAAATTATTCTTTAAATATAAGCTAAGAAAAAGTTTAGTAGTAGAAGTAAAGTGCACTAGATGCAACAATATATCATATTTAGTTGTTGAGAAGTGATGTGATAATAGTGGAAGCATCCAAAGAACTGGTTTTATGAAGGTTATAACTTAAAAATAAGTTGATTCATATAAAAGGGGGGATATACGTGATAAAAAGATGGTTTAATTCTAGAGTTCAAACAGAAGTAGTTGAAATAGATTATGAGGGGGCAAGAGGAACATTACAGACTATAGAGGGCATAAGCAAACCTTGTAAGTTCCTGTTAATAAGGCTTCCAGATACTAAAAATGATTTTGCTGAGATAATGTTTCATAATTTAACTGATATAGAAAAAGAAATGACTTTTGATGTATTAGACTATGAACTTCATGATGAAACTTATGAAGAAATAAAAGAAAAATCCATAAGATTTGAGTGTGAAAATAAAAGACTCAAGGAAGAAGTTGAAAATTATAAGGAAAAAATGGAGGAGTATAATACATACTTGAGAGTATAAGGGAAAAAATCCTTAAGATAGCGTGCAAGTTATTTGGATAAGAGCTCGGCAAAGCTCTTGTCCTCAGTATATCATATTTAGATATAAATATTCAATATTTATTATTTATACAAAAAATGAAAATAAACGGGGATGGGAAACGTGAGAAAAGAAATAGTTAAAAAAGTAGCTAAGGAGGATATAAAGTTTGTTAAAATGCTGGTAGCTTGTGGAAAGTGCTTTTAGATACTAAGGAGATGATGCAGTAAATATGTCAGTATTTAGAGTTATTAAAGATAAAGATAATCCTTATGTAATGGTAAATAAATATTATATTTATGATAATAGATTAAGCTTAAAAGCAAAAGGATTAATGAGTTATTTTCTAAGCAGACCAGATGATTGGAATTTTTATATTGAAGAAATAAAGAATCATACGATAGATAAAGATACATCAATAAGTGGCGCTATAAAAGAATTAATAGAATCTGGATATATAAGGAGAGAGGCTAGAAGAGGAGATAAGGGTAAGTTTAAGGGTGGCTATGATTACTCGGTTTATGAAATTCCAATAGTATCTTCGAATGAAGAAAATATTGCTAGTACAGAAAATTTACCGAAACTTGAAAACCCCGAATCGGGAAAATCCCGAGTTGGGAAAATACCGAGTC
The DNA here is from genome assembly GCF_016908015.1 of Clostridium pascui. Taxonomy (GTDB): domain Bacteria; phylum Bacillota; class Clostridia; order Clostridiales; family Clostridiaceae; genus Clostridium_AK; species Clostridium_AK pascui. Next base: position 303,692 of record NZ_JAFBDB010000001.1, read on the forward strand.
GGGAAAATCAAGGATTACTAAATAATAAATCTAAATTAAATAATAAACTATTAACTAATAATAGTAATTGTAGTAGTGATAGCAACATAGAAGTATTTAAGAAACTTGAAAAATATGGATTTGGACTATTATCTTCGGTAGTGATAGAGAAGTTGACAGCAGATATAGAAAGGTTTGGTGCAGACTGGGTCATAAAAGCAGTAGAAAAGGCAGATGAAGCAGGCAAGCATAGATATGACTACGTAAAAGGTATATTAGAAAATTGGGAAACTAACGGAGGAGTAAAAGAAAAGCAAAGAGGTGGTAAAATAAATGGAAGTTCTAGAAAGAATAATGTATCAGGTTCGTCAGAGAAAGTATATAACTTCTCAAGATTTGGATGGAAGGGAAACACAATATAAATGCACTAAATGTAAGGATATTGGATGGATTAGAAATGAACATGATGCGTATAGGCGATGTGACTGTTATGAAAAAGAGAAAATAGAAAGATTATGGAAAGCTTTTGGCGCTAACCCTAAAGAAGTTAAAAAATTAAATAACTATATTCCATATGATGAATTGACTAAGAAAGTTAAACAAAGTGCAGCACAATATATCAAGAGTTTTGAGGATATAAGAAAAAATAGGGAAAATTCATTTGGACTATTCGGACAGTCGGGGGCAGGAAAAACGCATGTAATAGTATCCATAGGAGCAGCTCTTTTAAATAACAATGTTAAGGCAATATACATGCCTTATTTAGAGGCCATGAGAGAACTTAAAGCCAATGTCATAGATAATGAACATTATATAAAGCTCATAGGAAGATATCAACAGGCAGAGGTACTCATCATTGATGATTTATTTAAAGAAAAAGTAAGAAAAGGTAATTTAATTGGATATATTACAGAAGCTGACATGAAGCATATATACCCAATTATAAATTACAGATACTTTAATTACTTGCCAACTTTAATAAGTAGTGAATGTACACCATCAATGCTCTGCGATTTAGATGATGCTTTAGCAGGAAGAATGCTTGAATTCTGTGGTGAAGATATATTTATATTTGATGATTTAAATTATAACTATAGAATGAGAAGGTTTAAATAGATTCTGATTATGGGAGGAAATAAAAAGGATCATATAAGTAAAGAGCCTTTAGTAATAGCATTTAGAGGTATAAAAATAGATGATTTAAACAATAGGAGGGAATTGTAAAAATGTTAAATATGACTATAAATACTAAATCAATCTCAATTGATGAAATTAATCAGCTTAAAAATGAGAGTGAGATTTTAAAAGGTAAATTAGTGTATTTTATAGAAAAATACATGGAAATTAGAGAGGTATTAGGGGTATTAAAGAAAGGACTTGACATAATAGAAAGTTGTGAAGAAGAAGTGCAGCAATTAAAGGACAAGCTATTTTGGTCAAATGAGTTAAAAAGATTATACAGAGAGGGCTGGGGTTATCAAGATGCACTAGAGGTAGTAAGGCTAGAAAAAGACATACAAAAAATATTAAGAAAAAAGATAGGAATTATAATATAGAAATGAATATAGGATTAATGATAGCCAAAGAAAGAATTAAAAGAAATATGACAAAGCCTACACTAGCTGAACTGGTTGGGTGTACTACTAGAGCTGTTGAATATTGGGAAAGTGGGGAAAGAAATATAAGTCTTGAGCATTTAGATAAAATATTAAAGGTTTTTAATATGACAATGAAAATAGGGTGGGATGGTGATTTAAAGTAACATGGAATTTGAAAACTTAATAAGAAAAGTGAGTATTGAATTCAATATACTTAGAAAGAGTGATTAAAATATATCATAATGTTATATAAATATTGTGAGGTAATATAAAGGCTTTGAAAAGGAGATAATAGTAAAAATGATAGATAAAGAAATTTCTAGAGAAATAGAAGGTAGATTGTATAGGTACTACAAACAGTTAAAATTTATAGAGAAATTAAAAAGCAAACTAATACTACTTGGGAAACAAAAAGAACAAATAGAGAAAGAAAAGGTAGAATTAAGGCATCTTGATATTGATACAGAATTAAGTATGGGAATAGATTATAGTAGGGAGAAAATTCAAAGCAGCAGGTCCAGCGCAGGAGAAGCAGAAAGGGAAATTATAAAATATATAGATAACTTGGATAAACAATTAAAGTATGTAATAAAAAATATATTAAACATAAATGTAGAGATAAGAGAATTAGAATTGCAAATACAAGATACGGAGTTTAATTTATCAATGCTAAATGATGAATCCCAAAGATTCATCAGGTGGAAATATAGAGAAGAAAAATCTATTGAATGGATATCAGTAGAGATGTATCAAGGTGCTAGAAGTACTGCTTATAGAAAAAGAGAAGAATTAATAGAAGAAATGGCTCACTGGTATAATGTTATAAAATAATTGCTCAACTAAGAAATTATTAAACTATAGAACAAAAAATATGTGTAGAAAATATTGGGACAAATTTGGGACATACTTGGGATAGATATAATGCTTTTGCATAGTATAATAAGTACAAGTAATAAAATAATTTAAGGACAGATTGTCACAGCAAGAATGCATATGACACTGTATGGGGATAAAAGTCCCCACTATTATGAAAATTGATAGGCACTTAATAGTTAGATAAGAATAAATTCTTGTTTAGTTAATAAGTGTCTTTTGCTTTACTTATAATGTTCATTCAACTTGTATGTAAAGAAGGAAAAGGTACAGTAATCTCATCTGGCTATATAGGCGTAATAAAGGAGATAATTTAAAGTGAACTAGAGCAGTAGAAGAGTAACAACTTGAATTATAATAAACAAAGCATATAGCAATCGAGGGGGTGATATGATGCAAATAAGAGCTCCAAATATAAAATAATTAGCTAAAAAATTATATATAGAGTTAAAAAGATAGAATAGCACACAATAAGTAGGTGATAGTATGTCAAGTATTAATGAATTAAGAGCAGGTATCAATAAAGTTTTAAACGATAATTTGCCTAATATACCTATATATAATGAAAAAATTGAACAAGGTTTTGCAAAGCCTTGTTTTTTTATTGAAGTTTTAAACTCAGAACAGTATAAGGAATTAAATAGAAGATATAAAAAAAGTATATCATTTAATATTCAATATTTTAGTGATAAAGCTGAGATTAATTCAGATTTCAATGATATCGCTGATAAACTTTATCAGGTACTTGAGTATGTAAACATATATAATAAACTATTTAGAGCTAATAAAATGACGCATAAAGTTGTAGAGGGAGTCTTACACTTTATGCTTCAGTTTAATTATCATGTCATAAAGACATCTGAAGAAGAGCCTAAAATGAACAAATTAACGCAGGAGGTGGATTTGAAAAATGGCTAAAAAAGAGGCTGTTAAAGAGGTTAAATTTACTAAGGAACAAATACTGAAATCTAATAATTATGTGGGTATTGAAAAAGATATAATTGATGCCCTATTAGAGGATAAGTGTTATACACTAGAAGAAGTCAAAAAAATCTTAGAAGATTTTAATAATAAGGAGGTAAAGTAATATGGCTGGAGGAATGTGGACAGCTCAAAATAAGGTTAGACCAGGAGCGTATATAAATTTTAAGTCTAAGAAGAAAGAAGAGGTTGTTTTAGGGGAACGAGGAGTAGTGACAATGCCGGTAGTATTACCATGGGGACCTGAAAAGCAAATCGTCGAAGTAAATGCTTATGATAACTTATTTGATGTTATAGGCATAGATATAAATGATTCTAGTGCATTATTAATAAGAGAAGCACTAAAGAGAGCACAGAAGTTATTACTATACAGAGTGAATACTGGAACTAAGGCAAGTGCAACTCATGCAGCATTAACTATTGAAGCTAAATATAGCGGTTCTAAAGGTAATGATATAAAGATAATTATTGAAAACAATATAGATAATAATGAAAAGTTTAATATAATCACACTAATTGGTACAAAAGAAGTAGATAAGCAAACTTCAATAGGAAACATAGAAGAGTTGAAGGAAAACAATTTTGTTACATTTAGTGGTACAGGAGCATTAACAGCTACTGCAGGAATATCTCTATCTAATGGAGTAGATGGTGCTACTACTAATGATGACTATTCTAATTATTTATCTCAAACTGAATTATATGATTGGAATACTATGGGGATACCAACTAAAGATTCAAGCATTAAAGCTGTAGCTGCAAATTTTGCTAGAAGACTTAGAGATCAAGAAGGTAGAAAGATACAAGTAGTGCTAGAGAACTACTCTGAAGCTGATTATGAAGGAGTCATAAGTGTTAAAAATGGTGTTGTACTAGGTGATTTAACTATCATTACTTCTGATAAGGCAGTTGCTTTCGTTGCTGGAGCCACCGCTGGTGCAAATATAAACCAATCAAATACTTATACCCAATATGATGGAGCTGTAGATGTGGACACTAGATATACCAATAGTCAAATAGAGTCATCTCTTAAAAACGGGGAGATAGTATTTACTATAAACAATGGAAAGGTTGCTATAGAACAGGATATTAACACTCTTAAGAGTTTTACAGAAACCAAAGATAATTCTTTTAGAAAAAATAGGGTACTTAGGGCATTAGATGGTATAAATCAAGATATAAAACTTATATGGAATACACGCTATGCTGGAAAAGGTGACAACAATACAGATGGAAGAAATCTCTTTAAGAAAGATGTTATTAAACTACTTGAAGCTATGCAGGGAATTAATGCCCTTCAAAATGTTGTCGCAGAAGATGTAGAAATCTTACCAGGAATAGACAGTGATTCTGTAGTGGCGAAAATAAGCGCCCAACCAGTTGATTCTATGGAAAAATTATATATGGAAGTGGAGGTACAGTAATATATGGGATTTTTAAAAGCAGGAGATACAATAAGTGGACAAGAGGCTAGAGCTTACGTAACTATTGATGGCAGAAATGAAGAGCTTTTTTATGCGAAGAAAATAGAGTCTAAAGTTGAAAAGCAGAAAACAGAAGTAAAAGCCCTTGGAAAAAGAGGAACTCAAAATAAAGCTACAGGTTGGAAAGGGACAGGCACCCTTACAGTTTATTATGCCACATCTTTATTTAGAGAGATTATGCTTAAATATATGAAAGATGGGATTGACACTTATTTTGATATGGCTGTAACAAATGAAGATCCAACAAGCTCTATAGGTAGACAAACCATAGTATTAAAAGATTGTAACTTAGATGAAGTTAGTATGGCAATGTTTGATATTGATAGTGAAGTTTTAGAAGAGGATATGGCATTTACGTTTGAAGATGTAGACTTATTAGATAAATTTAATAAACCAGTATTAGGATAATAGGAGGAATATAACATGAGTCAATTTGAAGATTTCTTAATGGATAGTTTTGAGGATGCAGCAGAGATTGAAAAGGAAATAACTATAGGTGGTAAAACTAAAAAAATGAAGTTTAGACCTATAAGTGCTGACATGGGTGATGAAATTAGAAAAAAATGCAAGAAAGTATCTTTTTTAAAGGGACAAAAAATATTTGAAACAGATGAAGATAAATTCAAGGCTAGTCTTATAATTGAGACAACTACACATCCAGATTTGAAGAATGCAGAGCTTCAAAAGGCATGGGGCGTTATAGGAGCTGAGCAATTACTTATTGCTATGAAAGGTAAAATGAAGGATGGAGAATATTCAGAATGGATTAATATAGTAAGTTCAATAAACGGATATGATAAAGGAATCCAAGAGCTTATGGAAGAGGCAAAAAACTAATTAAGGAGGGCGATAGTGAGGCTACATATGCTCACTATGCCCTCCATAGATTAAAGATTTTACCTAGTACACTGATTTCGATGAGCAGACAAGAAAAGGCGTTTATATACGGTAGTATAGATTTGCACATTGAAAGTGAAAAGAAATCTATAAGTAATAAACCTAAGGGTAGACGTAGAAGATAATAAATTTAATAGAAAATCAAAAACAACGTAGTACTTACTTTATAGTAGGTGCTACTATTATGCTAGAAAATGGGGTGAAAAGATGGCAACAGTAGCGGTGAGCTTAACAATGTTTGACCAAATGATAAAACCTCTTCAACAAGTTAATCAAGCATTAAATCTAACTATCATTTCTATGAATAATATGAATAACGTGGCTAATAGATATATAGGTATAACTAATAGACTAAATGCAGATGGAAAGGCAATTCAAAGTGCTAATTTAGCATTAAGTGAATTATCTAACGTTCAAGACAGGACAGGAAATGGTCAAGGAAGGCTAAACAATTTATTTAGCAAAGGTGCTGATGTATCTAATAATTTAATAGGAAAAGTTAAGGGAATTGCAGCAGCTTATTTAAATTTGGACACAATAAAAAAGGGATTTAATTTGGCTATAGCAGGAGCTGCTAGATTTGAACAGCAAATTATAACTCTTAGCGGCATGTTAGGTAATAAAGAGGTTGGTAGAGCTTATTTTGGGGAACTTAATAAATATGCAAATGAAAGTGCTTACGGAATAAAAGAATTTGGTTCTATAACAAGGCAATTCATTCCGTTCACTAAAAATCCAGATAATTTAATGAAACTAAATAAAACTTCTGAACGATTAGCACTCTTAAATCCAGACCAAGGCTTAGAAGGTGCAGGTTTTGCACTTAAAGAAGCAATGGGTGGAGATTTTACGTCACTTAAAGGTAGATTTGGCTTTGGAGATATGGATATAGGAATTTTGCAAAGTGCTAAGAGTATGGGTGATCTTATAAATAAATTCAATATATTATTAAATAAAAAAGGAGCTACAGAGCAAGTTTTACAGGAATTTAACAAATCTTTTATAGCTCAACTTGATAATGTTAAATCCAATATTGGAACTTCATTTGCCCAAGCAGGTATTAATGCATTAGTGGTCTTAAAGCCAATTTTGGCAGAAATAAATCAAGGCTTTAAAGATGGGAAGTACCAACCATTTTTTGACGGATTGTCTACAGGAATAACAGTTGTAGCTAATATTTTTGCCTGGGGATTTGGTATAATAAGGGATTCTATAGATACTACAATAGATTGCATAAATTCTATAGCAGATATATTTTATAACTTAGGGATAATTTTATTAGGGGTGCTTCCTATAATATTAGGCGTAGCAGCAGCTTGGGGAATTTATAATCTGATAGTATTTATAACTGGTACTTTGATACCAGCAGTGATGGGATTAATGGCTGGATTCTCTTTTATAACACTTCAATTAGGGGCTGCTCTATCATTAGCAATTATAAAACAAAGATTATTCCATTTTGTTATGTCTTTGAATCCTATTGGCCTAGTAATCGGGTTAATAGTAGGTTTAATATCTGCTATGTTAGCATTTGGAGCAATTACAAATGGTATTAGAGAAACTTTCGCAGGTGCTTTCGGTTATATAGTTGATATAGCACAATGGGCTATAAATTCAATAGTAGGAATCTTAAATGGAGCGATAAAAGGAATAAATAAAGTATCAGGATTTTTTGGGGATCTATTAGGCATTGATGCAAAGAAAATTCAAGAAATAGAGTACAAAGCAGACTTTAGTAAATTTAAAGAATCAGGACAGGACTTTATCAAAAATGCTACATTAGATGATGTAAAAGCAAAATTTGGATTAGATAAAATAGGTCAGGAAGCTAATCAATTTAAAATCCCTAATACGCCTGATATGACATCATGGAATAAAGTTCAAGATCCTGGGCAATTGCCATTAGGTGGACTAGATAATGGCTCCCAAAAACATCTTGAAAATATAAGTGATAAAATTGATGTATCAAATGAACATTTAGAAATGCTAAGAGACCTTGCAGAAGCACAAAGTATTCAAAATTTTGTTAGTTTAACTCCTACAGTGCAAGTTACTACAGGGGATATTAAAGAAGAGGCCGACATAAATAAAATAATAGCTAAAATTGAGACTTATATGGAAACTGAATTAGCCAACAGTGCAGAGGGGGTATATGCTTAATGTATAAGATGTATTTAGGTATTGGGCTAGGAGAAGAAGGATTTATTTTGCCAATACTCCCTGAAAAGATAGAATTTAATGAAAGTGGAAATAATAAGACTTATGACATTATAAACTTAGGTGAAGTTAACTCAATAAATTTACCTAAGTTAACCGAAATAAGCTTTGAAAGTTTTTTTCCTAAATATAGAGCACCTTATGTAGGCTCAAAACAATTATTTGAACCAAGTTTTTATATTTCTAAAATTAGGGAGTGGAGAGAACAGAACCTCAAAATAAGATTAATATTTATTGGAAGTCCACTTAAAGTTAATGATTTATTTACCATAGAAGATTTTAAATTTTATGAGCAAGCAGGAGAAGTTGGAGATGTTTATTATTCTATAGATCTTAAGAGATACAGACCTCATTTTGCGAAAAAAGTGATTATAGTATCCAATGATAAAACTAATATAGTTAAGAAGACTATAGGATCAAGAACAGTTGAAAAAGCAAAGTCTAAAACACATACAGTTATTAATGGGGATACTCTTTTTCATATAGCTAAAAAGTATTTAGGAGATGGTTCTAGATGGAAAGAAATATACAACTTGAATAAGGATAAATTAAAGAATTCGGAACCAATTCATCCTATCTATCCTGGACAAATTTTAAAACTACCATAGGTTGGTGATCAAATGAAGATAGAGTTACTTTTAGACAATAAAAATGGGAATATATTCGATATTAGTGAGTTAATTACTGACATTACATGGAAAACTAAGAGAAAAGGTAAACCTTCAAGTTTGGACTTTGAATTATTAAAGGATAGTGAAGTAAGTATTAATAATGGTGATGTTATAAGTTTTAAGGTAGATAATAACCCTGTTTTTTATGGTTATATATTTGAAAACGAAGGCAGTGGAAGTCCAGATATTAAAGTTACAGCATATGATCAAATGAGATATTTATTATTTAATGATACCTATTCATTCACAAATAAAAAAGCTAGCCAAATAATAGAACAAATTGCTAAAGATATTGGGTTAAGTATAGGGACTATAGAGGATACTGGATATGGAATACCAAGTTTATTACAAGATGATAAAAAGCTTTTAGATATAATATATGCTTCTTTAGAAAAAACTTTATTAAGTACTGGAAAGACTTATACATTATATGATGATTATGGCTACTTAAATCTTAAAAATATAAATAATATGAGGCAATCTTTAGTAGTAAGTGAAGGTAGTAATCTTGGAGATTATGATTGGAAAAATTCTATTGACAGTGATACTTATAATAGAGTTAAGATTGTTAAAGATAATAAAGAAACAAAAGGAAGAGATGTATACATTTTGGAAGATAGTAATTCTATTTCAAAATGGGGAAGATTACAATACTTTAAAAAAGTTGATGACAACATGAATAAGGCACAAATTCAGGAACTCGTAAATGCAACCCTTAAACTGAAAAATAAAGAAACTAAGACATTAAAACTAAAAGATGTAGTTAGTATAGATATTGCTGAAGATATAAAGCTGAGGGCAGGAGCTGGAGTATATGTTAGTATAACGGAAAAAAAGATTAGTCAATATTATCTTATCGAAGAAGCTACACATAAATTTGAAAAAGGAAATCTTATAATGGATTTTGAATTAAAGGTGGTGTAAATATGGGAATTATAGATACTATAAAAAGGGCTAGTATTGGCGCAGTGGATGCTAGTAATCCTGTAAGCATCGACTTTGGCGAAGTAATAAGTGTTGATGATTTTAAAGTAAAAATAGACCAAAAGCAAATATTATCCAAGGAATTTTTTGTTATTCCTGAACATTTAACTAGATATGAAGTAGATTTAACTGATAATAATATGTATATTAATGAGAATACTGAATCCAGTTTGAGCACACTAGTAATTAGAGAAGGTCTACAAAAAGGAGACAAGGTATTACTTTTAAGAGTGCAGGGAGGACAACAATATATTATTCTAGATAAGGTGGTGTAAACTATGAGTGAGATTAGTATATTGCCACAAGGAGCAATCGTACAAAATGACTTAGAAATGGAAGAGATATTTATACAACCTAGTAAAACTTATAAGGTAGATTTTATAAAAGGCAGAGTAGTTGGACTTTGCGATGAACTTGAAGCACTTAAGCAGACCGTATTTCTAATTTTAAATACGGAGAGATATGAGTATCTAATATATTCTACAGATTATGGAAGCGAACTTAAGAGCTTGATAGGCCAAGAAAGAGATATAAGTGAATCAGAGTATAAGAGAAGAATACAAGAAGCTTTGATGCAGGATGATAGAATAGACAGTGTAGATAATTTTATATTTAATTATGATAAAGACAGTGTTCTAATTCAGTTCACGGTCTTTTCTATTTACAGTGAATTTCAGGTGGAAAGGGAGGTGTGACTTTGTTTGAGGAACTTAACTCAGAAGAGATAATATTTAAAAGAATGATGGATAGAGTACCTGATACTCTTGATAAAAGAGAAGGAAGCATAATATATAATGCTATAGCTCCAACAGCTCAGGAATTGGCCTTTGCTTATTCTAATTTAGATATATTTTTAAGTTATGCTTTTCCAGACAAGAATACTCCAATTGAGTATTTACAGAAGAGAACATCAGAAGAAGGAATATTTATAAAAGAAGCCACTCAAGCTGTTAAAAAAGGAATGTTTTATGATAATAACAATAATCCTATGGATATTCCAATAGGGAGTAGATTTTCTATTGACAGTGTAAATTATGAGGCCATTGAAAAGATAGATGTTGGAGTATATAAGATGAAGTGTGAGCAGTTTGGAGATATAGGAAACGATCCACTAGGAAGATTAATACCTATAGAGTATATAGAAAATTTAGCCACAGCAGAAATTGGTGAAATAATAATTGAAGGGTTAGATACCGAGTCTAGTGAAGAACTATATAATAGGTACTTAGAAAAAATACAAAAGCCTATTACATCAGGGAATATCTATCACTATAGAAAATGGGCCAAAGATATTGTTGAAGTTGGTGATGCAAAGGTATTTCCACTTTGGAATGGCAACGGTACTGTTAAAGTAGTAATAGTGGATAGAAATAAAAATCCTGCAAGTAGTGAGATAGTTAAAAAAGTTCAAGATTATATAGATATTAATTTAGACGGATCAGGAGAAGGAGAAGCACCTATTGGAGCTACATGTACTGTTACAAGTGCTACAGGCAAATCAATAAATGTGAGTGCTAAAGTTGCATTAACAAATGGAGTTAATATAGCACAAGCACAGCAATTATTTATGGAGAACTTAAATAAATATTTTAAAGATATAACTTTTAGCTCAAATTATATAAGTTATGCCAAGATAGGAGATGTTCTTTTTAATACTCCTGGAGTTTTAGATTATAACAATTTAGAGGTAAATGGAGTTATAGCCAATGTAGGATTAACAGATGAAGAAATACCAGTACTAGGTAGCATAGAGTTGGGGGTGTAGTAATTGTACCCAAGTGAAGTAGATAAATTTATAGAAAAGTTAAATAAAGTTGATGGTAACACTTATGTTCTTGAAGAAGAAGTAACGCTAACTAATGGAGTATATGAAGGTGAACTTAAGCATGATAACGTGAGCAATACAAGCGTAAGAGTTTATACAGGTCCTAAATTAAGTGGTGATAAAATAGGAAATTTTATTTTATCAACGCCTAGTTTAATGCCATGGAAAAGAATTATCAAGATATTTTCAAATGCAGAAAAAGTATATATATCTTATGAAACTCCAGGAGATACAGTAGAAGCTGAGGATATTAATAAACTTCAGGAATGTATTGTTGCTATTGAAACTGAATTAAATAGACATGAAGAAGATTTAAGCGTTCATCTTAGAAATTATTCTATAGATGGAGGCAGTTTTGTATAAAGGAGGCTGAAGCATGCCGCAAACAATACAGATTAGAAGAGGTACTAAGGCTCAATTAGATAGTAGAGGAGCTTTATTAAGTGGAGAATATGGTTTTTGTACTGATACCAAAGAGGTTTTTATAGGTACAGGGACAGAAAATATTTTAGTTGGAAGAGCATTAAAAGGTGATTATATTAGCAGGCCTAATGCCGCAGTTGAAGGTAGATTTTACTTTGTCAGCTCTGGAACTAATTTAGGCTATTTATATTATGATGATGGATCTATATGGCACAGAATTAATGCGCAAAAATTGACAGATTTAACTGGAACTATTGACGATATAGCAGATGGCAGTACCTTTGCAAAGGTCAAAAAGGCAGATATAACTAATGGACAAGTAAATAAGGTATCTGATGGTACTAATACTGTAACTGCTAGTGAGGCAAGAACGCATATAAATGATGCAAGTAAGCATAGAGTAATAAATGATAGCAGTGTTACAAATACAAATTTATGGTCTGCACAGAAGATACAAAATGAAATAGAGCTAGCTAGAAGAGGAATTGAGTATCAAGACAGTGTAAAAGATAAAGATTTGACAACTCCTCCTGCATCACCAGCTGCGAAAGACAGATATATAGTCAAGGCTACTGCAGCTGGGGCATGGGTAGGAAAGGAAAATAGTGTAGCTGAATGGAATAGCTCAGCATGGGAATTTTATGCGCCAGAAGTAGGAACAACTGTATATGTTGATGATGAAAAGAAACAGTATTCTTGGAATGGAACATCCTGGGCAATTAGTGGAGGAGCATTACAAACTGTCACTGCAGGAAATGGATTAATAGGTGGAGGACAAGCCGATACAGTAACAATAAATGTAGGTGCTGGCAATGGAATAGTAGCATCTACAGATACAGTAAGTGCTAAGGCCGGAAATGGAATTACCGTAGATGCTACAGGGATAAATACCAATGTTGATGCAAGTACTATAATAATAAATGCATCTAATAAATTACAAGTATCGCTAATTGATGGAGGTAGTTTTTAATTAAAGGAGGTGTAAAATGTGGCCAAAATAAGGATTAGAAGAGGGATAGAAAGCAAGCTGCCATTGCTAGATGAGGGTGAATTTGGATTTACTACCGATACTAAAAAATTATATATAGGTACATCTAGTGGAAACCAACTATTGATAAATACCTCAGATGTTAGTGGAGATATGTTTAAAGGAATATATGATACTAATAATGATGGAAAAGTCGATTGGGCGGAAAAAGTAGATTGGAGTGGGATTCAAAATAAACCTTCTACTTATCCCCCATCTACACATGACCATAATACTGTATATATCCAAAAGAGTTTATCATCCGTTTCTGATTTTAATAATGCTTTAACCGAGGGTGAAATGTCGATAGGTTCATCAACCTCCTTAGCTAATGCGCCGTACACTGGATCAATATATGGAAAGTTAAGGATATATGTAAATGACGGTGGAACACATAATAATTTGTCTAACTGGATATGGCAATATTTTGATGATACGAGCGGTAAACAATATTTTAGAAACAAGACTAACAGTAGTGCTTGGAGTGCATGGGTTAGGTTAGATGCTAGTGCTTTCGCTAGCGCATCACATAACCATGATACTTCCTATTTAACAAAAGGCGGAGTTACATGGAATAATCTAAAGGGGGTGTAGGTTTTGTATGGTGTTATGGAATATGGAGCTGTTAAATATGCTCAGGAACAAACAGTAACAGAAGATGAATCAAATATATATAAACCAGATTTATTATCATATATAACCCCTGTATTGAGAGATATTGAGGAATTTAAGGTTATAAACAATATTATAAGTAATGAGTTATCACTATTAAGCTGTAATATAAGAGATATATTCAAACAATGTTTTATAGATACTGCAACATGGGGACTTACATTTTGGGAAAATCAATATGGTATTTTAATAGACCTAAGTAAGAGCTATGAAGAAAGAAGAGAGATAATAAAAGCTAAAAAAAGAGGACAAGGAACAGTAAATGGAAAATTGTTAAAATCAACGGCAGAGGCTTTCAGTGGTGGAGAGGTACAAATAATTAATCACCCTGAAAGCTATTATTTTATAGTTAAATTTATAGGAATCAAAGGCATCCCTAGAAACATTGCTTCATTTAAAGATATGTTAGATACTATAAAACCAGCTCACTTAGCATATGAGTTTCAGTATACTTACACATGGTGGGATAAACTTAATGAACTCACTTGGAATAGCGCAAAATTTAGAACCTGGAATGACTTAAAAGTTTTTGAATAAGGAGGGCGATATAAATGCAAACCACAGTAAATTTAGGCCTAAAGAAGCCTGAGGGCACAGATATAGTAAATATTGACGATTTTAATTACAATGCAGACAAAATTGATGTAGAAATAAAAAGCTTAAAAGATAATAAAGTGGATAAGGTAACAGGCAAAGGACTATCTACTAATGATTATACAACTGAAGAAAAAAATAAGCTTTCAGGTATAGCCTCGGGAGCACAGACAAATCAAAATGCTTTTAGCAATGTAAAAGTAGGAACGACTATATTAGCGGCTGATAATGCAACGGATACATTAGAGCTTGCAGCAGGAACTAATATAAGTATTACACCAGATGCTACAAACGATAAAGTAATTATAAATAGTATTTATACCTATACTCATCCAAGCACTCATCCAGCCAGTATGATAACGCAGGATACATCTAACAGGTTTGTTAGTGATACAGAAAAGGCTAACTGGAATGGCAAGGCGAATGGAACACATACTCATACTAAGTCGCAAATTACTGATATGCCTACAAAATTAAGTGAATTTACTAAGGATATTAATTTTGATGAAAGGTATTATACAGAAACAGAAATCAATAATAAATTAACTTCTATGTATAAGGCAGCAAGCTCTACCTTTACAACAAGAGGTACAAGCCACATAGTAACAGATAGCTTCTGTACTACAGCTAGCTTAGTAACAGTAGTAATAACAGGAACAGTAGATCCACAAGGAGTATGGAAAGTAGAAAGCCAAGCTGGTAAATTTGTGATAACAAGCGACGCCTCAGAAGTTTCCAATATAACGTTCGATTATTATATACAGAAGGGAGCGGTATAATGAGAGGGATAGTAAAAGGTGGTAATAATGATGGTGGTGGAGCTACAATAGTTGGGCAAGGAGAATATGTAGCCTCTTGTTATGAAAATATGGCAAAAGGAGATTTAGTAACAACTAGAAGATACTTTGGATTTGACACATTACTAAAAGTTAATAATCCAGATGTACTACCCACAGGAGATTCCTATAGTGTTGCAGTTAGTCCAGATGATGTTCATGTAGCAATAGGTCATTCATCTTCACCTTTTTTAACTATATACAAACGAAGTGGAGATGTTTTCACTAAGTTAACTAATCCAGCTGTTATACCAGGAGGGGTAGTGTATGGATGTGCCTTTAGCTCTAATGGTAAATATCTAGCAGTAAAGGTTGGAGCTACTCCATATCTTATAGTATATAAACGAAGTGGAGATGTTTTTACACAGATTACAACTACTAATCCTATGTCAACTGCTATTGGAACATGTAAATTCAGTAAAGATAGTAACTATTTAATAGTTTCTGGAAATAATGGAACTACCTCGGGTTCACTAACTATTTATAAAATAAATGCAACTACTGATACTTTTACACAAATTTATAAGGCAACACAGAATAAGTCAAGAGGATTTGACATAAATTCCACTGGCAATTTAATTGCCTGTTCAGCAACAGGCAGTACTAGTGCTCAAGTATTTTCTTTTGTTAATGACTCAATCACAGAGCTTTCTTCAATATCAATAGGGTCAAATACTAATGATTGTGCATTTAGTCCTAATGATACCTATTTGGCATTTGCAGTTAATAGCTCACCTTATTTACTAATATACAAAAAGAATGGGAGCACATACACCAAACTTACTGTCCAACCTTCCATATTACCTACCGGTGCTGGCTATGCTTGTTCATTTAGTCCAGATGGTAAGTATTTATCGGTTGCTCATACAGGTTCACCTTATGTTACAGTTTATAAAGTAGATAGTAGTACTGACACATTTACTAAAATAGCAAACCCAGCATCATTACCAACAACTAATGCACTGTATGTTGCCTATGCTAATTTAAATGCTTATATGATAGTTACAAGTGTTGATGCGCCCTATGTAGCTATATATAAGGCAGATATACTAGGAGATTACATTCATAAGTATACTGGATTAAGTGACCTATACTATTCAAATTATATAAACTTTGGATATGCCAAGTCAGCTGGAGTTGCTGGAAATGCAAACAAACTAATAACTTTACCAATTAAATAGGAGGCTAAATAATGGTTAAAACATTTTATTTACAAGTTAATAAAGGCACAAATATAATTACAGATGCTGTAGAATATGAGCATGAAGGATATATTCCTTATGCAACAGATTCACTATTACCCATAGGAGTATATGGAGGATGGTTTAAATTAGAAAGTGGGGTAATTGTAGAATATCCTGAATTAAAACCTATATTACAAGAGAATGAGGTTACACAATTAAAGGCAGAACAAGTTTTAATGAAAAAAGCTATGGACGATTTAATATTTAATATGGGAGGTGCATTATAATATGTCAGATTATATGGCAAGCAGAATAATTGAAAGTGCGTATAACTATTCATATGTGGTAACAAAATTACCTAACTTAAAAACGGGTATAGATACTTATTTAACACTTAAGGGAAAAGAAGAATTAATAGTGGAATAAAATAATTTTTAAAGGCAAAATAAGAACTGTAACAGGCTTTTTTATTTTGCCTTATTTCCATGAAGGAAGGTGTAATATGAATGAATTAGAAATGCTTCAAGACCATGAAGGAAGGATTAGAAAGCTTGAAGAGAGTGACATAAGACAACAAATTCAGCTTGCAAACATAGAAAAATCACAAGCTGAAATAAAGGTTATGATAAATGATACTTCAAGGGAGCAGCAGAAGACTTTAAAGGATTTTACAGAACAGATATTAAGTACATTTACTAAAAGCTTATCAGATGATAATACAACTAAAAATGAAGTTAAATTTTATAATACAAAACAGTTCTGGGCTATTGTTTCAAGTGCTATAACTGCGGCAGTAGCTTTTTTTACTAAATAAGGGGGTAATACATATGAAGATAGCAGTGAGATTTGGACATCAAAAGACTGGTGCAGATGGAGCAGCTCCGGGTGAATATGAAATAATAAGACAATATGGCCCATATGTAATAAATGGACTAAAAAGTTTAGGACATGAAGTATTAGATGTTACCCCACCAGAAAACAATAGAAGTTTAGCTGATAGTTTAAATTATAGTATAAGTAAATCTAATTCCTGGGGCACTGATTTATTCATAAGTTTACATGGTAATAGCTTCAATGGTTCAGCGATGGGATGTGAGGTGATTTATTATCCTTCTAGTGCAAAGGGTAAAAATTTAGCTATTAACATATGTAGTGAAATATCTAAGTTAGGTTTTAAAAATAGAGGGGCAAAAGCAGATACAAGAGGACTAGCTGAATTAAACAATACTAAGATGACAGCAGTTATAGTAGAACCTTTATTTGTGGATAATGCACATGATAAAGCTTTATTCAATGCTAAGAATGTAGGTTATGCCATAGTAAAAGGTATTACAGGACAAAATATACAAACAAAAGATAATGATTCTATATCCAGTAAAGTTTACAGAGTGCAGTTAGGGGCTTTCACTAACAGATCTTATGCAGAAGCTTTATTAAAGGAATTAAAGAGCAAAGGCTATGAAGCCTACGTAAAGGAGGAATAACTATGAAACCTTTTAAGAATTTTTTACAGATAAAAAAGATAATAGCTTTATTAACTACGATAGTATTTTGTATCTTAAGTTTAAAAGGCAGTTTAAGTGCTACAGAGTTTCTTTCAGTTTTTACACTAATAATAGGATTTTACTTTGGAACTAGCTCAACTAGGCAAGCAATACATGAAGAAAGAGAAAGAAATATTTAAAATTACATATAGAGCCAAATCATAAAATTCTTTATTATTACATATTTCAACTTATCTTAATATTTTTTCATGCTTTATTTCACTTTTGAGCACTAACTTACCTGACGCAGCATTATTTGTATCGTGCTTAGCAACAATTCGATTAAATTCTACTTCATACGAATGACCCTTTTTACCGTGGTACTGATCTAAAATAAACAAGCCAATTTTAAAACTAAATAAATTTTGAATTCGTTATAAATAACTAATAGAAAAGGGGTGTTTCTCAACCAATTACTTAGTTTTAAAACATCCCTTTTTTAATATCTCATTACTTTAGTATATAGGCTATTTATCTATTAAACTTTTTTCAAACTCCTCTACCATCTTTTTAGTCATTAATCCACCGATAGGCCCGCCTATATATCCATTTAATTTTGAAGTATTGTTACCTTTATAGGCATCATCGAGTTTTACTCCAAATTCATTTGCGAACTCTGCTTTTATTTTGTTTAGTGCTTCTTTTGCTTCAGGTACTAAAGGTCTTTTACTCATTAGTAACACCTCCAATTCAATATTAGTTTAATACTTTTATTTAAAGATATACGTAGTAAATTATTCTTATAAGATGGTGTATGGAAAGTTTTCGCAACTTAAAATGTAATGGTATACTAAAGTTGTAACACCTCAGTCGAATAAATGATATAATTTATTTGAGAAAAGAGGTTGTGAAAATGGCAAAACCAAAGTATGAACAGGAATTCAAAAATAGAATCTTACGCCTTCACCTTGAGGAAGGCAGAACCCTTCTAAGTCTTGCACAAGAGTATAAAGTAAATAAAGCAACTATATCAAACTGGATCAAAGCTTACCGCGAAGAATGCCAAACAAATCCTGAGGTTAAAGAAGAACATGACTACTTTAAAGAAAATCTAAGACTCAGAAAGCAGCTCGAAGAGCTTGAAAAGGAGAATAGATTCTTAAAAAAAGCGGCAGCATTCTTTGCGAAGGAAATAGAATAAAGGTTTACCAGTTTATACAGAAACATCATGAAGAATTTGGAGTTAGATGGCTCCTCGAAAAATTCAATATCAACCCTAATGCTTACTATAATTTTTTAAAGGATAGAAAGTTTATTTATCGTACCCAAAAACAGAAGGTATTAGATAAGATAACTTCTATATACCATGAAAAAAACGGAACTTTAGGACATAGAAATATGAAGATATTTCTTGCTAGGGAAGAATTAATATACAGTAAAACTACTGTTCATAAATATATGAATACTGAACTTAAGCTAAAATCTGTAGTTATGAGAAAAAAGCCAGCATATCTAAAGGGTACTGTACATAAGGTGTTTCCAAATCTTATAAAACGTTCTTTTACTGTTGAGAAACCTAACAAAGTATGGTGTACTGATTTTACCTATATGAGCTTGAGCAATGGTAGCAAGCGCTACAATTGTACCATTTTAGATCTATATGACAGGTCCGTAATGGCAACGCTTAACGGCAAAGAAATCACCTCAGAACTAGCTATTAGAACGCTGGAATTAGCGCTTAAGAGTAATAAGCCCTCTATCGAGGGATTGATTTTGCATAGTGATCAAGGAAGCCAATATACCTCTAAGGAATTCAGAGAATTCTGCAGCACTAACAAAATAATTCAAAGTATGAGTAAAGCAGGTTGCCCTTATAATAATGCCCCCATGGAAAGATATTATAATACCTTTAAGAATGAGCTAATACACCTTTTCCATTTTAGAAATGATGAGCTGCTAGATAGAGCAGTATATGATTATTCTTATAGTTGGTACAATCATCTTAGACCTCATTCTTTTAACCAAGGATTAACTCCTTTTGAAGCTCGCTATCGCGTATAAAAAATATTAGGCTAAAGTGTTACAATTTTGCTTGACCAGAACAGTTTACACCCATTAAGGGTGTATTTTTTATTTATAATTTAGAGGCGTGACATGATGTATTATGTTGTAGAGCAAGCTTTAATTTTAATTCCAGTACTCTATGTACTAGGGATAATGTTAAAAAACACCAACAAAATTAAAGATTGGTGCATACCTTGGATTTTATTATTTGTTGGTGTGCTAGGAGCTATATCTTTAATGGGATTTAATGCATATGCTATTATACAAGGAGTTTTAGTAACTGGAGTAACTATATACGCAAACCAGTTGCTTAAGTAGAGCATTTATAAGAGGGAGGAATAATTTATGTCTTATATAGATGATTTTATAAATAGTGTTAAGGATGGAGCTATAGCTTCAATGAAAGCACATGGAGTACTAGCAAGTATAACAATTGCACAAGCCATATTAGAAAGTAATTGGGGAAACAGCACATTAGCGAAAGAAAGTAAAAATCTGTTTGGTATAAAAGCTATAGGAGAATGGAGAGGAGCAAAGAAAAGTTATGCAACTTATGAATACTACAATGGGAAAAAGACGTTAATTAATGATTTTTTTAGAGTATATAATAGTATTGCTGAGAGTATTGAGGACCATGCTTTATTTTTAGTAAATAACTCTAGATATAAGCAGTATGGGTTTTTTAGTGCTAAAGATTATATAGGACAAGCAAATGCTTTACAGGAAGCAGGCTATGCAACTGCTCCAACCTATGCACAAAGTCTTATTAATTTAATAAAACAACATGGATTAGATAAATATGACGTTGTAAAAGCCAACAGTTTCATAAAGCTTGATGGTGGTGGTTATGCTTCATATAATGGTGGAGCTCCTGGAGTAAATTTAATTATAAGAGAGTATTCTACTGATATCGTAAGAGTTTTTGCATGGGTAGATAGTGACAAGGGGGCAAGCTGGGCATTTGATTTAGTACCTCCAAACTCAAACTATACAGTATTAAAAAAGAATACTAGTAAAGTTATAACTGCAAGAAATGGTGGCTATAGCTTTAGCAAAGGAGCTAATTATAAAATAACGGTTAAAGGGTATAATAAAGATGGGCAGGTTATATCAGAAAATCAAATAATTATAAAAGTACCATTAGAATAAAATAGCAGGTAGCCTTTAGAGACTACCTGTTATTTTTTATATATAAAAAGAGGTTGGCATAAATTTTACCAACCTCTTCATTTCCCGTAGGAAATGATAGATTTAATCCTAATACTATTATACATTAATGTGGAAAAAAATAAAATATTTTCCATAAGGATATTGACTCTTCATACTACACGTAGTATAATATAATTGTAGAGAGGAGGTTAAAGAAAGGTGGTTGAGAAAATAAAAAAAGTCGGTAAAGTGATTGAGGCACTCACCGACTTGGCACTTAAGATAGGCACACTACTAGCCGTTATAAAAATGGTAGCAGATAGCCTAAAATAAACCTAAAGGGAGGGTAAAACCTCCCTCACTAATAAAATATCATACAACCATCTTTAAAGCAATATGAAAGAGTTAATAAAAGAGATATTTAGATTAATAATTAAATTCTCATGGCTTATTATAATAATACTTGGTTTATTAATACTATTTATAAAGTAGAGGTGTTTATTATTGTGGAAAAATCTAAGCAAACAATAGCAAATCAAAAATGGGAAAATAAGAATAAGGAATATGCCAGTTATTTGAAGTCACGTTCAAGTGCTAGAAGCTTTATTAGGAACAAAGCAACATTAGAAGATTTGAAGGAACTTAAAGCTCTTATCGAGGAAAGAGAAGGCTTACTGAATAAGTAATATAATGTTATCCTGAGCTTAGGCTCAGGAATTTTTTTGAATTTGGTAGAATTTTGTGTTATAATTTGTATGAAAAAATTACATCAATATGATATAATTGTATATATAGGTAAAGGGAGGAATTTTAGTGGGCGTATTTAATGGAGCTAAAGAACAATTGAAATGGGGGAATCTAAAGTATTTAGGAGGATACCCAAATAAAACAGTACCTTTTATATGTGGAGTATATAAAGAGGACGGAAAAATACAGATACATGGTGGACCTATATGGCAGTTGCAATTTTCAGTGCGTAAGGAAGATATTTTAGGCTTAGAAATCCGCGATAATAAAATATTAATGAAAATAAACTATGCTAATGCTGAAATAGAGCTTCAATTTGCTGCTCCAAATAATCAGTTTGCATATAACAAAATAACTACAGTAATATATCAAGAGAATGATACAACTATGCCAAATAAGCAATACAAACTTAATGAAGATAATATTTCTGATAATCAAGTTAAGTTTTATAACAAGAGTTGGTTCATGTGGGTGACACTTATATTTTTTGCACCAGTAGGTATATTTTTAATGTGGAAGAATAAGAGATTTAATAAGTTAGGAAGAGTAGTGCTCTCTGGTATTTTCGCGTTAATTTTTATGGCAGTATTAAACACTAGAACTACTGAGCCGAGTAATCAAAATGCAAAAAATTCAGTCGAAACTACTAAAGTAGTTGCTGAAAAAAAAGAAAAGACTGCAGAAGAGGCTAAGAAAGAAGCTGAAGCAAAGGCAAAGGCTGATGCTGAAGCTAAAGCAAAAGCAGCAGTAGATGCTAAAATTGCAAAGGAAAATGCATATCAGGCATGGGTTAATGCTCAATTCAGTGCATGGGATGGTTCACATAGAGCTCTAGTTGATGCGGTTAAACAAAATTTAAATGATAAAAAAAGTTTTGAACATGAAAAAACAACTTATGTTGATAAAGGCGATCATTTAATAATTAAAATGGTTTATAGAGCTAAAAATGCGTTTGGTGGAGTAGTTCTCCAAAATGTTACAGCTAAAGCAGACTATAAGACTAATACGATCTCAATTATTTCAGTTAATGATTAAAAATTAAAGGATAGATAGTTTTTAATGCATACCTCGGGCTTAGGCTCGGGGTAATTTTGTTTTTTTAAACACTAATTAGTACAACATTAGATGATATTATATTTATCAATCTATTCATAAGTGTAGCTTAGGTTAAAGGAAAATTAATTCTTCCATAGAATATTTACATATTATGGGGGTGTTTTGTGTGGCGATAAAAAACAGGTTATTATTAGATAAGATTACAATGTATATAAGTGACTATATAATAAAATTAAATCATGATTTCATATAATTACCCAACACTATTGATGGAGGGAAAACTATGAAAAAAACCGTAATTGCAGAAGTAAAATGGATACCAAAAGAGTTAGGTGGTCGTTCAGCGCCACCCACAGGTGGAAAGTATTGTCCGATAATACGATTTAATGATACATGTACTAGCAAAGGTGACTGGAGTGCAGAAATATTATGTACCGAGTTTGATAATAACTTAAATTCCATAGTAGAAATTTCATATCTATCTAGTGAAGCGCCGTTTGAAAATTTTAAATTAGGAAATGCGTTTAAACTTTATGAGGGAGCAATACTAGTTGCTGAAGGTAAAATAATAATGGATAATTAAGCCAAAATATTCTTATTTTGTGTCGTGAATATAGTATATTACGAAGTTATAATAAATTGATACCTAAATTATAAAGGGTGATTTTATGGAGAATATTAAAAAACTAATAAAAGATTTAGACTGGAATAAACCTGAAGATATAACACATAGGGCAATGAAAGAACTACTTAAAGTCAATGAAGAAGAAGCAATATTATTAGCAGATCAATCAAATTACATATGTAGTAAATGCTATTGGTATAATGCAGCGATAATATTAAAAGAAATAGGTTATCCAAGAAATAGACTAACGATACCTTATTTGATGATTTGGTTTCAAGATGTTAATTGGCCAGGTGTTCCCAAAATCATAGAACTGCTTAAAGACATAGATGTAGAAGTTTTAATACCACATATAAAATACGCTATGGAGAAAGCATTAAAGGAAAAAGATGATTTTTGGGCATTTGGTATCTTAAGCCTATTAGATGAACTGAATATACCTAGCTCTAATTTTAAAGAAAATGACCTTTTTAATCAGTTGGTTAGATTATCACAAGTGAAATAATATTGATTCGTAATGTTCTTATCTTCTGAGGCAAGAGATAAGCATGATGAACTAAGGGATTATGGTAAATAACGGTAAAAACAAAATGCTAAACTCATAGGTACCTAAAATACTGTTTGAGAGGTGTTACAAGTGTCTGAAAGTATAATAGTTCTACTATCTATTTTACCATCATTTTCGCCATCATATAGTATAGGACTAGTTAAATGTAGTATGAATAGCAAAAGAGATGAATATTATTTAATTCATACAAAACCAGCAATAAATTTTAGTGATATTGATGAAGAAGAATTTTTTAATGAAGCAAGAAAAATACATCTATCTAATAATGATGCAAGTGACATTATAAAAATTATTCGCGAAAGCAGGGTTCCTCTAATATCACAATCATCCATAGGTGTTGATGGATGTGAGTATTCTCTTTATTTTTTTGATGATGATGGAAGTGCTAAATCACGGTTCTCATGGTGGGGGAATATACCTAATGATTGGTATGATTTAGATAGAATTGCTACTGCTTTAAATAAGCATTTACATAAGGGATAATGTATATAGTGCAAATTAAAAATATATAATAATAAAAGTAAGGCAGTAAACTATTTTATTAGCCTTATTTCTTTTTGCTGTCAAAAACTTTATTCTACATACTAAGCAATTCAAAGTTTCAACATAAGACTTTAAAAATTGGTTAAATCACAAGAGAATATAGGAAACTATCAAAGTAAGTTAAATACTACATTTAACAAGGGTAAAATGATTTTTAAGATATATGCTAGAATTGACTTGGATTTATAAAATAAGGAGAAATATATGAGTGAAATAAATACAAAAGTAGACGAATAAGGTAAACACTTGGTATAATGTATTAAAAAGGATTTGGAGGAATAGTGAATGCTTAGTGTTTTAGATAAAAAGGAAGTACAAGTAATAGCAGGAAAAAAACCACTTTTAGGGTATCAATATTTAAATGGAAAACTAGAATACATATCAGGTATTAAAGAGGTTGATGAAATATTAGAAAGAAAACCTACTAAACCAGCATTTTGTATAGGTACTCGTAAAAATGGAATTGAAATCACGGTAATTATTGGACTTAAATATTATACTACTGCTATTGCAGAAGGAAAAATTATAGATATATATTTAGAAGATAAAGATAAAATTGTTGAGATGAAAGAGAAATCTATAGTAGGGAGAGCATTTCTTGGAGGACTGCTATTAGGCGATGTAGGGGCGATTGTAGGTGGCATGACAGGAATAAAACCTAAGGAAATAGATATAATGGCTCCAGATGTTTTAGTAACAATAAGATTCATTAATGATTATGGTCAGGAGGATTATTTTGTATGTTCCTGTACACAAAAAAATAAAAATGAAGCTATTAAATTTTTATCATCAGTTTTTAAGGAAAAGTTTAAAATAGGTACTAGTTCTAATGAATATACTAATGAACATACTAATGCTAAAGAAGATGCTCTAGACAAAATAGAAAAACTTGCTGAATTAAAAGAAAAAGGGATATTAACAGAAGAAGAATTTACAAAAAAGAAAACAGAATTATTAGCAAAAGTTTAATAAGGTATTAAGTATTTAGTTATATGTAGTGGATTTTATTATACTTAGAAATATGTAGTGGATTTTATTATACTTAGAAAAAGGAAAATTGTATTTTAGGAAGTGTAGTTTGTTAGGAGGAGAATTAAGTGGGTGCAAAAAACAGAGTTATTGATGGTGCTTATAAAGATAAGGGAATAACTATAACTAGTTTAGGCGTTATAATTATGATAGGGATTTTTAAAAAGATAATATTAGATGAGAATACAGTAAGTGCTTATGAGGTATATGATAGTGAAAAGACAATAAGTGCATCAAGTGCTATAGGCAAGGCAGTGCTAGGAGAATTCTTTTATGGTCCTGTAGGCTTAGTAGCAGCCGCATCAGCTGAAAAGAAAGGCATATATATAATTGCTGTTCAGTTTAAAGATGGGAAAAGGAGTTTATTAGAAGTAGATGAGAAGATATATAATAGAATGCTGTTAATACGGTTTCAAAATGAATGTAAATCTGCATATACTAAAATTGATAATACTCAAAATAATAATATTCAGGGTAATATCTATTGTCAAAACTGTGGACAAGAGGTAACAGGTAAATTTTGTTCTAATTGCGGAACTGAAAATAATAATATCCAGGATATTAGTTACTGTCAAAACTGTGGGCAAGAAGTAACAGGTAAATTTTGTTCTAATTGTGGAACTCAAATAAACAGTTTACATGAACAAGAAAAACTTATACCTAATAATGAAATTATAGATGTCAATGGAATAGAATTGGACATGACACAAATCGTAAATAAGTATGGTAAAAATAAAATTTTAGCAATTAAATATGTAGCGAGTTTAACTGGTATAAGTTTAAAAGAAAGTATAAAGATTGTAGATGATGCGTACCAAAAGCTGGATATATAATATAAATAAAATATAAGTACTAAATATAGAAAGAATAAAAGTCAACTAAACAAGCTGACTTTTATTCTTTTCACACAAAGACTCTATTAGAATTAGCATTGGTTTGCAGTGAAAACATTTTGCAAACCAATGCTAACATATCACATCTTTTTAAATCGTATACAACACTAGACTGAATATATAAGTTATAGTGAAATCAATGCTTTACAAGTTACAAGTGTATATAAGAATAATATAAAATAAATTAATTTCATGTATGGGGTGCATGAGGTCGCAAGTTCAAGTCTTGTTACCCAGACCATGAGAAAACCTGTAGTTTCAAGGAACTACAGGTTTTTTTGTATTTTTGGTGCGATTTTTATAAATACAATGTTCCATTAAAAACGAAGTTGAGAAGAGGGTAGTAAATTACTTTTAGTATCTTTAATAATACCTCCATAACTTATATTGAACAAATAAAATATAAACATAAGTTTTTGTAAGAGTTGATATTTAAAATTAATAACTATTTAAAGTATGGGATAAAATATATAATAAATATTTTAAAAAGGAGAAATGAATATGGATACAAAAAGAGCTGCTGAAATTATTGAATCATTAGGTGTAATAGGAGTAAGCTATAAAGGCAACCCTGTTTGGCTTGAAAATATTAATAAACAAAGTGATACAGTTAAAGTTAAAGATATTAACACAGATACAGAATTAAATGTAAATATAAAAGATTTGAAAGAGGATTAATTTTATCTCGAGCCTAGGCTCGAGTTTTTTTATTATATTTACATATATACTTTAAATTTTCTACCAACAAGCACATATTGTTAAAAAACTGTTAAATGAACTTTATTTTGTTGAATTGTTTTGAATTTAGTACTATAATTGCTAATGTTGTGTAAAATTGTAAGTGAGAGGTTATAACAAATGGAAGAGGAAATTGAAATTCTTAGAGAGAAATTAAACCGGCTAACTGAAGAAGACATATGCTTATGTTCTGATGAAGTAGTACAACTTAGTCAGAAATTGGACAAACTTATTTATATTTATCAGACAAGTTTAGCCTAGGCAGCTGGGCTTTTTTTTATTTTATAAAGGATTGTATATAGTGATGTAGAATGTTACAGCAAGAAGTTTATTTATTAAGTGAGGTATGAGAATGGAAGATTATAATGTTGTGAAAACTGATTTTAATGAAATTTCTGAGCTTGACGAATTAAAATGGAATCATAACAACTGTTATTTCAAGCACCTAATAAAATTTATACCAAATAATGTTGAGACTTGTCTTGACATAGGTTGTGGTAAGGGTGAACTTTCCTTTATGTTATCAAAAAAATCCAAGAACGTGATAGCAGTTGATCTTGCAGATAAGATGATTGAGAAGGCAAAAGTCTTACACCCTAATAAAAATATCCAATATATTTGCGGAAACATTTTGGATATGAAATTTGAAAACGATAGTATTGATGTGATTATAACAACAGCTACAGCACATCATTTGCCGTATGAGTGGCTTTTATGCTTTGCAAAGGATAAGCTTAAAAAAGGTGGTAAACTAATTATACTAGACCTTGCAAAAGCCAAAACCTTAAGTGATTACATTATATGGGGAAGTGCTTTTATCCCTAATATTGCAATGAATTTAATAAAAAACGGTAGATTGCAAAAAGATGATGTTCACTCAAAAGAAGTTTGGGAAAAACATGGTGAACACGATACGTATATGACAATAGATGAGATTAAGTTATTTGTTAAAAAACATATACCAACAGCAAAAGTTAAACGTAAACTTTTTTGGAGATATTCATTAGTATGGGAAAAATAGTTTTAAAATAATTGTTAACAGTTAAAACTTGAGCATTTACAATTACTTTTGCATATTATGTAGTGACAACTTAATTAAGGAAGTGATTGTAATGAAATTTGCTATAGATATAGGACATAACTGTACACCAGACATTGGAGCTAAAGGAATAAAATTTGAAGATATCTTAACAAAGGAAGTTGGATTGAATGTCATAGAAAAATTGAAAAATCTAGGACATGAAGTTATAAGCGTGCTTCCAGTAAGGTGCAATAGTGTTACAGACAGTTTAAATAGGAGAGTACAAGTTTCAAATTTAAATAATGTAAATTTATATGTATCTATTCATTTTAATGCTGGAGGTGGACAGGGGTCAGAAGTATATTTTTATCCAGGTAGTACTGCAGGTGAGAGGTATTCAAAAAGTGTATTAAGTGAACTTGTAAAATTAGGATATAAAAATAGAGGAATAAAGAATGGAAGTAGGCTTTATGTGGTGAAAAACACAAAGGCTCCTGCTATATTAATTGAAGTATCTTTTGTAGATAGCAAGGAGGATATGAATAAATATAATGCAGAAAAGATATCCGATGCTATAGTTAAAGGACTTACAGGAAAACTGCCGTCAGAAAGTGTTCCTGTAAAAAATAATGATAAGGAAAATAATATATATAAAGTTCAAGTGGGAGCTTTTACAGATATAAACAATGCTGAGGTGATGGTTAAAAAGCTAAAGGAAAAGGGAATTGACTCCATCATTGTTTAGAAATATTACGAAATTTTTAAAGCTTATTCAATGTCTTCTACGATGAAAATTCTATACTCCCAGAGCTTTAAAAAGTTCTTCGTGTGAACTGATGAAGGGAGAAATTCAGCTAACTGAATTTCTAAAATATTTATAGCTTAGCGCATAGACGTCTTTTAGGGCGGCAGTCCTATGGGTCACAAGAACTTGTACGAAATAAATAAAAATCAAATTTATAAGTTGAAAATATGAGAGTATGATAAAAGGTTCTTAATAAAAAATTGTGTAGTTAATATTTCCTGCCTTATCGGTCTGCGGGCTTATTAGCCATTTGATAAGTGTCAATTTAAAGGAATTTCGTCAAAACGAAATTCCTTCCTTCAGCAGTGTGGAGGAAGACCTTTTTAATGTTAAATTTAGTATTGGTTCTGCATTGTAGAAAGCATTGAACAAGCAATTAGAAGCTCTTTATTTATGAATTTAAGGCACCGTAAAGAACTTTTTACTGTCTGAGCGACAGCGAGTTTAAAAAGTTTAGGTGATTTAAATTTGTAAATATTAGAGCTTCTTTGCACAGTGAACACTTTCTTAAATGCAGAACCAATACGGAAGACTTAACATTAAAAAGGTTGTAATATCCTTTAAATTTATCATAAAATGAAATTTTTATGAATATATAAAAGTGGAGGTGTTTATATATGATGATAGAATTAAATGGTCAATGGGGAACTGAAATTCATAAAATGAGTAGTGAACAATTTAAAAAGTTTAAGGAATGGTATGAAGATAAACATAGTATAAAAGTATTTAGCTACTATAGAGATGGATACGCATGGAATATCAACAAAGCTCAATCTGATCTAGTAAGATTTTGGGAAGAATAATAGTTTTATCTATGGTTAAAATAAATTTAATATATAACAAAAGAGGAGGAAAAGTATTATGGTTAAAAAAAATCAAAAATTACCTTATACACAAGCTTGTAAGAGAGCAAGAAAAATGATAGATGATAATAAAGAAATATCAGATGTTCTACAAGATACTAATTTAACTCATAAAAATGTACTAAAGATTAAAAACGAAGATGTAGATGTATAAGAAATAAAGCTTGATTTTATATGAAGAGAATGCTTTTTAAAATCAAGCTTTATTTTTAACATTTTATTAAATATCTCATAATATGTGTTAAAAAATAAAATGTCTTTTAAATAAACTTTTAATTTTATTAGGATATTATAAAACCAAGAGGTGATAGACGTGAGTGTTCAAATATACCAAAACCTTAATTTTAAGGTGTATAAAGCAGGAAGCGGTTTTATAATACACAACACGAAAAAAAGTTTTAAAAGCGGACATACACATGTGCATAAATATGATATATGTATGATAATGATAAAACTTATAAGTCATAAAACACTACCTAAAAATAGAAATAAATATTTCATAGATAGTTTGATTAGAATAAGTGATGATGAGGAATATATTGATAAAATTAAAAATACATGTTAAGGGTCTGAATCTTCAGGCCCTTATTTTTTTGTTTAATGAATACCACCGGTTATACCGGTGGTTCTAAAAGGCTTTTAGCTATGCGTAGAAAAAATAGAACCTCCTTGTTAAAATGGAATTAGGTTTGCCGACCACAACCAAACAAAGGAGGTATATCCAATATGGATAATAGTAGTTTAGCACATAGTATTCGCGCCGAAATATAGGAGGCAAATAATATATGGAAAAATCAAGGCTGATATAGGTCAAATATTAAGAAAGTTATGTGAGAACAAGGGAGTAGAAATAATAGAAGCAAATGCTTGCAAAGATCATATACATATGCTTGTAAGTATACCACCAAAATTAAGTGTATCTCAATTTATGGGATATTTAAAAGGAAAAAGTTCATTGATGATATTTGATAGGCATGCAAATTTAAAATATAGATATGGAAATAGGCAGTTTTGGTGTAAGGGATACTATGTTGATACAGTAGGCAGAAATAAAAAAGTTATAGAAGAATATATAAAAAATCAAATACAAGAAGATATAGCATACGAACAAATGAGCTTGAAAGAATATGTAGACCCGTTTACGGGTGGTCCTGATTGAAGTCTTATTTACATAATAAATATTATGTAAATAAGAGGTGAATGTAAATTGTAACACATAGAAGAAAAAATGAATAAAATAATAGAATAGTAAGAAATATTTTAGGAGGATAAATGTTAGAAATAAATAACAGATTAAATAACCTTCCCGAATATCAATTAGGTAAATTGGATAAAATAAAGGAAAATTTATTAAGTCAAGGAAAAGAGGTATTAGACTTAGGTGTAGGGGACCCTGATTTACTAACTGATAATACAATAATTGAAGGTTTGAAAAAGTCTTTAACTTATAGGGGATACAATAATTATCCACCCTATGCTGGGATAAAGGAGTTAAAAGATGCGATAATTAAATACTATAAGGATATATATGGAGTAACACTAGATAGGGAAGAAGTACTTGTATTAATTGGCTCTAAAGAAGGAATAAGTAATTTAATACCCGCATTATGTGATACAGGTGATTATGCCATAATTCCTAAGCCATCTTATCCTGTATATGATTTATCAGCAAAGTTATGGGGAGCGGTTTCGTATAAAATACCTTTAAAAGAAAAGGATGAGTATCTTCCAGATCTTTCAGCTATCCCTAATGAAATAATCAATAAATCTAAGATGTTCTTGATTAATTATCCTAATAACCCTACAGGTGCTGTAGCAAATCCTTATTTTTTTAAAGAGATTATTGAGTTTTGTTATAAAAATAATATAGTATTATGTAATGACGGAGCCTATAATGAAATTATAAGAGGGACCGAAGCACCTTTAAGTTTAATGCAGTTTGACTATCAAAAAAGATTTATAGAATTTGGTAGTTTTTCTAAAATGTTTAGCATGGCAGGATTTAGATTAGGTTATGTAGTGGGAAATAGAGAGATATTAAATGCCATACTGAAAATAAAAATGAACATGGATTCTGGTCAGTTTGTACCTGTTCAATGGGCAGGTGTTGAAGCATTTAAACTTGGAAGAGACTATGTAAATGGAGTAAGAAAGATATATGATGAAAGAATAGAATTGGCAGAAAAAAAACTAAAAGAATGCAATATAAAGTTTTTTAAGAGTAAAGGCACATTTTATATCTGGGCTACTGTTCCTAAAGCGTATACAACAGATGAATTTTGTGAAGAGTTATTAAGTAAGTGCGGAATTATAGTGACTCCCGGGTATGTATTTGGGAACCTATGTCATGGATATTTTAGAATGTCACTTACTAAGGATAAAACAGAATTAGAAAAAGGATTAAGTAAATTAAATAATTTAAATAAATAAAGTTCAATAATGCAAGATTTATGATATAATTTAAATTAATAGCTGAAAAAACGAGCATATTTTGTGTTATTGCAAAATATGCTTGAATTTATTATAAATATGTATGTATAATGAATATGTGTGTTAAGCTTAGTTATATGGAAGGATGAATATTATGATTAGAAGCATGACGGGATTTGGAAGGGCAACCTTTGAGGATGACAGTAGAAGTTTTACTGTAGAAATTAAAAGCATAAATCATAGATATTGTGATATAAATCTAAAAATGCCTAAAAGTTTAATTTCTATAGAAGATAAGATAAGGTCTACTATACAAAAAAAAATAAATAGAGGTAAGGTAGATGTATTTATAAATCTTACAACATATGATAAGAAAGATATAAGAACTGTTTTTAATGAAACTTTAGCAGACAGTTATGTGGAGTGTCTTCGCAGCATAAAAAATAGATATGATATAAAAGATGATATATCACTTTCTTTAGTTGCAAAATTTCCTGAAGTAGTTACAATTCAACAGCAAGAAGAGGACATAGAGAAACTATGGAAAAGCTTATCAGGTCCGCTTAATGAAGCTATTGATATGCTGATTAAAATGCGACAAATAGAAGGAAATAAGTTACAGGAAAATATAATAGAAAAATGTAATAATATAAAAAATATATTAGATAATATAGAAGAAAGAGCTCCGTTAGTTCCTATAACATATAAGCAAAAACTTCAAGAAAGGTTAAAAGAACTTTTAGAAGACTACAATATAGATGAAAATAGAATTGCTATGGAAGTAGCTATTCTTGCTGATAGAGCATGTATAGATGAGGAAATAGTTAGGCTTAATAGTCATATAATTCAAATGCAAGAAACACTTAAGTTAGATGAATCTATTGGAAGAAAGTTAGATTTTATAGTACAAGAGATGAATAGAGAAACCAACACAATTGCTTCAAAAGCTAATGATTTAAATATATCTAATTTAGCTATTTCAATAAAAAATGAAATTGAAAAAATAAGGGAACAAATACAAAATATAGAGTAAGTACTGGAGGCAAGTAATGGGTATTAAACTAATAAACATAGGATTTGGAAATATTGTTTCAGCTAATAGGTTAGTGGCTATAGTAAGTCCTGAATCAGCTCCAATTAAGAGAATAATTCAAGAAGCAAGGGACAGAGGAATGCTTATAGATGCTACTTATGGAAGACGAACTAGAGCAGTTATTATTACAGATAGTGATCATGTAATTTTATCAGCGGTTCAGCCAGAAACAGTGGCGCATAGACTATCTTCCAAAGAAGAGGTTGAGGATACAGAAGAGGTTGATAGCTAATGAAGGAAAAAGGACTTTTAATAGTAATCTCAGGACCTTCAGGTACAGGAAAAGGAACAGTATGCAAAGCTTTGTTAGATAAAAATGATTTTTGGATATCTGTTTCTGCAACTACTCGTTCCCCTAGAGTGGGAGAGATAGATGGTAAAAGTTATTATTTTCTTGCAAAAGAGGAGTTTGTATCTAAAATTAACAACGATGATTTTCTTGAATATGCAGAGGTTTATGGAAACTTCTATGGAACACCTAAATCCAAGGTTCTAGAAATGATAGAACAAGGAAGAGATGTTATTTTAGAAATAGATATTCAGGGAGCATTAAAGGTTAAGGATAATTACCCAGAAGGAGTATTTATATTTATATTACCACCTTCTATGGAAGAATTAAAAAATAGAATTACTAAAAGAGGTACAGAAACACCTGAATCCCTTATGACTAGGTTTAAGTCTGCTTATAAGGAGATAAACTATGTTTCTAAATATAATTATGCAGTAGTTAATGATAATGTAGATGATGCAGTTAGAAAAATTGAATCTATAGTATCAGCAGAAAGATGTAGAGTAGACAGAATGAAAGAGACAATATTTGATTGTAAGGAGGGATTGATGCATGAGCAACTCTATGATTAATCCATCAATAGTGGATTTATTAGAAAAGGTTGATAACAGATATTCTTTAGTAGTAGTAGTTTCAAAAAGAGCAAGACAGCTTATAGATGGTGACGCACCTCTTATAAATACTGATTTAACAAAACCAGTAACTGTAGCGATAAATGAAATAGATGCAACAGCTATTACTTATGAAACTGTTAAGGAAGGTATAAAGTAAAAATGGAAAGAAAAACTGTAGTTATAGGTGTTACAGGAGGGGTAGCTGTATATAAGGCTTTAGATGTAATCAGCAGATTAAGAAAAAAGAATATAGATGTTCACGTAATTATGACTGAATCTGCAGGTGAATTTGTAAATCCTTTAAGTTTTCAGAGTTTAAGCCAAAACATGGTTGTAACTAATATGTTTGATGAGCCTAAACATTGGGAAATACAACATATATCTCTTGCTAAGAAAGCTGATTTGATGCTTATAGTACCAGCTACTGCTAATATAATAGGAAAGGTAGCAAATGGAATAGCAGATGATATGCTTTCTACGACTATTATGGCTACTCATGCTCCAGTAGTATTTGCACCTGCAATGAATACAAATATGTATTTAAATCCAATAGTTCAAAATAATATTCAAAAACTTAAAGATTATGGATATAAGTTTATAGAACCTGAAAGTGGAAGGCTTGCTTGTGGAGATGTGGGAGCAGGAAAGCTTGCTGATACGGAACTTATTGCAGATAAGGTAATAAGTATGCTTTATCCAATAAAAGATATGTCAGGAAAAAAGGTGTTAGTTACAGCAGGACCTACATGGTCTTTAATAGATCCAGTTAGATTTATAACAAATAGATCTTCAGGGAAAATGGGTTATGCTATAGCGGAGGAAGCCAGAGATAGAGGGGCTGAAGTTACATTGGTATCAGGTCCTACATCGTTAAAAGCTCCCTTTGGAATAAATACTATAAATATAACAACTAATGAAGAAATGTTAAATGAAGTTTTAGAACACTTTAATTCTCAAGACATAGTTATAAAAGCGGCTGCTGTGGCAGATTATAAGCCAGTAGAATACTCACAAAATAAGATTAAAAAGGCCTCTAATGAACTAGTTTTAAATTTTGCAAAAGATACTGATATATTGAAAAAATTAGGCGAAATAAAACAAAATCAAGTCTTAGTAGGATTTGCAGCAGAAAGCAATGATTTAATAAGTAATGCAGAATCTAAGCTAAAAAAGAAAAATTTAGATTACATAGTTGCTAATGATATAACTTCATCAGATACAGGATTCCAATCTAGTGAAAACAGAGTAATTATACTTACTAGAGATGGAGAAAAGCTTTCATTAGAAAAGATGAGTAAAAGAGAAGTAGCACAGAAATTATTTGATATTATCAATGATAAACACAAAGAAGTATAAGTTGTTAAGATAAAAGGGGCATTACTTTGCAAAATTGAATTGTAAAGATAGCCTCTTTTATTTACTAAAATATTTGCTAAAGGGTGATTAAGTGGATAAATATGCTGGTGTAATTATAAATAGTACATCCATTCAATTGGATAAAGTATTTACGTATAAAATACCTGATAATTTAATAGAAAAGGCTGTAGTAGGCTCTAGAGTATATGTACCCTTTGGATTAGGTAATAAAAAAATAGATGGATTTATAATGGAAATCTATAAGGAAATTGAGGATATAAAAAATATAAAAGAAATAGTAAAAGTTGATACTGCTTTTCCTTTACTTACACCAGAATATCTTACACTTATACAAAAAATGAGGGAAAAATATTTATCTACTCATATGGAAGTGATAAGGGCACTATTTCCATCAGCATTATTTAAAGGGATGAAAAATAAGAAGGAAAACTTAATTTATACTTCAGATAGACTAAATGAAAAATTTAGTAAGGAACCTTATACTTCAATATATAAAGTAATAAGTGAAAATAATGGATTATATACTAAAAGTGCTCTAAGTAATAAATTTAATATTTCATTGTCTTCCATTAATACAATGCTTAAACACAATTTTTTAACTCAAGAAGAGAATATAATAAATAGATATAATTCAAGACAATATGAATTTTATGAAAAGAAAGCCTTAAATAATGACCAAAAGTCTGCTTTAAATAAAATAATTTATTCTGTAAATAAGTTGTTTTTAATTCATGGTGTAACAGGCAGCGGCAAAACAGAAATATATATGAATTTAGTTGAAGAAATGATAAACAAAGAGAAAGAATCTATAATATTAGTTCCGGAAATTTCTCTTACGCCTCAAATGGTTGAAAGATTTAAGGGGAGGTTTGGAAAGGATATTACAGTATTTCATAGTAAGCTTTCCGAAGGCGAAAGGTATGATGAATGGCTTCGAGTTAAAGACGGAAAAGTAAAGGTTGCAATAGGTGCTAGATCAGCTATATTTTTGCCATTTAAAAACTTAGGTCTTATTGTAATAGATGAGGAACATGAAAATAGCTACAAATCTGATAGCAATCCTAAGTATCATGCTCGGGAAATTGGAGAAATGTTAAGTGATATATATGGCTGCAAACTAGTTTTAGGTTCCGCCACTCCATCCATAGAAACATATTATAGAGCTATTAATAATAAGTTAGAACTAATTACAATTAAAAAAAGAGCAGACGGGGCTTTATTACCTGATACTCATGTAGTGGATATGAGAGAAGAACTTGTTAAAAATAATAAGAGTATGTTTAGTAGTAGTCTTTTCGAAGGTATAAAGGACAGACTTGAAAAAAATGAACAAATAATATTATTTTTAAATAGAAGAGGATTTTCAACTTTTGTATCTTGCAGAAAATGTGGATATGTCTTTAGATGCAGTAACTGTGATATTTCACTCACATATCATAATAACAGCAATAATTTAAGCTGTCATTACTGTGGTAAAAGTGAAAGGGTTCCTCAAATATGTCCTGAATGCGGAAGCAAGTATGTAAAATATTTTGGAGTCGGAACAGAAAAAGTTGAGGAAGAGGTAAAAAAATATTTTCCCGCTGCTAGAGTGCTAAGGATGGATTTTGATACAACTCGTCGCAAAAATTCTTATGAAAATATATACAACTTTTTTAAAGAACAAAAGGCTGATGTATTGGTTGGAACTCAAATGATTGCTAAGGGATTAGATTTTAAAAATGTAACACTTGTAGGGGTTATTGCAGCGGATTTATCTTTAAATATTCCTGATTTTCATTCTTCAGAAAGAACATTTCAGCTTATAACGCAGGTAGCTGGTAGAGCGGGAAGAGGAAAGAAAAAGGGAGAAGTGATAGTTCAAACTTATAATCCAGAGAGCTATAGTATTCAGTGTGCTGCAGAAAACAGCTACGAAGAGTTTTTTGAACAGGAGCTTTCACTTAGAAGACTTATGAATTATCCGCCATTTTCAGAGTTAATGCTTATAAATATGAGTAGCCCCAATGAGGAGTTATTGATAAAAAACATACAAAACGTGGCTGTTAATTTAAAATCACTATTACAAAATACAAATAAAATAGAGATATTAGGACCATGTCCTTCGGAAATTTCTAAAATAAAAAATAATTACAGATGGCAAATTATAATAAAAGGCCAATTAAATCAAAATATAAAAAAAGAAATAAAAAATAGTATATATGATTCAGTAAAAGAAAGTTATAATAATATAAGAATAATCATAGATGTAAATCCACTAAGCTTAATATAAATATATGGAGGTAATTTTATTATGGCATTAAGAAATATAAGAAAAATTGGAGACGAAATATTAAGAAAGAAAAGTAAAAAAATAGAGCAGATAGATGATAGAATTCAAATGCTTTTAGACGATATGTTGGAAACTATGTATGAAAGTAATGGAGTAGGTCTTGCAGCTCCACAGGTGGGTATTCTTAAAAGAGTTGTAGTAATAGATATAGGAGAAGGGCCAGTATTTTTAATAAATCCTGAAATAATAAAATCTGAAGGATCCTACATAGATGAAGAAGGATGTTTAAGTGTACCTGGAGAACAGGGACCAGTGGAAAGACCATATAAAGTAACTGTTAAAGCTTTAGATAGAAACGGTAAAGAAATTGTTGTAGAAGGTGAAGAACTAATGGCAAGAGCACTATGTCATGAAATAGACCATCTAGATGGAATACTATATGTTGATAAGATTATAAAGGAAGATGGAAGGTAAGTATTATGAATATAGTATTTATGGGTACTCCAGAATTTGCGGTGCCAGCTTTAAAAAGGCTTATTGATCAATTTAATGTAAATGCAGTTTTTACTCAACCAGATAGGCCTAAAGGAAGAGGAAAAAAGCTTGCTATGTCCCCAGTTAAGGAAGTAGCTTTAGAAAATAATATAAGAGTATATCAACCAGAAAACTTAAAAAAAGATGAAGAATGTATCAAAGTTTTAAAAGAACTTTCTCCAGATTTTATAATAGTTGTAGCCTATGGGCAAATTTTATCAAAGGAAGTTTTAGAAATTCCTAAATATGGATGCATAAATTTACATGCTTCGCTTTTACCTAAATATAGGGGGGCAGCTCCTATTAATTGGGCAATTGTAAATGGAGAAAGCGAAAGTGGAAATACAACAATGTTTATGGATATAGGCCTTGATACAGGCGATATGCTTCTAAAAAGCAAAGTACAGATAACAAATAATATGACTGCTGGTGAGCTTCATGATTTGTTAATGATAGATGGAGCTGAGCTTTTGGTGAAAACTATAATGGGAATAGCTAATGGAGAAATATCAAGAGTTAAACAAATTGAAGGGGATTCTTGCTATGCTCCTATGCTAAATAAAGAATTAGCTGAAATAAACTGGGAGAAAGATAGCGAAGAAATCAATAATTTGATAAGAGGTTTAAATCCGTGGCCTATAGCGTATACTTATTATAAAGATGAAAGAATGAAAATACTTGAAGCAGAGTTAACAAACGAAGATAGTAATAAAGAGTACGGAACCATTATTGATGCAGATAAAAGTGGTATAAAAGTATCTACAGGTAATAAAGTTTTATTAATAAAGAAAGTGCAATTTCCTTCAGGAAAGCCTTTATATGTACAGGAATACATTAAAGGGCACACTATAGAAAAAGGTGTACGTTTAAAATAGAGGAGGGATACCATATGTTTTATTTTGATAGTAGTATGATAATTTTAATTCCTGCTATTATAATATCAGGGTGGGCCCAGCTGAAAATAAATTCAACGTTTCAAAGATATTCTGCCGTAAGAAGTGTAAATGGTTATACAGGATCCCAAGTAGCAAGAAAGCTGCTGGATAGCCAAGGGTTATTTGATGTTCCAGTGCAGGTTGTAGGAGGAAAGCTAACAGATCACTATGATCCAGTGCACAGAGTTATGAGGCTTTCAGAAGAAGTATATTATGGAACCTCTGTAGCATCTATTGGAGTAGCAGCTCATGAAACCGGGCATGCATTTCAACATCAAGAAAGATATTCTCCTTTGATTATCAGAAACTCCATAGTACCTATTGTAAATTTTAGCTCAAATGCTTCATGGGTTATATTTTTACTGGGTTTTGCTTTAGGACTTCCAGGACTTCTAAATATAGGAATACTATTGTTTTCAGCAGTAGTAGTATTTCAGCTTGTAACTCTTCCTGTAGAATTTAACGCATCTAGTAGAGCGTTAAAAATGATTGAAAATACAGGGATTCTTTATAAAGATGAGGCCGCAGGAGCAAAAAAGGTTTTAAGTGCAGCAGCAATGACATATGTGGCGGCTACTCTTATGTCCGTAGCACAACTTTTAAGACTTATAGTATTAAGTAATAGCAGAAGAGATGACTAGTGAAAGATAAGTTTTCCGGAAAGTATAAGTTCTGGAAAACTATTTCGCTTTATAAAGAGTAATTTTAGTGAATTGAGGTATAAATATGAATGATGTTAGAGAAATAGCTTTAGATACGTTAAATGAAGTTTTTTACAAAGATGCATATTCAAATATTATATTAAACCATAAATTAAATGCTTCTAAACTAGAAGAAAGAGATAAAGCATTAGTAACTGAAATAGTATATGGTACCATAAAATACAAATACACTATAGACAAAATATTAGATAACTTCTTAAAAAGTGGTACAAATAAGTTGGATAAGCAAATAATTAATATACTAAGAATAGGAGTTTATCAAATAAAATATTTAGATAGGATACCGGATTTTGCAGCTGTAAATGAATGTGTAGAGCTTGCAAAGAAAAAATCCATTAAATTATCTAAATTAGTAAATGGTGTTTTAAGAAATTTTATACGTAATAAAAATTTAGAAATTGATTTCAAAAGTGATGTAAAAAAGTTAAGTTTTGAATATTCATTTCCAGAATGGATGGTAGAATTATATATAAAGCAATATGGCAAAGAAATTACTGAACAAATACTAAGAGGATTAAATTTAGTTCCATCAAATACTGTTAGAGTTAATAATTTAAAAACTAACTATGATGAGGTTTGGGAAAATCTTGAGAGTAACCAATACAACATACAAGAGGGGAAGGTTTGCCCAGAAGCTATACAAATAATAAAGGGAAGAAGTATAGAAAAAAATCCGTTTTTTAAAGAAGGGTATATTACAGTACAGGATGAAAGTGCAATGCTTGTAGCTCCAAGTATGGAACTAGAAAATGATATGGTGGTACTTGATCTTTGTAGTGCACCAGGAGGAAAAACAACTCATATAGCTGAAATAATGAATAATACAGGTTCCATCTATGCTTTTGATATACATCCAAATAAATTGGCTTTAATAAAGCAAAATATTGAAAGGCTTGGCATGACGAATATAAATTTAGATGCAATGGATGCTTCTGTATTTAATAAAGAGCTTGCAAATAAAGCAGATAGAGTTCTTATAGATGTTCCTTGCTCAGGACTTGGAATAATAAGGAAAAAACCGGAAATAAAGTGGAATAAAACAAATAAAGATTTGAAAAGTTTAATTCCCATACAAAGAGATATAATGAAAAATGCTGCTCAATATGTTAAACCAGGAGGAATAATTCTTTATTCAACATGTACTCTAAATAAAGAAGAAAATGAAAAAAATATAAAGTGGTTTTTAGAAAATTTTAAGGAATTTAAAATAGAGCCTCTATTTTATGGTAATATTGATAATATAATCTATAATGAAATGGGAACTGTAACCATTTTACCTGATGATAATATGGACGGATTTTTCATAGCTAAATTAAGGAAACAAGGATAGGTGTTTTTATGATAAATATGCTAGATTTTTCTTTAGAAGACCTTAAAACATGGATGAGAGAAAACGGAGAAAAGGATTTTAGAGCAAAACAAGTTTTTGATTGGGTATATAAAAAGACATTTGATTTTGATAATATGAATAATATTCCTAAAAGCACTATAACTAAATTAAAAAATAATTTTTATTTTAGTTTACCTAAAGTAGTAAAAATGTTAAAATCAAAAAATGAAGATACTTATAAATTTCTATTTGAATATGCGGACAATAATGTCATTGAGACCGTAGTTATGAAATATAATCATGGTAATTCTATATGCGTATCCACCCAAGTAGGATGTAAAATGGGATGTAAATTTTGTGCATCAACATTAGATGGCGTAATTAGAAATTTAACATCAGGAGAAATATTAGGGCAGATACTAAGAGCTGAAGAGGCTACAGGGGAGAGAATATCCAATATTGTAATGATGGGAAGCGGAGAGCCTTTAGATAATTATGATAATGTTTTAAAGTTTATACATATAGTGAATTCTTCCTATAGTTTAAACATAGGGCAAAGACACATAACGCTATCAACCTGTGGGATTGTGCCTAAGGTGATTGATTTAGCGAATGAAGAATTACAAATAACTTTAGCTATATCACTTCATGCTCCAAGTGATGATATAAGAAAGAATATGATGCCTGTAGCATATAAGTACAGTATAGAAGAACTTTTTAGAGCTTGCAAATATTATATAGAAAAGACAAATAGAAGAATCACATTTGAATATGCTTTAGTTAGTGGTGTGAATGATAGTGATAATCATGCAGAAGAATTAAGCCGAAAACTTAAGGGTATGTTGTGTCATGTGAATTTAATACCTGTAAATGAAGTAAAGGAAAGTGGTTTTGAAAGATCTACAAATGAGAATATAAAAAGATTTAGTAATATATTAATTAAAAATGGTATAGAAGCTACAGTAAGAAGAGAAATGGGATCTGATATAAATGCAGCATGCGGACAACTAAGAAGAAGCTATACCAATAAAAACTAAAGTTTAAATTGATGAGGTGGAGTTGTATGGTGGGTATACTGTCAGATGTAGGAAACATAAGAGAAATCAATGAAGATTCCGTCGGTTATTATAAAGGTGAAGATAGAGCTATATATGTTATTGCCGATGGTATGGGGGGGCACAGTGCAGGAGAAGTAGCTAGCAAAGTTGCAGTGGATTTTACTATTGATTATATTAAAGGATTAAGTAATATAACAGATTTAAAGAAAGAAATTATTATAGCGGTTCAAAGATCTAATGAGGAAATATTTAATTTATCAAATTGCAGAAAAAACCTTTCTGGAATGGGTACTACCATAACCGCATGTTTAATCAGTGGAGGTAAAGCTATTGTTGCAAATGTAGGTGATAGTAGTTGCTATATTATAGATAATCATCACAAAATAAAAAAAATTACAAAAGATCATTCATTAGTACAGCAGCTAGTTGATAATGGAACTATAACTGAAGAACAGGCAAAAAAGCATCCAAATAAAAATATTATTACAAGGGCACTTGGAACTAATAAACAAATAGAAGTCGATACTTTTGATTTAAATCTTAAAGAAATTAAAAATATAATATTATGTACAGATGGATTAACAAACGATGTTGCTCCGGAAGAGATTTGTGAAATAGTGCTTAATAATACTCAAGAAGATTCATGTAGATTGCTTATAGAATGTAGTAAACAAAGATGCGGTAGAGATAACATTTCAGTTATAGTTTTTGAAGGAGAGTGTAAAGATGGTAGGAACTTTACTAGGGAATAGATATGAGCTGCTAGAAAAAATAGGCGAAGGTGGTATGGCTGAAGTTTATAAAGCCAAATGTCATTTGCTTAATAGATTTGTAGCAGTTAAAATATTAAAGGATGAGTTATTAAAGGATTCTCAATTTGTAGATAAATTCAAAAGAGAAGCTACTGCAGCAGCAAGTCTTTCAGATAATAATATAGTAAATATTTACGATGTAGGCTCTCAAAATAATATACATTATATAGTTATGGAATACGTAAAGGGCAAGACACTAAAAGAATTTATAAGAGAAAAAGGTAAATTAAATGAAGAAGAAGCAATAAATGTAGCCATACAAATAGCTAAAGCTCTTGAATGTGCTCATAGAAATAATATAATACATAGAGATATTAAGCCTCATAATATATTGGTAACTGAAGAAGGCTTAGTAAAAGTTACTGATTTTGGTATAGCAAAGGCTACTAATTCTGTGACTATTACAAATACTAGCAAAGTTATGGGATCTGCACATTACTTTTCGCCTGAACAAGCAAAGGGAAGTTATGTAGATGCAAGAACTGATATCTATTCACTTGGGATAGTGATTTATGAAATGATAACAGGGAAAGTACCTTATGATGCTGATAGCCCTGTTTCGGTAGCCTTGAAGCATATACAGGAACAAGCGATTCCGCCTAAAAATATAGTTCCTAATATATCTGAAAATATTAATAATATGATTCTAAAATCTATAGAAAAAGAACCTATTAAAAGATATCAAAGTATTAAGGAAATGTTACAGGATTTAAGAAAAGTAAAAAATAAAGAAAAAATTAATGTAGCCTTTTTTGATATGGATGAAGATAGAACTAGAGTTATGGAAGCTATAAAAGTAGATTCATTAAATCGTAATAAATCCAGAAATGATGTTGTTGTGGATGAAGATGATGACGATTATGAAGAGAAAAATAAAATAAATAAGAAAAAAAGAGGAATGATAATAGCTATTACAGCTGTAATACTTGCTTTAATTACTGCATTTGCTTCGGGATACATGATATTTAATAACTATATTTCTCAAGGAAAGAATAAAACCCAGGACGTGGTAGTACCTAAAATAGTAGGATTAAGCAAAGATGAAGCTAAAAGTAGCATAGAAAGTAAAAACTTAGTATTTACAATAACCGAAACAGAAAAAAGTGATAAACCAGAGGGAACCGTTTTAAGGAGTTATCCCACAGAAGGGACCACTGTTAAAGCAAATTCAGAGGTAAGGGTTACATTAAGCGCAGGCAAAGATAAGCCAAGGGTTCCTGATTTAAAAGAAATGGATATAGAATTGGCTAAGCAAACTTTAAGCAGATACAATTTAGAAATAGGTAATATTCAATATGCATATGATGATAATATTCCTAAAAATTCCATTATAAGTCAAAGTCCATCTCGTGATGAAAAAGTGGATGAAAAAACCAAAGTTGATGTAGTAGTAAGTAAGGGGGTTGAAATTAAATATTCAACTGTTCCAAGTTTAAATGGAAAAACAATAGAGCAAGCAAAGATACTACTTGCAAATTCTAATTTGAAATTAGGTAATACAAATACTCAAGCAACTGGGGATGAAACTTTACAAGGAAAGATCTTTGATCAAAGTATAGAACCTGGAGTTCAAGTAAAAGAGGGAACCACATTAAATGTAACATATTATGTATTTGATCCAAAACTTGTGCCAAATCCAGATGAAG
This sequence comes from Clostridium pascui, assembly GCF_016908015.1. Lineage (GTDB taxonomy): Bacteria > Bacillota > Clostridia > Clostridiales > Clostridiaceae > Clostridium_AK > Clostridium_AK pascui. The sequence continues at coordinate 348,634 of NZ_JAFBDB010000001.1, forward strand.
ATAAGGAAAATGGCAATGAAGATAATAAGACTGATGAAAATAACAATCAACCACAAGATAATCAGGCAGGAAATAATCAAACTACAACCCAAGTAAATAAAAATAATGAAGAAAATAAACAAAAGGGAAATATAATTCAATAAACAATTGAATGTAGATGCTTTTCAAGGAGGATTTATGCAGGGAATTATAATAAAAGGCATAGGCGGATTTTATTATGTAAAGAGTGAAGATAAAATTATTGAATGCAAGGCTAGGGGAAAGTTTAGGCACAACGAACTTTCTCCTATGGTAGGGGATGAAGTAGAGATAAAAGAGAAAAATGGTAAAGGTGTTATTGAAGACATATATGAAAGAAAAAATATGCTAATAAGACCTTCTGTTGCAAATGTTACTCAAGCACTAGTTGTATTTGCAATAAAAAATCCTGACATTAATGAGGACTTACTAAATAGATTTTTAATGCTATGTGAATTTAATAAGCTTGATATAATAGTATGCTTTAATAAAACAGACTTGATAGATTGTATACATGAAAATGAAGTTGTGAATATGATTAAAAGTGCGGGATATAAGGTTATGTTTTTAAAGGCTAAAGAAGGAGAAGGAATAGAAGAATTAAGAGACTATTTAGATGGCAACGTTACAGTGCTATGCGGACCTTCTGGTGTAGGTAAATCAACTATAATAAATACATTGGCAGGAAAAAACCTAATGGAGACAGGCAATATAAGTGAAAAATTAAAAAGAGGTAAACATACTACAAGACACAGTGAACTTTTACAAATAGGTAAAGGATTCATAGTAGATACTCCTGGGTTTTCTTCATTAGATACAAGTTTTATTGATAAAGAAGATGTACAGGATTGCTTTCCGGAATTTCATGATTATTTAGGAGAATGTAAATTTAATAGTTGCCTTCATTATAAGGAACCTAGTTGTGCTATAAAGAAGGAAGTTGAGAATGGGAATATAAATTCTAAAAGATATGATTTTTACGTAAAAATTATTGAAGAAGTTTCACAGAAGAAATCTTACAAAGGAGGAGATGGAAGATGATAAAGATAGCTCCATCAATATTATCAGCTGATTTTTCAAAGTTAGGGGAAGAGGTAAAGAACATAGAAGCTCATGGAGCAGATATAGTACATATAGATGTAATGGATGGTATGTTTGTGCCAAATATTACTTTTGGAATGCCAATAATTAAAAGCATAAGGAATATAACAAAAATGCCTTTTGATGTTCATTTGATGATTGAAAAACCTGATAGATATATAGAGGATTTTGTAAAGGCTGGAGCAGACATAATAACAGTTCATTATGAAGCTGATAAGCATATAGATAGAACTATAAATTACATAAAAAGCTTTGGAATTAAAGCTGCAGTAGCATTAAATCCAGGGACACCTGTATCTAACATAAAGGATCTGATATCAGAACTTGACATGGTTTTAATAATGAGTGTTAACCCTGGTTTTGGAGGACAAAAGTATATTAAATATGCATCAAACAAGATAAGGGAAGTAAAAGAGTTAAAAGATAAATTTAATCCTAACCTTTTAATTGAGGTTGATGGAGGCGTAGATGCATCCAATATACAAGAGGTAGTTGAAAGTGGGGCAAATGTAATAGTTGCTGGATCTGCGGTATTTAAAAATAATGACGTAGAAGGAAATATAAAGAACCTTAGAGAGGCTTTAAAGTGAAAGCGATAATAATTGCTGGCGGACAAATGCCTTCCAGTGATATAGTAACAGAAGAAGTAAAAGATGCTGAGTACATAATATGTGCAGATAGAGGAGCAGAGGCTGCGTATAAGTATGGAATAGAGCCTGATGACATAATTGGAGATTTTGATTCCATAGATAAATCCATATTGCAAAACTTTAAGGATAGAAATATCTCTATAATAAAGTTTCCTGAAGAAAAAGATGATACAGATACATCTATTGCAGTAGAAGAAGTACTAAAAAGAAAAGTAGATGAAGTAGTGTTACTTGGTGCTACTGGAACTAGAATTGATCATGTATTAGGGAATGTAGGTTTATTAGTAAAGTTTCTAAAATATAATGTGAAATGCTATATAAGAGATAATAACAATATAATTTTATTAACAGATAAAAATATAACATTAAAATATAGAGGATATAAATATTTTTCTCTTCTAAGCTACGGCGAAACAGTTAAGGAATTAACTATTGAAGGTGGGAAATATCCTTTAAATAATTATGAGTTGAAGCTTGGCGACCCATTAGCTGTATCTAATGAGTTTTTATTGGATAAAAATGTAAATATAAAATTTAAAAATGGACTACTTTTAATAGTTGAAAGTAGGGATTGATTTTAAAACTTTGCTTATTTTTAAGATGAGCAAAGTTTTTTGTACCATTAATGATACTTTATTCATACACTATATTATAAGCAATTATGATGAAGGAAATACTATGTCTAAAGGCTGGAATAAAGCAAAAAAGAAAGCAGGACTCATAATAGGATCTGTAGGAATTGGTATAGTACTTACCTTTTTGGTACCTATATGGGGATGGATACTGATAGCAGGAGCAGGATTCATATACGTAGGTTGGTATCTAATTGAAAATCATGATGATTAAGGGGGATTATATGAGGATAGTTGCAATCAAGCTCCCAAAGATTATATCTAATATAGTTAAATGTATACTTAGAAAAAAATAAAAAATGCAATTGGTTAACAATTGCATTTTTTATATTATATAGCACGCTGTACTTTACCAGAACGTAGGCATCTTGTGCAAACATGTATAGTCTTAGGTGTTCCTTTAACTATAGCTTTAACTTTTTTTATGTTTGGAGCCCAAGTTCTTTTAGATTGACGATGAGAGTGGCTGTACTGAACTCCAGCTACAACTCCTTTTCCGCATACTTCACATTTTCTTGACATTAAAAACACCTCCTTTATAAATTGAGAAAAGTAAAATCTTCTCAATTTAAGCCTATATCATTTTATCATAAGTCATGTAATTTTTGCAAGTATAATATAAATTATAATACCAAAATTATTATAATAATTTATATTTCCTTGAATAAATCCCTTATTTAATATAAAATATTTTATAAAGCGGTTATTTAGAAGGAGGATTATTATGATTGGAAATATTTCTAATGAATATGGATATATTAATTACTCTGAAGAGATTTTAGGAAATATCGTAGGAGTTTCTACAATGGAATGTTATGGAGTAGTTGGAATGGCTTCTAAAAATGCAAAGGACGGATTATGGGAGCTTTTGAAAAAGGGAGAAAACCTTAGCAAGGGTGTAAAAATTAGTATGAAAGAAAATAAGCTAGTTGTAGAATTATATATAATAGTGGGATATGGAACTAAAATTTCTGTAATTGCAAATAATATAATTCAAAAGGTAAAATATAATGTAGAAAATTATACAGGTTTAAAAGTATCTAGTATAACAGTGAATGTGCAGGGTGTCAGAGTTTAAGGAGGTAACATAATATGCAGCACTTAAGTATTGATGGACAGCATTTCTATAATATGATGGTAAATGCTAGCAATAAATTAGAGAAAAAAAAGGAATATGTTAATTCATTAAACGTTTTTCCAGTACCGGATGGAGACACTGGGACAAATATGTCAATGACGTTTAAGTCAGCAGTCAACGAAATACAAAATTTAAACGGAGCAGATATAGGCAAAATTGGTAGAATACTTGCTAAAGGAGCGTTAATGGGTGCCAGAGGAAATTCTGGGGTTATACTTTCTCAAATACTTAGGGGAATGTCAAAGGGTTTAGAAGGTAAAGTAGAGATAACAGCGAAGGAACTTGCAGAAAGTATAATGGAAGGTTCAAAATCTGCATACAAGGCTGTAATGAGGCCGACAGAAGGAACAATCCTTACCGTTATACGCGCAGCAGGAGAGGCCGCTATAAAGAGCACTGAAACAGATATTACCAAGCTTATGGAAGAAGTATGCTCTCATAGTGAAGATATTTTGGCAAAAACTCCTGAGATGCTTCCAGTTTTAAAACAGGCTAAGGTAGTAGATGCTGGTGGAGCAGGACTTTTAGTAATATTTAAAGGAATGCTTGAAGTCCTTAAAGATGATATAAAATCTGTAGAAATAATAAATGAGATAGAAAAAGAAAGTAAAGCTTCGATTCAAAAAACATTATCTACTGAAGATATAAAATATGGATATTGTACTGAGTTCTTTATTCTTTCTGAAAAGGTAAATATAGATAAATTTAAGGGAGAGTTAGAACCACTTGGAGATTCTATGATAGTGGTAGGTGGAGAAGGACTGGTTAAGGTCCATATACACACAAATGATCCAGGTCTTATATTATCTAAGGCCGTAAGTCTTGGAGAACTTTCAAAAATAAAAATAGATAATATGAGAGAACAGCATAGACATATTTTAGAAGATGATTACAAAGAAGAGAATAAGGAAATAGAAGAAGAAATTTTAGCAAATAAACAGTATGGTTTTGTGTCTGTTTCTTTAGGAGAAGGAATAAAAAATATATTTGAAGACTTAGGTATTGATGTGGTGATAGAAGGTGGCCAAACAATGAACCCAAGTACTGAAGACATATTAAATGCTATCAATAAAATAAAGGCAGACAATATATTTATCCTTCCAAATAATAAAAACATAATTATGGCAGCAACTCAAGCTGCAGAGCTTGCAGAAAAGAGTGTACATGTAATTGCTACGAAGACAATTCCTCAAGGAATCACTGCAATTACTTCTTTTAATGCAGACGCCACAGTAGAAGATAATATAGAAGCTATGAATGCTTCTATACAAAATGTAGCTTCTGGTTCTATTACTTATGCAGTAAGAGATACAGAAATTGATGACAAGATTATAAAAGAGGGCAATATAATAGGACTAAGAGAAGGAAAAATAGAAGAAATAGGTGACGATAAATTTGAGGTTTGCAAAAATCTCATAGAAAAAATGGTTAATGAAGATAGTGAACTTATAACAATTTTTTATGGAGAAGATTGTGATAGGGCACAGGTAGAAACTTTTGTAAATGAGTTAGAAGATAAGTATAGTGATATAGATATACAATATTATGAGGGCAATCAACCTTTATATTATTTTATATTTTCTGTTGAGTAAAAAAAGCCTTAAGGCTTTTTTTACTGTATAGGAAAGTATAGATTATTTTAACTTAATATATGGAGTGATAATATGAATGTGTACAGTGATATAAGCTGTATAAAGGGAGTAGGACCTAAAGCTAGGGAAAAATTAAACAAGTGTGGTATATTTACTGTTATAGACCTTTTATTATACTTTCCTAGGGATTATAAAGAGGTAACTCTATATGGAAATTTAAATGAGGCAAATAATAAAGAAGAGGTAATAATCAATGCAGCTTTATTGGAAATAAAAAGAGACATACGTACTAAAGGTGGGAAGGTACTTACTACCCTTTTATTTAGCGAGGGAGAAAACATATTTAAGTGCCAATGGTTTAACCAGCCATACATGAAAAATCATTTTGTTATTGGAAATATATATTTATTAAAGGGAAAAATTCAAATTTACAAGGGTGAAAATACTCTTATGAATCCTTCGGTTGTAAAAGAAAAGATTTTAAGTAAGGATACTAGTTTAACAAGAAGTATAATGCCTATTTACTCTTTAAGAGAAGGCATAAAAAATAAGCTATTAGTTAATTTAATAGATCAGGTATTAAAAGAAATTTCTATAGAAGAAAACTTGCCAGAAGAGATAATTAACAGGTATAGATTTTGTTCCTTAAATAAGGCTATATCAATAATTCATAAGCCTAAAGATATAGATGAACTTCATGAAGCAAAAAGAAGATTGAAATTTCAAGAATTGTTCACCTATTCATTAAAAACATTATTGCTAAGAAATTATCGAAACAAGAGTAATAATGGAACTACATTTGAAATTTATGACGAAGTAAATGAGTTGATGTCTTCACTACCCTATGGTCTTACAAATGCACAGAAAAGAGTTATAGCGGAAATATTAGCAGATCAAGAGCAAAGTAGATGCATGAACAGGCTAGTACAAGGTGATGTAGGAAGTGGAAAAACTATAGTTGCAATTATAGCATTATTTAACATAGTTAAAAATGGATATCAGGGTGCATTTATGGTACCTACAGAAATTTTAGCAAAACAGCATTATAAAGAAGTGTTAAAAATCTTAGATCCCTTTAGTGTGAAAGTAGAACTTTTGACAGGAAGTACTACTAAAAAACAAAAAGAAAAGATAAAAGAAGATTTAAAGGCTGGGAATATTGATATAATTATAGGTACCCATACATTAATAGAAGATGATGTGGAGTTTTATAATTTAGGACTGATCATTACAGATGAACAGCATAGATTTGGAGTTATGCAAAGAAGTAAGTTCTTTAATAAGGGAGCCAATATAGATGTACTAGTTATGACGGCAACTCCAATACCAAGAACAATGGCATTATATTTATATGGAGATTTAGATATATCATTGATTGATGAACTTCCTCCTGGGAGGCAAAAAATTCATACATACTGTATAGATATTAAGAAAAAAGACAGAGCATATAATTTCGCGCAAAGGGAAATAGATGAAGGAAGGCAAGTATATATAGTTTGCCCTTTGGTAGAGGAAAATGAAGACTTAAAATTGAGTTCTGTAGAAAAGCTTTATAATGAATTAAAGGAAAACTATTTTCAAAATATAGAAATTGCTATTTTGCATGGTAAAATGTCAGCTAAAGATAAAGATGCTATTATGGAAAGGTTTAAAGATAATGAAATAAAGATTTTAATTTCTACAACAGTTATAGAAGTTGGGATTAATGTTCCAAATGCATCATTGATGATAGTGGAGAATTCAGAAAGATTTGGTCTTGCACAACTTCATCAGCTGCGAGGAAGGGTAGGAAGAGGACAATATAAGTCTTATTGTATACTTTTATCAGAAATTAAGAATGAAGTTACTAAAAAGCGAATGGAGACCATGGTAAACAGCAGTGATGGATTTTATATAGCAGAACAGGATTTGAAAATCAGAGGAACTGGAGAAATATTTGGATTGAAACAGCATGGGGATGAAGGATTTATTCTTTCAAATTTAGCTGAGGATATGAATTTATTAAAAGAAGCTAATAAAGAGGCAAAATATATAATTAAAAGTGAAGATGAAAACTATAAGCAACTTATAAATTATATTTATAATAAGTTACAAAATAGCTCAAAATATATATGCTTTAATTAAATTGTTTATTATCATATTATTATAAACCTTATTAAATAAAATAGGTTATTCTTTAAATAAAGAACTAAATGTGATAAAATATTAGAGAAATTAACGAAAAAAGGAAAAGGAGGAATTTGTATGAGAATAATTGCGGGTATTGCAAAAGGAAAAAAGATTTTACCTCCTGAAGGTATGGGAACTAGACCTACTTTAGATAGAGTAAAAGAGAATATATTCAATATGATTCAATTTCGTGTATATGGAACAAAGGCAATAGATGTTTTTGCAGGTACAGGAAGCTTAGGATTGGAAGCAGTAAGTAGAGGTGCTAAGGAGTGCTATTTAGTAGATATGGGAGAAAAAAGCTTTAGCATTCTTAAACAAAATGTAAAAAACTTGAATTTTGAAGATAAATGTACATGTTTAAATATGGACTCTTATGAGGCATTAAAGATGCTAGCAAGTAAGGGAATGGTTTTTGATTTAATTTTTATAGATCCACCTTATGTAAGAGAAATGATTCCACCAGCTATGCAGATAATTGACGATAACAACTTGCTTAATAGAGATGGTATTATAGTGAGTAAAATTGATTCAATTGAAGAAATATATCAGGGAACAGATAATATTAAGTTAACTGATCATAGAAAATATGGCAATACAACTGTTTGCTTTTACGAATATAGGGAGGAATAAAATGAACATAGGTGTTTACCCAGGTAGTTTTGATCCTATAACTAATGGGCATTTAGACATAATTAAAAGAGCATCCAAGACATTTGATGAAGTCATAGTAGGAGTACTGGTAAATCCCGATAAAAAAGGATTGTTTGAAATTGATGAGAGAGTAGAGCTTATAAAAAGAGCTACTAAGAATATACCAAATGTAAAGGTAGAAAGCTTTAGTGGACTTTTAGTTAATTTTATGGAGGAAAGAAACATAAAAGTTATTATAAAAGGACTACGAGCAGTGTCAGATTTTGAGTATGAGTTTAAAATGGCATTAATGAATAAGAGATTAAATCCTGATATGGAAACAATATTTATGATGACAGCGGCAGAATATTCATTTTTAAGTTCATCTTCTGTAAAACAAGTAGCTATGTTTGGAGGATGTATACAGGGATTAGTGCCTGATGAAATTATACAAGATGTACTAGAAAGGATAGAGGAAAATAGGGGGATTTAATTATGGACGTACTTAAGTTACTTGAATATATTCAAGAGATAATAGAAACAGCATCAAAAGTGCCTATGACTGGCAAGATAATGGTAGATAAAAAGGAAATTACTGAAGCGGTATATAAAATAATAAATTATATGCCATCAGAATTTAAGAAAGCTCAATGGGTTTATGAAGAAAAGGATAGAATAATAAGTGAAGCACAAAAGGAAGCAGAAGAGATAAAAAAAGAGAACATTGAAGTTTTAAAAAGGCAAATTGAAAGCCATGATATCACCATTGAAGCAAAGGAAAGAGCCGAAGAAATAATTTCTTCAGCCCAAAATGATGCAAAAGATTTAAGGCTTGGAGCTAGAGAATATGCAGATGAAATTTTAACTGAGCTAGAAAAAGAAATCTCAGAAAAAAGCGATAAAATGTTAAACAGCATCAAAGATGAAATGGAGCGTTTTATAAGTAGCTTAGAAGATGAAGTAAAATTCACATCTGATACCATAAGAGAAAATATACAAGAACTAAGAAGCATGAAAAAGTAACTTTTTAAGTGTAATGATAATTTTATAAATTACCACTGGTAATATAATAATTAAAAAAATATACATATACAAATTGATGGTAGATATCTTATAATATGAATTATTAAATGTAGGGGAAGTAGTATAAAGGATATTATATGTTAAAAAACATATAATTGAACTTACTATCCCTTGTAATAATTTATATTTGCTATATCTAATAAGAGAAAAATCAAATTTACTCATAAAAGAATTACACTGCCAAAGTATACATAGTCCGCTAAATCCAATTAAAAAACTTGCAATACTTAGTTTTATTGCAGGATTAATATCTGTAGTAGAGAGTATATTGCAGCCATTTGTCATCTCAATAAGTCCTAGTAAAAATCCTTGTATAACTTTTATAGGAATATTAAATAAAATACTGATTTTTTTTAAAATAGCATCAAAAATGATGCTATTTTTTATTATGTTATTTATGACTGAAAACAATATTATAAATCCACCTACAGATGAAGATGTTTTTATAGAATCCTCAATAGAAATTCTAAGTGCTGAGCCTAAATTTAAATCATAAGTATTATTTGGAACAAATTTATATGAAATATTTTTTTTGTCGGGTTTTATTATTAAGCTCATAATGAAACAGGACAGATAATTAGCAATTAATAATATATAACCCATTCTTAAACTTTTGAACATTGATACACCTACGGAACCAATAACAAATAAAGGACTAGCATTGGAGGCTATATTTAGAAGTCTTTTACAAGTGCTGGAATCTATAATCTCCTTTTCATATAGTTGACAAGCATATTTTGCTCCAAGTGGATACCCGCACAAGGTGCTTATTATTACCACAAAGCTGCATTGCACTGGTAACCTAAGTGGAACGCAAAGAAACTTTCCAAAAAATTTAGAGTATATAAATACGCCATTACAGTACAGCATTATATTTGATATGGTTAAGAATGGGAAAAGTGAAGGGAACACTTTATAAAAAAACAAATGGGCCCCTTCTATAGTCCCAGCTATTGAAATACTAGGATTTAAAGCAAAGCTTATAATCAATATGGAACAAATTAAAGTTATTAACATAGACTTATTTTTTAGTAATAAACAAATTAGTATTATTGATATTATAATCATTAAATATAATATAATCCTTATCATAAAACTATCCTTATAAAAATACTTTAATATAAATATATTGTAAGGATTGAATTTTATTACTCTAGAATTATAGGCTTGGTTTTATAATCTGCAAAAGGGTCTACAAAATTATTAATCAAACTGTAAGATTTAGTTGCTTTAATATCTATTTCTAATATTTCAGGAAGATGTTTTGGAAGTTTAGTATATATAGGGATAGAAGAACTTTTTTTCATTTGTTTTAGCATTTCTCTTCCTATACTATTAAAGCCCAAGATTCTAGCATAAGGGCAGGGGTTTCGTCTAAGCGTATTATAGTTAAAGGTATCAAAATTTAAAAAGTATTGATATAAAATCCTGCTTATTCTTGAATAGGTATACCGCTTGGTTTTTATATTCATTATAAGTTCCTTCATATTATTAGAACTAATAATAAAGGAATTAATTCTATTAGAAAGTCCTTCAGAAGCTTCAGGTATTTTTTCTGTATCTCCAATTCCAGAAATATATTTATATTTTATATAATTTAATACTTTATCCTCAAAATCAAATGAATAAGAATTTTTTTTGAAACTTTCAAGTATATTCCATACGCTATCAGGGGTAAAATATTTAATGTGATTCACATCTGTATTGTTTTGTAGATAATTCCTTATAGCAGTGGCGCTGGAAAATTTTGAGCTTAAATCCAGTGAATTGTAAGAATTTCCTTGTCTTGAAGTGGTAAAGGCTTCAATATTGCTATTTAATTTCAATAAATTTTTACAATATTCTATGCCTAAAATATTGTTAGATGAGGCAAAAAAATTGTTAAAGGACAAACAATTTTTTTCGTTATTTCCTAAATATTCGTACAATGCTAAGTTTCTAGCCAATGGAAAGGTATTTCCTTCATCTAAATGTTTTTTTAAACTGATTTTAAATTCTAAAGGCTCATTAACAAGAATGTTAGATATCTTCATAATATCTAGTATATTACCGCTTTCACTGCCGAAACATAAGGAATCTACTATACCTAAGCTATTAAGCAAGCTCATGCTGCCCCAAGCAAAGAATTCAGCTGAAGAAATACTATATATTAAAGGAAGCTCGATTACTAAGTCTACTCCATTTAGAAGTGCCATTTTGGTGCGAGTCCATTTATCTAAAATGGAAGGAGTACCTCTTTGAACAAAATGGCCACTCATTACAGCGATAACACCATCACACTTAGTAATTTCCTTGGTTTTTTTTATATGAAGTACATGGCCATTATGCAAGGGATTATATTCAACAACTATACCTGCTATTTTCATAATTATCCTCCAAAAACTAGTAATTATTTTATATTGTTTACATAAATTATTATAGACAAATTTTCAAATTATACAAACATTGATAATTATTTAACACATTTTTTGAAAAATACTATACTTTTTCATAAAATTCAGGGAAAAAGTGGATGGGTAATTTTCAAATAATATATTTTTTTTTAAAATTAACCCTTGAAAAGCTTTGGTAAAAGGCCTATATTATATATTGTGCTTTAATTAATTAAAATGTATAAGATGGAGGTAATATTTGTTATGAAGTTAATGGAACAAATATGGCAGAAAGCTAAGTCTAATAAAATGAACATTGTCCTTCCTGAAGGAGAAGAAGAAAGAAATATAAAAGCTTGCGAAATGATAATAAAAAATGATCTTGCAAATATAATTTTAGTAGGAAATAAAGAAAAAGTACATGAGATAGCAAATAAATTCGGCGTTAGTGTTGAGGGAGCAGAAATAATAGATCCTGAAACAAGTGATAAGACAGAAGGTTATGCAAAAGAATTATATGAGTTAAGAAAAAACAAAGGTATGACTATTGAAAAAGCACTTAAAGTTGTAAAAGACCCGTTATATTTTGGTACTATGATGGTAAAGCAAAACGATGCTGATGGCATGGTTTCTGGTGCAATTCATACTACAGGAGATTTATTAAGACCAGGACTTCAAATAGTTAAAACAGCTCCTGGAGCTTCAGTTGTATCTAGTGCATTTATCATGGTGGTTCCAGATTCTGTATATGGCCAAGATGGGTTATTACTTTTCTCAGATTGTGCTGTTAATCCAAATCCTACTGCAGAAGAATTAGCATCTATTGCTATAAGTACTGCAGAAACTGCAAAAACACTTTGCAATATGGAACCTAAAGTAGCTATGCTTTCTTTTTCAACTATGGGAAGTGCTAGTCATGAATTAGTTGAAAAAGTTACTAAAGCAACTAGGCTTGCAAAAGAAATGAGACCAGACATTAAAATTGATGGGGAATTGCAGTTAGATGCAGCTATAGTTGATAAAGTTGCAAATCTTAAAGCTCCAAATAGCCCAGTAGCGGGAAAGGCGAATGTACTAATATTCCCTGATTTACAGGCAGGAAATATAGGATATAAGCTAGTTCAAAGATTTGCTAAGGCAGAAGCAATAGGACCTATAACTCAAGGATTTGCGAAACCTATAAATGACTTGTCAAGAGGATGCAGCCCAGAAGATATAGTAAACGTTGTTGCAGTTACAGCAGTTCAAGCACAAAATCAGTAAGATTTATTGTAATAATTATATTAAAAATATTAAATATAAATACAGACCTGGAAGGAGAATGTTAAAGTGAAAATATTAGTAATTAATTGTGGAAGTTCATCTTTAAAGTATCAGCTAATAGATATGAGTAATGAAGGTGCTCTAGCACAAGGACTTGTTGAAAGAATTGGAATAGAGGGTTCTATACTTACTCAAAAGGTTAATGGAGAAAAATATATAATTGAAGAGCCAATGAAAGATCATACAGATGCTATAAGATTAGTATTAGGTGCTTTGGTAGATAAAGAACATGGAGTTATTTCAGATATGTCAGAGATATCTTCAGTAGGACACAGAGTTGTGCATGGTGGAGAAAAGTATGCAAATTCTGTTTTAATAGATGATGAAGTAATGAAATCCTTAGAAGATTGTATAAAACTTGCACCATTACATAATCCTCCAAACATAATAGGAATAAATGCATGTAAAGCTCTTATGCCAAATACTCCTATGGTAGCGGTATTTGACACTGCATTCCATCAAACTATTCCAGAATATGCATACTTATATGCTTTACCATACGAATTATACAAGAATTATGGAATTAGAAAGTATGGATTCCACGGAACATCTCATAGATATGTTTCAAATGTAGCGTCAGAAATGATGGGTAAGAACATAGAAGATTTAAAAATAGTTACATGCCATTTAGGAAATGGAGCTAGTATATGTGCTGTTGATGGAGGAAAATCAGTAGAAACAAGCATGGGCTTTACTCCATTAGAAGGTGTAGCTATGGGAACTAGATCTGGTAATGTAGATCCAGCTATAATAACTTTCCTTATGAAAGAATTAAACCTAGGTATAGATGAAATAAATAATCTTTTAAATAAAAAATCAGGAGTATACGGAATTTCTGGAGTAAGCAGTGACTTTAGAGATATAGAAGAGGCAGCTGAGTCAGGAAATCATAGAGCTGAACTTGCACTTGATGTATTCCACTATAAAGTAAAGAGATTTATAGGTTCTTATGCAGCAGCTATGGGCGGAATGGATTGCTTAGTATTTACTGCAGGACTTGGAGAAAATTCAGCATTAAGCAGAAGTGAAATATGCAAGAATCTTGAATTCTTAGGAATTAAGATAGATGAAAAGAAAAATAGTGAAGGAAGAGGATTTGCTAAAGAAATAAGCACTCCTGATTCTTCAGTAAAAGTATATGTTATACCAACTAATGAAGAGCTTATGATAGCTAGAGATACTAAGGAAATAGTTGAAGATAAATAACGCATGAATTTTCATATTTTAACAAAAAAACAAATAAAACTTGACTTTTAGTTATCATCTTTATATAATAAATTGTGGCTAATTCATTGAGGTGAGAAAAATGAAGATAGATATATCTGATTTATTAAGAAAAAAGATTACCAAAAAAGATATAAATCTTTGCTTTGAAGAAGATGGTTTTTATGATGGGAAAGAACAAATTAAATTTCTAGCTCCTATCGAAGTTAAGGGAACATTAAGTGCCTTAGGAAATGAAATATCACTTAATGCTACGGCAAAGGTTAAAATTGAACTTAGTTGTTCAAGATGTTTAGAGAATTTTGATAGAAACATGGAATTTTCTATTGAGGAGAAATTCTCTAATGATGATGCCAATAAAGATGATGATTGCATCTTTATAGATAGTGATGTTATTGACATCACAGAAATTATAGAAAATAACATTATACTTTGCTTGCCAATTAGAAGGCTTTGCAGTGAAAATTGTAATGGTCTTTGCCAGAGTTGTGGAACTAATTTGAATCACTCAACTTGTAATTGTGGAGATGAAGATATAGATCCTAGACTGGCTAAGTTAAAGGAATTGTTTTGATAAAACTAAGGAGGTGTTTACTGTGGGAAATCCAGCAAGAAGGTTCTCTAAAGGTAGAAGAGATTCTAGAAGAGCACAAACTTTCAAATTAAGCTTGCCAGGAATAGTTGAATGTCCTCAGTGCCATGAAATGAAACTTGCGCACAGAGTTTGTAAAGGCTGTGGATATTATAAAGGAAAAGAAGTTGTAGCTTCTGAAAAATAAAAGAAAGTCTTTTGACTTTCTTTTATTTTATGTCAAAATTATATTTTTATTTCATTTTATCTTGTATTTATTAAAAAATTGGTATATACTTTTTACAGATAAAATACCAAGTTTTTTATTGAAAGGAAAGTCGTAACTATGATTATAGCAGTGGATGGCATGGGAGGAGACTTAGCTCCAAAAGAGGTAATTGCTGGATGTATAGAAGCATTGAGTGAGTTTAAAGATTTGAAGTTTCTTATTACAGGACCTGAGGACCTTTTAAATAAAGAATTATCTAATTATGAATACGATAAAAATTTATTGAGTATAATAGATGCTAAAGAAGTAATATCTTCTAATGAACCACCTGTTATGGCTATAAGAAAAAAAAAGGATTCTAGTTTAAATAAGGCACTTAATTTGGTGAAATCAAAAGAAGCTGATGCAATAATTTCAGCTGGCAGTACAGGAGCCTTCATGGCGGGTGCATTATTTATTGTAGGAAGAATTAAAGGGATAGATAGACCAGCTTTAGCTCCAATAATGCCAGGGAAAAATTCACCATTTATGATTATAGATGTAGGGGCTAATGCAGAATGCAAACCTGATAATTTACTTCAGTTTGCAGCAATGGGAAAAGTATATTTTGAGAAAATATTAAAAAAAGATAATCCTTCAGTAGGCCTTGTTAATATAGGTGCAGAAGAGGAAAAAGGTAATGAGCTTACAAAAGCTGCATACACTCTTCTTAAAGAATCTAATTTGAATTTTATCGGAAATGTAGAGCCTAGGGATATTCCTACCGGAGATGTAAATGTTTTAGTTTGCGATGGATTTGTAGGAAATACTGTTCTTAAGATGTATGAAGGAACTGCATTTACTATATTCGATATATTAAAGGGAGAAATAATGAGCTCTTTTTCAACTAAGATAGGAGGAGTCTTATTAAAACCTGTTTTTAAAAATATAAAGAAGAAATTCGATTACAAGGAATATGGAGGAGCTGCTTTTTTAGGTGTAAATGGAATATGTGTTAAAGCACATGGCAGCTCAGATAAAAGAGCGTTTAAAAATGCTGTAAGACAATGTATTAATTATCATAACAACAATATTATTGAACTTATAAAAGAAGAACTTATGATCTTAAATGAAATTTAATAGTATTGACGATATGATTAATATATAATATTATCTAATTAAAAGAATTCGGGGAGGTAAAATTATGATTTTTAAAAAGGTTAAAAATATAATTTCAGAACAATTAGGAATTGATGCAGAAGAAATATCAATGGAATCATCTTTTGTTGATGATTTAGGAGCTGACTCACTTGATGTAGTTGAGTTAATAATGGCTTTAGAAACAGAATTTGATTTAGAAATTCCAGATGAAGAAGCTGAAAACATTAATACAGTAGGAGATATTGTAGAATATATAAAAGCTCATACTGAAGAGTAATTTTGAAGTCCCGTGGATATTTACGGGACTTTAAAATTTAGCAAATAAACTAAAAGTTTATCCTTGAATTTGTTTAGATTTTAAAAGCAAGTTGAAGAATAAACTTCTAAGGGGAGTTATTGGTTATGAAAAGAGATGTAGAATTAAAAACTTTGCAGAGAAAATTAAAAGTTATATTTAAAGATGAAAGACTTCTAGATGTAGCTGTTACACATAGCTCATATGCTAATCAAAAAAAGAATATAGGGTATAATGAAAGATTAGAGTTTTTAGGTGATTCTGTATTACAACTTATTATAACAGAATATTTGTTTAAGAATTATAAGAACAAATCAGAAGGAGAATTATCTAGAAAAAGGTCCCTTATCGTATGTGAAAACTCATTATTTGAAGTTGCCCAAAAATGGGAATTAGGTCAATATATTAATATGAGTAAAGGCGAAGAATTGACTGGAGGAAGAGATAGAATCTCAATACTTGCGGATTGCGTAGAAGCTGTTATTGCAGCAATATATTTAGATAAGGGAATTGAAGTTATAAAAGAATTTGTTATACGCAACTTTTTTAATATAATAGAAAAAGCTATGAAGGATGAAATAATATTAGATTATAAGACAAAGCTCCAAGAAAAGCTTCAAGAGCGAGGAGATGTTGAAATTATTTATGATCTTTTAAAATATGAAGGACCACCTCATAGAAGAAAGTTTTATACACAAGTTAAATTAAATGATAAAATATTGGGTCATGGATCAGGATATAGTAAAAAACAAGCAGAGCAAAATGCAGCAAAAGAAGCCATTAAAATTATGGAGGAAGATAATGAGTAAAAGTTATTATATAATTCCTATTTTTGTACCTCATGAAGGATGTCCATATAATTGTGTCTTTTGCAATCAAAGCTCTATTACTGGAATTCATGAGGTGGTAGATGAGGATTATACTCATAATATAATAAAAAGTTATTTGGAGACTATAAGGAATGATAATGCAGTTGTAGAAGTATCGTTTTTTGGAGGAAGCTTTACAGCAATAGATATGAACAGGCAAAAGTCGCTTCTTAAGGTAGCTAAAAGTTATAAAGATGAAGGAAAAATAAAGTACATAAGACTTTCTACTCGTCCAGATTGCATAGATAGAGAGATATTAAATAACTTAAAAGAATATGGAGTAGATATAATAGAGTTAGGCGTGCAGTCCTTAGATAATGAAGTTCTTAAGCTATCGGGCAGGGGGCATGAAGAAGGGATAGTATACACTTCTTCTAAGTTAATCAAGGAATATGGATTCACGTTAGGTCATCAAATAATGCTAGGCTTACCTGGAGATAGTTTTGAAAAGGATATAGAGACTACAGAAAAAGTAATATCTATGAAACCTGATATATGTAGAATTTATCCAGCTCTAGTGGTGAAAAATACGCCTATGGAATTTATGCTTAAAAATAATTCGTATAAACCATATTCGTTAAATGATGCAATAAAGATAACCAAAGTAATTTACGGGATGCTTATATCCAACAATATTAAAGTTATAAGAATAGGTCTTCAGCCTACAGAAGAAATAAATGAAGGAAAAGAAATCGTTCAAGGACCATTTCATCCTGCATTTAGAGAACTTGTAGAGAGTAGCATAATGAATGATATGATTATTGAAAATGTTCCTTCAAAATATAATGGAGAAGTTATAATAGAAATTAATAACAAAGATATTTCTAAGCTTTATGCTAATAAAAAAGAATTTTTTTATGACATGATAGGCAATCTAAAGACAGTTAATTTTAAGGTTGTTCAAAATTCTAATATTGAATTGGGTAATTTGATTTTAAAATTAGATGAAAAAACCGTTAAAATGTCGATGTGTGAGTACATAATAAATAAGCATAAAGAAGGATATTTAAAGCTCATATAGAATAAGATAATTGAACTATAATAGGAATGATTATTTTATTGTATATGGGGAGGAAGTATTTATGGAAATATTAAAGGTTTCATCTGGATCAGAACCTAAATCAGTAGCAGGGGCGCTGGCAGCAGCAATTAAGGAAAGAAGTAGTGCAGAGGTACAGGCGGTAGGAGCAGGAGCAGTAAACCAAGCAATAAAGGCAATTGCCATTACAAGAGGATTTGTAGCTCCTAATGGAATTGATTTAGTAGTGGTTCCAGCTTTTGCAGAAGTTAATATAGAAGGGGAAGAAAGAACAGCAATTAAATTTATTGTGCAGCAAAGATAATATATGAAAAACCATGTAAATCATGGTTTTTATTTTTAGCGTTGATATTTTAGTTTTTTTAATATAAACTAGTATATTATTAAATACTTTAAGTTAGAGGTGTTTTTATGAAAAAAGCCAAAAGAGATAAAATACAAAAAATAATGGTGTATATAGTGCTTATAATGTTTGTAGCAAGCTTGTTACCTCTTGTGATTGGAAGATAGGAGAGCTATAATAAATGTTTTTGAAATCAATTGAAATAAGAGGATTTAAATCCTTTGCAAATAAAACAGAACTTACATTTAAAAGAGGAGTAACATCTATAGTAGGACCAAATGGCAGTGGTAAAAGTAACATATCAGATGCTGTAAGATGGGTTTTAGGAGAGCAAAGTGTTAAAAACTTAAGAGGTGGCAAAATGGAAGATGTAATTTTTGCCGGAACACAATTTAGAAAACCTGTAAGCCTTGCTCAAGTATCACTAACCTTAGATAATACTAAGTTAGAACTCCCAATAGAATATACAGATGTTACAGTTTCTAGAAGGATTTATAGGTCTGGGGACAGTGAATATTATATAAATAACACACAGTGCAGGTTGAAAGATATACAGGAACTATTTATGGATACAGGTATAGGAAAAGAAGGTTATTCCATAATAGGACAGGGGAAAATAGATGCTATATTAAGTGGTAAAACAGAAGAGAGAAGAAACCTTTTAGAGGAAGCAGCAGGAATAGTAAAGTTTAAAACAAGAAAACAAGAAGCTGAAAAAAAATTGCAAAATTCGGAGAGCAATTTAACTAGAATATCCGATATATTAAACACTTATGAAGAAAGATTAGAACCTTTAAGAGTAGAAAGTGAAAAAGCTAAAAAATTTCTAAGATTAAGTGAGGAACTAAAGTTAAAGGAAGTAAACATAATAGTTCATTCTATTGAAAAATTAAATACTGATATAGATAAAATAAGTAATAAAATAAAAGACATAAAAAGTGATTTAAATATTTTACATAAGGAAAATGATAACTGTAAAAAAGAGTTAGACATATGGAATGAAGAACTGAAAAAATTTGAAGATGAAAATTTGGAAGAAAGAAAAGCTTATTATAACAAGAAAGAAGAACTAGCAAATATAGTATCTGAAAATAATATACTATTAGAGAGAATAGCAAATTTAGAAAATATTACAATGAGTTCTACAAAAGATCTAGAAGAAATAGATAAAAAAATAGAAGAGCTATATGAATCCAGAAATCTTTCTGAAAAACAACTTAATGATATATCTATAAAAAGCAAAGAATTAAATAAATATGTTTTAGAAAAAGAGAATCTTGTTTTAAACTTAAATTCTGAATTAGAAAATGAAGAAAAGGTATTAAATAAAATTAAGGCGGATCATATGGAATACTTGAGTAAGGTATCTTCTATTAAAAATAACATAGTATTAATTAATAATAATATAGAAGGATTGAATAAAAAACTTACTCAGCTAAAAACTTCATGTGAGAGTTTTATTAATTCAATACAAATAAACAATAACACTAAAGAAATGCTTACTGTGGAAATCCATAAGCTAAATGGCAAAATAAATACATATGAAGAAAATATGAAAAGTAACAAAAAAGAAATAGCTTCATTTAAAGATAAATTATCAATAAAAGAAAAAGAAGCAAGAGAATTGCACTTCATTTATAATAAACTGGAAGCTAATCATAACTTTTTGTCAAATTTGGATAAACAATATGAAGGATATTCAAAGTCAATAAAAAATCTTATGCAAGCTATAGATAAGCAGAGGGTTCCAGAGGCTACAAATAATGCTTTTGTTCTAGGAGAAATAATTGAAGTTGATAAACTTTATGAGAAGGCTATAGAAATAGCTTTAGGAGGAGCTATTTCACATGTTATAACTTCTAATGAAGAGATTGCTAAAATACTTATAAAGTATTTAAAGCAAAATAATTTAGGCAGAGGTACTTTCTTACCATTAAACATTATAAAAGGTAAGAGAATTTTATTAAATAAAGATATAAAAAATATGAATGGTTATATTGGTATTGCAAGTGAACTTATAAAATACAATAATAAATTTACTCCAGCGGTAGATTACGTATTGGGAAGAACGATTATATGTGATAATATGGATAATGCACTTATATTAGCTAAAAGATGTGATTATAGCTATAAAATAGTAACATTATCTGGTGAAGTAATAAATCCTGGCGGTTCGCTAACGGGAGGTAGTATTTATAGTAATAAAAATACTAGTGTCATAGGAAGAAAAAGAGAAATAGAAGAAATAGATAATTCAATAAGAGAAACTTCACTAAAAATAGATGAGTATAGTAACGAAGTTAACAAGTTAAATGAAATTGTTAAAAAGCTAGATGAGGAAAATTTGAATTTAAAAGATCAAGTTTATTATGAAAATATAGAAATAACGAAACTTCAGGAAAAACTTTCTCATATAAATAATGAAACTGTTAGATTAAAGAACAATTTAAACATATCTAAAAATGAAATAACGTCTATAGAGTTAGATATACAAGAAAATATTAAAGAAAAAGATATAAAAGAAGCTAAAGTTAATGAATTGGAAAAGTTGCAAATAGATAATGTAACTAAAATTTCAAATATAGAAAAAACAATTTCATTTAAACAAGATGAACTAGAAAAAATAAAAGAAACTTTGATGACAAAGAAAATAGAAAAAGCCCAAATAGATGAAATGCATTTAAATAATGTAAAGGAATCGGAAAGAATAGATAAAGAAATCGGTGAATTTAAAGAAAGAAAAGACAACTTAAGAATATCTATGGAAAATTCAGCAAATAATATCCATGAGTTTAGATTAAAAATTAAAGATAATGATAGAAAAATAGAACTTACAAATGGAACTATAAGAAATTTAGACATTAAATTTAAGGATAGAGAAATTGAACTTATAAAGGTAAAAGAAAAAATAAATTTATATCAATCTCAGTTAGAAGAGTTTCATATTCTTAAGGAGAAGAAAGACAGCGAGTTCCATAAGTATGAAGTGATTTTAACTAAACTTCAAACTGAAGAACAAAGTCTTAAAAATAAACTATATGAAGAACATGAAATAGATTCTTATAAATTATTAGATTTTAAAATTGAAATAGAAGACATAAATAAATATAAGCAGGAAATTTCAAACATAAAAATGAGTATATCAAACTTAGGAGTAGTAAATGTAGGGGCCATAGAAGAGTATAAAGAAATTGGAGAAAAGTTTAATTTTATGAATGGTCAAAAGGAAGATTTGATAAAAGCTAAAAACGAGCTAATGAATGTTATTGAAGAAATGACTGAAAAGATGAAAGTTGTTTTTAATGAAAATTTCCATATGCTTAGAACCATATTTAATGAGACCTTTAATGAATTATTTAAAGGAGGAAGTGCAGATCTTATATTAACAGGAGATGAACTGACAGGTAATATAGATATAAATGTACAACCTCCAGGGAAAAAGTTACAAAATATAAATTTAATGTCAGGCGGGGAGAAAGTTCTATCAGCCATAGCATTATTATTTGCTATATTAAAAATGAAACCTACTCCTTTTTGTATATTAGATGAAATAGAAGCAGCATTAGACGATGCTAATGTGGCAAGGTATGCTGAGTTCTTAAAAAAGTTTTCTGAGAATATACAGTTTATAGTTATAACTCATAGAAAAGGAACTATGGAATCTAGTGATGTTTTATATGGCGTTACTATGGAAGAAAAGGGAGTTTCAAAAATAGTATCAGTAGATTTAACAACATAAGGAGTGATAACATGTTTGGAGGATTTTTTGAAAAATTAAAACAGGGACTTACTAAGACGAAGGGGAACTTTACAGATAAGATTAGTCAAATGCTAAAATTATATGTAAACATTGATGAGGATTTATTTGAAGAATTAGAAGAAATACTTATTACATCAGATATAGGTGTAGAAACCTCCCTGGAAATAATTGAGAGATTAAGAGGAAAAATAAAAGAAGAAAAGATAAAAGATCCTGTAGAAGTAAAGCCATGTCTTAAAAAAGTTATATTAGAGATATTAGGAGAAGAAAGTGCATCCATTAATCCAGAAAAAACTCCTGAAATACTCTTAATTGTTGGAGTAAATGGTGTAGGTAAAACTACATCTATTGGAAAAATATCAGCTAAGCTTAAAAAGAATGGATATAAGGTTCTGATGGCTGCGGCAGATACATTTAGAGCTGCAGCTATAGATCAGCTAGAAGTCTGGAGTAAAAGGTCGGGAGTTGACTTAGTAAAGCATCAAGAGGGATCAGACCCTGCAGCGGTAGTATATGATGCTATACAGGCAGCTAAGGCAAGAAATACTGATGTTCTTATATGTGATACTGCAGGTAGACTTCACAATAAAAAAAATCTTATGGACGAATTAAGTAAGATAAATAGAATTATAGAAAGAGAATATACTGATGCAGAAAAACATACTTATCTTGTTTTAGATGCTACAACTGGTCAAAATGCAGTACTTCAGGCTAAACAGTTTATGGAAGTATGTAAAGTAGATGGTATAGTACTTACTAAGTTAGATGGTACAGCTAAGGGTGGGATAGTTATTTCTATTAAACATCAGCTAGATATTCCAGTAAAACTTATAGGAGTAGGAGAAGGAATAGAGGATTTACAAGAATTTAATCCTGAAGAATTTGTAGAAGCATTATTCTAAGACTTAGTATTTTATTATATTAAGTGTTGATTTTACAAGGTTTGAATGAGAATTTAATTTTAAATAGCTGTTAAGTAAAAATACTTGACAGCTATTTAAAAGTTTGATATTATATAATTCGTCAATAAGTGATAAGGGAGTGAGTGTGCATTAGCACAAAACTCATGGATGAAAGAATAGAAATTTCATTGCTTTTAGATTATTACGGGGCTTTACTTACGGAAAAACAAACATATATTATGAATCTTTACTATAATGAAGATTTTTCATTAGCAGAGATATCAGAACATACAAATACTAGCAGGCAAGCTATTTATGATTTAATAAAGAGATGTAATAAGCTTTTGCTAGATTATGAATTAAAACTGAAGGTAATGCAAAAAAATATGCAATTAGCAAATGTTAAAAGAAATATTCTAATTGAATTAGAGAAATTAGAAGAAAACTGTGACGAAAATCAAATGAAGATAGTTGATTGTATAAAAACTCAGTTGATAGATAATATTTAGGGAGGATATGTATGGCTTTTGAAGGATTAGCTTCTAAGCTTCAAGAAACTTTAAAAAAGCTTAAAGGTAAGGGAAAACTTACAGAAAAAGATATAAAGGAAGCCATGAGAGAAGTAAAACTTGCTCTCTTAGAAGCAGATGTTAATTATAAAATAGTTAAGGACTTCGTGAAAAAAGTAAGTGAGAAATCTATGGGGAACGAGGTGTTAGAAAGTTTAACACCTGGTCAGCAAGTAATAAAAATAGTAAATGAAGAACTTGTAGAACTTATGGGAACCACAGAAAGTCAAATAAATTTTGCTCAAAATAATATCACTGTAATAATGCTTGTAGGGTTGCAAGGTGCTGGTAAAACCACGCTAGCTGGAAAACTTGCTCTTCAGTTAAAGAAGAAAAATAAAAAACCATTACTTGCAGCTTGTGATATATATAGACCTGCCGCAATAAAGCAGTTACAAGTAGTAGGAAAACAAATAGATATTCCTGTATTTTCTTTAGGAGACAAAGTAAGTCCTATAGATATTTCTAAAGCTGCTATAAAGCATGCTAAGGACAATAACTTAAATGTAGTTATAATAGATACTGCAGGAAGATTACATATAGATGAAGAGTTGATGAAGGAACTGCAAGATGTTAAAGAAGGCGTAAACCCTGATGAAATACTTCTTGTAGTAGATGCAATGACAGGACAGGATGCAGTAAATGTAGCGGAAAGTTTCAATAGTAAATTAGATGTTACAGGAGTTGTACTCACAAAGTTAGATGGTGACACTAGGGGTGGAGCAGCCCTTTCTATAAAGGCTATTACTGGAAAACCTATAAAATTTGTAGGTATAGGCGAAAAGATGAATGACTTTGAAGTTTTTCATCCAGATAGAATGGCATCTCGAATACTGGGTATGGGAGATGTATTGACTTTAATAGAAAAAGCTCAACAAGCAATAGACGAAAAGGAAGCTGAAAAACTTGGCAATCGTCTTATGAATCAAGAATTTAATTTAGAGGATTTCCAACAGGCAATGCAGCAAATGAAAAACTTGGGGCCTTTAAATAAAATAGTAGAAATGATTCCTGGTATAAACACTAAGGAACTTCAAGGTGTAGATCTTAGCCAAGGTGAAAAAGAACTTAAAAAAACTGAGGCTATTATAGGTTCTATGACTATTAAAGAAAGAAGAAATCCTTCCTTAGTAAGCGGCTCTTCTTCAAGAAAGAAGAGAATAGCTAGTGGATCAGGCACAACTATTCAAGATATTAATAAACTTTTAAAGCAATTTGAAGAAATGAAAAAAATGATGAAGCAAATGAAGGGAATGCAAAAAGGCTTTATGAAGAAAAAAGGCCTATTTGGAAAATTACCTTTCTAATATATTAAATGTTTTACTTTTTAAAGGAGGTGAAAAAACATGGCAGTTAAGATAAGACTAAGAAGAATGGGTGCTAAAAAAGCTCCTTTCTATAGAGTTATTGTAGCAGATTCCAGATCTCCAAGAGATGGAAGATTCATAGATGAAATAGGCTACTACAACCCAATCACTGAACCAGCAACTATAAAGATAGATGAAGAAAAAGCTATTCAGTGGGTAAACAATGGTGCTCAACCAACAGATATAGTTAAAAGACTTTTTGACAAGTCTGGCGTTTCAGAGAAGCTTGGCAAGTAATATGGGGGTGCATTAAATGAAAGAATTAGTTGAAATTATAGCTAAATCATTAGTTGATAGCCCTGATATGGTTCAAGTAAATGAAATAACTGGAGAACAATCAGTAATTTTAGAATTAAAGGTTGCTCCAGAAGACATGGGAAAAGTTATAGGAAAACAGGGAAGAATAGCTAAAGCTATTAGAACTGTAGTTAAAGCAGCAGCGATTAAGGAAAACAAGAGAGTTGTTGTAGAGATATTATAAAAGAGTTAGGGATGCCTAACTCTTTTTTTTAGAAAGGAGACTATTGTTATGAAAGAGTATTTAAGTGTAGGTCAAATAATAAACACTCATGGATTGAACGGTGAAGTAAAGGTATTTCCTCTTACTGATGATATAAAAGCATTTAAAGCTTTAAATAAAATATTTATTGATAATAAGGAAACAAATATATTAGGCGTTAAGTTTCAAAATGATAAGGTTATTTTAAAAATCCAAGGAATAGATTCCATTGAACAAGCAATGAAATACAAAAATAAATACATAGAAGTAAAAAGAGATGATGCTGAAAAGCTTTCAGAAGGTAGTTTTTTTATAGCTGATTTAATTGGATGTACAGTATATGATGAAAACGGTGAAGATCTAGGGAAAATAGCTGATGTTATACAAACTAAAAATAATGATGTATACTGGATTAAAGAAAAAAAAGAATTGCTTATTCCAGCGTTAAGAGATATTGTGGTTAATATAAATATTGAAGAAAAAAAAGTAATTATAAAGCCTGTGGCACAATGGATGTCAGAGTAGATATATTAACTTTATTCCCTGAAATGTTCCAAATCTTTAACCACAGTATAATGGGCCGGGCTATAAAAAATAATATAATAAATATAAATACTGTAAATATAAGAGATTTTACTGAAAGTAAACACAGGAAGGTGGATGACTATCCATATGGCGGTGGTGCAGGGATGGTCATGTCGGCTCAACCGTTAGTAGATGCTATAAGTCATGCAAAGAAGCTAAACTCAGGTAAAGTTATTTTTTTAGGTCCAAGGGGAAAAACATTTAATCAAGAAATGGCAAAGGAGCTTTCTAAGGAAAAAGGATTGATATTTGTTTGTGGTCATTATGAAGGTATTGATGAAAGAGTTTATAATCATATAGATATGGAAATTTCATTAGGCGACTTTGTTTTGACCGGAGGTGAAATGGCATGTATACCTATAGTTGATTCTATTTGCAGATTAATTCCAGAGGTTTTAGGAAGTAGTGAGAGTTTTATGGATGAATCCTTTTATGATGGACTTTTAGAATATCCTCAATACACTAGACCTGAAGTTTTTAGAGGTGAAAGAGTACCTGACGTGCTAACAACAGGACATCATGAAAATATACGTAAATGGAGAAAACTTCAATCTTTAATTATAACAGAAGAAAGAAGACCAGATTTATTTAATAGTTATAATTTAACAGAAGAAGATATTAAATTATTAAAAAAATGGAAGAAAAAATCATAGTTTATTGTTGAAAAATAAATTTATATATGTTAAAATAAGCTTTGTGCTAGTACGGACGGTCCTCTGTCTAAGATTAGGCACGAACGTTACATATATTCGAGGAGGGAATGCACAATGTTAGAAGTAATAAGAGCTATAGAAGCTGAACAAATGAGAAATGACTTACCTGAATTTAATGTTGGAGATACTGTAAAGGTACATGTAAGAATTAAAGAAGGTAACAGAGAAAGAGTACAGATTTTTGAAGGAACAGTAATTAAGAGACAAAACGGTGGATTAAGAGAAACTTTTACAGTAAGAAGAGTTGCTTACAATGTAGGAGTTGAAAGAACATTCCCAGTTAATGCTCCAACTGTTGAAAAAATCGAAGTTGTTAGAAGAGGTAAAGTAAGAAGAGCTAAGTTATTCTACTTAAGAGATAGAGTAGGTAAGGCTGCAAAAGTAAAAGAAAGATTATAATAAAAATGGGGCTTACTTAATAAGTCCCTTTTTTATATATTAGGTGGTGTTATCGTATGGTAAAAGAGTTAGTAGATTTAGGTAAGTCTATACTTATAGCAATAATAGCTGCATTTTTAATAATAACTTTTGTATTTGAAACTGTAAATGTGGATGGATTATCTATGTATCCTACTCTTCATAATAAGGATAGGCTTATTGTTGAAAAAGTTTCATATTATTTTAGAGAACCAAGAATGCAGGATATTGTTGTTATTAAATATCCAGCAAATCCTAAAGAAAAGTTTATAAAAAGGGTAGTGGCAGTTGAAGGCGATAAGGTCAAAGTAGAAAATAACACATTATTTATAAATGGAGTTTCTCAAAACGAGGATTATATATTTGAACAAAAAATGGAAGACTTTCCTGAAGTTACAGTACCATCAGGAACAGTGTTTGTTTTAGGTGATAATAGAAATAATAGTTTAGATAGTAGAGATTCTAGAGTTGGGTTTGTAAAATATAACATGGTAGTAGGAAGAGCTGCTTTAAGGATTTATCCTTTTAGAAACTTTGGAAGTATAAATTAGTAAGCTAAAGAAGGGATAGATATATATGGATATGGCAATAAATTGGTTTCCTGGTCATATGGCAAAAACAAGAAGACAAATAAAAGAAAATCTTAAATTAGTAGATGCAGTAATTGAAATAAGAGATGCTAGAATAGTAAAATCCAGTGCAAATCCTGAAATAGAAGAAATTTGTGGTGATAAGCCTAGAATAATTCTTTTAAATAAAGCTGATTTAAGTGAAAAAGAAATTACTAATCAGTGGATAAGGACTTTATCTAAACAAAATGTAAAGGCCATAGCGTTTAATGCTTTAACTGGTGAAGGAACTAATAAGATTAGAGGTTTATTAGATGAACTTTTAAAGGAAAAGCATGAAAGAATAAAAAATAAGGGCATAATGAAATTTGTAGATAGAGTAATGGTAGTTGGCATTCCTAATGGAGGTAAGTCATCTTTCATAAACAAAATGGCAAAAGCGAGTATTGCAAAGACTGGAGATAAGCCAGGAGTTACTAAAAGCAAACAATGGATAAAGACTAAAATGGATGTTGAACTTTTAGATACACCAGGAGTCTTATGGCCTAAGTTTGAAGATGAGCAGGTAGGTTTAAGCTTAGCTTTTACAGGAGCTATAAAGGATGAAATTATGGATATAGAAACTTTGGCCTTAAAGCTTATAGAAAAACTGCAACAGGAATATCCTGAAAATCTTAAAAATAGATATAAGTTAGAGATATTAAGTAACAGCGCATTGGAAAATATGGATAACATAGGCAGAAAAAGAGGCGCTGTAATTTCAAGGGGAGAGATAGATTATAATAGAGTAGCTATTATGCTCCTAGATGAATTTAGAGCTGGAAAGTTAGGGAAGATATCTCTTGAGAGACCTGATACTATATAATAAAGGATATAAACTATGATGGAAAATTTAAATGATATAAATTTTGATAATTTAAAGTTTGATGAAATCAAAAGCAAAATAAAATGTATTGAAAAAGATTATTTAGATATAAAATCTCAGCTAAATGTACAAGAAATAATACAGTTATTATATAAGGATCATAGAAAAAATGTACAGAAACTTTCAGTAAGCTTACAAAGGTTTATTGAAAAAACTAATAAAGAAATTGAAAGAGTAAATAACATGTACGATTTTGACAAAGAATTTATTAGTACTGGATATGTTTCTGGAACAGATGAAGTAGGAAGAGGTCCTTTAGCAGGACCTGTTGTTGGAGCTGCAGTGGTTTTAGATTTAAATAAATCAAATAGTAAGGATATTATTTTAGGTATAAAGGATTCCAAAAAGTTATCTGCGAAATTAAGAGAAGAATTAAGTTCTATAATTAAAGAGAAGTCCATTTCTTATAAAATTGTTGAAATAGAGAATACCATTATAGATGAAAAGGGCATAGGCTGGTGCAATAATGAGGTTTTAAAGCAGTCTACTTTAAATTTAAGTTTACAGCCTAACCTTGTTTTATCTGATGGATATGCCATAAAGAATATAAATGTAAAAAATGAATTTGTTATAAAAGGAGACTCTAAAAGCGCAAGTATAGCATGCGCATCTATAATAGCTAAGGTTCACAGAGATAATATTATGGACAATTATGCAAAGAGTTATCCACAGTATGGATTTGAAAAAAATTCTGGTTATGGAACAGCTGAACATATAGAAGCTTTGAAAAAATTTGGACCATGTAAAATACATAGGATAAGTTTTTTAAAAAATATTTTATAAACTATACTTGAAAAGCATCTTTTATAAGTTTTATAGAAAAATCATTATTAAGATGATTTAAGATTACTTCTATTACATCAAATCTAAAATTAAATTTGTTAAGTCGTTTTTTTAAAATATACATTTGTGCGGTCTTATATATGCGATATTGTTTTAAATAATTTACGGATTCTCCAGGAGTTCCGTAGAGAGTTCCATATCTTGTTTTTACCTCAATAAAGCTTATATAATCTCCGTCTTTTGCTATAATATCTATTTCCCCTGTTTTACTTCTAAAATTTCTGTCTAAAATAATATAGCCCCTGTCAATAAGATAGTTTTCTGCAATATTTTCTCCTAGATTTCCTATATCCTTTTTATAGGAATACATAAAAACTCTCCTCTCATTTAAAACGTTTTTAAATCGTCTAATTAATATTATTTCCTAATTCTAGTAAAAATATATCATAAACTAAAAATAACGTAACTATTTTATTACTTATATTATAATATAAGTATGCGTTAAAATACCAGATAAAAATTCTCAATATTCATGCAATGTAAAAATAAGTGTCAATAATATAACCTCGTTATATTATTGACACTTATTTTTATGTTTTAAATTCTTGTATGTATTATAAAAATATATATTTTGGTTAAAATTGCAAAAGAGGTGATAAAAATGGCTATTAAAGTTAATTCTGCTGCTTTTACTGGTGTTGAAGGAATTATGGTAGCTGTGGAAGTGGATATTGGAAGAGGGCTTCCAAGTTTTAATATTGTAGGATTAGGCGATATAGCGGTAAAAGAATCAAAAGAAAGAGTAAGAACTTCTTTAATAAACTCAGGATTTGAATTTCCTGTGGGAAGAATAACGGTAAATTTAGCACCGGCGGATGTAAAAAAGGAAGGTTCTTTATTTGATCTTGCTATAGCTATAGGAATTTTAAAAGAATCAGGACAAATCAATATGGATATAGATGAGTACATATTTTTAGGAGAATTATCCCTAAGAGGAGAGCTTAGAGCTATAAGAGGAACCCTTCCAATAATAATAGGAGGAATGGAAAATAAATTTAATAAATTTATAATTCCAGTTTCTAATAGTATAGAAGCGTCTTTGGTAAAGAACTCAGAAGTATATCCCTTAGAAACTTTAAAAGAAGTAGTTTCTTATCTGCAGTACAAAGATTTGATGCCTTTTTATGCAGAAAATCCTGTATCAAAAACTGTAAAATATAACATTGATTTTGAGGAGGTTATAGGTCAGGAAAGTGTTAAAAGAGCAATTGAGGTAGCGGCAGCTGGGAATCATAATATAATTCTTTACGGACCTCCAGGTACAGGGAAAACTATGATTGCAGAGAGAATACCTACTATTTTACCAGATTTAAGTTATGAAGAATCTCTTGAGTGTACTAAGATATATAGTGTAGCCGGAGAACTAAATAAGGAATACAACTTAATATCGAATAGGCCGTTTAGAAGCCCGCATCATACAGCGTCTAAAATAGCGCTTATAGGTGGTGGATCAAAGCTTTTACCGGGGGAGATAAGTTTGGCTCATAATGGAGTCCTTTATTTAGATGAGATGCTAGAATTTAATAGAAATTCATTGGAAGCCTTAAGACAACCATTAGAAAACAGGAAAGTAAAGATTTCAAAATCTACAGGAACTGTTGAGTATCCGTGTAATTTTATGCTAGTTAGTTCTTTAAATCCATGCCCGTGTGGAAATTATGGATCAGGAGATTGTATATGTACTGACTATGAGAGGAAGAGATATATTAAAAAGTTATCAGGACCACTAATGGATAGAATTGATATATTTGCATTTGTAAATAAATTAAACTTTAAAGACATAGGAAATGGGAAAAAAGAAGAAAGTTCTAAACTTATTAAAAAAAGAATAGAACGAGCAAGAGAGCTGCAAAAAGAAAGATTTCAAGGTTTGCAAATAAGAACAAATGGAGAAATGTCATCTTCTCAAATAAAGAAATATTGTGTACTGGGAGAAAAAGAAAAAGTTTTTATAGAAAAAGTATATAATAAATTTAATTTTAGTACTAGAGTATATCATAAGGTGCTTAAACTTGCCCGCACTTTAGCAGATTTAGATGGAAAAGACTTAATAGAAGAACAGGATTTAATAGAGGCTATTCAATATAGAAGGTTTTTAAGTGATGTAGTATAAAAGAGGTGTATAATATGAATTTATATGACATTTGGCTTGTGAAAATTAAATTAAATAACAAGCTGAAGATAAATTTATTGAATAAATTTAAAGCATCAAAAGCAATTTACGAGTATTGTAATAATAACTTATATATAGGCAAGGATGTTGAATCAGAAAGAAAAGTAAAACTGATTATGAAAAATCAGTGGAACAAAGATGAACTTGATAAATATTTAAAGATATTGGAAGATAAAGAAATAAATATAGTCCTATTTAATGAGGGGAACTATCCAATTAAATTAAAAGAATGTAACAATGCTCCTATAGCTCTATTTTATAAAGGAGATATAGGAGCATTAAATCATCACAGAAATGTAGCTATAGTAGGATCGAGGCGTTGTTCTTATTACGGTGAAAATTTATCTGAAATAATTTCTAGAGAGCTATGTCAAAAAGAAGTAAGCATAATTAGTGGGATGGCAAAAGGCATAGATTCTTTTGCTCACTTTGGTGCGTTAAAAAATAATGGATTTACATGTGCAGTGCTAGGATGTGGAGTAGATATAATATACCCGAAGCAAAATAAGGAACTATATAAAGAGATAATAAAAAAAGGATGTGTAGTATCAGAATTTTTGCCGGGAACTGAGCCTCTTTCATATAACTTTCCTTTAAGGAATAGGATAATAAGTGGACTAAGTGAAGCGGTGATAGTAGTAGAAGCCTCGGAGAGAAGTGGATCATTAATTACTGCTACCTACGCATTGGATCAAGGAAGGGATGTCTTTTCTGTTCCAGGCTCGATATTATCTAAAACTAGTAAGGGAACAAATAAACTAATAAAAGAGGGGGCATTTCCGCTTACTTCAGTAGAAGATATATGTGATTTCTTAAATATTGAATATAATTCTAACAAAAAAGATAAAATAAGATTAGATAAGAGAGATATAATAAAACTAGATAAGATTGAAAATAAAGTATATTCAATTATAAATGAAACACCTATGTATATTGATGATATATTAAAATATAGCAATATTGACATAAAGCAGTTATATGAGGTATTATTTGAATTGCAATTAAAAAATAGAATAACTTGCCTTTCTGGTAATTATTATGTTAAAATTGCAAATAGTATTTAATATAAGAAAATTTTAAATTAAGAAAGCAATTAGAATTTAAGGGGGGTGTCAACTCTGATAAAAAAGTTATCAGAGGGAAACATGGGACAAAAACTTATAATAGTAGAATCACCGGCAAAGGCTAAAACCATTAGAAAATATTTGGGAAAGAATTATATAGTAGAAGCATCTATGGGACATATAAGGGATCTGCCTAAAAGTCAGTTAGGCGTTGATATAGAAAATAACTATAATCCTAAGTATATTACTATAAGGGGCAAAGGAGAACTTTTAGAAAAGTTAAAGAAGGAAGCAAAGAAAAGTGATGAAGTATATTTAGCAACAGACCCTGATAGAGAAGGGGAGGCTATTTCCTGGCATTTACTTCAGGCACTAAAAATAGATGAAAGTAAAAAATGTAGAGTAGTTTTTCATGAAATAACTAAGGGAGCAGTAAAAAGTGCCATTAAGTCTCCTAGAGAAGTAAATATAAATCTAGTAAATGCACAACAAGCACGTAGAGTATTAGATAGGCTAGTAGGTTATCAAATTAGTCCTATTCTTTGGAAAAAAGTAAGATGGGGTTTAAGTGCGGGTAGAGTTCAGTCTGTAGCATTAAAATTAATATGCGATAGAGAACTTGAAATAGAAAAATTTATACCTAAGGAATATTGGACAATTGAAGGTATAGTACATAAAGAAAAGGATAAGCAAACTTTTCCGATAAGGTTGCATTCTAAAGACAACAAAAAAATAGAAATAAACAATAAAGAAGAAGCAGATGATATAAGTAATGATTTAAAAGCAGGGGAATTTATAGTAAAAAGTGTAAAGAAAAGCAAAAAGAACAAAAATCCACTTGCACCATTTACAACTAGTACGCTTCAACAGGATGCATATAAAAAGCTTAACTTTGCTACAAAAAGAACCATGTCCGTAGCGCAACAGCTATACGAAGGGATAGATATTAAAGGTTATGGTACTATAGGTTTAATAACCTATATGAGAACTGACTCAGTAAGAATTTCTGTAGAAGCTCAAGAAATGGCTAAACAATTTATAATAGATAAGTATGGAAAAGAATACGTTCCAGAATCATTTAGAGAATTTAAAGGTAAAAAAAATATTCAAGATGCCCATGAAGCTATAAGACCTACTAATGTTGAAATTACTCCAGATATAGCTAAAGAAAATCTAAGCCCAGAGCAATATAAGCTATATACATTAATATGGAATAGATTTATGGCTAGCCAAATGTCTTCTTGTATACTTAATGTTACAGCAATAGACATTGTAAATGGAGTATATTCTTTTAAAGCTAGCGGATCTATTATTAAATTTGATGGATTCATGAAGCTTTATGAGTACTCAACAGAAGATGAAAATGAAAGTACAAAGCTTCCTAACCTTGAGGATAATGATAAGTTAGTATGTAAAGATGTAGATAGTAAGCAGCATTTCACGCAACCGCCAGCTAGATTTTCCGAAGCGACTTTAGTAAAAACCTTAGAGGAAAACGGTATAGGGCGTCCAAGTACATATGCTCCTACTATATCTACTATTTTAGAGAGAAAGTACATAGAAAGAGAAAAGAAAACATTAAAACCAACGGAATTGGGATTCATAGTAGACAATATATTAGTAGAGTATTTCAAACCTATCGTAGATGCAGAATTTACTGCTGAAATGGAAGATAAACTAGATAATATAGAAGGTGGTAAAGAAAACTGGAAAAAGGTAGTGAATGATTTCTTTGAACCACTTAAAGAATTGATAGAAAAAGCCGAAAAAGAAGTAGAGAAGATTACAATAGAAGATAAAGTTACTGATATAAAATGTGATAAATGCGGCAAAAATATGGTTATAAAACATGGAAGATTTGGAGAGTTTTTAGCTTGCCCTGGTTACCCTGAATGTAAGAACACTAAACCAATTGTAGAAGAAATAGATGCAAAATGTCCTAAGTGTTCTGGTAATATTGTAGCTAAAAAGAGTAAAAAGGGTAGGAAGTTTTATGGATGTAGTAATTATCCAGAGTGTAACTTTGTAAGTTGGTTTGAACCTTCAAATGAAAAATGCTCTAGTTGTGGAGGGTATATGGTCAAAAAATATAATAAAACTAAGGGCAATTACTTAGAATGTATAAATGAAGAATGTAAAAATAAAGTGTATAAAGAAGAGAAGAAAAATGAATAATTTGCAATAAATGTCGAAAAACTAAAAAAACACATGCAAATTATAAAAATGATGTTGAATTTTGTTAAAGTGTATGCTATGATGAATATTGTAATGTACAAAACAATTCTAAAAATTTAAAAAAGTCTTAAAAATGCTATATAAATTCTAAATAATGATTTATAATATATATATATGATATATGTAGCCTTAGGAAAAGACGAAAAGAATAAAATCCTAGATGAAACAGAGGAGGAGTAATCAAATGTCATCTCTTTTAAATAAAACAAGAAGATTAAACAAAATTCTTCAGAAATCAGGAACTGAGCCGGTAGTATTTGATGATATATGTAAGCTTTTAAGTGAAGTCTTAACTTGTAACGTATATATATTAAGTAAAAAAGGTAAAATATTAGGATATGATTTTTCTACTGGATTTGAATGTGATGAAGTAAAGGAAAAGGTAATGACAGAAATGCGTTTTCCTGAATTTTATAATAATAAGTTATTAAATGTTCATGAATCATTATCTAATTTAACTAACAATGGGAAATGCGTATTTGGAGACAACATCGAATGTGGAATAGAAAATAAGCTAACCACTATAGTACCTATTAATGGGAATAGGGAAAGATTAGGAACACTTCTAATTGCTAGATTTGATGATACTTTTACAGATGACGATTTAGTACTTGCTGAATATGCAGCAACTATAATTGGACTTGAAATATTAAGATCTAAGCATGATGAAATAGAAGAAGAAGTTAGAAAGAAAGCTGTTGTTCAATTAGCTATAGGAACTTTATCCTATTCCGAATTAGAGGCAGTAGAGCATATATTTAATGAATTAGACGGAAGCGAAGGGCTTTTAGTTGCATCTAAAATAGCAGATAAAGTTGGAATTACTAGATCAGTTATAGTTAATGCATTAAGAAAGTTTGAAAGTGCTGGAGTAATAGAATCTAGATCATTAGGTATGAAGGGAACTCATATAAAGATATTAAATGATAAATTATTAGAAGAATTAAAGAAAATAAAATAATATAAAGAAACAGAGCAAATCATGCTCTGTTTTTTTATACTATAAAATTCATCAATCTATCACAATTATTTTTAAAATAATGTTGAATAGCAGAAATTCATATGATATACTATCAAAGGTGAGAAAAAATACACACATTACCTAATTTTATAAATGGTGCCGCAAAGGTAGTTTATATAATATGAAGGTAGTGGAGGAAAAAACCAGGAGGTATAAAATTATGTCAGTTATTTCAATGAAACAATTATTAGAAGCTGGTGTACACTTTGGACATCAGACAAGAAGATGGAACCCTAAGATGGCTCCATACATATTTACAGAAAGAAATGGTATCTATATCATTGACTTACAGAAAACTGTAAGAAAAGTAGAAGAAGCTTATAATTTCATCAGAGAAGTTGCAGCAGAAGGAAAAGATATTCTATTTGTAGGTACTAAGAAACAAGCTCAGGAAGCTATTCAAGAAGAAGCAATAAGATCTAACATGTATTTTGTAAACAATAGATGGTTAGGTGGAATGTTAACAAACTTCTCAACTATTAAGGGAAGAATTAAGACATTAGAAGAATTAGAACAAATGGAGCAAGATGGAACGTTTGAAGTTTTACCAAAGAAAGAAGTTATAAAGCTAAGATTAGAAGAAGAAAAGCTAGAAAAAAATCTAGGTGGAATAAAGAAATTAGACGTAAGAAACATTGGAGCTTTATTTGTAGTTGATCCAAGAAAAGAAAAAAATGCTATATCTGAAGCTAAAACTTTAGGTATACCAGTAGTAGCTATAGTAGATACTAATTGTGATCCAGATGAAGTTGATTATGTAATTCCAGGAAATGACGATGCTATAAGAGCGGTAAAATTAATAACTGCTAAAATGGCTGATGCTATCATGGAAGGAAGACAAGGCGAACAATTAGAAGGCTAGTAAATGTAAAGGTAGATGAAGCTTAGGCTTCATGTACCTTTTAAATAACTACAAATAACTACAAAACGGGAGGAAATATTTATGATAACTGCACAGATGGTAAAAGAGTTAAGAGAAATAACTGGAGCAGGAATGATGGACTGCAAAAAGGCTTTATCAGAAGCTAATGGAGATGTAGAAAAGGCTATAGAAGTTCTTAGAGAAAAGGGACTATCTGCTGCTGCTAAAAAAGCAGGCAGAGTTGCTGCAGAAGGATTAGTTTATACTTATATTTCTGAAGATAAGAAAAACGGTGCTATAGTTGAAGTAAACTGTGAAACTGACTTCGTTGCTGCTAATGAAGAGTTTAAGACTCTTGCAGAAAATATTGCTAAGCAAGTTGCTAATTCAAATGTAACTACAGTTGAAGAATTACTAGAAGAAAAATACATAGGTGATGAAAACACTACAGTTAAAGATACTGTAACTAACTTAATTGCAAAACTTGGAGAAAACATGTCTATAAGAAGATTCGACAAATTTGCAGTTGAAAGTGGAGCAATCCAGAGCTACATTCATGGCGGCGGAAGAATTGGAGTTTTAGTTAAACTTGAATGTGAAAAGGAAAGCCCAATACTTGCAGAAGTAGCAAAAGATGTAGCTATGCATGTAGCAGCAGCAAATCCTTTATTCTTAAACAAAGACTTTGTAGATCATGAAACTTTAGATAAAGAAAGAGAAATATACAGAGTTCAAGCTTTAAATGAAGGAAAACCAGAAAAAATTGTTGATAAAATGGTTGAAGGAAGAGTTCAAAAATATCTTAAAGAAGTTTGCTTAGTTGAACAGGTTTGGGTAAAGAATCCTGATTATACTATTACAAAATACCT
Organism: Clostridium pascui; assembly: GCF_016908015.1. Lineage (GTDB taxonomy): Bacteria > Bacillota > Clostridia > Clostridiales > Clostridiaceae > Clostridium_AK > Clostridium_AK pascui. The sequence goes on from NZ_JAFBDB010000001.1 coordinate 386,428, forward strand.
TCAAGAAAAATCTAAGGAAGTTGGAGCTGAAATGAAAATTTCTGCTTTCGTTAGATATGAAAGAGGAGAAGGTATAGAAAAGAAAGAAGAAAACTTCGTTGAAGAAGTTATGAAACAGATTAAGTAATAATTTAAAAGAGAACACCCTGTGTTCTCTTTTTTTGAAACCAAAATGCTGTATTTTAAAAATTACTATGTAATTTTTAACAACTTGGAGGTATAATATATGTGTAATGTTAAGTATAAAAGAATCATGTTAAAGCTTTCAGGAGAAGCATTGGCAGGAGAAAAGGGCTATGGCATTGATTTTGAAGTGGCCCAAAGAATAGCACAAGAAATTAAAGACTTAGTAAATATGGGAATAGAAGTAGGAGCTGTAGTTGGAGGAGGAAACATCTGGAGAGGTAGGAATGGAAATGGAATGGACAGAACTACCGCTGATTATATGGGAATGATGGCTACATGTATAAATGCATTAGCTCTTCAAGACTCATTGGAGCAAATGGGTGTTAACACAAGAGTTCAAACTGCTATTGAAATGAAAGAAATAGCTGAGCCTTTTATAAGAAGAAGAGCTATGAGACATTTAGAAAAAGGAAGAGTAGTTATATTTGCTGCTGGAACAGGAAATCCTTATTTTTCTACAGACACTACTGCTGCACTTAGAGCAGCAGAAATAGAAGCAGATGTTATATTACTTGCTAAAAAGGTGGACGGAGTTTATGATAAAGATCCTCATAAGCATAGTGATGCTGTAAAATTTGATAAACTAACTTATATAGATGTACTAGAAAAAGGATTACAGGTTATGGATTCTACTGCTACTTCTTTATGTATGGATAATAATATTCCTATATTAGTATTTGGCCTTGAGTCTCCTGGCAATATTAAAAAAGCTATAATGGGAGAAAAGATAGGTACTATAATATATAAATAATAAGGAGAGGTATTTTTATGATTAAAGACATACTTAAAGCAGCTGATGAAAAAATGGAAAAAACAATTGCAGTGTTAAAAAAAGAGTTAGGTTCAATGAAAGCTGGTAGAGCAAATCCAGCTATGCTTGACAAAATTGAAATCGAATACTATGGAACTATGACACCAATAAGCCAAGTTGGAAGTATTACTATACCAGAAGCAAGAATATTACAAATACAGCCTTGGGATAAAACTGCTATAAAAGCTATAGAAAAAGCTATTTTAAAGTCTGATTTAGGATTAAATCCTTCTAATGATGGAACAATTATAAGATTGATGATACCTGAACTAACTGAAGAAACAAGAAAGAATCTTGTAAAAACAGTTAAGAAAACTGGTGAAGAAACTAAAATTGCTATAAGATCTATAAGAAGAGACTGTAATGAAAAAATTAAGAACTTAAAAAAGGGATCAGAAATATCTGAAGATGAAATTAAAAAAGCTGAAGAAGATATCCAGAAGAAAACTGATAACTTTATAAAGGAAATTGATAAGATATTAGAAGGAAAAGAAAAAGAAATTATGACTGTATAGTATTTTATTAAAAACCTGCGAAATCGCAGGTTTTATTAATAAGGAGAACATGGAGTGATGATTTGTGTGGAAGTTATTTAGTAATAGAAATCAAGACAATGAAGATATTTCTTTAGATGGAAATAATATACCTAGACATATTGCTATTATAATGGATGGGAACGGGAGATGGGCTAAGCAAAGAAACCTTCCACGTTCTATGGGACATAAAGCAGGTGTAGAAAATATTAGAGAAATAGTAAAAGAGTGCAGTAACTTAGGTGTAAAATATTTAACTTTATATGCGTTTTCAACAGAAAATTGGAAAAGACCAGCAGAAGAAGTAAATGCACTTATGAAACTTTTAGTAGAATACTTGAAAAAAGAGGTAGAGGAGCTGCACAAAAATAAAGTTGTTGTTAAATCTATAGGGCAAATAGAGAGTTTACCTAGCATTTGCAGAGATGAACTTAAAAATGCCTATGAAAAAACTAAAAATAATACAGGATTAATACTAAACTTAGCATTAAATTATGGCGGAAGAGATGAAATTTTAAGAGGAATAAAACTTTTATATGAAGACTTAAATATGGAAAAGATAATACTAGAAGATGTAAACTCGGAAGTGTTTTCTAAATATCTTTATACGAAAGATATGTGTGATCCGGATTTGATTATAAGACCAAGCGGAGAGCAAAGAATAAGCAATTTTTTATTATGGCAATGTGCTTATTCTGAATTTTGGTATTCTGATATAAAGTGGCCGGATTTTAAAAAGGAACATCTTCATAAGGCCATATATGATTTCCAAAATAGAGATAGAAGATTTGGAGGTATAAAATAATCATTTAAGGAGCTGGTTGTATGAATAGTAGATATATAGGAGCCCTAATAATATCTCCATTTATTATATTTTTATTTATAGGAGGTATGTTTTTAAAATATTTAGTTTTGATTTTATCATTATGTGGTATGTATGAATTTTACAAGGTATCTAAAGAAAAGAATATAAATCCTATTTCTTGGATAGGATATGTAATTTGTATCATATATTATTTATATCCAAATAATATGAATTTTGATAGCTTATTTTTTGTAATCATATTTGGCGTTTTGATTTCACTATGTATTCCAGTATTAAATAAAAACTATAATTTTATTGACATATCTATTACATTTTTGGGATTTTTATATATAGGAGTTTTCTTTAGCTTTATAGTAATGACAAATAACAAGGAATATGGGAATTTGTTCGTATGGTTTATTTTTATATCTTCTTGGGTATGCGATACCGCAGCATATTACTCTGGTAAATTTTTTGGAAAAAGAAAACTATGCCCAGAAGTAAGCCCTAAAAAGACAGTAGAAGGATCTATAGGAGGTTTCTTAGGAAGCACCATCGCTTGTGGAGGATTCGGAATGTTTGTAATTAGTAAAGGAGTTAATGTTCCTTTAGTACATTTCTTTTTACTAGGAGCACTATGTGGAATTGTTACTCAGTTTGGAGATTTAACAGCATCTTCTATAAAGAGATATGTAGGAGTAAAAGATTATAGTAATTTAATTCCAGGACATGGGGGAATATTAGATAGATTTGATAGCATACTTTTTGCCTCATTGGTAGTATATTATTATATAACATTTATAATGAGGTTGTAATATTGATATATAAAAACAAAAATCAAAATAGCTCAATGTATTTAAAATTAATATACTGTGCAATATCTATAGTAGCAGTTATATTGTTTACTTTGATTTTTAAGAAATACTTTTTGCCTTTTTTAATAACTGCTATGCTATTATTATTTTGTTATCCGATTTATAATTTATTAGTTAAGTCAAATTTTATAAGTAAGAAAACAAGTGCGGTAATCACTATTGTTGTTATAAATATATTATTTATCGTATCTCTATTTTTTATAGGAAGATGGATTTATAGTATAAGGAGTATAATTATTGATACTTATTATTCACTTTTAAAATCCATAGAAAACATAAGTATAACTTTTAATTTAAATGTACAAGAACTAAATGAAAAAATGGAAAGCTATTATTTAAGTGTATTAGATAGTAGTTTTCTTAAAAGAGGGGCAGCTTATACTACCGATAGTATTTTTAATTATTTTATAGGTAATATAACTGCCTACTTTATTTTAGTAGATAGATATGTTATATTAAATGCTATTAAGAAGTTTTTTCCATTAAATATGAATGAAATCTTAGAAGAAAAATGGAAAGACATGAAGATGTTTGTAAAAATAGAGATGATATTAATACTTGTTACTACTATAGAGACAATATTAGGATTATGGGCGCTTAATATAGAGAATTTTTTTATACTAGGAATTATCTGTGGTATACTGGATTTTCTGCCCTATGTAGGAACCATTATTGTATTTTTCCCAATTATAATTTATAAAATAGTTTGTAAAAATTATATAATTGCATTTGGACTAATTTGTTTGTATGTATTATTGATAATCATGAGGCAAGTAATGGAAGCGAGGTTTATGAGCAGTAAATTTAAAATACATCCGTTGATTGCAATATTATCTCTTTATGTAGGATTAAAAACTTTTGGATTGATTGGAATATTTATGGCACCGGTTTGTGTTATAATATGCAAGAGTATATTAGAGAGTAAGACATAAAAAGGGGAGATTAAAGGTGAAAAACATATGTATACTTGGAGCTACTGGTTCCATTGGGACTCAAGCTTTAGATGTTATAAGAAATGATAATGAACTAAATTTAATAGCTGTATCAGCGAATACAAATTGGGAAAAAATTCTATTAATATTGCAGGAATTTAATTTAGAATATGTGGCTATGATGGATCAAACAGCTTATGAAAAGGTAGCTGAATACTGCAGAGAAAAGGATTTGAAAACAAATGTATTATATGGGATTGATGGATTAAATGAAATAGCTTCTTTGCAAAAGGTGGATATAGTTTTAACTTCAGTGGTTGGAATGATAGGACTTGAGCCAACTTTAAAAGCTATAAGAGCTAAGAAGGATATAGCTTTAGCAAATAAGGAAACTTTAGTAGTAGCAGGAGAATTGATAATAAGAGAAGCAAAAAAATATAATGTAAATATACTTCCTGTGGATTCGGAACATGGTGCAATTTTTCAATGCTTAAGAGGAAATAAGGGAGAGGATGTAGAAAAAATAATACTTACTGCTTCAGGAGGACCCTTCAGAGGGAAAAGAAATGATGAATTAAGAAATGTAACAGTAAAGGAAGCTTTAAATCATCCGCGTTGGAGTATGGGAAAAAAGATATCTATAGATTCAGCTACTTTAATGAATAAGGGATTAGAGGTAATAGAGGCTCATTTTTTATTTAATTTAGATTATAATAATATTGAGGTAGTAGTTCATCCTGAAAGTATAGTACATTCCATGGTTCAGTATAACGATGGAAGTATTATAGCACAATTATCAGTGGCAGATATGAGACTTCCCATACAATATGCTTTAAACTATCCACTTAGAAAAAAATCTATTATTGATAAGTTGGATCTTTTCAAGACATCAATGCTAACTTTTGAAAAGCCGGATATAGATACTTTTAAGCCTTTAAAACTTGCATATGAAGCAGGAAAAATTGGAGGAACTATGCCAGCTGTTTTAAATGCAGCAAATGAGGCGGCGGTTGATTTATTTATGAAAGGGGATATAAAGTTTTTAAAAATAGGAGACATATTAGAAGAAAGTATGAATAAGTTTGATATTAGTTATTCTTATGAGTTAGAAGATATAATAAATTTAGACAGATGTGTTAAAGAATTCGTATATAGTACATATCGATAATTCATTACATAAATTTTAAGGAGGAATATATAGTGAACATAATTTATATACTAGGTGCATTGTTTGCTTTTAGTCTTTTAGTAATAGTTCATGAATTTGGACATTTTATGATGGCAAAATTAAATGGAGTAAAAGTAGAGGAATTTTCCATAGGAATGGGCCCTAAGCTTTTTGGGGTAATAAGAGGAGAAACAGAGTACTCTATTAAGCTTCTTCCTATAGGTGGATATGTAAAAATGTTAGGAGAAGATGGAGAAGTAACATCGGATGAAAGAGCTTTTCAAAATAAATCTCCTTTAAGAAAACTCAGTGTAGTATCAGCGGGACCTATCATGAACATTATACTTGCTGTAGTTTTATATTCAATAATAGCAGGTAGCAGAGGATTCTTAGTTCCCGTAGTAGATAATGTAGTTCCAGGTAATCCAGCAGACTTAGCCGGTATAAGAAAAGGTGATAAAATAATTCAAGTAAATGACAAGGCTATAACCACATGGGAAGACTTTGTAACTCAAGTTTATAATGCAAATGGAAGCACTATAAGTGTAATTTATAAAAGAGGAGAAGAAACTAAGTCCTCTACCATCACTCCTGTTAAAGATGAAAAGGAAAATAGATTTGTAGTAGGAGTTTATCCAACTCTCGTAGAAAATCCAGGGATAAGTGAATCTATAAAATATGGATTTGTCGAAACTACGTCATTAGTTAAGCAAACCTTTGGATTCTTTAAAACATTATTTACGGGGAGAGTTTCCGTAGATGATTTTGGAGGACCTGTAACCATTATGAGAGTATCTGGAGAAGCTGCTAAAGCGGGATTTTTAAGTTTACTATCCTTTGCTGCGTATTTAAGTGTTCAATTAGCCATATTTAATATAATTCCTTTCCCAGCGTTAGATGGAGGATGGATAATATTATTCTTAATTGAGTTTATTACAAGAAAGAAAATTGATAGTAATAAGGTAGGGGTATTAAATTATATTGGATTTGTTATACTCATAACACTTATGATTGTAGTTACAATAAAAGATATATTATATCCCGTAAAATTCTAGGAGTTGATTGATATGATAGATAGAATAAACACAAGAAGAGTAAAAGTAGGAAGTGTATTTGTTGGAGGAGATGCGCCTATATCAGTGCAATCTATGACAAATACTGATACAAGGAATGTAAAAGAAACAATAAATCAAATAAATAGTCTGCAAAAAGCAGGTTGTGAAATAGTAAGGTGTGCAGTGCCAGATATGGAAGCTGCAGAGGCATTGAAGCATATTATAAAGGAAGTAACTATACCTGTAGTAGCAGATATACACTTTGATTATAAGTTAGCATTAACTTCTATTGACTGCGGAGTTTCTGCATTAAGAATAAATCCGGGAAACATAGGAAGTATAGAAAGAGTTAAAATGGTAGCTGAAAGGGCCAAGGAAAAGGAAATTCCTATAAGGATTGGTGTGAATTCCGGATCGTTAGATAAAGAATTACTAAACAAGTATGGCAAAGTATGTCCCGAAGCTTTAGTTGAAAGTGCATTAAAACATGTAAGAATATTAGAGGATATAAATTTTGAAGATATAGTAGTTTCAATAAAATCTTCTAATGTTTTGGATATGATTGAAAGCTATAGATTAATTTCTGAAGAATCAAATTATCCTCTACATCTAGGGGTAACAGAAGCTGGTACTCCTTGGAGGGGAACTATAAAATCTAGTATAGGAATTGGAACTTTACTTTCTGAAGGTATAGGAGATACTATAAGAGTTTCACTCACAGGAGATCCTGTGGAAGAGGTAAAGGTGGGGATTGAAATATTAAGAGCTCTACAAATTAAAAAGCAAGGTATTGAAATAATATCCTGCCCAACCTGTGGAAGAACTGAAATAGGGCTGATAAATATAGCTAATGAAGTAGAAGAAAAGATAAAAGATTTAGATAAAAATATTAAAGTGGCTATAATGGGCTGTGTAGTAAATGGCCCTGGTGAGGCAAGGGAAGCAGATATAGGTATAGCAGGAGGAAAAGGTGTAGGACTTATATTTAAAAAAGGTGAAATGTTTAAAAAAGTAAAAGAAGAAGATTTGGTTGAAGAGCTATTAAAAGAAATAAATAAAATGTAAGGTAGAAGCATATGACTCCTATATTTAATTTATAAATTCAAGTTTTGCTTGAAATAACAAATGTTGTATGATACAATGGAAAAGGTATAAAGTTACTGATAATACATTAGCTGAGAAGAGTGGGTCTAAACCCGCTCTTTCTATTTATTTGAAACGCAACTATATTGTTGCGTTTTTAAATTAACTGGATACTTAGTATTTTATTGCAGGTTACTGCAAAATATATACATAAGGAGGGATTACAATGAAAAAAGAAGGTATTGTAAATAATATAGAAGTTTTAGTTTTTCCTATAACTGAAAGATTAGGGTATGAACTATATCATGTTGAATTTGTAAAGGAAGATGGAGAGAATTATTTAAGAATATACATAGATAGTGAAGATGGAATAAACTTAGATGATTGTGAAAAGGTAAGTAGAGAAGTAAGTGAAATGCTAGATGTAGAAGATCCTATTACTGATAGCTATTATTTAGAAGTTTCTTCTCCAGGAATAGAAAGAGAATTACATACAGATGCACACTTGGAGAAGCACATTGATAATTCTATTACAATAAGGCTGGCTTCAGCATTTAATGGTAAGAAAAAGTTAGAAGGAACTTTAAAATCCTTTACTGATGAAGATATTACTTTATTAGATAAAAACAAAGAAATAGTTATACCAAGGGATAAGGTTTCTAAAGTAAACTTAAGGGTTGAGTTTTAATAAGGAGGGTTCATAAGAAAATGAATGAAGAATTCATAGAAGCTTTGAAAGAAATAGTTAAAGAAAAGGGCATAAGCGAAGATCTTATATTTAGTACTATAGAAGACGCGTTGGTTGCAGCGTATAAAAAAAATTATGCTAAACAAGGGGCAAATATTCAAAATGTAATAGTAAATATGAATAGGGAAACTGGAGAAATAAATGTATTCTCCAGAAAAACAGTAGTAGAAGAAGTTGAAGATGAATTCAATGAAATATCATTAACAGACGCTAAAGAGCTGGATCCAAGATATGAAATAGATGAGGTAGTGAATATAGAAGTAACTCCTAAAAAGTTTGGTAGAGTAGCAGCTCAAGCTGCAAAGCAAGTTGTTATTCAAAGAATTAAGGAAGAAGAAAGACGAATTGTATATAATGAGTTTTTAGAAAAAGCTTCAGATATAATTACAGGAACTGTTATTAGAAAAGATAAAGGTAATGTTTTTGTAAATCTGGGGAAGGTTGAAGCTGTTCTAGGACCAAATGAACAAATGCATGGAGAACAGTATAACTTTAACGAAAGACTTAAACTTTATATAGTAGAAGTAAAAAATACTACTAAAGGAGCTCAAGTTGTAGTTTCCAGAACACATCCAGGTCTTGTAAAAAGATTATTTGAATTAGAGGTTCCAGAAATATACAGTGGTGTAGTAGAAATCAAGAGTATATCAAGAGAAGCAGGATCTAGAACAAAGATAGCTGTACATTCAAATGATGAGGATGTAGATCCTATGGGAGCTTGTGTAGGCCCTAAGGGAACTAGGGTTCAAAACATAGTTAATGAACTTAAAAATGAAAAGATTGACATAATAAAGTGGAGTAAACTTCCAGAAGAGTATATTGGAAATGCTTTAAGTCCAGCTAATGTTTTAGATGTAACTATAGATGAACAAAATAAATCTGCAAAAGTTGTAGTAGATGATAATCAACTATCTCTTGCTATTGGTAAAGAAGGCCAAAATGTAAGACTTGCTGCAAAACTAACAGGATGGAAAATAGATATAAAGAGCAAGTCACAAGTAACGGAATAAAACTGGAGAAGGAAGGTGGTTTAATATGAAGGTAAAAAAGGTTCCTCAAAGAATGTGCACAGGATGCATGGAGATGAAACCCAAAAAAGAACTTATAAGAGTAGTAAAAAATAAAGAGGGAGAAGTTTCTATAGACTTGACAGGAAAAAAGCCTGGAAGAGGTGCATATATCTGTAAAAGTGTAGAGTGTTTAGAGAAGGCTTTTAAAACGAGAAAACTAGAAAGAAATCTAGAAACCACCCTTAGCCAGGAAGTTCATGAGAAGTTAAAGGAAGAGATAAGGGATGAAAGATAAATTATTAGGTTTTTTAGGAATTGCTAAAAAAGCTGGGAAAGTTATAGAAGGCTATAACAAATGTGAAGAAGCTGCAATAAAAAACAAATGTTTTTTACTTATAGTTTCATCAACCTGCGCACCGAATACCATAGAAAAATTCTTGAAAATATCAGAAAAAAAAGATATTTTTATAATTAATCATTATTCCACAGAGCAACTATCTAGTGCTATTGGAAGAGAAGGTATTGGAATAATTGGTATAAGTGACAGTTCAATGGCAAGTAAGATTTTAGAATTATGGAAACAAGGTAATAATATTTAGTTTCGGGGGTGAACATTTTGTCAAAAATAAGAGTTTATGAATTGGCTAAAGAATTGAATATTTCAAGTAAGGAACTTATAACCTTACTACAAGAAGAATTTAATGTAGAAGTAAAAAACCATATGAGTGTAATAGAAGATGAAGATGCTCAGCTTATAAAAGAGCTATATATGGAGAATACTAAGGGTGAAAAAAGTTCTGTAAAGATTGAAGACGATATAGAAGAAAAATATGGAGTTCTTCAGGAAGAAAAGATAGAAGAAGAAATAAAAGTTACAAAGAACAAAGGTAAAAAGGGTAAGGAAGAAAAAGCGCAACAGGTTTTAGCAGCAGAAGAAAATGAAGAAATAGTAATAGAGATGGAAGATACTATTACTGTAAAGGAACTTGCAGATAAGTTAAAGAAGCCTTATACAGAAGTTATAAAACAGCTTATATTTATAGGAGTTATGGCTTCATTAAATCAAGAGATAGATTTTCAAACAGCTGAAAAGTTAGGAGAAAAGTTTAATGCTTTTGTTGTTCAAAAAGAAAAAGATTTAACTTTAGAAGTAGTAGAACCTGAAGAAGATGAAGAAGAGGAAACATTAAATGAAAAGAGACCTCCAGTAGTAACAGTTATGGGTCACGTTGACCATGGTAAGACTTCGCTTCTAGATGCAATAAAGAAATCCAAAGTTGCAGCTTCAGAAGCCGGTGGAATAACTCAGCATATAGGAGCTTACACTGTAAATATAGGTAATGAAAAGATAACATTTTTAGATACTCCAGGACATGAAGCATTTACTTCAATGAGAGCGCGTGGAGCTCAAATAACAGATATAGTAATACTTGTAGTAGCAGCAGATGACGGTATAATGCCTCAAACAGAAGAAGCTATAAACCATTGTAAAGCAGCTAATGTTCCAATAATAGTAGCTATAAATAAAATGGATAGACCTGGAGCAAATCCTGAAAGAGTAAAACAACAGTTAGCAGAAAGAAATTTACTTGCTGAAGATTGGGGCGGAGATACAGTAACTGTACCAGTTTCTGCACATACAAGAGAAGGCATAGATAGCCTACTTGAAATGGTAGTATTAACTGCAGAGATGCTAGAACTTAAAGCTAATGCAGAAAGAAAAGCAAAGGGAACTGTAATTGAAGCAAAACTAGATAAAGGTAGAGGAGCAGTTGCATCTCTATTAGTACAAAATGGTACTTTACAAGTAGGAGATTCAATAATTGTTGGAAGTACTTATGGTAGAATAAGAGCAATGTTTGATGATAAGGGTAAAAAGATAAAATCAGCTGGACCATCAATACCAGTTGAAATACTTGGCCTTTCTGAAGTTCCATCAGCAGGTGATAGATTCCATGTAGTTAAGGATGAAAAAACTGCAAGAGAAATGGCTGAAAAGAGAAAAGAAAGGGATAGAAATGAGTATTTACAATCTCACAAGGTATCCTTAGAAGATCTTTATAGTCAAATAAAAGAGGGAAAAATAAAAGAATTAAATATAATAGTAAAGGCTGATGTACAGGGGTCTGTAGAAGCAGTAAAACAATCATTTGAGAAGTTGTCTACAGATGAAGTTAAAGTAAGAGTAATACACGGTGGAGTAGGTGCTATAACAGAAACAGATGTATCACTTGCAAATGCTTCAAATGCAATTATTATTGGATTTAATGTAAGACCTGATAACAATGCTACTACACTCGCTGAAAAAGAAAGCGTAGATGTAAAGACATATAGAGTTATATATACTGCTATAGAAGATATAAAATCAGCTATGGTTGGAATGCTAGAGCCTGATTATAAAGAAGTAATACTTGGAAGAGCTGAAGTTAGACAGCTTTATAAGATATCTAATGTAGGAACAATAGCTGGTTGCTATGTTTTAAACGGAAAGATAACAAGAAATGCTAGTGTAAGAATAATAAGAGATGGAATAGTTGTATGTGAATCAGCACTCGACTCCTTAAAAAGATTTAAAGATGATGCAAAAGAAGTGGCATCTGGATACGAATGTGGTATTATGGTAGAAAAGTTTAATGATCTAAAAGAAGGAGACATAATTGAAGCATATACAATGGAGGAAATAAAGAAAGATAAGCTATAGAATTTGAGGTGATATGATATGGCAAAGCATAGAGCAGGGAGAATTAATGAGGAAGTTAGACGAGAAGTATCAGATATAATACAGCGTGAATTAAAAGATCCTAGAGTAAACACCATGGTAAGTGTAACTAAGGTAGATGTTACAAAGGATTTAAGTTATGCTAAAGTGTATGTAAGTATTTTTGGAGATGAAGAGTCTAAAAATACTACGCTTCAAGCTCTGAAAAATTCCTCAGGATTCATTAGAAGAGAAGTAGGACATAGAATAAAATTAAGAGTTACTCCGCAGATACTAATAGAACTAGATAATACTATAGAGCAGGGAATGCATATAGATGAAATTTTATCTAAAATAAAAAAGGAGCAGGATAGAAATGATAATGAATAATATTCTATCCCTTATTAAGAAAAGTAATACAATAGGTATTACTTTTCACACTTCTCCAGATGGTGATTCATTAGGAAGTTCTCTAGGCTTATTACAAGCATTAAGAAGACTTAATAAAAATGCTTATATTATATGTAAAGAGGAAATTGAAAATACTTTTAGTTTTTTGCCTTATAGCACTGAGATAAATGGGAATGTTAGTACTGTAAAAGAGGGAACGGATCTTGTTATAGTGTTGGATTGTGGAAACTTTGAAAGAGTAAATGCAATCTTAGATATGAAAAATAAAAATTATACATTAATTAATGTAGATCATCATATATCTAACGGCCTATATGGAGATTTAAATTTTGTAGATACTAATTCCTCTTGTATGGCTGAAATAGTATATCAAATGTTAAGATCACTTGGAGTAGAAATAGACCAAGATATAGCTAAGTGTCTTTATACATCTATATTAACAGATACAGGAGCATTTAGATATTCTAATACTACCTCTGTTACTCATGCTATAGCTGGGGATTTGGTGAATACAGGAATAGACTTTAGTGCTATACATAGAATTATATTTGATAATAAGGAATTTGTAAGATTTAAGCTTTATGGGGAAGTATTTAATAAAATGGAGCTTATTAATAGTAGTATTTGCTTTATGGAAGTAACTCAAGAAATGTTTGAAAAATATAATATAGATCCAGGTACAGATACTTCAGATGTAGTTTCCTTTGGAAATCAAATTGAGGGAGTAGAAGTAACTGTTCTATTTAAGGAAAAGCAGAATGAAGTTAAATTAAGTATTAGATCTAAATCAAAAGTGGATGTAAGAAAAATAGCTGAAAATTTTGGGGGCGGCGGTCATATAAGAGCAGCTGGGGCTGTTATTAAAGGCAAATCTCTAAAGGAAGCTAAGGAAGAAATACTAAAAATTATACAAAAAGAGTTGATATGATGAATGGAGTAATAAACGTATATAAACCTTCAGGTATTACTTCTTTTGATGTGGTAAGAACTATAAAAAGGCTTTCTAAAACCAAGAAAGTAGGTCATACTGGAACTTTAGATCCTATGGCTACGGGAGTACTTCCAGTATGTATAGGTAATGCTACAAAAATTGTAGATTACATAATGCAAAATCATAAAGTCTATAAAGCTACCTTAAAGTTAGGAGTTACAACAGATACTTATGATAGAGAAGGAAAAATACTTTCTGAAAATAAACTTAATGATATAAGTGATAAACACATAGAAGAAGTTATTAAAGGTTTTATTGGAGAGATAGAACAAATGCCTCCTATGTACTCAGCATTAAAGGTCAATGGGAAAAGACTTTATGAGCTAGCACGAGAAGGCATTGAGATAGAAAGACAAAAGAGAAAGATAACTATATATGATATAAATATAGAAAATATAGAGATCCCATATGTTGAATTTACTGTTAAATGTTCTAAAGGAACTTATATAAGAAGTTTATGTTATGACATAGGAGACGTTTTAAAGGTTGGAGGAGCTATGTGGGACTTGAAAAGAGTTGAGACGGGCACTTTTTCTATAGAAAATTCCATAGCTTTAGAAGATTTAAATGAAGAAAATATTGAGAATTTTATTATACCTATGAACGAGGCTTTAACGTATAAATCTAGGGTGTTTAGCAATAAATTTGAAAAGCTCCTTTTAAATGGAGTTACTATACAAAATCCTTTTGTAATTAAGGATATAGAAGAAAATATATTATATAAGGTATATATAGAAGATAGATTTATAGGAATAGGGAAAAAAACTGAAAAAGGTTTTAAAGTTGAAAAATTACTGATTTAGAGGTAATAATATGGATTTATTGGGAGAAGAAATAAATAAAAAAATACCTTATGATACTTATATAGCATTAGGAAGTTTTGATGGTTTACATTTAGGACATAGGGCGTTAGTACAAAAGGCCATAGAAGTGGCAAATAAAAATAAAGGCAAAAGTATGATATATACATTTAAAAATCATCCTTTGTCTATTATAAATAAAGAGATAATGCCTAAGTTACTAATGGATAATGATATGAAAATAAGGGTTTTAGATCATATAGGAGTAGATTATTTAAGCTTAATAAATTTCAGCAGAGAGTTTATGGAAATTTCTCCTGAGGATTTTATTTCTAATATAGTTGAAAATTATAATGCAAAGGGTATTATAGTGGGATTTAACTATAGATTTGGATATAAGAACTTAGGAGATATAACTCTTCTTAAGAAATTAAGTGTTAAATATAATTTTAAGCTTTATGTGATAAATCCCATAAAACAAAATAATGAATTAATATCTAGTTCACGAATACGAAATATAATATCGGAACAAGGAGATATTAAAAAAGCTAATTCCATGCTGTATGTACCATTTTCCATAGAGGGTAAAGTAGTAAGAGGAAGGCAAATTGGAAGAGAAATTGGCTTTCCAACTATAAATTTGGATTATAATAAAGATTATGTTATACCTAAGGGTGGAGTATATTCTACTATTGTAAAATACAAGGATAAGTTTTATAAAGGGGTAACCAATATAGGGTATAACCCAACTGTTGAGAACCACAAACTTAGCATAGAAACTCATATATTAGGTTTTAATAATAATATATATGATGAAACCATTAGAGTCTATTTTACAGGAAGAATAAGAGATGAAAAGAAATTTGATTCTCTAGAAGAATTAGCTTGTAGGATAGAAAAAGATAAAGGATACGTAGAAAAGCAAAATTTACAATTAATTTCAAAAAACAATTTACTTTTATAAGCTTATTTGATATACTTATTCAAGTGAACCTTACTCTATGATTACTGGATTGCCGTCGGTATTCTTGGAGAAAGGGGATTTAACAATTGGAGGTGTATTTTAATGGAAAAGGCAAGAAAAGAAGAATTATTAACTAAACACGCAAGACATGAGGGAGATACTGGTTCACCAGAAGTGCAGATAGCACTTTTAACTGAAAGAATCAATCACTTAAATGCTCACTTAAAGCTTCACAAGAAGGATCATCATTCAAGAAGAGGTCTTCTAATGATGGTTGGTAAGAGAAGAGGACTTTTAAATTACTTAGAAAAGAAAGATATTGAAAGATATCGTGCTATTATTAAAGAATTAGGATTAAGAAAATAATATCACTAAGAGCGGCTCAGCCGCTCTATTATTTTGAATTAAGTAATTAAATTTGTATAAAAAATACCAAAAAACACGATAATAATAGTGTAAATATCGAAGGGAGGTAAATTATGAATCATATGCTTGAAACTACTTTAGCCGGAAGAAAACTTAAAGTAGAGTTTGGGAAAGTAGGAATGCTTTCTGATTGTGCTATACTTGTAAGTTATGGTGAAACAGTAGTACTTGTAAACGCAAATGCATCTAAAGAACCTAGAGCGGGAATTGACTTCTTTCCGTTAAGTGTAGAATATGAAGAAAGACTTTATGCAGTAGGTAAAATACCAGGAGGTTTTATAAAAAGAGAGGGTAGACCTTCGGAGGATGCTATACTAACTGCTAGAGCTATAGACAGACCTTTAAGACCACTATTCCCTAAGGGATATAGAAATGATGTACAAATAGTATGTACGGTTGTATCAGTTGAACAAGATAACTCACCTAATATATTGGCAATGAATGGTGCTTCTTTAGCCTTATGCCTATCTTCAATTCCTTTTACTACACCAGTTGGAACAGTTTCTGTAGGGTTAGTTGACGGAAAATTTGTACTAAATCCAATTCAAAGTGAAAGAGAAAAGAGCATTTTAAATTTAACTGTTTGTGCTACTAAAGAAAGAGTTACCATGATAGAAGCAGGTGCAGATGAAGTTGATGAAGAAACTATGTACAATGCTATTATGTTTGGTTTCGAAGAATGTAAAAAAATAGTAGCTTTTCAGGAAGAAGCTATGCAGAAGTTTGGAAAGGAAAAAATTGAACCTGTCTTACATAAGGTAGATGAAAACTTAGAACAGGAAGTTAGAGACTATGCTTTCCAAATGGTAAAAGATGCAATGTATATAACAGATAAAGATCAAAGAAATGCTGCTATAGATGAAGTGCGCAGCAAGGTTTCAGAACAATTTGGAGAAAAGTATCCTGAAAATGGTGCTGATATAGCTGATGTAGTATATAAACTTCAAAAACAAATTGTTAGAACTATGATTTTAAAAGAAGGAAGAAGACCAGATGGAAGAGGATTCAGTCAAGTAAGACCTATAAGTTGTGAAGTAGGACTTTTTCCAAGAACTCATGGTACAGGTTTATTTACAAGAGGACTTACTCAAGTTATGACTGCAGCTACCATTGGACCATTAGGTGATGTTCAAATATTAGATGGAATTGGTGAAGCAGAATCTAAAAGATATATGCATCATTATAATTTCCCATCTTATAGTGTTGGAGAAGTTAAACCTCTTAGAGGACCAGGTAGAAGAGAAATTGGTCACGGTGCTTTAGCTGAAAAAGCATTAGAACCTCTTATTCCATCTGAAGAAGATTTCCCATATGCTGTTAGATTAGTTTCTGAAGTATTAAGTTCTAATGGATCTACTTCTCAGGCAAGTGTATGTGCTAGTACTTTAGCATTATTAGATGCAGGAGTACCAATTAAAAGACCAGCAGCAGGTATTGCTATGGGACTTGTAACTAGCGACGATTTATCAGAAGAAGAAGTATTAACTGATATACAAGGTATTGAAGACTTCTTTGGAGATATGGACTTTAAAGTAGCAGGAACAGAAAAGGGAATAACTGCTATACAAGTAGATACTAAAATCAAGGGACTATCTAATGAATGTATAAGAAAGTCTATAGAGGATGCAAAAACAGCGCGTTTATTTATCCTAGGAAAGATGAACGAATGTATAGCTGAGCCAAGAAAAGAAATGTCTCCTTATGCTCCAAGAGTATATACTATGACTATCGATCCAGAAAAGATAAGAGATGTTATAGGAGCAGGCGGTAAAACTATAAACAAAATAATAGCAGAAACAGGAGTAAAGATTGACATTAAGGAAGATGGAAAGATATACATCTTATCTGATGACAGCGTAGGAGCTAATAAAGCTCTTAAGATAATAAATGATTTAACAAAAGTTGTGGAAGTAGGCGAAATATATTTAGGTAAGGTAACAAGAACAACTAATTTTGGAGCCTTTGTTGAGATTCTTCCAGGAAAAGAAGGATTAGTGCATATATCTAAATTAGACTTCACAAGAGTTAATAAAGTAGAAGATATAGTTTCAGTAGGCGATGAGATACTGGTAAAAGTAACAGAGATAGATGATCAAGGAAGAGTAAATCTTTCAAGAAAAGATGCTATGAAACCTGAAGCAGATGAAGGACAACAACCAGAAAAAACAATTGATAAATAAAAAATAGAAGGGCTTTGTGCCTTTTTATTTTTTATAATTTATAGAATTGTGGGAGGCTAACAATGTATAATTTAGTTACGCTTAGTAATGGGTTAAAGATTGCATTAGAAAAGATAGATTATGTAAATTCTGTTAGTGTAGGACTATGGGTAAAAAATGGGTCAAGAAATGAAAACACTTATAATAATGGTATTTCACATTTTATAGAACATATGTTTTTTAAGGGTACATATAATAGAAATGCTAAACAAATAGCTGAATCTATAGAAGATGTAGGTGGTCAAATTAATGCTTTCACTGGAAAGGAAAGTACTTGCTATTATATTAAAATATTAGATAGCCATATTGAATTGGCTCTAGATGTTATATCAGATATGCTTTTTAATAGCAAGTTTGACAAAGAAGATATAGAAAAGGAAAAAGGCGTTATAATAGAAGAAATAAATATGAATGAAGACTCGCCAGAGGATGTACTTATGGATCTTCATAGTAAAGCTATTTGGGGAGAAGAAGCAATTGCTCTTCCTATTTTAGGATCTATAGAGACAGTTTCATCATTTAATAAAGAACAAATATTAGAATATATTAATGCTCGTTATGTTCCTGAAAATTGTGTTCTTTCTATTGCAGGTAAGTTTGACATAGATAAAATAGAAAGTTTAGTAGAAAAATATTTTGGTAATTGGAAGTACAACGAAAATGAAGCTATAAATCACAATAAACCTAACATTCTGCATAATCATTTATTCCAAGAAAAAAAAATCGAACAATTACACTTAAGTTTAGGGCTTAATGGAATAGAAATGGGACATGAGGATGCTTATGCTCTTATATTGTTAAATAATATTTTAGGTGGGGGAGCATCTTCTATTTTATTTCAAAAGATAAGGGAAGAAAAAGGAAGATGTTATTCTATATATTCTTACTTAAGTTCTTTTAGTAATACAGGAATAATATCAATTTATACCGGATTAAATCCTAAGTATTCTTTAGAAGTAGTAGAGCTTATTAAAGAAGAAGTACTCAAATTTTCTAAAAGCACTATTTCAAAGGAAAGACTTATAAAGGGCAAGGAACAAATGAAGGGTAATTACATTTTAGGATTGGAAAGTACTAGCAGCAGAATGTTTAATAATGGAAAATCCACATTGTTTTTAAATAAAATAAATAAACCTGAAGATATAATTAAGAAAATAGATTCTATAAACATGGAAAAGATACAAAGAGTAATGGAGTATACCTTTAAAAATGGTATATTAAATTCTGCTTATGTAGGAGATAAATTGGATTTAGATGGGATTAAATCATTATTAGAAGAGGATATAACCTTATTTAAAAGTGACAATAATGATATAATTGTGTAGTATTTACTATTGAAGTAATAATTCCTTAATATATTTCATATTATTTTATGAAATATATTAAGGAGGGCTTATAGTATGGATGATGATATGAAGCTATATAGTCAAATAGAAAGATATGAAATAATAAATATTAATGATGGAGATAAATATAGCTATTTATCTAATAATGATGTAGTAATTGATGAGAATGGAAATTTTAAATTGCTTATTTTAAACGATGTTAAAACCAAATTTAGCTTATTTGGCAAAAGTGAGTTTATAGAAGTACCTTGGGAAAATGTAAAAAAGATAGGATCAAGGACTATAATACTAGATGTGGATGAAAAAACCTTAAAAAAGACACGTGTATAATTGGAGGTATGTAGATGAAAATAGTTGTGCAAAAGTTTGGGGGAACATCTGTTTCAACTAAAGAAAGAAGAGAAATGGTAATAGAAAAAATATGTGAAGCAAAAAAGGAAGGCTTTTTTCCTGTAGTGGTAGTTTCAGCTATGGGAAGAAAGGGAGAGCCCTATGCTACAGATACACTTCTTTCGTTAGTAAGTGATAAACTAAAAGATGAAAATAAACTTTGTATAGATTTGCTTATGGGGTGCGGTGAAATTATAAGTACTGTTGTTATGACAGATGACTTATTAAATCATAAGGAAAAAGCTATTCCATTAACAGGAGGACAGGCTGGTATTTTAACAGATGATAATTATGGGAATGCCAATGTATTAAATGTAAATCCTGAAAATATATTAGAGGTTTTAAAGGAAGGTAACATTCCTGTAGTAGCAGGTTTCCAAGGTATAAGTAAAAAGGGGTATATTACGACTTTAGGTAGAGGTGGAAGTGATGTAACTGCAGCATTACTTGGAGTAGCTCTTAATGCTGAACAAGTAGAGATTTATACTGATGTTGATGGTATAATGACAGCAGATCCTAGGATAGTTTCAGATGCCTCTTTGATTAAAGAAATAAGTTATAATGAAGTATTCCAATTTGCAGATCAAGGAGCTAAGGTTATACATCCTAGGGCAGTAGAAGTTGCTATGAAGTCCAATATCCCTCTGGTAATTAAAAATACTTTAAGTACCTCAAAGGGAACTACTATAAATAACAATGGAGATTTAAAGGTAGATAATATTATAACTGGTATTACTCATATGAGTGATAGAACTCAAGTGAGAGTTAGCTTAAAAGAAAATAATGAAAACGAAAACTACTATGAACTTTTAAATGTACTAGCACAGAATGGAATAAGTATAGATTTAATTAATGTGTTCCCAGAGGAAAGTGTCTTTACCATAGATGGAAAAGATATAAGTAAATTTGACCATATAATGAAAAATCTAAATCTTTTATATACCTATACAGAAAATTGCAGCAAGATTGCTATTATAGGAAGTCGTATGAGAGGAATTCCAGGAGTAATGGCTAAAATTCTAAACTATCTGAATAAGGAAAATATAAAAATATTACAAACAGCAGATTCTCATACAACTATTTGGTGCTTAGTAGAAAGTGAATATACCAAAAAAGCTATAAATGCTCTGCATAAAGGATTTAAACTAGGAGAAATAAAATAAATTTTATAGTATAATCTTTCCCCGTATGCACAAAATAATTTGTGTTAGGAGGGGAACAAAATGATTAGTGAAAAAGACCAAAGAGAAGATATAAGAAATGAAGAGTTAGAAAATATAAGGGAATTAGGTGTAACAAATATTCCTGTAAAAGACGATAAAATATACGTATTGCCTATAATAGGACAGATAGAGGGGCATAATATGGTTCCTCCTCAAAGTAAAGCTACTAAATACGAACATGTTATTCCTCAATTGGTTAATATAGAAATGAACAGCAATGTTGAAGGAATACTTGTAGTACTAAATACTGTAGGTGGTGATGTAGAGGCTGGGCTTGCTATTTCAGAAATGATAAACAGTTTAAGTAAACCTACAGTATCACTTGTAATAGGAGGAGGGCACTCTATTGGAGTTCCACTTGCGACATCTTCGGATTATTCATTTATTTCTCCTACAGCAACTATGATAATTCATCCTATAAGAATGAATGGATTAGTAATAGGCGTTCCTCAAACCTTTGAATATTTCAAAAAAATGCAGGAAAGAATAAATGATTTCATAGTAAGAACTTCTAAGATAGAAAAGGATACGCTGCAAGAATTATTAACTAAAACAGATAATTTATTAAATGATATGGGTACTATACTTATTGGTAAAGAAGCGGTAAAATCGGGACTTATAGATGAAGTTGGGGGAATAAAGGAAGCTATAGATAAACTTAAAACATTAATAAATGAAAAGAAGTCAACACCATAGGATTTTCCTATGGTTAATTTTTGTATAGACAAGCTTCTTTATAATAATTAAAATAGGTTATAGGAATATAGGGAGGTGAATTATTTGGCAAGAAAAAAAACTAAAAGAAAAACTAAAGATAATAAAGACAATAAAGATATTAAGGGTATAATTTCTATTACTATTGGAATATTGATGATAATAAGTGTGTTTTCTCCAGGGGAATCTGGTGCGATAGGAAGATTCATAAAAAACGTCCTTATTTTCATATTTGGATTGGGTGCATTTGTTTTTCCCTTTTTAATAGTTTTTACAGGGATTTGTTTAATAATTAGAAGGGGAAAAATAAATTTTAATAGTAAGTTCTATGGCATAGTTCTTTTTATATCAAATACTCTTTTACTAATACATATGGCATCTATTGATAAACCTGCTTTAGAAAACGGAATAATTTCTAGTATGCAAAGATTATATTATTCTAATTCTATAATGCATGGTGGAGTACTTTGTCATATAATTGATATACCTTTATATAATTTATTTGGTAAGCTTGGAAGTATTGTAATATTTGTTGCTATATACATTATATCTTTTATAATGGTAAGCCAAGTATCTTTATATAATGTAATAGAGGAATTAAGAAGTAAAAAGAGAGAACAAAAGAGTGTAAAGAAGCTGATAGAAGAAAAACCTGAAGAATTAGTAGCTTACGATAGCGACGAGGAAGTTGAGAAAAAAGAAAATAAACTGAAAGTTATAAGCCTATTTAAAAGTTCCACTATAGAAGGTGATAAAGATGAAAGTTCACAAGAAAATCTGGTGGAAAAAGAAAGACAAATAAATATTAAATTTAGCAGTGAAAATAATACTAAGGCTGTGGATGAAGATATACATAAGCAATTAGAAAATGAAATGAATAGAGAAGATGATTTTAAAGAGGACTATGAATATTCTTATCCTCAATTAAATCTTTTAAATGCTAATATAGCTTCTAAGTTAAATAAGGAAGATAAAAAAGAACTTATAGATAATGCTAACAAACTTGAAGAAACCTTATCTAGTTTTGGAGTAGAAGCTAAAGTAATACAAGTAACCAAAGGACCATCTGTTACAAGATTTGAGCTTCAACCAAGTTCTGGAGTAAAGGTAAGTAAAATAGTAAATCTTTCTGATGATATAGCACTTAGTTTAGCGGCTTCAGGAGTGAGAATAGAAGCCCCTATACCAGGTAAGTCTGCTGTAGGTATAGAAGTGCCTAATAGAGAACTAACTTCTGTTTATCTTAGGGAAGTGTTAGAATCTGATGAATATAAAAATTTCAATAAAAATTTAGCATTTGCACTTGGAAAAGATATAGGTGGGAATTGTGTAGTTACAGACTTAGCTAAAATGCCACATTTACTTATAGCAGGAGCTACAGGTTCGGGTAAAAGTGTATGTATAAATACACTTATAATGAGCTTGCTTTTTAAATATTCACCTGAAAATGTAAAGTTGCTTATGATAGATCCTAAGGTGGTAGAACTTAGTATATATAATGGGATTCCCCATCTTTTAATACCTGTAGTTACAGAACCTAAAAAGGCCGCGGGAGCTCTTAATTGGGCAGTTAATGAGATGACAAGAAGATATAAAATATTTGCAGAAAATAATGTAAGAAATATAGAAAGCTATAATGACTTATATGAAAAAGGGAAAATAGATAAAAAGTTACCATTGATAGTTATGATAATAGATGAATTAGCTGACTTAATGATGGTATGCCCAAATGATATAGAAGACTATATAGGACGTCTTGCACAAATGGCAAGAGCAGCGGGTATGCATCTTGTTATAGCAACTCAAAGACCCTCTGTAGATGTAATTACTGGAGTCATTAAAGCCAATATACCATCTAGAATATCTTTTGCAGTTTCCAGTCAGATAGATTCGAGAACAATACTAGATATGGCGGGTGCAGAAAAACTTTTAGGAAAAGGTGATATGCTTTTTTATCCTACAGGTGAATCAAAGCCCCTTAGAATACAAGGTGCATTTATTTCAGAGGAGGAAGTAGAAAAGGTAGTAGAATTTATAAAAAATGCTCAAGAAGAAGTAGAATATGAAAATAGTATTATAGAAGAAATAAATACAGTTACAAAGGTAAATGAAGATGATAAGGATGAATTATTAGATGAAGCAATGAGAATAGTAATAGAAACTAGTCAAGCTTCAACATCTCTTTTGCAAAGAAGGCTTAGAATAGGTTATAATAGAGCAGCTAGAATAATAGAACAATTAGAAGAAAGAGGAATTATTTCCGGCAGAGATGGAAGTAAGCCAAGGCAAATACTAGTAGATAAAGATAATATGGAGTAGGAGGACAATTATGGAAAAGTTAAAGGTAGGAATAATAAGCTTAGGGTGCGATAAAAATAGGGTAGATAGTGAGATAGTTTTAGATAAATTAGGTAGAAGCTATACTATCACCAATAATCCTAAGGATTCAGATATAATTCTAGTAAATACTTGTGGATTTATAGAGTCATCTAAGCAAGAATCAATAAACACAATTATAGAAATGAGTGAATATAAAAAAGGAAAAGGCAAATGTAAGGTTATAGTTGTAACAGGATGTTTAACTCAAAGATATGGAAAAGAACTGCAAGAACTTTTGCCTGAAGCGGATGTAATACTTGGAGTAAATGACTATGATAAACTAGAAGAAGCTATAGATAGGGCCTTAGTAAATAATGAAAAGTCAGTTTACTGTAATTATAGTGATGTAAATATAAACGAAGGTCAAAGAGTACTTACAACTTCTAAGCATTATGCATATGTAAGAATAGGAGAAGGATGCAGCAATTTCTGTACTTACTGTGCAATTCCACGTATAAGAGGGAAATATAGGAGCAGAAAAATAGAAAGTGTATTAGAAGAAGTTAAATCTTTAGGAGCACAAGGTGTAAAAGAAATAATATTAGTTGCACAAGATACAACTAGATATGGGATAGACCTATATAATAAAAAGATGCTTCCAGAGCTTATAGGAGAAATATCCAAGATAGACGATATAAAATGGATAAGAGTACTTTATTGTTACCCAGAAGAAATAACGGATGAACTTATAAATGAAATAAAGGTTAATGATAAGGTATGTAAGTATCTAGATATACCAGTACAGCATATAAGTAACAATGTGCTGAAACTTATGGGAAGAAGAGGAAGAAAAGAAGAAATAGTAAATGTAATACAAAGACTTAGACAAGAAATACCAGGTATGGCTATAAGAACTTCATTGATTGTAGGTTTTCCTGGTGAAAGTGAAAGTGATTTTGAGGAATTAAAAGAATTTGTGAGAGATACTAAAATTGATAAACTAGGAGTATTTAGATACTCTCAAGAAGAAGGAACTCCAGCGGCAGAAATGGAAAATCAAATAGATGAAGAAATAAAAGAAAAAAGAGAAAAAGAAATCATGGTTATCCAGCAAGAAAATTCTTACGAAATAAATAAAAATAAAGTAGGCAAGATATACGAAGTTGTTGTAGAAAATTTTGATGGTGAATATTATATTGGAAGAAATTATGAAATGACTCCCGAAATAGATGGTGCAATTTATTTTAAATGTGATAAAATATTAAATATAGGCGATTTTGTTAAAGTTAAAATTAAGCAAAATTTACAATATGATTTAATGGGAGTTGTATATTATGAATCTAGCAAATAAACTAACTATTATCAGGATGATTTTGGTTCCGGTATTTCTAGTATTTTTGGCAATAAAAGGAATGCCTTATGGGAAAAGTATAGCAACTATTATTTTCATCCTGGCAGCTCTTACAGATAAGCTAGATGGCTACATAGCGAGAAGTAGAAATCAAATAACTCGTTTTGGGAAGTTTATGGATCCTTTAGCAGATAAACTTTTAGTTACAGCAGCTCTAGTATCACTAGTGGAGCTTCAGGTACTTCCTGCTTGGGCAGCTATGATAATAATAGCAAGAGAGTTTGCAGTAACAGGGCTTCGCAGTGTAGCGGCAGCAGAAGGTATAGTCATAGCAGCTAGCGGATGGGGGAAAGCTAAAACTGTTACTCAAATAGTTGCTATAATAGCAGCACTAATTAATTTAAATAAAGATAGTTTAAGTGTTTTATCAGTATTTACTATTATACCATTTAGTTTTTTAGAGTGGATTGCTAAAACAGCTATGTTACTTGCTATAATAATAACTATTGTGTCTGGAGTAGATTATTTTGTTAAAAATAAAGAAGCTATAAAACCTGACAGATAGAGATTAGGATTGATTAGAAAATATAAATTTGTATATAATAATTACTGCGGTAATTAAATGGCTATAGTTCCTAGATTTTCTAGGAACTATATTCTTATGTTGACCGTGTAATGAATTTATTATATAATTAATTGTGTAGAACAAATGTTCGAATGATGAAAAGTATGAAAGGATGGTGACTCCCTTTAAGGGGATAGCATGAATAATGATAAATTAAAAGCAATTGAAGCAGCGATGGGACAAATAGAAAAACAATTTGGAAAAGGATCTATAATGAAACTTGGAGAACACAGTGTATTAAATTTAGATTCTATTTCTACTGGATGTTTAGGATTAGATATAGCATTAGGTATAGGTGGAGTACCAAGAGGAAGAATAATAGAGATATACGGACCAGAATCTTCAGGTAAGACTACTGTAGCACTGCATATAGTAGCTGAAGCTCAAAAGCTTGGAGGAAGTGCTGCTTATGTGGATGCAGAACATGCACTAGACCCATCCTATGCTAAAAAATTAGGAGTAGACATCGACAATTTAATAGTTTCCCAACCAGATACAGGAGAACAAGGACTTGAAATTACAGAAGCATTAGTAAGATCAAATGCCATAGATGTAATAGTAGTGGATTCTGTAGCAGCACTAGTTCCAAGAGCAGAAATTGAAGGGGAGATGGGAGATTCTCATGTAGGATTACAGGCAAGACTTATGTCCCAGGCCTTAAGAAAATTGGCAGGTTCTATTAATAAATCTAAGTGCGTAGCAATTTTTATAAACCAGCTTAGAGAAAAAGTAGGAGTTATGTTCGGAAATCCAGAAACTACTACAGGTGGTAGAGCTTTAAAGTTTTATTCAAGCGTAAGAATGGATATTAGAAGAATAGATTCAATAAAACAAGGCGATGAGGTTGTTGGAAATAGAACAAGAGTAAAACTAACCAAAAATAAGGTAGCTCCTCCATTTAAAAACGCTGAATTTGATATAATGTATAATGAAGGAATATCAAGAACAGGTGATGTTTTAGATATAGGAGTAAAGGAAGAAATAGTTCAAAAAAGTGGAGCATGGTTTTCATATAATGATATAAGACTTGGACAGGGAAGAGAAAATGCTAAACAATTCTTTAAGGAAAACCCAGAATTACTTAAAGAAATTGAAAATAAGATAAGACAAAAATATGAGTTACCCTTAGCGCAAGAAGAAAAAACAACTGGTGAAGATAATAAACAGTCGAAAAATGATAAATAATAGCATAAAAGAAAAATAATGATTAATTAGCTAGCTGTTCAACATATATAACTTGACATAATGACAAAATTAATATAAAATAAATACAAAATCTGGTTTAGCGAAAACATCCATTTGAATACTATGAAACCTTTCTATGCTTTTATATTTACTAAAAATAGATAGAGAAGAGAAGCAAAGGAGGTGTTCATGTGAATCCAGTTTATGCTATAGTAATAACTGTTATAATAGCAGTCGTTGCTATATATGTGGATTTTTATATAAGAAAAAACGTTTCCATAGCAAAAATTTCAAATGCTGAGGAAGAAGCCAAGAGAATAATAGGTGAGGCTGAAAAAAATGCCGAATCTCAAAAGAAAGAAGCAATTCTTGAGGCAAAGGAAGAAGTCCACAAACTAAGAAATGATCTTGAAAGAGAATCTAGAGATAGACGTAATGAAATACAGCGTCTAGAAAGAAGAATACTTCAGAGAGAAGAATTGCTTGATAAGAAAAGTGATATGCTTGAAAAAAGAGAAGAAAATTTAAATAAAAAGCAGCAGGAATTAGCTGACTTAGAAGCAAGTATCGAAGAAGTTTACACTAAGCAAAGAGAAGAGTTAGAAAGACTATCGGGTCTAACTTCAGATCAAGCAAAGGAGATATTGCTTGAAGAAGTTAGCAAGGAAATAAAACACGAAACCGCTATGATGATTAAAGAAGTTGAAACGCGAGCTAAAGAAGAAGCCGATAAAAAGGCAAGAGAAATTATAACATATGCTATTCAAAGATGTGCTGCAGATCATGTTGCAGAAACAACAGTACATGTGGTGAATCTTCCTAATGATGAAATGAAAGGACGTATAATAGGTAGAGAAGGTAGAAATATACGTACCTTGGAAACTCTTACAGGAGTAGATTTAATTATAGATGATACTCCAGAAGCTGTAATTCTTTCAAGCTTTGATCCAATAAGACGAGAAGTGGCAAGAATAGCCCTTGAAAAGCTTATAATGGATGGCAGAATTCATCCTGCAAGAATAGAAGAAATGGTTGAAAAGGCCAAAAAAGAAGTGGAAAATAATATTAGAGAAGAAGGCGAACAGGCAACTTTTGAAACTGGGGTACATGGTCTTCATTCAGAATTAATAAGATTACTTGGAAGGTTGAAATACAGAACTAGTTATGGTCAAAATGTATTAAAACATTCTATAGAAGTATCTTATTTAGCCGGTTTAATGGCATCTGAGTTAGGAATGGATCCTACGCTTGCTAAAAGGGCTGGTTTACTCCATGATATTGGTAAAGCTGTAGATCATGAAGTAGAAGGTCCTCATGCGTTAATAGGTGCGGAAATAGCTAAGAAGTGTCACGAATCTTCTGTAATAGTAAATGCCATAGCAGCTCATCATGGTGATGTAGAGTTTCAATCCCTTGAAGGAATATTAGTTCAAGCAGCAGATGCTATTTCTGCAGCAAGACCAGCTGCTAGAAGGGAAACTTTAGAAGCGTACATCAAAAGGCTAGAAAAACTTGAAGAAATAGCAAATTCATATGAAGGCGTAGAAAAGTCATATGCCATTCAAGCGGGTAGAGAAGTGAGAATAATAGTTAAACCAGAAGAAATAGATGATGCCGGATCAGTTGAAATGGCAAGAAATATTGTCAAGAAAATTGAAGGCGAATTAGAATATCCAGGTCAAATTAAAGTTAATGTAATTAGAGAAACCCGAGCAATAGAATATGCAAAGTAAATAATGAATCCTTTTAATTTTGTAAATACTAGAAATTTTGCAAAATTAAAAGGATTTTTTCATTATATGTAGAATATTATAAATAAAGTAATAATAAATAAAGTTATATATATAGGAGGTTTATTATGGAAGTATTAAAAGTTTCAGCAAAATCAAGTCCAAACAAAGTTGCAGGAGCATTAGCAGGGGTTTTAAGAGAAAAGGGAGGGGCAGAAATACAGGCTATTGGAGCTGGAGCATTAAATCAAGCTATTAAATCTGTAGCTATTGCGAGAGGATTTGTAGCACCAAGTGGAATAGATTTAGTATGTATACCAGCTTTTACTGATATAGAAATTGATGGCGAAGAAAGAACAGCTATTAAGCTTATAGTTCAGCCAAGATAGTTAATATATTTATTTTATAAAGGGGTTAAGTTTAATCCCTTTATTATTTTTGTGAATTTTAATAAAATAATAAAATAAAATTGCAATTGGGTGAAATTTTATATATTATATATATTATATAAATAGTGGGGGTGCTCAAATGATTTTATCAAAAAAAGCAAGTAATATAGAACCATCAATCACTTTAGCTATAACAGCCAAGGCTAAGGAATTAAAATCTCAAGGTATAGATATAATAGGATTTGGTGCAGGGGAACCAGATTTCAATACACCAGCTAATATTCGAAATGCATCTATAGAAGCTATGGAAAAGGGATATACCAAATATACTCCAGCATCAGGAATTAATGAACTAAAAGAAGCTATAATAAATAAATTTAAAAATGATAATAACTTACAGTATAAATCTTCTCAAATAATAATATCAACAGGAGCTAAGCAATGTTTATCAAATGCATTTTTTGCTATATTAAATCCTGGTGATGAAGTGCTAATAGCTACGCCTTATTGGGTAAGTTACCCTGAGCTTATAAAGCTTTCTGATGGAGTACCTGTATTTGTAAAGACAGGTCAGGAAAACAGTTATAAGTATGACATTGAATCTTTAAAACAATATATAACTTCTAAGACAAAAGCTATAATAATTAACAGTCCAAACAATCCAACAGGAAGTATTTATACAAAAGGAGAGCTAATTAAATTAGCTGAATTTGCAAAAGAACATGATTTAATTATAATTTCTGATGAAATATATGAAAAACTTATATATGGTGACGATGAGCATGTAAGCATAGCTTCTTTAAGTGAAGATGCTTATAGAAGAACTATAGTTATTAATGGAGTTTCTAAAACGTATTCTATGACTGGATGGAGAATAGGATATGCAGCAGCAAGTGAAGAAATAGTAAAACTTATGTCAAATATACAAAGCCATACTACATCTAATCCGAATTCTATAGCTCAATATGCTTCATTAGAGGCACTTGCAGGAACTCAAGAGTTTATACACGTTATGAAACAAGAATTTAAAAGAAGAAGAGATTATATAGTTACAAGAATAAATGGTATAGAAAATATAAGTTGTATTGAACCAAAAGGTGCTTTTTATGTATTCATAGATATATCAAAGATTATAGGGAAATCAGTTGAAGGAGAAACAATAGAAAATTCCTTAGATTTTTGTAGTAAGCTTTTAGAAAAAGGAAAGGTTGCAGCTGTTCCAGGAGAAGCTTTTGGAATAGATGGTTTTATACGAATTTCTTATGCAACATCTATGGAAAATATAGAAGAAGGATTAAATAGAATAGAAAGCTTTATAAAAAAGTGTATATAAAACTTATAAATTATTAAATTAATGGAATACTAAGTAGAAATTGACGCAGGAATTGGTTATAATTTATATAGAGGTGATACTAATGATAACAAGAGATATAATTGTAAAAAGTTCTACAGGACTTCATGCTAGACCAGCTACGCTGCTCGTAAAAAAGGCATCATCCTTTAAATCTGATGTATATATTGAGTTTAATGGGAAAAAAGCTAATGTTAAAAGTTTGATAGGAGTACTTTCTTTGGCTGTTACCAGTGGTGCAAACATTACTGTTTCTGCATCTGGTGACGATGAAACTTTAGCTGTAGAAGAAGTGAGTAAATTAATAGAAACAATGGAATAATAAATAATAAAAGGCGTTCTTACGCCTTTTATTTATGTTCTTGAGTATTTTTTTATTTTTACTAGTAATAATATGATATATACGCCAGCAGCTCCAACAATTATATAGAGTATTCTAGATAAAAGGTTTGCAGGTTCTCCAAAGATTGCACTAACTAAGTTAAAGTTTAATAATCCTAATAGTCCCCAATTAAGAGCGCCGATAATAACTAATATAAATGCAATTTTGTCAAAAAGATTAAACTTGTACATAATTGCCTCCTTATAATAAATATAATTTTTGTTCCTAATAGATTATATTATTAGGAACTATTTAATAGAACATATTTTTATATTAATAAATACGAACTATATAGTGTTAAAAAGATAAATATTATGTTATAATATGAATAAATCATAAAAAAAAACTTTTTATATTCGGAGGTTAATAGATGAGAAATACATATAATACACCCTTAAACTCTAGATATTCATCTAAAGAAATGAGTTATTTGTTTTCAGATGAAATGAAATTTAAAACTTGGAGAAAATTATGGGTTGCTTTAGCGGAAAGCGAGAAAGAACTAGGATTAAATATCACCGATGAGCAAATAGAAGAATTAAAGAAAAATATTGATAACATAAATTATGAGGTTGCTGAAAAAAGAGAAAAAGAAGTAAGACACGATGTTATGAGCCATGTATATGCCTATGGAGTACAATGTCCTGCTGCAAAGGGGATTATACATTTAGGAGCTACTAGCTGCTATGTTGGTGATAACACTGATATAATCATAATGAAAGAAGCATTAAAAGTAGTAAAAAATAAAATAATAAATGTAATTAATGAGTTATCTAAGTTTGCTGTTAAATATAAGGATGTGCCTACATTAGGGTTTACTCATCTTCAACCTGCCCAGTTAACAACAGTAGGGAAAAGAGCAACTTTATGGATTCAAGATTTGGTTTTAGATTTAGAGAACATAGAGTTTGTGTTAGAAAAGATGAGGTTTAGAGGAGTTAAAGGTACTACAGGAACTCAAGCAAGTTTTATGGAGTTATTTAATGAAAATGAAGATAAGGTAAAAGCATTGGATAAAATGGTTTCAAGAAAAATGGGATTTGAAGATGCTTTTAAAGTTACAGGTCAAACTTATCCAAGAAAATTGGATTCAATAGTATTAAACACTTTATCAGAAGTTGCGCAAAGTGCTTATAAATTTAGTAATGATATAAGACTCCTTCAAAGTATGAAAGAAGTAGAAGAGCCATTTGAAAAAAATCAAATAGGATCTTCAGCAATGGCATATAAGAGAAATCCTATGAGATGTGAAAGAATAGGGGCTCTTGCAAGATATATAATAGTAGATGCTTTAAATCCTGCTATTACTGCATCTACCCAATGGTTTGAAAGAACTTTAGATGATTCTGCAAATAAAAGAATATCTGTTCCAGAAGCTTTTTTAGCTTTAGATGGAGTACTTAACTTATACTTAAATGTAAGTAGTAATATGGTGGTATATGAAAAAGTTATAGCTAAACATGTTAATGATGAACTACCATTTATGGCAACTGAAAATATAATAATGGAATGTGTGAAAAAAGGTGGAGACAGACAAGAATTACACGAAAAAATAAGAACACATTCTATGGAAGCTGCACATAGAGTAAAATCTGAAGGATTAAACAACGATCTTTTAGACAGAATAGCAAATGATTCGTTCTTTAATTTAACTAAGGAAGAAATATTAAGCTCAGTAGATCCTAATAAGTTTGTTGGAAGGGCGCCTTCTCAGGTAATAGATTTTGTTGAAGAAGTAGTTAAACCAATATTAAAAGATAATGAAAAGTTGTTAGGATTACAAGCTCATATTCAAGTTTAAATAGGAAAATAATAAAAATAAGTAGGTTCTCATTAAAGAGAACCTACTTATTTTTATAAAATAGATTATTGATAGAATTAAGTAGTCATAATAAATATTATGTAAATGGAATTTAAATGTAAACTAAAAAATATTATAAAATCATAAATTTTAGAGATATATTTCTTATAATTTCAAAATACAAACAATATGAAGCTATTGGAGTTAACATACTACAGCATTATAAAGAATATAATTAATGAAGATATTCAAATGAAGTGAAAATAAAATATCTTAAATAAGTTTATGAAGGAGTGATATCTTTGAATAGTATAAAGGTTGGAGTAATTGCAGGAACTCCTGTAGACACTGAAATGGGAGTGGAATTTTTAGTTTCAAAAGGGGTTAATGCACTAGGATATCCTGTATCTTTATGTTCTGAAGAACAGTCTAAACTTCAAATATTATCTCCAATTGAACTTACTAGTAGTATTAGAAGAATAATAAATAAAATAAAATATGAAGGTATTGACACAATAATTATATATTGTAATTCTTTAAGTGCAGCAGTTGATATGGATAAGTTATCCGTGGAGGAGAATATAAGGATAATTACCCCCCTTACTGTTTATAAAAACATTGCTTCTGAATATGAAAATATTGGAGTGATTACAGCTAATAATCAAAGTTCTGCAGGTATTGAAAAGGCTATACAAAGCGTAAGCCCTAATTGTAATGTTATTGGAATAGGAATGCTTCCTGTAGTTACGGAAATAGAAAAGGGTGTATCTGCTGAAAAAATAGTTAAAAAGTTTGCACTTAGAAATGTAATGGAGTTTTTTAACTTTATAAAAGTAGATGTAGTTATTCTTGGATGTACTCATTTTCCTTATTTATATAATGAGTTGAAAAAATATGCATCTGTTCCCATTCTTGATCCTGCAGAATTAATGTACAAAATAATATGTAATGTTTAATGTTATGGATTAAAATGAAGAGTTTTGTTATTAAATTAACCTTATTTATATTCAAAATATAATAATATAGAGTGTATTAGAAATCATAAATAGAATACCCTTAGAATTTTATAATAAAATGTTTAATGCATTGGTTTTGGGAAAAAATATTCCTGAATCAATGCATTTTTGTTAAAGAAACATAGTAAGAGTAGAAAACTTATAATGGAATAATTTAAATAAAATATATAATTTTCAAAAAACTATAAACTTTAAATATAATGTAACGAAAATTAATTAAATTATGCTAAGCAATTTCTAAATTTTATTTGAGGGGGAAATAAAATGCGAATATCTAAGTTTTTGAAATTATCTGCAGTAATATTTTTAATATTATCAGTTTTAGTAGGAAGCAGTGTATATTATTTAAACATCTGTTTTAAAAACGAACGAGAAGCTACAATAATACAGGCAGAATCTAAACAATTAGGAATTGATTTAGTAAATGCATCAGATTATTTAACAAATGAAGCAAGAATATATGTTCAATTCGGTGAAAAGAAACACTATGATAATTATTGGAAAGAGGTTAATGAAATAAGAACTCGTGATAAAGTTGTTCAAAGATTAAAAGAATTAAATGCTCCAAAGGACGAATTAAATTTAATAGAAAAAGCAAAACAAAATTCAGATGCATTAATTAAGACAGAAGATACAGCTATGAAAGCAGTATCCAATGGTGATTTTCAAAAGGCAAGGGTATTAATGTTTGATAGCAATTATGATTCAAATAAAGAAATCATTACAGATCCAATGAATGAATTTCAGAATAAAATGAATACCAGGGTGAAAAATGAAACTGAGTTAGCCAAACAAAAGCTAGATATAGCTATGATTATTACTATTATCTTAATAATAATTCTTACTACCTTTATACTAGGCGTTTTTACAATAATGTATAAAAAGATTTTAGGATTATCAAAGGTTTCTGATAAACTTGAAGAGCTTGCAAATAATGAGGGTGATTTAACAGTACGATTAAATATAGATAGTAAAGATGAGATAGGTCAAATAGCAAGTGGGTATAATAAAATGGTAGGGAATCTACAAGCTCTAATTAGAGAAGTGACAAATACAACAGATAAAGTTGTTAATTCATCCCAACATCTAATGTACACTACTGAAGAAATCTCTGTTAAGATGGAAAGCATATTTGAGTCTGCACATCAAGTTGCAAAAGCTTCAGAAGATTTAAGCGCTACTATAGAAGAAATTAGTGCATCTTCTCAAGAAATTGAACTTAATACAAATGATCTAACTAATAAGGCAAATGACGGTACCAAATCAGCTGTAGAGATTCAAGAGAGGGCAATTACTGTGAAAAATAAAGGGGAAAGTGCACTTTTAGTTGCAAGCAAAGTAAATGATGATAATTTATTGGATATTAGACAAGCTATCGAAGCAGGAAAAGTTGTTACAGAAATTAGAGATATGTCACAAGCTATTGCCAATATTGCATCCCAAACAAATTTATTATCATTAAATGCTGCAATAGAAGCAGCAAGGGCTGGAGAACATGGAAAAGGATTTGCTGTGGTTGCAGATGAGGTAAGAAAACTTGCCGATCAATCTTCTACTACAGCATCAAAGATACAAGAAGTGGTAAGACAAGTGGAAGATGCCTTTTCAAATCTTTCGGATAGTGCTGAAAAAGTATTAACATTTATAAATAGCCAAGTAAAATTAGATTATGAGCTTTTAGTAGAAACAGGAATACAGTATGAAAAAGATTCAGTTTTCATAAATAATATAACAAAACAAGTATTAGGTTCCTCTAAAGTTGTACTTGAAACTATAGAAGAAGTAAGTAATGCTATTCAAAATGTTTCTGCAACAGCTGAAGAATCAGCAGCAAATTCTGATGAAATATTAAATAATATAAATGAAACTGCATTAGGTATAGAGAAAGTAGTTGAAGCTTCTAAAGAGCAGGCAGATCTCGTGAAAAATTTAAGTAATATGGTTAGAAAGTTTAAAGTATAGAGTCTAGAATGGATACTAAAAACGCAAATATTGTTTAGAAATCTATAAATCAATATAGTAGCTGATGCTGCTTATTCAACAATATGGGTTATCTTGAAAAAGAGAATCTATTTATTTTATTCTTTGGTTGATAGGAATTTAAAAAGGCTATTAATCATCAAGAAGATGATTAATAGCCTTTTTTAAATTGTTCTTAATAATAGAGTACGTTTTATTATATACTTATAATCTTTGAGTTCATAAATTAAATACCCCTACCTACTTCATAACCATTCCAAATTGCGTTCATGATATTGTGTACCTCTCTGGAATCACCAATGTTATGGATGACTTTACCACTATCGCTTAAACTGTTGTATAGCGCATTGTTTTGACTATAGCCAACAGCGGTTATAATAGTATCTGCAGGGATTTCTTTTTGTTCTTCAGCATTGTTAACAATAACTACATTCTTGGTTACTTTTTTAACTTTAGTATTTTTATATACATCTACATTATGGAATGCTAGTAGTTCGACTAACATAGAGTAATTCATCATCGGCATTCCGTGAGGCCCACCAAGAATGTCACTCTGCACTTCAACAACACTTACTTTTTTACCCATTTGTGCTAGCCATAAAGCTGTTTCACAGCCTACTAGTCCACCTCCAACAACTACGATTTCTTTGCCTGCTTTTGATACATCCATTAGCACATCACTTGCGGTATATACGTTATTTTCACTTCCAAAATCAATGTTGATTGGATGTGCACCAGTTGCAACTACTATTACATCTGCATCAAATTCATCTACATATGTTTTGTCAACTGAAGTATTCATAACAATGTTGATATTAAGCTTTTCTAGCTGAGTTTCATACCATTTGATAAGTGATCTATCGTCTACTTTAAAATTGGGGACACTACCTGGAATAATATTGCCGCCCAAATGACAACATTTTTCAACTAAGGTTACTTTATGGCCACGAATGCTGCAGACACGTGCGCATTCCATACCAGCTAAGCCACCACCAATTATCAACACTTTTTTAGATGCATCTGTTTTGCTCAAGCCATAACTGTTCTCTCTGCCACAAGCAGGATTTACTGCGCAGGATAAAGGGGAGCCTGTGGCAATTCTTCCCATACATCCATCATGACAGGAAAGGCAAGGACGAATATCTTCAAAATTACCGGTACGAATTTTTTCTGGAAGGTAAGGGTCAGCAAGTAGTGGACGTCCATAAGAAACAATATCGCAACATCCATTCAATGCATCTAATGCAATATTAGGATCATCCATTCTACCTGCAAGAATCACAGGAATATCAACAGCTTTTTTCATAGCTCGTCCGAATTCACGGTACATTCCTTTTTCAAAGTACATTGGGGGATGATTCCAATACCAGGAATCATAGGTTCCTGCATCAACATTGAACATATCATAACCAGCTTCAGCTAAAATTTTAGCAGCAGCCAAGCCTTCTTCTAAATCCTTTCCTTGTTCTTCGCATTCTTCTCCTGGAAGAATACCTTGACGAAGAGCCTTGATAAAAGATTTGACGCTAAAACGTAAAGATACTGGGAAATCTTTACCACAGACCTGTTTGATGCCTTTTACAATATCAGTTGCAACTTTTAATCTTGCTCTTAAATCCCCGCCGTATTCATCAGTACGTTTATTATAAAAACTGATAGCAAATTGATCGAGCAAGTAACCTTCATGTACCGCATGAATTTCAACTCCATCAAAACCGCTCTTTTTTGCAATTGCTGCAGATTTTATAAAATTATCAATCAAAGTATGGATTTCATCAATTGTCATTTCACGATGAATGATCTCTGGCTCAAAGCGATTCTCATTAACTGAAGGAGCGATATGCGTCTTTACCAATCCTGGAATTGCAGAACGTCCCAAACCACCGGTAAGCTGCATAATTATTTTAGAATCATAGGCATGAACTCTTTCAATCATGGATCCAACAGATTGTCCAAATAAAGCTGGCCTGTAAGTTGGACATGGCATTATCAAATCCGTCATTTCATTATAATCTATGTTGCAGATACCAGTAATAATTAAACCTGTACCGCCTTTAGCACGTTCTATATAGTAGTTTTGGGCATTTTCATTAAATCCGCCATTTGTATCAGCATAGAAAACCAATCCCATGGGAGCCATGGAAATTCTATTTTTTAGTTTTAGCTTACCAACTGTAATAGGCTCAAAAAGTTTTTGATACTTATTCATGAAAATTCCTCCTTTGAATTTTAATTGAATCGATTCTATGAATTGATTATGTTAAAATCATAACAATATTGCATCCACTAATCAAATATAAACTTTGTAAAATACCTTTCTTCAAGCAGAATAGATACCTTAAGCTTACAATATCTCTTATTTCCAATATTATCATAATATTTAGTATAATCTTGGAATTCTGTTTATAATGTCAGAAAAACATTTAATATGATATAATTAAACGAATCTATAAAAAAGGACTGATATTGTGGAAAAAATGACAAATCGTCAAAAACAAGCTATTAAAACAAAAGAAAAAATATATAATATTTCAGTAAAATTAATTAAAGAACATGGATACGATAATGTTAAAATAATTCACATTTGCGAAAAATCAGGAGTTTCTGTTGGTACATTTTATCATCATTTTAAAAATAAATCAGGAATTATTATTGAGCTATATTCAATATGTGATGCTTATTTTTCCGAAAATATTCTTCCATCTTTATTAAAGCTTTCTAATTCTTATTGTGATAAAATCATTGATTATATTGTTCATCAAATGCAGTATGCAATTGATATTGGTTGCGACTGCATTACACAATTATATAAGGCACAGGTTACAGATGGTAATGAATTTTTTTTATCCATGGACAGGGGATTGCCAAGTGGTCTTTGTTATTTAATTCAATGTGCACAGGATAATGGAGAGCTTCAAAATAATATTTTTGCAGTGGAGTTAGCACAGGAAATCTTGATTATTTCAAGAGGAATCCTTTATCATTGGTGCGTCTGTGAAGGAAAGTCAGATATTATTTACGAAGCAAAACATATGATTTCTAATTATCTAAAATCTTATGAAATTTAATAGCAAGATGTAATATTATATGAAAGGACCTATAAAATCTTTATCTAATTTTATAGGTCCTTAATTATTAGAGAATATATAAAAGATATAAGCGACATACCTTGAATCATTTCTGTTTTATTTGTTTTATAAATATTTAATAAGTTTTATTGACATATATGGGCATAGGGAATATAATATATTATATGAATGATTATTCATATGTTCATTTGATGCAATAAAAATACTTTATTATTTACATAAGCTACTTATAGATTAGATGTTGTATAAGATTTAATTCATATAAATGAAAGCACAAATTAATATTGGAGGAGCAAGATTATGAAAAGAATAGTTAAAAAATCTGATAATAATAATTTAAAATTATCAGCTAAGAATATTAACAAAAGTGACAATAGGGTAAAGAAGGATGTAGTAAATAACAATAAAGTTAAGAAGGAATTTCTTCTAGAGGGGCTAGATTGTGCCCATTGTGCGTCCAAGATAGAAGAGAATGTTAGTAAAATAAAAGGAATTAATTTAGCTAATGTTAACTTCATAACTAAAACTCTAACTATAGAGATTGAAGAAATGAATAAAGCACAAGAACTAATCGCAGCAACTAATGAGATAGTTAATAAGATTGAATCCCATGTTAAAGTAAAAGAAAAGCACTCAAATACGGTTTTTAAAAAAGAAATATTTCTCGAAGGACTTTGTTGTGCAAACTGTGCTGGTAAAATTGAAAGAGAAGCTAATAATATAGATGGTGTCAAATCTGCAGTTGTGGACTTCGTTTCCACTAAGCTTATTATGGAGATTGGCCATCCCTCTAGAACAAATGAAATTATGGATAAGGTAACAAATATAGTTCATAGAATAGAGCCTGATGTTAAAGTTATTGAGATTGAAAATAAAAGTAAGATGTCACAAAATAAAACTCATGAGCAAGAACAAGAAGAAAGTAATAAAGGTGAAATAATTAGGTTTGCCTTTAGTGCAGTAATTTTTGCAATAGCAACTACTATGAATTTATCCAATGTTACTGAATTGATCCTCTTTTTTATAAGCTATGTACTTGTAGGTGGAGAGGTTATTTTAAGGGCGATAAAAAATATAAGAAATGGGCAAGTATTTGATGAAAACTTTCTTATGGGTATAGCAACTATTGGAGCGTTTGCTATTGGACAATATCCAGAAGGGGTAGCAGTTATGCTTTTTTATCAGCTAGGAGAGATGTTCCAAGATATGGCTGTTAATCGTTCAAGAAAATCTATTGCAGCTTTAATGGATATAAGACC
Source organism: Clostridium pascui (assembly GCF_016908015.1). Taxonomy (GTDB): domain Bacteria; phylum Bacillota; class Clostridia; order Clostridiales; family Clostridiaceae; genus Clostridium_AK; species Clostridium_AK pascui. The sequence continues at coordinate 426,293 of NZ_JAFBDB010000001.1, forward strand.
GGATTTTGCTAATTTAAAGATAGGGAATGATATTAAAAAAGTAACACCGGAAGAAGTTAGCGTAGGAGATGTTATTGTTGTAAAACCAGGAGAGAAAGTTCCACTAGATGGAAAAGTAATGGAGGGTAGATCTATGATAGATACCTCCGCTTTAACTGGTGAATCAGTACCTAGAGAAGTAGGGATAGGAGATATTATTTTAGGTGGAGTTATTAATAAAAATGGACTTCTAACAATTAAAGTAGAAAAAGAATTTGGAGACTCCACTGTTGCCAAAATACTGGACTTAGTTCAAAATGCAAGCAGTAAGAAAGCCCCTACAGAAAACTTTATAACAAAATTTGCTAGATACTATACACCAGCTGTTGTTTTCTCAGCAATAGCATTAGCTGTAATACCACCGCTAGTTATAGAAGGAGCAACATTTTCACAGTGGATATATAGAGCTTTATCATTCCTAGTAGTATCTTGTCCATGTGCTCTAGTTGTATCTATACCACTTGGTTTCTTTGGAGGTATAGGTGGAGCTTCAAAGAATGGAATACTTGTTAAGGGCGGGAATTACCTGGAAGCTTTAAATAATGTCGAAATTGTTGTATTTGATAAAACTGGAACACTTACAAAAGGTGTGTTTAAGGTAACAGATGTAAAGCCACAAAATAACATTTCCAAAGATGAGCTTATAGGTTTTGCGGCCCATGCAGAAAGTTATTCCAATCACCCAATAGCTACTTCTATATTAAGAGCTTATGATAAGGAAATTGATAAAGATTCAGTTCATAACTACGAAGAGCTATCAGGCCATGGTGTTAAGGTTAAAGCTCTGGGAAAAGAGATTTTAGCTGGAAACTATAAATTAATGGATGAAGAAAATATACAATATAATAAGGTTGAAACTGTTGGTACCGTAGTTCATGTTGCTATAAACAAGGAATATGCAGGATATATAGTAATATCTGATGAAGTTAAAGAAGATTCAGCAAAAGCAATTAAGGCTCTAAAAGCTCTTGGAGTTAAGAAAACAGTAATGCTCACAGGTGATAACAATACAGTGGGAACTAAAGTTGCAAAGCAGTTAGGATTAGATGAAGTTTATACTGAGTTACTACCAGATCAAAAGGTTGCAAAGGTAGAATTACTAGACAAAGAAAAATCACCAAGGGGTAAGTTAATATTTGTAGGTGATGGAATAAATGATGCTCCAGTTTTAGCTAGGGCGGATATAGGGATAGCAATGGGGGGAGTAGGATCTGATGCTGCAATTGAAGCTGCTGATGTAGTTATAATGACCGACGAGCCATTAAAAATTGCTTCCGCTATAAAAATAGCAAAGAAAACCCGAACTATAGTAATGCAAAATATAGTCTTTGCTTTAGGTATTAAGCTTATTTTATTAGTGCTTATTGCATTAGGAATGGGAACTATGTGGGAAGCGGTATTTGGTGATGTTGGAGTAGCATTGCTTGCAGTTTTAAATGCTATGAGAGCTATGAAAAATGATTAAAAGCAAGGTAGTAAAAAGCAATTTTTTCGGTGGGGTTGATTATGAAATTAATTGATATTGGTTCATTTGCATTACTATGTATATTTGGGATTTCATATATAAGTAAGCTAATAATATTAGCTAAGAAAAACAATATTAAAGCTGATGTTTTTGGAAAAGGAATAAAACTCAAAAAAACTCTGGTTATTGAAAAATGTTTGAAAGCAGTAACTTTTGCAGGACTTGGAATCTGGGCAGTTGATGCTTTGATTCCAGTATTTGCAGAAAAGTGGTTTGTTAGACTATATGAAAGTTTTGGAACAAGTTTTTTTGGACTGATTATTACTCTGATTGGAGTTTCATTTTTTATACTGGCTATGGTATTTCTGAAAACTTCATGGAGAGCAGGTATAGATAAGTCCACAAAAACGGAACTTGTGACATCAGGTCTTTACAGATATAGTAGAAACCCAGCTTTTGTTGGAATGGATTTGATGTTTATTGGAACAGCAGTTACTCATGCAAATCTTATAACAATTGCGTTGGCTATATTAGTTATTATTGGTCTTCACTTGCAAATACTTCAAGAAGAAAAGCATATGAAACAAGTGTTTAAAAAGGAATATAATGAATATGCAAATAAGACATCAAGATACTTGGTACTTTGAGAGAGTTATAGGCCTAAGAGTATAGAGTTATACATCTTTTTGTATATAGAAAGTATAGTAATATAAAAATTACTATACTTTTTCTATTGATTTTTTGAATAAAGTTTAGATAAAGATATTTTACATACTTTTGACTAATTACGGTGCTAAACTTTATTTGGAGAATTATGTAATATTTTAGTTGACAAATGATAAGAAAAGAATTACACTGAGTATAAACTCAATGAGTTAGGAGTCGATCAAATGTCGGAATCACAAAGGCAGAAGCAAAAGATCCAAACAAAAAAAAATATTATTGATGCAGCATTAGATGAATTCGGGAAAAATGGTTTGACTACAACGCGTACATTGGATATTGCACATGTAGCAAAAGTATCCCATGGCACTGTATTTGCACATTTTCCAACACGTGAGATTCTTTTGGATGAAGTGATTGAGGAGTTTGGCACACGTATTACTAGTCGCTTGCATGAACTAGTTAATAGTCATTATGGTATGAAAGAGACCCTTGAAGCACATCTTAAAGGAATCGGTGAATATGAGGATTTTTATACTCGATTGATTTCAGAAAGTCGTTTACTGCACGAAAGTGCACGGAACTCTTTGATTATGATTCAATCGACTATTTCATTTCATATTATTGAAGTTGCAGAGCATGAGATTGAAACTTCTAAAATACGCAAAATGCCAGTTGATTTACTGTTTAATACTTGGATTGGTTTAATTCATTACTATTTAATTAATGGAGATTTGTTTGCACCTGGAAGTTCGGTTTTGAAGAGGTATAGTCAGCAACTAGTAGAGCATTATATGAATTTAATTATGTTAAAGAAAGGGGATAAATAAGATGAAGATATGTATAGCTTGCGGAATGCCAATGAAAACTAAGACTGATTTTGCTATGGGGGATGAGGAAAAAGATTATTGCGTCCATTGTGCAAGACCAGATGGCACAATGCAGTCATATGAGGAAAAGCTAGATTCAATGAGTAGATTCATTGTTAAGACTCAAGGATTGGATGATAACGTGGCACGAAAGTCAGCAAAGGGGCTGTTGGCCAAGCTCCCAGCGTGGAAAGAGTAATTAGATAAAAATGAGGAGTTGATTTTATGGATACAAATAATGTAAGCAATGCGTTTCAAGTTTTTTTACAGGAGGCTCCAGAGCATTCAAAAGCATGGATGGAAGTAGTTCAAAAGCTGGACGTGGCAAGCAGCCTAGACAAAAAGACAGAAGAGATTGCATATATAGCAGTTATGGCGGCAGTAGGACTTGAAAGCGGTATACCATTTCATGTGAAAGTGGCAAAAGAGCAAGGAGCAACCAGAGATGAAATCAAGAGTGCAGTTTTAATTGGCCTCCCTGCTGCCGGTAATACTGTTCTAAAGGCCCTTCCCATAGCATTACAAGCATTTGATGAATAGACTATTAAATATATAAATTAATTATTAGAGTCTTTACCTATATGGTAGAGACTTTTTTTATATTTATAATGATGGATGTTATAGTTTTTCAACCCACGCTGCAAATCCAAAGAAGCTAAGATAATAGGGGTTATTATGAAATTGACCCTATGTAAAATTTAACCATAAGAATATCTCAAATTAAGAGAAAATAAATATTGACAGAGGCACAAATGTAATATATAGTGATATTGATAATGAATATCAATATCACTATCACTATCAATATCACCTGTGGGATTGTTTCAACTATAAATTTTATTAATTTATCAAGTGTGAAATTATATAAAACATATCATGAAATCTATAAGTTGATAACGTCTTTATAATTACATAACAGCAAGGGGAGAAGAGTGAAATGAAAATATCCAGAAGGTCTTTCTTAAAATGGTGTACAGCATCTGCAGCAGCATTAGGAGTAACTAAATTAGAATTAGATAGATTAGAAAGTGTAGTCTTAGCGGCTGAAACAACCCCACCTGTGATATGGCTTCAAGGATCAGGATGTTCAGGTTGTTCAATTTCATTACTAAACTCAGTGGAAGGAACAACGGTAGAGGATTTATTAATTAATAAAATTAGTATGAAGTATCATCACAATTTAATGGCTGCTGCAGGAGATATGGCAATAACATCTATTAATAATACTGTAGCTCAATATGATGGTAGATTTGTATTAATAGTTGAAGGGGCAGTACCTACCGCTAACAATGGAATGTATTGCGTTTTAGGAGAGAAAGACGGAAGGCCATGGACAATGCTTGATGCAGTAAAGCAATTAGGGCCAAAAGCAAGCTATGTTATCGCAGCGGGTACCTGTGCAACATATGGTGGGGTTCCTAAATTAGGAGCAAATCCTGCAGTTATTAAAAAATTAGATACTGAAATTTTATATGGACAAACAAAAAATAAAATAATTAATCTTCCAGGATGTCCAGTGCATCCGTATACATTGACGAAAACCATAATAGACCTTTTGCTATATGGTATGCCTGCGTTAGATTCAGAGGGACGACCAACAGCTTATTATAAGTCCAGTGTACACAGTATGTGTCCTAGACGTGGAACTTCTGGAGCAAAACAACTAGGTGAGTTTGGATGCTATAAAAGTCAGGGATGTAAGGGCCCGCAAACATATAATAATTGTCCACTTAGACAATGGAACAATAAAGTAAATTGGTGTATTGGCGCCGGACATCATTGTATTGCATGTTCAAGTAAAGATTTTCTTGCTAATCCAATTTATAAATTTGTGTAATTTCATCGGGGGTGATTGAAGATGGCAACTATAATAAAAATAGATCCGGTAACAAGACTAGAAGGGCATTTGAAAATAGAAGTTGAGGTAGATAGCACTAACAAAGTTATAAATGCACATAGTACAGGAAATATGTTTAGAGGTTTTGAAAAAATATTAACAGGCAGAGATCCAAGAGATGCAATACATATAACACAAAGAATTTGCGGACTTTGCCCAGTAAGTCATGCAATAGCTTCAGTAAAAGCTATAGAAGATTCTTTTAAATTTAAACCTACATTTAATGCTATATTATTAAGAAATCTTATTCAAAGTGGAAATTATTTATCAGATCATATTTTACACTTTTATCATTTAGCACTACTAGACTATGCTAAGGGACCAACTCAAAGTCCTTGGACGCCTGGATATAATATAGACTTTAGATTAAGTGATGCAGAAAATAGCGCTATAATAAATAACTACATTAAAGCATTAGACATAAGAAGAAAAGCACATGAGATGACTGCGGTATTTGCAGGGAAAATACCACATGTAATGTCAATAGTTCCTGGTGGAGTGACTCAGAAACCAACAGCTGAGAATATTTCAAAATACAAAGCATATCTCAATGAGGTAAAAGCATTTATTGATAACGAATATATGAGCGATTTAAATTTAATTGCATCAAAATATAGTGACTATTATAGCATAGGAAAAGGTAGTGGGAATTTACTTACATACGGAGCGTTTGATTTAGATGCTACCGGAAACACTTTATTTAAATCTGGTATTTATAAAAATGGTACATACAGTGCTATAGATATTACTAAGATAAAAGAATATGCTGGTTGTTCATGGTATACAACAGATTCAGGAGATAAGCATCCTTCTATTGGCAAAACAGAGCCTTATTACGGTAAAGCTGGGGCATATTCTTGGTTAAAGGCTCCAAGATACAATGCAGAAGCCTATGAAGTTGGACCACTTGCTAGAATGTTCATGAATAAAGAATATACAAGAGGCATTTCTGTAATGGACAGACATATGGCTAGAGGGCTTGAAACTAAGAAATTAGCACAACAAATGATTAGTTGGATTAATTCAGTCTCAACCACACAAAGTGTATACACACAATTAGGTCTCCCTACTTCAGGAATAGGTGTTGGATTAACAGAAGCGCCAAGAGGGGCATTGGGACACTGGGTTGGATTCTCAAGTCAAAGGGTAACGAATTATCAAATAGTAACACCTACATGCTGGAATGTTTCTCCTAGAGATGATTTTGGTCAAATGGGGGCATTAGAACAAGCATTAGTGGGTGTTACGATTCAAGATATTAACCAGCCAATAGAGTTACTTAGAATTGTTCATTCTTTTGATCCATGTACTGGATGCTCAATTCACGTAATGGATCCAGAGAAGAATGTTAAAGCAAAATTTGTAGTTTCTACGCCAAGTCCAAAAGGAGTATTTTGATGAAAAAAATGGCAGTGATAGGAATTGGTAATATACTTTTAAGAGATGATGGGATAGGGATTCACACAATTAATGAATTAATTAAGGAAGATGCTATTTGTGATGCTAGCTTTATTGATGGAGGTACATCTACCTTTGATTTACTAAGTTACTTTATTGAAAACAATGAAATAATTATAATTGATAGTTTAAAAGGTGGACATGACCCAGGAACAATCTATAAAATCACACCTCAAGAACTTGGAAGCTTTATTAAGACTAATTCTTCTCTGCATGATGTTCAGGTTTTGGATATTATAAAACAAGCAAATTTAATGGGATATTTTCCGAAGGTAACAATAATAGGTATAGAGCCAGAAGAAATTTTTTACGATATGGAATTATCATTTACAATAAAAAATGAATTACCCAGCATAATTAAAATTGTTAAAGAAGAAATAAAAAATAAGATAGGTGAGGATTGTGCATGAAGTTTCCATAATGGAAGGAATATTTGAAATTATAACTGATAATGTAGATGAACATAAGCTTAAAAAAGTAAATAAAGTAGTACTGCAAATAGGCGAGTTTACTTGTGTTGAAGAGGGAGCTTTGAGGTTTGCTTTTGAAGCTTTTTCAAAGAATACTAAAGCTGAAGGGGCAGAACTTTTAATTGATAGGGTAAAAGCAACTGCTAAATGCGGCCGATGCGGACAAGTATTTAAAATTGCCTTTACTAATAAAATATGCCCTGATTGTGGGATATTTAGTAACAACGTAGTTTCTGGATATGAATTATTATTAAATGAAATAGAGGGAGATTAGAATGAAGCAGATTTTAGTTAAAAAGGATATTCTTAAGTCAAATGATGAAATTGCAAAAAAAAATAGAGAGGCATTTTCTCAAAAAGGGATATTTTCAATTAATATGTTAGGCTCTCCAGGAGCTGGTAAAACCTCTGTATTAGAACAAATTATAAAAAGCTTAAAAGCTGAAGTTAATATGACGGTTATTGAAGGGGATTTATACACTACTAAGGATGCTGAAAGAATAGAAAATCAAGGAGTACAGGTTATACAGGTTAATACAGGTGGAGGATGCCACTTAGATGCCTCAATGATAGAGGAAGCAATAAAATACATAGAAATTAAAGATGTGGATTTTCTTATAATTGAAAACGTAGGGAATTTGGTTTGTCCGGCATCTTATGATTTAAGTGAAGATATGAAAGTAACTGTCTTAAGCATAACAGAAGGAAATGATAAGCCTTTAAAATATCCTTCAATGTTCCAAAAATCAGAGATTTTGATTGTAAACAAGATTGATTTAATAGAACATACTAATTTTTCAATGGATGAATTATATAATGATATTAAATCCCTAAATGAAAATATAAAGATATTTGAGATATCATGTAGAACTGGAGAAGGAATTAATAAATTATCTACATTTTTCAAAGAAAAAATTAAAGACAAAAGGAGGAATATATAATGCCTAGTTTAGGATTACCAGAATTAATAATAATTTTAGTTATAGCACTTGTAGTATTCGGCCCTAAGAAATTGCCAGACATAGGTAGAGCATTAGGAAATTCCATTAAAGAATTCAAAAAAGCTACTAAAGAAATTACAAAAGATATAGACGGGGATGCACAATAAAAAATTAAAATAAAGAAAAAGAAGGTGAGATAAGTGCCTAATGAATTGGAAGAGATGTCAATAATAGAACATTTGGATGAACTTAGAAAAAGAATATTAATTTGTGTAGCATTCATAGTAATATTCTCAATTTTATCATATATGAAATCAGAAGAAATTACAGCATTGTTAAAGGAGCCTTTAGGCGATATTGATTTGGTTTTTATTACTCCAATTGAAGGTTTTGTAACTAAGTTAATGGTTGCAGTGTTTGGTGGAATAGTAGTATCTTCTCCAATTATATTTTTGCAAACTCTATTATTTATCTCACCTGCTATGTATAAAAAGGAAAAAGTAATTACATTTTTAAGTCTGCCATTTATAGTAGGCTTATTTCTGGGAGGTATATATTTTTGTTTTATATGTATACTTCCTACAACATTAAAATACCTTATGAGCTTTGGCAATGAACAGATGAAACCAATGCTATCTGTAGGGAAATATTTTTCCTTTGTAATTTTACTTACCGTGGCTATTGGAGCAATCTTTGAAATGCCAATGGTAATGCTGCTTCTTACAAAGTTTGGGGTAATAAATTATGAAATGCTTGCTAAAAAAAGAAAATATGCTTTGCTAATGATTGTAATTATAACTGCAATTCTTACACCTACCCCAGATGCATTTACACTTTTAGCGGTATCTTTACCTTTAATTTTGTTGTTTGAGGTAAGTTTAATAGTAATGTATTTACACAATAGGCTATTTGTAAGAAGGAGAAAAAATGAAGGATATATGTAGAAAATATGTTGTAGTTACAGGAATAGTTCAAGGGGTGGGGTTTAGGCCTTTTGTGTATAATACTGCGATGGACAATGAATTAAAAGGCTGGGTAAAGAATACATCAGAAGGTGTGTACATAGATCTTGAAGGGACTCCAAACAGCATTGAACTATTCTTACATACATTGAGAAATGAAGCGCCTCCACTTTCTAAGATAAATAATATTGCTATAGAGCATAGAGAAGTAAGAAATTACAAAGAATTCTCTATAGAAAAAAGCGATGATAATGATAGAGTCATTACACTAATATCTCCAGATGTGGCTACTTGTAAGGAATGTGAAATGGAGATAATGAATAGTAAAGATAAAAGATTTCATTATCCATTTACTAACTGTACTAATTGCGGTCCTAGATTCTCAATCATAAAAAAATTACCTTACGATAGACCTATGACTACAATGGAAAAATTTAATATGTGTCCTCACTGTAACGAGGAATATGAAAACCCTAGAGATAGGAGATTTCATGCGCAACCTAATGCATGTGAAAGCTGTGGACCAAGGGTATATCTTACAGATAGATATGGAAATGAAATTACTACTCAAGATCCAATAGAAGAGACTAAAAACTTAATTAAAGAAGGAAAAATTATAGCAATAAAAGGGCTAGGTGGACTGCACATTGCATGTGATGGTAAAAATGAAGGGACTATTAAGCTCTTAAGAGAGCGAAAATCAAGACCTTCAAAACCTTTTGCACTTATGATGAAGGATATTGATACTGTAAAACAGTATTGTTTAGTAAATGAAATAGAAGAAAATACGCTTAAAGGGATTAAAAGACCTATACTTCTTTTAGATGTAAAAGATAATATACTACCTTTTACTATAGCACCAAACAATAACAGACTTGGAGTTATGCTTCCATATACACCGCTTCATCATCTTTTATTTGATGATAATATAGACGTTTTGGTTATGACAAGTGCAAATGTAAGTGGACTTCCTATAGTATATAAGAATGAAGAAGCAGTTGAAAAACTAGGAGATATTGTAGATTGTTTTTTGCTGAATAACAGAGATATACATGTACCTATAGATGATTCAGTGGCAAGAGTTATACTAGGTGAAGAAAGAATAATAAGACGTTCACGTGGATATGCACCAATGCCAATAAAAATTACTGATATCAAAGAAACACTAGCATATGGGTCACATTTAAAAAATGCCTTCTGTATATCTAAGGAGCAATTTGCTTTTTTGAGTCAGCATATGGGTGATATGGATAACTTAGAGGCTTATAAAAATTATGAATATAATGTAAAGCACTTTAAGAATTTATACAATATAAAGCCAGAGATTATAGCTTATGATATGCATCCGGATTTACTTCTTTCAAACTTTGCAAAGAAGGATGAAGGGAAGAAAATACCGGTGCAGCATCATCACGCTCACCTAGTAAGCTGTATGATAGAAAATAAAATTAATGAGAAGGTTATTGGGATAGCTTTTGATGGAACGGGCTTCGGAACTGACGGCAAAATATGGGGTGGCGAATTCTTAGTTTGTAATTATGAAGGCTTTGAAAGAGCAGGTCATTTAAATTACGTAAAAATGCCTGGAGGGGATTCCGCAGTTAAAGAACCATGGAAAATGGCTCTTGGTTACTTATTTAAGACCTATAGAGATGAAGTTAATACAAGCATTTTTACAAGTATACCTGAAAAAAACATAAAAATTATACTTACTATGCTTAGAAGCAATATAAATTCTATTGAGACTTCGAGCATGGGAAGATTTTTTGATGCTATATCTGCATTGATAAATCTTAAAATGAAAGTGAGCTTTGAAGGAGAAGCAGCTATAAATTTGGAAGCAATATGTGATGAGCGTGAAAGTGGAATATATAATTACGAGATAAATTTTGTAAATGAAACTTATGTGGTAAATACAGATAATATTATAAAAAGTATTGTTGAAGATATTGCTAAGAACATTAATAAAAGTATTATAGCTAAAAGATTTCATAATACAGTAATAGCTTTTACTTTGGAGATGACTAAGCTTATAAGAAGTAAGCATAAAATAAACTCAGTAGCATTAAGTGGCGGAGTGTTTCAAAATGAAATTCTTTTAAAGAGACTATATGAAAAATTAATAGAAAATAACTTTAAAGTTTATATACACAAGGATATACCATGTAATGATGGTGGAATATCAATTGGGCAACTTGTAATTGCAAATTACAAAGAGAAAAATATGGAGGAATGATGTATGTGTGTAGCAGTTCCAACAGAAGTAGTAGAAATAATAGGACATAATGCTTTAGTTAATTTTGGCGGAGTAAAAAAGCTAGTTAATATAGACTTAGTTAGTGATGTAAATGTTGGAGACTATGTTCTTCTTCATGCAGGATGCGCTGTTCAAAAGATTGACAAGGAAGAAGCAGAAAGAACTCTAGAAATATTTAAAATACTAGCTGAAGATAACTAGTGTTGAGGTGACGCTAATGAAATATGTAAAAGAATTTAGAGATCCAGCTTTTGTTAAGAATATGATTAAAAAAATCGCTAAAAATTCAAATAAAGAAATTACCATTATGGAGGTATGCGGCACTCATACTATGTCTATTTTTAGAAGCGGTATAAGAGATTTATTACCTCAAAATATAAAGCTTATTTCAGGCCCAGGATGTCCAGTATGTGTTACCTCACAGGGGTATATTGATTCTGTTATTGAGCTTTCTAACAATGAAGATATCATTATTACTACCTTTGGGGACATGATGAAGGTACCTGGAAACAAGAGTTCTCTCCAAAAGGAAAAGGCATTGGGAAGAGATATAAGGATGGTGTTTTCCCCTTTAGATGTAGTCCAGATTGCAAAAGAAAATCCTCATAAAGAGGTTGTTTTCTTAGGGGTGGGTTTTGAAACCACTGCGCCTGCAATTGCTTTAAGTGTTGAGATAGCTCATAGAGAAAATATAAAAAATTATTCTGTTTTACAGTCAATAAAAACTATGCCTGCAGTTATGAAGCAATTGGTGCTTGACAAAGAATTAAAAATAGATGGATTTTTATGTCCAGGTCATGTAAGTACAATTATTGGAGCTAAACCTTATGAATTTTTAGCAGAGGAATTTGGAATACCAGCAGTGGTTGCAGGCTTTGAAGCAGGAGATATTGCAATGGGACTATACGAACTTTTAGTAATGATACAAAATAATGTTAGTGAAGTAAAAAATGTATATGGAAGACTTGTGAAGTATGAAGGAAATGAGAAGGCGCTAGAGACTATAGATAATATTATGAAAGTATGCGACAGTAATTGGCGAGGTCTGGGAAAGATAGAGGATACAGGTCTTAGATTAAAAGATAAATACAGTTTATTTGATGCAGAAAAAAAACTAGATATAAAGGTCAAAGAGACTAAGTCTCTTAAAGGGTGCTTGTGTGGAGAAATACTTAAAGGTAAAAATACTCCACACGATTGTAAGTTATTTTCAAAGGTATGTAATCCCTTAAATCCTATAGGAGCTTGTATGGTTTCAGAAGAAGGAACCTGTGCAGCTTATTATAAGTATAAAAATATAAAATAATGAGGTGTAGTTATGAGTATTATAACATTATCCCATGGAAGCGGGGGTAAAGCTACTAATAAGCTTATAGAAGAGCTTTTTTATAAATATTTTAATAATGATATTTTACTTCAAAAAAATGATTCATCTGTATTACCCAATATAGATGGTAGAATAGCTGTATCCACGGATTCTTTTGTAATAAATCCTATATTTTTCAACGGTGGAGATATTGGAAAGCTATCTGTATGCGGTACGGTAAATGATCTTGCAATGAGTGGAGCAACACCGCTATACATAACTGTAGGATTTATTATACAAGAAGGCTTGAAAATAAAAGAATTAGAGAAGGTTGTTAAGTCTATTGCTGCTACAGCAAGAAAAGCTAATGTGAAAATTGTAGCAGGAGATACGAAGGTTGTTGAGAAGGGAAATGCAGATAAGATTTATATAAATACAACTGGAATAGGTGTTATTAAAGATGAAAAATATTTAAGTTCAGAAAACATTAAGCCAGGAGATAAAGTTATAGTAAGCGGGACTCTAGGAGACCATGGTATATGTATCATGTCAAAAAGAAAAAATTTAGATTTTGATGTTTCAGTAAAAAGTGATTGTGGACTTTTAAATAAACTTATTAAAAAGATTTTGAGCAAAAGTAGCAATGTGAGAGTACTCCGTGATCCAACAAGGGGTGGGCTTGCAACTACACTAAATGAATTTGTAAATGAAAGTCCCAATAGCATCTTACTATATGAACAAGCATTACCAGTGAAAGAAGAAGTTGCTAGTATGTGTGAAATTTTGGGCTTTGAACCTTTATATATTGCCAATGAAGGAAAAGTAGTATTAATAGTTGCAGAAGAGGATTCGGAAAAAGTTCTTGAAATTATGAAGAAAGATCCAATGGGTAAAGAAGCACAAATCATTGGAGAAGTAATAGAAGATAATAATGCTGTAGTTTATTTAAAAACAGAAATAGGTGGAACAAGAATTTTAAATATGCCAGTAGGAGAACTGCTTCCTCGAATATGTTAATATTTCCAAAATTAAATTTAATTTAGGAGAAAAAGATATGGAAATAAATTTGTTATCTATTTTAGTTATAGGTTTTATTCTCGGAATAAAACATGCTATGGAACCTGATCATGTTATTGCTGTATCAACTATGGTTAGCGATACTAAAAAATTGTTGTCATCATCTATTATAGGAGTATTTTGGGGCATCGGGCATACTATAACTTTATTCATAGTAGGTATGGTTTTTATATTTATGAAAAATGAAATACCCGGCGAAATAGCTTTATTTTTAGAATTTGCTGTTGGTGTGATGCTTGTTTATCTAGGTATTAAAAGTTATGTGTTTGCAGAAAAAAATCATATTCATTCTCATAAGCATACGCATAATGATATCTTACATGAACATTTTCATGAGGAAAACATAAATCATCAACATGATAATAGTAAAATACCGTACTTTAAATCAATATTTATAGGTTTAGTGCATGGTTTATCTGGAAGTGCAGCTATGATTTTGTTGACTATGACATCAGTAAAACATTCATGGCAGGCAGGTATATATATAATTATTTTTGGATTAGGTACAATTAGCGGTATGTTATTATGTACTATATTAATTGGAATACCCTTTGCTCTAAGTAATGAAAATAAAAGGATGAATGTTAACTTGAGCAGAGCCGCTGGTATAATTAGCAGCATGTATGGAGTCTACTATATGTACGATTTAGGAATTAATCAAGGATTATTTAGTATTTTATTTAATTAAAAACGAATTTTTGGAGGTAATTAGCTCTATGCGTATTTTATTTTTATCAACAGCTCATAACAGTCTAAGTCAAAGAGCTTTTGTAGAGTTAAGAGATCTTGGTCATGATGTCTATGTTCAAATTGCCAGCAGTAACAATGTAATGGAGGAGGCTGTTAAAGTTTATAAACCTGACCTGATTATTGCACCATTTTTAAAAAAGTATATTCCAGAATCAATTTGGAGTAAACATACGTGTATTATCATCCATCCTGGAATCAAAGGTGATAGAGGTCCGTCGTCTCTTGATTGGGCAATTCTTAATGAGGAAGAAAAATGGGGAGTAATTCTATTACAAGCAAATGAAAATTTGGATGCAGGTGACATTTGGGCATCTCAAAACTTTACAATGAAAGCTGTAAGTAAGAGCAATTTATATCGTCATGAAGTATCAGATGCTGCTATAAAATGTCTATTAGAAGCAATTGAAAAATTTCAAAGTAAAAAATTTATACCGGAAAAGCTTGACTATAATCATAATGATGTTAAAGGTAGAGAACATAAACCCATGAAGCAAGGGTATCGTTCTATTGATTGGACAGAATCCACTGCCACAATTGCAAAAAAAATCCGATCTGCTGATAGTCAACCTGGTCTTTTAGATACAATTTATGGAGAAGAATACTATCTATATGGTGTTCATGAAGAAGATAATTTCAAAGGAAAACCTGGTGAAATTATAGCTAAAAGAAATGGTGCCATTTGTCGTGTAACTGGTGATGGTGCAGTTTGGATTACTCATATTAAAATGAAAAATCAAGGAAAGTATATATATTATAAGCTTCCTGCTACTCAAATCTTAAATAAACATCTAAAAGATGTTCCAGAACTGCCATATGAAAATAATACAAAGGAACGTACATTTAAAGAAATATGGTATGAAGAGCAAAATAATGTTGGATATCTATATTTTGAATTTTATAATGGTGCTATGAGCACAGACCAATGTACAAGATTAAAAGAGGCATACATAGAAGCAAAAAAACGTGATACTAAAGTGATAGTGTTGATGGGTGGTGCTGACTTTTGGTCAAATGGTATTCATCTTAACGTAATTGAATCAAGTGATAATCCAGCCGATGAATCCTGGAGTAATATTAATGCAATTGATGATCTTATAAAGGAAATAATATTAACTAATACTCATATAGTGATTTCAGCCATGAGAGGCAATGCTGCAGCAGGAGGAGTTATGCTTGCTCTGGCTGCAGATAAAGTAGTTGCACTAAATAGAATTGTATTAAATCCTCACTATAAGAAGATGGGATTATATGGCTCAGAATACTGGACATATCTTCTTCCAAAACGTATAGGAATTGAAAAAGCTATTGAAATTACGGAGAACTGCATTACCTTGAGTACTAAAAGTGCTAAGAATATAGGACTAATAGACAGTACCTTTGATGAAGTAAATTTTAAAAATGAACTAGTAAAAATGGCTGAAGAACTAGCTATAAGTTCGCTTTGTAAAAATATGTTAGAACAAAAACGATATAAAAGAAAAGAGGATGAGAATATAAAGCCTCTAGAAGCCTATCGTAAAGAGGAATTAGGAAAAATGTGGGATAATTTTTACAGCCATAATGAGATTTACCATACAGCTCGAAAAAGATTTGTTTATAAATTATCCTGTGTAGAAGAATTGCCTAAAAATATAATTTAAAGTGGCTATCTTATTACATTTTTATATTGTTTCATTTCTTTTATTACTTATCTTCTTTTTTAATTTCATTTAAAACTAAAACTGTATCAGTATAATTTATCCGATGGCAACCATCCGTAATACTCCCATCCCCTTAGGTGGGAGATAACGACTGATACGCCCCTGGATAAGTTCTTCTAAGGTTAAGATTGAGAAAAGATATTCTTATAAGCAAACTCCACCTGAACCTAAGAATCACTTGATATCAGTAATATCTATCTAGTAAATAAATCCAATAAAAATATTTATATTGTTAGGAAATTAAAGGTACCGTTGCAAGCATTTCTAAATATAGGGTATAATGAAAGCTGTTAAATTAAAGCATAAGAGGTGAACCAAATGAAAGATATAAATTATACGAATTTAATAGAAGCTTTAAAAACTTCTGATGATAAACAGAGAGCTGAAATAATAGATAAACTTTCAAAGGATTATAATAATGCAATGCCACTATTATGGAGAGAAGCTTTAAACCAGGAGAATCCAAGAGCAATACTTTCTGTTATAAGGGATATGATAAAAAAAGAAAAACCTAGAGGTATATTTAAAAGAGCTGTAGGTAGTTCTAGGCAAAAACTTGCTAATTTTTTAAAGCATTCAGACCCAAAGGTTAGAAAGAACGCATGTGGTATTATTGGGGAAATAGGTGATTCGGAATATTTAGAGTCTTTATATGATGCCTACGCTTCTGAGGAACAGCTATTTGTAAGATCCTCATATATACTTGCAATAGGAAACTGTGGCGAAGCTTTGGATGCGGAAAGACTTACGAAAATACTTGAAGATTTAATAATAAAAGAAAAGGCTTCTGATGACAAAAACAGTAAGCAAAAAGATGAGAAACATATTAATGAAGAAAAACGTGCACTTACAAGGGCTATATCTAAACTATCTCCTCCTGCACCACATAAGTTTATAGGATTTAAAAATCCTGTGCCTATGATACTAACAACTATGAATAATCATTTTCAAACTACTTTAACTGACCTTAATGAAAAATCAATTAAAGGCCATCTTGTAACTGAAGGGGTATATATTAAGGAAAAGGACTTCGAAAAGATCTATAAGTGTAGAACCTTTTATGAAATTCTTTTTCCTTTAGAGTCCTGCGCTAATTTAGAACTTAATTATAAAGCAATAGCGACTGCAATTATGAATGAAGATATTGTGGAATTTTTAAATCAATGTCATGGAGGAGATAGCAAGGCTCCATTTTGGTATAGAGTTGAGTTTAAAACAGTGGATGATAACAGTAAAAGAGCTGAGTTTATAAAAAACTTATCTAGGGAATTAGATGAAATGTCAGGAGGAAAGTTAAAAAACAGTCCCTCTTCTTATGAATTTGAAATTAGAGTAGTTCAAAAAAATAATTTGTGCAGCGTATTTATAAAGCTATATACTTTAAAGGATAATAGATTTGACTATAGGGAAAAAGCTTTGCCTACATCTATAAATCCTGCAACCGCCGCTATTGTAATGAAATCCATAGAAAAGTGGCTAAAGCCTAATGTTAAAGTTATAGATCCATTTTGTGGTGTAGGAACTATGCTAATTGAAAGATCTAAATTAAAAGATTATCAGAACCTAACAGGAGTAGATATATTTAAAACAGGTATTACATATGCAGAGGTAAATTCTAGCTTAGCTAATGTGAAAATAAAATTAATAGCTGAAGATATATTGGAATTCTCCTCAGGAGAGTTATTTGATGAGATGATATCGAATATGCCTTTTGAAAGTAAGTCAGGAGTTAGTGGCTTTAATAAAAAATTATATGGTGAATTTGTAAATAGAATTCCTAGTCTTGTAAGACCGGGGGGAATGGTATTCCTTTATACAGTAGAAAAGAATTTACTTAAGGAAAATTTGATAGCTAACAAGAAGCTTAAGATTATTGATACCATAAAGATTGAAAGCGGTGGATTGACTCCAAACGTATTTGTGATAAGAGTGAGGTAAGCAGATGAGCTTATAAAGTACAATGATAGGGCATTTTTATTAAGAGTGGGAGAAATTTCACTCTTTTTTCCATATGCTGTTTGACAAGTAATATATATTAATATAATATTATTACATACCCTGTAAGGGTATATTGATAGGAAAATATGATTTTGTTAAATAAGCATACATAGAGGAGATGAGTTAAATGAATGTCAGCAGAATTGATAAATTCGAAAATCCATTAAGGATCGCAGAACTTAATCCCAAAAATACATTAATAAAATCAGGATTTAAAGAGAATATGATATTATGTGATATTGGTGCTGGTACTGGCATATTTTCTTTTCCAGCTGTGAAAATTAGTAGTAATGATATTTATGCTCTTGAAATATCAGATAGTATGATTGAATTATTAAGAAATAGAATCGCTGAGCAAAATACTAAAAATCTTATAGTTAAGAAGGTTGACTCCAATGTACTGCCATTAGATAATAACAGCTGTGATATGGCTATAATGGTAACTGTATTACATGAAATAGAAGATAAAGAATGTATGTTAAATGAGATAAAGCGAGTTTTAAAAGAAAAAGGAAGACTTATGATAATTGAGTTTTATAAGAAAAAAACACCGATGGGACCACCAATCGATCATAGGTTGTCAGAAGAGTACGTTGAAGAAATTTGTAATGGTAACCAACTAAAAACTATAGAAAAATTTTCACTAGGAGATAATTTTTACTGCGCTGTATTTGAATCCTAATTGTGCATATCAGTAGCAGCTTTCTATAAGCAAATATTGGTTTAAGTATCTTAAATACCATATTAGTATTACTATTTATATTATACAATCAAAGCCCTTACCTATAATGGTATAGGCTTTTTTTTACTAGCGAAGTAAAAAGTTAAAAAAACGAGGTCTTTGAAGATATAGATCAGATTGCCTTAATTAATAAAACCTAAATATATCTTATTTAATAAAAATAGGAGCAACCATAAAAGTGGCTTCTATTTTAGGTTTCAATTATTTGTAAAATATGACCGCATTTAACTGTTTTTATATTTTGCTATGGTATAATTTATAATATAGGGCTTGAATTGTAACAATTAACAACCTGTATAAAAACCGTAATTAAAATTTGAATTAATAATGAGCTGCTAGAGGTGTAAATAATGAATCGTGAAAACTTTAATCAGTATTTGAGAAAAATTGAATTGTGTAGAGAAAAAGTAGATTCTTTCTCTAGATATCCATATTGCTTATCAGCGGTAAAAAATCTATCAACTTTGGAGTTTCATCCTAAAGTAACATATATTGTAGGCGAAAATGGTACTGGTAAATCAACCATACTTGAAGCAATTGCAATAGCATATGGTTTTAATCCAGAAGGTGGAAGTAAGAACTTTAACTTTTCAACAAATGACACTCATTCAGAGTTATGGGAAAACTTAAAATTAGTTAAAGGAATAAGAAAACCTGAGGATGGTTTCTTCTTAAGAGCGGAAAGTTTTTATAATGTAGCTACAAATATTGATGAAATAGATGCAATAGGTTCATATGGAGGAATTTCGCTGCATTCACAATCTCACGGTGAATCCTTTTTATCTGTTATTATGAATAGATTTAAAGGAAATGGGTTATATATCTTAGACGAACCAGAAGCGGCCTTATCACCATATAGACAAATGTCTTTGATTTCAAGGATTCATGATTTAGTCCAAGATAATTCCCAGTTTATAATTGCTACTCATTCTCCAATAGTAATGGCTTATCCAGATTCAATACTTTATGAATTAAATGATGACTTTAAAGTAGTGCACTATCAGGATACAGAGCATTATAAAATTATGAAATCTTTTATTGGAAATCCTAAAAAAATTTTGGATATACTTATAGGGGAATAGATAGATTAGAGATTATTGTACTTCATTGTTTACCTGCTTGTAGAGAAGAAGAAATTACAACTGAAATATTAGATGAACACCAAGAGGAAATTTTTCAAGAGGCTGAAAATAGATTACATGTTCAAAAGGCTGTAATGGTTAAGTTAATGAGTAGATAAATAAGAAAACATCATAACATATGAAGGATAAATGGTATATAGGAAGTTAAGTATATTAACAGAATAAATGCAGTAGAATTTTGAAAGAGGCTAAAAATTATATATTATGGAGGCTTTTTTATATGGATTTAAAAGAATTCAACTCCAAAAGTAGGTTTAGCAGTTGTGCTGAAAACTATGCTAAGTATAGAGCGAGTTACGCCCATGAGATAATTAATTTTTTAAATGAAGCAATTGGACTTGATAAAAGTTCAATAATTGCTGATATAGGTTCAGGAACAGGTATTTCAACTAAGATGTTTTTAGATAATGGAAATAGTGTCTATGCTGTGGAGCCAAACAAAGATATGAGACAGCTAGCAGAAAAATCATTTAAGTCTTATAACAATTTTCATTGTATTGATGGTTCTTCTGAGAGTACTAATTTAGAATCAGAGTCTATTGACATTATTATAGCCGCGCAATCTTTTCATTGGTTTGATCCTATACCAACAAAAAATGAGTTTCTAAGAATACTTAAATCTAATGGTTCAGTTGTATTATTGTATAATATAAGAAAATGTTCAAATAGCTTTATGGGCAAATATTTAGAACTTATAAGAAAATATGGAGAAAAGTATGTAAATGAATCTAGTGACGAATTAATAACTAATTTTTTTGGTTCTAAAACTGTTTATGAAAAAGTTTTATATAATCCTCAAATAGTTGATTTTGATAAATTAAAAGGGAATTTAGTTTCATATTCTTACATTCCCAATGAAAATGATCCAAGATTTATACCCATGATATCAGAATTGAAAAATTTATTTGATAAATATAATAAAAACGGGGAAGTAATTTTGGAATATGATACTTGCATTAGTTACTGTAAAATGAAATGATAAATATTAGAAAATAATGCTTTGTTAGACAGCCTGATACACGTGGAGACAGTAATAAGGATAGAGAAAAAATATCTTGAGATTGGAGGTTAAATAATGGCAAAGATATTTACAATCGGTGAAGCGCTGATTGATTTCATTTCAGAACAAAGCGGCGTTGAATTAAAAGGTGTTAATTCCTTTCAAAAGGCTCCAGGGGGTGCTCCAGCTAATGTAGCCGCTGCTGTATCAATATTAGGTGGTAGAAGCTATTTTATAAGCAAATTAGGGAAAGATGCCTTTGGAGATTTTCTTATTGAAACTTTAAAGAATGTAGGGGTAGGCACAGAATACATATTTAGAACTAATAAAGCTAATACCGCTCTTGCATTTGTATCCTTAAAGGAGGATGGTGAAAGAGATTTTTCTTTTTATAGGAATCCAAGTGCTGATATGCTTTTAGAAGAAAATGAAATATGCAGGAACTGGTTTAAAGAAGGAGACATTCTTCACTTTTGTTCTGTAAGTCTTATAGATGCACCAGTTAGAAAAGCTCATATAGCTGCTATTGAAGCGGTTAAAAAAGCTGGAGGGCTAATATCCTTTGACCCAAATATAAGACTTCCCTTATGGAAGAACCATGCGGAGTATAAAAGTATAATTCGGGAATTCATAAAATATGCAGATGTATTAAAAGTAAGTGAGGATGAGCTGGAATTCATTACAGGAATTAATGATGAAGAAAAAGCAATCCAATGGTTACTATCATTTGGTATTAAAGTTCTGCTTATTACAAGAGGAAGCAGCGGGGCCTCAGCTTACTTTAGTGGTTGTGAAGTGAGTGCAGAGGGATTTAAGGTTAAAGCTGTAGATACCACTGGAGCTGGAGATTCCTTTATCGGAGCTTTTTTATTTAAGATTTTAAGTAAAGACATAGACATAAATAATATATCATGCAAAGATATAAAAAATATTCTCGAATTTTCCAATGCAGTTGCAGCGTTAACTACTATGAATAAAGGCGCTATAAGTGCTCTTCCTTCCTTGAGAACTGTAGAAGATTTCATAAATAGTAGGAAGTCATGTCATAATTAAATATAAGCCCATTAAAAACAATATTTAATAAAAGCTGCAGACACTTCATAGATACTTTTTATAAAAACGCCCCCTAGAAATTAGGGGGTATTAATATGGCTTTTTAGTTATCATATAACAAAAAAAAGCTTGACGATATTACTAATTAGTAATATATTATAAATATGAATAAAGAAAAAAATACTTATGGTGAATTGGAAGATTTAAATTTAAAAGCATTAATAGCATTAAGTAGATGTGCTCAAAGTGTTCACAAAAGAGAATATAAAACTATTAAAGAAGGAGGTTTAACAGTTACTCAGTTTGCAGTCCTTGAGATATTATATCATAAGGGAGATTTAAGAGTCTGTGAAATAATAGATAAAATCCTTTCTACTGGTGGGAATATGACTGTTGTTATAGATAATTTAGTTAAAGAAAATCTAGTCAAAAGATGCAGTGACCCAAAAGATAGGCGAGTTAATTTGATAAGTATTACTGAGGAAGGAAGAAACCTCATAAGTGAAATTTTCCCTAAACATTTGGAAAATATAAACGAAATCTTTAATATATTAACGTCAGAGGAAAAGAAAAATTTAATAAGTTTATTAAAAAAATTATCAGGTGTATAAATATGTACACCTGATGTTTTAAATATGTATTACTAATTAGTAATATTTCAATTAGTAGTATAATATATAGAAAAGGGGTATTGAAATGGATTATTTGAATAATTTAGAAGACAACTTTAAAGAAATTTGTAATGAATGTCACCATAAAGGATTAGAAAAATGCAATTATAGAAAGTGTAACATTGGATTTGCTGATTATGTTGTAAAGAATATCAAAAACAATACTACATATTCCGTAGCTGATGGGGAAAGTTTAATTCCCAAAGATGATTTTAAATATTATGATGAAAAAGTAATTTCTATCAGCGATATATAGATATTCTTGAATTTTTATAGTAAAGGGATAAATGCCTATAGGAGCATTTGCCCTTTACTATTTTTACTATTCATCTTTTATGATTCCTTGGGATATGATTTGCTTTGGAGAAAGTTTAATCTGTGATATAAGTATTCCCACAAGTATAAAAATACAACCTATATATCCCCTTGCACTCATAATTTCTCCGAGTACCAGTGCGCCTCCTATAGCACCAAATACTGATTCAATACTTAGGATGATGGCTGCATGAGATGGCTTAGCATTCTTTTGAGCTATCACTTGGAGGGTGTATGCTACACCAACAGATAAAAAGCCACCATAAAGTATTGGAATTAAAGCATTTGATATGCCGCTCATGGTAATTTGCTCGAATATTAAGGCTGATGCAAGGCTTAAAAATGAGCATGTTGCACATTGAATACATGATAGTTTCAAAGAATCTACCTTATTAGAAAAATAATCTATTGTCAAAATATGAATGGCCCAAAATACGGACCCTATTACCTCAAGCAAATCTCCGTAACTTATAATGAAGTTCTCATTCACACTTAGTAGGTAGAGCCCCATAACTGCAAGTGCTACTCCCATCCATGAATTTTTTTCAATTTTATGCCCTAAAAATGCTCCAATTATAGGCACTACAACCATGTAAAGCCCTGTAATAAAGCTTGCTTTTCCAGCAGTTGTATAGGCAAGGCCGGCTTGTTGGAGAGTTGAACCTGCGTAAAGAATCACACCAATCAATACCCCAGGTACAATTATTTTCTTTGTACTTACTTCAATATTATTTTTATCGCTACTGTCATTTTTATTTTTCTTATCGAAATATACAATCAAGGGTAGGAGAGAAGTACTTCCCAGGGCAAATCTTATTCCATTAAAGGTAAAAGCTCCTAAGTATTGAGAACCTACTCGTTGTGCAACAAACGCAAACCCCCATATAGCGGCGGTAAGTAATAAGAGCATATTAGCACGTAATCTTTTATTATTCATCTGAATCATCTCCTTTTGTTGCTTCTAGTAGGATAATAGACATAGCATTAGAGCGCTAATAACTAATTTTTGCTAATTTACTTACTATTTTAATGAATTTTATAGTCTATGTCTAGTATGGCTATAATTTACTAGGGAAAAAGTGAGGTTATTCCCAATTAATACACTTCATTTGATTTTACTGTGTTAAATGATATAATCTATTTGATACAATTTATAAAAATGGCCATTTTAGGATAAAAGAACATACATTCGTTATTCATAAAATTAGCATCGGAGTCATTTGAATTTATATAAGAATTCTGTATTATAGTAGTAAAATAGATATTAAGAAATTGGAGGATAAGAATATGAAATTTATTTCATGGAATGTAAATGGGTTACGTGCTTGCGTACAAAAGGGATTTGAAGATTTTTTTAAGAAGGCAGATGCGGATTTCTTTTGTATTCAGGAAAGTAAATTACAAGAAGGTCAGATACAGCTTTCATTTGATGGATATGAACAGTATTGGAATTATGCTGAGAAAAAGGGATACTCGGGCACAGCAATTTTTACGAAACATACTCCATTATCTGCATCCTATGGAATAGGAATTGAAGAACATGACAAGGAAGGGCGCGTAATTACACTAGAGTATGATAAGTTCTATATTGTTACAGTGTATACACCTAATTCTCAAAGTGAATTAGCAAGGCTAGAATATCGTATGAAATGGGAAGATGATTTTAGAGAGTATTTATTAGCCTTAGATAAGAATAAGCCTGTTATAGTGTGTGGGGATTTGAATGTTGCACATAAAGAAATAGATTTGAAGAATCCAAAAACAAATCGCAATAATGCTGGTTTTACAGATGAAGAAAGATCAAAGTTTAGTAGATTTTTAGAAGCGGGTTTTACAGATACATTTAGATATTTTTATCCAGATAAGGAAGGAGCTTATTCTTGGTGGTCTTATAGATTTAAAGCTAGAGAAAAGAATGCTGGATGGCGTATTGATTATTTCTGTACTTCTAAAAGACTAGATGGAAAACTTGTTTCTGCATCAATACATAGCAATATAATGGGATCTGATCATTGCCCAGTGGAGTGTGAAATAGAATTTTAAAAGAATATATATTAAAAAATAAAAGATAATATAATTATGTGAACTAATGAGGTGTAATTTATGGATAAAATCGGACCAAATCCAGATAGCATTTATCCAAATGAAAATATAAAGCAAATTTGCTATATCAAGAATATTATAAAAAACCCCAATATTAAAGTTGGGGACTATACTTACTACGATGATATCAATGGTGCTGAGCATTTTGAAAAGCATGTTACACATCACTATGATTTTATTGGTGATAAGCTTATTATCGGCAAGTTTTGTGCAATTGCAAAGGGGATAGAATTTATTATGAATGGTGCAAACCATCGAATGAACTCTGTGA
This sequence comes from Clostridium pascui, assembly GCF_016908015.1. GTDB lineage: Bacteria > Bacillota > Clostridia > Clostridiales > Clostridiaceae > Clostridium_AK > Clostridium_AK pascui. The sequence continues at coordinate 451,442 of NZ_JAFBDB010000001.1, forward strand.
CAACCTATTCCTTTAATATCATGGGAAGCGGTTGGAGAAAGGCAATGCCGTCCCTTAAGGATTTACCGTTTAAGGGAGATACTGTTGTTGGTAATGATGTTTGGATTGGTCAAAACGTCACTGTTATGCCAGGGATTCACATAGGTGATGGTGCAATTATTGCGGCAAACTCAGTAGTTACAAAAGATGTTCCGCCATATCATATTGCTGGTGGGAATCCTATTAAAATTATTAAAAAACGGTTTGATGATGATTTAATTCAATATTTATTAGATTTAAAATGGTGGGATTGGTCAGCTGAAAAAATATTTTTTAATCTTGAAATACTTTGCAGCTCTGATTTAGATAGGATCAAGTGTATTAAATAAGGATACTGGAAGCATGTTAATGTTGACAATATAAAAAGTATACAATATAATTAAATTAAAGTTTGATTGTATTAAATTAAATTGATATAAATAATGTTATGGGGTAAATAAAGTGGATAAGATGGATAAGTATGATAAAATTAAACTAGAAAATCAAATATGTTTTCCGCTATATGCTTTATCAAGAGAAATCATAAAGCTATATAAGCCAATACTTGATAAATACAATCTAACATATACACAGTATATAACTATGCTAGTTATATGGGAAGAAGAAAAGATTATCTTTAAAGAATTAGGTAAAAGGTTGCACTTAGATTCAGGAACCCTTACTCCTGTAATAAAGAAATTAGAGTCTATGGGATTGATTATTAAATATAGAAGTAAGGAAGATGATAGAGTTGTAATAATCGAATTAACAGAAGAAGGAAGAGTTCTGAAAGAAGATATACTTGAAGTGCCAGATAAAATATTTTGTAAATTTAAAAGCAATGAAGAAACGCTTATTATGTTAAAAAAGTACTTAGATGAGTTACTTGATACATCAAAAGAATAAGTTGAATTCCTCACGGAGTTCAACCATATTTTTAAAAGTATTGATTTGATAAAATTAAATTTTTGTAAACTATTTAAGTTTGAGAGGAGAACTAAGGCATGAGTTTTTATGATTTTTCAGCAAAAGGTATAGATGGTAAGGAAGTAAACATGAACAATTACAAGGGAAAGGTGGTTTTAATTGTTAACACAGCAAGTAAATGTGGATTAACTCCTCAGTTTAAAGGTTTAGAGGAACTGTACCAAGAATATAAAGATAGTGGTCTTGAGATACTAGGATTCCCTTGTAACCAATTTGCAAATCAAGATTCAGGTAGCAATGAAGAGATACATGAGTTTTGTCAATTGAATTATGGAGTTACATTTAAAATGTTTGAAAAGATAGATGTGAATGGAGAAAATGCTCACCCATTATATCAATATTTAAAGAACGAATCAAAAGGAGTATTCAGTAAGGAAATAAAATGGAATTTCACAAAGTTTTTAATAGACTCCAATGGAAAAATAATAAAAAGATATGCTCCTACAACATCCCCATTAAAACTTAAAAGTGGTATAGAAAAATTGTTAAAATAAAGTTGTGGACACAATATGACCAAAATCTTTACCATAGAAAAAGACACACAAGAAAGATTAATCATAAGATTATTAAAATAGCTAGTTTAAATATTAAATATAAAATAAAATATATTAATATTACTTTTATACAAATTATATATGTATAATATATAATCGACTTGAAGACCAGCAAATTAATTTGCTGGTCTTATTCTGTAATAAAAGAAGAAACTTTATCTGTCGCAAATTTATAATAAATACACCCAATATTGTTATACGTTACATTGCTTTAATTTCTTAATAATTCCTAAGAGTCATTTCTTCATTTGTGTAAGTTTTTATAATTTATAAATTGTTTACGTTTTCATAAATGGTCTAATAATTTATTTTAACCTATCGAGACTTACAACTCTTTAAAGGTCTCTTAAATATCGCTCTCTAAATAATTAGTATACTATTTTATATAGTTAATAAACTTTGAAATCTATAGTTCATAGTAGTATTCTATATGATTTTAGATTGCTAATAAGAAAAACCATATACTATCGTGAAATTCGCTGATATAATATAAATAATGATATAATAGGAGTGAAGTATATATGATAAAAGAACAATATAATGAACCAAAGAAGCAAAAAGCTGGGCTTGGAGCAATTAGACCTGATGATTATGTAGAAAGTGAATTTAAAAAGATGGCTGCTGATAAAAAATTAAGCCAAACAGAGATGTTTGAATATATGTTTTGGAATTTTATCAATGGCGAGGAGAAGAAAAAGAAAGAAGAAGCTATAAGTTATGAAAGTGAGTTAAGTTTAATATCTTCTGATTTAAATAATGTGCTAGCTCATATTAAAAGCATTACTGAAAAAGCGCAAAATACAGTTATGACATTTAAATCGAATTCAGAGCAAACAGAAAAAAACTTAAATCTTGAACTGGATACGCTTTCAAAGAAAATTGAAGAGGTTAGAAAAAGAAACTTAGAATTGGAGCGTACTAACCAAATTTTTAATGATGTTAAAAATGGATTGGATTCTAAAATAGCTGAATTAAATGGTCTAATCGAGAAGAAAAACATTGAAATTAAAGAGTATGAAGACTTGGTAAAGGAGCAATATAGAAAAACTAAAGAATTAGAAAGACAAAATAGTGCTTTCGAAAAAGAGAATACTAAACTGCAATTGGAGAATAAAAAGCTATTAGAACAATTATCTAGTAATGAAACCAAAACCAAATCTCTTGAAGTTGTAAATGTGAATTTTCAATCCACTATAAATAATATAGAGGTATTAAAAAAAGCTGAGATTTCTGCTATTGAGGAAAGGTATCAATCTATTATTTCTCAATTAAATGATAAAATTAAGTCCTATGATGATGCTAAAACAAAGGAAATAGAAGAAGTTAGAGATGGAATTATAACAAAAATGGAAGCGGAAAGAAAGCTTTCCCTGGCTGAAGCTAAAGTAGAATTAGCGGAAATGAAAAATAAATATAATGAGTTACTTATACGCTCGAAATAAATTTGTGAGCTGATGTATAGGTATTAATTAAGAAAGGGAGCAAGTGCAAAATGGGAGTAAATACCACGGCAGGTTTAAAGCAATTAAAGGCATCTAAAGCGGAATTTACTAGGTTTTTAATGTATTATAAATTTGGTTTAGATGAATTAAATACCAAAATTGATATTTTAAAGCAAGAATTTCAATACATTCATGATTATAACCCTATTGAACATGTGAAATCTAGAATAAAGAGTCCAGAAAGTATTTTGAAAAAAATCTATAGAAAAGGATATGAGTTATCATTACCTTCCATAAAAGAAAATATCAAAGATATTGCTGGAATTCGTATAGTATGTTCGTTTTCCTCTGATATTTATAAGATTAGTGATATGCTGCAAAACCAAAAGGATATAAAAACAATTGAATGTAAAGATTACATAAAAATTCCAAAGCCTAATGGATATCAAAGTTTACATTTAATTTTACAAGTACCTGTTTTTATGTCTGATAGAACTGAGGATGTTTGTGTGGAAGTTCAAATTCGAACCATTGGGATGGATTTTTGGGCTAGTTTAGAGCACAAAATTTATTATAAATACAATAAAGATGTTCCACAAAAATTAATAGAAGGACTTAAGGAAGCTGCAGATACTGTTTCTCAATTAGATAAAAAAATGGAGAGAATAAACGAAGAGATAAATGAGTTTAAGGAATCTGGCAGTTCAGATCATGAGATCCAAGAGATATTTGTTAATAACCAAAGTTTCTATCTTCCAAATGACTTTTTGCGTCTTTAATAAAGAATAAAGTAAGTAATAATGCTCGATATAGGTGATTAAATTCAGTTTAAAGTATAGTATTGATAACATATAGAGAACAGGTATTTTATATAAAATGAACATATGTTCGTGGCACGCAAAAATGGCATTATAATTCAAAAGAAGAGAATTATATGAAGAATTCAAAAAAATTACTCTATTTTTAATGTTTTCAAGCAATGCAGAGAAGTAATGAATTGGCATATAAGCCTTTAAAATGCATGATATACACGATATATAAGAAATTTTATAACATTGAAATCAAAATACGGTAGTAAACAGTAATAGTAATAAAGAAACTATTATATAAATGTGTTAGATTTACCAGGTCAGAGAACATATGTTCTTCAGCTGTAAAACGAATTAGTTTTATATGTAATCAATAATATATGAACGCCATCAATATATTATATATGGTTAGTAATTTAGACTCTATCTAATTCGCTAATTTCTTGGAAAATGGTTAGTAGAAACTAGCCACTTTATAATCTGTATACAGATTAATACCCTTCTAAATGATAATCTATATCAATTGATATGGAAATTGAAAAGAGAAGGGGGATTTAAATAAAAATTTATTCAGTTATTATTATATATTATGCCAATAATTCCACATATATATACATGAATTTTGATAAAAAAATAAATTTTAAAATTTTTTTAATGTAAATTTGTATTATTAGGTCTAAATATTTACTTAAAATTTTGTATAAATGAGGATTAGAAAATAAGTCAAAAAACAAGGATTTGCCCCCTCTTTTGCAGAATATACATATTCGCTAAATGTATATTTATTAAACTGCGTTATAATTTTAACGCGAATTAATATAATCTAGTGGTATCAATGTTTATATCGATTTTAGGAGGTCTTATAATTATGCGTGGTCGAACTATAACATACAAGTATAAGAACTTTAAATATACTGATGAAATTAAAAATACACTCTCCTCTGCTATACTTGATTCTAAAGATAATCATGAACTCGAAAAGATTTATAGTCATTACGAAGCTTTAAATATCGACAGAGGTTATAAATACATCATAAAGGACTTATACATACTTATGATTAAGAAAAATATGAGCACTACAGATGTATCTAAAATATACGATGTAAGTATAAGAACTATACAAGTGTGGTTAAAAGAACTTGGGATCAATCAATCTCCAAAAGGAAGAAGTAAAAAAACTGTTAATAAAGCACCTAAAAATAAACTTTTATCTAGAGAATCACCTCTTTTGTTGTCCAAGGAATGTGTTAGAAGTAAAATTGATGATTTATTAATTCAAGTGCTCAATGATTATAAAGTAATAGATAAAGATGATGATATTGAATTAAACTATTCCGAAGAATTGGAGAGAAAGATCGAAAATTTGATGAAAGTTATAACGGATTAACTATATGAGGGGTATTATATGTATTTTTGCCTTTAGTATACTGAAAATTATTAGTGCGCTCTAGTATGCTAAGAATAATTAATATAACATAATGTACTAAAAATAATATATAGTATAATACGTAGTGTAAAAGGAGTATAAAATAAATATGAGATTAGATTTTGGAGCAATAAGAGAAAATGGCAATACCTTGCCAGAATGTATGGTAGATTTTTTAAATTATCTAGAAACTATAAAAGGAAAATCCTCTAATACTATAAAAGGATATAAAGTCGACTTAACTATGTTTTTTAGATTTTTGAAATTGTATAAAGGAATACATAAAGATGATACTATGGAATTTGAAGAAATATCCATAAATGATATTGATAATGATTTTTTAAGAAAAATAAAGTTGACTGATTTATATGCATTCATGTCTTTTTTAGAAAAATACAGAGATAATAGCGCTTATGCCAGAGCTAGAAAAGTAGCTACATTAAGATCGTTTTTCAAATATTTACATGTTAAAGCTAAAATTTTAGATGAAAATTTAGCTTTAGAATTAGAAAAGCCTAAAATAGATAAGAGAAATCCAGCATATTTGACATTAGAAGAAAGCAAAAAACTATTAAGTGTTATAGATGGCCCTAATCAAGCAAGAGATTATTGTGTAATTACATTATTTTTAAATTGTGGATTAAGAATATCGGAACTTTGTAGTATAAATATTTCTAAAATAAAAGGTGATATATTAACTATCATAGGTAAAGGAAATAAGGAAAGAACGGTTTATTTAAATAAAGCCTGTATAAAAGCCATTGATAATTATTTAAAGGTTAGAAATGAGTACCTAGATAAGATTCCGCCCGAACATAGAGATGTATTGTTTTTAAACAAAGATAAAAAAGGAATAAGCAAACGATCTATAGAGGTAATGGTAAAAAAATATATAGGTAAAGCTGGTTTGGACATGGATAAATATACTCCTCACAAATTGAGGCATACAGCTGCTACGCTTATGTATAAACATGGTAATGTGGATATAAGGAGTCTCCAACAAATATTAGGCCATGAGAATATCTCTACTACTCAAATATATACACATGTAGATAATGAACGATTAAGAGAAGCTGTTAAATCAAATCCATTAAGTGATGAGTATGAGGAATAATCCTCATACCTCTCTCCCCTCTCTCCCCTAACCCATTAGTTTCTCTTTCTAAGCCTTATAAGACCTGGGTATTCTTCAGATATATATTGAGAAGCCTTTTCTTCGTCTTCTAGAAGTTCTCTTAGCCCTTCTATATCATCTATAAGCTCTATATTTTCGGAATCATTTATATAGTCTTCGTCATCGCCTACAAAAGAGTCCTTGGTTGAATCCGGCATATCAAAATCTGTAATATCTTCCTCTTCTTGTGCTATCCCATCTATAGTTATAGAACGCATATCAAATCCATCTTTTTCTAAACATTTACCACAATTATTACATATCTTATTTGGATTTAAATCGCATATATCACATTTGCCACAGTCATTACAAGATTTGGTTTCTTCAAAAATACAATATGTATATCTAGCCATATATACCCCTCTTTTTCTAATAAATTTATATTTAAGTTTTATTTACAATGTTCTATTATAACAAATTATAATTTTATATTCAATGAAAGTATTCATAAAAAACTAATTTTATTAAAAACTGCAGCATATGAGAACACAAGTTTCGAGAACATAAGTTTGATATTTTGTTTATAGTATGATATAATTTTATTAAAATTATATGTAAGAGGTGTTCTTATGTCTAGGCAGGATAAGCAAAAGGAAATATACGAATATATAAAGCAGCAAATACAAGATAAGGGTTACCCACCTTCCGTAAGAGAAATTTGTAATGCAGTAGGCCTTAAATCCACTTCGACTGTTCACGGCCATCTTCAAAGATTAGAAAAAAAAGGTCTTATAAAAAGGGATCCTACAAAACCTCGTGCTATTGAAGTTATGGATGAATCGTTTAAAAGAGAGCTAGTTAGTATTCCTGTAATAGGTACAGTTACTGCAGGCATGCCTATACTAGCAGTTGAAAATATAGAAGATACCTTTGCTTTGCCTGTTAACTTTATAAGAAGCAATAAAGAATTGTTTATGCTTAAAGTTCATGGAGAAAGCATGATTGATGTAGGAATAATGAATGAGGATTTAGTTATAATAGAAAAAACCAATTCAGCTGAAAATGGAGACATTGTAGTAGCGCTTATTGAAAATGAGGCTACTATAAAAAGATTTTTCAAAGAAAGTGATTTCATAAGACTACAACCTGAAAATAAGACTATGGAGCCTATAATAGTAAAAGAATGTACCATTATAGGGAAACTTATAGGACTTTATAGAAAATATTAAACCAAGCATAAGATCATGCTTGGTTTTTTATTTGTATATTAAGTTTCTAGTTTAATATTTTATTAAGAGCTATGAGTATTCCAGTTTTTGCATGATCAAAAGTAAGACCACCTTGTAGGTATGCTATATAAGGATCTCGAATTGGAGCATCAGCTGAAAGCTCTATAGATGATCCTTGTATAAAGGCTCCAGCAGCCATTATAACTTGATCTTCATATCCTGGCATATCCCATGGTTCGCATTGCACAAAGGAATCTATAGGAGAACCTAGCTGAATACCCTTGCAAAAATTTATAAGCTTTTCTTTATCGTTAAACTTGATTGCTTGAATAATATCACTTCTTTTTTCATTAAACTTTGGAAGTACCTCAAAGCCAGCAAGCTCCATTATTCTTGAACAAAATATAGCTCCTTTTACCGCTTCCATGGCAATATGAGGGGCTAAGAAAAGTCCTTGGAATAAAGTTCTCATCACACCGAAGGTAGAACCGCATTCTCCCCCTATTCCTGGAATTGTAAGTCTATATGATGCCTGAGTTACATACTCTTCTTTGCCAGCTATGTATCCGCCTGTAGGAGCAATTCCTCCACCTATGTTTTTAATAAGAGACCCTGCTACTAAATCTGCACCTACATCTGTAGGTTCTAGAGTATCTATGAATTCTCCGTAACAATTGTCGACAAAACAAATAACATCTTCTCTTATGTTTTTAATAAATTTTATAATATCGCTTATTTCAGATACAAGTAATGAATTTCTCCAGCCATAGCCAGTAGATCTTTGAATATGTACGATTTTTATAGAGTTATCTTCTTGCAATGCTATTTTTACTTCTTTTAAATTTACTTTCCTGTTATCTAAGTCTATTTGCTTATAATTTACTCCGTATTCCTTAAGCGAACCTATGTTCTTTTGCTCTCCAATTCCAATAATCCCATGCAATGTATCATACGGAGAACCTACTATTGATAACATAGTATCACCAGGTCTTAAATTCCCAAATAGTGCTGCACCAATAGCATGAGTTCCATTTACAAAATGAGGTCTTACTAGTGCGCTTTCTGTATTAAATATTCTTGCATATACTTTATCTAAAGAATCTCTTCCGATATCTCCATAACCATATCCTGTGGAATTAGTAAAGTGAGACTCGCTTATTCTTTCTTCTTGAAGCGCATTTAAGACCTTTAACTGGTTAAATTCTCTTATTTCATCGTACCTTTTAAACTCTTCTTCTACATCTTTTAGAGCTTTTTCGTATAAATCTAGTACATTATCTTTTATGTGATAGACATTCTTAAGATAATCTTTAGTTAATTTAATCATTATAATTACATCCTCCAACCTAACAATTCATAATATAGTTTTTAAAATACATACAACTTAATATATTACCACATAAAAAAATAATAGGCAAAAATTTTGCCTATTATTTCCTTAGCCATTAAATTGCGTATCTTGAGGATTAGGTGTAAATAAAATTGCTTTTGCTGGAGTTATAGTTGAAATGGCATGTTTATAAACAAGCATTTGCTTTCCTAAACAATCTAATATAACCGTAAAGCTATCAAATCCCTTTACATAACCAGTTAGTTTGAATCCATTTACAAGATGTATAGTTACATCAGTTTTATTTTTTCTTGCACCATTTAAAAATATATCTTGCAAATTGTTCACTGTTTTATTCATATAACTCACCCTCCATTATAGCTTATATATTATTATTCTATATGATATACTAAAATCCTTTAATTTTTTCAGAAAAATACTAAGCACTGCCATTTACTTGACCTAAAATTTCATTTACTATATCATTTTCGCTAGAAAAATTATCTTTATTTATCCAATGTGCATGTTTCTCGCGTCTAAACCAAGTTAGCTGTCTCTTAGCATAATTTCTACTACCCTTTTTAATTAAATAAATAGATTCATCTAAGGATATCTTACCTTCTAAGTAGTAAAGAATTTCCTTGTACCCTATTCCCTGCATAGATTGCATTTCTTCTGTATAGCCCATAGCTCTTAAGCGCTCTACTTCATCTATAAGACCCTTTTCAAGCATGATGTCTACTCTTTTATCTATCCTATTATAAAGCTTTTCTCTGTCCATGGTAAGTACAAAATAATGAAGGTTATACGGGATTTCATAACATTCTTTATCCATACTATATTCCCCTATGGTTTTTCCAGTTGATTTATAAACTTCCAATGCTCTTATCACTCTTTTTAGATTATTAGCATGTATTTTATTATAAGATTCATTATCTATATCCTTAAGCATCTCATGGACATAATCATTTCCTTTTTCTGCTGCAAGGTTTTCTAAATATACTCTATATTCTTCATCTTTATCTGCTTCTGTAAAATTATAGTCATATATAAGTGAGTTTATATATAATCCAGTTCCACCAACTACCATTGGCAGTTTATTTTCACTATGTATCTTGTTTATACACTCTTCAGCTACTTCTTTAAACTGGGCTACATTAAAACTTTCATGTGGCTCTACTATGTCAATTAAATAGTGATTAATATTATTGGTTTCCTCATTAGTTATCTTAGCAGAACCTATATCCATGTACTTATATATCTGCATAGAATCCGCTGATATTATTTCACCATTTAATTTTTTTGCAAGCTTAATAGATATATCGGTTTTTCCAACACCAGTAGGGCCTGCTAGTATAAATAAATCCTTTTTCAAAATTATCTCCCTTTCTACTGAACTCTTTTAAATCTTTTTTCTAATTCATATAAAGTTAGTTTAATTATAGTAGGTCTACCATGAGGACAGGTAAATGGATTGTCGATAAACCTAAGTTCATTTATTAAGGATTTCATTTCCTCAAGAGATAACTTATCATTTGCCTTTACTGCAGACTTACAAGCAAGCTTTGCTATGGTATTATATTTAACATCAGGTGTATTACCGCTTCCCATATTTTTAAGGTTATCTAATATTTCTAAAAACAATTTATTTATCTCAGGTTTTCCGAGTATTAAAGGAACTTCTCGTATACTTATAGTATTTTCTCCAAAAATTTCAATATTAAACCCTGCTTTATTAAATATATCGTTATTTTCTATATAATAGCAGTAGTCTTCAGGGAGAAGTTCTATTATAACTGGGCTTATGAGCAGCTGAGAAATCACTTGCTGCTGTGCTATGTTTTTAGAATATGTTTCAAATAATATCTTTTCATGAGCTGCATGTTGGTCTATTATATAAAGATCGTCACTCATCTCACCTAATATATAAGTTTTATTAAACTGACCTATTATATTTATTTCTGGTAATTTTGCAAGCTTTTGGGCTTCTAGAATTTGTTCTTTCTTAACTGGCTCTTCTCTTATATATAATGATGGCTTTTCTTCAAAGTTATCATTATGAGTTTCAGCAATTATAACTTTATGTCCTGAAGTATATTCATTGTTTAGATTTGAGTTTATATTAATATCGTTAGTTTTTTCACTGAAGTTTGCAGGCGATATAACTGAATTTGAGGAATTTAGAAAATCTATAGGAAGCTGCAATGTTTCTATAGATTTTAGTTCTTTTTCTGCTTCTTGTACTTCCTCCTCTATATTAAATGAATTTATGACACTATTTTTTATTGCTTCATGAACAGAATGAAATACAGTTCCAAATAGCTCTCGTTCATCCTTAAATTTAACTTCAGTTTTAGTAGGATGTACATTTACATCCACATACTCTGGAAATATATCTATAAATAATATAAAGAAGGGATATTTATTTACAGTTAAGAAGGATTTAAAGGCATTTTCTACAGCGGTAGTAATAAGCCTGCTCTTTATATATCTTTTATTTACAAATATACTTTGATGGTTTCTACTACCACGACTTATTTCGCTATTTCCTATAAAACCATGTACAGAAATTATATCCTTATGAGCCTCAAAATATATCACATTTTCTAAAACGGTTTTTCCATATACATTTCGAATAACATCTTTTATATCTCCTGTCCCAAAAGAATGAAGCACTACTTTTTCATTATTCATTAGTTTGAAAGATACATCTGGATGAGCAAGTGCTAGTCTTTGTACAATATCAGATATTAATGATGCTTCACGAGAAGAAGATTTTAAAAATTTAAGTCTTGCAGGTACATTATAAAACAAATCCTGTACTTCAATTGTTGTACCATTGTTACTTCCTGTATCTTTTAGATAATGTATATTACCACCTTCAATATGAATTTCCCTGCCAAAATCCAAATCTTTAATTTTGCTTTTAAGAGTAACTTTAGATACCGAGGAGATGCTTGCTAGAGCTTCTCCTCTAAAACCCATAGTACTCAATTTGAATATATCATCAATGCTTGAAATTTTGCTTGTTGCATGTGGCAAAAATGCCTTTTCTATGTCATCAGGATGTATACCTACGCCATCGTCTGTGATCTTTATAAGCTTTTGCCCGCCCTCTATTATTTCCATAACAATGTTTTTAGCATCAGCATCTAAGCTATTTTCTAAAAGCTCTTTTACAACGGAAAACGGTCTTTCTACCACTTCCCCTGCAGCTATTTTATTAGAAGTATTTTTATCTAATACATTTATTCTCACCAAACTCATCACACCTTTGATATAGTTTTAGCTTTTTTAATTATTTCATAAAGTTTATTAAATCCTTCTATAGGCGTTACATTCATAATATCTATGGATGCAATCTCAGCTAAAAGATTATTTTTTTCAATGTCAGTAAAGTTTAATTGAAGGCTTTCCTCTTTAATTTCATGATTTTTAGAAGGTATAGCAGTAGCTTTTGGATCACTTAAAGTTTTACTTATTGCAACTTCAGATGTATTGCATGATAGCTTATCTATATTGGTTAAAGCATTTTTATCTTTTTCGATCGTATTAAGTATTTCTTTAGCTCTTTCTATAACTTTGTCAGGTAAGCCTGCAAGCTTTGCAACTTCTATTCCGTAAGACTCATCAGCGCCGCCCTGTACTATTTTTCTTAAAAATACTAATTCATTATCTATTTTTTTTATAGAAACTGAAAAGTTTTTAACGCCCTTAAGATTATTTTCTAATACTATTAGTTCATGATAATGAGTAGCAAATAGCGTTTTGCATCTTAAATCTTCATCTCCGCACATATGCTCTATAACGGACCAAGCAATGCTTAATCCATCAAAGGTACTGGTACCCCTTCCAACCTCATCTAATAGCACTAAGCTCTTATTAGTGGCATTTTGAAGTATATTTGCAACTTCCCACATTTCAACCATAAATGTACTTTTACCTGCAGCTAAATCATCTGATGCACCTATTCTTGTAAATATTTTATCGCATATTGATATTTTAGCTGATTTTGCAGGAACAAAGCTTCCTATTTGAGCCATAATAGTTATAAGAGCAACCTGCCTCATATAAGTTGATTTTCCAGCCATATTAGGGCCTGTAATCAAAATCATTTGGTTTTCTTTTGTATCCATAAGTGTATCATTGGATATAAAGCATCCTGTAGGTATCATCTTTTCCACAACAGGATGACGGCCTTCTGTAATAGATAAATCATTATCATCAGATATAGAAGGTTTGCAGTAATTATTTTCTAATGCCACAGTAGCTAATGAACTTAAACAATCTAGTTCTGAAATTATATGAGCAGATTTTTTCATTCTATCTATTTCATTTTCGATAGCACTTCTTATTTGTAAAAATATATCATATTCCAAAGTAGTTAATTTTTCCTCTGCTCCTAAGATCTTTTCTTCCATTTCTTTCAGTTCAGGAGTAATATATCTTTCCGCATTTGATAAAGTTTGTTTTCGTATATAACGCCCTTCTGGGATTGAAGCAATATTACTTTTGGTTATTTCTATAAAGTAACCAAAAACTTTATTATATCCTACTTTTAAAGACTTTATACCTGTAAAATCCTTTTCCTGTGCCTCAAGCTTAGAAATCCACTCCTTACCATGTGCTTTAGCATCTCTTAACCTGTCTATATTATTGTTATATCCTGATTTTATTATATTTCCTTCTTTTATGGATAAAGATGGATTATCTACTATTGATTCTTCAAGTAAATTATAAATATCACTTAATTCATCAATATTCAAGTACATATCTTTTAACAGACCACTATTAAAGTTACTAAGTATTTGTTTTATAGCAGGGATATTTCCAATGGAATTTTTAAGAGCTATAAGTTCTTTTGCATTTACATTTTTCGAAGATATCTTCCCAACTATTCTCTCTATGTCGTATATGCTTTTTAGTGATTCTTTTATATCTTCATGAAGCGAAATATTAGATATAATGTCTTCAATTGCATCTAATCTATTATTTATTAAGTCCTTATTTACAAGGGGCTGCTCAACCCACTTTCTTAGTTGTCTTCCTCCCATAGATGTACTGGTTTTATCTAATACCCATAAAAGAGAGCCTTTTTTACTTTTTTCTCTTAGAGTTTCCGTAAGCTCAAGATTTTTTCGTGAATTAATATCCATAGATAAAAAATCCAATATATGATAATATTCAAATTTATCTATGTGAGAAAGAGAGGTGTTTTGGGTTTCGATTATATACGTAAGTAGTGCCGTGCTGCTTTTTATTACACATTTATTAAAAGAAGCAGGATTAAAACCTGAAAATTGCTCTTGAAGCGCATTTTCATTGTTATAATATGTATCATCTATAAAAGTAAGAGAAGTTTTAAATCTTTCTTTAATTTCTAAAGTAAAGCTCTCATTTATATTACTAGTTATCAATATTTCGCTAGGATTAAATTTAGAAATTTCATTCAATATTACTGAAATTTCCATTTTGGTATAAGTAGAGATGAATTCACCAGTAGAAACATCACAAAAACTTAATCCTGCATTGTCTTTATCAGTATGTATACTCATTATAAAGTTATTTTTATTTTCTTCTAGAAATGAGGAATCTGTATATGTACCTGGGGTTATTATTTTTGTTATATCTCTTTTTACAATCCCTTTGGCAACTGAAGGATCTTCCAATTGTTCACCTATTGCCACTTTATAACCTTTAGATATAAGTCTGCTTATATAGGAGCTCGCTGAGTGATAAGGAATTCCACACATAGGTGCTCTTTTATCAAGACCACAGTCTCTGCCTGTAAGAACTAACTCTAATTCTTTAGATGCAACTTCAGCATCTTCAAAGAACATTTCGTAAAAGTCTCCTAATCTAAAAAATAATATACAATCTTTACATTTTTCTTTTATTTCAAGATATTGCTGCATCATTGGAGTGAGTGCCAATTTTACAAAACCTCCTTAATAGTATGAAAGGCATATAATGCCATACTATTGCATTATATGCTCTTTCAAATTTATATTTCTTCGCCTAATAGTGAAAAAGTTTGTGCTTTAGTTATTTTTACATTAACTATTTTACCTATATTATTTTTATTTCCAGCAAAGTTTACAAGTTTACTTGTTTCAGTTCTTCCCATAAGTTTTTCATCATCACTTTTACTTGTACCTTCTACTAAAACTTTCACTGTACGACCTTCATATTCCTTGTTTTTCTTTGCACAGGCTCTATTTACTTCTTCTACTAATCTATTAAATCTTTCGCGCTTTACTTCTTCGCTTACCTGAGTTTCAAATTCACAAGCGGGAGTTCCTTTTCTTGTAGAATAAAGGAAAGTAAAAGCAGAATCATACTCTACTTCGCTAACTAAGCTTAGAGTATCGCTAAAATCTTCTTCTGTTTCTCCAGGGAAACCAACTATTATATCTGTAGTTAAAGCTACTCCAGGGATTTTTGCCTTTATTTTATTTACTAAGCTTAAATACTCTTCTCTTGTATATTTTCTATTCATTTCTTTTAGTATCTTACTTGAACCTGATTGCACAGGTAAATGAATGTGATCACATAATTTACTACATTCAGCTACAGCATCTATAACATCATCGGTTAAATCCTTTGGATGAGAAGTCATAAATCTTATTCTTTCTATACCATCTATATTATTAAGTCTTTTTAAAAGATCTGCAAAGCTAAAACTTGGAACTAAATCTTTTCCATAAGAATTTACGTTTTGTCCAAGTAGAGTTACTTCTTTATATCCTTTATCAACAAGTTCCATTATTTCTTTTTCAATTTCTTCAGGAGTTCTGCTTCTTTCTCTACCTCTAACATAAGGAACTATGCAGTAAGTGCAGAAGTTATTGCATCCATACATAATAGTTACAAAAGCTTTAGTATTGCTTTCTCTATCTATAGGAAGTCCTTCCACAATGCCCTTTTCTTTATCCCATACTTCTATTATTGATTTGTTTTCTTGCCTTGTTCTATTTAAATACTCAGGGAACATATGGGCATTATGAGTTCCGAATATTATATCTACAAATGGATATTTCTTTATTATAGCTTCAGCCATACCCTCCTGCTGCATCATACATCCGCATACAGCAATAATTAAATCAGAATTTTTTTCTTTTAATGCTTTTAACGCTCCAAGATTACCATATACTTTAAGTTCTGCATTTTCTCTTACACAACAGGTATTAAAAATTATAATGCTTGATTTTTTCTTTTCTTCGGTTTTAGCATAACCCATATTTTTTAGCATTCCTGAAAGCTTTTCGGAATCCTCTTCATTCATCTGGCAGCCCCAGGTTTCTATATAAAAGTATTTTTGATTATCCATAATTATTTCACCTCATATTAAAGTTTTCATAAGTAACATTAAACATTATACTATATTTTATAGTGTTTATCTATTTTTTATTGAAATTTGTAAAATTATAAGAAATAAATAAAAGACACAGTGTGAGACTATGTCTTTATTTCTAATTTCACATATTCTTTTAAAACATTAAATCCGCAATCCTTATATAAATTAAATGCAACGGTATTATTTGTGTCCACATTTATAGTTGCTGTATTATAACTATAATTATAAATTATCTTTAAAAGATAATTTATAAGCAGCTTACCGTAGCCCTTGCCCCTATAATCAGGCAAAATACCTACATTTACAATAATAGGTATATCCCCTTCTATTATAACTTGGCCATATCCAATATATTTATTATCCTTTTTTATGAATATAGCACCAGGACTAAAATAATAATATTGATTCTCATCAAAATAAATATCTTTTGTAGAAATAGGAATTCTATTTTTATCTTTAAATACCTCATTTTGAATGTCACATCTTATTTTTTCATCTAATCCTTTTCTAAATACTTCAAAACTTATATTTTCTACAGATACAGATTTTATTTGCTTTTTTAAATCCAAACTCATTTCAATTGTGCCTACTTTTTTACTAAAACCTGCTTCTTCTAGTAGTTGTATATTAAATTCATTTGTTTCACATAAAAAATTTGCTGTAAAACCTGGCTTTAAAGTTTTTAAAAGTAGTGTTAAATGGTGTGCACTTTTACTAGATAAATCTACACTTAAAGCCCTTATATTATAGAAATTCTTATTATCTATAGAAGTCCAAATATAGCCGCACAAATTTTTATTATCCTGAAGCATGCTTATGTTTCTACGCAAAAATAATTTTTGCGGTAAAGTTGTAGTGTTATAATATTGAAAAAAATCTTCGTTTAAAGAGTTAAATGATTTTCTAGCAGCATTTAATTCTTTAAATTGTGGCATTAAACTCTTACTTAATTTAACATATTTGCACATAATATTCCTCATAAGCCTAATATTATATAAATAAGTATAAAACTTTTAAAAAACTTAGTCAATATTTTCCTTAAAGTCATCAAAACTCTCCAAGTAAACTAAATAATCATTTAAGAACTTTTGTTGAGCCTCATTATATCGTAGAAGTTTGTTAAGTTTACGTATATACTTATTCTCACTCCAATCCTTATGCTTTATATATCTTTTTTTACCTAACCTACAAAATTTATGTGGAAAAATAATCATAGAAAGCATAGCTTCTAATTCAGATGTAGATAACTTATTTACACTATTATAAGCTTCTATCATTATTTTAGCTTTTTCAAAGTCCCATTGATACTCTTTTTTAAACATAAGTCTTCGTATAAATTTACTTAAATCATTTATATGAAGATCTATTAATATATTATCTAAATTTACTATATAATAAGTATCGTCCTTTTTTATTATATTTTGATAATAAAAACTATCATGACAAATAAATTTTTGTTCATTAGCTTTTTTAGATAGTGTATAATAATCAGCGGTATTCAAAACTTGTAAACACATACTTCCCATATTATAAAAACTATCTAAATAACTTTTATATACCTTATCAAATTCAGATCTTAATCTTTTCTTTTCAATGTGTTTTTTAATTTTGTCCAAATCACTTAAGTTCTTTTTAAATATTCTTGGCCAATTTTTTAAATTATTTTTAACTTTTAGTACTTTTGTATCAATATATTGACTAGATAAATGAAGCTTAGCTAAAAGACGAACACAGGCACATGCTTCCTCTATATCATTTAAGTCACATTCATCTCCATCAATCCATTCAACAACATAAAAATACATTTTTTTATATGCAGCAAATAAATAGTTATCTTTTGTTCTAAAAAATTTAGATGTGTAAGGAAAGTTATTTTTATCTAATTCTTCAGCTAAATAATTGCTATTAAGAGTTTTAGTTTTATTATGTCTCACTCTTTTTAAACACACAGCTCCTATATTAGTATCTATTTTATAACTGCTTCTTACTTTGCTAATATCTATTACGGAGAAATTATAGTTTTCTAGAACTTTTTTTACCATCGATTTTTCTTTATCAGTAAGTTCATCTACATACTGTATTAACTTCCTATCTCCCATAATTACCCTCCTATTAGTATCTATTAAATTATATTAATTATAGGAGAAATTATTACAAATAAAAAAAGGACATCTATAAGCGATGACCTTTTAAATATTAGAAACCTTAACGGATACAGGCTGTTCAAATATACCTCTTTTTACTTCTGTAGCTGTCATATTCTTAGCCTGAAATTTTTCAGTCATATAATTACATGCATCCCATGGATTTATCTTATCTCCACATGTAAATACATCTACAGCGGCATATCCAAGCTCAGGCCAAGTATGTATAGTAAGGTGAGATTCTGATATTATAACTACTCCACTAACTCCCATTGGACTAAATTTATGAAATGCTACTTCTCTAACTTCAGCTCCTGACTTTAGCGCAGAATCTACCATTATTCTTTCTATCATTTCTTTATTATCTAATATATCACCATCACAACCATATATTTCAGCCAAAATGTGGCGTCCTAAAGTGTTCATTCTATAAAAACTCCTCCTTGATACAGTATATTTTATAATTCATTAACAAGTAAATTTTATCAAATATACGAGAAATGTCAATATATTTCCTTGTTTTTATAAAATATTTTCATTTAAACTAGTAATTGTTCTATTTTTCTCTTAATTACTACTATGTTTAATGGTTTTTATATTGACTTATAAAATGCGTGTACTATAATAGCATACACGCATTTTATAAAATTATACTATATTACCTATTACTTAATTTATTTATGGTTTCATTTATAACCCAATCTGGAGTAGATGCACCAGCGGTTACTCCTATTTTTTTTATATTTTTATTATTTAACAATTCTAAAGGAATTTCTTTAAAATTTTCTATGTGTATTGTATTACGGCAATTTTTGGTGCATATTTCATATAGTTTAGTTGTATTTGAGCTATTTTTGCCTCCTATTACTATCATACAATCTACATCTTCTGATAAATCATAAGCAGACTTTTGTCTTACTCCAGTGGCGCTGCATATGGTATTAAAGGCAACTATTTCTTTACTAAACTTAACTACCTTTTCAAGTACATTTTCCCAACGAGATTGTTTTTCAGTAGTTTGAGAAACTACGCATATTTTTCTTGGAAGATGTTGCAGTTCATCACTATCATTTGTAATTATAGCTGAATTATTACACCATCCATTTATACCTATAACTTCAGGATGATTTTTATCTCCTACTATTAATATAGAGTATCCAGAATCATAGTACTTTTTTACCTTCTGTTGTATATTAGAAACATATGTACAGGTAGCGTCTATTGTAATAACTTCTTTTTGCTTAAGTTTATTAAATATTTCAAGTGGAATACCATGCGAACGTATTATTACTATATCATTCTTTTTTAAGCTTTCTATATCCTCTATTTCTATAGAAAATATGTTTAATGTTTTCAAGTAACTTACAACATCATTATTATGAATTAATGGCCCTAATGTATATATCTTTTTGTTGTATTTTTCCTGAACACTTACGGCCATATCAACAGCTCTTTTAACTCCATAGCAAAAGCCTGCGTTTTTTGAAAGTATAACTTCCATGTATATCACCTTTCTTTATTTTTTAAAATACTAGATATTATATTGGAAATTTTTTCAACAACTTCGTCTATAGTCAAGTACGAAGTATCTATTTCAATAGCATCTTCTGCTTTTCTTAAAGGATTTACATCCCTATTGGAATCTATGTAATCTCTTTTTATAATATCATTAAGAATTTCTTCATATTTTACAGTTATATTTTTGTGTAAAAGCTCTTCATATCTTCTTTTAGCACGTAATTCTGGTGAGGCTACAAGATAAAATTTAAAAGGTGCATCCTTTAATACTACTGTGCCAATATCTCGGCCATCCATGATAACATCATATTTTTCAGATATTTTTTGCTGCTGTTTAACCAAAAGATCTCTCACCTCTGAAATGGCTGCATATAAGGATACACTATTGCTTATTTCGGGAGTTCTAATAGCTTCACTTACATCTTTACCATTTAAGATAAGTTTATTGTTTTCAAAATGCATATTTGTATCCTCAAGTAAGGTGCATAATTCTGATATATTGTCTGGAGATATACCATTTGCTTTAGCAAGTAAAGTTACTGCACGATACATTGCACCTGTATCTATATACATTAAGTTAAATTTAGTTGCGAGTATTTTTGCAATGGTACTCTTCCCTGCCCCTGCAGGACCATCAATTGCTATAGCTACTTTCAATTGCAAACTTCCTTTCTTTTTTACTTTTAATTATATATTATTATATATTCTATAATAAGAACGATTTTCCTTTATTTAGGCAAGCGTTTTTATTATATAGAGATGCAGATGCTATACATTATTTATCACCTATCATTTTACCTGCTAAATATCCTGTGGAAAATGCTATTTGTATATTATATCCTCCTGTATAGGCATCTACATCTATCACTTCTCCTGCAAAGTATAAGTTATCTACTAATTTAGATTTCATGGTAGAGGGATCTATTTCTTTTACATTTACTCCGCCAGCAGTTACTATTGCTTCCGCTAAAGGTCTTAATCCTTTTATGTTAGATGTTAGATTTTTGATTAAATAGACTAATGATTTTCTTTCTTCTTTTGTTATTGAATTTACTTTTTTATCTTCAGGTATAGAAGATAATTTTATAATTATGCTTATTAATTTTTTAGGTAATAAATCATCTAAGGAATTTTTGAAATCTTTATTTATATATTTATTAAAATCTTTCTGTATTCTCTTATCAAGCTCTTCTTCAGACAAAGCTGGTTTTAAATCTATTACAGCTTGCATAGATGAATTTGACTCCACAAAGCGGCTGCTGCTTAATACTATTGGCCCTGAAATGCCAAAATGAGTAAATAGCATTTCTCCAAATTCTTTATAGACAACTTTATTACCTTTTTTAATTTTTACTTCTACATTTTTAAGAGATAATCCTTGAAGTTCTTTGACCCATTCATCCTCAAGTTCTATAGGGACTAATGAAGGCTTCAATGGTATTATCTTATGACCTGCTTTTTTAGCAAAGTTGAATCCTTCGCCGCTTGATCCAGTTTGAGGGTATGAAGCGCCACCTGTAGCTAATATAAAATAATCACCTTTAATATGAGAATCATCCTGTAAAACTAATTCCACAATTTTACCTTCATCTAATATTATATCCTTCACCTTAGCATTTAATTTCACATTAACATTTCTTTTGATAAGTTCTTGTTCTAAACCTCTTATTATGTCAGAAGACTTATCAGACTCAGGGAAAACTCTATCACCTCTTTCTACTTTCAGGTTTACCCCTAGGCTTTGAAAAAAATTCATTACATTTTCGTTTGTATATGTATAAAGTGAACTATACAAAAATTCAGGATTACCAGGAATATAATCAAAAAATTCACCTATATCTTTAGCATTAGTAACATTACATCTTCCTTTTCCGGTTATGAAAAGTTTTTTGCCTAATTTTTCATTCTTTTCTATTAAAATAACATCATGGTTTTCGGCTGCAGTAATAGCACTCATTATACCTGCAGGACCACCACCTATAACAATAACCTTTGACACTTGCAAAACCTCCTATAATCAAGAAAACGAACCATTAAAGGTTCGCTTTCATTTATTCTGATCTCTTTTCTTTATAAGCATAAACTTCATAGTCTTCCCAAATTTTTTCTAATTTTTCAAAAGTAGAAGATATTTTATCCTTTTCTCTAAGTCCTACTGCAATTATAAGTGCATTTATTACACTTAGAGGAGCAACTAGAGAATCTACAAATGAAGCCATATTGCTTTGAGCGATTAGGGTATAATCTGCTCTTGCTGCTAAAGGTGATAATAAACTATCAGTAATAGCTACCACATTAGCATATTTACCTTTTGCATAATCTAAAGCTTCTATAGTGCGAGCTGCATATCTTGGAAATCCAATTCCTATAACTAAATCTTCTTCGTTTATATTTAGCATATGTTCAAATATATCGCTAACTCCAAAGCCAATAACTTTTACATTATCTAATATAAGGTTTAAGTAAAATCCTAAAAATTCAGCCATAGCAGTAGAACTTCTAAGACCTACAATATATATCTTTCTAGCTCTGAATATGCTATTTACTACATCATCAAAGGTTTTATGATTTATTTTTTCTAAAGTAGATCTTATATTTTCCATATCTGATTTTAAAACACTTTTTAATGCAGATTCTTGACTTATAAAATCGTTAGAAAGTTCAATTCTTTGAACGGTAGTTAATTTATTCTTAATTAATTCCTGCAGCGCCTTTTGAAGTTTTGGATATCCACTAAAGCCTAATTCGTTGGCAAATCTTACTACGGTAGACTCACTAACTCCAACACTAACTCCAAGTTTTGCGGCAGTCATAAAAGCAGCCTTATCATAGTGTTTTAATATATATTCAGCTATAAGCTTTTGACCTTTGCTAAGTCTTGGGAATCTACTTTGAATAATTCTCATTAAATCCTGTTTTCCAACGTCCATATTAATTCAATCCTTTCTCCACATTCCCTAAAATATTGCAACATTTATTTCATTTTACCATCTAATGAACACATAATCAATATATCTTTCAATTTTTGCTAAGATTCTTTATATATGGAGAGCATATCTTTACCTTCTTTTTCTGTTAATCCAAAGACTAAATTCATGTTACTTAAATTTTTATTAAGAAAGTCTACTATTTTATACATATCATCATAATGATTTAATTCCTTCACGGCGATTAATTGTAACTCATTTTTCATAAGTATTCCTCCTATTATTTTTTAAGATATTTTACTTCATCATCAGTTAAGAATCTCCAATGCCCCTTTTCTAAATTATCAAGTTTAATATTTCCAATAGCTACTCTTTCTAATTTTAACACAGGGTGGCCTATTTTTTCACACATTTTTCTTATTTGTCTATTTTTACCCTCGTGTATTGTTATTAATACCTCAGTATTATTATTTTCCATCTTTAGTACTTTTATATCTGATGGAGCAGTAATATATCCACCAATATCAATCCCACTTCTAAATTTATTTAGTTTTGATTCATTAGGACACCCTTTGATTACTGCAATATATCTTTTATTTTTTTCTACTCTTGGATGCATTATATTATTATAGATATCGCCATCATTAGTAAGAAGTATAAGCCCTGATGTATCATAGTCAAGTCTGCCTATGGGATATATTCTTTCATCTACCTTAACTAAATCTAATAGTGTTTTTCGGCCTCTATCATCTTTAACAGTTGAAAGATATCCTTCAGGTTTATTTAAAGCTATATATAGCTTTTTTTCCTCTGGCTTGATAAGTTTATCATTGACTACAATAGTATCTTTTAAAGGGTCTATCTTTGTTCCTAATTCCTTTACTACCTCATCATTTACTTTAACTTTCCCACTTAGTATTATTTCTTCACATTTTCTTCTCGAAGCTATACCACATCGAGCCATAAACTTTTGTAATCTTTCCATGTATTCTATTTCGCTCCTTTATCCTAGAGTAACATCCATAATCATCATTATTATAAAACCTATTAGCAGCCCGTAAGTTGCTATTCTCTCATAGCCATGTTCGTGAGTCTCAGGTATTATTTCATCACTTATTACAAATAGCATTGCTCCTGCAGCTAAGGCTAATATAAAAGGAAGTATAGGTTTTGCTATGCTTACTAAAGATACACCTATAACTCCTCCAACAGGTTCAACTAGACCCGTAAGAAGTGCTATAAAAAAAGATTTTTTAGCGGAGTAGTTTTCTCTTATCAAGGCCAAACCTACTGCAAGACCTTCAGGCATATTTTGTAGTGCAATTCCCACAGCAAGAGATATTCCGTCATTTATATTATTACCACCAAATCCAACTCCTACTGCTAATCCTTCAGGAAAATTGTGTATCGTTATGGCAATGATAAACAACCACACTTTTGTTAGATTAGAGGCTCTTCCTTCAGATTTTTTATTAAATAAATAATGCTGATGGGGTGCATACTTATCTATTAAATCCAGCATTATTCCTCCGCTTAATATTCCACCAGATGTTACAAGCACTGCTTCTATATTGCCGCCACCATAGTTAATCGAAGGAATTATAAGGCTAAAACATGTAGCAGCAAGCATGACTCCTGCAGCGAATCCAAGCATCGCATCTAAATACTTATGAGATACCTTTTTTGTAAAGAATATTGGTATAGCTCCTATACCTGTGGATATTCCTGCAAGTAAACTTGCTAGGGAACCAAGTATTACATTTGACATTAAATGTATCCTCCTACTAATTACTTCATAAAATAGCCAATATTTATTATAATACATTTATATACAAGTAAACAATAAATGTTAAAGCTCAGCACAAATTAATTATGCTGAGCTTTAACATTTATATTATATATTATTGTGGAAGTAACAAGAATCTGAATACAAATAACACAGCTAATATATATATTATAGGATGTACATCTTTATGTTTTCCCGTAGCTACTTTCATGATTGGATAAAATATTATTCCAGCAGCTATTCCATTAGCAATACTATAACTAAATGGCATAATAGCTATTGTAAAGAAAGCAGGCACTGCCTCTGTAAAGTCATCAAAGTTAATTTCTTTAACTGAGCTCATCATAAGTACTCCTACTATCACTAGTGCTGGAGCAGTTGCTTCAGATGGAACTATACCTACTAAACTACCCAAAAACAAGGAGATTAAAAATAATAGTCCTGTAACAACAGAAGTAAGTCCTGTTCTTCCGCCTTCTGCAATTCCTGCAGTGGATTCTACATAAGTTGCAGTAGTGGTAGTCCCAAACATTGCGCTTATAGTTGTGGATATGGCATCAGTTAAAAGAGCCTTTTTCATATTTTTAATTTTACCGTCTTCTTCAATCATATTTGCCTTTTGAGCAGTTCCTACAAGTGTTCCGATTGTATCAAAAAGATCTACTAAACTAAATGTCAATACTACCATAAGTATACTTACTAATGCTCCTAAAAAGCCTGTACCCTCATGATTTATAAGTCCTTTAAAGTCAAATGCCATAAATACAGGACCAGGGTTTGCTGGCATACTTAAAAAGCTTATATCTTTTATATTAGTAATTCCCATAGGTATTCCTATTATAGTAGTAATAATTATAGATAATAACATTGCACCTTTTATATTTCTTGCCATTAACACTGCCATTAAGATAATTCCTATTAAAGTCAATACAGTTCTAGGATTTGTAAAGCTTCCAAAACCCACAAGTGTAGAAGGATTAGCAATTACTATACTACCACTTTTCAATCCAATTAAGGCTATGAATAGTCCTATTCCACCAGTAATGGCTATTTTTAAATTTTCAGGGAGTGCTTCTACAATCTTTTCTCGTATAGAAGTAACAGTTATTAGAATAAATAGTAGTCCTGAAAGAAATACTGCAGCTAACGCTTGCTGCCAAGTATAACCTAGTGTTAAACATACACTATACGTAAAGAATGCTGTAAGTCCTATACCAGGTGCAACAGCAAATGGCAGATTAGCATATAACCCCATAAGGATTGTCCCAATAGCGGAAGTAATGCACATGCCTACAAATGCAGCGGCTACAACAGGATCATTTACAGTAGAAAGAGTAGCAGCCTTGTCACCCATTAACCCTAATGAGTTCATTCCTGAAAATTTTAATATATTAGGAATAACTAAAAGAGCATAGGCCATAGTAACAAAAGTAGTAAATCCTGCAAGAACTTCAGTCTTTACATCAGTTTTATTTTGAGATAATTTAAAAATTGACTCAAATAATGATTTTTTATTGCTGTTTGAATAAATATTATTCATTATAAACCTCCTAAGTTCTAGTATATTAAAATAAAAAAGCTGGCAAGGGATTTTGAGTAAACCCGTTACCAGCATATGTTGGTTCAATTAATGAATTTAAAACCAGATGCAACAGATTCACCCATAGCAGGAAATTTATGGTATCCCGTAGAAACTTCTGAACCGTATTATCAGAATTATATGGATGATATTATTCAATTTTTATTAATAATAACAGAAAAGTTGCAAATGGTCAAGGTTTTTTTGGATTTATGTTCACATCTACTCTATTTTTAATACCTTCATTAAGTCTTGAATCTAAATTATAAAATAAGCCATGATTACTTCGAGTATTTTTATATTCTTCATTTGCGCTGCCCTTCTTTTGTTCAGTTAAAAGATGATTTAATCTTGTATGTTGCAGAGTTTCTATAGTAGGATCTTGTCTATTATGCAAATTATAATTCACTTTTTCAATATTCATACTTGGATCCACTCTATCGTTTAATTTAAAACCATTTTGTGATATGGCATCATCTACGTCTTTATTTATATCATCATAAGCAATGATTGGATCATCTGTATCATCAAATATTGGAGTTTTAACACCTTTATTTATAGTTCTACTGCTTTCATAAGGCATTTTATAGGTACCTGATATTGTATCTGGTCCTAAGTCGGCAATATTAGCATTCATTTTACTATTTAAACCACCAGTATACATATAAGGATCTCCAGTTATGGTATTTACAGCTTCACGAGCTACAGAAGGATTTATTCTATCATTTTCTACTGTCATATCTAAAGGTATTGTATGAGAATCCTTTCCTAAAGGTTGATTTATGTCTCCATAAGGGTCTATATTATGTTCTTTAGAAGCAAATAAGAATGGATCAGTAGTATCTTGATATGCTCCCCAATTAGTAGATACACTTTTATTATCTTTTAATACTTTTTTGTAGTGCTTATTCATTTGTAACCCTCCTTTGTATAAGGTTTATAGTAAATTTGATTTGTGGATAACATTTTTTGTATATACATAATAAATATTATGTATACTTATTTATCCAATAATACTATTTAATATTATTGTTATAAAAATTAATCATTTTATTCAAAAACTTTATAGCTTCTATAGGATACTTACCAATTGACACTTCACTTGCAAGTAAAAAGCCATTAACCCCTTTAGTAAGAAAATTATATATATCATTTACTTCACTTATATTGGGATTGGATGAATTTTTCATTGAATTTAATATATAGGTTGCTATTATTACATCCTTCTTTTCTAGTGCTGCCTCCCTAATAATTCTGTCTTGAAGTAATGGTATTTTTAATATATCTACTTCACTTATTAAATCTCCTCTGCCTATTAACACTCCATCGGTTACTTTTAATATATCTTTGCTATTTCTAATACCTTCTTCCTCTTCTAATTTAGCCCAAATTAATGTATTGAAGTTCGATTTGAGCTTGTGAACTTTTATAAAGTTTTTTAATTCTATAATTTGCTCTGTTACCGAGCAATATGATAGACATATTATATCTATCTTATTAGTTAATGCCCATTTTATATCTTCTTTATCTTTATAGTTTAATCTTAAATGTTTTCTTTTAACACCTGGAATGTTTATACCCTTTTCTCTTCTTAGTATTCCACCTTTTCTTACTATAGTATGCAATATGGAATTCTTATTTTGTATAATATCAAATTCCATAGTTCCATCTTTCATCAAAAGTTTTTTGCCACTAAAGTTTTCGATGGAGATACCATTAAAGTTTAATGGTATTAATGGAATCATATCTCTATGTCTATCATTTTTTACAAACAAATTAGTTCGTTCATTGTAGAAATCTACCTTTTGATCTGGATACACTTTTATTTCAAATTTGAACTTATCACTTATACGTATTTTACTTCCCTGTATATCACCCATAATAAGTATATGAGGATAATTTAATTTAACATATTTAATTAAATCCTCAGAATGCTTGTAATCTATATGAGAAAAATTGAATCTTAATACATTTGCTCCATGTTCTATAATATTTATTATACTATCAATATTATTTACCCTAGGTCCAATAGATGCAATTATATACATTTTGTCATACCTCCTTGAATTGCTTATAGAAAATTTTAAAATTACTATAAGTCATTATGTTTCTCTTTATATTATTATAAACCAAATGATATATTAAAAAAAGTTTACTTTTGTTCGTTAACATAATTCTTAAGATATATGCAATAAATTCATTATCACATTTACACAAATGGAATATAATAAATTAAGACTAGTAGTCCTATCTACGACAATAAACATATTATAAAAAGGAGGGATAGGATATGAGTCACAAGCATAAACACAAAGATTGTTGTTATGAATATGAATATGTTAAGAAGTCAAGCTGCTGTTGTAATCAAAATCGTCAATGCAGCCAAGGTTGTGGATGCAATCAATGTTGCGGAAACAACTCATTTTTAGGGAACAACAATAGTTATTTATTACCTTTAGTTTTAGTAGCTTTGTTTTGTAAAAAATGCTAAAGTTTATTAGGAGCAGTAGTTACATACTGCTCTTTTTTATTCCAATTTATTCAATATATAGGTAATATATGTTATAATATATATTATTTAATGTTATATTGGGCAAAGTATAAAAGGGGGCCAAAATCATGGGAGAAAAGTATTACTGTGATGCTTTAAGTGATGATTCAATTATTAATGTTTCTAACTTTATATACCCTAAAATTAAAGATAAAAAAAAGATATTAATACTTTGTATAGGTACTGACAATTGTTTAGGAGATTCTTTTGGTCCCCTAACCGGTACACTTCTAAAGGAAAACAATTGCTCTTATGATGTACTAGGAGATCTTGAAAACATTATAGACTTAGGTTTTATTAAATCTAATAATGATATAATTAAAAATAAGTACAAAGATCATTTCATAATTGCATTAGACGCCTGTCTAGGAGATAAAAAAAGTATTGGCAAATTTATAATAGAAGATAATCCGTTAATTCCTGCTTCTGCCTTATGTGATAGTACATTTTGTATGGGAAACGTATCTATTAAAGCTGTTGTAAATAAATATCACAATATAAAATATGCTAATTTATACATGCTTCAGCAAACAAGATTATTTTATGTATATTCTATGGCTAACAATTTAGCAAAATCTTTATTAAGGACATATAATCTAACCAATACATTTACAAAATTACATTGCGATAATAATCAAATGATGCTATAAAAAATAAAGAGGACAGAAATTTCTATCCTCTTTATAATATTCTTCTCTTCTTTAATAAATTTGTTAGCATAAGTGCTATAATCCCTCCTAAAAGTGCAGTAATAAGCTGAGGAGTTCCCATGCTAATTATTAACTTGTCTGCAACCTTTTTCGGAATACCTAAGCTAAATATAGTTATAAGTTTAGATGATGCTAAAGATAGGAAACCAAATTTTAATAACGAACTTATTATTACTCCCCAAATACCAGCTTTATCCCCCGTTTTATTTATCATAGAAAATGCTACTACAAATATAATGTTACCTATCATTATAAAAGGTACAAATGGACCAAAGGGTGCAGGTAATTGTCCAATAGACCACGCTAAAAGAGGTGTTAGTCCTCCTACTAGTATTCCCCATTGCATTCCTGAGCTTATGGTTGCAATTATAAGTACAGCATTTACTATAGAGCCAACGAATAATTGACTTATTTGAGGAAAGCTTCTTCCTATAGCTTGTGCTGCAATAGCTAAAGCTAATAATAAAGATGATCTTACTAATTTTTGTACTGTATTCATTTATATTCCCCTTATATAATTATTTTTTTGTCATAGCTGATTTTACATTTACCCCTCGTATTTTACCAATCTTACCTGTCATGGCACTTATTTCATCTGATGTACCATCTACTATAAGAGAAATTACACTAATCCCTCTTTCCCTATAGGGGATGCCTAGTCTTCCAACTATTATATTGGCAAATTCATGTAATGTACTATTAACATTCTCTGCACTTTCAAGTTCCTCCACAACTATGCCTACTACTCCTATTCTCTTATCCATAATTATCCTCCTTTGTATAAATAAAAACCTTCTAGCAAAGCTCTAGAAGGTTTAAACGCATTATTATTCATGTATTTCCCCCCTTTTGCTTAGTAGCTTCCTTGCAATTAGGCCTATTAAAATATATTATCTCTTTTGCTCGTTAAAATTACCAACAAAAGGGATATATCTTATTATACTTTTTTAGTACTTTTAAGTCAATTTATAAAGAATTTATTTTTAATATTATATTAAAAACAAGTTTATCTTATGATATAAAAGTTTTAATATATCTTAATTGAAAATTGTGGTTTAATAAAAATGCTATTTAGTGAAATACTAATTATAAATTATATAATGAAAGTAGTTGATTAGAATGATTAAATTTAAAAAAACTAGATTATATACACTATGTTTCATTATAGTTTTTCTAGCTATAATTAGTACTAAGCTTCAAGATTTAAATATATTATATGCAAGAGATAAATCAAATCCTCTAACCACATATGATGCTGGCGATCCAAATTATACCAAAACTGTATATCTTACTTTTGATGATGGCCCTACTTATATAATTACCGATAAGCTATTAGATGTTTTAAAAGAAAATAATGTAAGAGCTACATTCTTTGTAGTAGGCAAAGAAATCGAAGGACGAGAAGATATACTAAAAAGAATACACAACGAAGGCCATAGTATAGGACTTCATACTTACTCTCATAATTTTAAAAATATATATTCTAGTAAAGAAATATTTATAGAAGAAATGGAAAAAGTACGTAGTAAAGTTAAGGAAATTACTAATGTTTCATCTTCCGTAATAAGATTTCCAGGAGGAAGTTCCAATCATCTTACTCAAGATTTTTTGGTAAATTTACATGAGCATAATTTTAAAGTTTATGATTGGAATGTAGACCTTTCAGATGGGGTAAATCCAAACTTAACCACCAATAAACTTGTTCAAAATGCAAAAAAATACAAACAAAGCTATAGCAGACTTATAGTATTACTTCATTGTAATTCTAATAATAAAAACACTGTAAAAGCTCTTCCACAAATAATAAGATATTATAAAGGCTTAGGATATGAATTCAAAGTCATAGATAACAATACAGAAGAATATTATTATAAGATAAAAAAATAGAGTATGGTATCTACCATTCTCTATTTTTTTATCTTTATTATTTACTGATTAACTTTTCAACCTTTTCAACTACGTTTTCCACAGTAAATCCAAATTCTCTAAATAGTATTTCTGCTGGAGCAGAAGCACCAAATGTATCAATTGAAATTATTTCCCCATCTAATCCAACATATTTATGCCAACCAAATGAAGACGCCGCTTCAACTGCTACTCTTTTTCTTATATTCATTGGAAGAATTTTTTCCTTATATTCTTCTCCTTGTGCTTCAAATACTTCTAAAGAAGGCATGCTTACTACTCTAGCATCAATTCCTTTTTCTTTTAATACTTTTGATGCTTCATATATTAATTCTACTTCAGAACCAGTAGCCATAAGTATTACATCAGGAGTAGGTTTTTCAGAATCCTTAAGTATATAAGCACCCTTTAAAGCATCCTTACCTGTTTCATCATATAAAGGAAGGTTTTGTCTTGTTAATACTAATGCTGTTGGACCTTCTTCATGAGTTATTGCATAATACCATGCAGCAGCTGTTTCCTTAGAATCAGCTGGTCTGTATACTGTCATATTAGGTATACTTCTAAGTGCAGCTAATTGTTCTATAGGTTCATGAGTAGGACCATCTTCCCCTACGCCTATACTATCATGAGTAAGAACATAAGTTACAGGAAGTCCCATAAGGGCTGATAATCTCATTGATGCCTTCATATAATCAGAGAACACAAAGAATGTTGATACAAATGTTTTAAGTCCTCCATGAAGTGCAATACCATTACCTATAGCAGCCATAGCATGCTCCCTAACTCCATAATGTAAATTTGCTCCGCCTCTATCTTCTTTTGAAAAATCACCTTTATCTTTCATATAAGTTTTATTAGATGGAGCAAGGTCTGCAGAACCTCCAATTAAATTAGGAATAACTTTAGTTAATCTATTTATTAATTCTCCTGAAGATGCACGTGTTGCCATCTTTTTATCAAAACTCCAAAATGACTCATCATTTAATAAATCTACGTTTAATTTGTTACCAAACCATAAAGCCCATTCTTTAGCAAGTTCAGGATAGTTTTCATCATATTTTTTCTTTAATTCATTCCAATTTTCTTCTTCTTTTGAAAAATGATTTTGAAGATTTCCCATATGGTCTCTAACTTCATCTGGAACATAAAATTCATCTTTATAAGCCCATTTTAAGAATTCTTTTGAAGCCCCTATATTCTCTAATCCCAATGGCTCACCATGAGCAGAAGACTTACCTTGCTTTGCTGGACATCCGTATCCAATATGCGTTTTTACTATGATAAGTGAAGGTTTGTTTTCCTCATTCTTAGCTTCCTTAATTGCCTTATTTATAGCTTCTATATCGTTTCCATCTTCTACATTAATAACTTGCCAATTGTAAGCTTCGAATCTCTTACCAACATTTTCTCTGAAAGCTATATCAGTATGTCCTTCTATAGATATATTATTTGAATCATATAATGCGATAAGCTTTCCAAGGCCTAAAGTTCCTGCAAGAGATGCTGCTTCTGAAGTAATACCTTCCATTAGGCATCCATCTCCTACAAGGGTATATGTATAATGGTTTATCATTTTAAAATCTGGTTTATTAAATTTTTCGGCTAAATAACTTTCACTTATAGCCATACCTACTGCATTGCAAAATCCCTGTCCAAGTGGTCCTGTAGTAGTTTCTACTCCAACAGTATGCTTATATTCAGGATGACCTGGTGTTTTACTTCCCCATTGTCTAAAGTTTTTAAGATCTTCAATTGTTAATCCATATCCAAACAAATGAAGTAATGAGTATATTAGCATTGAACCATGTCCTGCTGATAATATAAATCTATCTCTATCTATCCATTTAGGATTTTTAGGATTATGTTTCATATTTTTTGACCATAATGTATATGCCATAGGTGCTGCACCTAACGGTAATCCTGGGTGACCAGAATTGGCTTTTTCTATCGCTTCTGCAGATAAAAATCTTATGGTATTTACAGCTAAATTGTCTACATTATTCATGTGATCATCACCTTTCTAACTTATTCTATTATATTATAAACTAAAACTATAGTTTTTCAAATTAAATATAGAATTTTTTTGTATTATATAGAATCTTTTCTAAACCCCTTGCCTTCCACTTCAGCTACATCCAATATAGATATAAATGAATTTTCATCTATTTCTTTTACCATTTGTTTTAAAAGCGGTACTTCAGAAAGTTGCACTACACAATATAATACTTTCTTTTCAAGATTAGTATATGCGCCTTCGCCATACAAAAAGGTAACGCCTCTAATTAAATTTTGCATTATAGCTTCGCTAACTTCTTTTTCTTTTTCAGTTATTATAAAAATCAGCTTATTTTTTCTGTCGAAACCTTTAATAACCATGTCTATCATATAAGATGTTATATATATAGACACAAGTGTATATAATGCACTTGTGATTCCAAATATAAATGCACCTATTATAACTATTACTGCATTTACAATAAAAGTAGTAGTTCCTATATTAAAGTTTTCATTTTTTCTTTTTAGCACTGAAGATATTATATCAAGACCTCCAGTGGAACCATAATAAGTAAAAGCGATGCCTACTCCTACCCCATTTAATATTCCCCCGTACAGGGATAACAATAAAGTATCATCTATAGAAATTATATTTTGTAGTGAATTTGTTACTATAAGCATTACAGAAAAGGAAATAGTTGCCATGATAGTATATAGCGTAAATCTTAAATCCATTTTTTTGTAGCTTAAATAAAGAAGAGGTATATTTATTGCAAGAGTAGAATATCCTGCTGGTATATTAAATACATATTGTAATATAAGAGCTATACCTGAAACTCCTCCACTTAAAAGATTAGCATTTACTATAAATAAATTAATTCCTAATGCTGATATTAACGTACCTATAATTATAAATGTTAAGTTTTTTAAGTGCCATGCTATAGGCTTATCTATTATTTTTAAATTCATATAGTATACATCCTTCCCTACAAATACGATATCATATATTATAATTTCCTTCTAAATTTATTTTATTATATAGTTTGTCAAATATACTGATTTGCAGCCGCTGCCCAATCCTTAGTTATTTCTTTCATTGCTTCTATTGCAATGTTCACATCATTTTTCATAGTAGGTTTACTAGATAATTTTTTCACTTCACCATGAGGATTTTTAAGAGATAAATTTTCTTCCTTTCCTGTAAGAACCCATAGTGTTTTATAGTTTATAGGCTTTACAGTAAGCTCATCTTCTCCTACTCCATCTGTAAAATATATTACAAGATAATTTATTAGCTTGTTATTATATATATATTCGAAAACGGGAGAAAAAGCAGTTCCACCTTTTGTTTCCAGCTTCGCTTTTACATCTTTTTTATTCTTAACTTTATAAACTCTTCTGATTATATTATCACATTCTATTATTGTAATTTCTGATTTATAATTTTTAACTATGTTTAAAACTTCAATCATTATTTTGTCTATTTCCTTATCTGTTATGCTTCCGCTTATATCTATTGCTATTATTATTTGTACTAAATGATTGGAAAGTCTCCCTCTTAGATCAAGTCTATTTGGCTGCCTTCTATCCTTTCTAGTTATTGTTTTCTTATACCCTGAAGGCATTGTACCTAAGGCCCTTTTTAGATAATCATTCCAAGATACTTCTGCTCTTTTATTTAATAAATTTATAGCTTTTTCTATTGATATAGGCAATTTACCCCTTTTTGCATTTTTAACTGTTTTTTTAGTAAGTTCACTTATATTCTCAATATTAAAATCATAATTTTCTTGTGTCCATATATCATGGGCTTTTTCTATATCTAATACATATTCAGTTTCAGGCTCACTTTTATCAAATACTTCTTTTGATATTTCTGTGCCTGAATCTTTAATCAATTTCTCGATAGCATTTTGAATTTTTTCAGCATAGTATTCTGCTGACTCTTCATATTCTAAATCAACATTATAGGACAAACTTACTTCCTTTACACTGCGACTCCATGATGGTAAATTTTCAATATATTGATTTATAGAAATATCTAGAGCCAAATTTACTACAGATTCGCTATATTTCTTTCTAAGTTCTTTATGTCTTTTAAAATGCCCAAACATTATATGATATATTTCATGTTTTATAAGAGCTCTCATTTCCTTTAAAGAGCACTGTAAAAATATTGTTGGATTAAAATGCAATATAAAATGAGACAAGGATACTGTGGTCCCTAATGCACCAGAAGTATTAAAGTTTATATTTTTTTTCATTTGGATAGTAAATAAACCAAAAAAGTTATCTTGTCCCTCCATCAGTGAAAAAGTACAAAATTCTATTAGTTTATTAAACTTCACTGAAAAGCTTTCATTTTTGCTGATCTCTTCTCCTAAAGCATAAACTTCTTTTAAAAGTTCCCTTCTTAATTCCTCAAAACTACTATTATTCATCAATATCTCCCTTAATCATCCAAATCTTCATATAGACTAAAATATCCTTCAATAAATATATCATTATCTAAAAATTCCTTGTATAATGAATCGCTATAATTAAATTTAATCTCCTGCATTATACCTACTTTTAAATCCTTAGGATATATCTGGATAAACTCAGAAAATAATTTTATATCATTTTCGCCATGTTCTGAGCGCTTTAAATATAAAAGGGCATTCTTAGCTGCAATATAAAGTCTTGAATGACTTTCAGTTTTTACCTTTACATATAATTCTTCACTCAAATATCCCTTTTCAAATATGTCCTGCGGTTTAATAATTGGATTTTTATTTTCTTCTAGAAAATTTAAAAAGTCCTGTGCTATACTTCCGCCTACATTCCCCTTTACAAGATTATAAAAAATCTTACTAGGATATTTATTTTTATTATTTAAATACACTCCATAGGCTTTTGAAACCCTTTCCCAACTTCGAGGCGTTGCTTTAATACTTTCATCTATATAAGGTGTATGTAGATATTCTGGAAAGGTTCCAATAAATTCAACTATATCTTTATGTATATTTCCTTCTTCACTCATTGCCCAAGTAAGCCAAGTTTTTGTATCTGAATCAATATCAATCCAGACAAATCTATTTTCCTGAGCTGGATCCATATCTACTACCTGATATTCACTTTGATTATATTTATCATATTTATTGGAAGGATTCATAGCAGCAATAACATATACATTTTTAGGTAACATGTACCCATTTATTTCTCTGTTCAATATTAAATTCATAAGCTCTTGTTGTACTGTATGTTCACATCTGTTTAGTTCATCTATAAATAATAATACCTTGCCATTATTATTTTCTCTCAAATATTCCTCAACTTGCAAAAGCTTTATATGTATAGCATATATTGTTCTCTTACTTTTAATTGCATTCCCATCTTTATTTATTATATAATCTTCTACTGTAGGAAGTCCCCCTATTTCGCCTTCTTTTAGAAGATTGGCATCTATATTTACTACATAGTAATTTTCATGAGTACCTAACTTTTTTATCAGTGAAGTCTTTCCTATACCACTTTCTCCTATTAAAAGTGGTACTGAATCGCTTTCTAATGTAAGTTTTACTGTTAAAAGTGCATCATTAAAATTCATTTTTATCTCTCCTTATGTTCCAAGTTTATAATCTACTAATATTTTCTTAGCTTTCTTACTCCCATGCTTATGAATAAACTTTATTCTATTAAACTTCAATGCTTCACATTCTATAAAGTCTATTACATACTTATTATCTATATTTTCTTCTCCGAGTTTAAGCTGTATAATATCTAATAACTGTTTTTTATTATATTCATCTATATACTTAACTATCTTTATATTCTCTACTACAAATACTCTTAGCTTTTCTTCATTTAAGTTAGTAATATACCTCATTGCTTCTTCGTTTTTATTTATTGCTACTTTTTCAACCTCTAAAAATGGATTTTCAATATATTTTAATACACTCCAATCTCTCTGCACTGACATAAGTTGTAGTTCTAGAGATGGTTCCTTTATATATTTTATAGAATCTGCATCTCTCTCTATTGCTAATTTTTGAATTTCATAAGGAGGTAGTTTTATAAATTGCAATGCCCATCCTCTGTTTTTTACGGCTTCTTTCATAACCTCTATTGAAGGTCTTTTTATAAATTTTACTGCATTCCATGCATTTCTTACAGCATATAAACACATTTCTTCTGTAGGATTATCTATATTTTTTATAAAATATGGATCCTTCTGTATAATACTTAGATTTTCTTCTATATTCATATATTACTCCTTACCATCCATGATTTAACTTTTCTATATTCTTTAAATATAATATCATATTTTATAATTTAAATAAATAATAATTATTACTTACTAAGAATAAGTAATAAGCCCTTAATGAACTCATTCATCAAGGGCTTATTACTAATATATAAGTATTATTAAACATAGGAGAAGAACTACACCAAAAATATATATAGAATAAGTTATACTATTCATTTTATAGCTAGCTTTTCCCATCTCCTTATTTAAGTTTGTGGTAGCGGTAACTTTTGATTTATTTATATAATTAATAGGATTTACTTTCTCTATAAACATTTCTGAAGAATTTACATTATACTCTAGTGGCATTTTCCCTAACTTGCTCATCATATTTCCAATTAAGCCGATAAGCTTTAATAATCCTTCATCGCATATTCTTAAGATAAAAGAGCTTACTTTGAATAGCATTTTAAATACTGGAATATATACGTTTTTTTCTAAACTAAACCAATTAAGAGCTATATTTTCATACCACCAGTTTTGTCCAGCTCCTTTTCTTAATACCTTTCTTATGAAAAATACGTATATTAAAACTCCTAATCCTATGGAAGTAAAGGATGATTTTATATTTTCAATAGTATAAAAGTGGACATCTACCTTATGGTAAATATTAAAGGTCTCTACAGCTTTATCAAGTATCTTCATTATAAATTGTGGATAAATTCCTATAAAAACTGTTATAAACGCTAGAACTGACATAGATGCTAAAGCTCTTCCTGTTATTTTCATTTTTATGTTATCTATTTCTTGATTGCTCTTTTCAATAAATACTGCTATGAATAACTTTAAAAGATATGCTGTGGTAAATGCACTGCTTATTGTAAATATTACTTCTCCAAAATGAAGCCAAAATCCTCCGTATAAATGAACTGCTTCTGATAAGGCATGATGAAGCATATTCTTACTAATAAATCCATTAAAGCCTGGCATACCTATTATTCCGCAAAGTCCAATAAGGAATGCTATTTTTAAAATCTTTTTATTTCGTCCAAATCCTCCTATGCCATTTATGCTTAATTCATGTAATGCCATATATATTATACCTGCGCCCATAAATAGTAATACCTTGAATATCATATGATTTATAATATGATAAAGTGTTGCATATAGCGCTATGCCTTTGTGCTCCTGAAGCATTCCTACAAGCGCTATACCAACTATAATATATCCCATTTGACTCATACTACTATAGGCAAGTATTCTTTTTATATTTCTTTGGAACATTGCTAAAAATCCACCTATAAACATAGTTAAAAATCCCAAGATAAGTAATACTAATGATACATATATATCTCCAGGAACTATTATTTCTGCGGTAATTAAAATACCAAATATTCCTGTTTTAAGTAATACTCCAGATAATATAGCGCTAGCTGGAGCTGGAGCAGCTGGATGGGCTTTAGGAAGCCATATGTGTAAAGGTATCATTCCTGCTTTTATACCAAATCCAAATATTATAAGCCCAGTAATAACATACTTTATGTTACCCATATCCTTTAAAAGATATCTGAGCTCGTATATATCTAAAGTTTGAGTGTAATTATAAAGCAGAAATAATCCCATTAAAAGAACAAGTCCTCCTGTTACTGCCATTATTATATATGTTTCTCCTGCTTCATGTGAATACTTATCTTCATCATGAATAATTAATGGATAAGATGTTAATGACATTATTTCAAAAAAAGTAAACAAATTTAAAAAGTTTTGTGATATAAATATCCCAAGGGTACTCCAGTAAGTAAGCATAAAAAATAAATAGTATCGATTTCTATTCTTATAACTTATAAGATATTGTGTAGAATATATAGTTACTAACAACCAAATTAAAGCAGTCAACCATACAAATATATACCTAAACATATCTAACTTAAATTGAAGCCCTGTACCCATTATATTAGGTATGAAAATTTCTATTTTTCCATTCATAACATTTTTATATAGAGAAGTTATTAGTAAAAAGTTGAAACCGGTCATTACAATGTTAAATACATCTCTCCACTTTTCTTCTTTTCTACCAATAATGAATCCAATAAACGACCCTATAAATGGTATAAGTATTATATAAAGCAGTACTATTCTTGGATTCAAATAATTCACCTCACTTAAATTTAATTTGTAACTTCAAGAGCCATACTTGTCAAGAAGTCTATTACTGGATTAGGAAAAAGTCCTAGAAACGTTGTAATTACAGTTATGGCCATTATTGGAATTAACATTTTTAAAGGAGCTTCTTTTTTTACTGTAACTACACTTTCCTCTTTTTTGAAAAAAGCAACAGTTACAACGGGTATAAGATACATAGCCGTAAGTAGTGCACTTAGTAAAAGTATTACAGGGAAAGCTGCCCTACCTTCAGAAAGTCCTCCTAGAGCTAAATACCATTTGCTTACAAATCCGTTAGTTGGAGGAATCCCTATAAGTGAAATGGATGATATTGTAAAACACCACATAGTTAGAGGCATCGCTTTTCCAAT
The DNA here is from genome assembly GCF_016908015.1 of Clostridium pascui. Lineage (GTDB taxonomy): Bacteria > Bacillota > Clostridia > Clostridiales > Clostridiaceae > Clostridium_AK > Clostridium_AK pascui. The sequence goes on from NZ_JAFBDB010000001.1 coordinate 491,588, forward strand.
TCCCTTTATTTGACTTATTTCTGTTTTACCTGTGGTATACATTATTGCTCCTACACAAAAGAATAAAGTTATTTTTATTACTGCATGATTTAACAAATGCAGCATTGCTCCTATAAAAGAGTTTCTATTCAAAAGCAGTATTCCCAGTAAAATATATCCTAACTGACTTATTGTGGAATAGGCTAATCTCTTTTTAAGATTTTCTTGATGCAATGCAAGAAAGGATCCCATAAGTATTGAAATTATTACAAATACAATTAAATATCTATTAGCCTCTGTAGCTCTTACAACGTCTGCCCCAAATACATAATAAGTGACTCTAGTCAATGCAAATACTCCAGACTTAACTACTGCCACTGCATGAAGTAGTGAACTTACAGGAGTTGGGGCTACCATGGCCTTAGGGAGCCAGGAGTGAAAGGGTACTAGCGCAGCCTTTACTCCAAAACCCATAAACATAACCAAATAGCTTATAAAGTAATAATTTTTATTTATTAGCATATTTTTTTCTATAATTCCACCTGGAATAAATTCAAGACTATTTGTAAAACTAAATAAAATAATCATTCCAAGTAGAGCTAAAGTTGCTCCGCCAAAAGAATAAATCAAATATTTTTTTCCGCTTTCTAATGCGCCCTTAGTTCCAGAATGTATTACTAAAGGAAAGGTAGCTAGTGTCAAAAATTCATAAAAGAAATATAACGTAATTAAGTTTCCTGCAAAAGCTATCCCTAGTGTTATTCCTAGTGTAGCTATAAAATATGAAAAGAACTTTTTTTCTTTTCCCTCATGCTTCATATACTCCATAGCATATACAGTTGTAAACATCCATAATACTGATACTAGCAATGAAAAAAATACACTTAGCTTATCTATCTTAAAATATATATCTAAGAATTCATTTATTTTAAAAATATGCAGACTAACTTCTCCTAGTTTTTTGGCTATATATACTACAAAGATTAAATTTATTAATACAACAGAGCCTGCAAATATATTTCTTTTCTTTTCATTAAACCCAAATGCGGCTACTACAATAGCAGCTAAAAAGGGGAAAATGATTGGAAGTAAAATAATTATATTGTTCAAAGCCATTTCCTCCTATACTAATCCTGTCCTTATCAAATTGATTATTTCTTCAGAAGCTATTCCAACATATAGCATGGCTATAACAAGTATTAGAATTGGTATTAATTCTTTTATAGACTTATCTTTACTTCTATATATCTTGTCCTTTAAATTTTCTTCACCAAAAAAACCATTTATTGCTATTGGCAAGTAGTATATAGCGTTTAAAAGGCTACTTATCAGTATTACACCTATAAGTATTAGTTTATCCACTTCTATACTTCCAAGTGCTAGATACCACTTGCTTACAAATCCCGGAAGCAAAGGTATTCCAAGCATTGACAAAGATGCTATAAAGAATAGTCCTAATGTATATGGCATTTCTTTACCTATGCCCTTAAGATTAGGTAACTCCTTTTGCCCTGACTTTTCTATAATTGCTCCTGCGCACAAAAATAATGCAGATTTTGTCACAGCATGACCTATAATATGAAATATGCTCATTATAACTCCTAGTTCTGTACCTAAACCTATGGAAAAAAATATATAACCCATTTGAGCTACGCTTGAATAAGCAATAACTCTTTTTAAATTCTTTTGAAATATTGCAAATACAGATCCCATTATCATTCCTAAGCATCCAAGAACTAATATTATATTAAGTATAGAAAAGTTTGATATTATATCTTTGCCCATTACCCTATAAAGAACTTTAAGTAAAAATATTACATAAGCTTTTAGTACAAGTGAAGATAATATTGCACTTGAAGAGGTCGGTGCATTAGAATGTGCATCTGGTAGCCATGTATGCAGAGGAAACATGGCACTCTTAACTCCTAGTCCTATAGTAAATAATCCTAATGTTATAAGAATTGCTTGAGGATAATTAGCATAACTGCTTACTAAACTTTCATGCACATATGTCATATTGAGTTGTCCAGTCATCGAATACAGGTATGCAATTCCCATAAGTACTAGTCCTGAACCAAGACAACTCATAATAATATATTTGATTCCTGCTTTTATATTTTCTTTTTTATCTTTAACTATTACTATACCACAAGAAGCTAGGTTTCCTATTTCTATAAATACATATACATTAAACATATCATTAGAAAAAACAATGCCTAGAAGAGATGCTACAAGAATATTTACTAAAAGATAATACATTGAAATCTTGTTTTCATCTATATCATGTTCTATGCTATAGCAAGAATACCAAGTAACCATCAATGCTACAAATGCAAATAGCACTGATATAATACATTCTATAATTCCTACCCTAAACTCAATACTAAAAGGTGCATCAAAATGTCCTATTCTATAAAAATAACTTCCATTATCTATAGTGTATATTAATGAAATTCCAAATAACACTAGACACGTTATAAAAGAAATAATGCTTAAGAATTTAATTATGTTATTTTTTTTAATCAGTGGCATAGTAAATGCGATTAAGAATAAGATTAAAATACCCATCAAGGGAAAACTTTGGATTATCGACAAAACTATTCAGCCCCCTTTTCTAATATTTCATTTAATTCTATAGTTCCATACTTTTCGTACATTTTTATGGTAAGCGCTAGTGCAAACGCCGTAGTACTCACTGCCACAACTATACCAGTAAGCATAAGTGACGTAGGGATAGGATTGATATACCCATCAACTCCTCTAAACCCATTGACTAATATAGGTGCTTCCCTTCCTTCTATATAACCTTTAGCTATAAAAAACAAAAATATTGATGTATCCATTATATTTAATCCTATTATTTTTTTTATTAAATTATTATGCAATAAAAGCGTTGCAAAACCTATTCCAAATAATATAACAGATGCTGTTTCATAATAATTAGTTAAAAGCCTCTCCATTTTAGATTTCACCTTCTTCAAATAAGCTATAGAAAAAATACATAGTTATTGCTACTATAGTTCCAACTATTATATTAAGCGGTAGCAGAAATCCTCCACTTATTATATCTCCTGGATTTCCGAGTGGTGGTCCAGGCAAATCAAGATGACTTCCGCCGGATATGAAGCTGTACCCTTTCATAGCTCCATATATTAATATTCCAATAGTTACAAAATAAAGTAATGAAGAAAACTTTAGTTTATTTTGTGCAAATTCTTTTCCATATACCATTCTGTAAAGAATAAAACTAACACCAATTATGGTTCCCCCAGAAAAACCTCCACCCGGACTTAAATGTCCATGAAAAATAACATAAATTCCAAAAATTTGAATGAAAGGTGTGAGTATTCCGACAATTTCTTCTAATATTTTATCCTTCATAATTTATCTATCCCTTCAAATTACTGCTTAGCTTTTTCATTTTTAAGTACTATTATTACAGTTATTGCAGATGTAAATAACACACTTGCTTCTACAAAAGTATCAAAGGCTCTGTAATCCAATATGATTCCTGTAATTATATTAGTAGCCCCTGTTTCTTTTGTAGTATTTTCTATATAATACTTTGATAGATTATTGTTCATAGGAGTATTCTCTATCCCAAACTGTGGTAAATCCTTTACACCTGTTAACAATATTATTGCTAAACCCAAAGTAATCAAAATCGCTAGTAGTTTTTTCATTTCTTTGTCCCTCTTATTCTTTTTAAAGTCAATATGAATAATACAGTTGTAATACCAGCTCCTACTGCTGCTTCTGTAATAGCTACATCCGGAGCATTTAACTGTTGCCATAATATAGCCATAATCAAACTATAAACTGTAAAAACTATAATTGCTCCAAGCAGACTTTTCATAGCAGATACAGATATAGCGGAAAATATTAAAAATATAAGCATTATTATGCTAAATATCTTCATTTTAATCCTCCATCCTGTTTATTGTATAATTTGTTTTTAAAATACTCAGCCTTACCTATTAAATGAGTAGCTGTTGGATTTGTTATCCATATAAATATGAGCACTAATAATAGTTTTAATGATAGTATATTAAATCCATTAAAAATTATCAGTCCAATTAAGCAAAGTAGCGCTCCTAAAGTATCACATTTAGCTGCACTATGTACCCTTGTCAAAACATCTGGGAATCTTAAAATGCCTATAGTCCCAACTAAAAAGAAAAATAGTCCGCCAAATACAAATATGCTTCCTATTAAGATACTTAACATATTAGTTCCCTCCTGACTTTTCAATGTAATTTGCTATGACTACGGAAGCAACAAAGCTTATCAATGCGTATACTAAAGCTACATCTATAAAATAAGTTTCTTTAAGTATAAAGGATATCATAAGTATGAGCACTATAGTTTTAGTGCTAATTACATTGATGGCCACAAGTCTATCTGCAGCACTTGGCCCCTTAATTGCTCTATACATACATCCCATAATGGTTATAGATAAAAACAAAATTGCAAAGGTTAAAATTTTAGCCATTATTTAATTCCTCTTTCTTTAAAAGAATGTTTTCAAAACAAGAATTTTGCAAATCCTTTATAGATTTTTCTTCGAGACAATGTATAATTATCTTATCTTCAGTCATGTCCAGCGTTAGTGTTCCAGGAGTGAGTGTTATTGAATTTGCAAGAATTGTTTTATCAAAATCACTTTTCAAGTTCGTAGTGATAGTAACTATAGTTGGTGAAATATTTAACTTAGGACTTAAGACTATTTTGGCTACATGAAAATTAGATTTGAATATTTCTTTAATTAAAATCAAAATATATAAAACTGCATATTTTATGTTTGATATTAATAAATCCTTACTTTTTTTATAAATATTATGTTTACTTAATAAATCTTTGTTAAATATAAATACACCTATGCATATCAAGGCCCCTATTGCAATCCTATCTATGTTTAAGTTTTCAGCTAAAATTAGCCAAAAGATCACGTAAATAACAAATAATCCATATTTCATTGCAACTTCCTCCTTTCTAGTATTATTTCCTCCATTTATTATATCTTATCAAATTTTCAGTATATCCGTCTATATTTTTTAATATTTATTCAACTTTTTAAATTTACAAAATATAATGATTATACTATTAATTACTAACCATCTACTCGAATATCATAAATTTTTTCTTTGATTATTATATTTATGTTAATATTGTGTAAATAATAAAAACTGCAAGTTATTCTTTTTACATATATTTTACAGTTTGTTAATATAATGCTTATTTGTTTCTATTTTTTTAATAATTAAAATTTTTTATTAACATCTGTATTTTTTTCAAAATTAGGTTTAAAATATGCAGTATTTTTAGATATACTTTGGCTATCCACATTAAAATACTTTTTATTATGTAATTCTTTTTTTAATTTCTTATTAACGATATATAAAAGATTGTTCTTATGAGGCTGGTAATTAAAAAATCAAACTTTTCATTACACTGATTAAACTAAAAAAGTGTTACTTTACATAAGTAACACTTTTTTAGTTTAATCATATTTATTTATAAAATATTCTTTTCTTTTCAAAATGTTTTCAAGGGCATATATAAAATAATCAATTTCATCAAAGGTATTATAAAGTGCAAAACTTATTCTTACCATTCCCGGCTTTCTCCAAGACTTATTGTTTATATTTTCCATAACCTCTTCTTTTGGCACTTTCAGAAGTTGTTGTATATAAGGATGAGCACAAAAACATCCGCTTCTAACACCTATCCCATATTCATAGGACAAAGCCTTTGATACAGTTTCATGATACATTCCTTCTACATTGAAAGTAATTATTGATACAGAATTAGAACAGTACTCGGAATATATTTGGATACTAGGGATCTTTGATATTTTTTTACAAATATACATTTGAAGATTTTTTTCATAGTTCTCTATATTTTTCATTCCAAGAGCTCTAAGCATTTCTATAGAGGAAGATAATGCAACTACTCCTAAAACATTAGGACTCCCCGCTTCATCTTTTTCCGGAGTATCACTCCATTTTACAAAGTCATGGGTAACCATGTCCACAGTTCCCCCTCCCTTGTAATCCGGTTCAATATCTTTTAATTCATCCTTTCTAACTATAAGCACACCTGTACCAAAAGGAGCATACATCTTGTGTGCTGAAAAAGCTGCAAAATCTATATGCTCATCTTTTGTTATTCCATTAATATCAAAAGGACAATGTGGTATAAGCTGTGCTCCATCTACAAGTAACTTTGCTCCATAGCTATGAACAAGTTTTGCTATTTTGTGTACAGGGTTTTTGTATCCAGTTACATTAGAAGCTCCTGTAACAGCAACTATACCTACTTTTCCATTATAATCTTTAAGTTTTTTCTCTAAGTCTTCAAGTATTAACATTCCTTTACTATCAACTCTTATATAGTCTATTTTAAATTTTCTCCAAGGAAGATCATTGGAATGATGCTCCATAAATGTAGAAAGTACTATTTTATCACTATACTTTTGCAATAGCATATTTGATAGTTTATTTATAGCTTCTGTAGTATTTTTTACAAATATCACATCATATTCATTTAAAGTAAAATTCAAAAACTCTCCTACTAACTCCCTTCCTCTTTCATAAGCTTTTGTTGTGAGCTGTGACTTTATTCCCATTCCTCTGTGCACTGACGAATAGTAAGGCAAAAACTTATTTATATCATTAGCAACTTTAATAAAAGCTGGTGTTGTAGCAGCATTATCAAAATTTACATATTTAACAACTTTTCCTCTGGCTGTTTTTACTAGAGTATCTTTTCCAACTATCAAGTCTTTATAATGCATAAAAATCATCTCCCATATTTGTTCCTTATATATAATATGGGAAATGATTTTATATTGCCTATTAATTTAGGATAATTTATATTAAAGTGAGTTCAAAAATTATTCTTGCTCCGCCCAGTTTGCTGGATATGTTACATACATAAATCTAGCAAAGTTTGGAACTGTAAAATTAATAGACGAGTTCTTAGGAATTAATATAATATCTCCCTTATTTCCGATAATTTTTCTTCCATTGATATCTATCTCCAAAATTCCATCTATTACATAATCAATTTCATCATATTTTAAAGTCCATGCCCAACTTGTCTCTTCCATTTCCATTATTCCACATCCTAGTCTGGGGCTTTCACCAAGTGTTATAACATCTTTTATAAAAACCTTATCCTTTTCGCTTCCTGTATCAAATCTTTCTGGCTTTACAGTACTTGTTTTAATGGATATTATTCCACTTGAATCTACATGTTTCTCAAAATTAAGAGCAGTCTTTTCTATTTTCTCGTTTATTATTTTTCTTATAATTTCTTCTATTAACTGTTCATTTATACTTTCCATCATACAGTCTCCTTTATCTAAAATTATTTGCTTATTGATTTAGATTTAGATGTATTTACGAAAGCTTTTGGTGTAATTAAGCAAGCCACTACTACAGCAGTAGCACCAGCTACTAATTTTCCAACTATCATAGCTGCAATCATATTTTTATTAACTCCAGCTGCAAAGCCTAAATGATCTCCAAATACAAATGCCGCACTAACTGCAAAAGCAACATTAATAATTTTTCCTCTTTCATCCATATCCTTCATCATGCCAAACATAGGAATATTGTTGGCAAGAGTAGCTACCATACCAGCAGCAGCAACTTCTCCTATTCCTAGTAACGAACCCACTTTCATTAGTGGTCTTTTAAATACTTTTGTTATAAAGTACACTAGTGGGTATGCACCTGCAAGAACTATGGCTATACTTCCAACAACAGTTATTCCTTCACTAATTGGTGCCATTCCAGGTATTATAACTATTCCTGTAAGCGTTTCAACAATGATAGCTGCAAGTCCAACTATACAGATAATCATTATAAATTTTCCAAAATAGGTGAATCCTTTTATCATTTTATCTGGTATAAATTTTAATCCTAGGGCTATTAATACAGCAAATATAATGATTGGAGTTAAGTTCTTTAATATAATGATAGGGGCTAATCCTGCCACTAATCCTCCTACAAAGCATCCTAATGGAATTGTAATCATTCCTGCCAAAACTCCTTTGGCTAAAAACTTATGATCCTCTTTCTCGATTATGCCAAGGGCAACTGGAATTGTGAATACTATTGTAGGCCCCATCATTGATCCTAATATTAATCCTGCAAAAGGTGCGATATTAGGATCTTCTGCAAGTTGCTGTGCCAATGGATATCCCCCCATATCACATGCAAGTAGAGTAGTAGCAAACATTGATGGATCCGCACCAAGGGCTTTATATAATGGAACAACAATTGGCTTTAATACATTAGCTAAAACAGGTGCAAAGGACATAATTCCAACCATAGCAATTGTTAATGCCCCCATAGCCATAATACCTTCTTCAAATTTTTCTCCATATCCGAATTTATTACCTAAAATCTTATCTATGGCACCTATTAACATAAAAACTACCATTATATATATTATTATTTGATTTATACTCATATATTCCATCCTCTCTTCTTTATAATTTTAGGGAACTTCTTAAAATAATTATCTTAAGATTATAAATTATTTATTATATCTATATTAGGAGAGGGAATTATAGTTTTATGAACAAGTTTTTTATCCATATTACTCAATCTTGCAATTCTAGTGAATCCACAATACCAACAATAGTTGCATCAACCGGAATGTTTTTATCCCCTAAATTTACTCTTGCGGAACTTCCTGCTACAATTAATACCTGATCCCCAATGCCTGCACCAACACTATCTACTGCAACTATGACATTATCCGTTTTTTTTCCCTTATAATCTAATTTCCTAACTACTAAAAATTTTAGACCACTAAGCTTTTCATCTTTTTTTGTAGCCCATAGATTGCCTACAACTTCTCCAACTACCATGATTTCAACCCCTTTAACTCCTAAAATTTATTATAACTTACTTATCTCAATCTTATTAACTCTGGCAAAGTCCATGGCCAATGGAGTTAATATGGCTTTTTTAGAAACTACAACCTTCATAACTTCACTCTTCAAAATATTTCTTAACTCAACTTCTGAAATTAATTTTTTATTAGTTAGATCAATATAGTTACATTTTCTCTCTTCAGCATGTGTTTGACAATTTATTTCTTTAGTTTCTGATATACAAGCAGTTGTTTCTAAAATCCCACACTTATTTCCAAGACAGTCTAATAACTCATTTAGTTCTACAAAATGTATACCATAGGATTTTAATTTATTTTCATAATCCCTAAACATATTGAAGAAGAGTTTATTAGAAGTGGTTGAAAATTTTTTGTATTCTACTTCATTTTCCATAGAAAAAATCTTATTTCCACTTAATAAAGCTTCCACCACTATTTTCTCTTTAAGAGATCCTTCTATACCATGTGAGAGATTTGCGAGTTCTGCATTTGTAATGCTTTGAAGTATTATACCTTCATAAGAATTTAACTCTCCCATATTGCCTAAGCAATCTATTCCATAACCCTTTTCTCTTAATGCAGAAATTAGTATTGGGCATAGGTTTTCTTCCTTTTCCAATACTAAAACTCTCTTTTGGTTAGCTATATTAACTTCACTTAAAATAGTTTTTAATTTTGTCACTACTTCTTTTGTTATGAGCTTAACCAATTCTTCATTACTCATTCTATCTTCCCCTTTTATTTAGGAACTTAATATTGGCTTACTATTTAAGTATAGATGCTCTCATACCTTTAGTAAATCCACAGGCATTAGCTTCATCATAGTCTAGGTGTACTACTGTACTAAACTTATCACTTACTCTAACAGTCACATTGGTGAAGATTACTCCTCTTTCACCATTAATCTTTATGCTTACTTCTTCATTATTCATCACACCATATCTCATAGAATCCTCAGGTGTGATATGAATATGCCTTTTTGCTACTATTACTCCATTTTGAAGTTTTACAACTGACAGTGGCGTTGCAATTATTACTGTGCCGCTGTTTTCAATGTTCCCAGACATTTTAACAGGAGCATTTACTCCAATAGATACAGCATCAGTTTTAGATAGTTCCACTTGGCTTTCTTTTCTTACTGGGCCTAAGACTGAAACATTATGGATAGTACCCTTAGGTCCGATAACCGTAACTTTTTCTTCGCATAGATATTGTCCTGGTTGAGACAAATCTCTTTTTTTAGTAAGTTCATATCCTTTTCCAAATAAAAGATCTACATACTCTTTTGAAAGGTGTACATGTCTACCTGAAGCCTCAACTAATACTCCATCATCTTCTTTTTCTTTTTGTAGCCTTTTGATTATTTCATCAACTATATGATCAAGGTTTAATTCCATCATATTTAAAGTTCACCTCTTATTTGTACTTTCCAGCTACATATTTGCACATCATTATATAAAAACAACTACTTAATCTATTTAATGCTAATACTATATCACCTCTTGTAGGCTCTCCATCTTCGTTTTTAAAGGCCTGATATGCAGAAATCTCCACCTCTCTACTTTGAGCTCTTAAAGCATTTAAAGCAACAACTATGGAACCCATTTCGATGCTTGGATAAACTATGTGCTCGGTACTTAGATATTTTTTAGGGCTATGAGAATATGCTCTTAAATCATCATAATTCAAATCTATTAAATTAAGAATGCTAAACTCGCTTTCTAATACTTCTGCCGCTAATATCTTTCTAACATAGAAAAGTATTTCTTCAAGTTCTTTTACTATTTTTATTTCTTTTAAATCCTTACTTAAAATTTGCACTTCAAGTATCTTTGCTTGAAGACTATCTAATTTACCTCTAAAAATAATTCTTTTATGATCCTTAGCCACTAGCTTATTTCCATGTAGTTGTGTCATATATTCTGGCTTTTTCTGAAAAGCACCACCGTTAATATGCATATATTTAGGCGTAAATCCTTCAGACTCTTTTTCAACATTATGATTGCTTGCTTCTTTAAACTTTTCTTCTTTAAAAATTACTTTTATATTTTTGTCTGACAGATATTGTTTTGCCGATGGTGTAATGATTACTCCTTTTTCAACTTCATATTCAGTTATATTTGAATTTCTAAGCTCTTTTCTTAGGATACTTTCTGTTATTACACTCAATCTCTCACATCCTTTAAAGATGTATTTAAAATAATATAAATTTGCTTGTAGCACAAGGTATATTTCCAATCATGCTACAAGCATTAGAATATTAGCTTTTGATAATTTTTTATTAAAGTTCAGACTTAGGAAGTAACACTTCAACTTCACCATGTGGCCTTGGAATAACATGTACTGATATCAATTCTCCAACTCTTTCAGCAGCGGCAGCCCCTGCATCAGTAGCAGCTTTAACTGCTCCAACATCTCCTCTTACCATTACAGTAACCAATCCTCCACCAACATGTTCTTTCCCAATTAATGTTACATTTGCAGCTTTAACCATTGCATCAGCCGCTTCAATTGCGCCTACCAATCCTTTAGTTTCAATCATCCCTAATGCGTTCATATTTGCCATTTTAATATCCTCCTTAAAATTAAATCATATTTTTATTTTTAATATTTGCATTACTTATTTAATACTACTAGCTTCTCAAACACTTTATTTATAATCAGTTCTAGATATTCTTCAGATATTGAAGGTTGACTGCTTTCAGTTTCTTTTAATTCTTCAAGTTCTCGAACTCCATAGGCCACTCTTCTAATATTTAGTAAATTCATAGGTCCTATGTTATCAGAAGTTGAACTTCCGCCTACAGCACCACATCCTAGGGTAAATGCTGGTACTAAATTTGTTGCACCTCCAATTCCACCTAGTGATCCTGGTGTATTTACTAATAATCTTGAAACTGGAATTCTAAGTCCAAATTCTCTAACTATATTTTCATCATCACTATGAAGTACTAGAGTATGCCCCTTTCCTTCATTCATTAATATTTCTGTACAAAGTTTAATTCCTTCTTCCACATTGTCTACAGTGTAGAAGGCTAATATAGGAGTAAGTTTTTCTCTTGAGTAAGGATTATTCTTGCTAACGGTGCTTTGTTCAGAAATCAAAACTCTTATATTAGAGGGAATATCTAATTTTGCCATTGAAGCTAAAACTTCAACTGATTTACCTACTATTTGGGGATTCATGGTTCCGTTATCTCTTAAAATAAATCTTGCAAGTTTTTTGGATTCCTCCTCATTCAAGAAATATGCTCCCTGTTTTTTAAGTTCATTTATAACTTCATTCCTTGTTGCTTTTTCAACTACAATTGATTGTTCGGAAGCGCAGATAACGCCGTTATCAAAGGTTTTGCTATCCATTATTTTTTTGACAGCCAAACTAAGATTAGCTGATTTATCTATAAATGCGGGGCCATTCCCAGGACCTACTCCTATAGCTGGTGTTCCTGAACTATATGCCGCTTTAACCATTTCCTCTCCACCAGTTGCCAGTATTAATGAAGTATCCTTATGTTTCATTAATACATTAGTAGCCTCAAGAGTTGGCATAGTTATACATCCTATTAATCCCTCGGGAGCACCTGCACTGACAGCAGCTTCATTTAAAATTTTAGCTGTTTCAGCAATGGATTTTTTAGCATTTGGATGAGGGGAAATCACTATCCCATTTCCAGACTTTAGAGATATCAAAGTTTTATAAATAGTAGTTGAGGTTGGATTGGTAGAAGGAATCAATCCTGCAACAACTCCTACAGGAACTGCCACTTCAAAAAACTTTTTCACCTTATCCTCATTAATAATGCCAACAGTTTTTAAATCTTTTATATTTTCATACACTGCTTTGCTAGCAAATTTATTTTTAACTATTTTATCCTGCCATCTACCAAAACCAGTTTCCTGCCAAGCCATCTTAGCCAATTTAATTGATTCTTTTTCGGCTGCGATTGCAACTGCCTTAACAATCATATCAACTTTTTCTTGAGGGAAAAGTCTATATATTTCCTGGGCTTTTTTAGCATTGGCGATAAGATTTCGAGTTTCTTGTATTGACATTAAATCTTGATCAAAATCTTTCATTTATCTTACCTCCTCTTATTGGCTAATAATATTGCTTCAATAAGATCTTCTTTCTTGCTAAACTTAATTTGTTTTTTGGTCAATGATATGTTTTTAAGTTCTCTTGCTATGGTTCTAAGTTTAGTTACTTTAAATTTTTCAAGCTCTTCTCGAGATATATAAAACTTATACTTAGTCTCTGATTTCACTTCTTTGTTTTCTTTATCAGGATTTTTTTTACCCAGTAGTATATCCCATACTTCATCATAAGCTCTCGCAATAACATGGGTATTACGAAGAACTCCAAGCCTATCTACAGCAATAGCAGAAGCTCCAACTGCTGCCTTTACAGATGCTACATCTCCAGAAATTACTATGGTAACAATACCACCTTTAACAAACTCACAGCTTACTAATTGAACATTTGCAGTTTTTAACGCTACATCAAGGGCTTCAACAGCTCCAATGAAACCATAGGTTTCAATTAACCCTAATGTGGATTTCTTCATAAATATTTCCAAACTTAATACTCTGTAGGATTTTCAGCTACAAATTTAACTGCTGCTGCAAAAGCTTCACAAGCTGCTTTACATGCTGATTGACTTCCTGTTAGTAATCCACCACCAAAGTTTGTTTCTGATGGTGGCCCAAAGAAAGCTTTAAGTTCTACTGCAGCAGCTTTCATTGCAGCATCCAAAGCGTACATAGCTTCAAGTGGTGGTGCAATTAAGTAAGCTATAGCTTCTCCTTCTTTAATTCCTGCTGTTTTAGAAAGATATGAGCCTGTTCTTGATATACAATGTGCATAATAAACTACGCTGTCATCTTCATTGGCACTATAGAAGGAAGCTACTCCACTTTGTATAAGGTCTACTGCTGCATTTAATCCACTTCTGATTTCTGCTGGGCTTGGACCTGCAAGTATTCCTATAACCTCTCCAGCAAGCTTAGTATTAGCATTGGCTGCTCCACCATAAAGTGATCTTCCATACACCACTTCAACTTCAGCAGCTTTTGTAGCTTCATCAAGTGCAGTGTAGGTAACATCATCGCTGTCGGCAGTAATTATTCCTATACTCTTATGCTCTGGTTTTAAGTCTAATTGTTTAGCCATATCGGCGTTAATATTTGGAATTATCTTAACGCTTAATACCGATGCGCGAAGCTGATCATTTTTCATTTTTATTTCCCCCTATATTATAGTTTTAAATCTAATCCACTTGCTTTTTTCTCCAACATTAATTTGATAATATCCGCAATATATGCACCAGCTTCAACAGAAGGTGTACCACCTTTGTGGATATTGGATACAACGGTTCTTCTTGACTCAGGCATACCAACAGTACCTTTATATGCAATATAGGCACTCATACTCTCAGCTGTAACAAGGCCTGGTCTCTCTCCTATCAGTACACAAGTTACATCTGCACCTATTTCTTCAGAGATAACATCCATGGCTCCAACTCTTCCAAACTTAACAAAGAATGGTGTTCCCACGGAAATTCCATATACCTTTAATCCTTGAATTAAAGCTGGTAAAATATCTTTTGCATTAGCTTCAATAGCTTTTGAACTTAGTCCATCAGATACATATATTTGAACTTGTGGTTTTTTTGCAAATGAATTTAACTTAGTTAATTCTTCATTGGCTATCTGTCTTCCAAGATCTGGTCTTGTGATAAACTCGTCCTTAGAATTGCATTTAGTTTGAATGGTTATTAAATTTATTTCATTTAATAAATCTTCATTAACATCTGTGAAGACTGAATCCTGAGCAGATGCATGATCTGCTCTGAACCTTAACATAGTCTCAGTTTTATATCTTGCTCCAGCTCTTCCAATGCCTAATCTTGCTGGAGTATGACTTTTCATTTTTATATATCCTTCTCTATCAGTTGGATCTTCAATTAAAAGAGTATTTTTTATATCAACTTCAGTAATATCTGGGATCATTTCATCTAAATCAACTATGCTTTTCTCATTTAAAACATTTATAACATTTTCTGCAGTAGCAACTCCTTGCTTTGTTGTCATTTCAACTAAAACTTGTTCTACCAGTTTCTTTATATCATTTTCTGAAAACATTTTATTACCCCCTATTATTTCTTAAGAAATACAGATCCATCGCCAGCTTTTCCAGTTAACTTTCCATCTTCCATAAAGCCCCATTTCTCAAGCCAAGTCTCAAACTCAGCTATTGGTCTCTTTCCTAGAAGTTCTCTTAATGCTGCAGCCTCGTGGAACCCTGTACATTGGTAATTTAACATTATGTCATCTCCATGTGGAATTCCCATGATGTAAGTACACCCAGCAGCGGCAAGTAGTGTTGCGAGGTTTTCTATATCATTTTGGTCTGCTTTCATGTGATTTGTGTAGCAAGCGTCACATCCCATTGGAATTCCTGTTAGTTTTCCCATGAAGTGATCCTCAAGACCTGCTCTAATAACCTGTTTGTTATCATATAAATACTCAGGACCTATAAATCCAACAACTGTATTAACTATATATGGTTGATATTTTTTTGCAAAGCCATAGCATCTCGCTTCCATAGTTACTTGGTCAGCACCAAAATTTGCATCTGAGGACAATTCTGATCCTTGTCCAGTTTCAAAATACATAACATTAGGACCTGCTGCCGTACCTTGAGTTAAAGCAAGTTGCCTAGCTTCTTCAAGCAAACTGCCTGTAATTCCAAAAGCTTCATTTCCCTTTTGAGAACCTGCGATACTTTGGAATATTAAGTCTGTTGGCGCACCTTGTCTTATAGCTTCCATTTGTGTAGTTACATGAGCTAAAACACAGTTCTGAGTTGGTATTTCATATTTTTGCTTTATTTCCTCAAATTTCTTTAATACTTTGGATACATTACCTACTGTATCGTCCACTGGGTTTAATCCTATAACAGCATCCCCAACTCCATAGCTTAGGCCTTCTAATACTGAAGCTATAATTCCATCAATATCATCTGTTGGATGGTTTGGCTGCAACCTTGCTGATAGCCTTCCAGGTTCTCCAATTGTTGTATTGGCATGGGCTGTAACCTTAATTTTGCTAGCTCCGTAAACTAAGTCAAGATTAGACATCAGTTTTGCAACCCCTGCAATAACTTCACTTGTTAAACCTCTGCTTATTCTTCTAATATCTACTCCTGTAGTTTTTTCGTCCAAAATCCACTCTCTAAGTTCAGAAATTGTCCAATTTTTAATCTCTTCATAAATTTTTTCATTAACTGCATCTTGAATAATTCTTGTAACCTCATCAGTTTCATAAGGAACTACTGGGTTATTTCTTAAGTCTGCAACAGTTAAATGACTTAATACAACCTTTGCTGCTACCCTTTCCTGAGCACTTGCAGCTCCTATTCCAGCTAACTTGTCTCCTGATTTTTCTTCATTTGCTTTTGCTAAAACATCCTTAACATCTTTAAACTGATACGCTTTACCAAACAATTGCGTTTTTAGTATCATTTTGTTCACTCCTCTACTATAATTATGAGTTGAAGACCAATGTTTTTATAACTACTGGCACAACTTTTCCGTTAACCAGTGGCTTACCAATATCAATGTAGTCGCCATTTTGGACCTTAATATTATCAATACAAACTACATCATTACTCTTATTTAACAGATGATAAATAGTTTGTCCTAAGACCTTTGCTATATCGTTTTCAACTATGAGAATTATTGGATAATGCCTTTTTAAAAGTTCAGGCATCCCATTTATCACTGCTGTAGCAAGTCTTTGCACCTCATTAAAACTTGGACTTTTTAGTCCTTTTATCGCAACTGCTACCTGCTGCTTTTCATTTTCTAAATCAAACCACTTAATCTTTTCTTTTATTTTATCTTCTACATTTTTAAAGTTTAATTCATCTTCATTAGAAAGCTTCAAAATGGGAAGATTTTTCATAGGAAATATATCCTCAGTGTAAGTTATAGTACTTCCGCTAATATCAGTAGTATGTGAACCAGCTCCTACAACAGTAGCCCTAATAGTTTCTGTGGCTGCTTTTACTGTTAGCTTCCTTACTAAATTTGACCTAGATATTTCCTCTCCAAGAATTATGCCAATATCTCCATATTTAAATGGATCTGCGTAATCATCTTTATATACATAATCAGCTACTCCCCCAGAAAAAGTGATATATTTTATGTTATATCCATCTTTGATGCCCTTATTGGTTAGTATTTCCTCATACATCGTCGTTCTTGTTTTGACTGAAACTGCTTCTTCTAAAATTTGTGCCATTGCCTTTGCAATTTTTCTTATTTTAACCAAGTCTGCAATCTGCCCAATTTCTATTTGTATTCCTATACTTTCCGCTAACTTTTTAACTTTAGAATAGATATAGTGAATTTTTTTTGTTTCTGGATCTATTTTTATAAGTCTTCCACCTATATCTAAGCATCCTGTATCAATCGTTTCACCATTTTTAAATAGGACTATATTAGAGGTTCCACCACCTACGTCTATATTTACTACATAGGCATTTTCCTCGTATGATATCTTATCTGCACCAGCTCCTCTCCCAGCAATAATGGATTCAAGATCTGGACCTGCAGTGGCTACAACGAAGTCTCCTGCAAATCCACTTAAATTTTGTAGTACTTCGTTTGCATTTTCTTTTCGGGCTGTTTCTCCTGTTATAATTACTGCTCCAGTTTTAACATCTTTTGGAGTAACTTTAGCTCTTTTGTATTCAAGCTCAATGATTTCTCTAACCTTATTACCATCAATTTTTGTTTGAGTCACAAGTGGAGTAAAATGAATATTACTTCTATAGATAATTTCTTTATCTACAATCTTAATTCTAGGTACAGAAAAACTGCTTGCAGTATTTTCAATTGTTATATGACTAAATACCAACTGTGTAGTTGAAGTCCCAATATCAATACCCACGCTTAATATTTTTTCCTGCACTCTTATCACCTCTTTTCAATCATGTATAAAAGCCCAGAATATATATTTTTCAGTAGTCAATAATATAACTACTAAAAAATAATTACTCTGGGCTTCATTGCCAATTCTTAAGCACATCATCGTGCTTGTTATCTAGTTTTTAAAATCAAATACTACTTTCGTCCCCTCATTATTTGAATATATATTTAAATTGCCTTCTAATTTATCATGAACCAAGCTTCTTACAATCATTAATCCAAGGCTGTTTTTAGATACTTTGTCAACATTAAATCCAATTCCATTGTCAATTATTGAAACCGTAGGATAAGTATTACTCTGTTCAATAATAACTGAAATTTCCCCTTCACTTCTCCCTTGAAAGGCATGCTTAATGGAATTTTGAATTATTTCATTTATAACTAAAGCTGTAGATGTTGCCTTATCAGAACTAATTCTGATATCATCACCTAAAATATTAATATTGAAATTAGTATTATCTCTTTTCTCAAAACTTACCATGCTGCATCTTATCCTATTTATAACTTCTTTTATATTAACTTCATCAATACCTTGCTTTGCAAGAATCTCATGGGTTGCTGCAATGCTTAATATCCTATTTATGCTTTCATTTACAGCATTTTGAAACTCTTCACTAGCTATTCTTCTAGATTGAAGTCTTAAAAGGCTTGCAATGGTTTGAAGATTATTCTTAACTCTATGATGAATCTCCTTTATAGCTACTGATTTTAAAATCAATTCCTTTTCCTTTTGTTTCATGTCTGTCACATCTTTAATAATTACAACTAAATTTAAAGCCTTACTACTTTGTACTATATGCTTTATCTGAAGACACATACCTGCTATTTCAAGCTCATGTACATCAATACTATTACTTGAAATAATGTCTTTAAACAACAAATTTGCCACTGACAAATTTGAAAAACTCATCCCTAGGATATCTTCATTATAACCAAGCTTCTTATAAAGCAAGTCTGCTCCAGGGTTTTTAAATTTTAGTATTCCATCTTCATCAAAAATTAAAATAGCTTCATTAATATAGTAGGCTATATAACTATCCTTTTCAAATTTTTCAGTAATTTGGCTAGTTAATTCTTCATTTGCTTCTGCAAGTATTTCTATTTTTCTATCATTATCTAAGTTTTCTGTTACATCTTTTTCAATTATTAATATTGCGATAACTTTATCTTCATTATTTCTTATTGGTTCTACACTTTGTTTAACTTTAATATGCTCTTGAGTTATTCCTTTTATATTTCTACCAGGCATACCAATATCAATAGCCCTTAAAACTGCAGGTTCATTTCGTCTTATAGCAAGTTTTCCAACTACCTTTTCCTTATATAATGAGACTTGATTGCTAGGCTTTGCTTCTGCTACTACAATTGCTTCATCGTTATGTGATGTAGGACAATCTATAAAAACATCACTCCCAGTAGAATCAGCAATAAATTGAATGGTTTTAGCTATATTTTCAATAATATTTATATCTTCGTTATTTAAATTTGTATACTTAAAACATAATTCTCTTAATTCACTCATTTTCATACCTATTTAGCCTTATTTATTATAATATAATTAAACACCATCTATGCTCATAATTATTATTTCAGAGATATGTTCCATAGAAACTCTTTTTTTCATACTTAAATTTCTAATCATTGAATAAGCCTCCTCTTCTGTTATCCCTTGTTGATTCATTAAAATCCCCTTAGCTCTTTCAATTACTTTTCTACCCTCAAGTTTCTTTTGAACACTCGCTATATTAGCTTTCATTTGTTTTATTTCTAATGATTTACCTAATGCAACTTCCAGTGCAGGTATTAAAGATTTATTATCTAAGGGCTTGACCAAGTATCCTATAACCCCTGCCTTTTTAGCTTTTTCAATAAAATTTGCATCACTATAGGCACTTAAGAGAATAATACCATCTGCAAGTCCTTCTTGAATAATTATTTTAGAAGCGTTTATGCCATCTAATAGAGACATTTTGATATCCATAATTACGATATTGGGTAAATGCTTTTTGCACATTTCTATGGCGTCAAATCCGTCTGAAGCTTCTCCTACCACCTCGTAGCCTGCCTCTTCTAACATTTCCCTAACATCCATTCTTGTAATAGGTTCATCATCGACTATCACAATTTTCTTGCTCATGCGTACCCCTCTTCTAGAAATAATAAAGCTAATCTTAAAATTTATTATTTCCAAATATATATAAGCGTTTATTAGTTTTGAACATAAAAGCTCCTAAAAATAACATTATTGTATTTTTAGAAGCTTCATTGCTCTACCTTAATTTGTTCGCCATTGAACAATATTTACCAATTTATAATTTAATTATATATACTATTTGAGGCACTGTCAATATAATCCTATTGATTATTTTGAAAATTATATATATTTGTGAATTCAAAACCAATACGTTCATTTTTTGTAATTATATAAGTAGACAATTAATAGTGTTAGATCAGCATTTTTCTAAAGTTAGGATGTGGAGATGGGATTACTATATGATTTACTATATTGCCAGTTTCTTTTATTGCATTTACTCCAGCCTCAACTGAAGCGCTTACATCAGAAACATCACCAGTCATTATTACATAGGATTTACCACCAATACCTGAACCTAATCTTATCTCAACTAGTTCGACTCCTGCAGCTTTTACACTTGCATCAGCTGCTACTATTAAAGAAGCAATTGCGAAGCTTTCAATTACTCCTATTGCTTGAATCTGATTTGTATTTGATGTACCAGCGATGGCTGGAAAAATTTGCTCATCCACATTAGGAATAATCAAATCGTCAATAACAAATTCTCCACCTAAATACTTTCCTGATTTTATGGAGTTTTCAACAGCTGATACATCCCCATGTACAAGAGTTATATATTTTCCTGGACAGGTAGCTGTGGAAATTACTACCTCTACATTAGCTGTTTTCAACATATTATCTGCAACTTCTATACCCTTGGCTATGCTATTTAATTCTATTAATCCAATTGCCCTTAGCACTCTCTCACCCCCGTTATTCTACTTCAATTATTATCTCATGGGAATTAACTGAAGTAATTACGCCTGAAATACTTGCATGAATATTAGAACCCAATTTTTGTTCATCAACCTTAGCTATTAGCTCACCTTCTATTACACTTTGTCTCTCCGAAACAACAGCAGTAGCTGGTGCTCCTATATGCTGCTTTAATGATATAACTACCTTAGAAGGTTTATATTCATAATCATTTAAAGGTGCATCACGATCATATTTTTTTATATCCAGTCTTTGAATTAGTCTTTTTACTGGTATTTTTCTATATTCCATCATAGGTGCCGCTTCATAGTTTTTACCACTGTTATCAATCTTAACTCCTGCTTTACCAAGCTCTTGTTTAATCATTACATTTATTTTTCTTGGAGATAAGCCATTTGGACATGAATACAGCTCACAAATTCCGCACTCCGAGCACCCTAGGGCTGTTTTTAAGCCTAAAAAATCCGAAAGCCCATAGTTTACAACTCTCATTACTCTATGAGGTTTTATATCATGACCTAATAAATTTCTAGGACATAAATCAGTACATCTTGAGCACTGTATGCATGCAGTTTTTGATTGCTTTAGTCTCTGGTCAATACTCATGATTTTTTTCCTAATCAATGAATGATTTTTGTCTAATAAAATTATAGCCTTTGTTGTTTTAGTTATATGTTCGTTAAAGTCAAAAACTACCTTTCCCATCATAGGGCCGCCATCTATTAAAACTTTTCCTTGAGTATTGTCTATGCCACAAATCTTTAAAGCCTCCTTGTAACTAATTCCTATGGGTAACCTATAGGTTGCAGGGTTTGATACTTCACCTGTAATTGTCACAAATGTTTTAGTAACAGGATTTCCTTTAGTTGCATTAAATGCATTTAGCACAGTTTCTACATTGGTCACAATACATCCTACATTTAAAGGAATTCCCCCTTGCGGTACTACTCTATTTATAACCTCGTTCACCATTACCTGCTCATCACCAGCAGGATAAAAGTCCCTTAGTTTAAAAATCTCTATGTTGTCATATTGAGTTAATTCTTTGCTTAGCTTATCTATTATGTGAGCATGTTTCTCTTTTATTGCTATATATCCTTTTTTTGCCTCAGTTTGTTTAATAATAAGATTGAATCCCTCTAATAATTCCTTTGTATAATGTATTAGTATTTGCTGATCAACTCTTATTAGTGGTTCGCATTCTGCAGCATTAACAATAACATATTCACACTTTGCTGATAATTTTACATGGGATGGAAAGCCAGCACCCCCGGCGCCGACTAAACCGCATTCCTTAATTGAATCAATTAAATTATTCAACATTTCCCCTCCTGTTCTAAACAGTCTTAATATAATATCTTTAGTAGAAGCTGAACAGCTCACTTAGAAGGTGATTTTATTTTTCTAGTTATTAATGCAGTTCATAGCAATGCCGACAGGTGTTACAAAAAGTGGATTTTGAGGCTTAAAAGTTTTAATCCCAACTACTTTTTCTATAACCTTCTCAATATTAAGCATGCAACTTGTCCCTCCAACGAGATAAATGGCATCAATATCGTAATCTTTAATATGTCTATTAATAATTGTTGCGATTTTTTCTGCAACTGGCTTTAATACAGCTGATATTTCTAATTGTTTACCTGGATCCTTTTTTAAATTCTCTGCTTCTTCAAATGAAATGCCATAGGCGCCAGCAATAACTAAAGTACATTGTGTTCCACCTGTTGGCTCATCTGCTATATAAACAACTTGGCCATTTTTAAGAACTGCAAGACCTGTAGTCCCGCCTCCGATATCTACTACAACTCCATTTTTGATTTTAAGTACTGAATTTGCAGCAGTAGGCTCATCAACTATATTAGTAACCTCAAAGCCTGCTCCCTCAGCTACATTTTTGATATACCTTGTATCATTAATAGTAGTTCCAGGCGGTATTGCTACAGCAGCACAATTTAATTCACATCCTATTTTTTCTTCAACTTCTTTTTTGAGTTCTTTTACAATATTTAAAGCTCCAATATAGTCCACTACTATTCCATCTTTGACAACCTGAGCAAATCTATATGCTCCGGCAATAGGATTCTTATCTTCATCTAATACAGTCACCACAATGTAAGCTGTTCCTAAATCTACGCCTACGAACAATTTTTCTTTATTAGTAGGTATTATAGGATTTTTAGTAGCAAGTTCAAAATTTGTTATAATCTTATCAGCTTTTTCAAATAAACTCATTATGTGTCCTCCTGCTTAATTTATGATTATGACATCATATAAACTTCTCCATTAAGATACTCTATTTTTAGAACTAATAAATAACTTTAGCTCATCAATTCCTTCCCCTGACAGAGCTGATACTTGAAAAATTGGCCCTTTTAAACCTAATTCCATTAATAACTCATTAGCTCTTTGAGGATTAGATTGCGGATGATCTATCTTGGTAATAACACCAATACTCATACAGTTAAATGCACGAGCAAAGCCTGGTGGGAAAATTGATTTACTTATTGTTGAGTCTTGAGTAAACATTATACATTTTGCTTCTAATGAAGTACTCATTAACGCCCTGTACATTCTAGGATTTTCTATATATTCACCTGGAGTATCTATAGTAAAAGACTTGTATTCTATGGTTTGTGTTTTGGATACTTGTCCTGTTTCACCGTGTATTGCCATTAATAGGGATGTTTTACCTGAATCAACTGCACCTATTACCATAATCTTTTTCATCTTATGACCTAGTTATTTCACAAGAAGTAAATTTCAAGGTATTGCTTAGCACTTCTCTTATTTCTTTTAATCCAGTCTCTACACTAGCCACATCTCCATAAATAACAAGAGCTCCTGTAAATCTATCAAGAAAACCAATTCCAACAGCTGCAGCCTTTGTTGATATGTCAGCAGCAATGATTGCTGCTTCTCCAGGTGTAGATGTAACAATTCCTAAAGCTCCTCTATTATCAATACCCAATTTTTCATAGAGTTCATCAACAGGCTGCGCAATAATGTGTAGTAGTGTTATTTGCTTTCCTGGCACATACTCCTGTATCGTTCTTTGCTTCTCCTCATTCAAATGCCCACCCCCATATACAAATGTCTTTAATTATTTTTGGTTGCAATAATTAAAAAAACAAAAAAGAGCCCTCACGTCATCATAATGACGTAAAAGCTCCATCGCTCCCTTATTAATGCACCATTGCATTAGATAATTATATGAATTATCATAATTTTATCAAATTAATCAGTACATGTCAATAATATTATAATTATCCAAATTGTAACTGATAATAAATAATTTTATGTTTTATTATTGATTTATTATTGATTCATGTGATTACTATACTTTGTAAAATTATTTCACTTTATCTAATGGTATATGACAGTACCCATTTGGATTTTTTTCTAAATACTTTTGATGATATTCTTCAGCATCATGAAAAATTTTAAGTGGCTCTATTTCTGTGATTATTGGCTCATTATACTTTTCTTGCTGCTCATTTTTTGTTTTTATTATTAATTCTAAATCTTTAGGATCTGTATAATATATACCTGTTCTATATTGATTACCAATATCATTTCCTTGTCTATCTAATATAGTAGGATCTATTATGTTCCAAAATTTATTTAATAATTTTTCAAGAGTTATTTTGCTTTCATCATATTTGATGTAGCAAGCCTCTGCATGGCCTGTAGCTCCAGTACATACATCTTCATAGCATGGATCCGGTTTCATACCATTTGCATATCCAACTCTAGTTTCTATAACTCCATTGTGTTTAGACATATATGCCTCTATGCCCCAAAAACATCCTCCTGCAAAAATAATTTCCTTCATACCACGTCACTCCTTTATTTTATCTGGTAAAATTTATTCAAGGTTCTTTTTAAAAGATTGTAAATCTATCACAGGTTCTTTGCAAGTATAATTTTCGCATATATAAGCTGTAACATTGTTGTTTAATGCCTCTTTATCTTTTAAGGATGGAATGATATCTTCTATTCTATATTCTTCGTCTTTAACAACTACTTGAGTATAAGGAAGATATACGCTGTTTATTTCCTTTAACATTTGTAACATTAAAATATCATCCTTTTTACCAACCAAGATTAAATTTTTATAGGAGTTACTTACATATTGCCATGCATCTATGAGATGACTATAAAAAGAAGAATTTTTATTTATTGTTTCTCCAAAGGTACTAAATTGTCTTCTTGTATCTTCTGTCATATCATAATCTTCTAAGATGTTTGCAATCTTAGCCATATTAAATATAGCTATAGAGTTTCCAGAAGGCAGTGCGCCATCATATATTTCCTTAGGCCTTAATATAAGTTCTTCCGCATCTTCTCCATATAAATAAAATCCTCCATGCTCTTTATCTAAAAATAAGCTCATCATATCCTTATTTAATTTTACAGCTTCTTTTAAGTATTCTGCTTGGAAGGTACTCTCGTATAATTCAATAAGCCCCCAAACATAATAAGCATAATCATCTAAAAGACCTAAATTTGCTGCTTCACATTCTCTAAATCTTCCCAAAAGTCTTCCATTTTTATTAAATAAGTTATTCTTTATAAATTTAGCACATTTTTTAGCAGCATCTATATAATCATTATTTTCAAATATTCTACCGGCATAGGCTAAAGATGCTATCATAAGACCATTCCAGGAAGTTAATATCTTATCATCTTTATAAGGGTGTATTCTTTTTTCTCTTTCTTCAAATAATATTTCTCTATTTTTTTCTATTTCATCATCTATATCTTCTAAATTCTTAGATATCAAATTTAATATATTTTTTCCTTCAAAATTTCCCTTTGATGTAACATCAAATAATGTACAAAATTTTTCTCCTGCCTCCTTACCAAGTAAACTTATTATTTCTTCAGGAGACCAAACATAAAATTTACCCTCTACACCTTCAGAATCTGCATCTTCCGCAGAATAAAATCCTCCTAAACTGTCTGTCATATCCCTGAAAATATATGTATATATCTTTTCTGCTATGTTCTTATATAATTCATTTCTTGTAGCTCTATAAGCTTCTACATACACATAAGATAACATTGCATTGTCATATAACATCTTTTCAAAATGAGGAACTAGCCAATACTTATCTGTAGAGTATCTTGAAAAGCCAAAACCAATATGATCAAATATTCCACCCTTATACATAGATACTAATGTGTGCTCCACCATTTCAAGAGCTTCTTTCTTTTTAGTAGTATAATAATATCTTAATAAAAATAGTAAATTGTGAGGTGTTGGAAACTTAGGCTCTCTACCAAATCCTCCATAGTCCTCTTGATATCTCATCTTAAATTTTAAAAAGGTTTTTTCTGCTATATGAGAATTCATAGCTCCACTTTCGTGAGATAATATATATTTTTTTACATCTCGTTCCAACCTTTCTGTCATAGAAGATATATTTTCTCTTTCTGCCTGCCATGTTGATACAACAGAACTCAAAACTTCTAAAATCCCTGGCATATTTCCACTTCCTTGCTTGGGGAAATAAGTTCCTGCAAAAAATGGTTTTTTATCAGGAGTCATTATTATGGTCATCGGCCATCCGCCTCTTCCGGTATATGCTTGGCAAAAGCTCATATATATACTATCTATATCCGGTCTCTCTTCCCTATCTACTTTAATAGATATGAAGTTAGAATTTAAAAATTCTGCTACCTCTTCATCTTCAAAACTTTCTCGCTCCATAACATGACACCAATGGCAAGTTGAATAGCCTATACTTAAAAATATAGGTTTATCTTCTTTAGTAGACTTTTCAAAAGCTTCATCTCCCCAGGGAAACCAATCCACTGGATTATGAGCGTGTTGAAGCAAGTATGGGGATTTTTCATTTATTAATTTATTTGATTTAATTTTTACTATCATAGTAATACCCTCTTATTATTTTTAATTCTTTTATATGATTATCTTTTATTGAATAAAATATACGAATTGTGATTTGTTGGTTGTGTAGTTTTAGTTTACTTTAAATTTTATTTACATAATATTTATTATGTAGTTAATACTTATTAAATATTATAATTATAGCATCAAAGCTTGCTATCTTTAGATTCTGAACTTAACTTTCAGTGCATATTTACAGCATAATAACCTGCCGCTACTGTAATAAAAAAGCCTATACCTTTGCAGGTACAGACTCTAGTTGTGTACTACTTAGCTGGCTTATTATGAAAAACCTTATATACAAATACTATGTTCTTGGCACGAATACTCCAAGCAATTAATCCTATTAAAAAGCCACAAAGTGCTGGTAATATCCATCCAAATCCATAATCAAATCCTGGTAAATATAAATGCGCAAAATTAACAATCTGTGAAACTACAATATTTTCTTGTAGGGACTGTGGTAATGATTTGCACAAATCAAAAAATGCTGCGATAATTGTTAATCCAGTTGTCCATTTATAAACATCACTTTGTTTATTAATAAATGGAGTTAATAAAGATAATAAGATTAACGTAATTGTTAATGGATAAAGAAACATAAGTACTGGTACAGATAGCTGAATGATATTACTTAATCCAAAGTTAGCAATGATAAAAGAAAAAGCTGTAAATAAAATAGCATAATTTTTATAAGAAATTGATTTTGGAAACATTTCACTGAACATCTCAGAACAGGAAGTTATTAAACCAATAGCTGTTTTTATACATGCAACTCCTACAATAGCAGATAGCAATATCGTGCCAATGAATCCAAAATAATAATTACTTACCATGGACAAAATTGTGCCTCCATTATTAGCACGATTCACACTACCTAAACTTGTAGCCCCCATATACGCTAATGAACCATAAATAATAGTCATACCAATAACACTAACTAAACCTGATTTACATGTTTCAATAGCAATTGAATTAGAATTTTTAACACCTAACCTTTGCATATTAGAAATAATAATGATTGCAAAAGCTACAGAAGCTAAGGCATCCATAGTATTATACCCGTCCAATAGACCAGTAAACAAAGGCTTATCAGCGTAATTCCCCAGAGCAGCATATGTACTTACTTGTCCCATTGGATTTATAAATGTTGCAATTAATAAAATTGATAAAAGTGCTAAAAAAATAGGTGTAAGATATTTACCTACCCAATCCAAGATTTGTCCTGGTCGCAGTGAAAAATAAATGGTAATAGCAAAAAATATAAATGAGAAAATAATTAATCCTAACTTCAAATATTCATCAAAAATAAAAGGATGAATTCCTACCTCAAATGCAACTGTGGCTGTACGCGGAATTGCAAATAGCGGACCAATTGTTAAATATAACATACAGGTAAATATGCTTGCATAACGTGAACTAACGGGTTTAGCCATATCAAATAAACTTTCACTTTTTGAAATGGCTGATGCAACAATCCCAACCATAGGCAGCCCTACCCCTGTAATTAAAAATCCGATAGTAGCTGTAAAAGTATGATTTCCAGCTTCTTGTCCCATTTGAACTGGAAAAATTAAATTACCTGCGCCAAAAAATAATCCAAATAGCAATGAACCTATCAACAAATTTTGCTGAAAACTTAGTTTTTCTTTCATGATAGTCCTCCTCTAATGTTCTAATATTGTGGGAAGCTTAACCAATATTTCCACCACAATGCTTTAGTCTTCGTATTTTGATAATGCCTTGATTCATTTCACTTATTATAATATACTTATATACATTAGTAAAATTCATTTTTTTCATGTTATAAATGAATTTTATTCAACTAAAGGAGAAAATATATGCAACTTGTTTCGTATAAAATTATCATAACTGTTTATGAACAAAAAAGTTTTCAAAAGGCATCGGAACTTCTACATATGACACCATCTGCAGTTAGTCATGCAGTTTCTAAACTGGAAGAAGAATTAGGATTTTCTTTATTCATTAGAAGCAAAAATGGTATTACTCTAACTTCTTATGGAGAAAATTTACTACCTGCTTTTCGAAATGTAGTAAATAGCGATGAATCTTTAAAACAAGCTATTTTGGAAATCAATGGATTAGAAAAAGGCACTGTAAGGATTGGCTGCTTTAATAGCGTTTGCACCAACTGGATTCCAGCATTAACTCGTGATTTTAATGCTATATACCCAGGTATTTCTATAGAAATCTTTCAAGGCACCTATGTTGATATCATTGAATGGATTAAATCAGGAGTAGTTGATCTTGGTTTTTTGTCTGTTTCAAGTGCAGGAAAACTTCCAATTTATCCTTTATATAATGACCAACTTGTTTGCATTGTTCCAAAAGGTTATCCAGTTTCTCAACCAGATTACATTACCTTAGATGAAATAAAAGATGAATCCTTCGTAATTCAGCATATAACCTGTGATGCTGACATTCAGAACTACTTCGCGGCCCATAATTTAAAAATAAAATCCCCTTATCATGTTGTAGATGATTTATCAACCGTAGCTTTGGTAAGTCATGGATTTGGAATTTGCTTATTACCTAAGTTGATCATGCAAGATATTTCATATCCTGTAGACACCTATCCTATCAAACCTGATGCCAGCAGGATTATTGGTATATCTGCACTAAACACAGAATGTATGTCCCCTGCCGTAAAAAAAATGTATGATTTCATCATAAATTACAATTATCTAGAATGTAATTAAACTGGTTTCAATAACTGTAATATCACCAATTTTAACTACCTATTCTAATCTAATTCAGTTCTAAACAATAGATAATAAATATTATTTAGAGTTAAAAAATTAATAAGACCGTATGGTTAGCATTACGGTCTTATTGATTTTTTAAATTACTTAAACCTTTAATTTGAGTTTTAAACCATGATATAACAAATTCTTTTTCTTTATTTATTGGAGCAATTTCACTTCTTAATTCATCATTACACTGATGAATTATTCTTCATTTTTCGTTAGCTCTTCCTTTATCACTGTTTTTGTTACTGGCAGATTATGTTTTTCTCTTATTAGATTTTCTATTTCAAGAGCTAAATCAGGATTTTCTTTCAAATATAGCTTGGAATTTTCTCTTCCCTGGCCCATTCTTATATCTTTATATGAAAACCATGCTCCGCTTTTTTGAACTAATTCTTCATTAACTGCTATATCTATCAAGTTACCTTCTTTCGAAATACCCTCATTGTACATTATGTCAAACTCAGCTCGTTTAAATGGAGGAGCAATTTTATTTTTTGTTACTTTTACCCTGGTTCTACTTCCAAGAACATCTTCACCTGCTTTTATAATATCAATTTTTCTTATATCTAATCGTACTGATGAATAAAACTTAAGTGCACGGCCACCTGTTGTAGTTTCAGGATTACCAAACATAATACCTATTTTTTCCCTTAATTGATTTATAAATATTACGGTGCATTTAGATTTATTAATTGCTGCAGTAAGCTTCCTTAATGCCTGAGACATCAATCTTGCTTGTAATCCAATATGAGAGTCACCCATCTCCCCTTCTATTTCAGCTTTTGGAACAAGTGCTGCTACAGAATCAACAACAATTACATCTATGGCATTTGACCTTACAAGTGCCTCTACTATTTCTAACGCTTGTTCTCCAGTATCCGGTTGACTAACTATCAAGTCTTCAACATTAACTCCCAATCTCTTTGCATAAGATGGGTCCAGAGCATGTTCTGCATCAACAAAAGCTGCTGCACCGCCTTTTTTTTGTGCTTCTGAAACTATGTGTAGCGAAACAGTTGTCTTGCCTGAAGATTCAGGCCCATATATTTCTATTATTCTGCCCCTAGGGACTCCGCCAGCCCCAAGCGCTATGTCTAGCTCCAAGCATCCTGTTGATATAACTTCTATATCCATTGCTGTACTTTCACCAAGTTTCATAACAGAACCTTTTCCGAATTGTTTCTCTATCTGATTCATAACTGTTTCTATTGCTGCTATTTTATCATTGTTTATATTCATTTATTAACACCATCCCCTTTGCAAAGCTTTTGCCAATCATAGCTATACCTTGCTTAATAAATATTTAATACTCATTTTCAATTATAAACTTAGTAATCTTTTTAGATATTACTTCAGAAGTAGTATTTAATGCTAATGCTAACTCTTCAAACAATATACTTTGAATAAAAGTTAAAAGCTTATCATCTCTTTTTTGAAATTTTCTTCTGTATTTTTTAGTTTCATTCTTTTTTCTCATCAAAGTATTGGCTATATTAGCAATTTCCCTGCGATTTCCCTTCCTTATAACATCATAATACATTTGAGTTCTTTGATTATCTAGTTCTATCCAACTTACACCTGGTAGCTTAAATGATTGTAGAATTTCTTCTGCTTCATTTCTGTTTAAAAGTCCTTGCATTATTACTTTGTCATTATCTACCGGTATACTTATTTTTAACTTGTAATTTTCCATTGGATGTAAGACATAATAATCTTTTGTAACGCCAAAGTATGTATTTTTGCATATATCATCTATACGACAAACTCCATGTGCTGAATAGATAATCAAATCTCCAATATTAAACATTTCAATCTATATGCTCCTTTGCTCAAAATTGTAAATTTTTATTATAATTACATTACTTTATTGAATATGATTTCATTACCGACATGATTTAAATACCTTTTTAATCATGTCTTTTAGGTATTAATTATTTACTACTGTTTTATAATAGACTGAGGACTATTCAAAATAATCTTTTGCATTTCTACCTCTTTTAAGTAACTTCAAATATAGATCAATAATCGCTTTTGGTAAACGTTTACATAAATTCTTTCAAATTGATTTAATAAAGCTTTTTGTTATATGTTAATTTTTATTTTATACTTGGAAGATTTTAACCTCTTATATTCACTATATGATTGAAGAGACTTTTCTCCGTTCCACGGCATGGAACCGCCATAATATTTTTCGGCGATATGTTTTTGTGTTGAGCTGTCAAGGTTAGATAAACGCTGATTGCCCATTGGATTGAATCAAGATCTTCTTTGAGCGTTCGTTTAAATGAACACTTTTCGCCTTGACAATCAGAAACCGTTATTCGAGTACATTTCCCATTTTCAGATAACCCACTGCAATCTTGAAATTTACTCAAATCTAACAATCTATGTCTCGACATATTCCTTACCCTCTCTCTAATAGAGCTAAAACATCAAGAGTACTTTTAGTATTTTAACACATAAAAATTGGTTGATGTAAGCAAAACTTTTAGCACATAATATATTTTGTTCATTACTAAACATATTAACTCATCTCGGCTCTATTGTGGGTATATTTTCCAGGAAATATTTTATAGTGATCACTTATTCCTCACCTGTAAATTCTTTTTCATCATCTCACATTTTTCTAAGCTACGTTGTTTTTAGTCCATTTTTTATTTTAGTGTATTAATGTATTTTGGGTTTTAAAGTAGGGCTAGTAGTTCCTTATAAATTTCATACTTGTAAAAGATCTAGAAAATATGATATTATCAAAAAAAATATAATTATTATAATTTGCGTAGATTCGAGGTAATAAATGATTAGATTTGAAAGAAATACAGAACTGGATATAGCAATGAAGAATCTTATAATATCCATGATAGATGTGAATGACTATCTCACCAATATTCTAGATTATACAGAGAGAGTTCTTACTCCAAAAATGGAAAAAAAGCTAATAGAAATACTGAAAAAGTATAACGTTCCTCATGATGGTTTGAAATACGACTCGAAAATCCTAATCGAGAATCAGTATTATAAGGACATCAAACTTGACAACGTGTATTACCAAAGCATAAGGTATGAAAAAGCCACCATCAAGAAAAGAACTTTAATGAATATGAATTTTCATCAATCCTTGGGGAAATACTTGTTTCACTATCATCCCATAGGTTACTTTGAAACAGACATTGACTTGCCAGTATTAAAAGAGGGCAGTAGTAAAGTGTGGATGTCCCCAGCCATTAGCGAAATAGAGAGTATGAGAGATGGAATTGAAAAAGGCCATGGGAAATGTATGACTATGGGACTAGGAATCGGAGTTCTACCTTATCTTTGGCTGCTGAAAGATGATGTAGAAAGTGTAACGATAGTTGAATTCAATAAGGACGTCATCGATTTGTTTGAAAAGTACATCAGACCTCAGTTTAAAACCGATAAGAAACTTAAAATCATTCATGGGGACGCCTTCGATTTTTATAACGAAGAATTCCTGAATCAATTCGACTATGTGTATGTGGACTTCTGGGAATCTACAGAAGATGGTTTGATATTTTACACAAAGCTTATGGAGAAAAAGATTGACCTCCCTCATATAGACTACTGGATAGAAGACTCCATGCTCTACGATTTAAAATACATCGTAGCTCCATACCTTTATACAGTGTATGAAGGCAAAAGCGTAATGGATTTTATCTCATCTATTGACGAAGATTCTAAGGAGCTTGCCAAAAAAACAAATAAGTACTTCAAAACAAGGACGGACGTGATAAAAACAGAAGATGAACTGCTTAATATCATACACGGAAAAGATGTTTTGAGAAAGATCCTCGCACAATAGAAAAAAGAGGCTGCCCCGCAATACATATTATGTGTATTGCAGGGCAGCCTGCTTTGTTTATTAATAGAAATGCATTTTAGCTAAATATTTTCTTATCTCAATAGTTTTATCCTCTGATGTAATAATTCTTGGCATACTTATTAAATACTAGCAAGTCGAAGTTTTAGCTCCCTTAATAACTAAACCACGTTGGAACCAGTTTTTTGAATAATCAATAATAGAGTCTTGTACATATTCTTCTATATCTTGATTATATATAACTGTAATCCCATGTGATACAATAACAACATCATCTTGATTCTTTAACTCATCCAGAGTTAATTGAAGCCTTGGGCCTCCTCAGCCATATCCTCCAAATGAAATTCTAAGCATAACTTTTTCAGGATTTTTCTGTTTTGAAATATTTTGTTTAATTTTTTCTGCTGCCATTTCAGTTACTTTTATCATTTTATTTTACCTCCTTTTTATGATCTATTTTAAAATTATTTCTTTAATATATTTATTAAACTATAGTTGGTATTACATATTAATGTTTCATACCTCATTTTCTAGCCTTTATTTGTTGTTATTTTACAACTTCATATGGCCAATTATTTATTCCCCCCAAATTATATACATTAGTATATCCTAGATTCACTAATAGGTTAGCAGCAGTTACACTTCTATTCCCACTTCTACAGTATACAAATATGGGTGAGTCCTTATCTTTAAGTTTAATCTCTGCTTCTGTCTTCAAGTTGTCTACAGGAATAAGCATAGATCCTTTTATGTGTCCATTTTTATATTCTTCCTTTGTTCTTACGTCTAAAAGTATAATACCTTTGTCTCTCTCTAGCCTTTCATTAGCTTCTTCTGGAGTTATATTATTAAAGCTAGCTTTTTCTGAGGAGATTGAGCCTTCTTTGTTAATTTCAGCGTTCTTACTGCTGCATCCTGAAAATAATCCTATTAAAAGAATAGCAGCTATTAAACAGATGATCTTCACAGACTTAAAACTTTTAATCATTAATAATTCTCCTTTATTTAATTAAATTAATACTATGCTAACCATTTTATATAAACCATCAATTACCCCATAGGGGTATATTGATAATATACTATATTTTTTTCTCTTATGCAATACCTATTATTTAGCATTTACATCTATGTTTCTATCCGCATTGATATTTATGCAATAAAAAAGAGCGGTATTTGTCCGCTCCCCTAAGGTTATAGTTGCTAAGCATAATGATACACACTCAACATACTCTATACCTTAGCAATTTAATTAAATATCTTTTATTGACCACTTTTTATTTTTGATAAAATAAAGTTGCCTATATCCAGCATCTCTAAGTAAGTTCAACGATTCACTAAAAAATGTATCAAGATTTTCTGGTGAATGCCCATCAGAGTTAAGGGTTATTGGTATGTCTAATTCATAACATTCTTTAAGTATCCAAGGACTCGGATATGGAGTAGTCAGATATCTCCTTGCTATAGCACCAGTATTTACTTCTAAGATAGCACCAGCCTTCTTTATTTCTTGTAAAGTCTTAAAGACTTCTTCCTTATACCAATCCTCTGTTTCATTAAAGTATCTTTGATTCTTATTATTTTTTCTAATTAAATCTAGATGCCCAACTATATCTGGTTTATGTTCAGATAACATACTACGAATTAATCCGTAATATTCAGTTACAAACGCCTGTACATTTCCCTTAAAAAACACTTCAATAATTCTTGCATATTCCTCTTCGTCACCATCTACCGTTAGATATTCACCTGTATCTTCATTTTTCATAAAATGTACAGAACCTATAGTATAATCAAGATCTAGTCTCTTGAACTTTTGAGAATCTGGTCCTGAAATACCCGGAAAATAATCTATCTCTAATCCACAATAAATTTCAATTTGATTCTTATATTTTTCTTTGAAGCTTTTTATAGTTTGGACATAGTTATTTAAATTTTCTTCTTTCATAGTCCATGAGCTTGGTAAATGAACAGGAGCATGGCTAGAAAAACCCAAAGAATGAAAGTTGAGACTAATAGCCCTCTTTATATAATCTTCAGGTTCATCTTTTCCGTCGCAGAATAAACAATGTGTGTGATAATTTGAATAAGTCATAGTAGTTCCTCCAAATGCTTATACTTGATTAAGTGTTTTTAACATTTCTTTCAGGTTTTTTATTGCCTATTTTTTCTGTTCTTTTTATAAGTTCTTCTTCAACATCCTCTATCTTTACCCCCTGTACAGCCATTAGTACAAGCAGATGGTATACTAAATCAGATATCTCATTTACCATTTCAATTTTATCATTATTTTTACTTGCTATTATTACCTCAGAGCATTCTTCTCCAACCTTTTTAAGTACCTTATCTAATCCCTTTTCAAAAAGGTAGGTTGTATATGAATTTTCTATAGAATTTTCTTTTCTACTCTCTATTATTTTATATAATTCTTTTATAATATTTCCTTTATTCATGATTAAACCCCTTTATATCAATTTCTCTATAAAAGCAACTTCTACTTCCTGTATGACAAGCAGGACCTATCTGCTCTACTTTAATAAGTAAAGTGTCACCATCACAATCATAGCTAATATTTTTTACATATTGAAAGTGACCTGAAGTTTCACCTTTATTCCATAACTTTTTTCTCGATCTACTCCAGAACCAAGTTTTACTTGTTTCTAATGTTTTTTCAAAGGATTCTCTATTCATATATGCCAGCATCAGAACCTCTCCACTACTATAATCCTGTATTATGGCTGGAATCAGCCCCTGATCAAACTTTATGTCTTCTAGGTTACTCATTAGTTCTAACCTCCACACATTCTTTAATAAGATACTCTTTAACCTGGCCTATTGTAAGCTCTCTATAATGAAATAGTGATGCAGCTAGAGCAGCATCTACCTTACTTTCTTTAAAAACTTCTGAAAAATGTTCAAGTTTCCCGCATCCGCCTGAAGCAATTACGGGAATATTAACACTGTCAATAATTGCTTTTGTAAATTCTATATCATATCCGTTTTTTGTACCATCTGCATCCATACTGGTTAGAAGTATTTCACCTGCACCAAGCTTTTCTACTCTTTTGGCCCATTCCACTGCATCCAAGCCAGTATCTATTCTGCCACCATTTATATATACATTCCATCCAGTGCTGTCTTCTCTTTTCTTTCCATCTATAGCTACCACAACACATTGACTGCCAAATTTTCTGGCTGCCTCTGTTATTATATTAGGATTTCTAATAGCAGCGGAATTTACAGATATTTTATCTGCGCCCGCTCTAAGTATATCCTTAAAATCATCTACAGTTTTTATGCCGCCACCAACAGTCAAAGGTATAAAAACTTTTTCAGCTGTTTTTTCTACAACATCAATCATGGTCTTTCTTCCTTCATGAGTAGCGCTTATATCAAGAAAAACAATTTCATCTGCACCTTCTTTATTGTAAAACTCTGCTATTTCTACAGGATCCCCAACATCATTTAAATTAACGAAATTTATTCCCTTTACTACTCTGCCCATATTTACATCTAGGCAAGGTATTATTCTCTTAGTAAGCAAGTTATACCCTCCTTCCTAAATCTATAGCTTCTTTAAGATTTATACTTTTACTATATAGTGCTTTCCCTATAATTGCTCCATACATATTCATACCTGTTAGTTTTTTAATATCTTCTATACTTTTCATTCCACCGGATGCTATGATATCACAGGAAACTTGCTCATTTAGCATACCTGTAGCCTCAAAATTAGGGCCTGTGAGTGTTCCGTCCCTGCTTATATCTGTAAAAATTATAGTTTTTACTCCTATATCCTCCATGGTTTTTGCAAAGTCAATATATTGAACTTTACTTACCTTTATCCATCCTTCTATGGCTACATAGCCATCTCTTGCATCTATACCTACAGCTATTTTTTCACCGAAGTTTCTTACAGCTTCCTTTACCATAGGAGGATTATTTAATGCCGCTGTTCCTAAAATAACTCTGCTTACGCCCTCTTCTATAAGCTTTTCTATAGTATTAATGTTTCTGATTCCTCCACCAAGCTGTATTGGAAGACCAGTTTCTTTAATAACGCCTTTAATTACATCTAAATTTGCTATATCTCCCTTTAAAGCTCCATCCAAATCTACCATATGTATATATTCTGCACCTTGATTTTTAAAACCTATGGCTATATCAATTGGATTTTCCCCCACAACCTGAGAGGTTGAAAACTCTCCTTGATAAAGTCTTACGCAATTACCATTTCTTAAATCCATTGCTGGAAATATTATCATTTTATCAGCTCCCCGAAGTTTTTAAGTATTTTCATTCCAGCCTCCCCGCTCTTTTCAGGATGAAACTGAATACCAAAAATATTATCTTTGCTCACTATTGCAGGAATATTAACTCCATACTCAGTATAGGCATTTAATATACCTTCTTCACCTAGCTTAGCATAGTAAGAATGCACAAAGTATGCAAAACTCCCCTCTTTAACTCCCTTAAGAAGTAAACTTTCCTCTTGAAATTTCAAATTATTCCATCCCATATGAGGAACTTTTACATCTCCCTGGATTTCTACTACTTTTCCTTTTAAAAACCCAAGTCCTTTAGAATTACAGATTTCTTCACCTTCTTCAAATAAAAGCTGCATTCCTAAACATATACCAAGGATGGGTTTCTCTTTTTTAGCCTCTTCTTTTATTAATAAGTCCAAGCCATCTTTTTTAATATTCTCCATTGCATCAGGAAAAGCTCCAACACCTGGTATTATAATTCCTTTGCTTCTTGATATTTCATCTTTTTCACTAGATATAAAAGAATCTATATTTAAAAAAGTTAATGCCTTTTGTACACTTTTTAGATTTCCCATGCCGTAATCAACTATAGCTATCAAAATATACCCTCCATTTCCTAAAAAATTAATAATAAATAATTTTTCATGTCTAATTCAACGTTAAAATTATAAAACTCCTTTTGTAGACATAACACCTTTTATCCTTTGGTCTATAGTTATTGCTTCACCTAATGCTCTACCTAATGCTTTAAATAAAGCTTCTATCATATGATGATTGTTTCTTCCATATAGTACTCTAGCATGCAGGGTTATACCTCCATTAACAGCAAAAGCTCTAAAGAATTCTTCTACCATTTCTGTATCAAAATTTCCTAGTTTATCTACAGTAAACTTAGCATCAAATACTAAGAATGGTCTCCCACTAATATCTAAAGATATTGTAGCTAAGGATTCATCCATAGCTACAAAACTAGTGCCATACCTCTTAATCCCTGCTTTATCTTTTAGAGCTTCCTTTACAGCACTTCCAAGTACTATAGCTATATCCTCTACAGTATGGTGACTATCTACCACCAAGTCTCCATCTGCTTTTATTTCTAAGTCTATTAAACCATGCTTTGAAAAAAGTGTAAGCATATGGTCTAAAAATCCTATACCTGTACTTCCTTTAAAAGTTCCCTCTCCATCTAAATTAATGCTCAATTCTATATCCGTTTCACCAGTTTTTCTTTTAATTTCCGATAATCTATTCATATTATCACCTTCATTCTATATAACTAATATTATCTATTTATAGAATCAATAAATGCTTTATTTTCTTCTCTGCTTCCTACGGTAACTCTTAGACAATTTTTAAGCCTATCGCTGCTAAAGTTCCTTATACTTATACCGCACTCTAATGTCTTTTTTCTTAATTCATCTTTAAAACTACTCTCAATTAGTACATAGTTGGCTTTTGTTGGATATATAGTTATCCCCTTTATTTTTTTCAGTTCACTAAGCAGATATTCTCTTTCTTTTAGTATAGTTTCAATATTCTTTTTAATAAGTTCAGGCGTTTTTAACACTACTGCAGCTATAGTTTGAGTAATTGTATTAACATTATAAGTTAATTTTACCTTTTTAAACTCGTTCATTAGAACATTATTGGTAATAAGAAATCCTAGTCTAAGTGCTGCTAATCCTATTGCTTTAGAGCAAGTCCTAAGTATTACTAAATTTTCATAGGTATTTATTTTATCTACTAGGGTTTCTCCATAGAATTCATAATACGCTTCATCAATAACAATAATAGGCTTGGTTTCTGTGATTATTCTAATCAAATGCTCCTCAGGAATAACTCCTCCTGTTGGATTATTAGGATTAGATATAAAAATAAGCTTTACCCCTTCAAAATTAGCTTTTGCTATTAATGCTTCCACATCTAATTCAAAGTTGCTATTAAGCTGAAACTCCACAGGCATTCCACCTACAAGCTTTGTATATATGTTGTACACGGAAAAATCCGGGGTTAGCATCATTACTTTATCTCCAGCTTTTATGATGGCATTTACTATAATTTGTATAAGTTCATCTGAACCATTGCCTGCCATAACATTTTCAAAATTAACTCCGGCATAGTCAGCATAAAGCTTGCAAATTTCTGTTGAATCTGAGTCAGGATATCTATTGAAAAATATATTCCCTATTGAATTTATAAGCTCTTCTTTTAATTCCTTTGGAAAATTTAAAAAACTCTCATTAGCATCTAATCTAATAGTATAATTATTTTTATCAACTTCATAAGGCTTAAAGCTTTTTAAATCCTCTCTAAATAAATTATTTATCATTTTTCAAACCTCACTTTAATAGAATTAGCATGAGCTGTTAATCCTTCAGTTTCCGCAATTTTTATAATGTCGGTTTTTAAATCCTCTAATGCAGGACTAGTGTAGTAAATATAGCTAGACTTTTTAATAAAGTCATCTACTGAAAGTGGTGAAA
The DNA here is from genome assembly GCF_016908015.1 of Clostridium pascui. Classification (GTDB taxonomy): domain Bacteria; phylum Bacillota; class Clostridia; order Clostridiales; family Clostridiaceae; genus Clostridium_AK; species Clostridium_AK pascui. The sequence continues at coordinate 531,748 of NZ_JAFBDB010000001.1, forward strand.
AGAATCTTGCAGTACCGCTAGTTGGTAGTACGTGATTTGGTCCTGCCATATAATCTCCTAGGGGTTCTGGCGAATATTCACCTATGAAAATAGAACCTGCATTCTTTATTTCACCTAATATGTCAAAAGGCTTATCAATTACTATCTCAAGGTGTTCAGGAGCTATCTCATTAGCCATTTTTATAGCTTCCTCTAAAGTGCTTACAACAATAATAGCTCCATAGTTTTTAAGAGATTCTTTTATTATTGCCTTTCTATCTAGAGTCTCAACTTGTCTTTCCAGCTCAAGCTTTACCTTTTCTGCTAATTCAAATGAGGTGGTAACTAAAATTGAAGATGCTAATACATCATGCTCTGCTTGAGACATTAAATCTGCTGCTAAAAATTTAGGATTAGCATTTTCATCCGCAATTATAAGTATTTCACTAGGACCAGCAATCATATCAATGTCAACAAATCCATATACACTTCGTTTTGCCATTGCAACATATATATTTCCTGGACCTACTATTTTATCTACTTTTTCAATGCTTTCTGTACCAAAAGCAAGTGCTCCAACTGCCTGAGCCCCTCCTGCCTTAATTATTTTATCTACTCCTGCAATATCTGCAGCAACTAAAATATTAGGATCTATACTTCCATTCTTTGAAGGTGGAGTAACCATTGTTATATTATTCACTCCTGCTACCTTTGCTGGTACTGCATTCATAATAACTGATGATGGATATGCCGCAGTACCTCCTGGTACATATATACCTACGTTTTCTAATGCTCTAATACTTTGGCCAAGTATAACTCCCTTATCCTTTGTCATCATCCATGAGTTTCTCTTTTGTCTCTCATGAAATTCTTCAATATTTTCTTTTGCTCTTTGTATTGCATAAAGAAAATCTGAATCTACCTCTTCATAGGCTTTCTTAATTTCTTCTTTAGAAACAATAAAATTACTCAAGTCAATACTATTGCTATCAAATTTGTTCGTGTACTGGATTAAAGCCTCATCTCCGTTATTTCTTATGTCTTTTAAAATAGCCTCAACTCTATTTATAACATCTCCTTGTACCTCTTCAGCCCTTTCCTTAAGTGAATCTAAATAATTTTTTCCTTCTTCGCTATTTCTATATATAATACTTATCAAAATAATCTTCCTCCTATCTTTATTAAGTTATTGATTTTCATCTACGTAATTTTGAACTTTTTCAATAAGTTTTCCTATCTGATCTTTATATATCTTCATACTTGCTCGATTTACTATCATTCTGGCACTTATATCACATATCTTTTCTATTATAATAAGCCCATTTTGCCTAAGGGTTTCTCCTGTTTCTACAATGTCCACTATTGCATCTGAAAGCCCTAGTATAGGAGATAATTCTACGGACCCCTCTATTTTAATTATTTCTACATCTTCACCTTTGTTTCTAAAATAGTTTCCTGCAACATTAGGGTACTTAGTAGCAATTTTCTTACGATTAAACCCTTCATAGTTTCTATATTCAGGTAATGCTGCCACACTAAAGCTGCATTTTCCAACCTTTAAGTCCACAACCTCATAGAAGGTTTTCCCCTGTTCTAAAAGTGTATCTTTTCCTACTATACCTATATCTGCAGCCCCATGTTCAACATAGGTAAGAACATCAGTTGACTTTACTAAAACAAACTCTATATTGTTTCCTCTATCCTTAAAAATTAATTTTCTTCCTTTGTCCTTTAATTCTGTGCAATCAATTCCTATGCTTTCAAACATGGTAATTGCATAATTTTCTAGTCTACCTTTAGTAAGTGCAATTCTTAAACTCTTCATTTTATTCCCCCAAAGCTTTAAATAACTCTAAAACACTTATATTACTGCAAGTTTTATCCTTTATATTTATAATTTCAACCTCATCTTCACAATTAATAGATACAAGCATACCTATTTTCTTATCCTTACAATAATCTATAATATTTTCTTTTTCTTTAATTAAGCTTATCTCAGCGTAATAGCCACAATCTCTAAGTTTATTTGCTAAGTTATAGGCTACATTTATATATTTTTCATCATATGAAATTAGGTATTTATCGCAAAACTCGTTACATATACTATCATCCTTCAGTGCACACATAATACTATCAATATTTATTCCAAACCCAGTGGCAGGAATATTCTGACCAAATTCAGATATTAAATTATCATATCTTCCTCCACTTAAAATATCAGTGCCTACTTTTCTGCTATAAGCTCTAAAAGTCATTCCTGTATAGTAATTGATATGTTGTACCATGCCTAAGTCTATGGATACAAATCTACTAAGACCAATTACATCTAACTTTTCATATATTTTAGCAATATTCTCAATAGCAAGAAGGGCATGTTTATTATCTGTAAAGTTTTTAGCTCTCTCAAGTACTTCAATCCCTCCGAAAAGTTCTGGTAGATTTTTTAGAGCCTCAGCATTCTTTCCTAACTTATCTTCATTTTCTTCTACAAATTCTCTTAATCTAGCAAAATTTTTATTTTCTACTAATTTTCTAAGTCTCTCAATTTCCTCTTCATCAAAAATTACATCTTCCACTAAAGATTTGAAAAACTCAGCTTGTCCCAACTCTATTTCAAAATCCTTAATCCCAATGGAAAGTAGTGCTGTAATAGCAGTTATAATAACTTCTGAGTCTGCTTTCAAGCTGTCACTTCCTAGTATTTCAATCCCAGATTGAGTTATTTCACTAAATTTTCCTCCCCAGGATTCATTCATCATAAATATGTTGCCGCTATAACATATTCTTACTGGATGAGGTGCTTCCTTAAGCTTTGTAGCAGCAATCCTAGCTATGGGAGTCGTCATATCAGGTCTCAAAACCAATATCCTGCCAGTATTATCAAATAGCTTATACATCTTCTCCTGTTCTATAGACAGGTTGTCTAAATGAAACACATCGTAAAACTCCAATGTAGGGGTGGACACCTCTTCAAAACCACTTCTTAAATAAAGACTTCTCAGCCTATTAATTGTATTAATTTTTTTACTACATTCCTCAAACAACAAGTCCTTTGTGCCTTCAGGTATATATCTTTTCCAATTAGTCAAATTTACACCTTCTTTACTTTATTGATTTATCACTTTATCGCTTTATCTTATTAAATTATTAAGATAATAACATCCCTTAAAGCTTCTGTCAATATATTTAGTAAAATTAATAGTGAATTTTCAAATTTTATAAATAATATATAAAAAAGTGACTATCTCAAAATAAATTTTGAAATAGTCACTTTTTAAGTATTTCACATGATAAGTTTACTTATCATAAATCTTATTTATTGTTATTTTCAAATTCTTCAGTCGTTGTTTCTTCAAGTTTTAGCTTTAACTGATTATTTTCCTCTTCCAGCAATGTTATCGTTTTTAATGAACTTTTGATTTTAGATTTAAGTTTAATCCACCTAACAATACTAAGCATCATTACAGTAGCAGCACCAAAAATTGCTGATATAAATATAACAAGTGCCTGTGACATAGATAAGTCCATCAATAAAAAGTTTATGTTTACAGTTTCTGCATTTTGCAAAGCAAAAATTGCCACTATAAGCGCAAATATAAGGGATAAAATAAATCGCCAATCCATACAAATAACCACCTATCTCAAATAATTCGAGTATTTATCTTAATTATATATTGATATATATATTATAACATTAACCTCTATTGTTTCCAATATATTGATATAGATTTTGAAATTTCCTCAAATTTTTTAGGATGTATTCATATAGAATACATCCTTTTAGGTGAATTATTGAAACTATTAATAAGTTGTTTATTAAAAACTGCTTATATTTCTAAAATAAATAGCTTTTGTGGGACACTTTTCAATAGTATTATTTATACTTTCCGCATTATCCGTATTTTGTAATTGAATATTTTCATTTATTAATTTTGCTTTTTTATCACATATTATAAAAGTATCTGGAGATAATTTTGTACATAAACCACAACCTATACAATATTGAGATTTAATAGCTAAAACTGCATTTTCATTAGCTTGCTTCTCTTCTTCATGTAATAAGTCTTCTTTTTTAACTACTTTAGACATAATATAGGCCATTATAAATATTGAAGTTGTTGTTAATATCCATCTTATAGCCATGAACTTAGCTCCTAAGAACTTTACTTCATTTGCCAGCATTGGTACTTTGATTACAGCCCAAGCACTTAGTATAACTACTATATTCGAAGTACTAGCCCCCTTTTTCAGTAGCATCTTACAAACTGGAAAAGCTGCATAAATTGGTCCTGCTGAAAAGCTTCCTAAAAGAAAGGAAAAAATTGTACCTTTAATCCCTGAATTTTCTCCAAAACTATTCTCTATGGCCTTCCTTGGTACCCAAGCCTCTATAAGGGAAGTTAATATAAATATCACAGGCATAATTTCAAGCATTTCTATTATATAGTACATACTATTTTTACTTGACTGAATTGCTTTGTCAGGCATAGTTCCTAAAAGAAATAAGTAAATCGTAATAGCTAGAAATAGTAATTTATTTCTTCTTACTCTCTTAATAGCCTTCACATTAACACCCCCATAACAAGGGCTATAATTATTGCAAATCCAAAGCTTAAGAAGTTTCTAACTGCTGTAAATTTAAACCCAAACTCTTGCTTTTCAAGGGGAAATGTTACAACACCTACCATAGTTAAAGTACTAAGAAAAGCAACCGCTGGTACTATATTAAGTCCTGCATCAGTAAGAGAACCAACTAAAGGGAACGCAACAAAGGCGGGTATTAAAGTTATGCTGCCTACTGCTGCTGAAGCTATAGTGGATATTAAAACATTAGTTTTTCCCATAACACTATTAATAGTTTCAGGAGGGATAAAGGTTAACATTAATCCTATTAGAAGCAATATTCCTATTATTTCTCCTACCATAGTTTTCATCATACCTCTAGCCATTTTCATAGAATTTAAAGTTTTATTTTTATCTTTAATTACTGATACTATGAAAGCAGTACCAGTAACGGCCCAAAGGAATAATGTAAGAATATCCATTTTTATCTTCCTCCATAATATCTTGGATTAGGAGATTTAATTACAAATACCTCCAGAACATCATCATCAAAATTATTTACATTCATCTTTACGTTATAAGGTATATTTACAATTTGTCCTTCACTGTATTTGTGAGATTCTTGTTCACCAAGCTTTAATGTCAAATTACCTCTTATTACTACCATATACACATTGGAGTTTGAATAATGTTCTGGTAAACCTGTTCCTTTAGTAAAAACCATATGGTTTAGCGCTAAATTTTCATCATCAATAAGTTTTTCAACTACCTTTTCTTTTAATCTTTTAAATTCATAAATCTTTTCTAACATAAAAATTCCCCTTTCATAGTTCATGTATTTATATTATAATTTTTATAAATATAATAAAAGTAACTATGGTTACTAATTATAGGAGAATATTTATGAATATTAGAGACTTTATTCATATAATTAAGCATACAAATTTATTTAATACCATCTCTTCTGAAGAATTAGTTCAATTATTTACTAGCCCAAATTATGAAATTAAAGAATATAACAAAAACAAAGTTATTTACTTGCAAAATGAAAAGTGCACTACTTTAGATATTATTTTAAAAGGAAGTATTATCGTTCAAAAAATTGATACTAACGGGAATGTGCTTACTATATCTACATTCTCAACTGGAGATGTAATAGGAGGAAACTTAATCTTTGCAAATACTAATACTTATCCTATGACAGTAGCATCAAGATCTTCTTGTATAATTCTTCATATTAACAAGGACTTGATACTTGAGCTTTGCCAGAAGAATAGGAATTTTCTAATTGAATTTATTAAATCTATTTCTGATAAAACTATAATATTAACAAACAAAATTAAGTCTATAAGCATGAAGACTATAAGACAGTGTATATTAGACTTTTTAACCTATGAATATTATATTCAAAAGACATCAAAAATCATTTTACCAGTATCAAAAAAAGATTTAGCTGAAAGAATTGGAGTGCAACGTCCTTCACTTTTAAGAGAATTAAATAAAATGCGACGTGATGGTTTAATAGAATATGATGCGCACTCTATAACCATAAAAGATGTTGAATTTATTAAAAAAAATTAATGTAGTACTATATTCAAATTTAAAATAATTGTATTTGATAAAGCAAAAATGCCTAATGGAAATTGAGCTCCACTAGGCATTTTATTATTTTATTTTCCTATCTCATTATATCCAATAGATGTTTTAGGACAAGCTACTGCACATTTTGAGCACTGAATGCAATCTGGATGACTTAAAACATCACCTTTATAATCATAAGGAGATATTCCCATAGGGCACTTTTTTTCACATATCTTACAATTCACACAAGTGTTAGACACTTCTAACACCTTTTTTTTATCTTTTATGAAGTAAGATATTAATGCTGCTATGCTTCCCATAGGACAAAAATGGCACCAAGTTCTATGACTATAGAAAAATGATAACACTATTCCAATCAAGGTAGTAATTACTATAATTCTATAAAATACCATACCAATTCCAGCTGGGTTCCCCCAATTATTTTTAACACCTAGGCCAAACACAGTAAACATAAATATAAGTACAAGTACTCTAAAACAAACTGATTTTAGTAATTTTGGAACTTCCCTTTTCTTACTGAATTTTGACATGACATTATCATAGAAGTTTCCTCTAGGGCATAGATTCCCACACCAAAACCTTCCTCTAAAGACTGAAACAATAATAGGTGCAATCATACAAACAATAGCTGTCATACCTATTCTAAAATCAAATAAGCTTACAATGGTAAATATAATTAAAAGCATATATGAATGTTTCTTCCATAGTTTAAATAAATTTCTCATACCCATCCCTCCAATACTTTATACCCCCATGGGGTATATAAGAAATATTATATAGGTTTTTATTAATATGTCAAGCATATATTTAATTTTTATGTTATTATACAACTAAAATATATACTTATATCGTAATATTATAATATATAGATTTTGTTTAATTGTGACTCATTCTTTGAATATATTCCATAAAAAATAGGATAGCTAAATTTTAGCCATCCTATTTTTAAATGTTATTTAACAACTTCATTACTAGGTACTGCTATGCAGCCCCTGCCCTGTCCGTTTCCCATCATTCCACGGCCTTGACCTCTTCCTTTTCCCTGTCCTACTCCTTGTTTTTCACCAAAATTTCCAGTACAGCTTTGTATGTTTGCATTTAAATTTGCTTTTAACGTTTCTCCTTCTTCTTTTGTGATTGTTCCCTTCTCAACAGCACTATCTATTAACTTAGTTTTTTCTTCAAGTAATAAACTCTTTAACTCATCTTCAGTCATTCCTTTTTCAGCTGCTAAATCATAAAGTGTTTTTCCTGAATTTTTTGCATTTGTTATATCACTATCTGTTAGGCCTAACTTATTCTTAAGGATGTTAGATACATAATCATATCCTCTCATAGAAGTTATTCTTCCAAGGCCTAATCTTTGCGCTGATGTAACTGTAGTATCATTTGAAGCAGCATAGGCTGTTGCTCCCACTCCTATAGACATAGTAAGTACTAAAGCAGCTATAACATTTCTTTTTTTCATTTTCTATTCCTCCAATTTTAATTTTAGTTACCACATCTGTGGTATAGCTTTATAATAACGAATCTTTTTGTTTAAATAGTGTTGTAATTGTGATAGATTTGCAAAAGTTTTATAGTTAAATTTCACAAATCTATCACATTTACTACAATAATTAGCCAAATATATAAAATATAATTATAATTATATTTATATTATTATAAGGCGATTAAATTAAGTGATGCAAAATTATAGGAGGCTAACATGACAAATAAAATACTTATAGCGGAAGATGAAACTAAACTTTCTGAAGTAATGGCTCTATATTTAAAAAAAGAACATTATGATGTAACCTGTACATCAGAAGGAAAATCAGCAGAAGAGCTAATTAATGCTCATAACTTTGACTTAATAATTCTCGATATTATGCTTCCAGGTAAAGATGGATGGGCTTTACTTAGAAAAATCAAATCATTAGGTAACACTCCTGTTATACTGACAACAGCAAGAGGTGAAGAAGATGACAGGATTTTTGGTCTAGAATTAGGTGCCGACGACTATATGGTTAAGCCTATTAGTATGAGAGAATTAGTTCTTCGTGTAAAACTTAGAATTAACGGTAAGATAACTAAAAATAAATCTTTGAAATTTGATAATTTAACAATATTAGAAGAAAGTCATGAAGTATTACAAGATAGTGCACTAGTAAATCTAACCCCTAAGGAATTTGATCTTTTGTTATTTTTAAGTAAAAATACAGGTCAGGTGTTTAGTAGAGAGCAATTATTAAGTTCGGTATGGGGATATGATTTTATAGGTGATTCACGAACAATTGATACTCATATTAAAAAACTTAGAGAAAAGCTAAAATTTTGTGAAGCTCACCTTATAACAGTATGGGGTGTTGGATATAAGTTAGTAGCGTCAGGAGAATCGCTATGGATAAAATAACACGTAAACTTATAAAATACTTTATATCTATAATTGCTTTAATCATTGCAATATGCCTTATAGTAAGCAGCATTTTTTTATCTAGGTTTTATCTTAAACAGCAATATGATAGTTTGGAGGCTTCAGCTAAAGATATATATAGTTCCTTAAAAAATAATGAGGAAATAGATAATTCGAGTATTACTGCAATACTTATTCAAGATAATAATATAGTCGCTTTGACTCAAGGTAAAATGGGTATGATGCCATTTTTGCGTTCAGCAAGCGATAACAACTTTAAAATAAAAGGAATATTTAAAAATGCTATGAACGCTGAATTTCTATATTATAAACTACAAACTGATATAGGAGATATCATAGTCTTTCAAAGTAATAAGTACTCATCAGACTATTTAAATATAGTTTATATTGTTTTATTTTTTATATTTATTTTTTCAGTGCTGCTATCTATACCGCTAATATCCTATATAGGCAAAAAATTTACAAAACCTATATTAAAATTAGAAAAGGTTGCTTCTTCAATATCTAATGGCAATTTTGACGTAGACTGTAGTGTTGGAACTAATGACGAAATTCAGACTTTATCTATAAGCCTAAATCAAATGGCTATTGACTTAAAAAAGAAATATCAACTACAAAGGGATTTTGTAGCTAATGTATCCCATGACTTCAAAACACCTTTAAGTGTAATTAGAAGTTACAGTGAGGCTATTAGTGATGGATTAGTAGATGAAGAAAATTTAGAAAGATATTCAGAAGAAATAATAATTGAAGTAGATAGACTAAATACTTTAGTTATGGATTTACTTCAGCTTTCTAAGCTTCAAGATGGTGTGTATTCTCTTGATAAACATTTTTTTAATTTACCTAATTTCATTAATGAGTGCGTTAACTACTTTAAAGCAATAATAACTGAAAAGAATATATCTATTGTTAGCTCTACTCTACCTTTAGAAATATGTGCAGATAAAAAATATCTTCAAAGAGTTTTATATAATTTTATTGATAATGCAGTTAAATTTAGCACTGAAAATAGCAAAATTGAAATCTTTACTTCAGAATTAAATAACTATATAAAGCTATCAATAAAAGACTATGGGATAGGCATAGAAAATGATTTATTAGAAGATATTTGGGATAAATATTATAAAAATTCTCAAAGTGGCGGCATGGGATTAGGTCTTGCAATTTGTAAAGAAATATTAAAAATGCATGATTTTAAATATGGTGTTACTAGCTCTCATGAATCTGGAACAGAATTTTATTTTCTTATACCCAAAGATAATACACGCACTTTAACATATTCTTAACATGTTTTATATATAATTGATATTAAGCTTTAGGCATTTAAACTTCAAATGAAAGAAGGTGATTATTTGAACAACGTTTCGCTGATACTAGCTTTCTCTGCAGGGTTATTATCATTTCTTTCGCCATGTGTTCTGCCCCTTGTTCCAGCTTATATAAGTTACATAACGGGTACAAGTATTGGTGATCCTGAAAGTAAAAAATCTAATATATACGTTCTTTATAAATCTATAGGATTTATTATTGGCTTCTCTATTATATTCATCATAATGGGAGCTTCCATTACTTCAATTGGAAAAGTTTTTATAAAGAATCAGTCTATTTTTAGAAAAATATCAGGGGTTTTAATATTTATTTTTGGTTTGCACACTACAGGTATTTTTAAAATCAAGTTATTTTACCGTGAAAAAAGACTTTTATCTTTTAAAAATACCAGTGGCGCTTTTGGTTCTGTTTTAATGGGTATGGCTTTTGCTGCAGGATGGACTCCATGTGTTGGTCCAATTTTATCCTCTATTCTTGTTTATGCAAGCAGTATGGAAACTATAAGTAGAGGTATTGTACTGCTAGTTTTTTATTCATTAGGTCTTGCAGTTCCATTTATTTTAACAGCACTTGCAATTGAAAATTTATCATCAAAAATAAGCAGATTAGGAAAACATTTAAATTTAATTTCTATAATAAGCGGATTACTTATGATTCTAATGGGAATCTTAATCTTTACAAATAAAATGGGTATATTAAGTCAATATCTTAATTTCATTAACTTTTAATGGATAGGAGAAATTTCAATGAAAAAAATAACTATAATATTAGTATTATTACTTCTCATAGGTGGTTCAGTATATACGGTATATAACTATAATAAATCTCAAGTTAGTAATCCCAATAATATCATTAATACTGAAACTAATTCCTCTGATAAAAAACAAAATGACAATTTTAAAAATGAAACTGCTCTGAAAGTATCTAAAACTAAAGCAATGGATTTTAAATTAAAGGACTTAACTGGAAAAGAGGTTTCATTAAGTGATTATAAAGGTAAAAAGGTGTTTTTAAACTTTTGGGCAACTTGGTGTTCACCTTGCAAGGCTGAAATGCCTGAAATGGAAAAACTTTATCAGGAAACAAAGAATTCTGATTTAGTCATATTAGCTGTAAACTTAGATGAAGAAAAAGATACTGTCCAGAAGTTTATTAATAGCAACAAATATAACTTTCCAGTGCTATTAGATACAGGTAATATTGTTGCAGGTAAATATGAAGTTGTTTCAATTCCTACATCATTTTTTATTGATGAAGAAGGAAATATAGTCGATAAACATATTGGTGCTATGACTATAGAAGATATGAAAAATTATATAAATAATATAAAGTAAAATTAGCAAAATTAATAGCACACAAAGACTTGATTTGTATCAGTGTTTGTGTGCTATGATTATTTGTTCTAAAATAATCATATGTATTTATTTTATGTTTAATTTCTTAAAATAACCAATATTGGTATATTAAATCAAACTACGTTTTGTTGAATAAAATTTGCAAAATATCTAATAATAATATTGAACATTGAGTAAAGGAGGTAATAGTTATGCCAAAGAATGAAAGTATAGGATGTATAGTTACTGAATGTAAATTCCATAGCAATGACGGACAGTATTGTGCATTAAATCAAATTAAAGTTACAAAGCACAACGGTGAAGCTAATAAAGTTGAACATACTGATTGTGGAAGCTTTGAAGCTAAAAATAATATCTAAAAAGTAGAAGTAGTCTGTGTACTCTGAAATAGGGATATGATAAAATATATTTCTTAGGAGTTTACACAGACTATTATACTATTTTTACATACTTATAACTCCTTAATTTTTGTATAACGAGGTATATTATGAAAAGCAGTAAATTTTCAATACAAGAGTATTTAATCAATGTTCTTAATTTCATGGGACAAGGACTTTTTGCTTCTCTTATTATAGGTTTAATACTTAAACAAGTTGGAGAAAAATTAGGACTTCCTTTACTAATCCAATTTGGAAAAGTTGCTCAACTTATGATGGGCCCTGCCATTGGCGCGGCTGTAGCTTATGGAGTAAAAGCTCCTATTTTAGCTATATTTTCTTCTATTATTACTGGAGCACTTGGTGCACAAACTCTTAAATTAACAAACTTAGGTACATATTCTATAAATGTAGGTGAACCTGTAGGAGCTTTATTTGCAGCACTTATTGGGGCTGAATTTGGGAAACTTATTCATGATAAAACAAAGTTAAATATAATCTTAGTCCCTGCAACAACTATTATTACTGGAGGCCTTATTAGTACTTTTATAAGTCCTTTTATGTCATCCTTAATGAGCTCACTTGGATATATGATTAACTATGCAACGGAACTTCAACCAGTTCCAATGGGAATTTTGGTTTCTACAATAATGGGAATGGTATTGACTCTTCCAATTAGTAGTGCTGCACTTGCAATTTCTCTAAAACTTGATGGCTTGGCTGCTGGTGCAGCTACAGTTGGCTGCTGTGCTCAAATGATCGGATTTGCCATTTCAAGCTATAGAGAAAATAAATTGGGTGGATTAATTGCTCAAGGTCTTGGCACATCCATGCTTCAAGTTCCAAACATCATTAAAAATCCTCTTATATGGATACCTCCTACTTTAACAAGCGCAATACTTGGTCCCATTGCTTCTTCAATATTTAAAATGAGAAATAATTCAATGGGTGCTGGCATGGGAACTAGTGGATTGGTGGGTCAATTTGCAACTATAGAAGTTATGGGGATAAACTCTTTATGGTTAATACTTATTATGCATATAGTTGTTCCTGCAGTTATGAGTTTACTTATTTCAGAGTTTATGCGTAAAAAAGGATTGATTAAGTATGGTGATATGAAGTTAGATTTGTAACATTATAGTTAGCTTCATGTATTTGTATAAGGTCAGCTCTATTATATAAAACACAAAAGGAGTCTTAGCTTTTTACAACTAAGACTCTCTTATTTTATTCTATAAATTTATTCAATTTATCATTTTCGGTATTTTTATTATCACAACAACTTCCCTTTTTATTACCACGCATCATCATTACCATCATTCCAACCATCATCAATGGACATATAAATGGCGCAATTATTGCAAGCAATCCAGCTGCACCTGGGCTAAATTTTGTTATAAATGGCAGTAATCCTATAATAACTATTGGCAAACCACAGCAAAGAATCATGTGCAGTATGTGTTTTAACATACTATGTTTTTGATTTCCTCCATTATCTCCATGACATTTCATAATTACCCCTCCAATATACTTTTAATAATTTTAAAGTATTTATATTATGATTACATTTTATGTTATTTATATAAAGAACATATGAAGAAAACCATATTTTTATATATTATATTTCTTCACAATTCCACCATAATTGATTTATATAATTAACATATGAAATTAATATTAAAGGAGGACTTTATATATGTTTTGTGGTGGTTTTGGAGGATATGGTATTGGTTCTTCAGGTACTATAGGACTTGGATGGATGCTATTATCTATGGGATTTAGATTGATAATATTCGTTGGTATGATAGTACTGATTTTTAAACTTTTTAAAAGTTATAACAATAAGTCAAGTAATGCAATAAAAATACTCAATGAAAAGTTTGCTAATGGAGAAATTAGTGAAGAAGAATACTTGAAAAGAAGAACAATACTTTCACAAAAGAACTAGGGAGTTTAACTCTCTAGTTCTTTTATTGAAATTTTTTATTTATTCTTTTTATTGTATAACCCTTCTTGCAGTAATATAATCTGACCTATCATAAGGCGATATTTTAACTACATCCCCTGTTCTTGGAGCATGAATATACATACCATTCCCAACGTATATTCCCATATGCGTTGGACTTCCTCCCTTTCCATAGAAAACTAAATCTCCAGGCTGAAGTTCACTTCTTGAAACGGCATAACCATTTTTAATTTGATCATAAGTAGTTCTTCCAACAGTTATTCCAAAATGCCTGTACACATATTGGGTAAACCCAGAACAATCAAAACCTGCTGGTGTTGTACCTCCCCATAAGTAAGGTGTTCCTAAAAAATTAGAAGCATAGGCCACTACTGCATTACCAGATACTGATGTATTTCCTCTAGAAGGTGCATTTGTTGATGTTTCAGTAGGTTTTTCAGAAGCAGATATAACTTCTCTAGAAGCTGTATCTGCTGGTGTTGAATTTGTTACTGTTTCGGTTTGTTTTTTAGAAACAGATACTGACTCCCTAGAAGCTGTATATGTTTGTGTTGAATTTCTCATTGCATCAATTTGTATTAATGTTTGATTTATCCTTGCTTGTGTTTCATTCACTGCTGAAGCATATAATTTCTCTTGTTTCTTTGCTTCTTCAATTAACTTACTTTGCTTACTTTTATCCTTTTCAAGTTTATTCATCTTTTCATTATTATCGTTATTTAGAGATACTAACTTATTGTTTTGCTTATTTAATTCTTCTTTATTATTATTTAATTGTTCCTGTTTCAATTTAATGCTTTCAGTAATTTTTTTATCTAAGTTTATAATACCCTTTAAAGTTTCTATTCTTGAGAAAAAATCACTAAAATCTTTTGCTTCAAGCAGTACATCTAAGTAGCTGCTTGATCCTTTTACATAAATTACCCTTACTCTTTTATTAAATAATTCTTTTTCCTTTTTTATATCTTCTTCTGTTTGTTTCAGTTCCTGCTCTGTGATTTTAATATTTTCCTGTATTTTACTCATTTGTTTCTTATTTTCTTGCATTTTATCCATTACTTCTTCAATTTGATTGTCTAAGTTCTCTATATTTTGTTCTATTTCAAATCTTTTATCTTGTGCCTTTTTAAACGCATTTTTATCCGTCTGCAGCTGGTTTCTTTGCCTATTGATTTGTTCAGATGTTGGTGCTGCAAGAACCGGTTTATGTAAAGTAAATGCCATTCCAAGCATTAGCATTAAGCATATTAATCTCTTTTTCATCGTCTTCCTCCAAGCTGAAATATACAAGTACAATATTATTTTTTAATCGTTCCTTTTGATTCACTACAACCACCACAGCCGCATCCGCCTGAAACTTTACCTTTAAACTTACTATATATTGTGTAAATCGCAAAAACTACTACTATGGAAGCAACTAGTATTTCAATCATATGGTTATTCACCTCCTCCATTATTTGTTATAATTATGTGCTCTAAATTATATAAATTTTTTATGTAGTCCGTATGAAGATGAAGAAAAAAATCATAAGCAGTATTACTTTTGTATTTCTACACAATTCCTTCATAATCAATTTATATAATTTGCTGTGGAAGTCTATACTAAAAGAAAAGTCATACCATCAAATACTAGGAAACTATACATCCTAGTGTTTTAGATATATAAAATGTAATAAAATTATATTTATAATTTTTAGAGGTGATAAACATGAATAATGATGAATTTAAAATACTAGTTGTAGATGATGAAGAAAATATATTGAATGTAGTTAAAGCTTATCTAGAAAAGGATGGATTTAGGGTAGTTACTGCAATAGACGGTGAGGCAGCTCTTAATATATTTAATATGGAGATAATTCATCTTCTAGTTTTAGATTTAATGCTTCCTAAGTTATCTGGTGAGGAAGTATGTAGTAAAATAAGAGCTGCCTCTACTGTGCCTATCATAATGCTTACTGCTAAGGCGGATGAAGATGAAAGAATAGAAGGAATATCTATCGGTGCAGATGATTACTTAACCAAACCTTTTAGTGCTCGTGAGTTAGTAGTGAGGGTAAGAGCTTTACTTAGAAGATCTTACAAAGATTCACTCCCTCTTGCTGATATTTTAAACTTTAATAATGGAGATTTAGAAGTTGATATTAAAAAGATGATCATTAAAAAGCAAGGAGATGTTGTAAGTCTAACAACAAATGAATTTAAAATATTGAAAGTATTACTTGCAAATCCAGAAACAGTATTCTCAAGAGAACACTTAGTAGAAAAAGCTTTCGGAATTGACTATGAAGGCTATGATAGAACAATAGATACTCATATCAAAAACATTCGACATAAAATAGAGGATAATCCTAAAGAGCCAAAATATATAATAACTATTTACGGAATGGGCTATAAGTTTATCCCGAGTTTTACTGAGGTGAAAAGATGAAACTCTCTTTAATGAAGAAACTTTCCTTAGGATTTCTTTTAGCAGTACTAGGATCTATTATTTTAACGAGTCTTATATCAAATTATGCAGTAGGAAAAGAATTTCAAAAGTATTTAGTTGATGAACATAAAGTAAAAATAGATAATATAATAACCATTGTTGAGGACTTATATAATGAGCAAAATAGTTTTACAAATATAAATGAATCAGAACTACAAAGATATGCAGAGATGCAGGAATTGTATATTGAAATAAAAGACTCAGTTAACAATACTGTATATTCTTCAGGTAGTGCTCATTTGTATCATAAAAGCATGATGCAAAATATGATGGGTTCTAATATGCATAATTTTTCAGGAATGAATACTGGTGAATATACTGAAAATAAATACACCTTGCTTTCTAATAATAAGAAGGACATCGGTACGATAACCGTTGGTTACTTTGGAACTTCATATCTATCTTCT
Organism: Clostridium pascui; assembly: GCF_016908015.1. GTDB lineage: Bacteria > Bacillota > Clostridia > Clostridiales > Clostridiaceae > Clostridium_AK > Clostridium_AK pascui. The sequence continues at coordinate 548,233 of NZ_JAFBDB010000001.1, forward strand.
GGTTCTGTTACTTTTATAAACACGTTAAATAATTCTTTTATTATTGCTGCTTTTATAGCTCTAATTTTTGGATTTATAATTAGCATAATTATATCTAGGCAGCTTTCTAAACCTTTGCTTAAAATAACTAAAACAGCAAATGAGATGCGAGCTGGAAATCTTGAATCTCGAGCTTTCATCAAGACAAATACTAAGGAGTTGGATGAACTTTTGAATTCAATAAATTATTTAGCAGAATCGCTAAGTAAGCAAGATATGCTCAGAAAAAGATTAACATCAGACATGTCTCATGAATTAAGAACACCACTTACTACATTAAAAACCTATGTTGAAGCGTTTATTGATGGCATATGGGAACCTACTACTGAAAGGCTTGAAGTCTTCTATGAAGAAATTCAAAGATTAATAAAACTTGTAGATAATCTTCGTAATTTAGCTAAACTTGAGCAGGTAGATCTTAACTTAAATAAGAGTAATATTAATTTATCAAATGAATTAGAAAAAATTTTAGATACTTTTAAGCCTCTATATATAAAAAAAGATTATAAATTAGTTTCCAATATGTCTCCTGATGTAAAAGTAACTATGGATAAAGATAAGTTTAAGCAAATAGTAAATAACCTTCTTTTAAATGCTTATAATCATTTAAATCCTAATGGAGCAGTTGAGGTAACGTTAAAGAAAGAAAAACAAAATATTATCATAAAAGTTATTGATAATGGTATAGGTATTCCTGAAAAAGACTTGCCTTATATATTTGAGAGGTTTTATAGAAGTGATTTATCCCGCACTAAAAATACAGGAGGTTCAGGTATAGGACTTACAATTACAAAATCCTTTGTTGAAGCTCATGGTGGGAAAATATATGTTGAAAGTAAGTTGGATGAAGGAACTACTTTTACTATTGAGTTTCCCAATATTTTATCTTCTTAAAAAAATAAGCCTGATAATTAAATAGTCAGGCTTACTTTTTTTATATTCTCACTATTATTACATGTTTACCATTCTTCTACACTCATTGTCACATTGTCTGCACAAGTCTGGCAATGCTCATCTTTAAACATTTCACACTCCTTAAAATAAATTTTATTTCGATACTTATTATCTACTTTACTCTTAAATTATTATGCCAATTTTTCACACTATCTTCATATTCATTTTTTATAATGGTAAATGTACATAAGAAAATTTTATACATGGGGGTCATAAAATGTATTCACCAGTTTACACACATCAAATTGAAACAAGAAAAAAAAGAACCTATAAATTATTTCAAATATTATTTTCTTTAACATTTAGTTTGTTTATTATTGCTTCAGCAGTAAAATTCACATTGATGTTTAAACCTTTATACTATTTCGATATTCAACACTTAAATATAGTAGATCATTCAAACTTTAGTAAAGATGAAATAGTAAAAAATTATGATTATGTTATTGATTATTTGTTAAGTTCAAAGAAGCAGGACTTTAAACTGCCATCGATTCCATATTCAAAATATGGACAAATTCACTTTAAAGATGTCAAAAGAATTTTCACTTCTATTGATATTTTGCTAATTATAACTGGACTTATTAGTGCTATAGGATTATTAATTACTCTTAAACATAAAAAATTTGACTTTCTAAAACAAACATCTTCCATATTAATAATACTACCAATAGTACTTGTAACAGCTTTTCTGATAAATTTTGATGCTGCTTTTACTATATTTCATAAGATATTTTTTAGAAATGATTACTGGATATTTGATCCTGACTTGGATCCCATCATAAAGATACTCCCTGAAGAATTTTTCTTTCACTCTGCACTATTAATTGTAATTGTAATAATTTTAAGCATCATAGTCTTAAAATTGCTTTATAGTAAATTTAGTAAATTAACATATTAAAAGTGAATTTATTTTCCCAAATATAATTCATACAAATGATGAAGAGAAGTCTGTTCTTCCATCCAGACTTCTCTTTATTATTTTAAATAAATAAAAGTATTATAAGCTTCTATTCATCATTCCATTAGGGGCTACATTGTTATTCGTACTTCTATTTTCATTAGTATTTCCATTTGAGCCATGACAAGCTTCTGCTCCCCCCATTGAATTATGCATTTCAATCATTCCTTCTCTTCCTATGCTCTCCATCATATTAGCCATATTTTCATTTCCACTTTTTTTTATTATATCAATCATCTTTTGAAAATCTTCTTCTGTAATATTATTCATAAAATCATCCATAGCTTTATAGTTGCCCTTTTCTACTTCATTAGCGATGTTCTCATAGCCATTTTTTTTCATTATATCCACCATATCATTATTTATCTCATTTCTGTCTTGACTAACCACTTTGGAAATTTCAGTTTTAAAAGGCTTGTTAACTACTACTTGACTGTCCTTTTCTTTTGCATAAGCTAATGAAGTTACTCCTAAGGCAAGTACTGCTGCAGTTGTTAATAACATTATTTTTTTCATAATTATTTATCTCTCCTTTAACTCTTCGTTTAACTTCATTTTATATTGTGATTGTGAAGGAATTATGAAAGTATATAATATCTGTACAGATTAATTTCTTCATACCTTCTACATAATTTGATAATATAATATGTATATAGAAAGTTAATCCATAAGAAGTCATTATAATAAATAATACAGTAAATTCCCCAATTTACTGTATCCCTATCATAAAATAGGAGTCTGTTCCGCCAAACAGACTCCTATTTTAATTTGCTTTTATCTATTTTCTACTTTCTATGACATCTCTCATTTTCCTATATTGCTCTTCATCAATTTCGCATCTTATATACTCTGCACATCTTAGCAAATGTACTATATTCCTATAAGTGTTTCTCCATGCTTTCTACATATTTTATTAATATAATATAACTAGTGAAAGGAGGTTGAAAGTTATGATGTTTCTACCAATGGTTACTTTACTTATTTTCATGTTTCTTTATTTAAATCCTTTTGAGAATCAAAATAATCTAAGTTGCAGCAAAGTTAGACAATCAAATAAAGCCTTGGATATTTTAGATAGAAGATTTGCTGACGGGAAAATAAGTAGAGATGAATACCTAAGGATAAGATCCTTGCTAAAATGATTATAAATTTATAACTGTAATATATTTAAAACATGCATATAGATAACATTCAAAACTCATTCCGATTATTTTTCAACATGCTAATAAAGGGATGCACTAAAACAGTGCATCCCTTTATATTATTTAAAGACATATCAGCATGTATTATTTTCTTTATAATAATGTAACATAAAATATCACTTCAACATATAATTGGAATAGATAGTATCTTTAGGAGGATAAAATGTACAATAATATAAAAGAGGTTTGTCCCCTTACATCAAATACCACAAGAGTTTGTAGCTCTACTTCTGTGGATACATCAGTTGGTGTATCTAAAATTGTTTTTACACATATGAAGCCTAACGCTGTAATTTTAGTTAATAAAAATGAAGTTTTTGATGCAATAGCCGCTGCGCCATTAGTTCATATGCCTATCGATGCTTCCATTTTATTTACTGATGGCAATAGGTTAAGCAAGGAAACATTAATTGAAATAAGACGTTTATGCCATAAAGGATACAAAGGAATACATGTAATATTGGTTGGTAATATTTCCAATAACATAGCTATAGAACTAAATCATTATGGTTTAAAAACCTATCGTGTATCTGGCCGTAACGCCTATGAAACTGCATGTAAAATACCTAATTTAAGAAAGCATTTTGAAAATATACTCATAGTCTCCGGTGAAAATTTTTCTGAGGGCATAATGACTCCTTATTGGAGTGCTCATCATGGTGATCCAATACTTTATGTAAAGAAGGATAGTATTCCAGATTGCACAATAGAATCTATCAAAAAAATACATGATATTAATGTTTATATTGTAGGTTCAACAAAAACTATATCAAAGGCTGTTGAAAAAGATTTAGGTAAGCTAGATAATATAAAAAACTTAACTAGAATTGATGGTGAAAATCCTTACCAGATTGCAGTGAATTTTGCTAAATACAAGGATTCTAAAACTGAATTTGGTTGGGGTAGAAATTATGTAGATGGTCATGCCTTTACCTTTGGCACCCTAAATCATCCTATGGATACATTAGCTGGGATGCTTTTTGCTCATATGGGTAAGCATACACCTCTTCTTTTAATAGGTGATAATGCTGTACCTCCTGTAGTAGAAAAGTATATAAAGTCAATTAAACCTATTCCACCAAAAGATATGCCTCGTCCTCCATTTATGCATGGATTTATTTTAGGTGATACATCACATATTACTTATACTGCACAAGTTAAAATTGAAAATATCCTTTCTATTGACCATGAAATGATGGAAATGGGAAATATGAGTCATCATACTAATGAAGCTGAGAATTTGTCACATACAAAGATTACATGCAGATTTTGCGACATAACAGACATACTTGATTAAAAAAATAAACATCAGAACTAGAGGTGTAACCTCTTAGTTATGATGTTTATTTATATTGATAATTTTATTTACAATGCTTTAATTATTGACTTAAATAAGTATCTCGCACTTTTTCTAAATCTGCAGTATTTAAGTTATCCACTACTTCAATTATTCCTAAAATGAAATCCTCTTTAACTATTGCATATCCACCAACTTTTTTCGGACTAAATTCTATCTCATTTATACCCTTTTTAGCATTAAATGAAGTAATTTCATCTCCTGTAGTTGCATCTACAATGAGATATTTACCTTCAACATTATCAAAGTCATTTAAATCAAAGGTTAGCTTAGTTTTAGCAGTATTTCCTGTAACAACTATTAATGGCTGCAATTCATAACCAATACCTCTGAATTTTGCACTTTGGTAGTTTCCAAGAGCTGAAGCTTTATTAATTAATGTATCAGTTGGAACCTTTGAGATATCATTACCATAAATGCTTTGTGCTGAAGATGCCCCTTCAGAATCCTCATCTAAAGGAACTGCACAGCAGCTTGGACCTGTGCTTGGAGGTGGAATGGAAGCATCAGTTTTTGATGTATCAACTGTTTCAAGATTATCTACAACCTTTATTACTCCCCTTATCATTCCCATCCAGCAGCTAAAATTTATATCCTTATCTCCTGGAGTAAATTCTACAATATTTTCACCTTTTTTAATTTTTTGTTCAACTCCTACAGATGATGCTACAATAGCATTATTACAAGAATTTAATTGTTCACCATTAATTACCCACTTTACCGGCATTCCCTTTTGTACATAAAATGCATTAGGAGTGTATCCATTGTTGTTTGCAGTCATCCTTATAACCTGCACTCCATTTTCAACAGTAGCTTTAGCTATATTCCCACTAGCTGAAGCTGAAGAACCTCCTCCAAGTAAGCTTTGTACTTTACTAGCTACCATTGGCATTGGATTAATATTTACACCTGCTAGTGCAAAGCCTCTATTTCCCATAATAAATCCAAGAACTATAATAAGAACACCACTAAATTTAAGAATTTTCTTTGTGTAACCTTTACTTAAAAGCCCTGAAACAGCGCCAAATGTAAGCATTAGTGGTACCGTTCCAATTGCAAACATGAACATTGATAAAGCACCTTTTGTAGCACTTCCTGTTCCTAACGCAAAAAGTTGCATAGTTTGAAGGGGACCACAAGGCATAAGTCCATTTAAAATTCCTACTACAAGAGGAGAAGCAGACTTATTTTTACTTTTGCATGATATGTGAGGTAGTTTAATATTAAACTTTCTAAATGCGCTAAACCCAGCCATATTAAATCCCATCATAATCATAAATATACCAGCAAATATTTGAAGCCCTGCTTTTGCAGTAATCGAAATAGAAAATACAGATCCTAGTGCACCAATTATTCCACCTAAAATAGTATAAGATAGAACTCTTCCTAAATTATATAGAAGTGCTGGCTGTATAGCTTCAAATTTATTATTGCTTTCTTTTGATAAGCTCTGCGAAAGCATAATTCCACCACACATACCTACACAGTGAATTGAAGTAAGAACTCCAACTACAAAAAGAACTGCATAAGAAGCATTGGTAAGTTTTGACTCCATATCAAAACCACTTGTTTTCATACCAAGCATAATTACAGCTGCTACTATTATAAAAACTCCCATGAATTTATAGTCATTAGAGCTTTCTGTACTGTAACCAGCACTTTTGATAGCAGATTTAATTTTATTTGAATCACAAAGTTCATCATCATATTCAACTTTAGCAAATTGCCCCACATAACTTGCTTTTACATTTAATATTCCATCCAATTTTTTAATGGCTTTTTCTACTCTGTTTTCACAAGATGCACAGGTCATATCATACACCTTATACTTTTCTCTTACAATACTCATAAATTCCCTCCTAGTATGTATTCATAATATAAAGTAACTCTTACTTTATATTTCATAACGCTAAAATAAATTACTATTTTGTTTTTAACATATCAAATTCATTTTAAAACTTGAGATTATTTTATGAGTATAGTATATAGAAAATATATGTTGATTGTATGAAGACAAGAAACTATAAAGAAGCTTTGGTAAAATTAATTACTAAAGCTTCTTTATTATATTTTATAATACTTCTATTCCTACAACCTCATATCCTGCATCTTCTATAGCAAATTTTATATCTTCATCTTTTACCTCTATAGATGCCTCAATTATTGCTGTTTTATCATCTAAATTCACATCTACACTAGTCACTTCGTTAAGTTCTTTTAATGCCTCCTTAACATGATTAACACAATGTCCACAGCTCATTCCTTCAACTAATATTTTCTTTTTCATTTTTAATTCCTCCTAAAAATATATATTTAAATGTTTTAATCCAACTTAATAGGAAACTCCTTCTCGTTCCTCGAATGAGTACTCGAAGAGTAAGCGACCATCACCAAATTAAAAATTTGGGATGTCTGCTTAACTGACTCACATCAAATCATAGATTTGAGTTCCCTACTTAGCTGGCTTAAATCCCTTTAATCTTAAAGCATTAGCCAGTACTGATACGGAACTAAGACTCATAGCAGCTGCCGCAATGATAGGATTTAAAAGTGGTCCACCAAAGATATACAGTATTCCCATTGCTACAGGTATACCTAAAGTATTGTATCCAAATGCCCAAAACAAGTTTTCTTTAATATTTAATATAGTTTTCTTACTTAATTGTATTGCAGTTGGTACATCCATCAAGTCACTCCTCATAAGAACTATATCTGCTGATTCCATAGCTACATCTGTACCTGAACCTATAGCTATACCAATATCTGCTTGCGCTAGTGCTGGAGCATCGTTTATACCATCACCAACCATAGCAACCTTCTTACCTTCAGCTTGAAGCTTCTTAACTTCATTAGCCTTATCTTGAGGAAGAACTTCTGCTAGTATTCTATCTATTCCAACTTGCTTAGCTATGGCTTCTGCTGTTCGTTTATTATCTCCTGTTATCATTGCTACTTCAATTCCCATTTCATGAAGCTTTTCTATTGCTTTTTTACTGTTTTCTTTAACAGTATCTGCTACAGCAATGATACCTACCATCTTTCCATCAATACTCACATACATTGGAGTCTTACCCTCTCCAGCTAGCTTATGAGAAGTTTCCTCTAGATTTTCCAAGGATATATTACTTTCCACCATAAGTTTTCTGTTTCCAAGTAAAATATCTTTTCCATCTATTTTAACTTCAATTCCATGACCAGGAATGGCCTTAAAGAAATCAAGTTTCTTAAATTCTAGTCCCTTTTCCTCAGCACCTTTTACAATAGCCTCGCCAAGAGGATGCTCTGATCCCTTTTCTGCTGATGCAGCTAATTGCAATAAATAATCCTGTGTTATATCATTTGTAACAACTACATCTGTAACCTTTGGCTTACCTTCTGTAATGGTACCAGTTTTATCAAATACTATTGTTTTTACTTTATGAGCAGTTTCTAAAGCAGCACCACTCTTTATTAGTACACCATATTCCGCACCTTTTCCCGTTCCAACCATTATTGCTGTTGGAGTTGCAAGGCCTAGCGCACAAGGACAAGCAATTACCAGAACTGATATAAATATAGTAAGAGCAAACACCCCTGTTTCACCAGACATATACCAAGCAAAAGCTGAAATAACTGCAATCACCATAACTACTGGAACAAAATAACCTGAAATTATATCAGCTAATTTGGCAATTGGCGCCTTAGAGCCCTGTGCATCTTCTACTAGCTTTATAATTTGAGCTAAAGCTGTATCTTTACCAACCTTTGTGGCTCTATATTTTATAGTACCATTCTTATTAATACTTGCACCGATAATTTTATCTCCAATATTTTTTTCTACAGGTATACTTTCTCCTGTTAACATAGATTCATCTACTGAAGTAATTCCTTCTACAACTTCTCCATCTACAGGCATCTTTTCTCCTGGCTTAACTACAATTATATCTCCTACTTCAACTTCTTCTATAGGAGTTTCAATTTCTTTTCCATCTCTAATAATAGTAGCTGTTTTAGGAGCAAGTCCCATAAGCTTTTTTATAGCCTCAGAGGTTTTTCCTTTAGTAACTGACTCTAAATATTTTCCAAGTGTAATAAGTGTTATAATAACTGCTGCTGATTCAAAGTATAAATCATATGCATAATCTACATTACCACCAAAAATCTGTACTATAGCAAATATACCGTATAAGAATGCCGCGCTGGTACCTAATGCAATTAAAGAATCCATGTTAGGACTTCTCCTAAATAAAGATTTGAATCCTACTGTAAAGAATTTATAGCCCGCAGCCATAACAGGCATAACGAGTACTAACTGTACTATAGCAAAGGTTCTAGGATTTACCATAGGGTCTATAACTTCTGGCAGTTTAAATCCAATAGGCTCACCAAACATATGACCCATAGTTATAACAAGTAATGGTACTGAAAATATTGCTGCTATAACAAACTTTTGCCATAATAACTTTATTTCTTTTTCTTTTCTCTCTTTATCTGCATCTACATTAGTTTCTTCTTCTATAGCTTTGTAACCTTCCTTTTCTATTACTTTTCTTATATCTGAAACTCTAACCTTTGAAGAATCATAACTTATATTTAAATTTTCTGTTGCAAAATTTACATTAGATTCTATAACACCATCTAATTTTTTTGTTACTCTTTCTACTGTTTTTGCACAAGCTGCACAAGTCATTCCCTGAATCTTTAATGTCTTTGTACTAGATTCAGTTTTAGCTTTGAATCCTGCCTTTTCAACAGCTGCTTGAATATCTTCAATTGATACCTTGTTTTCATCAAAGTCAACATTTAATTTTTCTGTAGCAAAGTTTACATTTGCATCATTAACACCTTGCAGCTTTTTAGATGCTCTTTCTACAGCCTTAGCACAAGCAGCACAGGTCATTCCTTCTATTTTAAGAACTTTATTCAATATCTTCACCTCTTTTTAATTACTTATTGTTGGTATCAGTTCCTTTTGTATCATTGTTAGATTTATTTAAATCGCAACAATCTAATTTGCCATTACCAAAAGATTTGCTATTTTGATCTGCAATTTTTTTTATAAGATTTTTGAAAAAGTTTTTCATATCATACATCTCCTTTAATATTACTTTTGAATGAGTTTTTCTAAGATGCCTATTATTTCATCAACTTTTTCTTCTCCGCTGTCATGTATAAATGCATGTTTTACACAATGGTTTAAGTGTTGTTTTAATATCAGCATATTTGCCCTCTTTAATAAAGCTTGGGAAGCTATTATTTGATTAGATATATCTACACAGTATCTGTCTTGCTCCAGCATCTTTATAATCCCTTCAATTTGACCCTTTGCAGTTTTTAATGATGCTAAAGCTTTCATTTTCTCTTGATTCATTATTTTCCTCCTTTCGAGTGAAGGTAATCTATTATATTTATTTATCTCTCCACCCATTGGGGGTGCATAGTAACAAAATAAAAAATCATTATTTATTTATATCATATATTTTTACTATTTGATCTGGATTTTCTCCCATCCCCATATTATCTTTGCTTGCTTCTCTAAATATCCATCCACTTCCCTCAAGCTTATTAATATCTAATCCTGCTTTTATAAGTGGTTCAGCTTTAAGAACAAAAATCATATCAGCATCATTTAATCCTAATTTTTCTGTCCATTGTACTTCATTACCTTCTCCAATAATTAGTCTGTAATGCTTTTGATCTTCATGGTATTTCACAATATTAGTATCTGATTTTAATAATCTTCTCATAGAGTCTTCTGATCCATTAGAGGTTTCTTTTTTATCACTTACATTGTATGGTTTAATTAATCTATTAGGTAAACTTTCTCCCATATCATCTTTACCAGCTGGCTCGTATAACCACTCACTCTTGTCAAGTTTGTTAACATCTAATCCTGCTTTTATCAGAGGATCTGCTAACATTACCATAGCAAAATCTGCTTTATTTGCTGACATATCTTTAGTCCATTCAAATTTCTCTCCTGTTGGAAGTTTAAACCCCCAATGCTGTAATTCACTATGGAAACCTTTGTTGTCTGGGTAAGTTTTTACAATCTCATTAAAGGCTTTAAGCGCATTATCTGATTCTTTGTTTCCCGTTATAGTTCTGCTGCATCCTGCAAAGGATATAGTTAAAACTGAGGAAGCAAGCACAGCTATTATTTTTTTTGTTTTTTTCATATATTTACAACTCCTTATGTGTTTTCTTATCTTTAGCTATATATTACTCAAATCCTATGAAGACCATATGAAGATTTTTAATAACAGCTTAAAATTTATACTATAATTATTTTTTATTATCTCAAACACTTTTTCTTTTCTTCATCTCGTCTACATAATTCGATAATATAATATAAATATAATCTATTAATCAACAACCATCCTTGTTGATTAATAGATTTTATATTAGTAAATTCCCCAAATAATTTACTGTTAATACTTATTACAAAATAGAAGTCTGTTTCCCCAAACAGACTTCTATTTTTGCTTTAGCTGTTATTATAAAATTTAAAATTAAAAAACTTTGATAAGTTTAATTACCAAAGTTTTTTAATTACTTATATAATCATTATTTAAAATTTATTAAATGTAACCTTGAAATTAGTTCCTTTTTCTTCTTCACTCTCGACGTCTATGCTTGCTGAATGAAGCTGTATTATATTCTTAACAATAGTTAATCCTATCCCACTTCCTTCTATTTCATTTCTGCTCTTGTCTCCCCTATAAAGCCTTTCAAAGATAAATGGTAAATCTTCTTTCTTAATTCCTATGCCACTATCCCTGACTTCTACTACAATATTTTTATTATTTGAATATAGATTAATCCATATATCTCCATGTTCTTCAGTAAATTTGAGAGCATTAGATATTAAATTTATAAACACTTGTTTTAATTTATCTTTATCTCCAGTTATATCATAATTTTTATTAGATTCTATATGATAATGCAGCCTAATGCACTTACTTTCGCCTGCCATATAAAAATCTTCACATATGTCACTTATCAATTGATCTAAATATACCCTTTGAAAATTAAGCTTTATACTTTCAGTTTCAAATTCTTTTAACGTATTTAAATTGTTTAATAAACTTCCAAATCTTATGACTTCTTCATTAAGATAATTTAATCTTTCTTCTGTGACTGGAAAGACACCATCTATCATAGCTTCTAGATTATTTTGTAGTACATTCAAAGGTGTTCTTATTTCATGGGATATGTCAGATACTAATCTCTTTCTAAGCATGTCCTGATATCTTAATTTTTCAGCTAATATATTAACACTTCTTCTTAGGTTTTCTAATTCCTCAATGTTACTTTGAGTATTAGAAATTGCATTAAAATTACCCTCTGATAATTTTACAGACATATTGGCAACTTCTTTAATTGGATTAGAGAATTGCTTTGAAAAATAAAGACTTAATATAATTATAATAGATAGAGTTACAAGTCCGCTGATAATAATACTTTTATTTATAGAAGTTTTAAAGTTTATATCTTCTTCAGATAATAATACAGATGAATATTGACCAATATCCACATAGCCAACTAATTTATCATTAACTATAATCTCAAATCTTTTGGAATTGTACACTCCATTGCCTTTTACTATCATAGTATTTAAGTGAGAGGTGTTCTTAATTAAATCTGGCTCCATACCCCATATAGATTTTTTATTACTATCTAAAAGGGTTAAACAATAGTTGCTCATATAAGCTTCATGAATTAGCTCAGAACCAGAATTATTTGACCATTTTCCATCCCTTTTGTATATTTCCTGAAAATAAGCTACAATTCTCTCATCCCTTTTATTTTGTATATCTAACATGTATTGATCGAACTTATCGTTTATCGTTGCATTTACAAATACAGTAATTAAAAGTATTGCTCCAATGGAACATGTAAAAAACAATATACTTAATCTTTTTCTAATGGTTTGCAATTAGTTTTCACCACCAAACTTATATCCTACTTTCATAACCGTTATAATATACTTAGGATTTTTAGTATCCTCTTCTATCTTTTTTCTTATATTTTTTATATGAACATCAATGGTTCTATCGTATCCATCAAAATCTACTCCAAATACTTTATCTATAATTTGTTCTCTTGATAATACCCTCCCCTTATTTACTATGAGAGTATACAGTATATCGAATTCATTTGGAGTAAATGCAACTTCTTCTCCATTAATTCTTACAACTCTTTTATCATAATCAACTATTAATCTTCCATCATTAAAAGTAAATTTTGATACTTCACTTTCTGTATTTAACCTTCTAAAAAGTGCATTGACTCTTGCTGTTAATTCTCTAGGGCTAAATGGCTTAACTAGATACTCATCCGCACCAATATTTAATCCTTCAATTTTATTATCTAAACTTCCTTTTGCAGTAAGCATAAAAATATGCACATCGGATTTCTCCCTTATTATTTTACATATTTCTTCCCCACTAATGTCTGGAAGCATTAGGTCCAGTATAACTAGTTTAAAATCCATAGAACTAAATAGTTCTATACCCCTTAATCCTTTTGTAGTGCTTTGAACATTATATCCGTCCTTTTCCAAATAAGCCTTCAATATTTCTGATACACTTTCTTCATCTTCAATTATTAGAATGTTATTCATATTATTTCACCTCTTATTTTATTTAGTTTGTATATTGCTATATAAATTAATCTTGAACAATTATGTTTACTATTATAAAACTTTATCAATTTCTTTTAAAGATATTATGAAGACTTTAAAAATTATTTTCACTTTCTTTTTTAAATATTAAATTTGATTTAAAACTATATAATAAAATCATAAATGCATGCAGTTTTATTTCTGCATGCATTTATGATTTTATTATTTTCTATCTTTCAATTATAACAGCAGTACCTTGACCTCCACCTATACAAAGTGTTGCAAGACCTGTTTTTGCGTCTCTTTTCATCATCTCATAGATTAAAGTAACAAGTATTCTTGCTCCTGATGCTCCTACAGGGTGTCCTAAAGCTATAGCACCCCCATTAACATTAACTTTTTCCGGATTAAATCCTAAATCTTTAACTACAGATAGTGATTGTGCTGCAAAAGCTTCATTTGCTTCAACTAAATCTATATCATCTACAGCTAATCCTGCTCTTTCAAGTGCCTTTCTAGTTGCTGGTACAGGTCCATATCCCATTATCCTTGGATCTAGTGCCGCTGAGGCATAGGATTTAATAGTTGCAAGTGGTTTTATTCCTAACTCCTCTGCCTTTTCTTTTGCCATAAGTACCAGCATTGCAGCTCCATCATTTATGCCTGAAGCATTACCAGCTGTTACTGTTCCATCTTGTTTAAATGCAGGTTTAAGCCTTCCAAGTTTTTCTATAGTCGTATCAGCCTTTGGATATTCATCCGTATCAACTATAATAGGATCTCCCTTTTTCTGAAAAATTTCAACAGGCACTATTTCATCTTTAAATCTTCCTTCACTTATAGCCTTTGTAGCTTTAACTTGGCTTTCATGAGAAAATTTATCTTGCTCTTCTCTTGAAAGTTTCCATTGCTCTGCTATATTTTCAGCTGTAATTCCCATATGTATATTATGAAATGCATCAGATAATGCATCAGTAATTAAGCTGTCAACAACTTTAGCATCTCCCATTTTATACCCCCATCTTGCTCTAGTAAGAAGATATGGAGCATTACTCATACTTTCAGTACCCCCTGCTAGTATCACATCTGCATCTCCAAGCTTAATAAATTGGGTAGCCATACTAACAGTTCTGAGTCCTGAACCACATAATTTATTTATTGTCATAGCTGGAGTTGTATCTGGTATGCCTGCATGAATAGCAACTTGTCTTGCTGGATTTTGCCCTAATCCTGCTGATAAAATATTTCCAATAAGTACTTCATCAACCATATCTGGTTTAATTCCTGCTCTCTTCATTGCTTCTTTTGCAGCAATAACTCCTATATCAACTGCTGATAGTTTAGATAAACTTCCTCCAAAACTTCCTATAGGTGTTCTAGCCGCGCCTACAATAACTACTTCTCTCATGTAAACTATCCTCCTTTATTTTTATTAATCTCTAATTAGTATTCTTTACACTTATATACTATAAACAATGTAATAAAAAATTATACAAAATAAAAACTAGTGATTTTAAACCACTAGTTTTTATAGCATATATTTATTATTGGCAGACCTTACCTGGATTTAATATATTTTTAGGATCAAAGGCGGATTTAATTCCCCTCATTATTGACATATAATGTTCTCCATATTGGTGGAACATATATTCTCTCTTTGCATATCCAATTCCATGCTCTCCAGATACAAGTCCCCTTAATTCTTCTGATTTTTTATACATTAAGTCAAATACCTTATTTAATTTGAATTCCCATTCTTCTTCATTTAAATCATCCTTACAAATATAAACATGTAAGTTTCCATCTCCTGCATGACCAAAGCTTGGTATTCTAATGTTATATTCCTCTTCTAATTCATGAGTATATTTAATAAAGCTTGCAACTTGATTTCTTGGTACAACAACATCACATTCATCCATTTCTGTAGTGGATGCTTTAATTGCTTCAAGGAATGCTCCTCTAGCTGACCATACAGAATCTTTTCTTTCATCTGTATCAACTATAAATACATCTAATGCTCCTTCTTTTAAGCAAAGATTTGCAACTATTTCATAGTCACCTTCAACTTGTCCTAAACTATTTCCATCAAAAGTTAGCAAAAGATATGCATCTGATGAATTATCAGGAAATTTTTTACCTAAAAATTCTTCTGCTGAGACTATAACTTCTCGTTGCATAAATTCTATTGCAGTTGGCACTGCTTTTGATTTTATAATTTTAGGAACCATTTCAATTGCTGTATCTATATCTTTAAAAGGTATAAGTAAACTTACTGATTTTTTTGGTAGCGGAAGTAATCTTAAAATTGCCTTTGTAACTATTCCAAGTGTTCCTTCTGATCCAACTATTAAGTCTTTTAAGCTATATCCTGAACTATTTTTAACAACTTTTCCACCAAGCTCTACTACTTCTCCATTTGGAAGAACTACTTCAAGTCCACGAACATAATCTCTTGTAACCCCATATTTAACAGCTCTCATTCCACCAGCGTTGGTACTTATATTTCCACCAATTGTAGCACTTTTTTCACCTGGATCTGGTGGATAAAAAAGTTCATGTTCTTCAACGTACTTTCCTATCTCCATCAAAAGAACCCCTGGTTCTAAGGTTAATGTTAAGTTTTCTTCATCAAGCTCTAATATATTATTCATTTCTGTCGTCTCCATCATAATTCCACCGTGTAATGGTACTGAAGCTCCTACAAGCCCTGTTCCTGATCCCCTAGCAACAACTGGAATTGTATTTTCATAGGCATACTTCATTATTCTTGAAATCTCTTCAGTATTATGAACTTTTACTAGCACATCTGGATAATTACTCACTCCACCTAACTCATCATGACTATAATCTTCGTTTATATCGCTTCCATATAAAACCTTGTCCTCTCCAACTACATTTTTTAAAAATTCGATATCCTTATTATCTATCTTTTTATATTGATTCATATTTATCCCCTCCGATATATTAGCTAATCTTGTAATTTGAAAGTTATTATTTATTTAATGAAACGGCTACTTCTTCAAGTCCTTTACCGCACTTAATTCTTTCAATAAGCTGAGGAATTATTTCATAGATATCTCCAACGATTCCGTAATGAGCGGTATTAAATATTGAAGCATTAGGATCATTGTTTATAGCAATTATTGTTTCTGAATTATTCATACCTGCTACAAATTGTACTGAGCCTTGAATTCCAGCAGTTATTATTAATTTAGGTTTAACAGTTCTTCCACTAAGTCCAATTTGCCTCTTTGCATCTATCCATCCAGCTTCTACAAGAGGCCTAGTTCCTGCTATTTGTGCATCTAGTACATCTGCCAATTCTCTTATTAGATTCATATCTTTTTCTGATTTAACTCCTCTACCTGCTGCTACAATTACTTCAGCATCTGATATGCTAATTTCCTTTGCCTTTTTAGTAATTTTTAGAACTTTTATATTTGAATCAAACTTTTCCCTTGGCATTTTGCATAATATAATTTTGCCTTTAGTTTCTTCAGTTACCTCTGGAGCTGAGAAAATTTTATACCTAACAGTTGCAAATTGTGGTCTATTATTGCTTGTAATAATTTGAGCCATTATATTTCCACCAAATGCTGGTCTTATTTGAACTAAATCTGTGTTCTCCTTCATATCAAGTATTGTACAATCTGCAGTAAGCCCTGTTTTAAACCTTGCTGCAATCCTTGGCGCTAAAGACCTTCCTACAGTTGTAGCTCCAACAAGCACTGAAGATGGCTTAACTTTATTTATGAAGTCTTCAAAAGCAGCTGTATAGGGTTCTATTCTAAAGTCTTTTAACTCTTCATAATCATATACAAACACTTCATCAACACCATAGTGCAATAATTTTTCAGCTTTATTCTTTATATTGTGACCAATAAATAGTGCATAAACTGGATGATTGATTTTTAAAGCAAGCTCTCTACCTTTTCCTATTAGCTCATAAGTAACAGGATGAATATTTCCTTCTATATGATCAACATATACTGCTATTCCCTTCCATAAATCCTTGTCTACTTTTGCTACTTCCTCTTCTACAAATTCTATTACTCCTGCTGGTCCCTTTTTCACGCATAACTTACACATTTTACATGCAGCTGAAATTTCCACTTTACCATTTATTTCTGATATAGCATTGAAAGGACAAACTTCTATTAATTCATTTATATTTTCTTTATTTAACTTACTTTCATTAATAATTAATTTAGACATTAATATTCCTCCCTTTTTAATAAAATTTATACAAATTTAAGTTCTCTTAACTTATCAAACAATTTGTGTGTAAGTTCTTCTCCATTTCCCTGCCACATTTCTTTATCAGTATTAACCGCAGGTGGGAAAATTCTTTCAACCTGAGTTGCTGATCCATTTAACCCATAATTTTTTTCATTTTTATCATCAAAATCTTTTAAACTAAAAACTTTAGCTTTTTTATTTTTAGTTTCTAGTTTTCTTTTATAAGATGGCAATCTTGGTGTATATATATCCTTTTCAACAGTTATAAGGCATGGGAATTTAATTTCCTGAATTTCAACTGTTTCTGCCATATCCATTTCCACAGTTATAGTTCTATCATTTATTTCAACAATTTTTCTTACATTAGAGACATGAGGAATTCCTAGATATTCAGCCATTTCTGCTCCTACCTGTGCTGTATCTCCATCAGTTGTTTGTTTACCGCAAACTATAAGGTCAGGATTTCCTGTCATTTTTACTCCTTGAGATAGCGTATATGAAGTAGCAAGTACATCCGCTCCTGCAAATTTTCTATCTGATAGTAATGTTCCTTCATCTGCCCCCATCATAAATGCTTCTTTTATAATTTCCTCTGATTGAGGTGGTCCCATAGTTATTACGTTTACTTCTCCACCCATATCTCCTCTTATTCTAAGGGCAGATTCTAATGCATATAAATCATATGGATTCATCTTTGATTCTACACCGTCTCTTTTTAGCACTCCTGTAACTGGATCTACTTCAACTTTATTTGTCCCTGGTACTTGTTTAATACAAACTAAAATTTTCATAATTGTTCCCCCATTTCATATTAAATTAATATATGGTAAGTTGTCTGACCATTATGACAACATATAAACTATTTTTATTTTTTATAATGTAACTATTATCATCGTAATCCAATATGGATTCATATTAAGTAAATTTAATGCTTCTACTTGAAGTCAGCCAAATAAAACGTTTGCATAAGTGCCGCTGCCTATTAGAAAAGTTCCTAGCATACTTAAGATGAATAAAAGTTTAATGTTAATATACTTACATATTCATTTTTTATCCCCCCAAGTTAAAATCGATTTTACTGGTATGACCATCTTTCCTCTGACCTTATATTATCATAATTTTAAAACTATTTCCATAATAGTTATTTTATTAACATGGTTTTTTTTCTTCTAATTTCAGTATATTGCCAAATTTTCTTATTATATGGAATGAAAAAAGTATTTTTTTTTATAATTAATGTAATTTTACTAATAATTGTTATAGTTTTAACAAATTAAAATTATAAATTAAGAACCCAAATAAGATCAAATCCTATTTGGGTTCTTAACTCATATCTATATAATATTATTTATTAAACTTTATTAAATTCTTATTTATAAGATCCATATGCTTTCTCATTGATTCAGAAGCCTTATGAGGATTATGCTCTTTAAGCGCATTTAATACTTCTTCATGTTCATTATCAA
The DNA here is from genome assembly GCF_016908015.1 of Clostridium pascui. Lineage (GTDB taxonomy): Bacteria > Bacillota > Clostridia > Clostridiales > Clostridiaceae > Clostridium_AK > Clostridium_AK pascui. The sequence goes on from NZ_JAFBDB010000001.1 coordinate 567,053, forward strand.
TACTATCTTTAAGTTGATTATTTATTATATTTTTTCTTGCATCTTTTATAAAAGAATCCATAAGCGATGAAACTGTGTTTAATATACTTAATATCAAAAAATTCCCTGAGGCTTTGGCTATAGTATAATGAAATTTAGCATCATCTTTAACTCTTTCATCCTCATCTTCAGAAGTCTTCATATTATCTACTAGCATTTGTAATTCATTTATTTCTTCAGTAGTTATTTTCTTTGCGGCAAGCGCTGCTGTTTCTATTTCAATAACTTTTCTAAGCTCAAATATTTCCTCTACTTTACAATCATTAAGCATGAACATAATTGATAGTGGCTCAAATAATGTGTTATCAAAGTTTTGCCTTATAAAATTTCCTTCTCCTTGCTTTGATTCAATAAGTCCAATGATTTCAAGAGATCTCAAAGCTTCTCTTATAGAGGCTCTGCTAATACCTAACTGCTCAACTAATTCTCTCTCTGAAGGTAATCTATCGCCTTTTTTTAAAACCCCATTAGATATCATGCCTTCTATTTGTTCAATTACTTGTTCGTAAACCTTTGTATTTTTAATAGGAGTAAACATTGCTCCGTATCCCCTCTCATCTTATGCTCTAAATTAATGTTCCATTTTTTTGTTATTATACTTAATTATAGAGTTTTTAAACCAGCTGGTCAATGTTTGCAAATTTATCCCATTATAAATAGTACCCTTAAATTCCTATAAGGGTACTTACTATAATACTTATTATATAATTTTTAATAATGAACTCGTACAAGCCAAAACTTTATTTTTTTATCACTCCATCCAAGATCCCATGGAACTTTATTCCTATCTGTATTATGACAAGTTACTAAACTATATCCTTTGGAATCTGCTCCTGTAACTACAGAAATATGTGTAATATCTCCTTTTTTTTCATATGCCACAAAATCTCCTGGTAAAAGCTTATATGAAGCTTTATATACTTTATCATAATTTCCATATGCAATTACTGAAGCTCTTCCACTGTTTAGCATATATGCTTTAAATCCATCTGCATTAAGCCAGGCTCTCGTAGCACCACTTCTATCATAATTCCAAGCAGAATTTTTTCTAAATCCTCCGCCCTCAAATAAAATTTGCGATGCAAAATTAGCACAATCTCCCCCTTGCGGATTATAATCTCTATATTTTTTATTGTATTTAAATTCATATTGTTCTTCACTAGCAGCTCCACAATACTGATTTGCATAATGTACTGCCTTTAATCTTCGTTCATTTAAAGTTGAAAAGTCTCTAGAGCTTTGACTTAATATATATTGCTTTATTGAATCACCTTTTAAATTCTCTAGATTAAGGGAATCAGCAAAAGGATCTGTATACCATTCCTTAGTAATTATCCAAATGCCATCTCTATTTGCAATCTTTATATAATGATAGGTTCCAATTCTTGATGTATTTATTATATCTGGCTGATCTTCATATATATATTTATATTCTGTCGAACATAATACATTAATAGAAAAATTAGTTCCATCTCCGTTGATTCTTCTAATCACAACTTTAGGATTTATATCCGTAAATTTTACCCCTTGTTTTATACTCCAATTTTCAATATACTTAATTTTCTTTTTTTCATGTTCATATGCCCAAGTACCATACTTAGTATTGATGTCATAAATAGATTCTATGAGTTCAAAGTCTTTACTTATTATAGCCTTATTTCTATCTTCAAAAATTTGCTCTATAACTTTTTTTACCTCTTCGTTTGAATAGGTATGGATATTAGAAGCATTAACTTTATTAAATTTACATAAATATATCAATAATAATAAAGATATTAACCAAAATAACTTTATAATAATATTTTTATTTGTATTACATCGAGAAAAATTCATAATGTATTCTCCTTTTCGCTTGTAATCTCACTATATAGTATTTCACATAAGCTTTTATTTTAAAGTAGAAATATAAACCATAATTATATAATTTATCAATTAAAAAATTATAAATTCAAGTAAAAAATCCATGCTAATTAAAATTTTTAATTAGCATGGATTTTTTACTTAAATAAATAAATAAATAAATATATATATATATTAAGTTGTTATATCTATATGAGTTTTTGTGCTAAGACTCCACTTAGACTTAGTTTTTCTATCCTCTTTTTTATTTCCTCATTATCTATGCTGTAAAGTCCTATTTCCTGCATTCTTTTGAAGTATTCTGCTCCAGCTAATGTATATCTATTTCTTCTTCCCTCCTTAGTAAATAGTTTACAATTTGCATAAGATATAATATCTCCTATAGCTGTAGACTTAGGAAGTATCAAAAGAGGCATTCCTAAAAGATATCTAACTGCGTTGTGACCTGCGAGGCTTCCTGTACACATAGCTTCAGTATGACCTACAAATAGTCCACTCTTTTCACCTGCACAAAATAGATTATCTATACCCTTAACTTTCATATCGTCGGTTCTTGGAGCTACAGAAAGGTATCTTATAGAGTTTCCTTTTCCACCTGCATAAGGATCCATAAATCTTGCATATTCTAACCCTTTTATTTTTCTAAGCTTTTCTAGTGGATAAAAAGGAGTCATAAGTTTAATATGACCTGTATCTAAAAGTATTATATTTTCTGCAAATTCCTTTAAAGCATATTGTTGACAAACCTTTAACTTTAATTTATCCATATTTATATCTTCTGGTGGTACCTGAAGAACTACTGCACCTTTTTCTTCTATTTCTTTTAAAAGTTCAGGTGATATACTTTCTTTACAAAGTTTACAAGAACCACTAAATGCTCCGTATACATCTTCTTCTCTTTCTCCTTGCAAATCTTCAACTCCTGCTCTAGAGCTTAAACTTACTCTAGGTCCAAAGGCAGGACATCTTAATATACACATAGAACATCCATTACCATATCTTAAGCAATTTCCCATAGGTCCTGTAGAACCTGTAGTTTCTATAAATACATCACCCTTTACATAACTTCCATCTGCAAGATATATTCCTAATATTTTATTCTTTTCCTTTTCTACATCTACTACTCTAGAGATTAAATGAATTTTTACTCCTATGCTTTTTAAAAATGCTCTAACTTCAGGCTCGATTTTATTTACATCATAAAGCCATGCATGACCATGACCTGGGAATGTTATATTTCTATGTGTTGCATTTCTATCTGTTATGTTTATTAGGTCTCCTGCTCCTAGATTTATCAACTCTTCAGCTGCTGTATATCTTCCATTATTCCTCATTATGCCACCAACATTACCAAGGCCTACAAGCATATCTGTCTTTTCATATAACTCTACTTCTGCTCCTGCTTTTCTAGCAGTAATAGCAGCTGCACATCCTGACCAACCACCGCCAATTATTATAACCTTCATAATAATTTTCTACCCTCCAAAATATTTCTAGGATCTATTTGAAGTTTACATGACCTTTCAATATTAAAATACTTATTCTTAGTACTGCAACTTCCACATACTCCTTCTCCGCAACACATCTTTGCATTATTACAGCAAGAAAAATCTATTGATTCTCCAATCAAATTTACTACATTATAATTTACAATATCCGCTGCTGATGAATGAATAAGTCCTACATTTTCATTTTTTATAATATCTAAAATTATATTTTTAAACTCCGATGTTAGTTGACCATTTTCATTTATAACATTGCACTGTATAAGCTTAGCATTGTAGAAATTTAAGTACTCTTCAATAAATACACCTTCATAAGGCTTGCTATCTAATATAACATATACCTTATTTGCTGAAGTATAAAGTTTTTTGAGAATTGGTATAATTGGAGCCTGCCCTATTCCCCTTGCTATTATTATCGCAGTTCCGTCTTTTAATTTGGATAAATTTTTAAGCCCTAATACACCATTAAAAAATGGGCCCTTTAAAAGTAACTTTTCCCCCTCCTTGGTGTCATTTAAAGCCTTACTTTTTACTCCCTTTACCTCTACCACAACTTTTATCTTATTTTCTTCAGTGTTGGATTCCATAATAGATATAGGTGTTGAAAAGAAATGCTCATTTTGAGGATTTCGTAGCATTATAAAAGTTCCTGGAGCACTTAAATCTTTAGCCATTTTATGACTTACATCTAAAGTAAACTCAACTAAATCCTTATATATCACTCTTTTATTTAATAATGTACATTCTATCTCTTTTCTTCCTTCCTTAGCTTTATTACCATTCCATGCAAATTCTTGATATATGCATACACCCTTCCAGTTAATGCAGTCACAAAATGTCTTACCTCTTAATTGAGAACATAATATACATTCTCCACTTTCTGCCAAATGACAAGGACAATATTCTGTACCTGCATCTATACAGTCTCTTACTTCATAGTTCACCCACATACCCTCCTAAAATTAATAGGCCTCACTATTAATCTATCTATTTTATAAGTTTTTGTTACTAAAATTTATAAAATAAAAGAAGGGATTTTTCCCTTCTTTTCTAAGACTTAAATTTGTCGAATATGATCCTTGTAATTATTAAGTATATTATAAGATTTCCAGGAGTGTTTAATAGTCCAAAAACTCCCCAAAGCCAATAATATTTTTCCCCTCTTTTTTTAGCATCCTTAAACATCCAAAATCCTTGAATAATAAGTATAGGTATTACTATAATTAGCGCTATTAAATGTGCTTTGTTATATATCATAGGTTGTTCCTCCTTGCTCTAGTTAAAGCTATAGGAATTATAATAAACGGCGGTATGAGAATCATAAACATTTGCAAGTATATTATGAAATTAATGTTCACATTCATTGTAATTATAGCTAATATAGTCATTATTACAGTAGATAAAATTAAGAAATATATACTTTCCTCCTTAGTTATTTTACCTTCTTTTTTTTCTATGGCTTGATTAATTATGGACTCTAAAGAAAAATTCAAATGATTTATATCCTCTATACTATCCATGTATTTCTTCATACTTTCTAAACTATTAATATATACATCATCTTTCTGAAATTCAACATAAGAGCTAGCTTCTTCATTATAAAAATCATCTATATTTTGATTAAAATCTTTATTCATTTATAATCCCACTTTCCTTCATCTTTACTATTATAGAATTAACTGCAGAGTGAAGTCTAGATCGTACAGTTCCTACAGGGCATTTCACTATTTGAGCTATTTCGTCATATTTATAATTATAATAATGCTTAAGTATAAACACAGTTCTTTTTTCATAAGAAAGTTCATTTAAAATTTTAAATACTTCTTTCATCTGTACACTATCTATAACTTTCATATCTACACTTTTCCCTTCAAACATTAATTCCTCATTTAACGGCAGCATTTCTTTATTTTTTCTTAAATAATCCTTATATAAATTAGTAGCTATAGTTATAAGCCATGTTGAAAACTTTGCTTGAGGTTTAAATTTTTCTAAGTTTATAATAGCTTTGAGCAAAGTTTCTTGCACAATATCCCTTGCAAGCTCCTCATTACCTATAAGCTTTATTACATATCCTGTAAGTATTTGATAGTTATCATTAATCAAAATAGTTAAAGCATTTTTATCTCCCTCTTTTGCATCCTTTAATAAGTCCTTTTCTTCCATGGTGTTTTCACCTACTCAATTTATATTAATAATTAAATTAGATTTTCTGGTATAAATCTTTTTGACATTATTTTAATCAAAAAATAATCTATAATTAATATTACAGTTGCTATAATTATAAGAAGAGTATTAGTAAGTAAAAATATTCCTGTTGTTTGTCCTACTACTAATAATATTATTGGAATAACTATTAATCCGCTTTGCTGCTGTGCTTCCTGAAAGGTTTTAGATTTTGCAGAAACTAACACTGTAAAACTTAGCCCTAGTATTGTTAAGGCTGGTACAACATATAAAATCAAAATCAACCATTTTGAATTGGGAAATATAATCTCATTCAAATAAACCATTCCACCTATATTTATTACAACTCCAAATAAAATAAAAGATATCAATGTAATTACATATGATAAAATAAAAACTCCCATAACCTTTGAAATAAATATGCTTTCTATAGAAATAGGAGTATATAGCAAGGTTTCCATAGTCCTATGTTCTCTTTCACCTACAAAACTACTTGTTCCAATTATATTTGACGCCATAATTGGTATCATTAAGAATAAACTTGGGAAAAAGTAATTTATGCTTATCTTTAACACTAATTGAGGTACAGATAAATTACTATATTCAATGGGTAGTTTTCTCATTATATTATCCAATCCATTTATTGGAATTGAGCCATTTGATGAAAAACGGATAGCTATAAGCATTATAATTGGTATTATTATAACAAATACTAAAGGTACTATCAGCATAGGAATATATATTTGTTTAGAACTAGTTACTTCACTTAAATCCTTTTTAATAATACTTTTATAGATATTATTCATGTTTTTCACTCCTAACATAATTAAAGTACAACTTTTCTAAGCTCATTTTTTCTCTATATACTTCATATATCTTTCCACCCTTATTCAAAATTTCATGAATAACTTTTGATATTTCCTCATCATTACTTACTCCTTTTTTATAAATTCCTCTTTTCATTTCAACTAATCCTGATTCATCATAAATATCTTCTCCTTTTATTATGATATTATCTTTGTAATTTAACCTTTTAGTTAACTCTTCAAATGTACCGTACCCTAGCATATTTCCTTTATTTATAAACCCATAAGAGCTGCATATTTCTTCAGCATATTTTAATTGATGAGTACATAATAATACTGTTACTTTATCTTCTTTTGATAATTCCTTAATAAGTTTCGTTACATTTGAAGCACTTTCCGGATCCAGCCCCGAAGTAGGTTCGTCTAAAAATAATATTCTAGGATCGTGTATAAGCGCTATTGCAAGTGAAACTCTTTTTTTCATTCCTGTGCTGTATTCCTTGATTTTTTTATCTCTATGGTCATAAAGTTCTAATCGTTTTAAAAGATTTATACTTCTTTCTTTTACTATGATTTCTCTTATTCCATGTACGCTGCCAAAAAACATTAAGTTTTCCAAAGCAGTTAAGTTTTCATAACAAGCAGCACTCTCAGTCATAACTCCAGATATTTTATGTATTTCTGGAGCTTCTTTAACTATATCTCGTCCAAGTATTTGTCCATTTCCCGAAGTTGGCTTAAGTATTCCATTTAGAATTCTTACTGTTGTTGTTTTTCCTGAGCCGTTGGGTCCTAAAAAACCCATTATCCCACCCTCAGGCAATTGAAAACTTATATTATTTAAAGCATTATATATTCCATCATAGGTTTTAGTTAGATTTTCAACATATATTCCTTTCATTTTATCACTCCTTCATTACTTAAACGCAGATGCCCGCAAAAAGTTCATTTTAAAATAATAACTCAGGGAAACTTTTATAAAATTTCCCTGAGTTATTTTAATTTTTTTAAAAAATTGCTATATGAAGTTTATTTATGGTATTAATAATTTCATCATTACTCAGCTTGTTTTCGGTATAATCTGTATAAATACTTCTTCCAGTTTTAAGATGTTCTAGCCAGGCCTCGAGTAAACTCACATATATTTGATCAATATAATAGATATTACTAGAAGATCCAACATCTCCTTTACCTGCATTAAAGGTTTCGTATCTTACTGCATAATTTTGAGTTAATCTTATATCATCGCTATTAATGCACTTAATTAATCTAGGATAGCCATTAAAATCGATAATTAAAGAATTATTAAACCTATCATCTCCATGTAATATCATGTTTATTAATTCTGGTTTTGTTAATTGGTGCTCAGGTTTTGTTAATCTATGAGTCATTACTTCACAAATATACACTTCTTTAGCATCAATAGAATTAGATAGAGTCGCATCTATATTGGTTTTATTGATAATCATTTCATGTTCTTTTATCCAGCTTCTTGCTTCTTCATGCTTTTCAAATATCATATCTAGTTCAGTATTACATTTACCAAAACACTTTTGCGGATACCAATTACCGTCCTTATTTAGCCTGTATCCCATACATTCTTGAGTTAAGTCTTTATAGGCTTCTATAGTAAAGAACATGTATATCCCCCCAAGCCTTTTATTATACTTTATATGATTAACATACTATATTTTGTGCTTATTTAATTTTATTATACTAAAAAAGTTAAAATTACAATATTGTACAATATTTTTAAACTTTAATGCATTATTGGTTGAATTTGTTATAAATAAAATCCTAAGCTCATAATAATAATTAAGCTTAGGATTTTAACTATTTTGCTTCTACGCTTCTTATTCTATTAAAGTTTTTGCCATAAATACCAGCTGCATAAGATATCTCTTCCTGTTCTTCTATTACATCTAAGACCTTTATACCTTTTTTCATGTATATATACCCTGTGATTGCTGAAATCATATCGGATATAGGATAGGAAACCCATACTCCAAGTACTCCAAACATTCTTACACATACTAAAACCACAGGTATAAATATTAAAAGTTGTCTAAAAATAGATAATACTAGAGAAATTTTTGACTCTTCAATAGCTTGATAATAATAAATTGCAGTAAAATAAACTCCTACAATTGGAAATATAGATATCATTATTCTAAATGCTCCTACAGCATTCCTTAAAATATCCTGTTCCTTTACAAAGCCACTTATTATTTCACTTGCAAATATCATCATAATTGCCCACATTGCTAAAGTTGTTATATGTGCTATTTTAGATGCCCTTTTTACTACTTCTTTTACTCTTTCATAATTTTTTGCACCATAGTTAAATGCTACTATAGGTTGCATTGCAGATGTTATCCCAAGCATAGTTATATACATAAACATAGACACCTTTGAAATAACTCCTGTGACAATTATAGCTGTATCACCATAATCTGAAAGTGTATTATTTAAAATTACTGAAACTACTGCATCAGATATTTCTATTATAAATGTTGAAAATCCTACTGCAACTATTGTTATTATAATATCTTTATTTAAATTGAAATTCATAGAAATATTATATTCTTGTTTAATCTTTGAGAAATTATAATATGCATAAATTGCTGATATTACTTGGGAGATGACTGTTGCTATAGCTGCTCCCTTCATTCCTAGAGGAAATACCATAACTAGCATAATATCTAATATAACATTGCATGAAGCTCCTATTGATGTGGCTATAAGATTTGCTCTTGCGTTTCCTAGCGATGTAAGCATATACCCTATAATAACTGTGAAACATTGAAATATTCCACCAAAAATTACTATACTTATATAATCCTTAGCATAAGGAAAAATATTATTCGTAGTACCAAGTTTAATTAGTATAGAATCCATAAATAAATATATAAAGATTGTAAGAAATGTAATAATGATCAACATTAATGTTAATGCATTGCCTAATATATATTTCAATTTATCCTTATTACCTTCTCCTAAACTTCTTGCCACTGCAGTAGATGCTCCTACCGCAATTAGAAGTCCTAGTGAAATCATAAAACGCTGTACTGGGAACGCTATACTTAAAGCTCCTATAGCTTCAGCTCCTATAGCTCTACCCACAAATAGAGTATCCACCATATTGTAAAGCTCTGCAACGAATAAGGATATTATGGCTGGTATGGCAAACTTTATAAGAACTTTATTTACATTTTCTAATGCAAAAGCATTGGTTTCTTTTGAAATAGCTTTTGTATTAATTGCCATAATTTCCACCTTCTTTTCCTTTTCGTTTATAAATTATTATTTAATTGTCTTTAAGATTTTAATAAATTCCCACGACCCTTCGTTATTGTTAATACAATGTAAAATTTCTATAAAAATAATTCCGTTTCTTATTGAAATGCATATTTTTATATTGTATAATCTTTTTGTAATTTAATTTAACACGCTTATTTTTATATTTTTTATTTAAGTACTTTTAAGTACTTTTTTCTTTTTTATTTATTGTAATCACGCTTATATATATATTATATTGTAATTTTTGTTTATTTACATTCACTTAAATGCTTAATACTAAGTACTATTTTGCTTACTTAGGCTTTTCTCGTTTTGTCTAAATAAACACAAAAAGCATCTTATTAAAGATGCTTTTGTACTTTTTTGAGCATTATGAGTATAGCTCCATATCCTTGTACCTTTGGTACTATATTATATATTGCACTTTTTTTCGCAAATCTTAAAGATATTTTAGGGAAAGATGCATTATCCATTACATCTCTTTCATCGTCATTTATACGACTAGGTTTACCTAATCTAACCCAATAGTCATATGCAGATCCTACTTTTTCATTTATTTCGTATTCAGTTAAAGTATAATCATGATAAAGGTTTATTATATTTAGCGAAAATTTTCTTTCTGCTGTCCTCTTAATTCCTCTTCTTTTTAATATACTTTCAACTCCTATAAGCTTATCAATATCTTCTCCATAACTATGAAGAAGAATTTGAATATCTTCTCCCTTTTTAGTTACTATACATCCTTCACCATTATGTATTATATAATCCCCCATACGTGAAAGAAAATAATAAGCATAATAGGAAGGTTTTTTTATTCCATCTTGAGTTATAAGGCCATTATCTCCAAAGAAAAGTTCATTGGAAATTTCCTCTGTAGGACTTATGCTATCAAAAGCCTTAAAATATACATTATTTCCTGTTATAGAATTATGTATTATATAAGGTATCATATAGCACGTATCATAAGTCATATTATTTATAGGTTCTTTTATGTCATAATCAACTAGTTCAAAATAGTTTTCTATAAGTTCTCTAATTTTGACTTCATATTCTTCATTTAGATTTCTTTTTATAAATACCTTCCATTTAGAAAGTTCATAATCTCCCAGTTCATCTCTAAAGTAAGATATAAAGCTATCTAAAAGACTTATCAGAAAATCCTCTTTTAAATTTCCATCTATTATAATGAAAGGTCTTAAACTAATGGATAGTAGAAATTCTATAATTTTTTTTACTTGATACCAATTAAAAAAGTTCTTATTATTTAAAAGTACTCCCGCCTCCTCGGTAAAAAGCTCAAATATCATTGCATATTTAAATTGTATATCCTTTTGTATATTTATTAAAAATTGTCGTTGTCTTTCTTTAAAAAGCTCCTTTGCCTTTCCAACACTTATTATTTCTCTAAAGGTATGATTAAATTCCTCACCATCTATGGATGCATCTATATTCAACTTTATTATTTTATTTTCATAGTTAAACCTATCATAGTCTTCAAGATAAGTGCTAAGATATTCTAATGCATTTTTTACATCTAAAACTTCATATTTCTTCATAGAATCTAAAACATCATCGTTTACTTTATGCTTTTTTCTGTACTGCATAGGTGTGCATTTATAATGTCTTTTGAAATGTTTATTAAAGTATCTTATATGAGAAAATCCTAGTTCCTCAGATATTTCAGAAATACTCTTGTCTGTGTCTAAAAGCAGTTTTACAGATTCCTCTACTCTTGTTAAATTTAAAAAGTCTTTAAAACCATATCCTACCGTATTCTTTATTTCATGTGATAAGTAATAGGAACTTAAGAACTCTTTTTTTGCTATATCTTGAAGACTTATCTTATTTTTATAGTTATTATATATATACCTTACTATTCTATCATACCTTTCAAATTGCTCTTCATTTTCTTTTAAGTCTTCCTTTTCATAAATCAACTGATGAAAATTATTAATAAGATGATATAGCAACTCAACTAGTGTATCTTCAATAAAGTCCTCATATTTATCCTGTTTTTGTATAACTTCACAAATAATTATAGATAAGTACTTTCTTAATTCATGATACTTTTCTTCTTCTTGCGCTCCTTCGTCTGAAGAATTTGTATAAAATGCAATATTTCTTATATCATTAATATACTTTTCAAAAAAATTAGGATCTATTTTAAACATTAAAACTTCATTATATGCTTCACTCTTTATACTATGAGATTCATCGCAATTTATAATCTCAATTTCTCCTTCTTCTACTTCATAGGTACCAGATTCTATAGAAACCTTTATCTTACCCTTAAGTACAAACAATATCTCTATAGAGTCATGCCAATGTATAGGGTATTCTTCAATATTTACTTTAGATACCTTTAATGGTAGTTCAGGTAAATATTCAATATATTCTCTTCTCATTAATATGTTTCTCTCCTTATTTTTCACTTTAATTTAATATGTATTAGGATTCATATTTATATTATATATTATATCTTATTTTTGCTTATATTTTCTTTTTGTTCTTAGTTATATTTTAAAATATTTAGTTTACAGTTTTTTATTTACATATTTTATATTATGTATACTACATTTTAAGAAAAGATACCATAACTATACAACACCACTTTCATTATATTTGTATAACCTTTTATGCTATTGCTAATAATAGACTTGAAAATATATTATATTGAATAGGAGTGATATTATGAACAAAACAGATAGTATAAAAGTTAATGCTAATTCTAAGAAAACACCTATTGAACAGCACGATACTGCTGCTTGGGCTAATATAGAATATCTTAAACCTGTATCCCAAGTATCAGTTCCAAGTGATACTGAAGTATTTAATGCTAAGGAATGGGTAGATTCAAATCAAAAATAAAATATCTTCTAAAAAAGGATGCCTTATTTTATTAAGGCATCCTCTTCTATTTAATTTAAAGTATTTCTGATAATTTTTTATATAATTTATATTTTTCTTTTGCTTGTTTTTCAGAGTCTGCAAAAAGTTTTTCTGCTTTATCTGGGAATATATTCATGAGTGATGTATATCTAATTTCTCCTCTTATAAATTCTTGATAGGATTCTTCTGGCTCTTTAGATTCTAACATAAATGGATTTTTGCCTTCTTCTTTAAGCATTGGGTTGTATCTATATAAGTGCCAATAGCCTGATGTAACTGCCTTCTTTTCTTCTGCTATACTACTTCCCATACCAGCCTTTATTCCATGGTTTATACATGGAGCATAGGCTATAATTAAGGATGGTCCATCATATTCCTCTGCCTCTTTTATTACTTTTAATGTTTGATTCATGTTAGCACCCATAGATATTTGAGCTACATATACATTTCCATAGGTCATTGCCATTAATCCTAAGTCTTTCTTTCTTGTTTCTTTACCTGCAGCTGCAAGCTTTGCTACAGCACCAGGGCGTGATGCTTTTGACATTTGTCCTCCAGTATTTGAATAAACTTCTGTATCTAAAACTAATATATTTACATCTTCTCCAGTAGATAATACATGGTCAACTCCATTGTACCCTATGTCATAAGCCCAGCCATCTCCTCCTATTATCCATTGAGACTTTTTAATCAAGTAATCTTGTTTTTCAGAGATTTCCTTTAAAATTTTATTTTCAGCTAAATTGCAAATCTTAAGTTCTTTTATTATGCTTTCAGAAATTTCTTTTGATTTTTCACCATTATTCATATATTGAAGCCATTCTTCAAAATATTTTTTTAGATTTCCACCGATATCTTGTGTTACGGCTTCCTTCATAAGCTCAGCTATTCTTTCTCTTATATGCTTAATTCCTAAATACATTCCAAATCCATATTCAGCATTATCTTCAAATAATGAATTTCCCCAAGCTGGTCCATAACCCTTATGATTGGTTGTGTATGGTACTGAAGGTGCACTTCCACCCCAAATTGATGAGCATCCTGTAGCATTGGCAATCATCATTCTATCACCATATAACTGGGTTATAAGTCTAACATAAGGTGTTTCTCCGCATCCTGGGCATGCTCCGTTAAATTCCAGTAAAGGCTTTTTAAACTGACTGCCTTTTACTGTATAAGCATCCATTACATCTTCTTTTTCTTGTATATTTGACTTTTCATATAATGAAGCAGCAAATTCCCAATTAGTTTCTTCCATTTCAATTTCCTGTTCCGCTGGTTTCATTATTAATGCTTTACCTGGTGCTGGACATATATCTGCACAGTTTCCACATCCAGTACAATCTAGTGGCGCAACTTGAATTCTATATTGATAATTTTCTAATCCTTTTCCTATTGCTTTTTTTGCCTTAAAGGTATCTGGTGCTTCCTTTAAATCATCCTCTGTAAGTAGGAATGGTCTTACTGTAGCATGAGGACATATATATGAGCATTGGTTACATTGTATACATTTGTCAATTTGCCATTCTGGAACCATTACTGCTATTCCTCTCTTTTCATAAGCAGTAGTTCCAAGTGGGAATGAACCATCCTCCATCCCAACAAAAGCACTTACTGGCAGCTCATCACCCTCTTGTCTCGCCATAGGAATTTGAATATTTTTTACAAATTCAGGTACATCCTTTTCATTTGCTGTTTGTTGTTTTATTTCTATATTTTTCCATGAATCTGGTACAGTTACTTTTGTAAGTCCTCTAATCCCTTCATCTACTGCTGCCTGATTCATTGTAACAATCTTTTCACCTTTTTTACCATATAGTTTTTGTATAGACTCTTTAAGATATTTTACAGCATCTTCTACTGGTATTACATTTGCTAGCTTAAAGAATGCCGCTTGCATTATCATATTAATTCTTCCGCCAAGTCCTATACTTCTAGCAATACCTATTGCATCAATTGTATAAAAATCGATATTATTTTCAGCCACATATCTCTTCAAGTAACTTGGTAGCTTTTCATCTAATTCTTCTGCCTTCCATGCGCAATTTAGTACAAAAACTCCACCCTTTTTTAAGCCCTTTAACAAATCATAATTGTATATAAATGACTTATTATGACACGCAATATAATCAGAATTATATACCAAGTATGGAGATTTAATAGGTTTCTTCCCAAATCTCAAGTGAGATACAGTAGTTCCTCCTGATTTTTTACTATCATATGAAAAATATGCTTGAGCATATAAATTAGTCTTATCTCCTATAATCTTAACTGCACTCTTGTTTGCTCCAACAGTTCCATCAGAACCAAGTCCCCAGAACTTACAGCTTATAGTTCCTTCTGGAGTAGTATCTATTGCACTTACTTCTGGAAGGGATGTGTTTGTTATATCATCATTTATTCCAATAGTAAAATGATCTTTAGGATTGTTTTCTTTTAAGTTATTAAATACTGTAATTATTTGTGATGGTCTAGTATCCTTTGATCCTAATCCATATCTTCCTCCAACCACTACAGGTTTTTTATCTTTTGAATAAAATACATTTGAAACATCTAAGTATAATGGTTCAGCTGTAGCTCCTGGCTCTTTTGTTCTATCTAGAACAGCTATTTTTTCTACTGTTTGTGGTAGAACTTTTAGGAAATAATTTTCACAAAATGGTCTATATAGGTGTACTTTTATTGCACCTACTTTTTCTCCCTTATCTATTAAATAATCTACAGTTTCTTCTATAGTGTCACATACTGATCCCATTGCCACTATAACATATTTTGCATCCTTTGCTCCATAATAATCAAATGGATGATATTCTCTGCCAGTTATCTTTTTTATTTCCTGCATATAGTTCTCTACTATATCTGGTACTGCTTGATAAAATTTATTTGAAACTTCTCTACCTTGGAAATATATATCAGGATTTTCAGCCGTTCCTCTTAAACTAGGTCGTTGAGGATTTAATGATCTATTTCTAAACTCGTTAATTGCATTGTAATCTACAATTTTAGCTATATCTTCATAATCTATCACTTCAATTTTTTGATATTCATGAGATGTTCTAAATCCATCAAAAAAGTGCATGAAAGGTAAGCTTGATTTTATGGCTGCTAAGTGAGAAACAAATCCTAAATCCATTGATTCTTGAACATTTGAAGACGCCAGCATTACAACTCCTGTTTGCCTACAAGCCATTACGTCTTGATGATCTCCAAATATAGATAGTGCATGAGTTGCTATAGCTCTTGCACTTACATGAAATACTCCAGGCAACAACTCTCCTGCTATTTTATAAAGATTAGGTATCATAAGTAAAAGCCCTTGGGATGCTGTATATGTAGTAGTTAAAGCTCCTGCTGCAAGTGACCCATGAACTGAACCTGATGCACCTGCCTCAGATTCCATTTCAACAACCCTAACTTGTTGGCCAAATATATTTTTTTTGCCTTCTGCAGACCATTCATCTACACCTTCTGCCATAGGAGTTGATGGAGTAATCGGATATACTGCAGCAACTTCTGTAAACGCATAGGATGCATAAGCCGCTGCTTGGTTTCCATCCATTGTTTTAGTCTTTGCCATTTCTTTTTCCTCCTTAATCGTAAATATAAGTTTTACATAAGTATTATTAGACTAATAATTGTATTTTATGTATTATAAAAAAAAGTGCCACCCACATGACAAGTGGCAAGTTTATTAAACTTATCACTTGTCATGTGGGTGGCACTCTTGGTGACACTTTTATTTTTTTAGTCCTGTTCCGGTAAGTGGTACAACTATTTTTAAATCCTTATTTATATTATCTTTAAAATATTTATTTATTCCTGCTAAAGCAGCTGCTGAAGTATATTCTACGTATATTCCCATATGAGATAATATTTCCTTTGCCTCTTTTACCTCATTATCTGATACGGTTATAATATCCCCCTTGCTTTCTTCTATTCCTTTTATGATTTCATCAATTCTCATAGGTGTGCCTATAGCAATTCCTTCTGCTAAAGTTTCCCTTGGACATACATTTTTTAAATTATTGTATTTATTATAAATAGGCGCACAATTTTCACTTTGTATTGCAATAAGTCTTGGAAGTTTTCCTATTTCCTTGAATCCATGATAAGCACCTAAAAACATAGTACCGTTTCCTGTTGGTACAAACAAATAATCCGGTATTCCTATTTCGTCATATATTTCATATGCCATGGATTTAGTTCCTTCAAAAAATAATGGGTTATATACATGAGAAGCATAATAATATTTTTCAGCTGCTATCATTATAGCTCTTGAAGTATCATCCCTCATCCCAGGGATCTTCACTATATTTGCACCATAAGCCTCTATCTGCTTTATTTTCCCTTGTGATGTGTTTTCAGGAAGATAAATATTACACTTTATTCCTGCAGCTGCTGCATAAGCTGCAATAGCTGCTCCTGCATTTCCTGATGAATCTTCCACTATTTCTTCTATTCCCATTTCCTTTATTTTATTTACTAAAGTTATAGCTCCTCTATCTTTGAATGACCCAGATGGCATTAAATAATCCATTTTTAGAAATATATCTATTCCATATACATTTATTTTTACAATTGGAGTTTTTACTTCTCCTAAGGATATATTTATTTTCACTTTCTCTTCTATATCTTTTTTAATATTAAACAATCCACCACAATCACATTTATATTTAAGTGTATTTAATGGATATTCATTATTACATTTAGCACATATGAATTTCATTTTACTTTTCTCCCCTCGTTTTAAATTTTTCTTTAATACTACCACACTAAATTTACCGCCAGTAACTTTCCATTAATATGGAAAATGTATAGTAATATTGTACTGCTTTCAAAATATTTTAACAATTAGTATTTGAAAAATAATAAGCACAGGGAATTATCATTCTCTGTGCCATAAAATAGTTTAAGTATAATTTTTAAAAAGTCTATTATATATTCGCCGTCTACATGAGTAAGCATATCTCCAACCTTTAGGAGCAATATATTATCAAAGCCTTTTACCACTTCTCCATATAACGTACTAACTCCACCTACAACTGCATTTTATTTAAAGGATTTAGAGCCATCTGACTCTAAATCCACTTAAATTTGATTTGTTATCCTAATGCTACTATTTGGCTTCCTGAGAAGTAAACTGTAGCTCCTGGTCCAAAACAATCATAAGGTTCTACTAGTCTTAATGCTAAAAGTGTTGGTGAGCTTTGAGCTGGTATTATTTCTCCTCTTGCTATTGGGAAAACATCACTTGTTGTTATTACAGTAATTACTGAAGTTCCAAAGAAACCTACTACTCCTAAAATATCTATCATAAATTACACCTCCTTTTACTCTTTAAGTAATTCATTTTTCCTCTTTTGCATTTCTAATATCACTATATGAGTTTTTTTAAAAAAGGTTCTTTATCTTTTGAATAAAAAAAAATATATATATATGCTTTATATCTGTGAAACATGCACAATTTGCTGTTTAAAATCATATTTTTAATTATTAGTAGTTTTATTATAATAGGAGGCTTTTATGATAGTTCAATTAGGTGCACTTCACTACGTCTATCTTATTTTAATTCTCTTAATATTTCTATTCATGATTCTAAAGAAAGATATCACCTTAATTTGTATTGCAGGTATATTTGCCCTTGGTTTTATAGCTACAGGTTCATTAGCATCTTCTATAACAGGAGTATTCAACAGCTTTGTATATGCTATAGGACAGCTACTTGATATAATTTTGGTAATAGCCGCAATTACAGCTATGGGAATAATACTTACAAAAACAGGCATAAACGAAGCTATGGCTTATCCTTTTACAAAATTAATGAAGACACCAACATTAGCATACTGGATAATAGGTATATTTATGATGATAATATCCCTATTCTTTTGGCCTTCTCCTGCTGTAGCTCTTATTGGAGCAATACTTGTTCCTGCTGCAGTTAAAGCAGGGCTACCTGCTATTGGAGCCGCAATAGCGATGAATATTTTTGGTCATGGAGTTGCACTTTCTGGAGATTTTGTAATACAAGGTGCCCCTAAGCTGACTGCAGGTGGCGCTGGTATTCCAGTTGGAGATGTAATATCTGCATCCATTCCACTTGTAATATTTATGGGGGTTTTAACAACTATACTCTCTTTTGTATTTTTAAGAAGGGATATGAAGAATGGAAGTCTAGTATTAACAGAAGAAGACTTCAAGCATACAGAAAAAGAAGATATGGAATTTGAAAAATTGTTAACATCAAATACTAAAAAGATTTTTGCTGTATTCGTTAGTATTATGTTTGCTCTTGATATTTATCTTATGTATAAGCTGAATTTACAAGGTGGCGATGCTAGTGCATTGATAGGTGGTACTGCACTGGTGGTTATGACTATAATTACCATATATGTAGTTAAAAAAGACGCTTCCTCCCATATGATATCTTATATAGTTGAGGGCTTATTATTTGGATTTAAAGTATTTGGTCCTGTTATTCCTATCGCAGCTTTCTTTTATTTAGGTGACGCAGGATTTGTTAAAATATTTGGTGAGGTTTTACCAAAATCTTCAACAGGTTTAGTAAACGATTTAGGACTAGCACTGGCAAATACTGTTCCTGTTAATGCGCCTGTTGGAGCTGTAACATTAACTTCAGTTGGCATAATTACTGGACTTGATGGTTCTGGATTCTCTGGAATATCTCTAGCTGGTTCTGTAGCTAAGATATTTGGTATTGCGTTAGGTAAAAGCACCGCTACTTTAACCGCCTTAGGTCAGTTAGGTGCAATATGGGTTGGTGGAGGAACAATAATTCCTTGGGCCATCTTACCTGTTGCTGCAATATGTAAAATAGATCCATTTGAGCTAGCAAGAAGAAATTTGAAACCTGTTGCCATAGGTCTTATAGCAACTACAATATTTGCAATGTTTCTACTATAAGCCATAATTAAAAACTTAAGTTTTTTAATGACTAATAAAAAATACTAAGAACTAGGCATAGTTAATTTTACTTAATTAAAATTAACTATGCCTAGTTCTTAGCTATTCATTTATTAGTAATTTAAATTATTTATTCCAATCCTTTAATTTATCTTTAAATACATCTGCTAACGTAAATCCTTCAGATTTATCATTGTATTTTTCTAGATCCTCTTCCATATTCGTTGACGCTGACTTTATGCTTAAAGATATTCTTTTATTCTCACTAGATATTTCAAGTACTTTAACTTTTACTGTATCTCCAATTTTCAATACGTCTGAAGGCTTTAGTACTCTGTCATCTGATATCTCACTAATATGCACAAGTCCTTCGATTCCATCTAGCACTTCTACAAATGCTCCAAAGTCCATAAATTTCACCACTGTTCCTTGTACTATATCTCCTGCTTTAAGCTTATTTAATACTTCATTCCATGGATCAGATTTTATATCCTTTAAGCCTAATGAAATTCTTTCTTTTTCCTTGTCAAAGTCCAATATATATACTTCTACAGTGTCTCCTACTGAAACAACCTCTGATGGGTCATTAACCCTTTTCCAGGATAAATCAGAAAGGTGTATCAACCCTTGCACTCCTCCTAGTTCTACAAAAGCACCAAATTTTGCAAGTCTAACTACTTTACCTGTTCTCTTTTCACCTTTTTGAAGTGAATTTAATAATTCTTGTTTTTGTTTTTCTCTTTTTTTCATTTGTACTTCCTTTGCAGAAGCAACTACTTTTCCCTTGTGTTTATCAAATTCTATTAACTTAACTTCTAATTCCTTGTTATTATATAAATTTAAATCTTCTACATAATTCATAGATAATTGAGATGCCGGTATAAAACATCTTATGCCGCTTATGTAACCTATAATTCCTCCTTTTACTACTTCTTTTGTTTTTATATTAAATATATCTCTATTTTTAAATTTCTGCTCCAAATTATCCCATGATCTTATAACATCAGCACTTTTCTTAGAAAGTAATACATTACCTTCTCCGTCATTTAACTTAATTATAGATACATATATTTCATCATCAGGTTTAATTATTTCTTTTAAGTTTATCTCTTCGTTAGATACTTCATTTCTTGGTATTATTCCATCTGACATATATCCTATATTTACCAGAACCTCATCATTAGTAACTGAAATAACCTTACCTTTTACTATATCCCCCTCTTTAAGCCTCTTCATTGATCTTTCTATTTCTCCCATCATGTCTTTCATAGAAATATCATCATTGTGTTTTTCCATAAAGTCTCCACTCTCCTTAATTATAAGTTCATTAATTATTTTCAAATAACTTTAAATATATTATACCAAATTTTTCTTTTACAATATAGAAAAACAGGGAACTAAACTAAACATTTTAATGTCCCTGTATTGTATAATTATTATTTTTTTGAAATTCTATTAAATATATTTATTTTTTTAAGCCACCCTATTTTATAATCATTTCCTGCAACCAAATTATCACTATATACTACTTTATCTCTATTTAGTATACATATTCTTCCTACACTATCTCCTTTATTTATAGCAGCTTTTATTTCTTTTGGCATTATAACTTTTGCTTCAAGATCATCTCCACTTTTGATTGGAAGAACTATATCATTTTTACACTTCAAACTTATTTTGGGATCTATCTTAGGTCCATGTGCTATTATATCACCTTTGCTAAATAATTTTTTATACTCAAAGTTTTTTTCAACATAATCAAATATTTTTATTGTTTCCTTCCATCTTTCCGGTGCATTAAAAACAACTATTACAATTTCATGTCCCTTGAAATCTGCAGAAGTGACAAGACATTTACCTGCTTGACCTGTATATCCAGTTTTTACTCCATCAGCAAAAGGCATAAGCCAAAGTATCTTATTTATGTTATTATAACTTCTAGTAAATCCATATGCTTTTCCGTCTACTTCTTTTGATCTTACAATTCTATTGAATATGTCACTTTTTTTGGCTTCAGAGGTTATTAATGCCATATCATAAGCTGTAGTGTAATGTTCTTCATTATCTAAGCCATGAGGAGAATAAAAATGTGTGTCTATTAATCCTAAATTTAAAGCATATTCATTCATAACTTTAACGAACTCCTCAACACTTCCACTTATACCTTCAGCTATAGCAATTGCTGCATCATTTCCAGATCTAAGCATTAATCCATATATAAGTTCTAATAGACTTATTTTTTCTCCCTTTGAATATCCTACAGTAGAACCTTGTATACCAGCTGATCTTTTAGATATTTCAATTTTTTTATCTAAATCTCCATATTTTAATGCTACTAATGCTGTCAATATCTTAGTGGTACTTGCCATAGGCATTATAATTTCTGAATTATTTTCCACAAGTACTGACTTTGAATTTACATCTAAAGCTATGTATGCTCGTGCATTTATTGAGAGATTCTCAGTTCTATCTAATCTTTGAGCTCTTACTGTACTTGTATTAGACAAAGTTAAAATTATACTTAGAAAAGCCCCTATAAATTTTGCGATAAATCTTGTATAATGTTTCATTTTTATCACCTCCCTCTTTTTTTATTTTGCCTCCAAAGTTTCATTTTAATTCTTATAAAATTAATTTTATAATGCATAATAATTATTTATATGGTTAAAATAAAAATTATTGAAGGAGGATTTGGTAATATTATGAAAATATTTATTATTTCCCTTATAATTTTTTTATTATTTATCCCAATACCTTTAAAGATATATATACTTTATAAAAATAATAAACTTATTATAAGATTTTATAAATTTTCCCTTTATCCTTCTAACGATTTGAAAAATATGTCTAAAACAATTGCTAAAGTTCAAGAAAAAAGTAAACTTACTGTTCATTTTAGAAAAATCTTTGATAAGTATACTATTAAACAAATATTTCATCGCTTTTGTAAAACCAAATTAAAACCTAGCTTAAAACTAGAATTTAACTTAGATTATGGTTTTGAAGATGCTGCCTTAACAGGATTAAGTTATGGACTCTTAAATTCATTCTTTGTTCCATTACAAAATATACTATCCTCACTTTTTAAAATTAAAAAACTTCAGTTGAATGCTATGCCAGATTTTAATGGAAGTAAATTAAACTTGGAAATTAAAAGTATAATTTATATAAATATAGTTCAAATTATTAATATATGTTTTACTATAGGGTTAATACTATTTAAATCTTATAGGAACCATAAATATATACATAAAACAAAAGGAGAATTTAAGGAGGCTTAATTATGGAAAACCATCCAATTGATAATCTTATGAAGACAACAATGGAAAATATAAAAAGCATGATAGATGTAAATACAATAGTAGGTGATGCAGTTGAAACTAAAGATGGATCATTGATAATTCCTATATCTAGAGTTTCATTTGGATTTGCTTGCGGTGGAAGTGAATTAGAAAAATGTGAACCTAAAGATAGAGAAAATTCTAAGTATCCCTTTGGAGGGGGGTCTGGTGCAGGAGTTAGTGTAAAACCAGTAGCATTTCTAGTAGCAAAGGAAAATTCATTAAGAATGCTATCAATTTCACCGGATAACCCTTATGATAAAGTATTAGACAACATTCCTCATATTATAGAGTTACTAAAAGGTTTTAGAAAAAATTCTGATACAGAAGACGATGTTATTATTTGCAAATCAGAGGATAATAAAAATCACACTATCTAAATAAAATTACAAAAAATCCAGCTCAATTTGCTATATTGAGCTGGCTGCTTCCTCATTTCCTTCTTCTTTAAACTCATCTAATATTTGCTCTAAGCTTGGAAGTGCCTTTAAACTTTCAAGACCAAAATGCTTTAAAAATTCTTCAGTAGTTCCATACAATATTGGTTTTCCGGGCACCTCTAATCTTCCACATTCTTTTATCAACTTTTTTTCTACTAAAGTTTGTATTGCTCTATCACTTTTCACTCCCCTTATTTCATCTATATCAATTCTTGTAATTGGTTGTTTATAAGATACTATAGCTAAAGTTTCTAAAGCAGCTTGTGATAAAGATTGTCTTACATTTGTTTTTAAAAGTTTTTGTACATAATTGCTATTTTCTTCCTTAGTTACTAATTGAAGATTACTTTCCAATTGAATTAATTTTATTCCTCTATTATCTTTTTCGAATTCATCTTTCATATTATTTAATATTGCTCTTGTATAATCAATGTCGCATTCAATTATATTGCTTATTTCTTTTATATTTAATGGTTCCCCACTCATAAATAATATAGATTCTATAATAGACTTATATCTGTCCTTAATAGATGCATCTATTAAATCTATTTGATTAATATCCTTTTTATTCATCTTCGTCAACCCTTTCTAAGTAAATTTCTTTAAAGTTATCTTCCTGAACTATCCTTAATCTTCGTAACTTTATTAGTTCTAATAGAGCTAAAAATGTAACTACTACCTCAATTTTTTCGTTACAACTTTCAGCTAAGCAAGAGAAAACTGTTTTTTTGTTCCTATGCATTAGTTCAGAAATATACATCATTTTATCCTCTATTTTATAGCTCTCCACATGAATTTCCCTTGGTATAAAATTCAAGTTTATTTTACTATTATAAATCCTCATAATTTCAATATATAAATTATACAGCTCTAACATGGTAATGTTGTTTAATATGTTTTCTTGTTTTTTTTCTTTTATTTCTATTATTTCTGGTTTTTTACTAAACATTACTCCCATATGTTCAACTCTGTTCTTAAAAAATTCAGATGCAGCTTTAAACTTCTTATATTCTATAAGCTTATTGATTAATATCTTTTCAGTGTCTTCTTCTAAATCCATAGCAGCTTCGTCCTTTTTCTCTTTAGGTAGAAGTTCCTTTGACTTTATTTCAAGCAATGTAGCAGCTATAACTATAAATTCCGAAGTAATTTCTAAATCCATTTCTTTCATTTTACTTATGTATTCTAGGTACTGAGTAGTTATATCAGATATTCTAACATTGTATATTCCCATTTCATTTTTTTTTATAAGATGCAGTAATAAATCAAAAGGTCCTTCAAAGTTAGAAATCTTTATATTTAATGCCATTTAATATCTCTCCTAAATATAATATCGTTCAACCACTTGTATCCCTTATATTATAATTAAATCCTGATACTTTGTCTATTTTTAAAAAATATAGATTAAATACGTCTATTCCAGTAAAGTTTTTGAATGATTTTATCCTTTTATGTTTTAAAGTATTGATTTTTTCTTTAAGATAGTATACTTTAAAGAAAAAAGTAAAGAATTAGTAGAAAACATTATATTATCAAATAAAAGAAAGCAGAGGAATATAAATGAATTTCAAAATACATATACCTAAAAATCCTGCTTTGGCAATAAAAATGTTAGTTGATGCAGGCTTTGAAGCAGGTGTTGTGGGCGGATGTACCCGTGATGCTATTATGGGGGAAGAGCCTCATGATTGGGATATATGCACATCTGCTACACCAGACGAAATCCAAGGAGTGTTCAGAGACTTTAAACAGCTTGGTATAGGATTAAAACATGGCACAGTTGTTATTATTATGGATGCTGAAGAGATTGAGATTACTACTTACAGAATAGATGGTGAATACTCTGATTGCCGTAGGCCGAACAATGTATATTTTACAAAAAATTTAATAGAAGATTTAAGCCGCAGAGATTATACTCAAAATGCTATCTTCTTCAATGAATTTCAGGGAATTATAGACCCATTTAATGGAGTATCTGATATTAAACATAAAATTATTAGATGTGTAGGAAATGCAAATAAAAGATTACAAGAAGATGCTTTGAGAATTTTAAGAGGCATTAGATTTGCATCTACGCTGGGATTTAAAGTTGAAGAATCTACGAAAACAGCTATGCTTAGAAATAAAGAACTATTAAAAAATATCTCTAAAGAACGTATTACCGTTGAATTTGTAAAAATGTTTCAAGGTAAAAATGCAGTTAATATACTTGATGAATTTCAAGATATCATAACATATATTATTCCAGAAACAAAATCTATGATTGGATTTAAGCAACATAACCCTTACCATATTTATGATGTTTGGAAACATACACTTGTTGCAACTAGTAATGTTGACGGATTAATATTAAAATTAACTATGTTTTTTCATGACATCGGAAAAACAAGCTGCTATACTATTGATGAACAAGGAATAGGTCATTTTTATGGTCATGCAGATATTTCTGCTAACATTACATCTGAAATCTTTAAAAGAATGAAAATGACTAATGCAGAAGGAATTAATGCAGCTGACTTAAAAGATATTATAGAACTAATTAAATATCATGACATTATGATTCACCCAACAAAACCAAGTGTTAAAAAAATGTTATGGAAATTAGATGGCAGTGCATTACAATTTAACCGACTACTTTCAGTAAAAAGAGCTGATGCTTTAGCTCAATCTCCAACTAATTTAGCTAATCGCTTAAAAGAAATTCATACAATTGAAGAACTCTTAAATGAGGTGCTTACAGAAAATAATTGTTTCACATTAAAAGATTTAGCTATCACCGGAAAAGATTTAATTGCTCTTGGTATTCCACATGGTAAAAGTCTTGGAAAACTATTAAATCAATTACTTGAATCTGTAATTGATGAAAAATTACTAAATGAAAAAGAGGAATTGTTATCTGAAGCACAAAAATATATAAATTTATCATAAGTATACTATAAAAAATTAAGCTATGTTATGAGCATAAACTTTTATCTCCTAACATAGCTTATAATGCTATACAGATTTATCAAATAAATTTTTAAAATTAAACTTTAAATTATCTAAGAAGTTAGATCTCTGGATATCTCTATCACAATATATCTTAACTTTACCTGATAACTTACCATCTACATATACTTCACAGTAGCCAATTACTTCACCCTTGTTATAACGTTTCTTCTCCATATTTACTATACATTTCTTTTCTACTTTAGAATTGGCTCCCCTTTCTAAAGTAATATTTAAATCTTCTAAAGCCCTGGCCATAAAGAATTTATCTTCACTTTTACCTATTTTTATTTTTTCTATATCTTTATCCTTTTCTACAACCTTTTTAGATTCAAACTTAGAAAATCCATAATTCATAAGCATACTTGCATCCCTATTTCTTACTTTAAAAGTTGGAGCACCCATTATAACTGCAAGGACTCTAACTCCATCTCTAACTGCTGTGGTAGATATGCAATACTTAGCTTCATTGGTAAATCCAGTTTTAAGTCCATCACAACCTTTAAAAAATCTTACTAACTTATTATGATTTACAAGACCTATAGGTGATTTTCTACCTTCAGATATAGTCTCCATATATGTACCTGTATATTTTAACACTTTAGAGTGTTTCAAAAGTTCTCTTGACATAAGTGAAATATCATATGCTGTAGTTATATGTCCTGGTGCTGAAAGTCCAGAACAATTTTTAAATGTTGTATCTTTCATACCTAATTCTTGTGCTCTGTCATTCATAAGTTTTACAAATGCTTCTTCGCTTCCAGATAGATATTCTGCCATGGCTGTTGCTGCATCATTACCTGAAGCTATAGCTATACCCTTTAGAATCTCCTCTACAGTTCTAACCTCACCTGTATCTAAAAGCATGCTACTATTCCCATTCTTACCCTTCATTTTTGCATTTTCACTAACAGTCATTTTATCTGTAAGCTTAATTTTACCTGAATCTACTGCTTCCATTGCTAAAAGCATAGTCATTATCTTAGTTACTGAGGCCGGAGCTAACTTTTCGTGAGAATTTTTTTCATACAATATCTTGCCTGAATTTGGCTCCATAAGCAGCGCAGATTTTGCTTCAACTTGAATTCCTCCCTCTTCTTGCGCCTTAGCCTTCACAGGAGAAAAGGATACGCCACTAAAAATAAGTGCCCCTATTAAAATTTTACTTATTATTTTTTTATTGATTTTTTTCATGTCTAATATTCCTCCTTCCTTTCAATAGTATTTTCTCCTGCATTTTAGAAATTTATCCACTAAAAAAATGTTTTAAAAAATTATGAACATTATTTGTCATACATTTTATGGTAATTACAATATACTTTATTGAAAGGAGGTATTATATAATTAACTCTTATAAATTAAATAATCATATAAGATAACTAGAGGGGGGAAAAATTGTGTTCTTAAAAAAACTCAAAAGTTTTTCATTAACTAAAGCATTAACAACTTTATTGCTAACCTTCTTATTAATTATTTCTTTTTCCACATTTACATTTGCTAAAGAGCTAGATAGCTATAATGAAGGTTTTAAATTTGGTAAGGAGTACAAATTACAAATTTTACAAAACCTAAAGGAGGTTAAGGACAAAGCCTCTAAAAACAATATTGACATTAGCGCTTTAAATGGCGATTTAGACAAAGTAGAAAAAATGTATACTGAAGTCCTACCCGAAAAGCTAAACTGGATAAAGGGACTATCTGAAAGCACAGGAATTCCTTACAGAGATCTACTTATATTTAATACATTTGATAAAAATTTATTAAGTTTCCAAGGGGAATGTACTACATTTATAGCACATGGTAAAGCTTTAAAAGATGGTACAGGATCTATGATAATGAAAAATCGCGATTTAGGTGCTACTTCTTTATGTGAAGTATCCTTAGAACAAGCAGCTACTCATGCCAATAATGAACTTTATCAGGCAGCCTATATAGATATACCTCAAGCAGAAAAAACATATAAATTTGTTGGTGATCGTACTGCGGGTAGATGGGGTTATGCAATGGGAATAAATGAGCATCAAGTAATAGTAGCAGATAATGATGCTCCATCTAGAGACACTCTCGCTTTTAATACTGGCCTTCATGATAATGACCTTATAAGACTTACACTTGAAAGAGCAAAAACTGCACGTGAAGGTGTAGATATAGTCGGAAAATTAGTAGAGAAATATGGTGTAGCCTGGGGCGGAATAATGTACGAAATCGGTGACCCAAATGAATTATGGGTAGTTGAAGTTACTGGATACAGATGGGCTGCAAAGAAATACACAAATTCAGTTTCAGCAAGATCCAATCAATATCAGATTGAAGATGATTATGATTTATCTTCTAAAGACTTGATAACTTTTGCAGAAAAACAAGGTTGGGTTGAAAAGGGATTAAGTAAGATCAACTTTAGACAAACTTATGGAAGTACCACATTATATCCAGAAGATAATGATCTTTCCAAACGCCAAGCAGCAGAAAAATTATATTCTACAGAACAACGTTATCAAAGAGCAATGGAGCTTATGAAAAAATCTTTTGGAAATATAACACTTGAGACTATGATGAAAGGTTCAAGAGACCATTATGACACCTATACTTTACCAAGTGGTAAAGTTGTTAATACAAATCAAATTCCTTTCTATAGTTTAAGTGACAAAAATTTTGCTAACTGGGAAAACAATGAATTTATTATAGATTCCCCAAAAGATGATAAGGTTTCCACAAACCTTTATATACGTGGACTATGCAGCCACGACTTAGGTTGGGGAAGAACTATGTCTTCAGCAGTTTTATGGGCTAGACCGAATGTTCCTAACGAACTAGGATTAATGCTTCATTCTTTTTCACCTCCATGTGGTTCAATCTTTGTTCCTTTTTATGTTGGAATAGATAAAGTGCATCCAGATTTTGAAGGGCCTTCAGCTGCAGCTCTCTTCCAGCAAATTGATACAAGGACATTTGCATTTTACCAAGATTACCATAATATAATAAGGGCAAAATTTGATCCTTATGAAAAAGATATGCTTTCTAAGATTCAAAACATTGAAGACAAGTATATGGAATCAAGATCAAAGGATATACTAAATTCTTTCTGTTATGACGAGTGCCAAGCTGCAGTTGATTTAGCTAAAGCTGTCCAGGAAGATATCACTAAAGCTGCAGTAGATAAAAATGATTGGACTCCAAGAAAAGTCGATTAATTGTACCATTAACCAATAAATAAGTACAAAATATTATAGAGAGTATTACACTATGATGTAATGCTCTCTATAATATTATTTTACTATATTATATATGAGTGGAATTATTTCTTCATATTTATCACTTATTACATAATTATTTAATATGTCTTTTTTAGCCTTCTCTGCCTTGTTTATATCATTAGCATGTATATATGCTAAAATGTCACCTTTCTTTACCCTATCTCCTCTTTTTTTATTTAAAACTATTCCAACAGAAAGATCTATTATATCTTCCTTAGTAGCTCTTCCAGCACCTAATTCCATAGCTATAATTCCTATGCTTTCTGCATGTATTTTATTTACATATCCATCTTCTTTACTTTCTACGGGAATCATAAACTCTGATTTAGGTAGCTTATCTGTATCATCTATACACGAAGTTTCTGAGCCTTGTGCAATCACAAACTCTTTAAGCTTATTTAATGCTTTGCCGCTTTCAATTGTATC
Organism: Clostridium pascui; assembly: GCF_016908015.1. Taxonomy (GTDB): domain Bacteria; phylum Bacillota; class Clostridia; order Clostridiales; family Clostridiaceae; genus Clostridium_AK; species Clostridium_AK pascui. The sequence goes on from NZ_JAFBDB010000001.1 coordinate 597,009, forward strand.
CATAAGCATCTTTCTTGCTTCATCATCACTAACAGCTTTTCCAGCTAAAATCACCATTTGAGACCCCAAAGCTAAGCATAATTCTAATAAATCCTTAGGTCCATTTCCATTTAATGTATCAATAGCTTCTTTAACTTCCAAAGCATTTCCTATTGCTAAGCCTAGCGGTTGGTCCATATCCGAAATTATAGCTATTACCTGTCTTCCTACATAATGACCTATATCTACCATTTCTTGTGCAAGCTTATGGGCATCTTCTTTAGTTTTCATGAAGGCTCCTTCTCCAACCTTAACATCTAGGACAATTGCATCAGCACCTGAAGCAATTTTTTTACTCATTATGCTAGATGCTATTAGAGATATATTATCTACAGTAGCTGTAACGTCTCTTAATGCGTACAGCTTCTTATCTGCAGGAGCTAAGTTACCTGTTTGCCCTCCTACTACAAGTTTTATATTGTTTACGTTTTCTATAAACTTTTGCTCACTCATCTCTACTGAAAATCCTTTAAAAGCTTCTAACTTATCAATAGTCCCCCCTGTGTGTCCAAGTCCCCTTCCAGACATTTTAGCTACTGGTATTCCAAGTGCTGCTACCATAGGTCCTAGTACCAGTGTAGTAGTATCACCTACACCTCCTGTGCTATGCTTATCTACTTTTATTCCATTGATTTTAGATAAGTCTAAAATATCACCTGACTCCGCCATAGCCATAGTTAAATCTGCAGTCTCTCTTTTACTCATCTTTTGGAAAAATATCGCCATAAGTAATGCAGATGCTTGATAGTCTGGTATATTGCCATTAGTATAATTTTGTACAAAATATTCTATTTCTTCCTTAGTAAGCTCACTGCCATTTCTTTTTTTTAGTATAATATCATACATTCTCATTATTATCACCCCATGTTAATTGATAATTAATAGGTAACAGTTAATATTGAATACTCAATAACTTCAATAATTTTAATGAAAGGATTTTTTCTACAGTTGCAGAAAAAATCCTTTTAAAATGAACATTAACTATTCAATATAAAATATTAACTATAAATTCCTCACTATTTCTTTTACTAAGTTCACAAACTTAGCCATTGCCTTATTTGCTGTTTCCACTACCTTTGAATGATCTAATGGCTCCAAATTATCAGCTATAGCCATATCAGTTATACATGAAATTCCAAGCACCTTCATTCCCATATGATTAGCTGCTATTACTTCTGGTACTGTAGACATTCCAACTGCATCTCCACCTAATATTCTAAGCATTCTTAGTTCTGCTGGTGTTTCATAAGTTGGCCCTGATACTGCTGCATATACTCCCTTTTGAATCTTAATATTTAGTTTTGTGCCACACCCAAAAGCAAGTTTTATTAAGTCTTTATTATATGCACTAGACATGTCTGGAAATCTTGGTCCTAACTCTTCAAAGTTTCTCCCTATAAGTGGGTTAGTACCCATAAAGTTTATATGATCTGTAATTATCATTAAATCTCCTGGTTCAAACTCTGGATTCATTCCACCTGCAGCATTTGAAACTAATATATTTTCTATACTTAATGCTTTCATTACCCTTATCCCAAATACTACTTGGTCCATGGCATATCCTTCATAGTAATGAAACCTTCCATTAAAAGCTATTACCTTTTTACCTTCTAATTCCCCAATAATTAATTCTCCCTTATGCCCTGCAACTGTAGATACAGGAAATCCAGGGACATCTTGATATTTTATTACTTTTTTATTTTCTATGTTATTTACTATACTTCCAAGCCCAGTTCCAAGTATTATTGCAGCGTCAAATTTACCACTATCTATACTTTGTATATATTTCTTTGCATCTTCTATCTTATGTAATAAACTCTCCATGGTTTAGTCTCTCCTTATAATTACATTTTTTCTACAATATTTGTAATAAGTCTAGTAAAGGTATCTTTAACTCTATTAGACGTCTCTATTACCTCTTGATGATTTAATGGTTGATCTAGTATTCCTGATGCCATATTTGTAACACATGAGATGCCAAGAACTTTAAGCCCTGCATGTTTTGCAACTATTACCTCAGGTACAGTAGACATTCCTACTGCATCTCCGCCTATTATTCTTATCATTCTTACTTCAGCTGGCGTTTCATAGGTTGGTCCTGGCATCATAACATAAACTCCCTTTTGAATATTTATATTATGAGCTTTCGCAACCTCTTCTGATAAGTTAACTAAATTCTTATCATAAGACATGCTCATATCTGGAAATCTAGGTCCAATTTCTTCGTCATTTTTTCCTATTAAGGGATTATTAAATACAAAATTTATATGATCTGTAATTATCATTAAATCCCCTGGATTAAAGCTTGTATTTACTCCTCCTGCTGCATTTGTAACTACTAAAGTCTTTATACCTAAAAATTTCATTATATGTATAGGAAGAGCAATTATTTCCATTGGATGTCCTTCATAATAATGAATTCTTCCTTGCATCATTACTACATCTTTCCCACTTAATTTACCAAATACATACTGCCCAGCATGACCTACTACAGTAGACTTAGGCATATTAGGTATATCCTCATATTTTACTATAACTTTATTTTCTACTTTTTCTGCTAAATCTCCTAGTCCTGACCCAAGAATTATTCCTATTTCAGGAGAAATATCTATTTTTGTTTTTATAAAATCAACACTTTCTTTTACTTTTTCTAAGTTCATACAATGTCCTCCCTTTATGCTCTAGGATGTGCCTTTTTATACACTTCCGCAATTTTGCTTTTCCTAGATATGCTTGAATATATTTGAGTTGCAGCCATATCTTTATGACCTAAAAGTTCTTGAACAGATTTTATATCTGCTCCATTTTGTAAAAGATGAACTGCAAAAGAATGCCTTAATGTATAAGATGTTATTTCTTTATTTACTCCTGCTATTTTTGCATATTGTTTTATTATTTTCCAGAAGCCTTGCCTTGTCATTTTAGTACTTTGTAAATTTAAAAATAAATATTCTAAATTATATATATTAAGTAGGCCTCTTATTTTAAGATAATTATTAATACAATCTACAGCATAACTTCCTATTGGTATTATTCTCTCCTTATTTTTGCTTCCTCTACATTTTATATAGGATAACTTGAGATTAACATCAAAGGTTGTTATATTCAAAAGTTCAGTAACCTTTACTCCAGTAGCATACATTACCTCCAGCATAGCTTTGTCTCTTACACCTTTTTCTGTGGTTAAATCTGGTGAATTAAGAAGCTTATTAACTTCTTCTAGCGTAAGTATTTGCGGCATATTACGCTCTATTTTAGGTATTTCATAATTTATAACAGGATCTTCATTTATAATTCCCTGCTTCTTTAGGAACTTGTAAAAATTTCTTATAGCAACTATGTTTCTTACAATAGATGAATTAGCCTTTTTACTTTTATGTAGTTCCTGAACAAAAGCCATTATACTTATCTCATCTACATCCTTTAAATCCTCATTCCTAAATAAAAGAAATTTTAAAAATCTATCTATATCTCTTTTATATGCATCTAAAGTATTCTTACTCATATTTTTACTCTTTAAATAATTAATATACCTTAATAGAAATTCATCCATGTTTTTTTCTTCTCCTATGTATCTTATAATATATTACTTCCACAAAACGATGAAAAATCCTTTAATATTTTAAAAATTCCTGAAATATATATATATAATTATATAATATGTCAATATTTCTATTAATAATATTGTATACCAAAACACTGTTATCATAAACAGCTACTTTATCAACAAAGTAATAAAAAAATATGTCTAATATAAAAGGAAAAATTTCTCCAAAGAATAGCAGTATAAAAAAACACTTTACTACTTTTATAACTAGAGATTCTTCTAAAATTCTTATATTCATAATTTCTCCTCCCTGCATGTCCTATATGATTTATAAAGAAATTTTTATATAATTATTTTTAATATATTAGGAATTATATAGGCTTCCATAAAGAATCCAACAAACATTACAGCTATTATGGCCAAAAACGAACAAGAATAACTTAACATCTTAATCCATATATTTTCTTTTACTCTTCTGTCAATTCTTTCTTTAAGAAAGTTAAGAGAAAATTCCATAGCAAGCACTGATGCAATTATCATGCAGGGTATATATATTATATTTTGAATAATAACTCCAAATATTGCAATACCTATCCCTTTTAATCCAACTGAATTAATTATAAAACTTATTGTAAAACCTAATGTATATCCCTTTATGATTCCAATTATAAGTATTACAGGAATTCCTACCATGGTCATTCCTAATAACCAAATAAACAATATAAATGGAATATTACTTCTTATAGTATTTAAAAATACTTCCTTATAATTTAAGCTCTCTGTAGTTAAATACTCAGTGAAACCTTGAAAATAACTAATTAAATCTGTTTTATATATCTCTCCCATATATTTTACTGTATATACTCCAAGTACCATTCCCGTAAATATACATATTAAACTTATAACATAAAGCCAAAAATTTTCTTTTATATGATCATTTAAGCCTAAAACAAGATTATTTCTGCTCATATATTTTCCCCCTTGTTATTCACCTCTTAATATTTATGAATAAAGAGCTGAAAATATACTAATAAACATCTATAAATTCATTTAAAATAAAAACTCCGTAAAAATTACGGAGTTTTTATTTTAAATGATTATTTTAGGCATTATTTGATGCCCTATTTTTAAGTCTTAGTTTATCAGCAACCATAGCTATGAATTCACTGTTTGTAGGCTTGCCTTTATCAGTGTGTATTGTATAACCAAAGAGCCTGTTAATAGTATCTACTTGACCCCTACTCCATGCTACTTCAATGGCATGTCTTATGGCTCTTTCTACTCTGCTTGCAGTTGTATTAAATTTCTTAGCAATAGATGGGTATAGCTCCTTAGTAACTGCTGAGAGAAGTTCCATATCATTTACAACCATTGTAATTGCTTCTCTTAAATACATATACCCTTTTATATGAGCAGGAACCCCTATTTCATGAATTATGTTTGTAATTTCTGCTTCTAAGTCCATAGGCTCATTCTTATTAACTCTTACTTCAATATTTTCTGATACTGGAACACTTCTTTTTACTTCATCGCTTGATATTGTGTTATTAAACATTTGTCTTATTCTCTTAGTAAATACATCCATATCAAATGGTTTTACAACATAATAATCTGCTCCTAATGTAATTGCTCTTTGAGTAATCTTATCTTGTCCTACTGCAGATAGAACTATTATTCTAGGCATAGGATCTATATTCATCCCATTTAGTCTCTCTAGAACTCCTAATCCATCTAGATGCGGCATAATAATATCTAAAACAACTAAATCAGGCTTTTTTTCCTCAATTAATTTTAAAGCCTCTAAACCATCCTTAGCTATCCCAACTACCACAATATCTCTTTGATTTAATAAATAATCATTTAAAATGTTACAAAATTCTTTGTTATCGTCTGCAATAACTACATTAATTTTTGAATCTACCATAAACCTACTCCCCTTTTCAAATTAATTCCCATATCTTAACAAATAATAAATTCGACAAAAGATAGAGAATTCCTTCTAAATAAAAAAATATTTTATCATAACTATAATAGAATAGACAATATTTTTGTGCATTATCTATTCTATTATACTAACTATTTATTAAATTGTTAATTGTTATATTTCACCATATCAGCTTCTTTTAACATCCATTCTATATATATACCATATCCTGTATCTGGTTTGTTTATAAGAACATGTGTTACTGCACCAACTATCTTGTTATCTTGTATTATAGGACTTCCACTCATTCCCTGTACTATACCACCAGTTTTATTTAAAAGCTCTTTATCTGTGACCTTAATTATCATACTTTTAGGTCCCGGTGCACTTTGTGGAAGCAACTTTTCAATTACTATATCATAAGTTTTAGGTTGACTTCCGTCAATAGTAGTATATATTTTTGCTGGACCTTCTTTTATCTCATGTCTTAAAGCTATTGGCATTTTTTTTGCATACTTATTCTTAAGTTCTAGATTCGCTTTTCCAAAAATTCCACATTCGCTGTTTCTTGAAATTTTTCCAAGAACTATATCTTCATCAATAAATATTCCTTTTAATTCCCCTGGTGCCCTTTTTACACCTTTTCTTACAGAAACGATGGATGAATTTATTATTTGTCCTGATCCTAATGGAAGTATTGATCCGGTATCAACATCTGTTATTGGATGACCTAATGCTGCAAATATCTTATTGTCATCATCATAAAATGTTAAAGTACCAACTCCTGCAGTAGAATCTCTTACCCATAATCCAATTTTATATTTCCCATTTATATCTTTAATAGGTTTTATAACCTTCTCCATTGTTTTTCCTTGTCTATCTATAATTACATTTAAATCTTTCCCTTCTGCAACATTAACTAAAGATGAAGTTTTTTCAGTACCTGTAACTTTATCACCATTTATTTCAATAATATTATCTCCAATTTCTATACCTGATTGGGCTCCTGGACTTGTGACCTTCCCTTTAGAAGTTTCTACATCTGATAACGCAATTACTAAAACACCTTTTGTTTTAAGCTTTACTCCTACTGGTTGCCCTCCTGGGTATAGTTTTATTTCTTCTGGAACTGACTTTACCTCTATAGTTTTAACCTTTAATATTCCAAGTAAACTTACATTTACATTTTTACTTTGATTATTTAATCTACTAGATGCACTTACAGTATTTTCTTGAACCAATTTTATTATATTGCTTGATTCAAGTTTTTCTCCTTCTCTTATAAAAATTGTAGTTGGTATGTTGAAAGCTTGATAATAGGCAACCAAAGTAAATAACAGGATGGATAACACAAAACAAAATATATATTTAATTTTAAACTTTCTCATTATTATACCTCCTGTCTTTCTTTTTATATCTTTAAGTTGCCCAGTTCAAAAATTTATTATGTTATTATTCTTTTGTATATGGAGTTAAGTATTACTTGTTTAAACTAAAATTAATAATTAAAATCAAAAAAAAGGTTACAATAACATTATTTATTGTAACCCTTTTCTTCTTTTATATACTTTTGACTACATGTCTAGTTTCTTGTGATTAGCTAAGTCTATCATTTCTTCGGCATGTCTCAATGTAAGAGTAGTTACTTCTGTTCCGCCTATCATTCTAGCTATTTCTTGTGATTTCTCTTTATCGTTTAATCTATTTATAGATGTATAAGTCTTATTGTTTATAACTTCTTTTGCAACTTGATAATGAACATCAGATATACAAGCTATTTGTGGAAGATGCGTTACACAAAAAACTTGATGCGTCTTAGAAATGCTATACATTTTTTCTCCTACACTTTGTGCAATTCTTCCACTAATTCCAGTATCTATTTCATCAAAAATTACAGATGGAATTTTATCTTTATTTACAAATACTGTTTTTAAAGCTAGCATAATTCTTGATAACTCCCCACCTGATACAACTTTCTCTAATGGCTTTAGTGGTTCTCCAGGATTAGTAGAAATTAAGAATTGAACCTTATCCAGTCCATTTTCATTTAGTTCCTCTTTTAATTCTACCGAAACTTTAAAAGTGCTTTTTTCTAAGCCTATATAATTTAATTCTTCTTTTATTTTAACTTCCAAAATATTTGCAAACTTTTCTCTAAGTGAATGTATTTCAAGTGCCTGTTCTTTAAGGTCCTTTATTATAATACCTTTTTTATGATTTAATTCTTCTATTATAGCCTCACTATTTATAAGCTCTTCATATTTCACACTTATTTTATCTCTATAATTCAAAATTTCTTTTATACTATTTCCATATTTCTTTTTTAAACTACTAATTTGAAAAAGCCTGCTATTTATAATATTTAATTCTTCTTCATCATAATATATAGTATCCTTAATCTCCCTAATATCTCTTGTATTTTCTTCTAAATCATAGTAGATTTCTTCTAATGAAACAGATATTTTTTTTATTTTTTCCATATGATTTTCTATAGATTTCAAATCTCTTACTATAGATCCTATGCTGTCAATTATAGAAGATGTATTGTCATCTCCATCATATAACATTTTATAGCTTAACGATAGACACTTATTTATTTTTTCAGAATTAGATAATATATTATATCTTTCTTCTAATTCTTCTTCTTCTTCGGTTTTCAAATTAGCAGCATTTATTTCTTCTAATTGATATTTCAAAAAATCTATTGTCTTTTCTCTTTCTCCATTTTTCCCTGCTAAATTTAATATTTTATTTTCTATTTCATTTAATTCTTTATATAGATTTTTATATTTGTTTAAATATTTTTTTAATGCCTCTTCTCCAAAGTAATCTAAATAGGTTATATGATTAGAATAATTTAATAAATTTTGATTTTCATGTTGTCCATGTATATCAATTAGAGTTTCTGTAAGCATTTTGAGTTGAGAAAGAATAATTGATCTTCCATTTACTTTAGCAATGCTTTTTCCTGATTGAAATGTTTCTCTGCTTATTATTATCCAATCCTCATATTCTATACCCTGCTTTATAAGTTCTTCTTTAGACTTCTCATTTTCCAAAGTAAATATAGCTTCTACAAAGGTTTTATCTTCTCCTGTTCGTATAAAATCTCTATTAAATTTGCCCCCTAAAACATAATTTATAGCATCAATTAATATAGACTTTCCTGCTCCTGTTTCTCCAGAAAGCACATTAAATCCATTATCAAACGATATGCTTAATTCTTCAATTAAAGCAAAGTTCTTAATATTTAACTGAAGAAGCATCTTTAATCCTCCTGTTCTAACAACATTTTTTTCATTCTTTGCGTTATAATTGAAGCTTGTTCCTCGGTTCTTGCCATTACAAATATAGTATTATCCCCTGCGAGTGTTCCAGCAATTCCCTGAAAATGCAATGTATCTATAGCTTCTGCTGCTGCTGAAGCTGAACCGGATAATGTCTTTATAACTACAAAATTATTTACATTTTCTACACTTGTAACAGTTTGAGTAAATATATTTACAAGCTTATTTGATAGATAGTTTTCAGTATGCATTATAGTTGCATATTTATATTTTCCTGAATTCGATAGTACTTTTATAAGTTTTAATTCTTTTATATCGCGGGATACTGTGGCTTGAGTTACATTCATTCCACCTTTTCTAAGTTCCTCTGCTAATTCTTCCTGTGTTTCAATGTCTTTACCTGTAATTAGCTCTAATATTTTGGCATGACGAGTTACCTTCATATATTTCACCTTCACATTCTTTTGTTATAAATATAATTTTTTTCTTAAAATACTAAAGTAATCTTCTCCATTTAATCGTATAAGCTTACATTTATATGGTGCATTTTCTATTACTATATCATTTATAATGCCTAAATCTACTGGTTCAAGTCCGTCTGCTGCAACATGTATATTGCTTCTTCTACGTTCAGTTGTAATTTTTATTTTACTGTCTCCATGAAGGACTATACTTCTCATCCCCAATGAATGAGAACAAATAGGCGTAATACTTATCACATCTAACGTGGGATATATTATGGGCCCACCTGCTGAAAGAGAATAGGCTGTAGACCCTGTTGGAGTTGATATTATAACTCCATCAGATACAAATGTAGTATAATAATTATCATTTACATAAATTTTATATTTTGCTACTCTTCCAATAGCACCCTTAGCTATAACTACATCATTTAGTGCATAAAGTATTTTTTGACCATTAGGAAATTCAATACCACATTGTATCATTTTTCTATTTTCTAAAGTATAGTTATTATTTAAAATATTTTTTATAGCAAAACTAAAATCAGCACTTTCTACCTCTGCCAAAAAACCTAAATGTCCTATGTTTATTCCCAAAATAGGTACACCATATTTAGAAACATATTTAGATGTATTAAGTATGGTCCCATCTCCACCAAGTACAATTACCACGTCAAGATCCTTGCTCTCTTCATTTTCTAGCCCGTTGCAATCCTTATATACCTTTATATTGATATTATTATCTTGATTTTTTATCTTTTGTATAATAGAAGCTAATATGTTACCATTAATATCCTTATCTGTATTTACATTAATCCCTATATTCTTCATTATTTTACCTCGTCCAATTGACCGTGAGATAAATTTACTATATCTTTTATTCTTTCATCCTTGAAATCAAAAGATATTTCATTGTTTTTAGTAAAATATATTAAATATTCAATATTACCTTCAGGCCCTTTAATAGGGGAATAATCTATGCTTATAATGTTAAGACCCATATTTCTAATAAATGTTACTATTTTTATTATTACCTCTTCATGTGTTGACTTTTCTCTTACTACTCCTTTTTTACCAACCTTATCCCTTCCAGCTTCAAATTGAGGTTTTATTAATGCCATTACAGACCCTTTATCATTTAATAAATTTATTGCTGCAGGAATTATTTTTTCTAAAGAAATAAAAGACACATCTATACTTGCAAAATCTGCATATTCTCCTATCTCTTCATAGGTAACATATCTAAAGTTGGTTCTTTCCATGCATACTACTCTTGGATCTACTCTAAGCTTCCAAGCTAACTGTCCATATCCTACATCTATAGAGTATACCTTACTTGCTCCATTTTGAAGCATACAATCTGTAAAGCCACCTGTTGAAGCACCTATATCTATACATACTCTATCTTTAAGATCTATCTCAAAGGATTTTATGGCCTTTTCAAGCTTATACCCTCCTCTACTTACGTAGGGCATTTTTTCTCCCTTAAAATCTATGCTTGAAGTTGTCTTGACTTTTTCTCCGCACTTGTCAACTCTTAGTCCATCTACAAATATTTCTCCTGCCATTATACTTGCACGTGCTCTCTCTCTTGAAGAAAAGATACCCTTTTCTACTAAAAGTATATCCAGTCTTAATTTACTTTCTGCCATACTGTACTCCTTTTTATATAAATTTTATTACCTTTTCTACTATTCCATCACTATCAATACCGCTAGCCTTATAAAAAACATCTACATTACCATGAGGAATAAATTCATCTTTAAACCCTAAATTTATAACCTTAGCCTTTGAATTTACACTTTGGATATATTCTGACACCAAAGCTCCAAACCCTCCCGTAACTATGTTATCTTCTACGGTAATAATGATTTTTTTTGTTTTAGAGAACTTACTTAAAAGTTCAATATCTATAGGTTTTACAAATATTGCATTTACAACTCCTATTTTAATTCCCATCCTTAACAGCTTTTCCCTAGCAACTAATGCATTTTGAACCATCTTTCCTACTGCTATTATGCTAATATCTCCCTCATCATAGATTGTTTCCCATTTAGCATATTTAAATTCAGTTACAGGGTTTAAATCTAAATCTAAAGTATCTCCGCCTCTTGGATATCTTATAGCTATAGGACTATTTTGATTAAATGCCCATTTAAACATAGGTTCCATTTCTTCCACACATTTTGGAGCCATTATAGTCATATTAGGTATATGAGATAAATACGATAAATCAAATACTCCTTGGTGAGTTTCCCCATCTGCACCCACTATTCCTGCCCTATCAATAGCAAGTATTACTGGAAGCTTTTGAATACATATATCATGTACTACCTGATCATAAGCCCTTTGAAGAAATGTAGAATACACTGCAAACACTGGCTTTAAACCTTGAGAAGCCATTCCTGCTGCCATAGTTACTGCATGCTGTTCTGCTATGCCTACATCAAAAAACCTGCCTTTATATTTATCTGCAAACTGCTGAAGTCCTGTCCCATCCTTCATTGCTGCGGTGATTGCAACTATTCTATTGTCTTCTTCCGCTAATTTAACCATTGTATTACCAAAAGCTTTAGAATATGATATTCCTCCTGTCACAGCAACCTCACCACTTTGTAAGTTAAACGGTCCTATACCATGGAATTTTCCTGGATTCATTTCAGCAAATTTATATCCCTTGCCCTTTTTAGTAATAATATGTATGATTACAGGTCCATTAATTGACTTTGCTTTTTCTAGAATTTTGCTTACTTCCTTAATATTATGTCCATCAATAGGTCCTAAGTATTTTATCCCCATGTTTTCAAAAAGCATTCCTGGAACTACCATCTGTTTTATGCCGTTTTTAACTCTTTCTAAAGTACGAGCCATACTGTCACCTATACTAGGTATCTTTTTTAATATTCCATCTATATCCTGCTTTAATTTAGTATATCCAGGCTCCATTCTTATTTTGCTTAGATATGTAGACATTCCGCCTACATTTTTACCTATGGACATTTGATTATCATTTAATATTATTATCATCTTAGTTTTGCTATATCCCACATCGTTTAATGCTTCAAAAGCCATTCCACCGGTTAAAGCTCCATCGCCAATTACAGCAATAACTTCGTGTTTTTCCCCTTTTAAATCCCTAGCTCTTGCCATACCTAATGCGGCAGAAATTGAAGTGCTGCTGTGCCCTGTTTGAAAATGATCATATTCGCTTTCTGAAACTTTAGGAAAACCACTAAGTCCACCATATTTTCTTAAAGTTTTAAATTCACCCATTCTTCCGCTTAATATTTTATGAACATAACATTGATGTCCTACATCCCATATTATTTTATCTGTTTTGAAATTGAATATATTGTACAGACTCAAAGTAAGTTCTACTACTCCAAGATTTGATGCTAAATGCCCTCCAGTCCTGGAAACATTCTCTATTAGAAAGCCTCTTATATCGTGAGCAAGGGCGTTTAGTTCCTCTATAGTCATATTTTTGATGTCATTTGGTTCTTTATATTCATTTAAAATATTTATCATAATTATCTATCCTTTTTTATAAAATATATAATCTTAGATACTTTATCTATTACTTTATTACTTTGTTTCATTGCAAAACTTTTTCCGGCAGCCTTTCCGCCTATTGTAGCTGCTGCTATAATTGCTCCTATAACCGCTGATATAAGAGCAGCATTTATTTTAGGTAGTACTATAATAACCTTTGCCAAAATTAAAGCACCTATTCCTCCACTTACTATACCACATATATCCCCTATTACATCATTGCAAAAATTAGATACCTTATCTGCATTTTTTATAAGTTTTATTGCAATTTTTGCTCCAGGAAGTTTTTTAGCTGCCTTTGCATGAAAAGGTTTTTCCTGAGCTGCAGTAACCGCCACTCCTATTATATCAAATACAACACCTAAGATTATTATAAAAATCAATATAACAAAAGCTACTAATATATTTACATTTCTTAGTAGCACATCAGACAAAAGATTAACACTACCAGATATTAATATAGACCATAATATTATGGTCACTACCCAGCTTGTTTCTTTCTTTTTTTTATTATCTTTTTTTAAATTATTAGAATTAATTTTACCGTCAGCATCCAAAACTTATATCCTCCAAAATATGTATACAAAAAGGTGGTAATAAACTGAGTAAACCTTGCGGCTTAGGTCCAGTAGGATTTCCCATAGGTCAACCTAAATGTCGCCATTTTGGCGGTTCCCCTTTAATTCCCTATCTGCTTTGTTGCCAAAAGCAGGACTGGATTGCCACTTAGTCCGCACTGCAATCCTCAGCATATTTCTAAGTAGAACAGTCTAGGAGTTTTCCTCAACAGTTAGGTATCTCCCTAGCCTCTTTTGCAGCTTAGGTTTCAGCAAACAAATTCCCTTAATTTTGGCCAAAATTAAATGGTGTTACTGCTTTCCCCCTAAACCACTCAAGGCAGGCTACACTGCACATAGCTCTTCACCACATTGCAGGTTTAATCCATTTTCGTATAAAAGGTATCTAACCTTTTATACAATAAATGGTCTCCGCGAAGGTAGGGTCAGTTCCCGCATGCCGTTGCGGCTGCCCCATCCTCCTTACTCCCAGCACCAACCCATGACTGGGCGTCATAAGCCAGCACAAGGAACTTCATCGATATGCCCTTTGACGGATTTTTAGCCCCGCCTTCAAAAGATACTTACCCGACTAGAATACTGCACCACCTTTTTTAAAGGTTACACTATTATATAGTTTAGATATATATTAAAAACATTATAAACATCTATGTTAATGCTAACATATTGTATACCTAATATGTTAAAAAGTCAACTTTTTAATATTCCCGTTTTAAAAGAATTAATGTAAGTTTTTCAAGGCTTTCTGTATTTTTATCTATTTTATTTAAAAGCTCTAAACACTCTTCTGTTAATTTCAAGCACATCTGTTTAGATTCCTCTATTCCATATAGTTTTATAAAAGTGCTTTTATTACTTTCTATATCTTTTTTTGCTGTTTTGCCTATCTTCGTTGAATCACCTATTATATCTAATATATCATCCTTTATTTGAAAAGCCAATCCTAGCTTTTCTCCAAACTCATTTAATATACTGTATTCTTCCTCTGTACTTCTGCCTAATATAGCTCCAGTTAGTATAGAAGCTTTTATAAGCGCGCCAGTTTTTTTACTATGAATGTAATGTAGCTTGTCTTTAGATATATCTTCATTTTCACTTAATATGTCTACAGTTTGACCACCTATCATTCCCTCTACCCCTGAAGCTTCTCCAATAAGTAGTCCTGCCTTTGCCCATTTTCTATCTTCTTTTAACGAAAGTTTGAAAAGTATATTTAAAGCTTCATTTAATAGTGCATCTCCTGCAAGCACAGCTAATCCTTCTCCAAACACCTTGTGATTTGTTGGTTTTCCACGCCTTAAATCATCATTATCCATACATGGCAAGTCATCATGTATAAGTGAATATGTATGAATCATCTCTAGAGCTCCGCATACAGGAAGGATCTCTTCATAATTATCTTCAAATATATCATATGTTAGTATAGTTAAAATAGGCCTTATTCTTTTTCCTCCAATATTTAAACTATAGCTCATTGCTTCATATATTTTTTTATTATATGAGCCTTTGTTTTGAAAATAATCTTTGAGCCAAGATTCTACTTCTTCTTTCACCTTATTGATATTCAAAATTTTCTTCTCCCTCATTCATAAGTATTTTAATTTTATTTTCTGAATCATTTAAAATCTTATAAAGCTTATTACAAATTTTAATACCTTCTTCATATTTTTTCATAGAATCTTCTAAAGATACTTCACCGCTATCCATGCTACTTAATATTTCTTCTAATTTAGTCATTAATCCTTCATAGCTTTCAGCTTTTCTCCCCATAAAATCACTCCTTAAGATTTTTCTATCTTGAACTTTCCTTTGCCATCCTTTAATATTATGTTCACTTCTGGAAGTGATTGTACCTTGTTTAAAGATGATACTACGCTTCCATCCATTGATTCAATAATAGCAAATCCTTTACTTAATATATTTAAAGGATTATGAGCTGAAAGAAGCGCATTAGATTTAGATAACTTTTGTTTTTTTAAATCTAAATTAATTTTAATATTATAATTCAATGCTTCTTTGAGCTTATCTAATTTATGGTATTCATTTACTATTATTCTTTCAGGACTGTTTATTTCTAGATTCCTTTTTAAATTTTCTATATTATTATATCTATCTTTTAAAAGCTGCATCATACGGTAATTTAAGGTATCTTTATAATTTGCTACACAATTTAATATTTGTTCTTTATTAAATACTGCAATTTCTGCAGCAGCTGAAGGTGTAGGAGCTCTTCTATCGCTGACAAAATCAGCAATAGTATAATCCACTTCATGACCTACTCCTGTAATAATAGGTATTTTAGAATTATATATAGCTCTTGCTAAATTTTCATCATTAAATGCCCAGAGTTCTTCAATAGATCCTCCACCTCTTGCAATAATTATTATATCTAAATCACCCATTTTATTAAAGGTATTAATTCCTCTTATTACATCCTCACTAGCACCTATTCCCTGTACTAGTGAAGGATATATAATTATTTGGCAGTTATTGTTTCTTCTCTTAGATACATTTATTATATCTCTTATAGCGGCTCCTGTAGGAGATGTAATAATTCCTATTTTTTCCGCAAACTTTGGTATAGGCTTTTTATGTTCGACATTAAACAATCCTTCTAACTCTAGTTTCTTCTTCAACTTTTCAAAGGCTATATATAATTCACCTAATCCTTCAGGTTCAATACTATTACAATAAAGCTGATAAGACCCATCCTTTTCATATATTGAAATTCTTCCTTTAGCTATAACCTTAATTCCATTATCAGGGACAAATTTTAATGTTCTAGTACTTCCCTTAAACATAACACAATTAATCTTGCTGTACTCATCCTTTAATGAAAAATACATATGACCTGATGAATGAAGTTTGAAATTAGAAATCTCACCACTTATAGCTGCATTATTTAATATAAAATCATTATCTACTACTTTTTTTATGTAATTATTTATATCTGAAACCGTTAAAGTTTTTAGATACATTATTTTAATACCTCACATGTATTCTTAATCAGCATTATAGGAGTCATAGATCCAACCCCTCCAGGCACTGGAGTTAAAAATCCTGCCTTATGTATTACATTTTCATAATCTACATCTCCAGTCATTTTTCCATTAACCACTGAAAACCCTACATCTATAATAACTGCCCCTTCTTTTATAAAGTCTTCTGTAACAAACTTTGGAATACCAACCGCTGCAACTACTATATCAGCTTCTTTGCATATCTTTCTTATGTCTTGAGTTTTAGAATGACATATAGTAACTGTAGCATCTTCATTAACTAAAAGCTGTGCAACAGGTTTACCTACAATAGTACTTCTTCCTATAACTACTGCATTTTTACCTGAAATATTTATTCCAGTGCTTTTTATAAGTTCCAATATTCCTTGAGCAGTACAAGGAATAAAACATTTTTCTCCCTTGTAAAATTTTCCTGCATTTATATCTGTAAGTCCATCTACATCCTTTAAATGGCTAATAGAATTTATTATTTTTTCTTCATCCAAGTTCTCTGGAAGTGGTAGTTGAAGTATAATTCCATGTATACTATCTTCATCATTTAATTCTTTAATCTTTCTAATTACTGCCTCTTCTGTTGAGTCCTTATCCATTATAAAGCTTTTAAAGATTACTCCAAGTTCTTCACATACCCTGCTTTGATTCTTCAAGTAAAATAGGGAACCTTTATCTTCCCCAACTAATACACTTGCAATGCAAGGTGCATTTAATCCATTTATTACTCTTTCTTTAATAAGATTTAAAAGCTCTTCTTTAAAGCCTAATGCAACCTTTTTACCATCTATAGGTACTCCCATTTAAGATAACTCTCCTTTAACTTCTTTTGCTATATTATCAAGTACTGCATTTATATAATTTTTAGATTTATCATCACAATACTTTTTAGTAAGTTCTATAGCTTCATTTATTGAAACTCTTTCTGGAATATCCTCCTCAAAAAGTATTTCATATGTACACAATCTAAGTATTGCAAGTTCCACCTTGGAAATTCTATTTATTTTCCATCCCTTTAAATATTTCTTTATTTTCTCATCTAACATCGCTTCGTTTTCTTGTATGTTTTTCATCATATTTATAACATAGCCCATATCTACCTGATCTAAACTTGTATCCTCTGGGTCTTCTTCCATCTTTATTCCCATAAGTTCCATTGTACTATCTTCTCTTTCATTTGATTCTCTCAAGTCATCTAATATGGTTTTATAATCTTCACCTTTTATCATTGATTCAAATAACAGCTTCATAGTTACTTCTCTACTTTTTTTTCTGTTCATATTGTACCTCCTAAAATACTTATATAAATATATTTAATAATAATTATTAAACAAAAACTATGTATTATACATTATTTTATTATACTAAATTATATTTTACATGAAAACACCCTCTGTTTAACAGAGGGTGAAATTTATTCTTCTATTTCTTCAACATTTCCTTCATCCATCTTAGGAATAATAACATTTTGAACGTGGATGTTTACAGCATCAACATTAAGACCTGTCATAGCTTCTACTGTTCTCTTAACATTTTCTTGAACTTTTAATGCTACATCTGGGATTCTAATGCCGTACTCTACCACTACATGTAAATCTATAGTTGAGCTTTCTTCACCTACAGTAACTTTTACTCCCTTTGAAAGATTCTTCTTGCCTGTAAGTATTTGAGTTATACCTCCAACCACGGAAGCACTCATACCAACTATACCTTCAATTTCTGTAGTAGCAAGACCTGCTATAACTCCTACTACTTCATCGGATATCTTAACTATGCCCATATCTATTTCTCTGCTCATGCTTTCTTCCATATTATTACACCTCCTGGTTACTTATCTTTTACACTTTGGCAAAAGTTTAATCTTTAGTACATTATATCAAATACATCCTATTATATCAAATTAATTATTCTCTTACAGAAACTTCTACGTTTTTAATTTTAGCTTCATTTACTACTATAGTTTGGATTTCTCTTAACTGTTTATCAGTAAGCTTTTCACTAGGATTTCCTTTTACTATAACTGTAGCCTTATCTCCATTTAGAAGACAAACTGAATTTTCATAACCCTTAGCTTCAAGATTTAATTCTATCTTAGTTTCATAATTATAGGACATTGCTAAAGCAGCATATTGCTCAGCTGTACTATCTTTTTGCTTTTGAGATATGTTCTTATCTTCCATTATACCCTTTAAGTTCTGCAACGTTTGTGTAACTTTATTGTCACGTGCCATTTTAGCTTCTACAAAGTAACTGGAAGTATTTTTAGCATTTTTGTCATTGCTCTTTAGTGAAATTGCACTTTTTTCTCCTCCAGATTGAGTATAAAGTGGATTATTAAGTTTTGTTGCTAAAACTCCCATACATACTATTAGAGCAAGTAAAGTTACAATGATAATGCCTTGTTTTTTATTCATACAAAATTCCCCCCATTTATCTTTTTACAAAATTATATGATTTAAAATTGACATATATGCTATTTTTTCATTGGATAAACATTAACTTTATTGTCAGGTATGTCAAACAAATTAGTTACAGCTTTTCTTATTCTATATTCAGTAACTTTATTTTCAGCACCTTCCGCCACTACAAGAACTCCCGTTATCTTAGGTTTATTTGTCTTTATAATAAGCGGCTTTGTTTGATCTCCATCATTTGTTATAACTACAGTATTTCCATTATTTTTTTGTGTAGTTTTTCTAGTCCCCCCTTCATTATCAACTTCCTCTGTTAAATTTGTTGAATCATTAACATTAAATGCTGGCACTTGTTCCTCTCCACTTTCAAAATAAATCATAACCTCTACACGTCCAACCCCATCAGTTTGCTGAAGAATGTTTTTCAAATCAAATTTTAAATCTTCCTCCTCCTCACTATTTTTGTTATTTTGTATATTTTCCTCCTTGTTTTCAGGATTACTGCTCACAGATAATGCTTTTCCATTATTTCCTGTTGTTTTGAAGAAGCTTGATGCTACTAAGATTAAAACTCCTATCAAGAATATTATTATAAAGTTTGCAATTATCTTATTGCCAAATATTTTTTCCTTTGTTTCACTTTTCATTTTTTCAAAGATTTCTTTGATTTCTTTAAAATTCATGGTATACCTCCTTTTCATAATTGGTAAATTTTAATTAATTTTTCTTGTATATTAAGTTCTTTGCTTAAAAATTGTTTAACTTCATTAAGTCTTTCACTTTCATTTGCATTCTCTTTTTCAGATTTAAAACTTTCTACTGCTACCTTTTTTATTTTTTGTATTCCTTTTTCCTTACTGCCAACTTCTATACTCGTTATTTTTACTTGATTATGTTCAATATCTGATTTTACCCTTACTTCAAAGTCCATATCTTTGAATTTTTCTCTTAGCTTTTCCTCTGACAATTTTTTTAAATTAGAATTAAATGTTTCTAAAGTTGCATTTAAATTATTCTTTTTATACTCTTCCATATTGCTCTTAGATTCTCTTATTTCTATAGACTTTTCTACATTGCTACTCATGACATTTATATCAAAGTTTTTATCATATACTTTCATTATAGGATTTATAATAACTGTCATAAGTATAAGCCCCAATACAAACTTAGCATACTTTTTCAAACTATTATCTGGAAGTATTATTTCTACTGCGGTTATAAAAAGCACCACCGTACATATATTTGATATCCAAGCTTTAATTATCTCCAAAGTTAATCAACCTCCTACTGCAACCTTACCTGCTGATGCTAATATAGCTATCATTATAAAAAACATAACAGACACACATATTAAGCATGCAGATATAAGTATAAGTGAGTCTCCAGCTGAGCTTATACAGCTTACTAATCTCTTATCTCCTATAGGCTCGATAAGAGCAGCTGTAAGCTTATATACTAAGGCAGTTATTATAATTTTTAATATTGGCAGCAGCACCATACCAATAAGTATTATAAGCCCAACACTGCTTATAGAATTTTTTAATAATATTGAATAGCCTGCCACAGTAGATATAGCATCAGATAAGCACTTTCCGACTATAGGAATAAAGTTGTCCACTGCATACTTTGCCGTTTTTGCTACTACTTGATCTATGGTCTTGGATGATATTCCCCTTATTGTTATTATTCCGATAAATATTGTCATAAGTATTCCCTGCATCCATAAAGCACATTGATTTAATAGCTTAGCAAGCTTATCCACTTTAAATTCATCAGAGATATTATTTACAAATTGAAGCACAAAAGTTATTGTAATTAATGGAATAATTATATTCGCAAATAATTCAGCACTTATATTTATAGCACCGATTATTATAGGATCCATAAGCGTTGCTTCTGTTATACCTCCAACTCCCGTAAGAAGCATAATTAATATTGGTATCAAGGCAAGCATAAAATCCGACATCTTTTGTATTGTCTCTCTAGCTAGTTCGACACCCACATAAAAACTCTTTGCCATAATTATTATTATTAACGAATAACAAGCAAAATAGGCTATATGCGACAGCGTTTCATTACTAAATGCTCTTTCTAAGTTAGTTATGAGAGCACATATTATAGAAATTATAACCAAGACAGACATGAGTTTTATTGCAGCTGAAGTTTCTCTTACAGCATAAGATGCTATTCCTTTAAATACCTTGCTCACTGAAAACGTTCCTTCTCCACTTTTCATATAGGTCTTTATATATTCCTTTATATCCATATCCTTTAATATTTCTTCTTCACTCTTTATATTTGTCATGTAATCATAAAGCTGTTGAACTTCCATATTATTATCTATATCGGTTCCACTTGAAGAAGCTTGTACATTAAAAGGAATAATCCCTATGCATAGTAGTGTTATCAATAAAATAATTAGTTTTTTCATATTTTATCCCCTACATTATTTTTAGAATTGATTGTAAAACTGCCATAAGTATCGGTATTGCTAATACTAATATAAGTATCTTACCTGCAAACTCTACTTTTGATGCTATACTATTTTGTCCAGCATCCTTACATATTTCACTACAAAAGGAAGCTAAGTAAGCAATTGCGAGTATCTTAAATACCGTTCTTAAATATATAAAATCTATATTTGCTTTAAGTGCTAACGTTTGAAGCAAATTCATTACTGATGTTATTTTTCCGACCATATATAAAAATATAAGTATTCCAACACACATGCTTATTTGTACAGCCCAATCTTCCTTCTTAGCCTCCTTTACTACTAAAACAATAAAAAGAGAACAAAAGGCAAATCCAACTATTTTTATAATCTCCATGTTATCCTCCTAAAGTTGAAACATAGTCCTTACTGCATTAAAGAGCTTACTTATAAGATTTATTACCATCATAAGTATTATTACTATTCCAGCTAGATTGGTGAGTACAGCATAATCATCATAACCACTGCTTTTTAGTATCTTGTCTAATATTATTATCAATATGCTTACTGCCCCTATTTTAAATATTAAGCTTATATCTAACATTTAAACCTACCCCCTTTAAATAAACATAATTACTATAATCGCCCCTATAGAAAACCCCAAATACCTATACATTTTCAAATTTTTTCTTGTAAGAATTTCACTTTCTTCAATTTGTTTTCTTAATTCTTCTTCGGTAACACGAAAAATATTTTTTTGACTTTCTACATCCCATTCTCCCAATGATTTACTTAGATTTAGTAAAACATGAATATCTTCTTTGTTTAAGTTTAAATTTTTCTTATATAAATTTGTATTACTATAAAATGCTTCATATACTCCTTCTGATACATTTTCTTCAAGATCCTTTGATATACTTAAGAACAAGCTTTTTATCGGTTCCATAAGTCTTAGTCCAATCTTCTCTAATGCATACGGAAGTGGAGTATATGCGTATACTATTTCATTTTTTAAAATACCTATAGCTCTTTCTAATTCCTTCAGTTCCCTAGTTCTTTTTTTAAACAACTCTCCGGAAAAATACCCTAAAACGCTTGCAGAAACTATTACTAAAATACTTCCAATTATTTTAATCATAGTACCTCCTTAAAAATTTTCTTTTGCTCTAAAAAATCATATATATATTCTATAGTTCCTGGTCCCTTTTTATGACTCATAACTACAGCTCTTTTAAAAACCTTATTATCTATAATCTCTTTAAATACAGGTCTATTATATAAATCTGAAATATCATAACCATGTATACTTGTTATAACCTTTACTCCTGAATTCATAGCAGCTACTATGCTTTCTGTGTCTCTTACTGTTCCTATTTCATCGCATATTATTACCTCTGGAGCCATGCTTCTTATAGCTGTTATTATACCTTCACTTTTGGGGCAACTATCTAAAACATCAGTTCTTATCCCCAAATTTAGCTGTGGAGCACCATTATAGCAAGCTGAAAGTTCACTTCTTTCATCTATGACTGTAATCTTTTTGCCTAGTAATGAAAACTTAACCATACCATCAGATATATTTCTCGCTATATCTCGTAACAATGTAGTTTTCCCACATTTAGGTGGCGAAATTATTATTGTATTTACTATTTCATCCTTGTCCACTAAATATTTAACTATATTATCAGAACATCCTAAGATTTCTTTGCTTATTCTAATATTAAGAGAAGATATATCTTTTATAGTTTTTATTTTTTCCTTTTCAACTATACATTTCCCACATATTCCTATTCTATGACCACCCTTGACAGTTATATACCCCCTTTTTATTTCTTCATCATAAGCATAAATGGAATAATTGCTCATTCTTTTTAAAACTATATCTATTTCCTCAGATGAAACGATATAATTAAAGACTTTCTCCTTTTGCTCCATTTCTAACATTAGGGGTTTATTTACTCTTAGTCTAATTTCTTGAACTTTATTAAAATTTTCTTCCCCTATTAAAGATTTTATGCTATCTGGAAGTATTCGAAAAATTTCTTTAGTATTTATCATCTTTTTATCCTCCTCCCCTTATTAAAAAGTATTTATATTTATCTAAAAATATTCCTATGTTAATGATTTTTTATAAAGTTTATTTTGTCAAAAAATAACAAGGCTTGAGTTTATATAAACTCAAGCCTTGTTGTAATTTATCAAATATTTTGTATATTTAAAATAAAAATTTTTAGTCTTCTGTGCATCCTTCACAGTGACCATCACATTCAAATTCAAGCGGAATATCTTTGTGGCAATTAGGACAGATTATACTTTCTTTTTCATCTAGTATTCCTGAATCTATATATATAGTTTCACCACAATCTGGGCAAGCAACCTCTACGAAACCATCTATATCCTCTTCATCATAGTCATCATCTTCGTCATCAAACAATTCATCTTCTATGTATGCTAAGTTTTCATCTAAATTATCTACATACTCTTCCATATCTTTTTGAGAATCCCTTAATTCATCTAATTCGTCTGCTATTTCTTCTAATACATCTACTATTTCCCTTATGACTTTACCTTCGTTATCATTTGCATCAATTTTCAGCCCATCCATTAAACCTTTTAAATAGGAAACTCTTGACTTAATAGAATTCATTAACATTCACATCCTTTTTTTATTTATTTAATAGCGACATACATAATGTATGTCGCTTAAATAATAATTATACTCTTTCCATGTATTCTCCAGTTCTTGTATCTATTCTGATTACATCTCCTTCATTTACAAATAAAGGTACTGGAATTATAGCTCCTGTTTCTACAGTAGCTGGCTTTAATACGTTTGTAGCTGTATTTCCTTTTGCACCTGGAAATTATAATTATATATAATCTGATTATAAGAATTTAAAAATACCTAAATGCATGTATGTCATTACAAGCGAATTTTGTTTATGTACGTACGAACATAGTATACCATCATCTCCTAAATTTATGCAAGTATTATTTTATTCTAAAAAATTCCTACATATTATATAGTAGTTTATATATAAATAACTCATATAAGTTTTTAAAATTCATTTATGGTAGTATATTTAACTCCATCAATTTCATAAATTAATAATCCTACATTATAAATTGTTCTTAAGCATGATTTGTTTTTTGCATCATAATTTACTAATAATTTTTATAACAACTTCCATGTCACACTTTTTAATATTATACCTTTTCCAATTTATTTAATGAATTTTATAGTTTTAACACAATAACCCCAAATTGCCTTTTAAAGACCATGATGGTATAATTTATACCATATATAATATATTGGAATATATGCAATTAATACTAATTACTTAATAATTTTATATAGGGGAGGAATTAATTATGTCTGAAAGTCAGATTGACATTGAAAAGAATGTATTAAAAAAGAAAAAATATATGCTATGGGGATGTATAATATTAATAATTATAGCCGCACTAATGTCTTTTAACAAATATAATAATAACAAAAATTATGATATTAATTTTAAAGAAGGTGAAAAATTACTAAGCGAGAATAAATTTAAAGAAGCAAGAGAATATTACAATATCGCAAACAAATATAAAAATGATAGTGTAATTAAGGAAAGGATTGATTTATCCCATAGACTTGAGCTTTCACTCTACAAATTTAATGAAGGAACTAAATTATTAGGTGAAAAAGATTATGACAAAGCTTATGCTGCGTTTAAAGAAGTTACAAAAGAAGATACTAAAAGGTTTAATTTAGCACAAACAAAAGCCTCTGAAAGTCTTAAGCTGTATATAGATGACCAGGTTAAAAAAGCTAACCAATCTGCAAGTAAAGGTGATTTTGATAGTGCTATATTTAATATAGACCTATTATTGGATTTAGATTCTAATAATACCAATGCAAAAAAATTGAAAAAAAAGTATGAAGAAGATTTGAATAAGCAAGAAAAAGAGCAAGAAGAGCAAAGAAAGCAAAAACATATTAATGAAATAAAGAATACGATAAGAGTTTCTAGTATATATTCAAGCCCTCCAAATTCAGCGGGTGGAGTAGATTTCCATATTATTTGGACTAACAAATCAAATAAAGCTATTAAATATGCAACATTTGAGGTTGTGCCATATAATGCTGTAGGAGATGTTCAGTATTGTGAAATTAGGCATAGTTCTAATTTTAAAGGACAAGTTACAGGGCCTGTTAATCCTGGTGTTACGTATGGGCAAAATAACTTATGGGAAGCTGCATGGTATAATAATACAATTCAAAGAGTAAGTTTAGTGGGAATAGAAATAATATACATGGATGGCTCAACTACTACGATTAATGGAGATGATGTCCAATACGTATTATATTAATACAATGTGTGTACGTAACTTATTAAGAATTTAATAAATATCTATTCCAAACCAATAGGGGCATAGCCCCTATTTTTGTTTATTTATCTTCTTCTCTTGAGCTTTTAATAGAAAGTAAAGCATCTATTTTCCCCTGAAGTACATCTATTTTAGAATCTGTTTGAGCTGTATTCTTTGAAATCTGCTCTATATGTTGTATATTATTCTTCTGCTCTATGTTCCATTGAGTAGCAGTTGTATACAGAACTTTAACAGAATCTTCTGTACTGTCTATTAGCCTATCTATCTTTTGGCATAGGTTGTCTATGTTTTTACTGTTATTTTTCATATACATAAATACAAATATAAATTATACAATGGCTGCTCTTTACCATTTAATCTACCAGTAAAATGAGAAACAGTCACATAATCAAAGTTTATTCTATTATATAAAGCTTCTCTTTCAAATTTATTACCAAATACTTTCGTAGAAAAATCATCTAATAGAACATCCTCAACGTTTCTATAAAACATGCTTTTTCTTAAAATATAATGTCTTATTATATTTTCATTTACCTCTAATATTTCTGATAGTGATTTATAAGCTGAACCTACATCTTTAAGTATAAGTACCTTATTGATAAGAAACATCTCCTTTATTTAACTCAAGGACATAGTCATTAAATTCGTAATCGTTATAAATTCTCTTAAATCCAAATTTTCTACACAATTTTCCATTTGTTTCTATTTTATATAAAAATTATATAAACATCAATAAATACTCTAAAAATATTCGTTACTGATAAATTCTTATGGCGTGAGTATTAAAAAAATTTTTTATAGTATTTTCAACTACTTACATTACATAAAAAATTACTTAAATCGGTTTTTATTTTTTTGCATTTATAATAAATATAAGAACTAAATTTCACGGAAAATTTAGTTCAAAGAGTACTATTAAAATTCAGAAAAAGCGTAAGTAGACATTAAGCTTTTTATATTATAATTCATTAAAATAAAGTTTAGGGGAGAGAGAATGATATGGATAATTCTATTACTATTACTGCCATTGTCTGTGTTAGCCTTGTAAGTATAGTTGGTATATTTTCAATACTAGCATATTTGAAAGACAATGCTACTTTAAAAATAAAAAATGACTTTAAACGCTTAAATAACGAAATTTCCATTACTACTGATAGTGAACAAGAATGAAAAAATAGCATTTATTAAAAGCAAGACATATTTGTCCTAATTTAGGATTAAAAAGCACCTCATTTGTCTATAATTACAATCGAGGTGCTTGACTATGTATAATTTTAAAAGTTTAAAATCTACTAAAAATAAATCTTATGTAAAAATCCCTACATTAATATACATCTATAATACTATTTATTTTACTTATTATATTTTTAAATTAAGCTCCTAACCCATATATTTTTAGTTAATGTAATATCTCCATAAGTTGCACTAAGAATTGCAAATCCTTTCTTACTGGAATTTCCTAGGAGTGTAACTTCAGTTGCCGTACTTGATTGTATAGTTACAAGAGTTAAATCTGCAAAACTAAATGTAAATATTTTATCGATAACTGGACTTCCATCATCATAAGTAATTGTATATGTTTTAGTTTTGCTTAGATAAACTTGCCAATCTCCACTAATAGTCATTGGCTTAATTGGTATAGCTTCTAAAACTTCTAAATTTAATATTGCTTCTACATTTCCATGTTTCACAGTTATTGTAGTAGTCCCAATAGTATTCGCAGTAATAAGTCCTGTATTATCTACACTACAAATATTTGCATCAGCTACATTATATATTAATGTAGGGTTTTCAACTAAAAACTCGCCATCTTTTACTACTGTACTAATTTGATATATTTCTCCTTGTCTTATCGTTGTAGAAGTTGCATTTAACTCTATTGAGTAAAAATGCGTATTGGTTGCATCATATTCACATCTAAGGGTTAAAAGTCCCTCTTTTGTGTCATCTATTCCTATAACCTTATATGCTTTTTTACTAAATTCTAATATATCATTAAGTTTAATATAATTCTTATCACTTAAAGTTATTAATATTTGATTATCTACAAGTGTAATATATTTTTCTTGTATAACATCAAAAACTTTACTATCTACCAATCCATTTATAAGCTGGTTATTGTGCTTAATTTCTCTACATTTTCTCATAGTTGCTTTAAAAATCGTATCGTTTTTAGTTACTTCAGATATAATAATCCAATTTTTATCTTGATATTCAACTAAATCGCCAGCATTAAATGGTACAATAGTTTTTATTTTTTTATAATCAATAATTTTATCTTTATAATTAGAAAGTAAAGATTGTTCCTCTTTACCATTAATTTTTATTTTCTCACCCATTGTATTTAGGAGGTAGCTAAAGTTAGAATCATCATTAAATATATTCATTCTGCATCAGCTCCTTAATTAGTGAACATATAAATAAAATTAGAACCATTATTATTAGTAGAAATTAAATCATCATCTGGAATCTGGCGAATTTTCTTTTCTAATTGGTCAATTCTATTTTGTAAGTTTTCAGCAAAGTTACTAATTGTAATATCATCATTCTTGTAATTTTTCATTATTTGAGGATTGTTGGCTATATCTTCTAATATAGATAAGGCTGTTTTAAGAATAGATTTTTTATTAGAATTTGATTGAGGATTATAATTGCTCGTTGAGATTAGTGTATTTTCTTCTAAATATATCAAAAGTTTATTATCATCCATATCAATTCCTTCTATTGCCATCTTTAAACGCTCAATATTGGTCATAAATATCATCTCCTTTAACTAATAACTTCATCAACAATTTCTTGTATTTCTTCATATGTTAATATGTTTATTATTTTCATTGCTTCCTTCTTCCTTTCTATTTATAAGTTTAATTGCTTTACTTGAAATCATGATTTTTTGATGTGCGTAAAAAAATAGGTTTACTCAGTGAAATTTTTTATCAATAGGGGTAATCAGTTTTATTTGTCGACAAAATAGTATACAAAAAAGAAGATAACTAATTGTTACCTTCTAAAATTTCTTAATGCATCTTCATATTCATCATCAACTATATGTGTATATATCATTGTTGTACTCAAATCACTATGTCCTAAAGCCTTTTGTACTAATCGTATATTCTTTGTTGCTCTTAGTAAGTCTGTAGCATAAGTATGACGAAGTACGTGTGGACTTATCTTCTTTGTAATACCAGCTTTATCAGCATAATTTGCAACCATTTCTCTTACATCTCTATCCTTTAATTGTCCTTTATCTCTATTAGTAAAGACAAATTCGCATTTACCAAGCTTTTCAACTTGTTTTTCCTTCCATAACCTTAATTCTTCTATCATTTCATCGCTGATCCATAGTATTCTATCTTTTGAACCTTTACCTTCAACTACCTTTAATTGCCCTGTCATTAAGTTTATATGATTCCATTGTAGGTCTATCATCTCACTTAGTCTTAATCCAGTTGATAAAAATAGTTTAATCATAGTTCTATTTCTTAAACTATTAAAGTATCTCACATTAAATACATTGATTAGTTGTTGTTGTTCTTGTTCAGTTAAAAACTCAGGTATCTTTTTATTACTCATGATATAACCTACTCCTTTTATAATAATTGCAGTTTCCCACCTATAATACATATTATAGGTGGTTATTCACCGTAATTATTATTATAAACCCAACTTATACTAAAATCAAGTATAAAAGGTGGTTATTCACATATTTATTTTTGTTTCAGAAAGAAGTACAATGCATAGTATATAACAAGATATTATTAATAGTCATTCGTTCAATACATAATTATATAAACACTTACTCTATTGTCATTTAGTATTATATAGCAGTATATACAAAATAGTTGCGTAAATACATTCAATACCAAACTCACTAATATCAACACTTTCTATTGTACCGCCATCCTATATTTATTTATCACATTCTATATTAATACACCAACTACCATTCCCCTATTCTCTATACCATACCAACGAGTATACATTTACAATTTATATGTGTATCATCTATTGGTATAGGTGCATCATCAATATTAAATACTTCATTATCTAATGAAGCACACTCACTACATGTATTCTTATCCAATACGCTTAACCATCTAACCTTCTTAATTCCAATATCTCTATATCCTTGCATTAACGCTCCATTAAATACTCTACCTATTTCATTATTAATTAATCTATCACTAACGTTAACAGCACTATTAAAATCTTTATCAATAGTTTCATTAATAATCTCAATAGACTTCTTTCCTTTTAATTCCTTCTTAATATCATTCTTAATTTTATTAATAAACTTCTCTTTATTAACCTTATTCCTTTGAGTATTATTCTTACCATCTATCTTCTTATCAACTGTTTTTTTAATAGTTTTATCGCTAACCTTTACATTTGAAATGTTATCCTTATACTTACCTACTATATCTATACTTTTATAATAACTATCTTTACACGTCCTATACAATAGATAGCTTAATATTATATCCTCTTGTTTCCTTAAATCATTACCAATGTTTCCTAACTTACTTTCTAATTTCTTAATCTCTTTATTAATATCTTTGTAAG
This sequence comes from Clostridium pascui, assembly GCF_016908015.1. GTDB lineage: Bacteria > Bacillota > Clostridia > Clostridiales > Clostridiaceae > Clostridium_AK > Clostridium_AK pascui. The sequence continues at coordinate 627,193 of NZ_JAFBDB010000001.1, forward strand.
TCATATTCAATTCATTGTTTTTAATGTATTTCAAATATATCTTACCAATATAATCCTTTAATTCTTCCCTATGCTGCTTATTTAGTATTAATAATTTCTTGAACTCTTTATCATCTTTATAACTCAACATAAATAAAAATAAAGCAACCAAGTCATTGCTCAATTGCTTCTCGTTATTATTTGGTTTCTGTTTCATTACCTTCACCTTCAGTATCATTATTAGTAGTATCAGTTTCAACATCATCTAAATTAATATTATCTTCATTAATTTCTTTTAATATTTTTTCCATTTCACCATTTATATCAGCAGTATATGGGTTCTTAGCTAACATACTTTCAAAGCTTATTCCATTAATTTCTCTTAATGTTTTAAGATTTTCAATGACCTCTTTAGCATTTTGAGGAATTTCCATTTGGAACTCACAATCCATATCCCCCTCAACATAAATGTTCTTTTGTGCTAACATTTTTCTTATCCGTTCCCATCTAACATAAAACCCATCCTTCATATTTTGAGAATCAATTCCAGCTTTTAATATAGCTAATTGATACATCATCCTTATAGAAGTTTCACTTAAATTGCTAACATCTTGAGCATTTAAAGATACAGCAGGAACACATGAAGCAATCAATAAATAATTAAACAATGTATCATGTAATAGTTTCATACTTTGATAATCCGTTTTATTCTGCTTAAAATCAAAGGTGCTTCCGTCTTCTAATTGTAAAGCATAACCTACTATATCTGGATTAATAGCTCCTTTGCCATCTTTAGTAATGCTTAATTTAGTACCTGTCATTACTGGAATTCCTGTAATAAATTTATATAACGCATCCTGATATTTTGAACTTAATTTCTCCATATTATCTATTATCATTTTCCAACACTCTACATCAGACTTACCTTCAAGCATGTTGGTTTTTTTTGGTATTCTATAAGGTATTGGTAATCCACCGTAGTTTTTATATGTACTTATTAATTTAGCCTTACCGCCTCTAGTTGTATATTCTTCTACTCTATCTGGATAATAAACAGTATAATATTCAACATAATTTTGAGTTATAAAATGATAAATAAAAGCAACATAATTCCCTGTATCCGTATAAACTGGATAACTACATTCAGGTAATAATATTTTACTTTTTATATTATCCTCATCATCGAACCATAGATATTCAAACACTTGACCATATGCTTTCATATTTTCATATATCTGAGTATCAATCCTTTTTAATTTAGCTCTCTTATACACTTTTTGGTATTCTTTTAAAGTTTCTTCATCATCACCACATATTAATGTAATTGGATTCTTTAAAAGAAAACTAACGTTGTGGTCTAATAAAACTGAAGCAAAATTTAATTTTATTTTAGTAGGCTCTACCCATCTACCATCAATAAATAATTTCAGATTATCATTTTTTCTATGACCATCAAGGTATTCTTTTATTTCAACTACTTTATTAATTCTATTTACATGTTGTTGCTGACAACATTCGCTTACAAACCAGCATTCAATCTTACAATAATATTCTTTTATGTATTCTTGTAAGTCCAAATTATTCACCTCACTTTTACTTTACTCTTTCATCTGCATATCCTGTTACTTTTTCTTTTATCATTAACTTGCATAATTCCAAACAATCAATTATGTAATCTTCACATGTATCAGCTTCCATTCTTTCTTTAATAACATCAAGCCATATATAAGCTTCTTTTAAATTCACAATCCATTCCTCCTATCATAAATAACTCTTACTTTGAATCATATTCATAACAGCTAACCCTAAAGCAATAACTAAATCATCATGCATATCATTACCCCTTTGATTACCCATCTTTCCATTTTTCTCTATGTATGTATTCATTTGATTCAATGTTTCAATATCATTTACACATATCATTCCTGTTTCAAAATATTCCTTGAGGTCATTTATTAATTTTAATTTAGTGCCTTCCATAGAAGTCCAACCAGGTGAAAGTTTAACCTTTCCAGTTATCTTATCAAATCTCTTAGTTTTAAGTATCTGAATATATCCTTTTTGTTTCAATCTAGTCAATAAGTCTGCACCAGTTCCACCGTTAACATTAATCTCTATGTTCAACATCATATAATTAAAGTACATTCCAACTTCATATACTACATCTGCAAATTTGTAAATTGGTATATCATTACGATTAAAAGTTGCTACCTGTTCCCCATCAGAATCAAGTATTTGAATTGTCTGCCCATCTCTATTACCACCTATACCCATAGAAGTATCTGTGCCGCCCCAATAGATTATATTAGACTTAATAGTCTTATAAATATTAAAACCCTTACCATAATACTTACTTAATAAGTCTGGTAAAGGTTTATTTTCATTTGCTTCTTTATAACTTAAAGGTTTAATATTATTAGTATTTATATAATTAGTTCTTTCTAATATAGCTTCTTGGTCGAATACATTATCTGTGCTATTTCCTGCAAAAGCTTCTTGAGGAATACTTGGATGTTCGTTGTAGAATTTATTTAATTTCATATCTAACAGTTTCCATCTTCTCCACATCAATTGTTTAAGTGTTGCTCCTTTCTTATAAAGTTCTAGTTCATATGGGTCAAGGTCTTTTTCTTGAAGCCTTGTACCATGATTATCACTTTTATACCACTGTTCAGCCATATTATATTCAACTTTATAAAGTTCTTTATTCTCATACCATGGAAAGAAAGCAAGTATATATTTTGAATCACCTTTTAATGCTCCCATACAAATTTTATAAAAATAATCTACTGTACCTTGTTTTGCAGTAGATTCTATAATTAATCGTGATTTATCATTTTTACTTAATAGAGGTTCTAGTGAAGTCAAAGCATCTTCTTGTACATCAGGTTTCCAAATTCCGAATTCTGTAAGCATGATAATTTGTGCTGTATCCCCTCTAAGAAGGTCGTTATTTCCTGCTACTGAAAATACACATCTTGAACCATTACTTAATTTAAATTCATTATCGTTATTACGTTCAACATCTAATTTGTATTTTTTAGGAATAGATTTATATTGCCTTTTAAATTTATTAACAACACCTCTAACACTTCTATCATCATAACTAGCTATGAGACAAGTTATATCATCAATCATAAGCATATTTCTTATAATATAATTAATACAATATTCTGAAATCCCAAGTTGCCTTGCTTTAAGACAACAAACAAATTTATTATCTTTTAAAGTATCATTCATTATTTCTTGTTCTTTGTTTAAAACAAATGGAACTTTTTCATTATTTACATTTAAAATTTTAGTCAGATTTTTAGCGAATAATCTACCATCATTCATTACTATCTTTAATTGTTCAGCTTCTGTCAAAATTATTCACCTCCTATGTTAAATCAAATTTTGCACCTTCATTTTCGCTAGGTTTATTACTAGTTTTCTGAACCTTATTCAATGATTCAATTTCTTTCTTAATAGTTTTTAAAGCATCTAAAGCTTTTTCATCCCCACTCATTGCTTTTTCTAAATAGGTTTCATATAACTTATAAAAATCTCGATTCATTTTAAAGTTATAATATTCTTGCATTAACCCTTGATACTGATCTGTACTTTCCCACATTTGTAATGATTTATAACTCTTTTTACCCTCTGTTGTTTTCCCATTTCTCTTTTTTCTTAAATATTTATTTATAAATTCTTCTTCAGAAATTGCTGAAAAATCTGTTTCCGAATTACTTAGTTTATTTTTCCAGAGAAAATAGTAATAATATTTTTTTTGAAATGGTTTTGAAAATTTATGTGATAATTCTGTAAAGAAATTTTTCTTTGTATTAACTTCTTTAGTTTCCTTTTTTGCCATAATAATTTTCACTCCTTAATTGTATTTTTGAATTTAATCTATATTTAAAAATTCAATAGCATCTTAAATTCTTGAATATACATTAAAAAATAGGATAGAGAAATTAATCCCTATCCTAAATGTTTATTATTCTGATTTCTTAGGTTTTACAGTTTTTTCTTCTGCAATTATACTGATACTATCAACATATTTTTTTAAAAGTTTTATCTCATTTTCATTTGTAGTAGAATATACTCCATTTCTAAATTGTATTCCTTCTACAAACAACCATAAATTTTCTGTTTTAAATTTCATATGTATCACCTATAGTAAAACTATCTTTGCTGCTGCTTTACTATTAGCAAGTTTTAAGCACCCTTCCCATTTTACCATTTTAGCTATAGAATCTCCTGTAACTGCTAAATCAATGGCTTGAGCAGGCTGTAATTCCTTAAGTTCTAAGTAGTCTGGATTTACTACAATTATACTCTTAGCGTTTGCCAATGAAGGTTCTAAAACAAATGTAACATCACCGTAGTCTGTATGGTAACGATCACAAACAAATCCTAAAAACTCATCTTTAGCCATAAATGATACATTATAGAACTTGTTTATTACTTGTTTTTGAACATCTGAGCAAAAACAAATCATATTATCATTAGTAGAACTATCATACATAATCTTCAGCATCGCTTCAAATTCATCTACCGCAACATTAGCAGCCTTTGCAGTAATAACATTTGAATCATTAACCAAGTTCAATAAACCATTCGTCTTCTGACCTTCTGTTTCAGTTTTAGCTGCCTTAGTTCCTGTCATTAATATATCATTCATTTTATACTTCAATAGTGTTAATTTCTTACTAACTTCTCTAGCCATTAAATCATCTACACCAACAATTGTTGAGGCTTGTGCAGTGTTTGATACTTTTGCTGTACCTGCAAATAATTCTGTAAAGTTAGTTAAAAGTGCAGTTGAATCTTCTGTTTCTGCTGGTGCATTTGCTCCTTCTTGTATTGTCTTAATAGCATTAGTGTTTAATGTTTCTTCATACCAGTTTATTATGTTTGATTCAGCCTTAGTCACCTTTCCATTCTGTAAAAGATAACTTAATAGTGGTGTTCTCTTAGGATTTAGTATTGCTATCTCCTTAGATAAGTCTAGTGACTGATTTTGTGCATTATTGTTCATTGTATACATATACGTATACCTCCTTTTCTCAATTTATTTTTTATTTTTTAATATATAAAAAGACTACTAACATTAAGTTAATAGTCATACTATTGCTTATTCATCTTTTGCTTTATCATACTAAATATATCCCCTTTTTTCTCTGCCTGTTGGTATGCATCGGCTTTAACCTCATCAGTTGGTTTATATCCATCGCTGAATTTACTCTTATTAAGTGTCTTAGATAATTCAACTATTTTAATTACTTTTTCTATGTCCTCGACATCCTTAACAAGTCCAGTTTCTATAACTGCTTTTTGTAAATCTTTGTCTGATATTTTTTCTAATATAGTACTTTTAATTGTTTGTTCTTTTAATGCTTCATCTTTTTTTCTATTTTCTTCTTCTAGAACTTTATATCTTTGTTCTAATTCAGAATATTTATTATCCTCTTTAGACTCCTCATTTTTATCTTCAGCTCCTTCTTGCTTAGTTTCATCAACTTTAACCTCTTCCTTTGTTTGACTTTCATCATCTTGAACAGTTTCTTGTTTTTGTTCCTCCTGTTCTTGTTTTATTTCTTCCTTAGTTTCAGATTCTTGATTTTCTAAATTTTTATTATCTTCCATTCTATTTATCTCCTTTCTATCCTATTAATCCTAATCTACTTCCAACTTGTTGCTTTAACATTCTTTCGAAGTTATTCATATTATTTTCCACATCAAAAGGGGTATTGTTATAATTAGTAATTTCATTCTTTACTAAAGGTTGGTCTAAATTTATTTGGGTCTTTGGTACTAACTTTGAAAAATCAGGCAATGTAATATTTGGTAATTGTATATTTGCCATTATATTACTCAAATTAAAATTGCGTAAATAATCACTTATATAATTTGATGGGTCTTTACCAAAATCCATTAGAGTTTCAGTTATATTTGTCGGTATTATTCCATCTCCTTGATTTAACACTCTTAATTCTGCTCCTTCTTCACCAACCATACTTATACCTCCACGAGCATTAGTTGTCCCACTGGCATAACCAATGAAATTAGAACTGTTAGGGTCAAATACACTTCCTGCCTGTACACTTCTTTCTTGTCCATTATAAGTGTAAGTTACAAATTTAGTTCCATAATCATTTTCAGAAACAGTCCCTATTGTTCCATCTTCATTACGCTTAACTTTGCTAGAAGAATTCGACGATGTATTATTTGGACTATATGACTCATTATTTAACTCATATAATTTACTTCTTATATCTTCTGCAATAGAAGAGAAATTTTTAAACTCACTTAATTGCTTCTTTGTTTGTTCGGCAATTGTTGTCTTATAATCGTCCCCAAATAAATCAAACTTATTTTTATATTCAGGCAACCACTCTTCTAGTAAATTATTAATTTCAGTTGTGTCTCCACGTTTCATTATCCTGATTGCTTCTTTATTTAACTTACTATCTTCAGATTCATCTTGTTTTTGTTTTATTTGGCTTTGTAAATCAGCTATTTGGAGTTCTTTATTAACTTTTTTTATTTCGCTTCTTAATTCTGATTGTTTGTTTTTACTGAATTGACTATCGTCTTTTTCCCATTCCTTCAATTCTTTCTGTAAAGCACTCAATCTATTTTGTTTATCTGGTGTATCATTTTGCAATATATTGATTTTTTCTTGCAATGCTTGAATTTCATCGTTATATTGTGCTTTTAATGCCGATACTATATTACTTTGTAAAGACTCTATTGAAGATTGCATATTAGATAAGAATGATTCCATATTACTTGTTATTTGTTCTGTACTTTGTTCAATTTCTCTTAAAGACTCTTTTAATTGATCAAGTTGATTTATCCACACTTGTTTTGTAGAATCATATTTTTCTTTAGCCAACATTTCTTCAACTATTTTCATTTGTTCTAAAGTCTTTTTTTTCATCTGTTCTTGTTGTTCTAACAATGATCTATTGAGTTCATATTTCCGCTTTGGTGCATCAACAGATTTTTCATCCAAGTTGTCAAGCTGCCATTGAATTTCTTCTATACTTTTCTTATACTCATTTACTTTAGAAGAATATTGAGCATCATATGCTTCTGTAAAAGCATCATGTAAATCTTTGATAGTAGTTAATTCTTCGTTTTTAATTTCAGCTAACTGATTCTTTAAATCTGCTACTGTTTTCTCAGTATAATTTCCAGATTTTATAGCATTCCCTAAAGCTTGTTCTTTTTTTGCTATAAGTGCATAACGCTCATTTATTGCTTTCCATTGCTCAGTAAGATATTGTGTTTTCTGTTGAGTGCCTTCATTATATAAATCAGCATTGGTTTTTGAAGCACTTATTTTTAAATCTGTTTGGGAAATTTGTTTATCATAATCTTTCATTTGAGAGTTCAATTCTGCTATCTTTAATTCTTCTAACTTTTGAGTATTATCAATTTTCTCTTTTTCATATTCTTCAATTTTACTTTTAAGGCTATCAATTTGTGTCTCTACACTATTTTCTGACGAAATACTAGAACTACTGCTTGATGAACCTTTGTAAGTTCCTCCGGTCATTTTATTGTAATATTCTGTAACTGTAGGAATCCAATTTTTGTTTAAGTTATTTGGATCATTAGATGCACCTATTGGGGCATATTTGCTACCTATAGCTTCAATTGACGTTAACCCTTGACTTATATATGTATCTTTTAAATTCTTTATCTGATATTTTATACCTTCCTCTAAAGAACTGAATTGCTTAACTGTTTTCCAGTTATTATTCCAATCCATAATACCACCGGGGTTGTTTTGAACTCTTGCCGCATAAGAAGTTCCATGTCCTGTTTCGGAGATACTTATAGCAGCTGCTAGGGCTGGATCTACATTATATTGCTGAGAATACTTTAAATAATCAGCACCATGTCCTTTAAGTACTCCACCAAGCATACTATCTAACTGAGAAGCAGTAACATTCTTACCACCACCTACTTTAACTGATGTTGAGCTACTTGATGTAGATGTTGTACTTGTTTTAGGCATTTTACTTAAAACACTCATTTGGTTTTTGGCTATAGTCATACCATCATTTAAAGTTTTATTCTTTTGTTCTAGCAGTTTTATTTCTTTAGATAAAGCATCTCTATATGTTTGACTGGTATCATCCATATTAGACATATCAGTTTCTAATTTATATATAGTATTATCTAAGGATTTTAGGGCGTTTTCGTAATCACGTATCATATTTTTAGAATTATTAATTGCAATAGTATTTCTATCTGTCGCTTTAGTAGCTTTTTCATTTGCAGGAATATAATCATTGTTTAATAAATCAGTTGTTTTGCCTATTTCCTTTGTTTCAGAAGCATAAATTTTGTCTATTTCATCTATATATTTCTGAAGGTTATATAAATTTGTAGAATCCCTAACTCCCATTGCAACTCCGCCACGTTGCATATTATCAAATAGTATTTTTTCATCTTTGGTTAAACTACTAGGGTCTTTATTCCATTTAGTACTTAACTCATCATAAGTTGTACCATTAGAACTTTTTAAATCACCTAATGCCTTCATTTCTTCTTTGTAGAACTCTATCCTCTTCTTTACTTCAGCATAAGTAGTTCTTGTCTTACCTATTTCTATAACTGCGTTATTCTTTGCATGTTCTAGTTTTACAGCAGTTAAAGTTTCAACAGTTGCTCCCTCTGTATTTAACATCTTTATTTCTTTATCTAACAAATCTGTATTCTTAATTGTCACATTTCCTTCTTTGTCTTTACTTACTACAAGTCCACCTATTTTAGATGTTAGAATTTCAGATAACTGAGAAAGTCTTTCCTTTTGAATAGCATTTTTATTTTCTATAGCATCTAATCCTTGATACTCTTGGATAAGTTTTATAATTTCATTTCTATTATCTATTTCAGCTTGAGATTGTTCCCTAATAGTATTTGCTATTTTATTATTCTCAAGTAAAGTTTGTGCTTGATTTAACTGTTGAACCTCGCCTGTTGCTTTGTTAATCGTATATCCTGCTTCTTCCCAAGCGTTTGCCTGTTCCTCTATCTTCTTATTGGTATCAGATAATTGTTTTGATATGATATTTTGTGCTGTAGTTTTTTCCATGTCGTCCATATCTGATTTACTAATATCTTTAGATCTATCTTCTAACTCTTTTCTTTGTTTAAGCAACTCCTTGTATTGATCTTGTTTTTTCTTTAAATCGGAAGTAGAACCTTCCATTCCATTTACATTATTTTCTTTCATGGCTTCTGTAAGTGACTTATAAGATGTTTTTAATTGATCTATTTGATCTTTTAGCTGAGTTTGATGTTTAATATGTTCTATTATTTTATAGGTAGCTATTCCTACTACTGTTGCAAAGCCTAGTATGATTGGATCAATCATCAATGCTCCAAAAGCTGCAATACCTTCTGTTTTTAGTAAACTTAAAAAAGTAATAACTTCTCCGATTGCAAATTTAAATCCTGACATATGTTTAGTAGCAATTAACAGACTTCCGCCTAATGCCAAAATGGATACCCCTAATAACTTATTATCTACAATTAAATAATCTATGCCTTTTATAATGTTAGTTATCACATCTATTCCACTTTTAATTGTATTCGAATCTATTAAATGCATCCAAAAACCTGTTGCAGTATTTTTAAGATTTGCCATTTTTGCATCTATACTATCCAAATGCTTTTCATATGCTTCGTTTAAACTATTACTATCATGCTTAACTTTGTTCTCTAACTCTAATACCCTAGTAGATTCATTCATGGCGATTTGGAATTGTTCTGATTGATTTTTTCCAGCCATTAAATTGATGATATTACTTTTGGTTATATCATCAAATTCTGACCAAGACTTCTGTAAATCCTTTAAAACTAATTCTCCGTTTCTCCACTCTTTTTCATTTTTTCTTAAAGCTATACCTTGTGTATTTAGTGCATCTTCTAGTTTGGAAAGACCCTCGATGTCTTCACCTTCTTGCAACTTTTGCATATTTAAAAAAATTGATTTCCACGCCCTGCCAATCGCTTCTCCACCTTGTTTGGATCTTTCTAGATTTGTGGTTAGAGTACCCAATAGAAAATCCATAGATACTCCCATTTCTTTAGCAGTCTGTGCTGTGTAACTCATTGCACTGTTTATTTTGGCACTAGATGTAGCACTTTGATTATCTAATAAAGCTATTTTAGATGCAGTTTTTTGTAATTCATCAGAATTTAAATTATAGGCATTTTTTAATATAATTAATGAATCTGCAACTTCTTTATTGCTTTGACCAGAAATACGTGCTAATTTTATATTTGTTTCTACATCTTTATTGGCTTCTTCTATGCTATCACCAGCACGCAAAAATTCCTCTTGAGCATCAACTGTTTCTGACATAACAACTTTAAGGTTTTTACTCATTTCAAGCCAACTTTTATTCATTCTTTCAATATTTTCAACGCTCTCTCCAGTAATCATAGCGATATTAACATTGCTCTTATTAAGATTACTTATTTCCTGCAGTCCACTTTTTAGCTCTCTAACTGCCCCATAAACGATTGATACTCCTAGTGCGAACTGACTTACTCTTTTAATAGCATATCCCATATTGTCAGTAAAACTTTTAGTTTGTTGATTAATACCTTCAAAGCTTTTTCTAGTATCATTTAATTGACTATTCACATTATCCATCTTAATTTTAATTACATTTTTATTTGCTAAGTCTTGCATATTTTTTAAATGTTTTTCGAATTCTTGTCTGCAAAGTTTAATACTGTTTATATCTAGTTGAGTTTTAATTCCAAACATTTTCATCAACTCCTTTACTATATTTCCATTTTTATTTTTTACTAATAATAACTTTTAAATAAAATCAATAATTATTATCACTAAAAAATAAAAAGTAAAGTGATAGTTATATTTTTTAACTATCACTTTACTTTTTCGCATATATTTTCACCATATTTTTTATTTATTTCTTCTACAGTTTCTTCGATAAAATTTGATGAAGGTCTTTGATGATAATAGTCAACTCCACCAGTCCAATCCTTATGTTTATACCCATCATTAATCCATTCGGGTACATAGTTACTTACATCATCAAATTGATTATTTATGTACTCCTGACTTTCCCAACTTATAATAGTTTCTTTATTATTTTTAGAAGTTGTAATATTATCTCTGAGTTGATAAGCCCTATTATACTCGAGTGGGCTATAAGAATTATATACATTTTCCTGTACTTTTTTCTTTAAAGTAGTCTTTATATCTTCAGCAACATCTTTAAGCTCTTTTTGTGCTTCTAATATAAGAAACTTTTCAAATTCATCTGCTTCATTACGCATTTTCTTCAACTTCCAAGTCAGTAATTTGTTTTAATATTTCTTTTCTCTTAGCTTTATCATTTTTAGAATCTGATAATTGTGTGTATAGCTCTTCCAATAATTCTTCCTTAGTTTTAACTGATATAGCTTCTTCTAATTCTATATTCAATTCTTTTAAAGAACTTGAAACTTCTGCTTCTAAATTATTTAGTTTAGAAGCACTTGTATATAGTTCTTTAAAGTGTTGTAATAATAAAGCAATATAATCTGTAAATTGTGGACTTGGACATCTACACATCTTTTCAAATTCTTCAAAATTTATATCTACATTAACATTAGAAATTATAGGTATTATCCCATACAAAAATTCTATATCATTATTGCTTATCTTCCTCTCTGTTAAAGATTTTACAGCATCTTCATTGACTCCAAAAAACTCAAGTTCTTTATTTTCCAAGTTCTTTTTAACCTTGTTGAACATTCCATTAACAAAATTAAACTTTGATATTGCCTTAAAATCAGATAAATTAATTCTCTCCATTTAAATTTCCCTCACTTCATATTTACATTTTTGTTATAAAATAGATCTTTTATCTTAATTAATCATTATTGAAAGATAATTAGTTAACTCAATAATTTCTTTAACGATTAATTTTTTTAGTTCAGTATCCTCAGATTCTAAAAGTTCACTTAATTTATAAATTTTCTTTATTTTTTCTCTTAAGTGGTCTGAATTAACCTTACTAATTTTTTCATTATATTCTTCATTTTCTTGTTCAATTTTTTCAAAAGCTTCTTGATAACCAAAACCAAAAGCAGTATTTACATTGTCAACTTTCTTATCGTAGTCATCATAATTAGTAATCAATTTTACTAATATTTTCATTGTTTGTTGTAATTTTTCATTGTTTGTTACGTATTTTAAGCCTTCGCTATACTTGTTTTCCATTTTTGCATTACCACCTTTCACATTTTATAAATATCTTATATTTATTAATTTATTTTATATATGTAAATAGAACGCTTTTTAAAGCATTTATTTTACTCTTTTCTTATAACTACTCATTATTATTCTAGAAACTCATAGAAAGCACTTTTGCCTACCATCTATCAACGTTTGCAGCTATTTAAAAATCTATTAATCCCTAAAATTTAATTATTTTATAGCAACACAAAAAGGATATGTAAATTATACATACCCTTTTCATGCAGAAGAATTTCCTTCTTATACCTCGTATATTCGAACTGCTGAAACATATTATTTTTTAGTTTTAAATAATAAAAACATCTAGAAAGTTAGATGTTTTTATTGAATATCTCTATTAAATTTATTATAGTCAAAATAAATTATACTATTTGAAATATAATCGATTTTTGACCCTTGATTAGGCTTTTTATTACCATTAACTAAAATACATAATATACATGAACAAATAGCAAAGTTATATTATATCTGATATGTTTCTACTATATTTATAAAATCAATATATTTACTTAATTCCAATATACTTCTTAATGCTTTTTATATCTTTATCTATAATATTAATTTTTTCATTAATGTCATTATCCCTAGTAGTTGCTGCTTCATCAAATGCCATATTATCTTCTTTATCTTCTTCATCTAATTCTTCTAATATTTTTAATGCCATATTATAAATTTTTATAGCTTTACAATATATATTTATTTTTATTGATTGATAAATAATAATACATAAATAAGCTAAAACAGCCCCTCCACCTAGATAGTAATATATAACACCTTTAAGTGGGTTATCTTTATAAGTAATTTCCAAAATCCCCTTAAATAAATCGCTACATATAAATGTAATAACTACAGTTAAAAAAAATATATATAAAGCTAAATAGCAAGCTGTACCGCTAGATTCAATATCAACAATAAATATTGATATTCTGTTCTTTTCTGAATTAATGCTTAACTTCTCATCTTTTATTTTTTCCTTGTATTTATCCTTTATATCTTTGTAAAAATCATTAAACTTTGAACTTTCACAGAACAAATCATTATGTATATACTGCCTTAAAATAAACTCCTTAAATAAATTATCTTTAAATGTTTTTTTACAGATTACTATATGAAGTTTGTTCCACATTTCTATCAATAAATACCACTCCCATCAACTAATAATATCCAAACATTACATATTCGATAAAAGGTTTAATTTTCCTTTGGTAATTAATTGGTAGATTATTAGTAATATTAATAGCAACATCGAAGAAATAATATGTTACCTCTCCGATGCAGGACAATTCCTCATTATCCTTATACCTGTATATTGGACTGCTACAGTTAGTTTCTTCTTTAAAACAGGAGGGTAGGTTCTGCCCCTACATCGAAACCAACAAAAGATTACTGAATATTATGTTCAAACAAATTAGTAAGACTTTACAAGCAATATACTTGTAAGCTTGTTAAACTTTAATATTTGAAATGTATATAAAAAACAACTATTGCTAGTTGTTAATTATCAAATTTAATTATTTAGTTTTAATTCTTCTTATCTCTCATTTCTTATCACCTATATTCTACTTATTTAACTCATCTATTCTATCTATAGATCTCATATAGTCTTCAAAACTCCTTCTATTATTCTTTTTCTTCAATAATACTCTACCATTATCTTCTTCTGTAATATCTAGTGTATCTTTTATATAACTTAAATACGCATCTCTTTTTCTCATTGCTTCTCTATCTGGATGTTTCATTTTATGTGAAAAACTTCTAGCATGTTCTCCCGTTAATTCTATCTTTCCTCTTGAACGTTCTATCGCCATACTAATCTTCCTCCTTTCTTTTTCAGAGTGTAATTATCTTATATAGAGAAAGTATAATGGTGTAAAAAGGAAATCATTACATACATTTTATACTCTGTAATTTCAAGTACCCGCACTCCTATATCCCTTACTTACATTAAATTATTTTTTACACTTGACTTTACCTTTCAATATTGATATGATAAATTTGGATAGTTATTATTTAAATTGTTTTTAAAAAATTAACCATAAACTTGAAAAACTAAACCTTCTGCCAATTCCTCTAACTCACACTTCCTAAACTCTTCCATATCCCCAAACTTTAACTCGTATGGTTCATAATTATTTATTAAATCATTTTCTTTACTAAATTTATTTATTAAATAATATTCTATATATAGCCTTTCTTGCTTATTAACCGAATCTAAATAGCCAACCATAAAACAGCTTAACCCTAAATCATTCCACTTTTCTTTGGTTAATTCTAAATTGCTATATCCATTTTTATGAAGATTAATTCTATTATAAACATTATCCGTAGAACCAACATACTTTATTTTTTTATATTTATCTATTAATAAGTATATACAATGTCTTTTATTTTCCTCGTGGTACCTTTTATAGTATTTTTTAAAATATTCCTTATTTCCCGCATAATATCTTTCTTTCCATTCTAAATATTCCATAATTTGTTGTTATTGAATTGTCATGTTTCTTTTAATTAAACATATGTATCTCCTTCTATTTACTTACCTTTAAAGTATTTTCTTGAAGTTCCAACGACCTTTGCTTTGCTGCAATACAATTTCTAAATAACCAAACTTTCACTTCCTCTCAATAATATATTTTTGCATATAAAAAGACACCCTACTGAGTGCCTTAAATAATCAATTTAATTATTTATTTTTTAATTTAAGATATATATCTTCTAATAAATTATAATTATTTTTCTCCATTTCATTTAACTTATTTAGAATTTCTTGATGCCTTTCATTAATCAATCTGTCCAATCCACATTCATTATTAATAATTAAATCTAATTGCTTCTTAAAATTAATATCTTCTAATACTCCTACAACTGTATTACATTCACTGCAAACAACATAACAAAAAAGAGTACCCCCTCTTTTTTCTATTTTAAAATTTTCATTTTCACATTTAGGACACTTCGCCACGCCTTTCACCCCCTGCATAATATTAAATTCTATGTAATGTAGCACTTTTCCTCTTTTAATTGTTTTAAAAACGCAAAATTTATTGTGACTTCCTTAATCAAACTTGCCAGTTATTACATTTTCTCTTCCATTAACTCTTCTAGTGCGTCAAGATAACCAGACTGCAGCTCTCGTTGTCCCTTGATAAACAGCCCCACAGATGTAGGGCTTAGGCCTATCTCTTTAGCAATAAATACCTTTTTTACTCCAAATTTTTTAATATACTTATCTAGTTTATTTTTTACCTCTTCATTTCTTTCGGACAATAACATAATTAACACCGCCTTTCTTTAAATTATTTATTTATAAAATTCACGTTAAAATATTTTCAAAAATTTACTTTCCTATTGACCTTGTTTTTATTGTATATTATAATAAAATTGGATAGTTATTTTAGTAAATAAAATAACATATACTATCCATTTGGAAATCTTAAGAAGCAAGTAATATCAACGGTTTAGAATACTATTATGTGGCACTTTTTTACTATATAAAAAAGACAATAGGTATTACCCTACTGCCCTATAAAAGCCTTTATAAACGTTTCTTTCTGTTTGCTATATAACACATTCATCAATCTCAATGTAATATCACTCTTATTATTTTTAATCATATGATAAAGAATAGAATACATTGTATCCTCTTTTATTGTAGCCTTTTGAATATAATACTTATAATATTTAACTGTGTTATCTAAAGCATTATTCCTTTCTTTCTTCTCTTCATTATCTTCACTTTCACTCTTCATAGTAGCATTAATATAATTAATTTTATTACACATTTCCTCAACATAATTAATGATCTTTTTCTCTTGTTTTCTATCAGCTGCAACTAAATCTCTCTTCACCAATAAGTCTATCAATTCAATGTTTTTATGGTCATCAGCATATCCCAATTTACTCATTTCCTTATATAAATAATCCATTGGGGTATTGTACATTTCAACACCTTTACCTATATTTTTTGATTGACTTATATATTTAAAGAATAAAGGTTTTTTATTTCCTAGTCCCTTCGATAGATTTTGAATTTCTTTTTTAATTTCAATAGCGTACATTTTCTTAGCCAAATCTATACAAATGCAACTTAATACTGTTGCCACATCAACCTTTTTTAAAAGCTCTTCAGATGCTTTACCTGGACTTAATAAATCCCAATATGTACTCATTATCATTTGACCAGCATTTACGCATTCACCTATATTCCTTTGGCTCTCAGAGAGTTGATTATCAATTACAGCCATATTTTCTTTATTAACTAAATATGACTTTTTATCAGCTTCAACGGCATTTATGCAAGGATGATATTTGCCCCACACTTTATCTTTAACAACTTCTTTTAACCTCTGGTTATTAAAGATCACCATAGAATCGCTGTCATAATCCATAGATGAGGCTATATCTTGAATTGGAAACTGTATTGCATTACAACACATAATATTCTTAGTTAAGTTAAAATACATATCAATATCCTTAACTTTTTTATTTTTAGCCAATAATACATTAGAAGGAGAAGTATTCGGGTTCCTAAATGCGACTAATTC
Source organism: Clostridium pascui (assembly GCF_016908015.1). Taxonomy (GTDB): domain Bacteria; phylum Bacillota; class Clostridia; order Clostridiales; family Clostridiaceae; genus Clostridium_AK; species Clostridium_AK pascui. The sequence goes on from NZ_JAFBDB010000001.1 coordinate 643,999, forward strand.
AATTTCATCAAATAATCTAGTATATATTTCATTATCTTTTAAAGCTATTGGTTTAGGATCATTGATATCTAATTGACCAATTGCGTGATATAAATATTCCATTGGATTTCCTAGCGCAACACAATAGTCTCCTATTAATCTTACTTTCCCACGTTTAACATGTTTTACATATTTAGAAATTTCAGCTGTTCTAAAACCTCTAAATATCTCTGTGTAAATAAAATCTTTATTATGCTTTGCTAAATCAGCCATCATTAAATTACAATTCATTTCATTGGCATTATAAATAAGATAATCTATAAAAAACTTATCATCATTTTTCAGTTTATCAATATATTCTTTTTCATAAGTTGTAATTTCTGAAACATCCTCTGGCGAAAACGGAATACTGTTTAACATTTGATAAGATGTCTGTTGAAGCACATTCCCATTATCATCGTAACCTCTTTTAGATTCTTTTTCATGCTTACAAATTCCAAAAATACAACCATCAGCTTTAACTACTTTTTTCCAATGATTCCACATTTCTTTTTCACTCATACCTTTATCCTTAGCAAACTTTAAAGCTTTCAAACTTGTAGGAGTTATAATCATTTTCACATTCTTGGCCAACATTGTTTCGCCAAATCTATTCATTAATTCCCATGTATCAAAATCTTGACCTTCAGGACAATTATCCCTCATGAAGTCAATAATATTTGTATTAAATGCTGCATCCTTAAACATGTGCTGTCTTAACAAAATCATGGATTGTCCATTTTTAAAATACTCACTTGAAAGCAACCCCTCACCATCAAACAAATTATTTTCTACATTATATTCCTCTTCAAAACTATCTAAAAATCCAGTTTTTTCATTTACCCTAACCACATTGCAAATTTTTGGAAACTTAGATATAACATCATCTACTATCAAAATATTATCTACATTAATATGTATTGTATCTTCCAGCGAAGAACTAACAAGCGATTCATAACTCAGCAATGCTGCATAATCATATTCCTTTCCATCTTGAAAATTTAATCCCATCCTACTCCAAGTTATCATGCTTTTGTACAACGATTCTTTAATAAATAAGCATTTACCCGTTCTACTTTTTGCTGAAGTTCTCTTGTAAACAACATATTTATTTTCCTTTAATATCTCGCCTGTTTCTTCATCAACCTCGGTAATAGCAAATCCTTCAGTATAAAACTTTTTCCTAAGTTCATCATTTTTAATTTCTCTCCATTTATCCTCGGTAATTTCCTTTTCAATAAGTTTTATATACTCTTCAAGACTCTTTACATATTTATGTGTTTTATCAATAGTTTCTTGAAGCTTTTTATATTCCTTAGAATCTTTAGTGAGTAATTTCAATTCCTCTTTATGTCTAATAACCTTTTTATCAATCTTTTTTATCTTTTTATAAAGTTTTTTTATTAGCGACTCTCCATCAAGTACCTTTTGTTTGAACTTAACGTTTATAACATCATCAGTGGTTTGTTTACCTGTCTTATTATTAGTCTTAACTTTTAAATGTTCAATATTTAACTTATTAAGCTCCAAACTATAGGGAGTCATACCAACATAATTTTTATTGATATTTTTATGCCTATCATTCCTATACATGTGATTATAAATATCTGTTCCTTCTAAACTCATTATATATGTACTTTTATTCTCCATTAATATAATTCCTCCATCCTCCATGTTACTAAAATCTATTTTTTTATTTCATTATCTCTATTGTACAAAGGGGCTTCCCTCTTTATTTTGTTACACTAACGTTCCACAAAATAAATTCACCCTATGCCCCTCTTGGCTATCGCCAATTCACCCTTGAGGGATATTAAAATTACTTATCCTCTTAAACTTAATCGTTTTATTTTTTACCCCCTATTGAGGAAAACTGTTCTATCCCTACTAATATAGACTGACAACTTTTCCGCAGTGAGGGTGTAAAAATAATTAGTACTACTTTCAAGTATTTTTTTGATAATAACCTCTTTTTACTGAAAACTTGCTCAAATGCTCCTTAAGTTCATTATCTTTTTCTTTTGCCTTGTCAAATTGTTTCTGAGTAATATTTATTTGGTTCAACATATCCTTAGTTTTAATCAAACTCCCATCCCATATATTCTGAATCCAATTAATAATTTTTTCCTTATTGCTTTTAATAGGCAGCTTACTTTCTTCTTCCGATTTTAACTTATCATACTGATCTTTTGTGTAAATATAAGTTCCATGCGAATTAGTATCAACAATATAATCATTATCTTCTAAATCTTTCTTAAAAGTTTTCCAATTTGCTTCATTTTTATCAAACCAAATTATTGCATACATATCTACTAAATAATCTTTATCCTCTTTAGTTATCTTTTTATTTAAAAACTTATCATCTAATTTTATTTTTAAAGCTGATTGCGATATTGAATAATCCTTTCTTTCTAATTGACGATATTGTCTATACTCATATACTTCACCATAACTGTCAATTATTGCTGTATATTTTAAAAATTCTATATTATGTCTAATTCTATTTCTGGCTTGTATTTGTGTAGAATCATCTGTACTATCAATTAATGCCACTTGAACCCTTTCATCCCTAAGATTCCATCCAGTTTCATATCCTGAATTAACGATAATTACATCTAAATCATCAGGTAACATTCCTGTTTTTATTAAGTTATCTCTTATCTCAAGTTGATACTCATTCATTTTAGGCACTACTTCGCCATCTTCATTTAATTTTGTATTATTTATACTACATAGCCATTCAGCTTTATATCCATACTTTTCTAATTGTTGTTTATACTTTTCACTTTGTCTTATTGTATTTGTATAAATAAAAGTTTTATATTTAAATTTATTAAGTATAACATCTTTTATTATTCCTAGCCATTTAACTTCATTTATCATATATTTACATTCAGATTCATATTTATTTCTGTATTGCTTTATTTGTTTATGCTCTTCCCATGTAAATATAGTATTAGTATTTAAATCCTTTTCTCTCAAGCCATTATATATTCTTCCTGTAGTAGCACTCAAAGCTATTATCAAAGAATTATTAACTAATGTTGGTAAATAGTTTATTACAGTTTCATAGGGCTTCTCATTTTTCTCTGTATCAAACCGATTAGCATATTTAAATAAATTCTGCATCTCATCCATTAAAATTACATTGAAATGATTTAAAAGTATGTACCTTGCTCCATCTTGTTGTAATAACCACCCTAAAGATGAATATGTAATAACTTTGATTTTACCTATGTCTCCTTTTATTAGTACATTGATAAGACTTGTTGCTTTCATAGCCTCTTGCAAGTCACCTTTTTCCAATATCTTAGTAATATCTTTATTTTCCTCTAGAATACTAGACTTCAACATATTAGTATCGCAAACATATAAGACTTTATTTAAATTCAATTTATAGCACATGTGTGATGTCATTTTATGTACGTATTTATAAGATTCATTTAAAAATTCATTAAACACAAATTTACTTTTCCCAGAACCTGCTGGAGCATTTAATATATTTAAAACACCTTTATAAAATTTTTTATTAAATTTCAACATTGCTTCATTGAGCCATAATTCATCATTCATATTAAAGTTTATTTGCTTTTCAGTTACCAAAATCGTTACCCCTCCTATCTAGTTGTTTCCATTAAACTCTTTAAAGTATTGATCAACAACTATTTCCAACTCAGGGGAATTGTTAAATATATATACATTGTAATTAGGGTTCTTTTCATCCTGTGGCATCCTCTTTAAATTGAACCCTTTCATCATCAAATATCCTGCTAAATGTGGTTTCTTTGCACAAAATACATCACCTTTAATTTTTTTCACTTAATCACTCCTTAATTTTGTTATTCTGGTTTACTTTAGATAGATATAGGGGAATTTCTCTCCTATATCCACTAAAAGGTATATCTCCTTCTTCAAACGGTATTAGTTCGTCATCCTCTTTCTAACATTTAAATTTAAGACTTTTTAATAAATATTATTTTCTTTTTTCATCATATAGTTTATCTGGTATCTTATTTATTTTTTTAGGATAGACCTCGTAACTTAAGCTGTCATATCCGAACTTTTCTAAAACATCACTTAAATAGACAGTTCCTTCTTCCGAGTCACTATTACTTTTCACAAGCTTACTACTTCGTTCTTTATTATCCAAAGTCCAAGTTTTATCTTTAAATTCTTTTAACATTTCGTTATTTGCTGGAGTTTCTGCATAATATGGTGAATTATTAAGATAAATCCTATAATATACTCCATCCTCCTCTTTTACTTCGATAATATCATTTAGTTTAAGCTCTCCATTTTTTGTTGCAGGAGAAGTCCTGCATTTATTTACAAATTCAAATTCTATATTTCCACTCTTTACATTTTCCATAATATAATCTCCTCCATTTTAATATTCTAAATTCAAGTTGAAACTTTTAAAAATAGCTATTGCAATACTTAATAAATTGTTGTAAAATAAATGTAATACAAATTAAGTTATTATAATATTAATTATATAAACTTAATTTAACAATTGTTGTAAATTATAAGCACCACCTTTCGTAAAATGATATAGGAAAATAACAGGAAGAAGTACCAGTTCTTCCCATTAAAAATAGGTATAAAACGCCCTAGTAGCTTGTACAAATTTAAATATATAACATTTTTTTCTTTATGTCAAGTGTTTTTGCTTGGCTTGTTTGTGTTTGCATGAAATATTCCATTAAATAATTTTATCGTATTAAATTTCAATAGCTTTACACTTTTCTAAAAAATATTTTTATGCTGCATCTCTCCACCAATATATTCCGTCTTTTAACTCTAGTAACTGATCTTCAAACATTTCCCCAGTTAAAGCTATCCAATATTTCACATCCTCTATTGTTGCTATACTGCAACTATATATAGCAGATTCTTTCTCCATTTCTATAATTTCTTCTAGTGTAGATACCCCATAACTTCCATCTAAAAATCCAACATTATACAAACGTTTTTTGTTTATCATATTTTTATCCTCCTATATTTCACTTATTTCAATTTTAAAATCTTGCTTTCTATTGGTAAATTCTAAAAAGGAATCATAATTCTTAAATAAGAAGTTGTCCATATCTAATTCAAATGTTTCTTCATCTGAATTTCGAAGATAAATTTTATTATTTTCTACTTTAAAGGTAAAGTTACTGTCAAAATATATGTTAGTTTTAACTGCTCCATCCATTGTAACGATTAATCCATCTTTTATGTTATCTAGCATAAAACAACATATATCAAGTTCCTTTACGTCTTTTGGTGTTACCTGCATTAAATTAAAGTTCCCCATTTTTACATCCCTCCATGTGTTTTATATTTATATCAAGAGGATTTTACTCCTCTTGTATTTTATCATTACTCATTAGTTTCTTAACTATTTCCTATTCCTCTTTCCACATATTTTCAAGCTCACTTTGTCTTTCTTTTATTAATTTTATAATATTATTAATAAAATCATCTGTATCAAATCCTTGCTTATAACTAATTCTTACTGCTTTCAAAACTTCCATTAATATCTTTCTATTCACTCTTTCATCTGTAATTAAATCTACAAAAAATTTATAGTCTTTTAATAATCTTTCTGCATCTATGTACCCTCCACTGGAATCATCTTCATCATAGTTTATCAGATAATATTCTATGGATTTTTTAATTTTTTGCAATAACTCTTTTTCTTGTATCTCAAAATCTAATACATCAATTGCGAATAAAGCTCCGTTATCTACGTATGTACTAGTTACTTTAATCTCTTCTCCTGTATTCTGATCAATTATTGTGTCCTCATATTCAATTTCCTCCATTTCATTTTTAATCTTGAGTTTCTGAATTTTAAGCTTATCAATTTCATTTAATTCTTTTTGAAAATATTCTTCAGCTATATTAAACATTTCTGAAAGTTTAGGTAAATATTTTTTAGGTATTTTCCCTTTTCCTTTGATCCATAAATTAATATTTTGCCTCGCTATACCTAATTCTTCTGCTAATTTAGTATGAGGCATGTTATATAAGGATAATATATATTCAAGACCTATCATTAACAATCACCTCCTTGTCACTGTCAAGTATAATATTATATTACACCTTCTACTTGTCACTGTCAAGTAAATTTATTGGATTATTTAACTTTAATATAACGCTTAAACTCATTCGAATTTTCAGTTGTAACTTGTATTTGTATATTGGAAGCATTAAATGGAAATATGATACTAATACAACTCCGCAAAATTTAAGTAATAAATCAAGTAGAGGCGCTATAAAATATGATGAGTGCAAACAGTTAGCTGAGATAATTGGATATAGAATTGAATGGATTAAAAAAGACTAAGGAGTAATTCCTTAGTCTTAATTTATTTTATCAATATCAGTTATAGTCACGAAAATATCTATTTCATTTTCTAGTACTTTTAAAATATTATAATTATATTCACATATTAGTATTTCATTTCCCTTGGTAATATGTATTTGGGTATACGGTACAAATACCGCATTTAATATTCCAGTATTTTCTGTTTCCATTAAAATGTTATCTTGTTTACTATATTCAATAAATCGTATTTTCATCTTAACAACTCCTCTATATTTTTATGATACTATTATACCATATTATGGAAAATATTTGCATTGTAAAATTTTTTCATCATACTTAATAAATTTATTTAATATAATTTTATATACTAAGTATTTTCACGAGGTGATATATTATTAAATTTGCTATATTTTTTATCATCATTATTATTCTGACTTTTATCATTTATTTATTGACTTATAATATGAACAATCATAACGTCATTACTCCTAGAAATCTTTTTATTAGTGAACTAGCTATTATAAGAAATGCAATAATTAATATGGAATGGCGTGAATTTGAAATTTTTTCTGCTAAATTATTTGCTTTTACTGGAGATTATACATATGAAGTTACCCCTAAAACTAATGATGAAGGAAAAGATGTTATCTTAAAGAAAAAAGGTGAAGTAGTATATTTAGAATGTAAGCATCATAGCAATAATAAAATCGGAAGAGAAGTTGCACAGAAACTTTGTGGCGCTATGATAGCAGATAATATTTCACTAGGTATAATAGTTACTCTAAATGGAGCTAATAATAAATGTCTAGAATATCTCTCCAAATTAGAAAAAAGCAAAATTGTCTCAATTTCTATAAGAGTAGTTAATCTAGATGATCTAATTTTGAAATGTTTAACTTTAAATGCTCATACTGTATTCGAAATGGCTGGTATACCTGATAAATATGTCAATGTAAGTTAATAATTACCGCTTCACAATAGCAAGCTGTAAAATTATTCAAATTCTATAGCGATATTACTATTTATAATATTATAAATTACAAAAAAGAAAAAAGGTAGAGGACTAAATATTATCCCTCTACCCTTATTTTAATATATATACAAAATACAAACTTTACATCCCCATAAATCCTTCTATTAGTTTTACACATTTAATACCACGTTCATTTATTAAATATCCATCGCCCCAAAATCCTTTAATTAAGAATCCATCTGCAACTAGAGTATTAATACAAATATCAGTAACCTCTTTTGATAAATTCTCTAAAGGTAAATCTTCATCTAAATAATCCAATTTATTATTATCATTTAGTTCTAAATGCTTTTCATAAACTTTTTCAAGTAATAAGATATGTTCAATTGTATAATTTGCTATTCGATCTATTATGTACTCTTTATAAAAATCCCCTGAGAATTCTATAGTTGAGTAATTTATTAATATATTGGCATAATACTTTAATTTTTCTTCTCTATAGTCTGACTTTGCCTTATCTAAAACATCAAATACTATTCTTGCGAATTCTTCTTTTTTAATAAAATCATAGTCAATTTTATTTATATCAACTTTTTTTATTTTGTCTTGAACATCTTCCAATAATCTATTTAGTCTATCTTCTTCTATTTTAATTAATCTATTATGTCTTAAAACACTAAAAGCTGCTATAGCCGGAAACTTTGCCTTCATATACTCAATAAAAACTATTTTTAAGTCTTTATAGATATTATTATACAACTCAACATCTGGTACAGAATCATATAAGCCTTGTACATTATTTTTTATTAACTTTTCATCCATTCGCTTCTCACATCCACTAAAAATTACTTAATATATTACTTCTAATTTACTCTTTTCTCATTTTTCTAATTAACTTACTAATAATGCCTTTTCTTACTATTGAAGTAGCTGCAATTTCAGCCATAACTGGTAATACAGTATTCTTTATAGTGTTTGCACTATCTATATGTTGCTTAATTTGTTCAATTGTTTTTTCTCTATTGACTTCTTTTTCCTGTATAGCCTTATTTTCATTCATTTCTTTTTCAAGCTCCTCAATAACTTTTAAAGAAATATTTAACATAACATCTCTAGGCTTATATTTATTTAAATCTTTTCCCAATGCAAATATTGCATATAAATATACACCTAATAATACAAATATACTAATTACTATTCCTGACGTTTTAAAGTTATTTTCCATCTCCACTATCTTTATTATTTGTTGGATAATGGAGGAAAATATTCCACCTGCTATGGCTATAATAAATGCTATACTATAACTAAATCCAGCTCCACTATGTTTACCTAAACTACGTTCTAGCCTAATTTTTTCTACACTTAAATTTATTTCTTTATTTTTAATCTTTTCCTTATAATACTCTCTAATATCGTTATATATTTTTTCAATATCATTATACTCTTTTAAACTTACTTCATTAGTATATGAAGTAAATTCATTTTTTAATTTTTCATAATAGTTTTCTATATTATTTTTAGATCTTTTATTAGTCATAAGATAATCCTCCTCCTTTTGTAACTAAATATTCTACAAATTAGAACAGATTCCTCTAATAAGTATTGTATTATTTCATTTTTATAAGGAGTTACTATATTTAAACTAAAAAAGACAGGAGGACTGTTTTAATCCTGCTGCCTTTAATTCATGTACTAATTATAAATATCTTCAACTTTTTATTTGTAATGTTTTGGCGATTGATTTATTTATAAATAGTATTATTCTCGTTTTATGAGACCATCTATATTGTATTTATTAATAGTATGTATACCTATAACATTGCTCATAGGTACAAATAAAAAACCATCCGCCATATATTGATCAACTAAATAAAATGCAATTCCATATTCGGTAACTTTTAATATCTCTATTGCATCAACTATCTCAAAATAACCACATAATTCTAGGGTATCGATAATAGAAGGTTTTTCTTTTAATTCTATTCTATAAAAGCAATTTCTATCTTCTTCATATTTATTGTTTATCATATCCATAGAAGCAATACCAATCTTCTTAAAATACTCAATTGTTTCCTCTTTATCACCATCTCTAGTAAAGAATAATCTACCTTTTAATGTTACACTCATATTAATCCCTCTTTCTAAAACTTTAAACTCTTTATTTTTATATTTAAAATTGTTGTACTTATTTTAACATTATCTATTTGTATTTGTAACCTATACTTAATTGTTCTGCTAAATTAGCTTGTGTTTTGGCACATTGGAATTATTCAAATCTGCCAAATTTTCATTTTTAGCATATTGATTACCTCTATCGCCTCCGTTTTTATTCTATAAATTCTTTCTAATTCTTTTTTAATATAAGCGTTTTAAGAAGTTTAAAATGGAAGTATATCTAGAACTACCTCTTTCGGTTTATAGATCGAAATTAAGGCTGTAAACTGCATAAAACTATGCAAAATTGATAACATATTACTATTTAGAATATTATAAATTACAAAAAAGAAAAAAAGTACAGGAATAAATATTATTCCTCTACCTTTTTATTTCCTGCCGACTTTTAGTTTGACTTTCTAATCTTTGTTTTAAAACATAGAAATTTATCAACTCAGTAATAAAATTTTATTCTTGAGAATACTTATTTTTAGCAAATGGATAATTATAAATTTCTATGTCAGCATCTATAAAACCTCTTCTCTGTGCCCCTAGTAGTGTTTCTATCATATTTGATCGTCCAACTGGATTATCTGTGTGAACATATATTCTATCTGCTCTTAATCCGTTTTCACATATATATTTAACCAAATCATATCCTGTAGGTAAAAGTTTTCCTTTTTCATCATTTCCTAAATCGTGGTCTAGTGAAAGAATATTTATCTCAAAGTTTTTAAGATAATATATAGCATCTTCTACGGTTCTAGCAATTACAAAACATTCTGGACAATCTCTTAAATCATCTAAATAAAGACTTGTTTTTTCTTTCATATATGTATTTTAATCCTTTATACTTGACATCTAATTCTTTTAACAATAACCCTAATTGCATTATTGATGTATAATCCCGTCCCCCATTATTAATATCTGTAATATAGGCATCTAATAAAATTTCTTCATCACTAAAATTATCCTCTATATCTTTTAAAACTCTTTTACACATGCCCTCACAACTATCTATATAAGTATTTGAGGATATCGATTTAAATTGATCCATCTCTATTCCTACTTCCTTTCAATCCTTAAAATTATATCATATTTAATACTGACTATTATTCACTTAAAGCTTTATCTATTTTAGATTTTAATCTTTTCAAACAATCTTCACATAATGTTATTTCCATTTCAGTCATTTTAAAATAAATTATATATGTGGTATCATAATTAGCTACAAAATCATCATCTTCATCACTAAATCGAGTTATGTTTTCGCAACTGTCACAACATCCAGTATCTTCAACCTTTCCTTTAGTTACTTTTATATTATAAACTTCTTTTACCTTCTCAGCTTTTTTAATCATTGGGTAACTCTCCTTCTTTGTAACTACCTGTTTAACTTTAAATTTATATTTATAATAAATTATACTATATTTTTTTATTTTAAACTTGACTTACGAGACTAAGTTTATAATAAAAAATAGTCTTTAAAAATATATAAACAAGACGAAAGCTATACTTCCTAATATAATATATTATATTATTCCTAGATTTTTTCTTTTGTAGATTAGCTTATTATCTGACTTGTACGGTATTTTCAGTGTACTGGGTACTAGATTATATTCTAGTAGTTACTTGAGGAAAATAAACAGTATATTTAAAAGTATAGTATTTTCTCTTTAAGCTGCTTCAAGCTATAATCCAATATCTTAATGGAAAAGTTATATCCTTTGGCTTCGTAGCTATTTGTTGAGGATATAATAATTACTTCAGGGAATGTATTATATTCTCTTTGAAATAGTTCCGTATCATATAATTTTTGATATTTACTTAAATCTGTCTTATGCTGCATATCAACTTCCACAAAAACCATTTTTCCCTTGTTGTTATATTTGAATATGAGAAAAGCATCAGGTCTACATATATTCTCTATTTTGTATTCCTTAGTAAATTCTAATATCTCTGATCCAGCTCTTATTAGTTCTGAATAAAAATTTAGTAATATAATACTATGACTAGAAGGTTTTCTCTTTATAAAATAAACTCTTTGATTAGTTGCCCAATCATTTTCGTATTTTAAAACATCTTTATCTGCTAGTTTCTTTAATCTCTTCCTAGCTAAATCCTTGCCATATTTAGCATTATTAAAAAACAACTTAGCACATTGATTAATTGTAAGTCCATCAAAAGTATTAATAAACTGAATAATATTATTATCTCTATCTGTCATCATATATTATCAATTCCTTTAAACTTGCTTAAATCAATGATGCCATTCTCTTTTGTGCTTTCAGTTGCTGCTTCTTCTATATGATGTTCATCTGCTTTCTCTTGTACTTTAGGATCATTAGGAACGCCATTAGTATTCTTATTATTAAAGCTAATTACAGAAGGTTTAGAATTAATATTAGGCAACTTTAGACAACTATTTTGTATTTGTGGAATGATATATTTGTGATTAGGTTCTACGCTTGCCTTGATATGGCTTAAAATTAAATTATGATCTATGAATGGCACTTTGATTTTATCTTCTTCTATAGTTCTTACTATTGCTTCTCGTTCTTTTAAACCTGTTGCATTAGCATTTCCCAGTACAATAACACTTGTTTCTTTATCTAGCATTTTAAAGCTTATTCTAGTGGTCAATTGGCTTTTAATATCTGTTGGAATACTGCTACTAGTTGGTTTTTGTAAGCTTGTAAAAACAAATACTCCTGTACTTCTTCCTGTTAACACAATATTTTTTATATATCCTAGTATCTCCTTTTTAATTTGCTTCTCCTCTTTTGTATCTGCTCCACTAGGATTAAAAAATGCAAATTCATCTAGTACTATATAAATATATTTCATTTTATCCTTTTTAAACTTCTTATTATAATCTTGTATATTATATACACCCTGCATCAAATACTTCTCTAAAGCAGCATCTCTTTTACTGCATATGCTATCTAAATGTTTTAAGATATCTCTTGTCTGTTCTAAAGTTCTAGCCATGTATTTAACTTGCTTACAATCTTTAAAAACTGCCAAATCAGACTTTCTTATTTGTATTAAATAGATTTCTATATCCTTAAATCTGTTAATTAAATTGGTAAGTATTAACAACATTAATCGACTCTTACCTGTTCCCGTATCTCCTCCGATAAGCATATGTGGAAATGAATTAAGATTAACTTTTACATAATCTTTATAACTATACCCTATTAATATTTCTCCATCTTCCGTATACATAGCTTTATACTTCAATTCCTTCAAAGGTTTTGTTATTACGTTCATTTCCATCATGCTTGAAGATTCAATTTTCTTCATCTCTATATCTATTGCTTTAAAATTAGTTTTAAATAAATTCTTTTTATCTTCTAGCTCTTGATAACTTATGCCGTAAGGAATACCAACTTTAACATTATATCCCCAGTCCATAACTTTAAAATAATCTAGCTTCAATGTTTCCATCTGCCTATTAAAAAATCCCGTTCCTTTTTCGCAGATTTCTCTTAATGTCTTTTGAAACTTAATCCTCTCTCTGCATACTGTTCTATAAAGTGCATAAGAAGTAACTGCATATGCTCCTATTTGCCAAAACATGAATATCCTCCTTAATCATCATTTCTTTTTAAGCCGAATAACTTAGTTTGTTTTTTAGCAACACGTCTTTTTACAAATGCAACTACAATTTCTCCACACCCATACATTAAAGCCCAATCTCTAATATACTTACCTGCTATATTATTCCCAATTCCCCCTAAATCTAGGTTTGGTATTGGAAATATTAAGTCAACTAACTCTTTAAATTGTTCGAAAATAATAAGGTCAATAGCATCTGGTTTCATACATATACCCTCCATTTAATACTTAACTATCTACTATGGTATATACTATGTCATAATTTATGAAATGTTTCCTATTTTATTGAACTTTGATTATTATTTTTGAACTTTCATTATAAAAAAAAGATATGGTTATTCTTCGTACCATATCTCATTAATATTTTTATTTAGTCTTTTAGCAATCTCATACGCTTTTTCTAAAGTAGGATTGTTTAATCCATTTTCCCATTGAGAATATGTTGATTTTTTTACATCTAACATTTTAGAAAATTCTGTGGCAGTCATCATATATTCCTTCATTCTAATTCGTTTTAAATTGTTCTTTAAACTCATACCTTATCACCTTTATATTTGTCCTTAGTATATCTTATTTTCTATATTCTCTATTTATTATTAATTTCCTTCTAATAAAATCCTTCTTATATGTAGAAACTTATTAAGTTTAGGATAACATGCGTTCCTCAGTTACAGGATAGATAACAAGAAAAACGCCCATTCCAAAAGGAACAGACGTTGACACTCACATAGGGAAGGGAACTCTCAACCTTCCTTCCCTTAACTATATTATACACTAAATATGGTAAAATTCAAATAAATTATTAAGTTATCTATATTACTAAATTATATATATTTCTATAGCAAACTTGTCATATCACTTTTTACCACTTTTGTCGCATCCATATAACATATCTGTCGTATCACTAAGCCAATTTGGATATAAACATCAATAAATTATATTCTTTTATAAATATTCTTTAGAGTTTTTCTAATAAATCTAGCTCCTAAAGCAAAAATACTTATAACAAAATATAAATATCGCTTAATAATAATTTTCCTATTAATTTTTCACATGCCAAAAGCACTTATATTTGATATTTTTTAAAAAATTGTATATAATATAAGTGTAAAATTTGATGGTTTATTTAGTAGTCTGCACTTGTAAGAATTGCCCGTTCTTATAGGTGCTTTTACTTTTTGGTTAACCAAATTTACTAAGCTTTTTAAGTCCACCCAAGCAGTTTCTTTTCTATCTCTGCTAGATTATTATGTTCTGCCCATGTGCTTTCAAAGTTCCAATTATCCATTTTCTTGTAACTATTTTTATAAGAATTGCATTTATTTTTTATTTTAGTTTCTACTTCCTTAGATTCTTTATTTTGTTGCTTAAATTCTTCTAGTTCATTATCTATAACTATAGAATATTTATTAGTAATCATCTTCCCTATTCTTTGTATAACTATTATTCCAGCCTCTACAAGCTCTTTTAAGTATCTTTGTATACTTCTGATGCTTTTACCACCCATTTCTTCTCCTAGAAGCTTCTGTGAGGGGTTACACAAGCCAGAATTAGATTTATGTCCCTTTAGTATAAGTAGAAGTTTTGTTGCATTACCAGATAGATTAGCTTTTAATATCTTTTGTAGAAAAATATCTTTTATATATGTTTTTGTATGTTCATACCATTGCTTTTTAGCCATTATCTTCTACCCCCTCTCATGTTCATCAAGGGACTTGTTTTTACACTAAGGTCTACTATGTCCTCATCCTTTATCGACTCCAAATATCTTCTAGTTATAGTTATACTTTCGTGCCCCAAAAGCCTACTTAAACTATAAACGTCCAATCCGTTTCTAAGCTGTTCTTGTGCGTGCCAATGCCTTATAGTGTGTGGAGAACATCTTATTTCCTCTCTTACTTCGGCTATTTTCCCTGCTTCTTTTACAATTCTTTCTATGCTTTCTGTAGTTAAAGCTCTTCCATTTCTAGATAAAAAATAGTTATCAAATTTAATTATCTTATCCTTAAAATAAAAATCTCTTATTCTTTCGTATCTAATCATATACTTTTTCAATAGAGTACTTATTGCCACTTGTCTTTGCTTATTTCCTTTTCCTCTTATAAGTATAATTCTTTCTTTTACATCTTCATTTAGGAGAGTACATGTCTCGTTGCTCCTTACCCCCGTATCTACTAAAAAAGCCATAATCATCTTGTTTCTAGCACTTAAGTATGTAGTAAATTTAAAAGCATCTAATAATCCTAATATTTCTTTATCATTGAATGTATTAATTATAACTTTACCTTCTTTTTGCCAGCCTACTTTTAAACATGGATTTTCCTCTATATATTCCTCTTCTAGACAGTACTTAAAAAAGGCTCTTATGTTTTTCAAAATAACATTTGCATAAGAAGGTGTTAAACTCTTTTTCATTAAAAATTTAAAATATTTTTTAATGTGCATAGGCTTAACTTCCTCTATATCGGCAATCTTAAATTCTTGTAGAAGGTAATTAAAAAATAACCTATTATTATTTTTATAATTTTTCAAACTTTTTTTACTAAAATTTTTAATCTCAATATCAAAGATAAATTCCTCTAAAATGTCATTTATTTGCATAAAAAAACACCTCCAAATGTGCGTAATTTCATACACACACTTAGAAGTGTTATATTCCACCATTAGAGGAGCTAAAAACGTATGTCATAACATTTTCAAAAGCCTTTAGCACCCTCAAATCCTTGGTATATCTACGTTTTTTAAATTCTTACACTGGAAATTTTTTTAAGCAATACATAATGTATGTCGCTTAAATAATAATTATACTCTTTCCATGTATTCTCCAGTTCTTGTATCTATTCTGATTACATCTCCTTCATTTACAAATAAAGGTACTGGAATTATAGCTCCTGTTTCTACAGTAGCTGGCTTTAATACGTTTGTAGCTGTATTTCCTTTTGCACCTGGATCAGTTTGAGTTATTTGTAATTCAACAAAGTTAGGTGGTTCTACAGAAAACGCTTCTCCCTTATAGAACTTTATAACTGCAAACATGTTTTCTTTTAAATATTTTATAGCTTCTTCAACTTGGCTGTGATTTAATGGAATTTGTTCAAATGTTTCTTGATCCATGAAATAATATAGTACTTCATCTGTATATAAATACTGCATTTCTTTTCTTTCAATAACAGCTTCTTGAAGTTTTGCAGTTGGGTTAAATGTTGTTTCAGTAACTCCCCCATTTATAACATTTCTTAATTTTGTTCTTACAAAAGCTGCACCTTTACCAGGTTTTACATGTAAGAATTCTGTTACAGTGTAAACTTGTCCATCTAATTCAAAAGTTGTTCCTTTTCTTATATCTCCTGCTGATATCATTGTAAGTATCCCTCCAAAACTATTAATTCATTTATATTATAACCTTTTAAGGTAAGTTAATACTATAATTTTAAATTGTAATTAAACTTTTAGGTGATTTAGAAAGTATTTCACATCCATTTTCAGTTATAAGAACTAAATCTTCAATTCTTACTCCACCAAAATTAGGAATATATATTCCTGGTTCATCTGTAACAACCATACCTGGCTCTAACACTGTGTCTCCCATTGGACTTACTCTAGGTTCTTCATGTATCTGTCTTCCCACTCCATGCCCTAGTCCATGGCCAAAATACTCTCCATATCCTCTTTCTTTTATTATATCTCTTGCTATCTTATCTACATCTGCACCAGTAACACCTGGCTTAAATGCCTTAAGACCTGCTTCTTGTGCTTCTAGAACTATATTATATATTTCTAACATTTTATCAGTAGCATTTCCCATAACTATTGTTCTGGTCATATCGGAACAATAATCATTGTAAATACATCCAAAATCTAATGTAAGGAAATCTCCCATCTTTATGACCTTTTCTGTAGGCTGCCCATGAGGAAGAGATGATCTTTCACCAGATGCAACTATAGATGGAAAAGAAAGTCCACTTCCGCCAAATCTTTTTAGCCAATATTCAAGTTCTACTCCAACTTCCCTTTCTGTCATACCTGGTTTTACAAATTGAAGTATCTTTGCAAAAGCATTATCTGCAATAGCAGCTGCTCTTTTAATAGCTGATATTTCATCACTATCTTTTATTAGTCTTAATTTTTGTACCATGCCTTCCATAGGTATAAGTTCACATTTAAACTTTGCTTTATATGTACTATACTCTTTAAATGTAAGTATGTCTTCTTCAAATCCTAAAGTTTTTATATTTAGTTCATCTATAACTTCATTTAGATAATCTGCTATAATTCCTTTATATTGCCTTACTTCATAACATTTTACTTGTGCTTGAGCTTGCTCTGTATATCTTGAATCTGTAATAAATATTCCTTTATCTAATGTAAGTATTGCAAAACTTTCATCACCAGTGAAACCAGTCATGTAATTTCTATTTGGATTACTTATAAGTAAAACTGCATCAATTCCCTTTTTCTTAATAAGTTCTCTTAACTTTTCTATCCTTTGTTGAAACATTACCTATGCACCTCCATAAGTCCTTTTCGCGCAACAATGATATTTTATCAAAAGTTGTGATTATTTGCAAATAATAATGATAAATATTTCATGTTTCAATACTTATTTATGTGAATTACTATCTTCTATGTTCTTAATTAAATGCTCTACTATAGCTTGTTTCCCAAGTGTTTCTGTATTAATTATTATATCTGTATTCTTGTAAGTATTTATTCTTCTATAAATATAAATTTTTAGTATTAATTGCTATTACAGTGTTATCTATTCTATTTTCAATGAACTCATTTATTAATATTAGTTTCTTATCTTCTAAAGTAATCTTCTCCAAAATTCTTAAACAAGGATTTTATACTTTGTTTTTCTCTAAATTTTATTATGGTATCTGCATCAGAGAAATCATAATTTAATCTTTTAGTCAATATTCCAGATGCGGTACTTCTTCCACTTCCCGGCATACCTGTTAATATTATGTTCATCTATTCCAGCCTTTATTCATCTTATAAATTTATATTTTAAATGTAATACATAATTCCGATTGAACTTGTGATATATTATTATAAATATGAATATAATTTATATCCTGAAAACTTTTTTCCTTAGATGTCTCTGTAATAAATTCTCTAAGTTCTCCAAGGGTTCCTATATAAGATACACTAATCTCTAATACATTTTTACTATCATCTTTTATTACATTTGATAATATGCAGTTTTTCTCTTTACTGATTTTTTCTAGAATTTCGCTACAGTTCTCTTCTTTATGTTTAGCATTATTCATCAGTGTCAAATATAAGTAGTTATTCTTATTAATTATATTTTTATAGTATATTATATAACTTATATTTATACATATATTATAACTCATATATATTATAATACACAAAGGCAAAGCAAATTTTATTACAATATCCTTGTAATTGCTATTTTTCATTTTTTTTCATCCCTACCCTATAATATGTTCCTTTTTTATTTTGTGTTGGTGCTCCTATAAAATTTATTTTAAACCCTTTTATTTTTTCAAGTAATTTTAAATTATCTGTGTAACTTTTTTTATCCACATATTTAAAATCAATAAATATATTATTATTTTCCAATGTTATTTCTGAATAATTAATACTTTTAGGTAATTTTATGTCAAGTGTTTGTATAATTTTTAAGTTATATTTATCGTATTCAGATGTAACTAAACTCCCTATTTTATTAGTTATTTCTTTATTTTTACTACTTAAAAAGTTCCTATTAATTAGTGTAACTATGAAGATTAAAGAACTTAATATTAAAGTTATTTCTAGAATAATGATTATATTCTTATATAATTTAATTAGTTTATTTCTTCTTATTTTCATATACCATGAAGGCGTAAAATTTAATTCAGTCACACTTTTAACCTTCTTTCCATATATGCATTAAATTCCTGTTTATTAATAGTTCCTAAATCAATACAGATATGCTTTTTATCTAGCAATTTTAAGTATTCTTTTTCAATATTTACCGCATATACATTTGTATCATTCATAGATATATCTTTTTCACAGCATTCTTTTAAAAAATCTTCTAAAATGTAGCTTAGATCTATTTTATTTGATAATAATCTTAAAGTTTTAGTAGCTACAATACGCTCTTCCTTACATGCAACCAAATATAAGTTGTTCTCATAATTACACATAAAAACAAATTGTCTCTGAAGGATATTTTTATTAAAATACTCTAAAAAAATATTTTGTATAATCCATATTGCCTTTAAATTGTTTTTCAAAGCAATATCTTTTATCTTACTTATCCCATTACAATTCAAACAAAAGATCATTATATCTAAAGTATTTCTACTCTCTCCATATATAGAATAAGAATAGCACATATTAGTAATATCCTTAAAATAGTAAATAATTTCCTTTTCTATCATTTGCTCTAATATATATTTATCTTTTATATTTGGAAGTGTAAATTTTTTTATAAGAACTTCTTCTCCCTTTACCAAAACATAGATATTTTTTCTTTTTATATCTACATATTTTATTTGTTCTAACGGTATAACATTTTCCCCTTCTCCTTTATCCTTTTTACAATAAAAACATTTACTATCTAATTCCACAAGTTTATTCTTTTTTAACAACTATATTTCACCTGCCTTTATTAATACACTTCTATATACTTTATATAATGATTAATATTTACAGCTCTCATACACTGCAGCTTAAACATATAAAATCCTATCAAAATGCAAACTGTACATATTAGCATTGTATAAATCAAGATAAAACCTCTGTTCCTTTTTTGCCAAAGCACCTTTCATATTCATCTCCATATTTGTCTATTATTTTTATATAAATCACATTACCTTTTTCCTCAACATCAAATCCCTTTATACTATACATAATATTATTATAATTTATAGGATACTCAGTATCATAAGATATGATAAGGGTACTTCCATAAAGTTCAATAAAACTTTGTCTATCAGAGATAAGATTTATCATACTCCTACCATACTTACTTGTTTTCTCTACACTTGTACTTTTAGTAATTTTATATTCTATAAATATAAAAGCTTCGTTTATATAAAACTCTTCTAAATCTTTATTTACCTCCAAATAATAAACTTTATTGTTTAACACCAAACTTTTTACTCCTATTAAACTTATAGTTCCTATTAAAGCCAATGATATTACTAACTCTATAAGGGTAAAACCTCTTTTTCTCCTTGCCATGCTGTCCTTATATTTATCTTTTCTTGTGGATAATATAGTTTAATAGAAATTATATAATTTTCTTCTTCCTTTAGCATTAATTCTATATAAGCATTGGTGTTCAAAGGTGCAGATTTTATTATTTCGTTTAGCCTATTTTCTTTTAGAATGTCTACCTTAAAATCGCTTTCATCAATATATAGTTTCTTATTTTCCAAAGACTTGAAGTCTTTAAACTCTAAATTATATACTAAATTATTTTTTAATGCTTCTGTAAAATAAGAATACCTTTGTAAATTATCATTGTAGTTTTTTATTCTCAAACTTTTTACTATCATTGATGTATTCACAGTTATAGCTATAGATAATATAGATATACTGCATAATACTTCTATGATCGAAAAACCTTTTTTATTTAATTTGAACATGGGCTGTCCCCACACATAATGAGAGTACATGCTCTTCCTCCATTCTATCTAAGTATTTAATTGTGCAAGCACTTGTGGTAAACCCTAAGTTATCTATCAAAATAATACTGTCATACGCATTTATATACGTAAATCTAAAATTACTAGGGATACTATACCTATATATGGGTATACCTCTGCAGCTTAGAACTATAGTACCACTGTCTTTATTAAATTTTAATGAACCAGTTATATTGTTTTCTCTGCAATACTGTTTTGAATTATTTATTATATTTACTATGGAGTTATTACAAAACTTATAATCCACTCCATTTTGTAATTTAACAAAATAATTATGTTTAAATACTCCATAGGATATTAAAATTCCTATTATGCTCATAACCATTAACGTTTCTATTAAAGTAAAACCCTTTTTAAATGCTTTCAATATTTAATTCGCCTCTTAACTGATATTATTCTATGATTCACTATTGTCTTCCACTGTAATTTCACGCGAAGGACTTAACTCATAATTATTCACTTTAGGGTCTATAACAAAGGAATATTGCTTATTATCCAATGTAAAACTTACTGTGAGTATACCATTACTTGGTACAGCAGATAAACTTGACACATCACCCACAAGCTCCTCAATGTCTTGTGTTATTTCTTTTTCGTCAAACTCTCCCCCTCTTTCTCCATAACTAGCCATAGCTGCAGTGTATATTTGTTGCGCTTCATTTTCAGCTTTTAAATTCTTAGCTTTTGTCATATATCCATTAAATTTCGGAAGCATAAAGCTCATAAGTATAAGTGCTATTGAAATAACTATTAAGAGTTCTATTAAAGTAAAGCCTTTCTTTGCACCTCTATTGCAAATTATATTTTTGATACTTTTCTTATTCATTTTTATTATCTCCTCCTTGATTTGACTTAATTTAACAAGCTATTAAATCCATAATATTCATCATTGGAATCAAAAGTCCTACAACTATACTTCCTACCATAAAAGAAACTATAATTATCATTACAGGTTCTAAATATATAGATAACTTATCTACTTTTTCATAAATCTCCTGTAAATACATATCTGCTACCTTCAGTAACATTTCTTCTATATCCCCCGCTTCTTCTCCCACTTCTAACATGATAATCTTTTCTTTATCAACTAAATTTAACTCTCCAAAAGCTTCTGAAATTGCTTCTCCACTTTTAAGTTTATTTAGTACTTCTAATATCTTTTCTTTAAAAAATGTACTGCTTAATGAACTTTGAAGCTTCTCTAAGGAACTCAATATATCTATGCCAGATAAGAATAAAAAGCCAAGATAGTAAAATATCTTTTGGAGCTCATATTTCCTAAATAAATTACCTATATACGGTACTTTGTACACTACTCCTTTACAATCTTTTGTTTTACTAATTAATTTTGACCTAATTCCTATAGATGCAAAAATTAAAATTGCTATAATGAAAAAGATATTGTTATATGTTTCTTGGAATACAAAAATTATAATCTTTGTATATGTAGGAATTTCTCCACCAAGATCTTTTAAGGTTTGTAAAAATTCAGGAAGTATGTTTGTTATAAGAAATGATGTAATGCATATTGACGTTATAAAAACTATGAAGGGATATATAAATGCTTTTTTGATTTTTTGTATAAGTTTCATCTCTTCTTTATAATGCATTGCTAGATTATTTAATATTTCTACAAGCTTTCCACTTTGTTCTCCAGCAAACATCATCTCTATAAAAAGTGATGGATATATATTTTGTTGAAATTTTAAAGAAGAATAAAGACTTTCGCCCTTTAAAATATCCTCATTTATTTTAATCAAGCTCTCCTTTAGTTTTTTATTTTTAGTCTTATCTGATATTAAATTTATAGCTTGAATTAAATTTATTCCTGACTTTAATAATATTGCAAGGCTTCTACATAACATATATAAGGTATTCTTTTTTATTTTTTTGTTAAAATTCCATAAATCACTTTTCTTTTTATAACCTAAAAGGTACCATCCATTTTTTCTTAAATCATATTCAAGTTTTTCAATACATTCACCTTTAAATATACCTTTTTTATATTTGCCATCTAATTTTTGGGCTTTATAACTATACATACTTTCACATCTCCTATACTTTTTTCACTTCATTAAGACTTGTAACTCCTAAACTTACAAGACTTAATGCATTTTCCTTAAGAGGCATATGATTTAGTGAAGTATTATACTTGTTAAATTCATCTATAGAAAAGTTCCTAGCAATTATCTTTTTATGTTTTTCATCTATTTTGATAGCTTCATAGGTTACAGTTCTTCCACTGTAACCAGTTCCATTACAGTATGGACATTCATTCCTACTACCTATATCCTTACAATGGACACAGAGTTTTCTCACAAGTCTTTGAGATATAATTCCAACAAGTGCATCTGATACTAAATAGGGTGGAACTTTCATATCTAAAAGCCTTAAAATAGAAGATGCTATGTCACTAGTATGTAACGTAGAAAAAACTAAATGCCCTGTTATTGCTGCCCTCACTGCTATTTGTGCCGTTTCTTCATCTCTTATTTCTCCTACTAATATTACATCTGGATCTTGTCTTAATATGCTATTTCATAATCTAATGATATCCAAAAAGTATATAAATATACTAAAATGAAGAGTTTAAGCGATTTTTTTAACTTTCACATTAGATGAAATTTATATATTTTAGAAACTTATTTTTGACGTATTTTTGACGTCAAATGAAAAAGGAGCCAACTAGGCTCCTTTTTTATATTTATATTTACATTTACTTTTAAATGTTAAATAATAATTTTATTATTATGTTAAACTTATAAACCTTTAAAATATGGCAAACTCCAAGACTTAGTAACTCCATCTCCATTCATAACTACTTGTATTTTGAATTTAGTCGGTTGCGATAGTTTACTTACATAGCTTTTATACGCTGGTTTTCTAAATTCAACTAATTGATCTTTAATAGTTATCTGAGGCAACCCATTGATATATTCATCTGGAAAAAATATCTCCTTTAGTGAATTTATTCTATTAAGAATATCAATAATACGATTGTCTCCATCGTTCGAAAGAGTTACTTCGTGGAAACGAATATTATAGTTCTTTAATAAAATTTTTTTAATCGTCTCTGCAGTATAGTGAGAAATAAAATATAAGTTAATCATCTGATCTCTAATATCTTTATTATATGAAATAGCTGTGAACATTCCATTATATGTTTGATGTATTTCCTTATTAGGTTCAATTACTCCATTTTTATTTACACCTTCAATATAATAACCTAATGTTTTTCCAAAGATTGATGTAGTCTCAACATGACAGTATCTAGCATGATTATGTTTAGTTTTGTTAACAATTAGAGCCAATTTCGATCTATATGGTTCAATATTTCTTTTATACTCTTCAACCAAAGGTTTGTCTATTTTTTTTAACCATTTATCAGCAAAAATAATCTCTTCATTCACTTTACATTTTGGATAAAAACATTTCATAATTAAATATCCATCGTCAATATATGCCATCAGTGAATCTAATAATTCTTTATGAGCAAGGTCAATTTTCTCAAAATTCCTAGATGAACGCTCTAACTCTTCTAGCATATTTTCAAAAGCACGAAAAACTCTGCTAATCGAAACTGAATAAATTCCTAAAGGTTCTCTTAGCTGATGTTCATTATGAAATAATATATTATTGGGTAAGTTAATAAGAATATTATATAACTCAGTATTATAATTTCCTGAACTTTTTATTCCTCTTGCTATGTACATATAAACCACCTCATCCACCAAATTTAAATCTAAATATTTACAATGTAGTAAATTAGAATTATGATTTAACTTTATTATATAACTAATGGTATACATTGTAAACTTTTGTCAAGAATTAGTACAGAGGTGATACTTATATGCTAAAGTCTTATATAGAAATAGATGAGTGCATTGGAATAGGTTCGTTTTTATTGTGTATTATATTAATTAGTATTTGAAAAATAAGCTCAAACTCAGTTACCTGAGCTTGAGCTTATAATACAATTTCTTTTAAGAAAGAGTATATAGCTAAAGTTTTGCTATATACTATGACTTCAGAACCTTTATATTTTCTTTGAGCAGAATAGTTTATTCCATAAGTTTCATTTTTAAATTCTTTATACATATTTTTAATTTCTTCAACATTGTCATATGTTACTATCCAAGAATGATACTTTATTGTCTTAATTTTATTAGACAATGATAAGTGATCTTCATGCTTGTAAAAATTTGTATATAAGCTTTCTCCTTTATTATAATATGGAGGGTCAAAAAATATAAAGCTTTTTCTCTTTAATTTTTTTATTACATCATCAATTAATTTTTCTGTATCTAAATTATACAATCTTATTTTATTTCTATATGATGAAATTAAATTTATTTTATCAATTATTTGTTGTTTGTTAAACCTACAATCAAGCTTATAATTTCCGTCTTGCTCTAGTCCACCTATTACCCCGGCTTTTAATATCCCTGACCTATTTGTTCGATTTAAAAACAAAGTTGAAAATCCAAGCGTTAACAGATCTTCATTATTTTTATTTAATTGAATTACTTTTTGCCTGTGCCATTCCTCTATTGTTATCTCTGTACTTCTTATTTTATTGCATAGTTCATCCGAATGGTTTATCACAGAATACCAAAATGCATATATAGACCTGTCATAATCGTTAATAATAATATCATAAACATGTCCATTTATAAGAAGATATAATGCTACTGCCGCTCCCCCACAAAATGGTTCTACATAAGTAGACTTATTTAATTTTTTTTGATAGATTAATTTTTCAACACAAGTAGCTAACTTATTTTTCCCACCTGGATATCTTAATGGTGAATAATTCACAGCATTATCCTCCTAAATGCAAACAAATTTCTCATCTAATTTTAACATACATTTCTTTGTATGGCCAGAAAAATATATTATTAGTTTCTAAAGTGCTTTCCACAAAGCAGATACAAAAACCTGAAAATTATTCCACGATATTATTAATTCTTTAGGGCTAGGATATATATCTTTATTATGTACATAGCTATTAAATGTATTAATTGATGTTATACTATTTGGGGATGAAATTGCTTTATTAACTGGCTTTGCTTCATTATCAGTTATTAAATTCTTTTTTCTTAATGATTCTAATACCCATTGAAGTTTTTTGTTTAACTTTGCATTTTCGTCTATTTCTTTTGTATTCTGTTTCTGTATATATTCGTCTACACTTAATTCTATAAATACCCTAAATAGAATAGCTGCTGCATTAGTAAATTTGCTAACTTCCAATGATTTTAGTTCTTTATAAATATCATTTATTCTTCTATTACTAATTTTAACAATAAAATTAGTAGGTATTAAATATTTTCTATCGTATGAAAATTTTTTATCTCTAATCTTATTACTTTGTTTAACTTCTCCACTGTTTTTACTGTCTTTATTACTGGTTTCATCTATGTTGTCTTCTATTTTGTCCAAAATATTTATTTGAACGCTATCTTCTTTAGATTCTTCTATCTTATTTTTATTCGAATAATTATTTGCATTATCCATTAATTCTTGATTGTTAACTAATTTAACTTCCTTATCTAATTTTTTATTTACATCAGGTAAGTTTTCTAAATTGAATTCACTTATATAATCAAGTCTTTTATCTTTTGTATAAATGTCTTTTACTGAAAAATCCTTCTTTGATAAGTCTGCTACCAACTTAGATAACCCCTTCGTCAATTCATTATCCGGATAAATTTTATTTAGCTCACCCTTCTTTAATGTAAATCCAAGTGTTTCTCTAACATGTGGATCTCCTATTAATCTCTCAATGTTTGTAATAGAGATTTCATCTATTGCTTCTTTTTGCTCTTTATTAAATTTATCGCTCTCTTTAATAAAGTCGATTAGTTGTAATGCTACTGGTTTTTTACCACTAGTTTTTAAATCAAATCTTCTTTTTGACTCTGTATCCCAAGGAACTGTCCCTTTTCCTTTATTTTCACCAGTATGTTTAAGGTCTATCCACTTATAAGAATCCTCTTCTTTTTCAAATACTGCACACATTATTTCTGTCTCTAAATGAGTAGATTTATTCTGCAAAAGATTATTAACCCTATTACACATTTTTTTATCTATATCTTTTATTATATCAGGATTATTAATAATTTTTAAAGATGTAACCCTTCTATTTCCTTCAAGAACAACATATGAGTTGTCTAATTGAGTAACTGCAATTAGTTCTGTTGGATTTAATCCATTATCTATAATATCTTTTATTAGATTTGTTACTTTTTCCCCCTGCTCTTTAATCATGGTCTCTAATGCTTCATATTGATTTTCTACAGGATTATACCTAAAATTTTCAGGGTTGATTAATAGTTGATCTAATTTTATTATTTCTATTTTATAACTATTCATTTATTCTTCAGTCACTCCTTATATAATAAAAATATAATTTTAACTATTCGTAGTAGTTTCTTTTTATATTTTACAACAAAATTTTCCAAGTTGTCCACAATTTCTACAAAAAACAAAAAATCCCCGAGCTTCAGCCCGGGACCATATCACTTATTTAGCAATTTTTCTCTTTTCCTGTTATTTTAAAATATTTTTAAAAAAATAAATACTCTATACATTCAAGGACATTATTGTTTCATATACCTGATTCAGCTCTTCATCTTTGCCAGTTATTGTGTTCGGCAAATTCCTTATGTCATTAACTTTACTAGTACCAAGCTCTTCAAATGTTGGCAAGCCTTGTCCTAATATAATTAACATATCATAATATAGAACGGCTCCAGTAATACTTTTGGCTTTTATATACATTTTAATTTTGTCCACTGTTCTATCTGGGTGTAATGCTGCCTGTGCACGTGTAGATCCTTTTCTGTCAATTTCAATCTTATCGTCCTTAAATATAATAGTTGTGCCTGAACTCAAATTAAACTCCATTGATATTCTCTCCTTCTAGTATTAATGCTATATATAAATATTCTCTAATCTATTTTAAAATCCTTCATTTTTTAATCAAATAAAAAACCATGTAGTCTAGAAAAGCTACCTGTTCTTTTACTTTAATGGTACTTTTATAATTATTTGATTTTCTGCTACAACCTGCCCATCTTTATTATATCCTCTAACTACTATTTTATAGGTAGAACCTTTGGAGAAGCTATATCCACCGTTTCTTGTGGTTATAACCTTACTAGTATTCTTTTTTAATAAAGTATAGTTAAAGTTTAAAGGTGTTAAGTCAAATGCCCATGAAGATCCTTTATCAGAGTCCACCCATGCAAAGACTCTTATAATGTCATTTGAATAATCTCTAATTATAAGATTTATCCCAGATGCTCCACCTCTGTAACATGCATAAGCTCCACCATCTATATTAATGAAGCTATTTTTTATATTATCATACTTATTTAGTCCATACTGCTCTATTAAACTGATAAGCGACTTTGCGTAAGTTGGAGCAGTTGCATATCCTGCTTTCTGTAAAGCATTTGCTTGTCCTGCATAATCCTTTGCTGAGAAAAATCCATGCTGATTATATCTAGAATTATTCACTAAGAATAGTGCATGATCCTCTATACTTTCAGCAAAACTGTTATACACCCTAAAATAATCATTTATTAAGGTTTTCTTACCATTATAATATTCATAAGTTGCATAACTTTTCTTTGATCCTATCCATCCCCCTATGGCTTTTACACCGAATAGATTTTTACTTTCTTTGGCTAATGTGCTGTTTCCCCAATTACTTTCTAATATGGCTTGTGCAATTGTTATACTTGCTAGTACTCCATGTGCTTTCATTGAAGCTATAGCTCCATCTTTGACACTATTTATAAAATCATTTATATAAGACATAGATCATTCCTCCCTTTTATCAATACTCTGTTTAAATAACTGATTAGCATATACAGTTACTCCCGTAACCAATACACCTTGGATGATTGCATTTATATTAACTCCCATTAAAGCTATGGCCCCAATCACACCCACAATTAGTAAGATCCAAGGTATGCACCAATCTTTAATTTTGTTAGTGTTTTTTAACATTCTACCAAGTATATATAATACTGGTATTAAAATAAGAGATTGGTCAACTACATACTCCATTAGGTTAATTTCCATAAAAATTCCCTCCAATTATTTTAATAATATCCCTACGGCTGCCACTATAAGACTACCGGCAACAGTTCTCCACATCCAAGTATTATTCTTTTCTAAATCGTCAATTCTGTGGTTGGCTACTTTTAATTTATCCTCCAAATTGCTTAATTGTAATTTCATTGCATCTGACATATTACCCAAAAGCACCTCAATTTTAACTAATCTTTCTCTTATATCTTGGATTGTTTCTTGCTGATCCATCCCATCACTACCCTTCATTTTTAATCTGTTGTAATATAAAAAGGGAATCTAAAAGATCCCCTTAATATCTAACGTTGCCGCCTAGATTTTTAAATCTGTTTAATACTCTTTCTTTAGGTATTCTCTCGAACCTTACAAAATTATAATTATTAAGATCAAGGCCTTGTTTAACCGTAGATCTTACGCCGCCAATAATTAAAGGTGAAGTCACTAAGGTTCCAACTTTGTTATTATTCCTTACTGTTACCAAGATCATTCCTTTACTCGCAATTAAGCCATCATAGTTGGCCATATTAGATCACCTCACTTAATTTGTTTTAACGGCAATAACTGACGGAACAACTCCATTGTAATACCCTATAGCCGCACCCAAAAGACCAATACTTGCACCGGCGTTGATTGCATATTGCGAAAGGGCAAACACTTGATATGTGTCAGATCCAATGGTAATAGTGTCACCGTTAACAATGTTAGTATTTGGCAAACCATATAAACCGCTTAATACCCCAAGTGGGCCGGAGTTAATTAAACCCGTTCCACCATCTCCAGTAACTGTTATAGGAGTTAATAAATATAATCCCATGGGATTTGGGTTAGACCCATTTAAGTTACAAATTGTTCCGGCGATTTTATTGTATAAACCATTAGATGCTTTATGCCAATATGCATTCCCCACCCCATTACCGGGATTGCTATTATAAATATTAGAACCAACTATAAACTGGTTTGTGTAATTTGATCCCTCGATGTTAGTTGTTGGATCGGGATAACCAAGGTATAAAAATTGAGGATAAGTCAGAGTTGTTGCTAAATGCCTTTGAATTACAATCAATATTCTGTGATCTTCAATATCAACAATATAATCAAATAATGATGTTGGGGTGCAATTTATATTATCACTTTGGCAAAAACACCAACCTTGAAACCCCCCCTTATTTGTAAAGGTTCCATTTATCCCATTTGTGGCGTTTGGTACATAATCATCTGCTAACCAAATAAGAAAATGGTTTCCACCGTTACCCGCCGCCGCGGATGTTGTTACAACACTTAAATCTATACTCTTTAAGTTTAAAATTACACTTTGACCCTTTGTTCCTATAGGTGGACTTTTAAAAACATAACCATCGTTCATGGTACCTGTCCATTTAAAATCATTTGTTTTATTACTTGAAATCTCTGTCCAGTTAGATCCGGCACTTAATATGGCATCATGTATCGCTTGTAATAAATCTTGTTTTTGACACGTTCCTTTTACTATCATGGTTTACCCCCTCTTATTGTCCTAAGTATGTTTCATAAAAATGTGCTGAGTTTTCACATATTATATTTAATAGATTTTGAACTTGGCTTAACGTATCATCCTTCATATAATCCCAACCCACTAACCTTTGCATTTTTAATATATCGATGATTTTATTGAAATCCTCATCGGATACAGTTTCACCGCTCATTAATCTAGTAAATAACATTATAAATTCTGTTTTTGTTAGCATTACACTTTAACCTCCAAGCCTAATATTTTTAAATTCAATACTACTGGTGCGTTTAGATTCCAGTTAGTTAGTTCAGTATGCAGCTTATTTGATGTTGTCGGCTCTTTATCTTTGTATGGAATGAATAAACTATCGGTGTAATGGGATACTCGACCGGTATCATACAATAAAAATCCATCCACAACCTTATCCGTGATTTTGAATTGAAAGTTGCTGCCATCTTCAATATCTAAATATACGGTTGTGACTATCATTGATTCATCACCCAAGTCATAATCCCTTTGGATTGTTTCTCCCGCCTTTAAGGATATAACATCGTTTAATTCCATATATTTAAAACCCCCTCCCGATCCACTCGCACCGGAATAATTTATAATGGCCTCATAGATCTGTTCGCTGCTCCATGTTGTTGATCTTGATGTGGTACTATCATCAAGTATGATCGTTGCACTCGTATTTACACTAAAAAACTCACTCATTGGCCTACCTCCTAGTTAATTACTAATTGAAAATCTCTAACGTAAAAACTGTTATTTGCTGCGTTTTTGGTTACTTTCACATAGATCTGTTTTTCTTCATCGATCGCAAAATCCAGTGTTATGGTACTAGAATAAGTTAAGCCATCCAAACTAAGTTCGATCAAGTCATTTCCGCTTGTTTGTGTACCAATTACGATCCCCGTATATGCAACACTACCAATATTCTTAATATTGATTACCTCATCAAGATCTTGGAGTAATGCTGGTGCCATATTACCAACTACATTACCAAGGTATGTAATTTCAAAATTGTAAGGACTAAACACCCAAACATCACCATATCCAAAAGTAATACTATTACTAGTAAATAAAATAGACCCTAACGGGTCTTTAAATACTAAATAACCATCTAAATTGTTATAATCTAAGAAGATATTACATTCCATTGTGGCATCAAATATCCTCGTTTTTAATAGATTGTTGCTTGAATCGTATAACTCGCATATTGTATCTTCCGGAAAGTTCTGCACAGTAACATATGGGCCGCGATATACCTTATAACTATCAAGTATAAACGGTTTATTATTTAACTTCCTAAAACCTTGTTTTAATAAAGGCTCGGCATAACTCATCCCACCTACATTAGTGTAATTTATTCCATCCATACTTGAATAAGCTTGTATGTAACCATCTTCCCTTAAGATCTTCCAATATTTATTTTGATTAAGTGGATCTTTGTCTTTGATCCCGAAAGAAATGTTATCATTGCCAAGATATATCATTGAGAAATCGCCAACATCCACGTTATCGAAATTCTCTTTTTCGAGTTCGATCACGAAATCAGTAAATTCAAATTTTCTTTCTATCTTGATATCGTTAGATATTAATTGCAGCTTACCTGTTGAAATATCTCTCGTTACGTTAGCACTCCCGGCGAAATCACCAAAAGGTGAGGCCAAGAAAAAATTCTCGGCCTCTAATAATCCATTTTTAACTTTTAATAGTTTCATAAGATCAACCCCTATACATTAGGTGTCATTAAGAAGTCATATGGTACAAACTCAACAACTTGTATATCTTTTGTAGCCGTACCGTTGGCCAATATGTCATGCGCCTGTTCTAGTGCATCATTATAACAATTTGTAGCATACCCGGAAATTAACTTTCCACTTGCATCGGTTACATATCCATATGGTAAACTAACTAACGTTTTTCCCTTGATTATTCCCCACATCTTTTGACGTGGTTTCTTAAAATCAATTGTACTTGTTAATACTGACATAATATAAGTACCTCCTAAATTAACTCTTGTATGAGTTTATTTTTCTTCTCAAAATTTTGGCTTTCAATGAAATAATGACGTTTACCCTTGTTTTTATCCAAAGGTGTCATTAAATCGGCATTTTGGGCCAATTTATTGTAATTTCTTTCCTCATCCATGGCCTTTGGGTTTCTCCAAATTGGTACACGGTTAAAGTGATGCCATTTTAAATATTCCCTTAAATTTTTTACTAGGATTCCAATAGCTTGAAGGCCGCTCGTAGTATCCAAGAAATACACCTTTTCTGCCTCCCAACGTATCCACCTATAGGCCCTATAATAACTATGGTTCGGATATGATGTACTCATGGAGTACCAATCGTAAAGTAATTCCATAAGTAATTGTACTGCCTCTTTACCGCTTACACTTAACCAACCTTGTACATTTTTATGCCATATCATAGTGATAATGTTTACTATATCCACCATAATTTCAATTGATATTGAAGCTGGTGGGACATTTGCATCTTTACCCCAATCTTGGCCCCACTCAATCGGATGGTTAGTATATCTTAAGTATTCATACTTATAATTATTTAATAGTGATGCCATTTGGCCATAATCTTTATTAGGTACGATTAAATGATCCTTTAATGATGTATCATTTAACCACCACCAACGTTTTGTTACCTCAATGAATTTATTTTCACGTGGTAACTCTATTTCCTTTATCAAAGTTCCATTTAAGGATATTGATCTTTCTTTATAAATATCATCAACACTTAGGTTAAGGATTGGTTTTTGATACTCTTTATATACTTGCGTAACTATCATATCATTTAGGCCAATGGAATCAGCCTTAACTGCATCTTTAATGTATATTCGATCCGCGTACTTCTCTTGGATCTTAAATATATCCGTTGTATGCATCCTATCCACATAATCATTACTGATCTTAGATATATTAGTATTTTGTAGCCTTGTGAAAAGTCTTCTGGTGCTCTTTGAAATATTGAACATCTTAAGTGGTTGCATTAACTTATATTCTTTTATACGGTCAATATCTTGGTTCGCCATTCTATAGAAAAGGTGCATACTTGTGTCCTTATCCATAAGCTTTTCGCCGATCCTTTCAAGATCTGCCGCACCCACATGTTGATCGATCAATACAATGGCCTCGTTAGTAATTAGTTTGGTTGAATCATGGATTGTAATATCCTCGATATTTTCATTCATAATCAACCTTTGTGATTCATCGCGGCCAATATCCTTATTATTAACTCTTTCAACCCTGTTGATTGTATGATCCTTGATGATCTCAGATTCAGCGATACGATCAATACAATGGCCCTCGTTATATTTGCGGATTTCTCCACTCTGTAATACATCCAATAATGGCCCGTGTTTTTCTTTTGATATATTAAAAGGGTCACCTTTGGATATATTCCAAACTTTAACCTTTGAAACTTCAATCGGTGATTCAGCACCTAAATAGGTTTCGTGGGCATTGTATATATCACACTTACCGTTTCGATCTATTTCAACGTTTATGTTGCTGCATTTATTCAAACCGGCCAACTGATGTATATTAATGAATTTAACGCCTTGTAAACACTCCATTAATAAAGGTGTTACGTTCTCAAATTCCTTTGATGCTACCATGTTTATTTCACGTAACGGCGGTTTCAATTCGATAGATGTGGCCTTATTTAATTTAATATCGGGTTTAGTCAATGTCTTCAAGCTTGTTCTCTGGATTTCTGGTGTTTCTCTGCGAAATGTTCGACTATGCTGGATATTAATTTCTTTGGTATTTGCCAATAATGATTTTTTAACCATACATTTTTCAATTTCGAATAGATCCCTAAACATATACTTTCTAACGACAACCTTTTCAATCTCTGTTACTCGATCGATACTCGTTGTCTTTTGGGTATCATCCTTATTGATCTTGGTGGTAGTATCATAATAAAAGGTTCCACTAGAGGAAATATCCCTCACATACTTAAAATCACATAAGGGAATAACATTATGTAAGGGCATATTAAATCACCTACTTTTATTGTGTTGCCTTATAACATCTTATCGCTACGCAATAATTTACATTGGCACTATTATTCAAGAAGTGGTATGGTGCTGTAATTTTGAATTTTTTATAATATTCTTCGTCTGTTGTATCTTTTTTATATGCTAACTTGTCCATATCATAGATACTTGATGCATCCCCGGCAAGGACATTAATCATTTTACCTCGTTCCATATCCACCGGATGAACCAATGTAATATCGGAAAATTGGTGTTTCTTGTGATTCCATCTTGATCCTTCAACGTTGCATTTGTCCATAAATGGATTAGTTGCGTAAAATGCGGGATAATGAGGTTGGTAAGGTAAGCCGATTTTATTCGCCACCATACAAATATCGGTGATCCCTGTTGCCGTTCTTTCGCCGTAAGATTGGCTATATGGTGGCTCAACGTCTGAACTTGTAGTAATGCCAAAATTATAAATGTCATCTGTTGTCGCTGAATCTTCAATTGGCTTAAGTGCTCCAATATACGCATAGCTTGTTAAATAGTTCGAATATGGCGCAACGTCTGCGGATGGATCGCCTCTTAAGATTAAATTTATACTGTCTTTTGTTACATTTATCCAATATTGAACAGGTAAAAAATCTTTTATATTGGGTTGTACTTTTCTGTACCAAGCTAAACGATGCACATAATCTTTGTCGATTACAAGATCATCACCCGCTGCGTTTAACTCTGTACCTATTTGCATTACGATGTTATTTATCGCGTTACTCTTAGTCTTAGCACTAACATACACATCATAATCACCGGATTTACTCCATTTTGGAGATACACCCGCCATAACTTCCAACACTTCTGCATCTGTTCTATGAGAGGTACCGACACCATTAAAATAACTGTGCAACTCTTTGAAATCAAGTAATGCTTGTTTTTCGGCTTGGGATAAGTCGGCCATTAACCTATCAATCTTAAGATAGAATGACTTTCCAGTGCTTGTATTGGCTTTTAATATGCATTTATCATTCGCACCACCTACGTTATACTTGGTTTGAACCAATGAGGTTGTACTTTCATCGGTTATTAAATTAACTGTTACCCCATCCGTTAGTGCTCCAATGTCTGTGATTGCTGCGGGATAAACTAACTCCCAATTATATATCCCCGCATTTTGAGTGATCTCCGTTACTAATGTTTTAACTAAATTTTTAACACTTGAATTACCTTCTACATAATAAAAATTTTCTGCCATTTATTTCACTCCTTTAAATTTTAATCGGTTTAAATAATCCCGTATTGTTGAATACATCATCCCAATAATATATAAAACTAGGTTCGGTAGGTATACTATATACATTTTGCTTCTCTGTAAAAAATGAAATCAATTTAGTTTTGAAGTCTGATCGAGGAGCGCTTTCAAGTAGTTGGTCTGTGCAGAATACGTAATTTGTAAACTTATTGAGATTGTAATCTAAAACGGCCTTTACTGTAACTATGTCATAAGTTCCACCCGTTTTTTTAGGTATATTGGATGATATTCCTAGAAATTCCATAGCCTTATCTTTGTTGGAGAAATCATGTTTTTCATAAAAATATGTCCCCTTAGTATGCTTATCATCTATACCCGATACAAAACAAACTGATACTGTGTCGCTTTCTGATAAGTTCTGCAAGAATGTAACCATTAAGTTTGACATTTGGTCGCATAGACCCCACATACTACCACTAACATCTAAGAACAGGATTGTTGAACCCGATGGAGGTAAATCGGTCGATGGTGGATTAATTGTAATCTCATCCCCCTCGATATACTCTAAGTCGAGCATGATTTCCCTACTATTGCCGCTATTGTTATCCAAAATAAAAGAAATGGGAGTATTAGCATTTACCTTGTAAAAGGTATTAAAAAATTTGTGCTCTCCCACTTCTTTAGTTGCTACATTTTTCATTAAATGTACTTTATTAATCACCAAACGCCATCGATCCTCTTTTTTCCATCCGTTTTGATCCACGTGTAACCCTGTTAAATACACATCTTTATCATATTTAAAATCGTGCTGAGTGCTTTTTACAAGTGGTGGTATATCTAAATACACACCTTCAATCTTTTGAATACCTACGATATTTTTATAAATAAAAGCATCAATTTTCCTTTTAAGATCCTCGTAATGATCCGATGGTAAAAGCTCTAAAATGGCCTCCAAATCAGCCTCAATGTTATCGGTATTTATTTCGGGGTACTTATCTTTTATTGCATCATCTATTAATTTTAATAACTCTTTCTTTAAAGGGGCGGTTAATTCATCCCAATTAAGCACATACTTAGGTAAACCCATAACCCTTAATCCTCCAATACACTAAAATCAACCCACACAATGCAGCTTGATCCACTTGTATTGTTATATACAAAGCGAATATCTTGACCGGCGGTTATAGGGTAATATACATTAAAATGTTTATGCTCACCATATTCTTTGGTTCTAACTTTTGTGAACAATTTAGTAGTGCCCACTAATAGATCCCAACTATCTTCATGATTCCAAGCACTTAGACTGTAGGTTATACCCGTAATCCTCCCCTTAGCCGGTGCCGTGAATTTAATTTCATATGCCCCACTTGTTGAAATAACTTCCAACATTTCACCATAGACCTTTTGAGTTCCGCTTATTCCTAGATTACCATTTAAAGCATCTAATTTCGCACCCAAAGCATTTAATGCAGCAATAAGATTTGTATAATCTACACCTTGGATCTTTGAACTTATTTCACTTAATAACTTTTCCACTTCTTCAGTTGAAAAGGTCAAACTAGCAATATCAACATCTATACCATTTTGCAAATAATCCTTAATAAGATCTGAAAGTTCATCAAAATTAATTATATAGCTAGGCAATCCCATATTAATTCATCTCCACTCTAAGTACTTTTCCTAAAGTATCCCTTATTAAATCAATATACTTAATTTCTCCATCTGGTAAAGTGACCTTTATTCTAGTAACTTTATTGTTCCAATCTCTTAGAAGTTCTTCCGACCATTCCAAAATCCCGTCTTTATCATAAATTATTTTCTCTACCTTTTTAGTATCGGGATTCCTTTCAATATCTACTGGATATTCTGGTAAACTTGTTATTTCTTCTGCAGAATTAAAAAATACATTATTTTTTAAATTTTTCTTTCTCCAATATTGATCTACTATATATTCTACGGGCACTCTAAAGTCATTAAATTTCATCTATTTTCACCTTCTTCCAAGGTATATTAACACTTATATTAGCATTATATTCATCTACAGTATCGCTTTGTAAATATATATACCATCTTCCGGGCATAGGTTTATTAAGTTTAAAATATTCCGGTTGTCCACTCCAACCGCTATAACTAATACTCATACAACTGTTTAATTCTGTCTTAGTTATAGGATTTTCTGAATCACCTAATATTTGTTGTTTATACCCATAATAACTCTTATTTGGATCTTGTATGACTAAATCATAGTGTTTAGTTTCAATCAAAGAGTTAAAGAAAGCCTTAATTTCTAAATAGGGTTGCTTTTCTATATCTACAAAGCCTAACTTTATCTTTCCAGTTTTGTTTATAGTAAATGTTTCTAATACATTTTCTTTTACATCTTCATAAGTTTCATTTTTACTTGTACCGACTTTTTCTTCTATAGTATAATTGCCAGTACTTAAGATTGCTAAATTTGTATTTTCTCTCATACCTTCTAAAGCAATTTGATCGCTTACATTATCTTGAGAAAAACTAGTGTTTATTCCCACAACCATGTAATGTCCTAAATAATCATCTTTAATCTTTGTTCTTATTACATCCCTTAATTTCAACTTAGGATTAGCCTTTGTGGCTATTATGTCTAAGTTTGTGTTTTTTCGCCACATATCTAAAAACTGCTTGTTTGCTATTCTTCTTCTTTTTATTTCTGTATCTGCTAGTACAGTTTCAACCTCTGTGAATCTATTTTCCCCACCTAAGTATAACCTCATTTTTACTTCTTCATATACGTTATAAATCTTTTCATTGTATCTAACTAAAAGTCTTGGATACATTGTGTCTATACTTCTTTTGCTATCAGCATCAGCTATTTTACGAAAATCTTCATAATACCAATCATACCTAATATTATTTGACACATCTGATGCTAGATAATATGGATATGGCTTACAAACCACTAAAGTTCCATCTTTAGTCATAACGCCTTTAGCCTCCATTGTGGTTATAGCCTCTTCTATAATATCCGAAAATTGAGTATCATATTTAATTTTCATTTCTTTTTCTATTTTATAATCTTGTATTTCATCCATCTTTATTTCAACCTTAAGACCGGCCCTTTTACATAAATCTTCCACCATTGAACTTGCCATTACATCTTTATAAATTAAGTAAGGTGTACACGGATCTATTGCTCTAAGCAATTTACTATAGTCATCCCTAGCAATTACTTCAATAACTTCTTCACTAGCCTTTATATTATAATTTTTAATTATACCTGTGAATTGCAACTCATCGTTCCAATAAAAATTCACTCTATTGGAGTTATCCAATATTCCATCTATACCACCGAAATCAGTTAATTTTATAGGTGCCGTGTTACTAATTCTAAAGGTGGCTTGAGTGGCTCCCATATCTATTCTTCTATCTACATTTGCACTTAAAAATAATCTTTTAAAAGTATATTTCTCACCATTAGTTTTCTTTATTACTTCTAGTTTATAACTCACTTGAATCACCCGCCCAACCTTCAATTCCACATGGACATAACAACTCACAACTAATATAGTATATATCACCCTCTATGGGTGTATCTAAATCAAAGTTACCTTGAAAATATCCTCTATACTCTGTTCCAAATTCATCTATAAAAATAAATCTTTCAGTATACTTATTTCTAAAGTTCTTGAACTGTACAATCTGATCGGGCGTATGAGTTTCAAATGCTACACTAAATTTGATTAAAGTATCACTTTTAACTGCATCTTGAAATACAGTATAACCTGTTAAACTCTTATTACCTTTTCTTAAAGTAACAGGAGTGGGAGGTTTATAATTGGTTATTGTTGCTCCTGTATCTATTCCATTATCATATTTTAAAACTAAATTAAATTCCAATTATAACACCCCCTAATTTCTTACTGCATCGTGCATAAACAAATCCACTAATCCATTTTTTAATGCTACTTGCCCCATGCTATTTACTTCTTGTATTAGTTGTTCAGTGCCATTTGCTCCAGTATCAGATATATTAACGTGCATATTTATTGTTGGATTAAAGTTAAGTTGTTTGTTACTATTGCTAATACTACTAACTCCATATCTACCGCCATATGCTCCACTAAGTGCCATATCATTTAATCCTGTGAAATTTGGCTTAACATTCCCTAAGTTTTTAATTTTATTTGCAAGGCCAGTAAATTTATTTGTTATGGAATCATCTTGTTTATCTAATCCTTGTATAAGTCCTTCTCCGATAAAGCCACCATAACCAATAAAAACTCGGCTTGGAGAATGTATGTCTAGTTCTTCCTCGAAACCTTCCTTTATACCTTTACCAAGTTCCTTACCTTTACCCTTGAATAGACCTTTTATTTTATTGATCCCACTCATAAATCCATCAGCTATATTCTTTAATTTTTCTTTTCCCCAATCTAGAAAGGCATCTATAAGTAACTTCCATCCACCCATAATCCACTTTAACGCATCGCCTATTCCAGAAAATATTCCCTTTATGAAATCCCCAAATACTTTGGCTGCTGCTTTTAATTTATCCCAATGTTTTATAACTTCATAAACTATAAATCCAATAGCTAATATTGCGCCAACTACTATTGCTGTATGAGGCGTAATTAACGCCGGTAACATTTTAAATATTCCCGCGGCCTTTGGTATTAATTTAAAAGTATTTGTAATAAGTCCAACTCCAGTTTTAACACCCTTTCCAACGCTTAAGAAGATTTTAGTGAGTTCTGAAAGCTTTGAAACTGTTTTTATTATTCCACTTACAGTACCTACAAGTTTTCCACCTAATAGCATTATCGGCCCTGTTACTGCTGCAAACCCCATAAACGACACTATAGATTTTTTAACTGGATCGGGTAACTGTTGTATTTTCTGAATTAATTTAGTAAAAATTTCTAAAACCTTAATAACTTGTGGTAGCAAATATCCACCTATTGTTATTCCTAACCCCTTTAATGTTTCTTTAGCTTTTTTAAATTTCTCTTCTGGTGTATCCATCATTTTATTGAAAGCATCATCCACTGCGTTGACATTCTCTTTCATCTGTTTCATACTTTCATTGTATAATTTAGATCCACTATTAGAAGTTAAAGACATTACGGTATTAAGTCCTTCTACACTACCAAACATCATACTAAAAGCACTAAGAGTATCTCCAGATGTTTGCTCCAACATTTTTAACTCTTTTTCTTTGGCATTTAGTTCTTTTTTCATTGCTTGTACGTTTGCCGTGCCTTCTTTTTCAGCTTTTGATTGCTTTTGTAATGTTTTGATATGTTCTTGTGTAGATTCTATTTCAGCATCTATAGCTTTCTTACGATTTTTGTCCTTGCTTGTTAGATTCTTTTTTTCTTCTCTAAGCTTAGAAATTTTATCTCTTTCTTTTTCTATCTCTTCACTATATTTTTTGCTACTTGCTCCTGCTCCAGATATTGCCGCTTTTAATTTATTAACTTCATCAAGTTTTTTAGTATATGCCGGTGCAGATTGCTCCAATTTCGCCTTAACCTCTTGTAAAAATCCTATCCAACCTTTAGATTTAACCGCACTAACGTTAAATTGTATTCCTAATGTTTCAGCCGCTTTTTTGGCCTCTTCACTTGGCTTTACTATATTAGACATTGCAGCTTTTAATCCTGTGATGGATTCGGCCGTCTTGATACCTTGGGCAGTTGATACGGCTATGCTAGAAAATAGTTCCTCTGTTTTAACTCCTAATGCACTAGATATTGGAATAACGTTACCTAAACTTCTTCCCATTTCATCAACTGTGGTTTTACCTAAATTTTGGGCAACTATAAGCTGATTACTTATATCCGTAGCGTCTTTGGCACTTTTACCATAAGCATTAATAGTGGAAGTTAAAGCATCAGTTGCCACCGTAACATCTGTAAATCCGGCTTTCGCCAGTTTGGCAGCATCTTTGGTAAATCCGACGGCATTTTCTTTACTAATCCCAGAAGAAATTGCATCATATGTTGCTTCTGCGAAGTCTTTAGCTGCCATACCCATATCAGAAGATGTTTTTAATATTTCTTCTCTCATACTTGATAGTTCTTGCTTACTAGCTCCCGCTATTGTAGATACTTTTGCCATAGAAGTTTCAAAGTCACTTGCCATTTTAACTGCTGCCGCACCAACTCCAACTATTGGCAAAGTAACGGCTTTGGTTAAAGTTGCACCCGTAGCTGATATTGAACTCCCTAAACTTTTAATTTTATTTCCGACTCCATCTGTACCACTAGTAAAATTTCTTAAATCTGCACCCGCACTTCTTAGTCCATTTGCAAACCCGCTGCGGTCTAAAGTTAAGTATGCAACAGCACTACCTACATTTACTGCCACGTATTTTCACCTCCTATTTTAGGGAATAAAACAAGAGTGATTACTTATTATTACCTTGTAACCACTCAATCACATCATTATTATTTGTTTTATTTCTTTGCTCATCATCCATGAATTTTGGCTCTTTACTACCCTCTTTACTAATTTGTTCTAATATATAAATACACGCCTCATCAAAGCAAAAAGCCTCATAATCATTGATTATGCCTATAATTTCACTCGGCCTTTTCTTGTACTGTTTGCTTATCGCTATCACTGACATTATCCTTCTGCTCTTCACGAAAGGATTCTAAGTCTTTTAAACCTTCTTGTGTATAATTAAACAAAGATACTATTTGCTCATCGGTTAATTCTAATCCTACACTCTCCAAATCTTTAATAGAGGGTTCCACTAACGCATTTTCTGCCATAATAAACATAACATCAGTTAATTGTTTTAAGTCAACACCCTTGCTAGATTGTTTACCATAAAACAACTCTTCTGCTGCACTTAAAAGTTTATTAGGTATTGTACCAGTTCTAACTAAATTTAAAAGAGATACCCTCTTAACTTTAACATTAAAAGGTATCTCAGCCTTAAATCTAGGTAATTTTATAACATCATATTCCGCCATCTTTTTTAGTTCTTCCATGTTTGTTACTTTTAATTCCATAATTTTAATTCCTCCACTATATCGTTGTAAATTCAACACTTATTGGTGTTGTTGTTCCGGAACCATCTAATAGATTTACCGCTTTAGCCTCCGCTATATAGGTTATACCAATTCCTATGCTAGTTGGTACAAATGTTACTATTTTTTTGCTTATGTCTATAGTTACATCGCCAGATACCATGCTACCATCTGATTTCTTAGTTACTGCAAAATTTATTGAATTAACATCATCTTGATTTATTGCATTTGTGAATGTCCACTTTATATTAGATGTTATGCTAACTGATACATCTGAATTGCTATCTGTAACCGTTCCACCTACAACTTTCATATCACCAGTTGAAGGTGTTACCGGATCTGTAGGCATAGTGCTCATAAACTCTATTTCCACTGGTTTTTCACCTCTAAACGGTATAGATTCAGCCTCATATTCTGGAACTAAGAATTCACCATCTTTAACTTTATATTTTGCCGGTTTCCCTTTGCAATGTTTATAAGTGAATTTTGCATATCCAGTTGTTCTTGAATAATCTTTTTCTTCTGTAAATATCTCCATTGTGAACTGATGTCTTTCTATTGTTACACCGGCCTCAGTTCCAGAATACTTATTACCTTCTACCACTCCACCATCAATAAGGGCCATAGTTTGCATATTAAATAAATTATCCTTTAATTTCAATTTGTAGCCTATAACTATATCTTCTGTTTCATTAATTCCATATATCTTATTTTTAACCCTTAATATATCCCTTTTACCTTGTGATAATATGGGTTCTATATCTATTTCGTCACTTGTTTCAATTGTATGCATTACACTTGTAACTTCATCAATAAAATTAACCTTTTTCACGTTGACTAATGTTTTTTCCATAGATTTTATCTCCTTAATCTCTTAAATTGTTGATATTGAGCACTAGTTGTATATGCTTGTACCTCACTATCTATTAAGCAAGGCGTTTCATTCCCAGTGGGCCTTAACTCATCAATACCTTTTAATACCTGTTTAATATTTTCAACATAAGCCTCCATAGTTGAATATTGATCCATTGGGTGATAAATGATTATGTCAAACAATTTGTATCCGGCAACATTCCCAACCATAGCATGAGTGCCATTTTCCTTTATAACTACATAACTTTTTAAACATTTATCTCTTTTTTGACCAATTGAATATACCTCGAAGTCTAACTTTGCCAACTCCAAATAGATCCTTTGCCATAATGTAGTCGGCGCGG
Organism: Clostridium pascui; assembly: GCF_016908015.1. Lineage (GTDB taxonomy): Bacteria > Bacillota > Clostridia > Clostridiales > Clostridiaceae > Clostridium_AK > Clostridium_AK pascui. The sequence goes on from NZ_JAFBDB010000001.1 coordinate 687,830, forward strand.
TATTGTCTATTAAATAGTTTTGTAAGGTATTGCCGTTTACAATATAATTAAAATTACCCATACTATCACCTTCCTAGTAAATTATCCATACCCCTTAAGATCTCTGGAGAAAGCTTATTTACTGATGGTTGCAATGTGGCATATTTTTTATCATTGGCCAATTCCAAATAAGGGAAATGTTCTGTATTTCCCGCAACATAAACCACACACTTATCGCCATCCATTTGACTACCACCTTTAATCGTCTTTCTACTCAATCCAGTTTGATCTTCCCATGGTGCATTTTCTTTAGCCTCTTTTTCAAGTTTTTTTCCGGCAGAATCACCGTAAATTTTCATGGCGGCATTGGCCCTTGTTTCAAACTCTACAAAACCTTGTAATACTCCCTTAATATCAATGTTCATTTAATCACATCCGTTCTAAGGTCATATTGAAAATAATATTTTCAACATTCCCTAAGTCTAAGATCTTGTATTTTACACCGTCAAGAATAAAATAATCATCCTTTCGGATCTTTCTACTTTCATCACTATTACTAACCAATAGTTTATCCTCATAACCTCGGTTTAACGATGCACCTTCGAAGGATTGAATTGTTATTTTAATATCATTTCTATAATAATAAGCTTGAATCGTACACACATAAAGATTATCAACTTTTTCATTAAAGGCGTTCACATCACATCGTAATATCTTGATGCTTTTTAGTAGTCCTTTTCGTTCAAGTTGCTTGTAGATCTTAGAACTTATCTTCTCTCTATTAATTACACCCATTAGCAGCCATCAACCCTCCTTCGACTTGTTACATAACCACCAGTACTTGGAGTAGTTACAATTTCACCCTTAAAGGTTTCTGCAAGGGTTAACCAATAATCTCTATTTGATTCTAATTTTATTCCGGATACCGTCATGGCATCATCAGCCGCAGCTTTTAAAATACATCCTTTATAACTTGCCTTGGCAAGATCTCCATTGTGGGAATCAAGCAATAATTGTAATTCTGCATCTTCAAAATACGGATATTCTCGTTCTTGTAGATTAAATTTTAGGATTTCCAATAATGTTGGGGCCATGACTATTCACCGCCTTTTGAATCCTCATTTTCATTGTTATCTTCACCATTATTTTCACCCTCATTTTCTGATGGCATCTCATCAATCATTTCAATGTATTTATTTTTTAATAATTCTTTTGCATCATCTAAACTAACTTTAAAAGATTCCCCAATCTTAACAGATTTAAAATTATGAGTAATATTTACTAATGCTTTAGCAACAAATAATTTTTTAGCCAAATTAATCAATCCTTTCTTAATTAAAATATAAATGACAACCCGTAAAGGCTGCCATAAATTAGTTTACTGTAGCAAAGAAACAATCATCTGCAGCCTCAAAACTCGGCATACCTAATTGTGATACCTTTGTTTGTACTGTCACTGGATCTCTTTTCTTCATCGTCATTATAGCAATTCCTGTTCTTACGATCGCTACGTCTGCACCTTGATTAAACATCTTATCTGCCTCCTCTGGAGTTGTTCCGTAGTAAGTCGCTCCAAGTGTTCCAGTTGGGATTAATGTAAATTTACCACTTGGGAAATATGGTTGTTCCGAACTATCTTCAAGTTTATAAGTTCCACTTACTACCGCAAGGGCCACACCTGTTTTATTTTGAACAAATGCCTTGATCTCATCATCCGATGCAATATAATTTGGGTTTAATGGATAAGCAGCTTTTCTAATGTTTTCATTAGCCGTTACCCATCCAAAAGTAGTTGAATCTAAAATCGCTCTATTAACGATCTTACCTTCATCCCTCATTTTTCTAACCCATCTGATAATATCAGTTATAGGATTTGAATTTACTGTATCGCTCCATTTAGATGTGCCACTTAAAACCTCTTTATGTTTTGCCGGTACTCCAAAATCGAAAACTATATCACCATCATCTGAAACAATAGAGATCACTCCACCATCTGAAAGTAATTGCATCCTCATTCTTTCCATTTGCATATCTCCGCCATCTACTAGATCATTGTAATTGTCAAAGATCTTTAATACGATAGCATTTATAAGATCTTGGTTGTTTGCCTGTATAGCTAATAATAAATCTTGTCTATCTTTTTCATTTATCATTACTGATTCTTTGAAAAATGGCATATCCTTTGTAACCTCATCAACTTGTGCTTTAAGTGCTCTTACTTTAACGGCAACGTCAAAAGTTGAAGGTTTTAACACAACCGGTTTTTGCTTTGCTCCTTTGATATATTTAAGTTCCATGCCTAGTTGTTTCTTTCTTGGGAATAACGCCTCACCGATAGTTGTTTCTGGTGCTAATTCTGTGATGTAAGTTGCTATTTCCTTAACGTTTATAATATCTCTCCAATCCATTTCCTAATCCTCCTTAAAATTATACAAATAAAAGCATTTTCATAGCTGCTTTTGCCGTTGTTGATGGTTTAACCGGTAACGCTGATTCATTTATGAATCCAAATACCGTTACTGGTACACTTTCATTACCATTGGAATATTTGAAGTTTACATCCCTATAAACTAAGCCGTAAGCCTTATCATCTGCAATGGTAGTTCCATCAACAAACTTACCATCTTGTGTAAGTATAGTTCCCGCCGGTAATACCTCATCGGCATTTAAGGCAGCCGTAAGATCAGCCTTTGCAGCTTTGACACTCACGTTTTGAAATAATTCACCCGATAGTTTTAAGATGGACTTATTTTCGCCCATGTAGGTTGTTTGCTTTTCATAACTCATTTCTAATCCTCCTAATCTTTAACTGAAAAATTTATTTTGAAGCTCTGTAACTTGGTTCGCACTCTTTCTTTGTTCTGCTAACCTAGCACCCAAACTTAATTGGCCTTTCTTATCATCAATTAAACTAGATCCACCACCTAATGATCCTGTGCCACCTTGTGGTGATTCTTCACTAAATAAATATGAATCTGATTCTTTTAACCTTGTGATCTGTTCTTCCAAACCTAATATATTGTCACCATCAAGGCTGATTTTCTCCATTTCTAAGGCTTTTTTAAGGATTCCTAAATTTTTAGGTTTGTACTCACCTAACTTCTTTTCTAAGGCCGCATCAAATTTAAACTTTTTAATTTCAGCCTCGTGATCTTCGTTGGCCTTTTCATTCTCACCTTGAAGTCTTATGATCTCTTTGTTTAATTCCTCATTGTCCTTAACTTTTTCCTTAAGATCCTTAAGATCTTGATCTCTCTTTAAAATATCCTTCTTATACTGTTTCGCGTTCTTGTCTAATTCGTCATAGTCGGACTTTTTAACATACTCCGTACCATCCACAAGATCGATATTTTCATACTTCTTTTGTAAATCTTCGGGTATTTGATTAAATGCATCCCCTAAAATCTCTTTTAACTTTGCCATCTTACATCTTCCTTCCTTAATTTTTCACATAAAAAAGGCCCTGTTTTCACAAGGCCCCATTAATTTTGGGTATGAAAAAAGCACTTACAATTTTACCTAAGTAAGTGCTTAATTATGAGAATATTGATTTTGCTCTATCTTCTAATATTTTGTTTGTTATTTTAATATATTCCTTATGAGCATCTTTTGCATTTTGTGGTGCATCCTCTCTTATTGTAGCTTCTAAATAATCACGAGCATTTCCCATAACAATGTATGGTTCAAATACTCTTGCTAATTTACGTGTTATTTCATATCTTTCATCCACAATCATCATGTTTTTTCAACTCCTTTTATATAATCTTCTATAAATTGAACTAATTCTGTTTTATTATTATCTCTAATGCTGAAGTATTCTGCAATAATTTCATTAACTCTATCGATCCCAATATAACTATCAGCTGCATATCCACTTAACTGAACTTCAATAAACATATTAGGGGTTAAAGATTTACTTAAGATATAGTTCTCAATTTCACTATCAAATATTTCTTTAGCATTATTATAACTTAATCTTTTTTGGTTTGCAATTAATTCTACTAAATCATAATGATATTTATGTCCTAATTCATGTAGCAGTGGTGAGGTTGATTCTATGCTTGCAAAATATCCTTCTTTGCCTTTTAGATATTTTAATATTTTAGCATCTGTGTCATACTTACTATTCATAAATATTGTATTAATTTGCCTTTGGTAACCTCCTATTGCTTTTTTATTCAAGCCAACTTTTTCAAAATTTATAATTGAAATTTTAGGTAGTTCCAACCGTTGTGGTAAATTATCTTTAATACTTTTAATTTTCTTTTCATATAACCTTACGGCTTTGTTTTTATTTGTTGTATCAATATCAGTCCACATATTAAATTGGCTGTTAGCTACTTTCTTTTCTTTTATTACCAAATTACCTAGCTTAACTTCTTGTTCTTCACCAAACTTAGGTACAAACCTATTTGACATATAGTTAATATTGTAAGTATCTTTATTGTTTTTCCTAAATAAATTATTTTCTTCACTCAATGGTTCACCATACCGATTATACCAAGCATCCAACTTGCTATTTTTTCCACCATTAACCCAATTCCTTAACTCTAATCCTATGTCCTCCATGGATTTTTTAATCGCTGGGGTAAAATAACATATTCCATTGGGATGATCTAATGGTAATTCATCTGACTTATAGATTTTCCCGTTTCTACTTAGACAAATGCTACAAGTATTACGGTGTGAATTACTAGTATGCCATTGAATACCCTCCACAAAAGGATTAGCCTTACAAGATCTTTGCATACTTAATTGATATGCGTGAGATATTGAGGTTACGGCCAATCTAAATGAATTATATTCAATCTTCCTATTACCTATATTGGGATATATTCTTTTAAAATCCATATCCCTTTTAGCATTTGGGTTAACATATTTGGATAGATCCTCCGCAATATCCACTATGGATCTTTTCTCGGCAAGGCCCTTTTGTATTATATAATCAAAATCTGCATTAATCTTCTTTTCATTATTCCATATACGTTTTGAAAGGCCCTTACCATCCTTATAAAAACCTCCGTTAACTAATTCAGCTAACGCCTCTTTTGGTATTCTTGTAAACATATTTGAAAAGTCTGGATCTATGGCCAACATATCAAACATTTTACTTTGTATCTCTGCAGCATATGTTGCAGATTGTTCCATGGCTCCGGTGATTTTCAATTCTAATGCCTTACTTAATTCCCTTGCCGCGGATCTGAATTGCTTTCGGAAATCTTCTAACCATCGTTCATTAATTGATCCACTCTTTGCATTTCTTGATCTTTCCATAAGATCTCGCCATATTTCATTATACATATTTCTGATGACCTTAACTTGATCCGTCGTAAGCTTGATTCTTTTCTTTTGAGCCTCATCAATTAGTTTTAAGTATTCATTCAATCCTCATCACCCCGTTTTTGAGCATTAAAAAAACGCCATCAACCGGCGTTATACATATATATGAAAATATAATAGTGCATACCACATATATAATGCAAAAATTGCAATTAAACTATATATGGTACACGCTTCACGTTTGGTATACCCTTTAAACCATGGCCCATTAATCGCACATACAACCATAGAAAGAAAGCATATTAAACCCAAAGCATAAAACAACCATGCAAATATAAATTCGCCCAAATTTATCCACCTCCACGTTATAAATGATTATAACATAATGATGGTAACAAGTTAATTAAATAGTTCGTTTTCTGCTGCAGTGATTTTCGCAAGATCTTCGCACACTTCTGTAAATAATGCCTCATAAGTTTCATCATCGCTAAACTCTTTTATATAACTACGACGGCTCCTTACATTGGCACTCACTTCCTCCATGGCCAATCGTTTCTTATCCTCAACATCCTCTGGTATAGGATAATTTCTCTTAATTATTACATTATAAGAAAGAGAACCCCACTCCTTCTGCCAATCACCATAACAATTAAATTTACTACATGATTCAACGATCATTTGTACTAGTTGTACAAATACTGGCTCCCAATCTATCCATTTTTCATCGCATCGGGCCATTAATTCAGTAAACATATATTTAAAGGCCTTACCACTAACAATGGTTCTCATTTCTTCCGGTTTTGGTATTGCCAATTTCTCATACATACTATCATTAAGGGTGTCTAAAAACATCTTAACGGGTGTTGCATTTGAGAAAGTATTTTCAACCTTCTTATAATCGGCTTTTTTATCATCCAGTGATACAAGGGCCACAACACTATTAGGTGCAACCTTAACATTATTAACAGTTTCCGCGGTTGCGTCGATAAATACATCCTGTCCAAACATATTAAACCTTAACGCATCGCTGAAATCGGAAAGCTTTCTATTATATTGATCTTGTAATGGCCTAAGATCCTTAAGATCACTTACGCCGTGTGATTCACCAATGCTTTGTTCATTACACACTACCCAACATGGTATTCTCGTAAGCTTTGTGAGAATAGTCTTACTCTCGATGGGTGAATCTAGTTGGTTGCCATTGAAAACCTCGGTCATAAGATTACATTGGCCACCTTCAATAAAATATGTGTATCTAAACCATCTTTGATGTTCCAATATCTTACCCATAGTATTTGGATCTTGCTTAACTAATATTACCTTTGTTAAATTACTTGGATCGTTTGGATCGACTTCATATGTAAAATCGTTAATTCCATGCCAATATAATCGAACAGGCATATTAGGGTTGGCCTCTAACCTCAACATTACTCTCTTTGTTACTGTGGCCAATCTGAAAGCTTTCATAGTTTCACTCCAAAACTTATTAGCATCCAAGATCATATTTATATACTGATTTAATTCATGTACGGCATCAGCATTGGCATTATCATAAGCCTTAAGAAATATATCTGGCTTACGGCTAAACATAAAACGGGCCTGTTTATTTATCAAAGGCTTGATTTTGTTATCTATGATCTGTGATGGTACATAATCAAGATCATCAATTGTGATCCAGTTTTGGCCTAATAAATCCGCATTTGTTTGTGCTACCTCTTTATCGTCACATTCTCCATGATAGAAAAGGAAATCGCGTAAGGATGCTTTTCTTTCTTCCAGTTCTGCAGCATCTAACTTTAATAATTGTTCTTTAATGGTACTCATTAAAATACCTTCCCCCCTCGCTTTGTCTTGCCAATTCTTATCACGCCTTTACCTTTACCATAGATCTTACGATCATATGTGGTGTTACCTATCTTAAACCCTTGTGCTCCATATCTCGCAGCATCTAAACAATGGTTATACATATCGATAGGCACATTAATATACTCCTTGGTAATCTTGTCCTTTTTCCAAGCATAATTCTTTAATTCTTCAATAGTGTTCACACATGATGGGTGAACATATATTTTAAATTGCTTAAGGAACTGAATACCATTGATGATCGAATCCTTACCCTTCTTGGCGGGTTTAATCCTTGGTACTCCATATTTCTTGATCTCATCAATGGACTTTCGCTCGGCACTATCGGCAAATATGATTTCTTTTCCATATCCTTTCTTGATGATCTTTTGCGCCAAGGCATCATTCATCAAGCCTTTTTCATAAAACTCATCAAATATATAGATCTCTTTATGGACTAGATCGCCGATCATGGCCACAAATGCGCTAGGATCGTTTATGTATCCAAAATCAAGCGCAAATGATGCTATGACGTATGGTCTTTCTTTCATTAACTCGCGCCAATTGAAGTCAAGTTCTTCCCAATTTGTATAAATAAGCTTATCCAATGATGCAAACTCACCAAGCGCATAGATCCTATAATATACCGGATCGGTTTCTTTCATTTTAAGTAACGCATTAATATAATCATCCGGTAAAAATTTATTATCCTTATATGTGGTTTTTATCACAACGGTATCGCTTGAATCATATCCATTTTGGAACCACATTTCATAAACCCAATTCGATTTTGAAATTGGGTTAAACATTACATGAATTTGATTATATGGGTTCTTTGATCTAAGTCTTAACCCTAATTGTGAAAACTCTTGTTTATCTATTTCGGTACATTCTTCCACGATTATATCGTCGATGTTGGCTATTGATTTGATCTTTTCAGAATCATCAAGGCCCTTAAATATGAATATACTTCCATTTGGTAATATGATATGCAATAAAGAATCCTTTACCTCACACCTATTCAATAGCTGCCAATCACTTAGCACCGTTTTAAATAACTCAAAAATGGAATCCCTTAACGAATTACCAACCTTACGGATTACCAAACATTTTCGGTTCGGAAATTCCAAGTATTTAAGTATCATCTTTTGTACAACGAAATGAGATTTACCGGAACCGGCACCACCATAATAAACGTTGAATCTGCTTTGGTAATTCTGTAATTGTGGTAAATAAGCATCGTTAAATATTTCTTTCTTAATGGTGATCTTAAGCGGTTCCAATTGTTAAGCCTCCTTTCATTTGCACATAAAAAAAGAACGCCTATGCGTTCTCGTATTCTTTAACTCTTCTATAAAAGGTGTTCTTTTTTAATCCGGTTAATTCCATGGCCTTTGTTGCGGTGATCTCTCCGGCTTTCCACTTATCGTATGCAGCTTTAAAAGTACCATCAACCTCAATTTTTTTACGGCCTTTATATTTGCCGTTTTCCTTGGCGATTGCAATTCCTTCGGCCTGTCTTTGTAGAATATTATTTCTTTCTTGCTCAGCCATTGTTGCCAATACCTCAACCAATAAATTATTAATCATATTGATTAACCATTCTTGGCCCTCTTGAATCTCCATCATTGTAGTTGGAATGTCCAAAACCTTCACCCTTACACCTTCATTTTGAAAGTATTCTAGTTCCTCTTTGATCTGCTTTTTATTTCTTCCCAATCTATCCAATGACTTAATGTAAATCGTATCACCCTTTTGGGCCACTTTACGCATTAATTGATATTCTTTTCTTTCAAAGTCTTTCCCGCTTTGTTTATCTTGAAATATGTATCTTTCATCAACATATTTTTTTAACTCCACAAATTGTCGATCTAAGTTTTGATTTTTTGTACTTACACGCATATATCCATATATTCTCATTATTGAAACACCTCACTATTAATTTATACTCTAATTATAACAAGGTGTTTCAAAAGAATCAATGTTTATTGTGCAACGTTTCAAATATATTTTTAGAACTCTATTGCAACTTAAATCATTAATTTTAGTTTGTTTCATAGAACTGTACTCTATTGAAACTTATTAATCTTCTAAAGTTACCTTAATTTCATTTGTTCCGGATATTTCAATTTTGTCCTTAAACATACCCAAATGGCGGCCAAGATTCTCCAAGGCTCTTACCTTATCATGTAATTTAACCTCTATGCCGTTTGGCCCCTGTTTAATAGAAGAAATTGCCGAGATCTTATCATCTGGAATATCTTTGGTCGCTTTTATTTTTACATCTTTATAAGATCCGTGATCTTCAACCTCAACATAATCATCAATATTAGCAAAGCCGATCTTAGCCAATTCATTTAAAACTTTATCTTGGGTTATTTCGGTTCTCTTTTCACGATTTGCCATACGCTTTTCAAGGTACGCGGCTATTAAAGGTTTTTTCAAGTTCTCATTTCCTATTGATCCCGCAGTTTCAACGCTATAACCCGCACGAATGGCGGCTTGAGTGGCGTTTAAGTCAATTAGATACTCATTACAAAATCGTTTCTGTTTTGCGGTTAATTTGGCCATTTTCTCACCCCCTTTACACCCTTTTTTATACCTTTTTCACCCCTAATAGGGTACTTTTTACCCTAAAAAGGACATAAAAAAAAGAAAGTCATAAATCGACTTTCTCCTCTTAACGTCTTTCTCTATGATACTATTATATAACCTTTTTAACCTTAATATATTAGCATGATACAAGATGTTTCTAAGTATTTTCTAATATTGTTCTTGTAAAAACATTATATTTGAGATATCTTTAATTAATTTACTCTTATAACTAGATAAATAACTTTCTTCTAAATTAATATGCTTACTTATATTTTTTAGTTGATTACGTTCTATATAATATTCTTTAATAATATACTTATCTCTTTCATTTAAAGAGTTAAGTACATTATCTACTTTTTCTATTTCAATTTCTTTAAGTCTTATTTTATTTCTAAGTTTTAATATATTTTCATCTCTTTTTATTATCTCATTCTCTACACTGCTATTAAATGCATTCGTTGGTGAAGAGCGTTCCTCATATCCTATTGCTTGTACACCTTGATAATCATTTTCTAGCGCTTCAAGATCTAATACTAGATTTTTTATTTCAATCTTAGTTTTTTTATAATTATATAATATTGCCTCCGTTTTTTTATATAAATTCATGTGATTCACCTCTTTTTTATGTTTATTTGTAACATTTTTTAATGGTATTTGTAACAATAACAATGTAGGAATATCAATGCTTTACGCCTAATTTGTTACAAAAAAAGCGTTACATATTTATATATAATTTCTTTTATATATTATATATTTTTATTTTAAATATATTTTTATATAAAGAAGTTGAAAATATCTGTAACCCTGTAACACACCAGACATAAACCGTTGATATTGCTAGTTTATAAGGTGTTACAGATATTTACGCTTTATTGTAACAAAGTGTATTATAAGATACTGCTGTAACTGTTGCTATTACTATGTTGGAGAGGTATTACAGATAGGTCATTTATCTGTAACAATAGCAGTTTCTTGAATCATCCAATTATAATGACATAAAAAATACCGTAGAATTCATTCTTCTGAATAATACGGTATTTTTCATAAAATTATTTATTTAAAACATATTTATTCATATACTCTTTTACTTCACTATATGAATAAATATTTGTATCGTATATTACATCTTGATAATCAGATTTATCTTGTGCCCAAATTTGTGTTAAGTTAGACTCATCTGCTAAACCATTTTTCTTTAAATAATCATCTAATTCTTCATGAAGTTTTTTTGCCAATGAATAACCACCCATACTATCAACGTCTTTCTTAGTGACTATTCCATTTTCTAAATATGCTTTGATTGTTTTCTCAATCTCACCTTTATCCATACGAACCCTCCTGTTAATATATGTTTTTTGTTCTATATATTTTATATATTAACATTATTTACTTTACATTAATACCGCATTATTCAATTTTCAAAGAACTTATTTTTATATTTTATTTACTGATTATTTCATATTATATTTTCTTATAAACTCTTTTTTGCTTTCCATTAACTCTAATTACAGTATCTGAATTATAACCTTGCTTTTTAACTTCTCTACCAAAAACAGGTTTGGATACACTCTTAAGACCATTTTCACTACACCAGCTTGAATACCTTAAATAAACTTCATTTACTGGTTCATTTTCTATATCATTATCCTCTAAAAATGCTACTACTGGATTATTAATTGCTTCATACTCTTCCCAAACGTCATCACACACTTTTGCGTAAGTGAATGAATGATTGTTAAGTGTTCTATTCAATCCATTGAGTGCTAATTTGAGTAAATATTCTATAGCTTCTGGACTTGTTAGCTTGTCTAGTATAAAAGGATCATAGTCTTTATCACGTTTTGAAAATGTAGCATTAAAAGGAATAAATATTAGTCTTCTTTTAAGTCCTCCTGATAAATCATTTATTCGTGGTAACTCATTAGCACTAAAAATTAATTTAGAGTAATTTTTAAAGTCAAATGGATCTCTTCCCTTTCTCTCTACATTGACTTTTTCTCCTGTAACTAATTTCTTAAAAGTACTATTATCCTCAATATATTTATTAGAAATATCATCACCTATATTTGCAAGCTTCCCCTCAAGCTGAAAGGTCTTAAACCTATGATTAAGCTCTTCTAAGGATACTGAAGCTATATTGTCTTCCCCTAATAATTCATTTAGCACTTCAAGTAGTGTAGATTTTCCATTAGCACCTTGACCAGTAAGTATAAAGGCCTTACCCAATTCATTTCTCCTGAATAACGTGTACCCAATCATTTCTTCTGTTAGCAACCTTAAGTTCTTATCATTACAGCATATTTTATCTAAAGTCTTATCCATAGTTTCGTTATACGCGTTAGGGTTATATGACCATGGAATTTTATTTTTAATTATATAGGTGCTGCTAAATTCTAATAATTTTTTAGATTCTAAGTCAAATATCCCATTACTTAGTGCTATATATTTTGGATTAGACATTTTTGTATTTTGACATATTAACTCTAGATATCTTATAACTTCTGTTCTAATACTGTTGGTAGAGTTGTTTATATATTTAAGCATAACTTTTTCAATTTCTTTCATGTCGCTGCTATAGTAACCATCTTTATACATATGCAATTCATCATTTATTTTTATGATTTTCTCGTTATCTCTCAGATAGGTTGCTAACTTTTCATATTGTAATTTACTTTTTATATAGAAACTCTCTTTCATGAAAGCTTCATCACGTAAGATTGTTTCAATCTCACGCTCATCTAGTGGCTCCTGGAGAATGTATTTATTTATAATCCTTATAGTTTCTCTTATTTCTTCCTTAGTAAAACCATTACTCTGTAAGATTAGAATATAATTAAATAAAGCTTGATTTCTTCCATCACCTTCACTCATGCTCGAGAAGTTAATTTCCCTTTTAGTTAGTGGCCTCAACCATATTGGAAGTATATCTGGAGTATCAGTGGTTTGTAAGAGCTTACGCTTTCTCCCTTTGATTTTAAGAGGTACTACTGCATTTTGAACTCCTAAACCAACATCTATTTTTGATCCTAACGCGGTATAATACCCTTGCTTTCTTTTATCTATGTTTGTGTTAATAAAGTAAAAATGTTTCCCTCTAGATGTCTGAAGTACACTAGTGTTAACATTCATATCTTTAATTATTTCATATAGTGCATCAGCTTGTGATCCATCATCTACATCTATTTGTATTAAATCATCTTGTAATACGCCTCCATAACCTTGTAGGGTTTCAACATCTTTTAAAGAATAAAATTCAGTTCTATTTTTGTAGTCTTCTGTAGGTGTTTTTCCATCTTTACCCCCAGTAGGTATATATCCTTTCCACATTAGTTATCACTCCTTGTAACTATATCTACAATTTCCTAGATCCTCTCCAGTTGGCTCTGGAATGCAACGTTCTTCAAATTCCTTGTATATTTCACAATCATTATTGCATTTATCGCAATTCCTGCAATTATAATAAAATATTAATTCGACTAGTTTGTAATAATCTCTGTTCATTTCATAACAATCATCTAGTTTACTACTTAATTTTTGGTTATACATTTCAACGGCATATCTATCTTCTACATTTATATAAGCGTTCTTAACACTATTCCAAAACGTTTTTATAGCACTATTATTTAATCTTTTAGCCTTACTATTAAAACCTTTAAGCCCCCAAGTTCTAGCTGTTTTAAGTGCCTTATGTTCTTCTTTAGTAAGGTTATTATTATTTAACATTTCGTCAATATTATCTATATATTTTTTAAGGAAAAGGAGCTGTACTCGCTCCTCTTTATTTAAATAATCCTTTAACATATCAATATCCCTCTTTTACTCGATTAATATTAATTTGTCTTTTCTTAAAGTAAGCATCTTCTATTTCCTTAGCACTAAATCCTAATTGATTACCTACACTTAAAAAGAAATGTAATATATCTACATATTCTTCTAAGATAACATCTTTTGAAGATGGACCTTTATTACTCCAGTGTTTAAAGCAACGCGTTTCATTGGCAAGCTCGGACACTTCGACTTGTAATGCTAATAATGTATCAGTAAGGAGTTGCTTAGGCATTAATTGCTTATTTTTCTTTTCTAAAATATACTTATCTAGTTCATTTTGTAATTCATATAACTCGCTTAAATAAATCACTCTTTAACCTCCATTTCTATTACAGTCATTATTGAATAATTCGCAAGATCCTTAAGAGTATCTATAATACTTTCATCTCTAACTTTGGCATCTGATTTAATTAAACTTTTAAATCTTGATAATTTATCTTCTAATCTTATAGCTGACATAACTGGTCCATATTCTTTAAATCCCTTACCAAAGCTATCGCCATAGTCATGGTTTTTAGCTTCATATAATTTATTTAGTTCAACACATATATCAGCATGTTTTTCAATTTTATTCATGTTTTAACATTCCTCCACTTCAATTAAATCAGGCCTTTCTAACTCCATGCTTTCAAATGTCATACTCTTGACATAACTCGTAATCATTACTGTAATAACGCCTATGGCTATTATTCCAGACCACATTAGTACTTCTTTCATTATTTGGACCGCCTTTCCATGTATAAGATTCCACCCAAGTCCTCTATTTTATATGTTTCTAGATGTTTATTAGTAAGTCTTAACTTTTCCTTGAAGCTTTTATACGGCAATACCTTGGCAATTGGTTCACTTCTCTTACTCAATACCATCATCCTTTATATCATTTAATTTTCATATGATAATAGAAAATTATGTTTATGTCGTCTAATATTTGTATTACGTCACATCTTCGATTTGTTCTATTTTATACGATAATACATATCCACATTTATTTAAAATTGCTTCTGCTCCTTTAATAGCCATTTTTTCACTTGTATATTTTTTTGTTCTATCTGTTATTCCACTATCAGTTACAGGAAAGACTTCTCCATCTTTTGTGTAGCACTTCCCAGCATAATAGCCATAACAATTACCATAATCATCAGCATTTCTTTCACTTGATAAATAAATTATAGCCATGTAATTCTCCTTCCTACGCAATATTATCAGATTGTGTTGAAGATATGTCTAAACAATATTCGCGTTGTAACTGCTCCAACACCGTTTCGTACTGGGGTTACATAAGCTTTCAACATAACATCCTCTTCTACATCTCCAAGGCCTACATCTATAACTGTTGCATTTACCTTTACCATATCTTTAGTTATAATATTCTTAGCTCCAGTGCAGCTTATTATTACATCTGCATCTTTTGTATACTGTTCTAAGTTTTCTGTTTTGGAATGACATATAGTAGGGGTAAAATCTCTTTCTAAGAGAGATAAGGCTATCTCTAGGCCTAAATGTCTACCAACTATTACAACTTGTTTCTGTGGCTTTATATGAAGGAAATTTAGTATTTCTTTAACTGCCTCTACAGTACAGTTTTCAAACTTACTTTTCCCAGCAAAGTTGTCCACGTCCTTGTTATAATCCAAATATGCTTTTATTATCAGTTCTTCTGTTGAGGAGAAAGGTCTTATTGGTAATACAGCATCCGACTTAACCTGTACTTCACATAAAATTTTGCTTATATCAACTATGTTTTCTAAATCCATTGTTAAGATATTTACCCCTAACTTCTCTGCTTTCTTTTGGATACTTTTTATATAGGCTTCATTATCAACTCTCTTACCGGACTTAAGTATTGCTAGTATTGGTCTTTCTCCAGACAGAGTTGGTTCTAAGCTATATATTAATGGTTTTAAATCTATATACATCAGTTTTTATTACCTCTCTTTTTTTCACAATATCTTCTCCAGTTCTGTTTTTCTTTATAGTATTTAATTTTACTTCGCTTTGTAAAATCTTAAATTTGACCTATTTTTCTACGTCTGGTTTTCTCCATACCTTTAATTTGTATGTCCTTAATATTTGAGTTTAATAATCTATCTTTGTATTTTTTCTCTTTTATTCTTAAGTTTACGTAATCCATAAACTTATCCTTATTTGTTTTCATTATTACTCTCCTATAAAATCTTTAATTCTTTTCCAAGCCATATTTATATACCATTGTTTATCTAACTTCCTTGGTACTTTTTTATCTCCAATATTAGTATTATCTATAAAGCATTTATCCGGAGTATTAGCTATTTTTTCTTTGGTTCCGCCTTCTGTTTTTACTTTAAATACCCCAGCATCACTCCTGGATTTACTAGCAAATACTCTTAATACCTTCTCAGATAATCTAGTATTACCGTAACAGCCATATAAATATTTACTACTAATCTTAACTACTTTCTGAAACTCTCTTAGGTCATTACAATTATTTATAGTTACCTCTGGGGTAGTTCCATTTATGAAATAATCCATAACTGATTTATTTACTATTAGAAGGTCATAATCTAATTGATCTAACTTTTTAACATAAGCACCTTTGGATTTTACACTTCCATCTTCATGAACCACTATATAATTGTTAACATCCTTTTGTACTACCTTGGTTATAATCTCATGCTCTAAACTCATTCTTGTTCTAATTTCCCATTCCTTGCAGATAGCTTTATAAATTGGAATATCTTTTTTACTATTAAGCTTAAACATTACACCATCTGTATTGCTCTGTATTAACATATATCTATCTTCTAATTTTTCTATTAAATCCAGTAGCATTAGTTGACCATTTATACAAACGTTATTAGCTTGTAGTGGGTCATATAAATTGTTATATTTATCTTTTGAGGCTCCGTAGGTGCTGTTTAAAACAATTTTGTATGGCTGCTGCATTGGATCCTTAGCTTTTTTTAATTCCAACCTCTTATCTCTTATTGCTCTATAAGAATTCTTATCTCTTACATTTCTACTTAAAAAGTCATACTCTATCATAAGTGCTGGATAAAAACTCCCAACGTCTGAGTTGATAAATATACCTTCTTCAATGTATTTATCCCTGGCACCGTGTAACCCACCCCAACCAAATGTGTGTTTAATTCCAGCGACTTCAACTTCTAAAAATGTATTCTTGTAAAACTTCTTTTTTATCTTTTCATCTGAGAACATTTCATTTAATTTAACTTCATCATTTGACAAACTATCTCGAGTTTCCTTATACCAGTTAACTATATGTTGGTACTTAGTAATCTTAAGTGTATCAACTATCGTTATGTTAAACTCATCCTCACGCTCTTTTTTATCAGTTTCCAATATAATAGCTGATAACTGAGCCTTAGTCTTATTGAGGTAACTTAAAGGTAGTTTAAAAGCTTTTATAAGACTCATGTGAGATTCAAACTCTTCAATTCTATTTATAAATACTTCCATAGTCTGCTCTACGTCATGGTTACAATAAAATATAACTTCCTCTAGCTCCTGGGGAGTTAACTTTCTATCTATGTCAAAGCTTACTGTAGTTTCTCTTATGTCATTGCCCATAAATCCTTCTAACTGCTTTAAACCTTTAGTTTTATCTGTCATAATGTCATAGTTATATAGTTGGAGTTTTCTTAAAGCACTACTGAAAGACCACCCACCTTGACTTTTTACAATTATATGATCATTCATTTCTTTAGGATTAAATCCAGCAATTATAGCTTTAAGTATCCATTGGTCATAGCCCCTTGAGTTATAGCCACACCAAATATTATCTTTATTGGCTTCATAAAAATTATCTAATTCTTCTGTATTGTTTACTATGGTGTGTGTTTTTTTTGTGTCAGTATCTTTAATTACCACTAACCAATCGTGTTTAAATACTTCACTCAAAATCATAAAAAATCATGATTTTACGCAACTCCCCTTTCATGTACTTCAATTTCATAACTTTTGTAATTGAAAGTACACCCATGTTTTCTTATTTGGTTATGCAACCATCCTTTTTTAAATCCAAAATATGCCGCACAATCTTTCATGGTTTCAAATATAATTATTTTTTCATTATATTTGACAGTAACTTTTCTAGTTATTTTACATTGATTCTCAACTAATCCTATTTTTATTGCATGTCTTAAATTAAGTTTTTGAGTACACCATTCTAAATTATCAATTTTATTATTTTGTTTATTTCCATCGATATGATTAACGCAATAATAACTATTGGGATTACTTAAGAATGTTTCAGCTACTAATCGGTGAACCATTCTATTTTTACTAATATCATTTTTCCTTAACACTAAAAATTTATATCCTGGATTATTTAATCCTGTTTTTAATATTTTAGATTTTATTAATCTACCATCTACATATGATTTTCTTTCTAAACTTTTAACTCTTCCTAAATTACTGACTTGATATAATCCTTCATGACCTTTAATATGTTTCCATATTTCAATCATTAAATTAGTTATTTCACCCTCCTTTTTTCAAAGAAGGGGAGCTTGTACACTCCCCATCACCCTTAAACTTCAAATACGTCTTTTATTTCATACTCTGAGAAGTTACTATTCTTCTTATTAGCTGTATAACTAAGTTGGTACTCTAAATTTTCATCTATAGATTCAGATATATCCATAAGTAATTCATTGTATTGTTTAAAATTTTCAAACTTAACATCTCCACCACTATCTAGACTCCTCAACATTTCATTGGCCTTGTGTAGCCCAAAACCTGTACTTACAACTTGGTTATAGAATATTAAACTACCTTTACACTCTCCAGATAAAATTTTGAACCAAATGCTTAACATTGGATCACCTTTTTTACTTTCCTTAAGTTCTAACTTTTCAACTTTAACTTCATATTCCCCATGTGGAACTTCTTTAAAATCTCCTCCACCATTTGTAGCAGCTTCCGCAGCATCTTTCTTTAATCCCTCAACATCTATGTTTTTATCAAATTTCTCCCATATATTTGCCATAATTAATTTTCCTCGCTTTCATTTTTTTATAATCTTTACATATATCGCATAAAATATCAGTGTTACATATTACTCTTCATCGGCCTTTCTTCTTCTACGTCTGTGAGTTGGCTTTTCTTCTTCCTTAGGTTCTTCTACCGGTTTATCCTCTTCCTTATTTTCTTCTGATTTATTATCTTCCTTTGTTTCTTCTTTAGATTCATTTACTTCCTCTGAAGCATTATCTTTAGTTTCTTCAGCAGCTGGTTCTTCTGATTTTTTATCTTCAACTGGAGCATCTTCTTTTTTGGATCTTCTTCTAGTTGGTTTTTCTTCTTCCTTATCTACTGCTGAAACTTCTTCTGTCATCTTGCTATATGTCTTAACTCCTTGCTGTGCTTCCTCCAAAGCTTTTATGAACTCTTTCATATCTAGTGGAATTTTTTTAACCTTAAAATTAAATCTACCTCCACCAAATACATTCTCTTTTTTCTCTAGTTGTAAAAATCTATCTTCATCTTTCATGTATGCCCTAACAGTTAAATCAACTGTACCAGCTAGAACATTTGCAACTTTATCATTTATATTTGGGTTTATAGTGGTTAACTTAGCACCATTTTTAAGATTAATTTCTTTAACAACTTCCTTAGAAATATAAATTATTTGATATCCAAGGTTCTTTAATCTCTTAATAGCACTTAAATACTCAGTACGAACCATATCCCATCCTTTACCAAAGCCAGCATCTTGCTCATGTTCTATTCCTAACTTGTCATATGTGTAAAGTCTGCAATGTTCATACATATCTTCCACTAAGTCAATGCAAACTCTTTTAAAGTCATTTTCTTTTTTCTCTAATTCTTCTATAGCTTCAATGAAAAACTCCCATGCAAATTTTTTCTTTTGAATTCTTCCTTCATACCAAACTTTGTCCATAATTCTTATTACTGGACTTGTGGTATTGTCTGTGTTTCCATCAGTATTTAAGAATAGTAAATCGTCATATTGGTCTATAAAAGTTGACTTTCCAACATAGCTATCAGCATATATCCATAAGTCTGGATTAGTGTCTATTTTTCTTTCTCTTCTTTCATTTTTAGGTAATAACATATAATCAATCTCCTTTAAACAATATTCTTCATATTCGCACCAACCGCACAAATTAGTTGGATTCTTTGGGTATTCTGTCGCTTCAGTGATGTCTATTATATTATCTAAGAACTCTACAACCTTATTAGAGTTATAAGGCACTTCTGCTATTTGTATTTCACTAGCTTGTAATTCTGTCATAAGTCTTTTTCTAAATTGATATAAATCTTCTTCTTTCTTTTGTCTTATAGAAATCTTAGGGATAAAGATAAATCCTAACTTTCTAACTTTAAATCCTTGCTGCTCTAAGAAATATTTATAAATGTGTAACTGAGGACTTTCCATGTAATGCTCTATGGCATTTGAGTATTTAAAATCAAATACATCTACTGAACCATCTTGGTTACGTGTTATTAAATCCACAATACCTTTGAATCTTTTAGTGTTAATTAAATACTCTTGCGCATATATATTGATATCAGTTAATAAGTCTTTTATCTTTGGTATTAGGTACTCGAATTTTATAATTTCATTTATGTGTAAATCAGTTAACACATAGTAGTTACTTTTATAAAACTCTAATGCTTCTAATAGGTCTTTCTCTGCTCCGGTGTGTATTGTGTTTCCACATATAAGAGCATTATTTGCATCTTGATTTGGTATTGTTTTTAATCTATCCTGATATCTTAACTTGTACTTATAAGGGCAACCTTTGAAGGATTCTACCTTTGAATGTGAGTATTGCAAATTTTAATCACCATCTTCCTCATTGGTATCTGGACCTTCTTCAAATTCTTCAGCACATCTTTTACTATCTGGAAACATATACATACATTGACTTCCAGATACTTCACAGTAATATCTTCCTTCATCAGCTTCATACTTTGCGCATTTACAACTCATACTCACTTACCCCTCCACATTGAAGTTAACTTCTAACATCTTACGTGAAGCTAAGTAATCAAAACTGACGTTTAAAGTATCATTTATTTGTATAACTTTAATCACCCAAATACCCCCTCACATTTATAAAATGAACTTTAATCTCCTTAGTAAGGTCCTTCATATTTATATTTTTAATTTTTCCTTTATTTACTCCATCAACTGTTTCAACTACATTTTCTTTAACAAGACCTTCCCTTTCAAAGTCAACAAAGTTAGCTTTTCCATTCTTACCTACATACTCATTTACATTTTTACTTTCTAACAAATCAACTAATTCCATCTTTAATGAGTCCAAATCTTCTTTATTTCTTTTTCCTTTTTCTTTTAAGTCCAATATTGAATCTACTAGTTCATCAGCTTTCTCTTGCCATTTTTCTTTATTCATAAGTTTACCCTCCTTAAAATCTCTCTAATGTCCTTTTTAAACTGTTCAAAGTCTTTAGGATATAATATATATCCAAGCCCATTACCCTCTTGTATGAGCCTTATATTGCGTTTCTGTAGCTCACTAGGCTTACCATTAGATGCTTTAACTTCTATTGCAACAAACTTACCATTAACACAAGCGATTATGTCTGGAATACCACTCTTACTATATGGACCACTCCAATTTTTATAAAACCATGTCTTTGGTAGCTCCGATAAAAATTTCTTTATTTCATTTTCAAACTGCTTTTCTGCTGCCATTTATCTCACCTCTAATGCTATATACAAGTTTTTATTAAAAAATTTAAAGTTGATTTCATATTTTCCAATTAACTTTTTGTAAACAAAATCATTTCACATGTACTTTGAAATATTATTCTTTAATACTCCACTTATAACCATTAGCATTTAAAAACTCTTCAAGAGTATTTAAATGAGCTTCAGTACCTTCTATCTCATATACATCAACAAATATTTCTTCATCTTTGGATGGAGCTTGTACTACTGGTTTAATTGCTGTAGTTGCCGCTGTAGTTTTAAGTCCTTCAACATCTTTTTCTATTTGCTCTAATACAGTTTGAATATCTGCATATTCCAACATTTTCACATATGGTAAATCTATTAGAGATAAATTATTTTTAACATTAACATACTCAATCTTAGATTTTATTAAGTCTGTATTAGCTTTAAGAGTAGCCTGTTGAAGTAAGATGTTGTCTGCAGCTTTCATTAACTCTGCTTTAATACTCTTTAATGATGTGGATTTATTAAGGTAACTCTCTTCCAGTGGTAAACTATCAAGTCCTTTCAGCTTGCACATTTCATCTATGAGTTTTTGAATATCTTTAGTTTTCTCTTCTTTTCTCTTAAGCTCAAACTGTTCTGCCTGTTCGCTTATTGGATTTATAACTTCATCAAACTTTTTACTAAGCTCCTTACACTTGTTTTCAAATTCTGTCACTGGAGCAGTTAGCTCTTTCTTAGTTTTCTTTCTAAATTCATCTAAAGATTTTTGACCTTTTCTAAGCTCTGCAATAACTTTTTTCCCATCTGCTACAGTGTCTTCAGTAATAATTATTCCAGTGTATTGCTTAAGCACTTCATCTAAATGCTTTGATATTTCATCATAATTAAAATTCACTTCTGCTGGAGTTGTCTTTATAACTTTTAATTCCATTTATATTTCCTCCATTTCTAATATGCTTAGTATTTCATCTGACTTACCATTTAAAATACTAATTGCTTGTCTATCCGTAAGGTTAAATTTGTCTCTTAACTCCCTACCTAGTTCTTTGAAATCCTTAGCTTTAAATCCATTAGCTCGTACAACATTCATCCTGTCTTGGTATTCCCTAACGTCTTTAAGTGTTAATTTAAGCATTCATTAACCCTCCAACTCTTCAAATAATTTATCTGTATAATCTTTTCTCTGTTTCAATGTCTCCAGTATGTCCTCTTCCAAACTGTCTTTAGTTATTAAGTACCAATACATGCAAGTTCTAGTTTGTCCAATTCTATGAGTTCTTTTTTTGCTTTGCTCAAATAATTCACTAGCAAGTGGTAAACTGTAATAAATAATCTTATTACTAAGTTGCAAGTTAAGTCCCATGGCTCCAGCTTGGTACTGTACTAACACAACTGTGTTGTCTTTAGATTTATAGCTTTCTAAGTCTTTACTATCTCCATTAACTATTGATACTGGTTTTTCTAACCTCTCACATAAGCTCTTTATTTGCTCCATTTCGGATGTAAAGTTATAGAATATTATCACTCTATCCTCCGTACTCTCTAGGAGCTCTTTAAGCTTGTCTAGTTTATATAGATTATATTGACTAGCTAACTGTCTGAGATATAACATCTTAGTCAGTGAGGTATCCCCAACTAACTCCATATCGTTAATAGTGATGACTCTATCTTTCTTAAACTTCTTATACTCTTTAGTGTTATCAATCATAATTGGTATTTCTACTTGCTCTGGAAGGTCAAACACTTCCTCAGTTTTCATAAATATTGCTCCATGATCTTTTAGCTTTTGTTTAAGTCTATCTACATTTTTATATCCATTAACTTTAGGTACTTTAAAACCACCTATATCTATTGATATAGAATTAATGAACTGCTGCCAGTAAAGCTTTTTACTTATCTTCCAACCTAATAGTGTTATTTGTGAATGTAACTCTTCATACTTTCCACCAGTAGGAGTACCAGACAGAAGTATCACATTACTTGGATTAAGTTTAAGTATGAATTTAGTTCTATTACTGGTGCTGTTTTTTATAAGTGAACTTTCATCTAGCATCAAGGTAACATCTTTTAAATAAGTTAACTCTGGTCTTCTCCAGACTAAGTCATAGTTTATTATTACAACCGACTTATCTGGTATAGTTCTTGTTTTAGTGTATATAAATGTGCTATACTCTGGGTAATAAGTTTTAAAGTGCTCATACCAGTCTTGTAATTTTGATTTTTGGCAGATTATCAAATTTACATTGGTATTGAGCTCTTTTAATTTTTCACTTCCTACGAAGGTCTTACCAAGACCTATTCCGCATATCCAAGTAATAAGCTACCCTATTAAAATCTTTAGTTTGATTTAACGCTTGTTCCTGATGCGGGTAAAGTGTTACTTGTGACATATGGCATCACCTACCTTTCTAAGCACATCTTTTAAGTGCTGCACTGCATCTTTCTGCTATAGTTAGTAACTCTTCTAAGCTTGTACATTTTTTAAAACCAATTTTATTGAACTTAATGTCCTGGATTACTGTTTCTGATAATTCTTTCGTTAAAATTACACCTCTTTCTGCTAATAATTTTTTAATCATTTATATTCCCTCCCAAAATTTATTTATAAGACATTATTTATTAGTGTCTATCCTATAAATTAATAACTGGTGCTAAACTAGCTAATGCTTGACTTAATATACCTTTAAGCTTCTCATTTTCTTGTTCAAGCACTTCAATCTCTCTTTCAAACTTTTTTCTTTCCAAGGGACTAAATCTTTCTAACTTGGTTCCTTCCAGCTCTGCTATATGTTGAGGATTAAATCGTATGGAGGGTATACCTGGAACTGGAGTTATTATTCCCTCTTTTCTATAACTTTCTATAGCTTTAACACTAACTTGCCACCTTTTAGCTAAATCTTGTTGTGTAAGAAGATTATTCATTATTTGCCCTCCTTATCGGGATAAAATACTTCTGGAACAGTTTGTTCAAGTGCAGTTGCTATTTTTTCCATAGCGTCTTTTGTTGGATTGGTCTTATTACCATTCTCTAGGTTACTAATATAACTTGGAGTTAATCCAGTCATATCCGATAAGTCATACACGCTTAAATCTTTTATTTTTCTAAATTCTTTAATTTTATTCAATTATTTTTCCACCCCCTTCGTGTTCTGTGAGTATATAGTATCATATACTGTCGGCATACATCAAATATCTGTATTCCTTGAGAACACGGTTAGAGAAATTTATCATGTTCTGTCAGCATTTTTCTTGATTTTTCTTCAATTTACTATTGACTTTATGTGCTAAGAGAATATATTATATTCTTAGAGGATATAATATTAATAATATTTATTAATTAAGGAGTGATTATCATGTTCGGTGAGAACATAAAGAGAATTAGAGAACTAAAAGGATTAGGGGTTAATGAGTTAAGTAGATTAAGTGGTGTGAATGCTAGTTATATAAGTGCTATGGAGCGTGGAGAAAAAGAAAATCCAACTATAGTAACTTTAAAAAAGTTAGCAGACGCATTGGAAGTTACTGTAGATGAATTAATGAGATCTGAACCAATAACTGAAGAAAAATTAAGAAAATGGGATAAGAAGTATAGCAGTAGAGATTTATCTGAAAAAGCAAACTATATTGAATTAGGAAAAGCCATTGAGGAATGTAGAAAATATAAAGAGTATTCTATTACTAATTTAGTATCACGAATTGCTCAAGATGATAATAAAAGGAAAAAAATCGAAAAAATAATCTATGACCTAGAGCATTATAATTGGACAAAAGAAAAATTGTCTAAGCCAGATCTTATAGAGTTATTATCCAAAATAGCAACTGAAACAAACACCTCATACCCTGCAACATTTGAAAAATATGTTGATGAAATATATGCAGATGTTGAAAAATCAAACCAACTTAAAGAAGAATCAGAGCTTTATACTACTGGAGAATTTACTACTCCTGAAGCAGCTATGCAATTTATACTAAAGCAACCTGCTGTCATGGGATTCGGTGGATTTGATATAAAAAAGATGAGCGACGATGAAATAGTTGAGTTTGCAAATGAATTACTAAACCAACTTAAATTAATAAGTTACAAGTATAAAAAATAAACATAAAAGGGTGATTGGGATGTATTTATGGATAGACAATACAATTTCAGGTTTACAGGACATCTATAATACAAATGATATTTATGATTTATATGGTTATTTAGAAATTGATATAATGGAATTGGATTCAAGCAATATTCTACTTAGAAAAAATGAAGCCTGTTATAACAGAGATTATTTTGGAAATGAAATTGTCTTTATTAGAAATGATTTAAACCAGCAATATAAAAAATTTGTTTTAGCGCATGAGTTAGGGCATTCATTATTGCACACTCATATTTATGAAGCTGCTTTTAATAAGGATTTATTGAATATTGGTAAATTAGAGCGCCAAGCTAATTATTTTGCTTTTAAATTACTAAATATAGACTTAGATCCAATACAGTTTGAAGGTTTTACTATAGAACAAATTGCTAGCTCTTTATATATACCAAAATCTTATTTTAATGTTACAAATAAGGTATAAGTAATACCAACACTTTGGAACTATTTTGTTACAGAGTGTGACAAATGGACTAAAACATCTGTAACACCTTCTACACGTTGATACAACTAATTCAATTTACGTTTGTTACAGAGTTACAAATAAAATAGTTTTCTTTATATATAAATAAAATTAAAAATAAAAATATGTAATATATAAAAGAATTTTATTATATATTGTAACACTTTTATTTGTAACAGAATCACTATAAGTATTGGTATTACTGAATTTTATATTTCAAGAACTGTTACAAATAGTGTTACATATATGATAAAGAGAGGTAATAAAAATCCAAAGGAAGTATAGGAAAGTATCATAAATTGAACTGTCACGACAACACCTAGTGAAAGGAAGTGAAATTATGGATTATAACGTTACTTGGAGAAAAAAAGATAAAGGTTGGCAGTGCATTATTTCTTATAAGGATTCAACTGGTAAGTGGAAACAAAAGTCAAAACAAGGATTTAAAACCCAAAAAGATGGAAAACCTTATATTGATAAAACAGTAAAAGAATTAGAGTCTACTGTTAAAAATAATATAAATATAAATGATAACGAAAAAACTTTTGAAGAAGTTACTAAAATGTATTTGGAACATAGCATCTTATATAAAGAATATAACACTGTTGAATCTTATAAAAATACTTTTTCCAAGTTTTCTAATTTAAATGATGAAAAAATCAAAGATATAAAAAAATATGATGTACAAAAAGTGGTTGATTGTTTTATAAAAGAAGGACTTAAATTTTCAACAATAGAAACATATTTAAGACGACTAAATGTGTTTTTTAAATATGTGAGAGATGATTTAAATCTAATTGTTGAATTACCTACTACAAACATAAAGATTCCTAAAGATAAAGATAAAGTTGATAAAAAAGCTCTTAATAAAAAAGATTTAAAAATACTGTTAAGAAGCCTAAAAGGCAGTAAATTTTATATAGTTGCTTTTATAGCCGCTAATACTGGTATGAGACTAGGAGAGATTTTAGGGCTTACCTGGAGTGATTTAGATGAAATTAATTTGACTTTAGATGTTAATAAGCAATGGAAAATATCTAAGGAGAATAAAAAATCTAGTTTTGGAGATTTAAAAGGTAAAAATTCTTATCGAATAATCCCAATATCAAATAACACATTAAAAGAGCTTAAAAATTATAGAAAAAATTATCCAACTGATATTTATAATAGGATTGCACCTTTTAATGTAGCAAGTATTGATAAATATCTAAATCCTAAATTAAGAGAACTTGCTGGAATATCCATACACGAGTTAAGGCATACTTATGCAACAACTCTGATATCTAATGGAGTAGATTTTAAAACAGCTGCTAAATTGCTTGGTCATGATGTTAAACAAACAATGAAAACTTATAGTCACGTTAATGATGATATGATGAAAAAGGCAACTAGCATCATTGAAAATGTTTTTTAAATAATTTTTAAAAATTATTTTTGACGAAGTTTTTGACGAAATCTCATGAACTATTGATGTTATTAGCTTATATAAAATAATCTGCATATTGTCTTAATATGCTTTTTAGTCCTGTTGTAAAAGTAAGTCCTGTTTTATTATTTACATTTATTTGATTTATATCTTTTACATTATACTCTACAGGATCCTCTATAGTAATTATATTTTTGTGTTGCTTATCTATCTCGTTTATCATTGAATATAGAGTTGTAGTTTTTCCACTACCTGTAGGCCCTGTAACAAGTACCATTCCATAAGGAATATTTAGAAAACTCCTTATTAGTTGTATACCCTTATTATCAAATCCCAGCTTTGAAAGAGATATATTTTCACTATCTTTATAGAGAATCCTTAAAGCCAATTTTTCTCCATAGATTGTCGGCATACTTGATACTCTTATATCATAAGTTTTAGAATTTGCTTTATACTCAAATTTCCCATCTTGAGGTATTCTCTTTTCTGTAATATCTAAATTACTTAATATCTTTATTCTTATTGTAACTTGATTAAATATGTTCTTTGGTATCTCCTGTACCCTATATAAAACTCCATCTATCCTAAATCTTATAGCTACATTATGGTCATTAGGTTCTAAATGTATGTCACTTGATTTTTTAAGTATAGCTTCAGTTATAATATAGTTTAGAATTTTTATAATTGGTGAGTTTAAACTTTCCTTTTTAATAAGTTGATTTTTACTCTCTTCTGCTTCGTTTAATTTATATACTGCCTCTTGTGCTTCTTTTTCTTCATAATTTTTATATATTAAATTTAAAATCTTTTCTCTATCCCCTTTAAATGCTTCTATTTTCTTTTTAGAAATAAATTTTAGTTCTTCTATTGCATAAGCATTCAAATCCTCTGCCGAAATCAACTGTAGCTTATCTTGAGCAATTTTAAAGGGTAATATTGAATATCTACGGGAAATATCCATAGGTATAAGTTTAAGTGCCTCACTACTTATTTTAAGCGCATCTACATCTATATACCTTAATTCCAAATCATCCACCACCTTTCCTTTATTATCCATTTAAGATACTATCCATTATTTTAAGAAATAATCATATGAAACAAAAAAAGTGACTCATTTATACAATTCTTTGAAAAATTATATAAATGAGTCACTTAATTATTCACTTATTATTTTATAGTATGACGGTTCATCAGAAATTAATACGTTAGAATTTTCATCTTCATTATATATAAATACATCATTTTTTAACTTATTATCTTCGGAATATCCTAGATAATATATAAATCCTTTATTATCTATGGCTAATCCTCCATTAGGATCTACGAATTTAGGAAAATCATAATTTACCTTATTTAAGCTTAAATCATCTAGAGATAATTTAAATAAATTAGCTTCTTCCCCATTTTCAGCTGCAATTATAAATATTTCTTTTTGTTTTTCATTATATATTCCATCATATATGATTTCAAAACTTATATCTAATTTTTTTAATGATTTATCAACCTTACTATATATCATTAAATTATTTGAGTCTCCATTATCTAACAACATAAGTATGTTATCCTCATAAGGGATAAAAAATTTACAATATCCATTAAGAGGAGGTGTATATAATGTTTCTTTTTCATCTTTTATATTGTATTTGAAAATATTTGCCCCTTTGTCTTCCGATGCTCCATAGTATAATATTTCATCTTCATTTAGCCATGTATATAAATTTCCAGATACCAATGTTTGATTATTAATTAAAATAGGTCTATTCATCTTTGTATCATATATTTTAAGTCCTTCTGCACTATCAAATGAATCTTGTTTAAAGCTTCTATATGCTAAATAGTTAGCATTAGGAGATAACTTCATATCCTCAGCAGTATAAAAATCCTGTAAAACTTTTTCTCCACTTAAACTCAATATCTTAATAATACTTTTATTGAAATTTTCCCCTTTAGAAATTATCTCTTTAAATACATATATATTATTTTCATTATTATATTTTATATCACTTATACTTTTTAGTTTCTCTATGCTTTTTAAAGATAGTTCTTTTTCCTGAAAAACAGTTATATTATTTTCTTCACTTCTTAATATAGAAACTTTAGAATACTTAGGTAAAACCACTTCATAACCATTATCATTTACTTCATCTCTATTGCAAGAACAACTAACTATCATAAAAAATATTAGTGTTGCTAATAAAACATATCTTTTAATAAGCGTCATTACTCTAATTTATACTCTCCTACAAATACTGTTTCAGCAGGTCCCTTCATAAACACTCCTAAAGGGCCAACTTCTATGTCAAGTATTCCTCCTGGTAACTCTACTCGCACTTTTGAACTTACAATTCCTAATTTGTTGCATGCAACAACGGATGCACAGCTTCCTGTACCACAAGCTAAGGTAGGACCTGCGCCTCTTTCCCAGGTCTTAACTTTGATATTTTCTCTGTCTACAATCTCACAAAAGTTAACATTTGTTCCATTTGGAAATAATTCGCATTTTTCTATAACGCTTCCTTCTGTTACGTCAGAATCCTCTAATTTTCCTATTATAACCGTATGAGGCACACCCATAAGTAATGAAGTTATTGTATAAGTTCTATCATTTATTAGTAACTCTTTTTCTATTATTTCATCATCACTATTTGCCGGAATATGCTTAGGTTTGAAAGAAGGAGTCCCCATATCTATCTTTATATTAACTGCTTTATCATTCCTAACTTCTAAGAATGCTTCTTTAATGCCATCCCCTGTCTCTATTTTCATACTTTTTTCTTTTACTATATTATTATCATATACATACTTTGCAAAGCATCTTATTCCATTTCCGCACATAGATGCATAAGACCCATCTGCATTAATTATTATCATTTGTATAGGAGCTATGGTACTTTTAGTTACAATAATAAGTCCATCTGCACCTATTCCAAAATGCCTATCGCATAACTCCTTAGCTATATCTCCATAATTCTCTTTATATATACCATCAATATCTTCAATAACGACAAAATCATTTCCATTTCCATGCATTTTAACAAATTTCATAATTTATACCTCCTAAAAAATATCAAAAATAGTTTACTACTTTATGTAAATAATATCAATAATTAAATATATCTTTATTTTAAATTTTTATAATGTTATACTATATAATACGAGAAAAGGCCATAATTTACCTTTACTCATACATTGTTTTGAAAGGATGATTACTTTGGCATTAGACGGTATTTTTTTATATAGCCTCGTCCAAGAATTTAAGGATAAAATTATTGGAGGTAAGGTAGAAAAAATAAATCAACCCGAAAAAGATGAATTACTATTATCCATAAAAAAGGATAGGGTAATTTTTAAGCTTCTTATAAGTGCTAGTGCTGTGTATCCTAGAATTCATTTTACAGATATAACAAAAGAAAATCCCATGTCTCCGCCTATGTTTTGTATGCTTTTAAGAAAATATTTGACTAGTTCTAGAATTGTAGATGTCAGACAGCTTGAATCGGATAGAGTATTATTTTTGGATTTTCAAAGCAAAGATGAATTTGGTTTTGACAGCATTTATACTTTAGTAATTGAAATAATGGGAAGACATAGCAATGTAACTTTAGTACGTGCTAAGGACAATATGATAATGGATAGCATAAAACATGTTACTCCAGATATAAATAGCATTAGATGTCTTTATCCTGGAATAAAGTTTGTATATCCACCTTCTTCAGAAAAATTAAATCCTTTTAATTATACATACGAAGATTTATCTAAATTTGTTACTGAATCAGAACTAAAAGCAGATAAGAATTTCTTCTCTAAGGTATTTACAGGAGTAAGCACTGGATTTTCTAAAGAATTACACAATAGATTGGCTTTAAAAAATATCACTCTTTCTTTAGAAAACTTAAATGTTATTAATGATTATATATGTGATGTCTTTAATAATTTATATAATAAAAACTTTTATTTTGCAACATATTCTCTGGAAAATCGTTTAAAAGATTTTCACTGCATCAAGTCAACTTATATGAATGACTATGAGTATATAGAATATAATTCTCCTTCAAAGCTTTTAGATAAATACTATGCTGAAAAGGATAAAGAAGATAGATTATCTAGTAGGTCATCTAACTTACAAAAGCTTGTAAATACAAATTTAGACAGATGCTTAAAAAAATTAGATATACTTAAAAACAACTTAAAAGAGTGTGCAGAAAAGGATACGTATAGAATATTCGGAGAACTTTTAACTGCCAACATATATAATATAAAGCCAGGCAATGAAACTATAGAAGTTTTAAATTATTATAGTGAAGATGGGGAGTTTGTTAAGATAAAACTAGATCCAAATAAGTCCTCTTCTCAAAACATACAAATGTATTTTAAAAAATACAATAAATTAAAAAAATCTGAAGAAGCTGCATCAATACAAATAGAGAGTACTAAAGAAGAAATTAGGTATCTACAGTCAGTACTCACAAACATACTAAATATTGAAGATTACAATAGCATTGATGAGATTAAAAATGAGCTTATGGAAACTGGATATATAAAATTCAAGAAAGATTCCAAAAAGAAGGATAAGAAAAGCAAGCCAATGCATTTTATATCCTCTGACGGTATAGATATATATGTAGGTAAAAACAATATTCAAAATGACTTTTTAACTCTAAAATTTGCTGATAAAAATGACATATGGCTTCATACAAAGGAGATCCCAGGTTCACATGTAATTATAAAGCATAAGGGAAATTTACCTGAAACAACATTAGATGAAGCAGCAAATTTAGCAGCTTATTATAGCAAGGCTAAAGATTCTTCTAAAGTTGCTATAGATTATACAGAAGCTCGCCATGTTCACAAACCAAACGGTGCGAAACCTGGCATGGTCATATATTATACAAATAAAACTATATATATAACTCCTGAAAAACCAAACTTAAAAAAGCTTCAATAAAATTATTGAAGCTTTTTTATACTAATTATTATCAAAATATTTTTCTTAAATAATTATTTGTCATATCGTTTAGAATTTATATATACATTCATAGCCTGCATAGCTTTATAGGATAAAAATACAAATGCCATTTTTGCCATTATAGTGACTATTGGATCTAGATATGTAAAAAACCACAGTGCATTATTCATCTACTTCCCCCTATATAATTATACCTTTACTTGTTTTCATCATTCAATTCTTCGATTTCAAATTTATCAAACTCTATTTCTTCAATGAAATTATTTTCATCAAAAGAAGTTTTATTTCTGTTGTTGTATTCTTCTAAATTATGATTAAGCCAGTAGGGTTTAGCAATATCCATTTCCTTGCATATTTCCGTTACTGCTTCTTTTAAAGCTTCTTGATATGTATTTTTTATTACTAGTTCAATTACTTTATCTTTAATTATTTTATTATCTTTTATGAGTTTTCCCCAAATTCTTAACATTAGCTACCTCCCAAGTATATATTATTATTTATTCATTTTATAACAAATTTTTAATTATTACCATAATAAAATAACTTAAAAAGGGAGTTTGCATTTGCAAACTCCCTTAATTCTACTATCTAATGCATTATCTCTAACTTATACTGCTTTAGCTTCTTTGTCATCTGATGAATTTGGTACTTCTTCTTCTGATTTACTTATTTTAGGCAATATCACATTTAATATTACTCCCACTAAAGTTGCAAGAGCTACACCTGCTATTTCTACTGGAGCTCCATTTACTGTAAACTTTATTGCTGCTCCACCTATACCTAAAACTATTATAACAGATGATATAACTAAATTCCTTTTCATACCGAAATCAACTTTATCTTCTACAAATATTCTAAATCCTGAAGAAGCTATTATTCCAAAGAGTAGTATACTCACTCCACCCATTATTGGGATTGGAATAGTTTCTATTACAGTCGCCACTGGTCCTATAAAGGATAGTATTATTGCAAGTATCGCAGCTCCTCCTATTACCCACACACTATAAACTCTAGTTATTGCCATAACACCTATATTTTCTCCATAAGTTGTATTTGGAGGACCTCCTGCAAGTCCAGCAAATATGGTAGCAACTCCGTCGCCTAGTATTGATCTATGAAGGCCTGGATCCTTAGTGAAATCTTTTCCAACTACATTATTTACTACATATACATGTCCTATATGCTCTGCTAGTGTTACAAAAGCTACTGGTGCCATAAGTATTATAGCATTCAAATTAAATTTCGGTGCCATAAAAGGTGGTATTTGAAATAATGGTGCTTGTAAAATTTTATTTATACTTTCATCAGGAATTACTCCTAACAAAAGTGCTGACATGTATCCTGTTATCATTGCTATAAGTATTGGAATTACTCCAAGAAACCCTTTAAAGTACATTGTACCTATAACCCCTACACCTAAAGTTATCATGGAAACTGCAATCCATGCCCATCTTGATACTGATGCCATAGAAGGATCTGTAAAGCTGGCGTTAAGACCTGCCCAATTTATTGCCGTTCCTGCAAGTCCTAAACCTATAACTATAACTACTGATCCAACCACTACTGGAGGCAATAATTTATTTATCCACTCCGTACCAGTATAACTAATAATTAATGCCACTATTGTATACAATAGTCCCGCAGCTATTATTCCAGATAGCATTGCTTGTTTACCATATGCTGAGGAAGCAACTACCATTGGACCAATGAATGCAAAGGATGAACCAATGTATGAAGGTAATTTTGCCTTGGTACATAAAATGTATAAGAGCGTTCCAACACCGCTAGCAAAGAGTGCTATAGATGGACTCATCCCTGTAAGCATAGGTACAAGAACGGTAGCTCCTACCATAGCAAATAAGTGCTGAAAACTTAATGGTATTGTCTTTAAAATAGGTAATCTTTCATTTACATCTACATAATTCTTCATTTATACTCCCCCTTTTTTAGCCTCTCTGAGCTAATTTAAAAGTATATATTAGCTTTATAGAAAGCTTATACTTCATAAATTTTTACTGAGTCTTCTCCATCTATTTCACTTACTGCTACTGAAACTATTTCTTCGTGAGATGTAGGTATATTTTTTCCCACATAATCTGGTCTTATAGGAAGCTCTCTATGCCCTCTATCTACCATAACTGCAAGCTGTATCATATTAGGTCTTCCGTTATGGAGTACTGCATCTATAGAAGCTCTTACTGTTCTTCCTGTATATATTACATCATCAACTATTATTACCTTTTTATCCTTAATTTCAACTTCTATTTTATCATTATTTATATTTGGATCTTCATTTAAAGTACTTAAATCATCTCTATACAATGTAATATCTACACTGCCTACTGGAACCTTAACGCCTTCAAATTCTTCAATATTTTTAGCTATTTTTTGTGCAAGAGGCACTCCTCTTCTCTTTACTCCTATTAAAACAATATCTTCTACACCTTTATTCTTTTCTATGATTTCATGTGCTACCCTAGCTAATGCTCTCTTCATTGCCTTGTCATCTAAAATAACTGCTTTTAAATTCATTTTTTAACCACCTTTCACAAAATATAAAAAAGCGCCTTGATCTGTGAATCAAGACGCACTTATACTCTACTATCTATATCGCGCCTTATGATCTCACAGGACCACTTAAAGGAAACTTATTTCTATAATTAGAATATCATTAATTTAATATTATTTCAACTGTTTTTCTAAAATATCTAATACATTTTTGAAGTAACTTGGAATATCACACTGAAATTCAACATATTCATTGGTTTTTGGATGTACAAATCCAAGCTTTTGTGCATAAAGCATTTGACCTTCTAAGTTAAATTTTTGCTTTTTATATCCATATACGGGGTCACCCACTAACGGATGACCAATATGGCACATATGTACTCTTATTTGATGAGTTCTTCCCGTTTCTAATTTACACTCTACTAATGTATGATCTTTAAATCTTTTAATTACCTTATAATGAGTAACTGCTCTTCTCCCGCCAGGTACTATTGCAATCTTTATCCTTTCCTTTGGATGTCTTGCAAGCGGTGCATCTACGGTTCCTTCATCTTCCTTTATTATTCCTTCAACTAATGCTAAATACACTCTAGTAATTGAATGTTCTTTGAATTGTTCTGACAACTTATTATGAGCGTTATCATTTTTAGCAACAACAAGTATTCCCGAAGTATCTTTATCTATTCTATGAACTATTCCAGGTCTTGCAACTCCGTTAATTCCTGACAAGTCACTACAGTGATTTAAAAGAGCATTAACTAAAGTCCCTTCATAATTTCCCGGAGCAGGATGTACTACCATTCCTTGAGGTTTGTTTACTACTATAATATCACTATCTTCATAAATTATATCAATAGGTATATCTTCTGGTTCTATATTGACATGAGTAGGGTCAGGAATATTTACTTGTACTTCATCTCCTACTCTCAGTTTATAATTACTTTTTTTAATATTAGAGTTTACTAAAACCTCTTCTTTTTCAATAAGTCCTTGTATAAAAGATCTGGATTTTCCATCAAAGTTTTCTGTCAAAAATGCATCAAGTCTTTTACCTTTATTTTCTTCAGTTATTAAAAATTTTCTATTCTCCATTTTTCTCTTCCTTTATAACATAAAGTGCTAATAAAGCTGTTCCCATTGTCACAAATATATCTGCAACATTAAATGTAGGGAAATAATATACGTCTTTATAATGTAGTAATATAAAATCTACTACATATTTATAATAAACTCTATCAATGAGGTTTCCTATAGCTCCACTTATGATAAAAGCTAAGGATAATCTTAATATCAATGATTGCGGTTTGTATTTAAACAAATAAAACAATATACCAATTGCAATTATAAATGTAATTATAGCTAAGAATATAGTCTTATCTCTAAATATCCCAAAAGCCGCTCCTGTGTTTTCTAAGTACGAGAATTGAAAGAAATTCTTTATTATTATTAAATCATTTCCTATAGCAAGATTTTTAAGAGCCCACATTTTAGTTACTCTATCTAATATAACTCCTAGAATTATTATAATTATTTCCAATGATACCCTACCCCCTTTGACAATTGCAATAAAAAAATACTAACTATTGAAGTAAGAAATTTATAATATTACTTATAAATCTCTTACTTAATATAACCTATAAAAACTTACAGTCTTCATATAGCTTAATATATATCAATTATTTTAGATATTTACTCAATCATACACTATTATTTATTTACTAATTAACATTTACTCTATGGTCTTTCTATATTGTTCGTTACTTATAGTATCTACTATATCTACAATACCTTCATGATCTTCATAATAGTCATCTTCAAATATATTTTCTCTTTTATTAAAAAATCCTACATCATCATAAGAATCCATTCCATCAAAAGCAGCTTCCTCATAATCATTAATTGTATAATCAAAGTTTTGAATTACCTTTTCTTCTATAGGTCTATTCTTAGGTTGAAAAGCGCGACTATTTAATTTCACGTTAAATCCACTATGATTAAGGCTCTGACAATTTACACAGTACTCTGCATAAGGTATAAATTCTAATCTTTCCTCATTTATATCCTTTCCGCATTCTTGGCATTTCCCATAAGTTCCATCCTTTACACGATCTAATGCATCATTTATCTTATTTAATATACTTATCTCATTTCCCTTTAAAGCCAATCCTCTTTCTTTGTCATATACCTCACTTGCTAAATCCGAAGGATGATTATCATATAGTGAAAGTTCAGTTAAAAAGGATACATTGGAATCTATAGTATCATTTCTCTTCATTAAATGTAATGTTTCTATTACATCATCTTTTTCTTTCTCAAGTTTTTTTCTAAAATAATCTAATTTAGATTTATCCATAACTATAATTATCCCCTTTCTCCTTAAAGATGAATTTTTATAACTATAGTTATTTTATCTTTAATAAATTAAATTATTCTTGTAAAATCCTTAAAGTAAGTTAGCGTTCTTTAAACGGGCTTTCTTTATAAGCAAATTGATTTTAAACTCGTATTTTATTAATCTATAAAAGTTCTTTATTATTAATTTTACTTATAATATTCTTTAAGGTTTCCATAGAAACCGTTTCTCTAGAATCTGAAACAGAATTATCTGGATATATGTGACTTTCTATCATAAGCCCATCAGCTCCCACAGCTAAAGAGGCCATACTCATGGGTAAAACAAGTTCTCTAAGTCCAGTTCCATGACTTGGATCAACTATTATAGGTATTCTATATTTTTGTTTTATCACCGCTACACTATTTAAATCTAAAGTATTTCTTGTATAACTTTCAAATGTTCTTATTCCTCTTTCACAAAGAACTACATTCATATTACCTTCTGCCATAATATATTCTGCGGCATAAATCCACTCTGCTAAAGTTGCACTCATACCCCTTTTTAAAAGCACAGGCTTATTTGTTTTTCCCACTTCTTTTAAAAGGCTATAATTGTACATATTTCTAGAACCTATTTGAATCATATCTATGTACTTTATTCCTTCTTCTACATCACGAGTATCCATTATTTCAGATACCACTGGAAGCCCTGTAATTTCACTTACTTCGTTTAGTATCTGCATACCTTCAAATTTTAGACCTTGAAAGGAATATGGTGAAGTTCTTGGTTTAAAAGCTCCACCTCTTAACATATGAACACCTAAATCTTTTAATGTCTTTCCAATTTTAATCATGGTATTATAATCTTCTACAGCACATGGTCCAGACATTATTATTTTTTCGCTTCCACCTATCTCGACATCTTTTACTCTTACTTTTATCCTTTCACCATTTTTTATGTCTACCAATAAATTTTCCATTCCCTTATCACCTACATAGTTTCTATCATATTCTTAAGAATACCTATAGAATTTTTTACAGCTATTGGTTTAAACTTTTCATATTCTATATGTGCTCCATTATTAGCATTATCAGATGCAGATCTTATTATTACAAAAGGCACATTATTTAAATGGCAAACTTGAGCAATGCTTCCACCTTCCATTTCACATGCAAGAGCACTAAACTCTTCACTTAGCCATATAATTTTATCTCTATCGGCTATAAATTGATCTCCTGTAACTATTCTTCCCACAAAACATTTACATTCACTTACTTTTTCACAAGCTACTTTTGCTTTTAAAACTAATTCATCATGGCATTTAAAATCAAATGTATCCATTCTAGGAATTTGTCCTTTTCTTTCTCCAAATGCAGTTGAATCACAATCATGCTGCACTAAACTATCTGCAATAACTACATCCCCAGGAAGTACATCCTTTCCTACCCCTCCTGCTACTCCTACATTTATAACTGTATCAACATTAAATTCATCTATAAGTATTTGCGCACATACTGCTGCATTCACCTTACCTATACCACTCTTAACAACAACCACATCATGTGACCATATTTTCCCAAGGTTGAATTCCATTTGTGCTTTATTAAGCTTTCTTTCTATACTCATTTCATTTATGATTGGCTCTACTTCCTCAATCATTGCTCCTATTATTCCTATTATCATAATTATTTCCTCCTTCAAGATATGCTATTTTTTAATGCATTTATAATATCTTTTTTATTTATTTCAACTTTTACTTTAGGCTTGTTTAAGTCCTCTAATAATACAAATCTTATTTTATCATCATTTTTTTTATCATGATTAATAGCATACATAAATAAAGTATAATTGTCAACTTTATACTTTGTAGGAAGCCTTAGCTTTTCATATAAGTTAACGATATTCCCATATAAGTCCCTTCTTAACTTACATATATTTTCAGAAAGTTTTATTGATGTTAGCATACCAAGTGCAACAGCTTCTCCATGGGTTAATTTACCTCCTGAATTTATTTCAATAGCGTGCCCTACTGTATGCCCAAAATTTAATACATTTCTAATTCCTCTATCATTTAAATCATCTTTTATTATTTCTGATTTTGCCTTAAGAGAGCTTTTTATTATATGGATCATTTTATCTGTTTCTTTTTCCAATATACCCTTGTAATTTTCATTTAAAAAATTTAAAAAATTACTATCTCTAATAAGTGCATATTTTACTACTTCCCCTAATGCTCCTTGAAACTCCTTTTCTTCTAATGTCTTTAAGAAATTTGTAGATATATATACGAACTCTGGATAATGAAAATTTCCTATTATATTTTTCACTCCATTATAGTTATATCCTACTTTTCCTCCTACAGAACTGTCTACTTGAGATAAAAGAGTTGTAGGTATGTTAATATATCTTATTCCCCTCATATAAGTAGAGGCTACAAATCCAACTATATCTCCTACAACACCTCCACCTAATGCTATTAATATACTGTTTCTATTTGCGTTATTTTCTATTAAAAAAGAGTATATTCCTTGAACCGTATTTATGTTCTTATTTTCTTCCCCTTCCTTAAAACAATATTCCTTTACGTTATATTGTTTCTTGAATTTTTCAATACTATCTTTATAAATCGAATATACCTTATCATCTGTGATGATAAACATTGAATCCTTATCTTTTATCTTGTTTTCGATTAAAGCTTGCGAAAATCTATCCATAGATGAAGTTATATATACTTTGTATTCCCCATCCTTTAGCTTTACACTTAGTTCTTTCATATTTCTATCCCCTTTCTTTAATTAGCAGGATAAATAGAATTTCAATAAAAAATCTCACTCTGACGAGCGAGATTTTTTATTATCTTTCTGCAAAAAAACTCTTAATTTGATTTAATTCTTCAGGATCCAGAACTTTAGTTTCTTCTAAATCTTTTTTCATGAAACTTTCATCATTACTTAATTCTATGCTTATATTATTTCCTAATTCCTCTAGATTTAGACTATCATTTTTACTTCTATCTACATAGTTACCTATATTGTAATTCCTTATATAATCCTTTTCCATTGTCTCAAATACTTCTAACTGAGATTGCATAAAAGTTTTAAACTTTGTCTTAAAGATTATGAATTCTTGCTTTGTTCGCTCAAAATCATCATTTATTTTCATTACTTCATTATGAGCCTTATCTAAAATCCTTTGAGCCGTTTCATTGGCATTTAATACAACAAGCTCTGCTTCCTTTTGAGCTGTTCTCTTAGCTTGATCAGAAGCATTTTGAGCAAGCAAAAGTGTACTTTGAATTGTATCTTCCATTTTTGCATAATGCTCAATATTTTCTTGTAATGCATTTATTTTTTCTTTTAAACATGAATTTTCTTTATACAAAACCTCATAGTCTTCTGCTATCTTTTCTAAGAACTCTTCTACTTCGTCCATATCATATCCTCTAAAGGATTTCTTAAATTCCTTACTTGTTATATCCATAGATGTTGTTTTCATACGACCACCTCATTTTAGATAAATTTCTTTAGTAATATTTTAAATCTACCGCTGCCTGTAATACCTACCTGAGATACTATTTTATACTTACCATAACCCCTTATAGTAAGTATTGAATTTTCCTGAACTATTTCATCCTTTTCATTTTCTACTCTATAGTCTTTTATAACCTTGCCTTCTCTTATAATATCTAAAGCTTTACTTCGAGAAAGCCCTGTTATAGAACTCACAATAGAGTCTAATCTAAAGGAAGTTGATATTATATTTTCCTCTTGAAACTTATGCTGTGGTAAATCTTCAGTATATATATCAACTATCTTCACAATACATGGACTATTTCCTATAGATTTTAAGCTATATATTATATAATCAGCCAGCTCTTCATATACTGCCACATATGCTGAAGAATCTTCACATATTAAATCTCCAAATTTTTCCCTCTTTATACCTAATGACAAGATACTTCCTAAATAATCTCTATGAGTTAACTTAGTAAATTCAGATTTATTTTGTATCTTAATTAAACTTATTGGAAAATGCCATATTTCTTCTTGCGAAAAAGCTATTACCTTTCTTTCTGCCTCATCAAATATCCCGAATGAGCTTACATTTATCCCAAAAGCCCCTTTAGCCTTTTCCAAATACCTCCAAACATTTGGAGGATAGAATTCCTCTGTATACACTTCTCTTCCTGTTTTTAAGGAAAAACATATTTTCTCATATAACTTTGAAACTTTATTCTTGTCTTCAAAAGACAATGCATTTAGAAACGCTTTTTTATCTATCATATTATTAAAAAAGAATATTCCTTACAATTTGTCTTAATATGGATATAATAAAAAGGGCAAGGATAGGAGAGAAGTCAATCATAAACCCTGGCATAATTTTTTCTTGAATTTTTCTTCCTGGAGCAAGTAATGGTTCTGTAATAGAGTGTATAAAATAAGTAAATTTATTTTCTACTCCCCTCATAACAAAGGAAAGTATTATTTCTGCAAATATTGCATACTCCATTACAACAAATAAAAGACTAAAAATTTTGTATAAAATAACGTTCATATAAACCTCCAGCTTTATTTATTCCAGCTAAAAATCCCCTTATTTGACAATTCGTTTTTAAGTTCACTATCTACTTCTACATTAGAAGGTGAAACTATATATATTTTACATCCTACTTCTTCTAAATTCCCACCTAATGCATAAGTTGCTCCACTCATAAAGTCTAATAACCTTTGCCCTACTTTAGGTTCTAATCCTGTAGAATTAACTACTACTATCTTTCTATTTTTCAAATGATCACATATATCTACCACTTCATCATAAGTAGATGGCTTCACTATTAAAACCTTTGTATTTACGGAAGTATGTATACTTACTATCTTATTTTGTTTCTTTGAATTAGATGATATTATAGGTTCATATTCTTCCTTCCTATTATCATTTGGAGACATACCATCTTCCATTTCATCTGCTTCTTCTTCGAACTCCTCTATTTCATCTTCCAGCCCTATAAGGCTCATCATCTTATTTAGTACTTTTCCTGCCATGTAAATTTCCTCCTTTATTAAGCATTAATAATTGTATAGTCTCTTTTACCGAATATTCCTTGACCTACTCTCACCATATTAGAGCCTTCTTCTATGGCTATCTTATAATCTCCAGTCATTCCCATTGAAAGATATTTCATATTAACATTTTTAAAACTTCTCTTACTTAAGTTATCGAATATATTCTTAACCTCTTTAAAGTATATTCTACAAGAATTTTCATCGCCTATAGGTATTACAGTCATAAGTCCTTCTACATTTACACAATTGCAATTTTCTACAACATTTAATAGTTCTTCCAAGTCTTCTTTCATTATTCCAGACTTATTTTGTTCTTTTCCTATATTTATTTCTATAAGAACATGAGCTTTTAATCCTTTCTTAGCATATTGTTTTTCTATTTCTTCTAACAATTTTATGCTGTCTAAGGAATGTATAAGATCAACTTTGCCTACAATGTATTTAACTTTATTTCTCTGTAAATGTCCTATTAAATGCCATATTACATCTTCTTTATTAAAATGCTCTATCTTATACATTAATTCTTGAACCTTATTTTCTCCAAAATCTCTTATTCCGCATTGATATGCCTCATCCATATCTTCCAATGGCTTTGTTTTTGATACAGCTACAAGCTTAACTCCACTTGGAATAGTAGGATTAATATTTATTACATTTTCAGCAATAGACATATTATCATCCCCTTTTAATCTTAATTATTCTTCATAAAATCCAAAATTCCTTCATATTTATCTACTTACTTAAAAGATTTTATAAATTTATTTTTAAAATTTCCGCTAAAAGCTGGTATTATAATATCATGCGAATCTTCTATATCTACTTGTATGTCTCTAAACATCAATGCCTTTAAGTAATTTTCATCTCCAAGCATATATGCTTTTAATGTTTCCTTATTTCCTATAGCTTTTATATAAAAAGGAGCACTTATTTGTATACCATTGACTCTTAAGAAAGGACCATTGCAGTATACACTTGAATTCCCTATAAGTCTATTCCCATTTATGGAAATAGCTTCTGCACCAGAATTCAGCAAATCATTTATTACCTGAACCATATCAGTATTGTGTATCAATTTTAATTGATATTCAAAAGGATCCTCTACAAATTCTGTGCTTGCATCATTTAGTGTAATTAATATTCCCTGCCCATGCACTTCAGTTCCACCAAGTATATTATTATTATAGTCTATTTCCTTTATTATTTCATTTCTCATCTTATTTCTATCCTGTATGTTTTCCTCATATTTACGAAGCTTATTAGAGTATTCTTCATACTGTCTATTTAAGTTACTTATATCATTTATAAGTTGATTTTTATGAGCATAGTTATCTCGATATTCCCTACTGCTTAACATTATTTGACTTTGTCTTGAAAAACTAATATTTGTAGCTATCAGTACTCCTATAATAATAGAAGCTATAAATAAAAATATATTAGCCTCATTTTTTTTCATTTAGTTCACCTCATTGACGAGATTTTATCTTTTCAATAAGAATTCTTCTTATCATTGCAAAGCTATCAAATATTCTTCCTCCAAATACTACTACAGCAGCTATATATATTGGAACGCCCAACTTATCTCCAATATATGTAAGTCCCGCTGCAATAATAGCGTTTCCAAAAAAACCTGAAATAAATATATCCGCTTGAAAGTTTTTAGAAAGATTAGCTCTTATAGCTCCAAATACAGAGTCTAGAGCGGCTAGTATTGCAATAGATAAATATGGAGAAAACTTATCTGAAATATTTATATTAAGTACAAGTCCTAATATCATACCTATTATTAGTCCCAAAAACGCAATCATTCAAGTCACCTCTATTTTTTATTTTCTTTTTCTACAGGTTTTGCATAATTAAATTTGTATGTTTTATTATATTTTTGAACTTTTATATTATCAGATACTTCATATTTAACCTCAGAAATACCTTTAAAATCTGATAATGTTTCAGGAAAATTTAAAGCAGCCTCTAAATTCTTTTTATCTCCTATAGCCTTTATTGTTATCTTTTGTGAAGGTGATACCCTATCCTCACCATTTATTATAATAGTACTTCCAGAAATTCTTATACCAGACTTTAATGTAAGTCTTATATCATTTATAGAAATAGCTTCTGCTCCAGCAAATCTTAATTCATTTACTAAATAAACTAAATGCCTATCTGTTATAGTAATTCCTCCGTTATTTCCAAAAATGTCTTGATTGGGTATTAGTTGTATCACTATTCCTTCCCCTTGAACATCCGTCGTACCTGTTAAAAGTCTAGTTTCTTCTAAATCCACTAAGAGTTTTTTAGTAGTATCATCATTTCCTGCTGCTGCTGATTCATAATCATTTAATTTAGTTTGAAGTTCCTCTATTTTCTTATTTAATCCTTCTTTATCCTTTTTATATTGTTCAATTTCTGTATTAACATTATTAGCTGTATACTGATTTACATTTAATAACTTTTCTCTTTTTAAAATAGCTTTAAATTGATATGCCAAAGTAAATCCAAGCACTGCACATACTAAAGCTAAACTTATTTGTGAAGTCCATTTACGCATAAAAAATTCCTCCCACTTACTCTATAAAAACTACAGGATTGCCTTCAAAACTCACATCTATATATCCCTTTTTCCCTTTTAATTCTTCCTTTTGAAAAACTATATTAAAAGCCTTATTAAGCTTCTCGTCTAAGCTTTGATTATTCCCAAGCTTAATGCAAATATTATTATAATATACTTTTATATTTGTCATATCTCCTATATCTACAGTTGAAATTCCATAGTTATCCTTTTTACTTCCTAAAAGAGCAGACAATTCTCTAGCAGTTTCTATCTTTCTTTCATCATCCACTACGATTGGCTGACCCAATTTACTTTTGCTTTCATCAAACCCTTGTAGTTTCACTAGTTTC
This sequence comes from Clostridium pascui, assembly GCF_016908015.1. Classification (GTDB taxonomy): domain Bacteria; phylum Bacillota; class Clostridia; order Clostridiales; family Clostridiaceae; genus Clostridium_AK; species Clostridium_AK pascui. The sequence continues at coordinate 732,824 of NZ_JAFBDB010000001.1, forward strand.
ATATTATTTATATCTTGTCTTTCCTCTAGTACAGAACCATCTCTATCTAATACAAAGTATTTATTTCCCTTATTTCCGTAAAATACAGCTTCCCTTTCTTTTATGGTTATAACTAAAGTACTTGGCAGCTTTCTTTTTATCTGAGCTTCTAATATATATGGGTTCTTTAATAGGTTTTTTTTAGCACTATCTAAATCTATATAAAAAATATTATTCCCTTTGCTAAGCTTAGAAGTTTCTATGACACTGCTTATAGATATATTTTTATTATCTTTTACATTTATATCCTTTATATCAAAATACGGATGCTTAAGAAGTAAAGTCATTAAAATTCCAATTAAAAATAACAATGACAGCACTAATTTTTTCATAAACTTTTTTCTTCTTCTCTTTATTATTAATTCATTTTTTTCGTTATTATCATCATTTACTTCTTTATCTCTATTATTTATATTTGTAACTTCTATCATTTTAACTCTCCACTCTAACCATTTGTTCATATACTAATAATAACACTTGATATGATTAATTTCATTAAAATTTTTATTAAATTTTTCTTAATACAAAATTATAGCATTGCAAATGTTTGCAATGCTATAATTCAACCTTTTTAACCGTTACTTTTCTGTCTTGATACATTCAAAAGTACTCCCATAGCTGTTAGATTCAACACCAAAGAAGAGCCTCCATAACTGATAAATGGCAGTGGAACTCCAGTTACAGGAATAGAACCAGTAACAACTGCAATGTTTATAATTGCCTGTATTGCTATAACTGCAGTTATACCTGTAGCAAGCATTGTACCAAAGGTGTCTTTTGCTTTAACAGCAGTTACTATTCCTCTCCATATAAATACTGAAAATAACATTACTATAAACGCACATCCTATAAGTCCTAATTCTTCTCCTATAACTGCAAATATAAAATCATTATGTGGCTCAGGAATATAATAACACTTTTGCCTTGATTGTCCTAGCCCTACTCCCCAAATACCTCCAGAACCTAAAGCTAAGAAAGACTGTATTAATTGATAACCTGTTTTCTGCGGGTCTATCCAAGGATTTCTATATGAAAAAAATCTTGCTCTTCTAAAAGGTACTAAAAGTATGGCCGCTACTCCAGCACATAAAACTGGTGCTACTACTGCTAAAAGATGAGAAAATTTTGCACCAGCCACAAAAAGCATTATAAAAGTTACCCCCATTATAACAGTGGCTATACTTAGGTTTTTTTCTAAGTATACAAGTCCAGCGTAAAATCCTCCAACTAAAAGATAAGGTATTACTCCACGGAAAAAAGTCTTGATTTTTTCTCCCTTTATTTCCATACTTTTAGCTATAAATAAAACTACCATATACTTGGCTATTTCTGATGGCTGAAATGTAGCTGGTCCCAGCGGTATCCATCTTCTTGCACCATTTCTTTCCGGAAACGCAAATACAACTAAAAGCAAAAGCGTAGTAATAACCATAATTATTTTTGTATGTTTTTTTAACTCATGATAATCATAGCTCATGGCAATAAACATAAATATTACTCCAAGTGTTGCCCATAATCCTTGCCTCTTTAAAAAATACATGCTGTCTTTATACTTATAAAAAGCAAAGTAAGAACTAGCACTAAAAACCATAATTACTCCTACAGCCACGAGTAACATTATCACTGAAAAAAGAAAAAAATCTACTGTTCCCATTTTGTTGGAGAATTCTTTATTTTGGAATCTTTTCTTTTGGAGCCTTCTCATAATAACCTCCTAAAAAATTACTTATAAATCCCTAAAATGATAAAAATGCAATCATACAAAGTATTACAGTTGCAATAGAAAATGCTGATACTACTTTTGTTTCATGCCATCCACATAACTCAAAGTGATGATGAAGAGGGCTCATTTTAAATATTCTCTTACCTGTTAACTTAAATGAAGCAACCTGAAGTATTACAGATAATGTTTCCATAACATATACTCCACCTACTATTATTACTAACAAAGGAAGTTTTAAAATCATAGCAACTGCAGCTAATGCTCCTCCTAAGGCAAGTGATCCAGTGTCACCCATAAATACTTGAGCCGGGAAAGCATTGTATCTTAAAAAACCAAGCAAAGCTCCTGCTACTACTGCACAAAATATTGATAAAGTATAATTTCCCATATTAAAACTTACTATAACAAAAAATGTCATAACAAGTATAGTAACAGATGTGGCAAGCCCATCTAAACCGTCTGTTAAATTTACAGCATTAGTGGTTGCTGCAAAATATATTATTATAAACGGAATGTAAAGTATTCCTAAATCTACTGCTTTACCTACAAAAGGAATTATAATAGAGGTTCCAATTTCAGCATTATTTGCTGCGTAAAATCCGAATCCAAAGGAAACCAAAAGAAGCATTATCATTTTCTGATAGGCTCTAAGTCCTAAATTATTCTTATGTATAATTTTAAGAAAATCATCTACAAATCCTATACATCCAAATGCAATAAAGGCATATAATGCAAACATTGCTTCATCGCTTGGCTTTCTTACTAGTATTATCATAGATATAACGGAAGCTATAATAAATATTATCCCCCCCATAGTTGGTGTTCCTGCTTTTTTTTGATGACTTTTGGGTCCTTCTTCTCTTATATTTTGGCCAAATTTTAGCTTATGAAGAATTGGTATAAGTATTGGTCCTCCTATAACAGAAAATATAAAAGCTACTAATACAGAATAAATTATCTTGCTGTTCATCAATAGTCAGGCTCTCTTACTTAAGAGCCCTTCACCTCCTCGAATTAATTGCTTCTTAAAGCTTCTACGATTTTCTCAAAACGCATAGCTCTAGATGCTTTCACAAGTACTACATCATCTTTTTTTAAATACTCTTTTAAAACCTTTGCCGCTTGGTCTGTATCCTGCACTTTTATAACTTCCCCAATGTCTCTTTTGTCTAGATCTTCTTTAAATCCTTCTTCATAAGCATCTTGAAATTCTCCTGCAGCTATTAAAGTATTTACTCCCTTTAACTTTGCAAATACTCCTACTTCTTTATGAGCTTCATATGCTTTATGTCCTAGTTCTTTCATAGTTCCAAGTACTACTATTTTTCTATCCCCGTTTATGTTCATAAGTACTTCTATAGCTGCTTTCATAGAATCTGGACTAGCATTATAACAATCATTAACTATTGTAAACTTTTCTTCCTTTATTATATCTAATCTCATAGAAGTGAACTTCAAATTGCTAAAACCTTCCTTTATTAGTTTAAATTCTATGCCTAACTTTCTAGCACATGCTATAGCTAGCAGTGCATTAAGTACATTATGTTTACCTGGTGCTTTAATAGAGAAATCTTCTTCTTCTCCCGTAGACTCTTCCCGAACTGTAAAGCTTATGCTTTTTTCATTTAACATTATATTATAAGCATATAAATCTTTTTTATTTTCTATTCCTGTTTTCACAACATTAAAATTATTAAACTGAATTTCTGATAAAAAATCATTATCTGCATTCACTATTAGTGTATTTTCATTATTAAAAAAGTTCGTAATTTCTAATTTGGCCTTTAATATATTTTCTCTAGTTTTCAAATTTTCTATATGTGTTATTCCAACATTAGTTATAAGAGCTATGTCGGGTTTAGCAGCCTTTGCCATATTGTGTATCTCACCTAAATTATTCATTCCCATTTCAAGTACTGCTATATCATAAGTACTATCTAATTTAAACATCATAAGTGGAAGTCCTATTTCGTTGTTAAAATTTCCTTCTGTTTTAAAAACCTTAAATTTACTACTTAATGCTGCATGAGTTAAATCCTTTGTTGAAGTTTTCCCAGTGGAACCTGTAATTCCTACAATTTTTATATTAAGCATTGTTCTGTAGTATTCTGCTAAATCTAGTAAGGCCTTTTTCGTATCATCAACCTTTATTATAGAAGTATACTCCTTTAAATCTTTCGTTTTAAAATTCAGCTCATCAACTATACATACTAAAGCTCCACTATTACTTGCTTCAATTATATAATTGTTCCCATTAAAGTTTTCTCCCTTAAGAGCTATGAATATACTCTTTTCTTCTATCTTTCTTGTATCCGTTGATATATTGTCATAATCAAAGGAATTCCCCTTTATTATTACCTTACCTCCTACAGCAGTTACTATTTCATCAAAATTCATATATTCCACTTAAAAAACTCCTTCCTTTAGTACAGTTCCTGTATTATTTCCTTTACTATTTCTCTTTCATCAAAGTGTATTGTTTTATCCTTTAGTATTTGGTAATCTTCATGACCTTTCCCCGCAATAACTACTACGTCACCTTTTCTCGCAATTTTCATAGCTTCTTTTATAGCATCGCGTCTGCTTTCTACTACTATATAATTATCCTTTTCTATTCCTGAAGCCACATCATTTATTATAGCTATCGGTTCTTCACTTCTTGGATTATCTGAAGTAATTACAGCTATATCACTTAACTCAGTGCCTAACTTACCCATTATAGGTCTTTTAGTTTTGTCTCTATCTCCTCCACAGCCAAATACACTTATAAGTCTTCCTGAAGTAAATTCTTTAGCTGTTTTTAATATATTTTCAAGACCATCGGGAGTATGTGCATAATCTATTATAACATCATATCCCAAATTATAATCTTTAGTGACTAACTCACATCTACCAGGTACCCCTGACATATTTGTAAGTCCCTTCTTGATAACTTCAATATCTATTCCTTCACATATACACACAGAAGCACTACCCAAAGCATTCATTATGTTATATTTTCCTGGTATATTTATGTCAACATGAATTTTATTATTATCATAATTCATATCGAATTCTGCTCCACGAGAATGCATAACTATATCAGAAGCCGCCACATTGGCACTCTTATCTAAAGAATAAGTTATTTTATTTGACATAACTTCCTTGTAGATTCTCTTACCATAAATATCATCAATATTTATTATAGAATTTTTACTATTTTTAAATAGCAAGAACTTTGCATTGTAATAATTTTCAAAGGTCTCATGAAAATCTAAATGATCTTGAGTTAGATTTGTAAACAAACCTTCCTGAAACTCTATTCCATAAACCCTATTTAGATAAAGTGAGTGCGATGATACCTCCATTACACAATAGTCTACACCATCATTTACCATATCATTAAATAAACTATGCATTTCTAGCGATTCTGGAGTAGTTCTATCAGCATGTAGCTTTTTATTCCCAATGTAATTAGCAATAGTTCCTAAAAGACCTACTTTATAACCTGCTGTTTCCAATATTGATTTTATCATAAATGTAGAAGTGGTTTTTCCATTGGTACCTGTAACTCCTATTATTTTAAGCTTATCTTTAGGATTCTCATAAAAATTTGATGCTGCAATTGCTAGTGCTTTTCTGCTATCTGAAACCTTTATAATAGTGCACTTTGGCATATCATCAAGAATGTCTTCACATACAATTACCTTTGCTCCATTTTCATATGCCTTATTTATAAACTTATGTCCATCAGTGCTATATCCTTTTATAGCTACAAACATATCTCCATTCTTTACTTTTCTTGAGTCATAGTTTATATTGTTGACGTCTAAATTATCATCACCATTTAATAATTTATAATCTAATCCTTCTAATAATTTTCTTAAAAGCATTTTAAACACTCCTTTACAGTATAACAGTGAACGGCAAGCCGTTCACTGTAATTAATCTCCTACTTCTTCCAATCTCACAAAAACCGTAGTTCCCTTATATACTTCTTTACCTTGCTCTACACTTTGGTCATATATAAGTCCATATCCTTCATACTGAACTTTAAGTCCTAAGCTATTTAAAAGTTCTGATGCTCTTTCAATGCTATACCCAGTTATGCTTGGAACTACTACCACCTTATTATTATAATTTGAAGAATTTCCTGTGTAAAGAAGAATCTTACTTCCTTCTTTCACAGTATATCCAGGTTTTGGATTAATATCCGTGATATACTCTCCATTTTGTTCCATTTGATAGTCTAAATTATACTCTTTTAGTACCTTTAATGCATCAGTTTTTTTCATACCTCTTATTTCAGGAATTACTACATCCTTTTTAAGACTTTCTGCAACTTCATCTGAAGTTGCATCAGATTTAAATGCTAAATAATTAAATATATCATTAAATACTTGTTGAGCTACTGGAGCTGTAATTTGTCCTGCATAATAGTTAGATGGGTCTGGTTCATCAATAGATACAAATAAAGTTATTTGAGGTTTATCTGCTGGTGCCATACCTCCAAATGAAGATATATATTTGCCCTGACCATATACCCCATTTATAACCTTTTGTGCGGTACCAGTTTTCCCACCTATATGATATCCTTCAATAAAAGCTTTCTTTCCTCCACCTTCAGATACTACCTTTTCTAAGTACCCCCTCAAAATAGCCGCCTTATTGCTGTCAAAAACTTGTCTTTCATTAAAATTACTATATTCTTCATCCGCTACTTCTTTTCCAGTCTGTTCATCATAATGAACTACTTTCTTGAGTACATGCGGTGTAATAAGCTTTCCACCATTAGCTATTGCATTAAAAGCAGTTAAATATTGAATTGGAGACATTGTATTTGCCTGTCCAAAAGAAATTGTAGCTAAATCTATATCTGCCATATTTTCAGCTTTTTTAATTATGCCACTTGCTTCTCCTGATAAATCTATACCAGTTTTTGCACCCAAACCAAATTTCTTAATATATTCATATAACTTTTCTTTGCCTATTTTTTTACCTACTTCTGCAAACCCAACATTACAAGAGTTTTTAAGTATTCCTGTAAAATCTTGTGTTCCATGCCCAGATGTTTTCCAGCAATGAATTGTCCTACCCCCTATTGTTACAGAACCATTACAAACAAATTTATCACTATCGCTCACTGCATTTTCTTCTAGTGCTGCCGCTGCAGTAATAACTTTAAAAATGGAACCTGGTTCATAGGCATCATTTACTGCTCTGTTTCTCCAAGAGGTTTGAAGCTCTTCATAAGTTTCCCCCTCTATCCAAGGATTATTAGGATTGTAATCCGGCTTATTAACCATTGCTAATATTTCTCCATTATTAGGATCCATTGCAATTATTGTAACAGCTTTAGCTTTATTATCACTTAAAGCCTGATCCGCAGCTTTCTCAGCAAAATGCTGTATCATTTCATCTATAGTTAAAACTAAATCTTTTCCATCTTTAGGTTTGCTAAATTCAGAAATAACATATGGTAGTTCTCTAGATCTTGTACTATCCATTTCTGCTATTCTTTTTCCAGGCTCTCCTGAAAGTATCTTATTGTAACTAAGCTCTACTCCAGTCAGACCATTTCCATCAGAATTAGTGTGTCCTAATACATGAGCTAAGAAATTATTATTAGGATAATACCTTTTTGTATCTGCAGAAACTATTAAGCCGTTTATTTTTAAGTCTCTAACTTTATCTGCCATAGGTTTCTCTATTCTTCTTTTTAATGTAGCAGAACCATAAGGAAGGCCACTTGGAAATTTTTTATTTATAATTTTTACTATTTCATCTGTTTTCATTTCAAGTATTTGAGATAACTTAGCTGCTACATCATCTGGAGTTAAATTCAAATCCTCCATGGTATGTCTTAATGTATTTAAGTCTAAATCCACTCTATACACATTAGCACTTACTGCAAGCTCATTCCCGTTTCTATCCAATATTCTTCCCCTTTTAGCAGAAATCTGTACTTCACTGGTCCATTGGTCTACTGCCATCTTTTCATACTTTGGGGATTTATATATCATAATAAAACTTAACCTCCCTATAAGGCAGGTAAACAAAAATATAAGGACTAGCAGTATAATAAACATTCGTTTCTTAATTATAACTCTATCCCTATATACTTTTTTATCCAAAACATATACCTCCGTTAAAATAACTTGCTAAAGAAATTTTTTATGAATCCTTCATCTTTTTGTGTGTCTAATTGTTTTTGTGAAGCCTTAACCATCTCGTTTTTCAAGTTGCAGTACATTATATTTGATTTAGTAGGACTTACCATATTAAGCTTTTTAGTAGCCACATCCTCTATATACTGCAAATTATTAAACTTTACAAGTTCTACTCTTAAATTTTCATTTTCCTTATTTATAGTATTAATTTCTAAACCAATGGCGTTTAATTCTCTTTGCATTCCGTATATCATACTATAACGTCCTATAAGTGTAACTCCAATTATAAAAGTAACCCCTATATTTCTAAGTGCCTTTAATTTCCCACTTGAAATTTTTTTATCTTTTTTTGTCCCCTTTTTATTATTATTTTCTTTGTGCCCCTCATTTTGTGATATTTCAGGTTCTGGTGCTAGCACCGTATTACCATTTATATAGCTCTCGTATGCCTTCTTCTCCGTTATTATCACTTTATTCACTCCCCTTTTTAATTAGAACAAGTAACTTTATTTTTTTTCTGCCACCCTAAGCTTAGCGCTTCTACTTCTTGGATTCTCTTCAACTTCTTCCTTTGATGGTTCAATTGGTTTTCTAGATATAACCTTTACCATAGATTCTTTTCCACATACACATATAGGAAAGTCCTTTGGACAATCACAAGGACTTTCTAATTCCCTAAACTTATTTTTAACTATTCTATCTTCTAAAGAGTGAAAGGTTATTATGGACATTCTTCCTCCACTTTTTAGTTTGCTTACTCCGTCTTCTATCGCCTTGTTTAAAATTCTAAGTTCTCCATTCACTTCTATTCTTATGGCTTGAAAAGTTCTTTTTGATGGATGAGGCCCCTCTCTTCTAAACTTAGCCGGTATCGCCCTTTTTATTACTTCTGTAAGCTCTCCTGTAGTTTCTATAGGTTTTTCACTTCTTTGTTCTACAATAAATTGAGCTATTCTCTTCGCAAAATTTTCCTCTCCATATTCTCTTATAACTTTATATAATTCTTCAAAAGAATACTCATTAACCACATTATACGCAGAAAATTCTATTCTTCTATCCATTCTCATATCTAATGGGGCATCATTCATATAACTGAACCCTCTGTCTTTTTCATCTAATTGATAAGAAGAAACGCCTAAATCTGCAATTATGCCATCTACCTTGTCTATACCTAGGTTTTCTAAAATATTTTCTATATTATAAAAATTATCGTGTACAAAAGTTACATTTTTATAGTTCTTTAATTTTTCTTTTGCAGCACTTAGAGCATCTTCATCTTGATCTATTCCTATAAGTCTTCCTTTATCAGAAAGTCTTTTTATTATCTCACTTGAATGTCCTGCTCCGCCCAAGGTACAATCTACGTATATTCCATCTTCCTTTATATTCAAACTATCAATTGTTTCATTTAATAATACAGATACATGTTTAAATTCCATACTGTTACCACCTTTATATTTTAAATTCCTAGCTCACTCATTTTTTCCGCTATTGCTTCGTAATCTACATTGGATTCATTGTATTCTTCCCAATTTTCCTTACTCCATATTTCTATTCTATTAGATACTCCTATACTTACTATTTCCTTTTTTATATGGGCATATTCCAATAAGTTTTGAGGTATTAACGCTCTTCCCTGCTTGTCCATATCTATTTCATTAGCACCTGAAAAGAAAAACCTTACAAAGGCTCTCGCATCTTTGCTAGTTAAAGGGAGCTTTTTTAGTTTTATTTCTAGTTCCTTCCAATCTTCTAGTGTATAAATATATAAACATCCATCCAATCCCTTTGTTAATATGAACTTTTCCCCTAGATTTTCTCTAAACTTTGCAGGGACTATCATTCTATTTTTAGGATCTATAGCATGGATATACTCCCCTATAAACATTTTTACACCTCAATTAACTATTTCACTCCACATTAAACCACTTTATACCACTTCTCTTTATTATTCTATAATAAACCAAAAAATCCTTCTTTAAAAGAAGTTTTTAGTAAAAAATTTAAAAATATTAAAGTCAGTGATTTCAGTCCACTTTAAAACCCTTTTTATTGTAACTATAACACTCTAATGGAAAGCAGCACATTCATTAATAATTAAGATAACCTTTTCAAGAACTAGGATGATATATCAAATAACAATTTTATATTACCTAGCTCTTGAAATCTTCAAATTAAATTTAAAACTTTATCTCTTATCATTAAGCTTTTTATCCATATTCTCCATTGCTTTTTTTACTTCATCTTCACTTAAATCTGTAGTTGAAAGTATCTCAGTTATTCCAATATTAGATTCCACCATATTTTTAGCTCTCTCTATAGCCTCTTCGTGTTCCCCTTTTCTTCTGTTCATATAATCACTCCCTTTTTTATTTAAGAATATATTTATTTTGTCACTTTTTATAAGAATTTATTTAAAAGTAGACAAAAAATAAAACCCAGCTACCATTTATATAGCTAGGTTTAAAAAACACACTAAAAGAAATTTCGCAAAAACGAAATTCCCTCCTTCAGCAGTGTGGATGAAAACATTTTTAATGTTAAATTTAATATGGGTTCTGCATTGTAAAAAGCATTGAACAAGCAATTAGAAGCTCTTTATCTCTCAATTTAAAACACCGTAAAGAACTTTCTACTGTCTGAGCTACAGCGAGTTTAGAAAGTTTAGGCGATTTAAATCGAGAGATATTAGAGATTCTTTGCGCAGTGAACGCTTTCTTAAATGCAGAACCCATACGGAAGATTTAACATTAAAAATGCCGTAATATTTCTATAGTTGTTTTTCAACTGCTTTTATAAGTTCTTGTATCAAATACTCAGCGTCTTCTAATGAAAGAGTAGAATATACTGGAAGACTTATCTCATTTTTATATTGATTATATGCATTTGGATAATCTTCTATTTTATATCCTAAATTTTTAAATAATGTAAACATTGGTAAAGGTATAAAATGAACATTAGTTGCAATATCCTTTTCTGCGAGTTCTTGAATAACTGCATTTCTTTTCTCTTCTTCAAATGCTTTTATTCTAAGCGGATATAAATGATAAGAAGTTTCTTTTATATCATCTTTTGAAAATGGTATTATAGCCCACTGTTTATCCTTTAATGCATTTGTATATACTTCAAATATACTTCTTCTTATATTAAGCATTTCTTCATATCGTTTCATTTGTACTAGACCCAATGCAGCTTGAATATCTGTCATGTTACATTTAAGTCCATCAGTTATTATATCATACTTCCATGCTCCAGCCTTCATCTTGGATAATGCATCTTTTGATTGACCGTTTAGTGATGTATACTTAAGCACCTTTAACAAATCTTCTTTTCCATGAAAATTGTTATCGTTATATGTTATTGCTCCACCTTCTGCAGTAGTCAAATTCTTCACTGCATGAAAAGAAAATACATGAAAATCAAATTGTCCTCCTACCTTTTTCCCTTTGTAAGAAGCTCCATAGGAATGTGCAGAATCAGAAATTAAAATTATATCTTCTCTTCCTTTTCTCTTAAGCACTTCTCTTATCTTATCATAATCTACAGGAACTCCTGCAAAGTCTACTGTCATAATTGCCTTTGTTTTAGGGGTTATAGCCTTTTCAACCCCTTCTATATCTATAAGAAAGCTTTCCTTTTCTAGATCTACAAAAGTGGGCTTTATTCCTCTATGAAGTATTACATTAGCTGTGGAAGTATAGGTATATGGAGTGGTAATAACTTCATCGCCTTCTTTTATATCATAAACTTTTAAAATAAGTTCCATTCCTGCAGTTGCACTAGCTACTGCTACAGCATTATTTGTATTTGTATATTTCGCCATAACTTTTTCAAACTCCATAACTCTAGGGCCTGAAGTTATCCATCCAGATTCTAATGCTTTAACCACTTCTTCTATTTCTTCGCGAGTTACATCTGGTGGTGAAAAAGGTATCTTTTTATTTGTCATTTAAAACACTCTCCTTAAAATCATATTTATATTATAAAAAATTATTTTTCACACATAAAAAAACCTGTATCCTTTGTTATATATATATATCCTTTATCAGTAATTTTATCTTTTAATAAAACTTTTAAGTCATTCATTTTTTTATGGTCAAAGCTCTCTTGTATCGTTCCTGGCATAGAAAGTATATAGTTTATAAGAGCTTCTATATCTGTAAGTTTTAAGCTATCCTCATATCTTTTCAAGATAATATGATTAAAATAGCCTTTCAGTATATCTTCCCCATTTTCCAGCTGAAACTTTTTAGTTAAATTAAATGACTCTATATTTAAAAGTTTTTCATCTATATTCCCAACTAATTGCCTCATTTCTTTCATATGACCTTTTCCTACAGTAGATGCATAAAATACCCCATCAGGTTTTAAAATTCTTTTTATTTCACTTAATGCCTTATCTAAATTTTCAGCATGGTATAGCATATGATTTGCTATAATTATATCAAAAGAATTATCATCAAAAGGTATTTCTTCTATATTTACAACTCTAAAGCTAAATTTCATTTTAGCTTTTTCTAAGTTTTTCATAGCATCCATTAACATTCCTTCAGAAAAATCTGTTAATGTTATTTCTAAGCCTTCTGGAATCTTATCTAAATTCTTTGTCCAAAAAGTTGCATCCCCACAGCCTAACTCAAGAACCTTTTTCTTATTATTAAAATTTAAGAATTTAAAATACCACTCCATCCAACCTTCTTTATTAGTACTATATAATTGATGAATTTTTATTCTTTCTCTTAAATTAGAAGCATTATAGTACTGTTCCATCCATTTATTATCTATATTTATTATGCTTATTATATCTATAAACTTATCCCAATCTAATCCTTCATTTTTATTTACCATTTCAATCGTTTCATCTATGGATCTTATTACATGATTAAGATGATGTATTTTTTGTTCCATTATGCTTTTTTGAATTTCCAGTGATTTTTTAAAATTTTCGTCGCTTATATCCTTTTCTATGATATATTTTATATCTTCTAACGAAAGTCCTATAAACTTCAATGTAAGTATATTTTGGAGTTTACCAAAATCCCTTTTATTATAAAGTCTATATCCAGCCTTATTATACTCACAGGGTTTTAAAAGTCCTATTTTATCATAATATCTTAAAGTTCTTATAGTTATTCCGGCAGCTTTTGCAAATTCACCTACTGTAAATAACTTTTCTTTTTTCATATTATTCCCCCTATATGTATATAGTAAACCATTACGTTAGGTAAGGGTCAAGATTTTTTTATAAATAAACAAAAAAATTCTGCTGAATGCAGAATTTTTCTCTAAATTTATATTTTTTTGTAATAACAATTAGTAATCTATAATTTGGATTAAACATTAAATCTAAATTGAACTATATCTCCATCTTTCATAACATATTCTTTTCCTTCTAATCTATAATATCCCTTTTCTTTTGCAGCTGCTTCGGAACCACATTCCACAAGCTTATCATAGGCTATTACTTCTGCTCTAATAAATCCTTTTTCTATATCAGAGTGAATTTTACCAGCAGCTTCTGGTGCTTTAGTTCCTATTTTTATGGTCCATGCTCTTACTTCCTGCTGTCCTGCAGTTAAATAACTCATAAGTCCTAGAAGTTTATATCCTGCATGGATAAGCTTATCAAGACCTGGCTCTTCAATACCATATTCTTCAAGCATTTCCTTCTTTTCTTCTTCATCTAAAGAAGAAAGTTCTTCTTCTATTTTCCCGCTTATAACAACAACTTCTGAGTCCTCAGTAGCTGCGTACTCCTTAACCTTTTTTACATAATCATTATCTAAATTCCCTGACATTAAATCATCTTCGGATATATTTGCTGCATATAATACTGGCTTAGATGTTAAAAGGAATAATCCTCTTACAAATTCAGCATCTTCATCATTTAGTTCCATAGTTCTTACAGGCTTTCCTGATTCTAAGTGAACTTTTATTTGCTCCATAAGTTCTTGTTCATGCTTTGCCTTCTTATCTCCGCTTTTTGCTAGTTTATTATTCTTTTCCATTCTTCTATCTAAAACTTCCATATCCGAAAATACTAGTTCTAAGCTTATAGTTTCTATATCTCTTATAGGGTCCACACTGCCTTCAACATGAACTACGTTAGGGTCGTCAAAGCATCTTACCACATGAAGTATAGCTTCAACTTCTCTTATATGTGATAAGAACTTATTTCCTAATCCTTCACCTTTACTTGCACCCTTTACAAGACCTGCTATATCATAAAACTCTACACTTGCATATACCTTCTTTTTAGATTTATATATTTCTTCCAATACATTTAATCTCTTATCTGGAACAGTTACAACTCCTACATTTGGTTCAATAGTGCAAAATGGATAGTTTGCAGCTTCCGCTCCTGCATTAGTTATAGCATTAAATAAGGTACTTTTACCTACGTTTGGTAAACCTACAATTCCTAATTTCATATATGTACACATTCCCTTCCTAACTTTATGTATAATTCCTTATAAATTATAATATACCAAAGTTAGTAATGCAAATAATTTAAAATAAAAAAACTTAAGAGATATTTTACCCCTTAAGTTCTTTTATTTATTTATTTACTTATTTATTCTATCTCATTTTTTTCAATAACTTCCTCTTTCACCTTTGCCTTAGAAGATGATTTTTTCTTTTTAGGAGTAACAGTAGGGACTGAAGTGTATTTAAGCATTTCATTTTCCATGACTTTTAACACCCCTTTAAAATCAACCCCATCTTCTCCCATAAGCAAGTTTACTGCATCTTCAATAGTATCCATAGTATATATTGAAAAACTTCCCTTTGCTATGGCCTGCTCTACTTCTGGACTTAATACTATATTATCTATATTGGTTGCAGGTATCAAGACTCCTTTTCCTTTTACTGTATCTATCTTTTTGCAAACTTTAAAGAATCCCTCTATTTTTTCATTTACTCCTCCTATAGGCTGTACTTCTCCAAACTGATTTAAAGAACCTGTTACAGCTATATTGTTTTTTATACCTATTTTACTTAAAGAAGATAACATTACAACCACCTCTGCAACTGATGCACTATCTCCATCAACTTTTCCATATATTTGCTCAAAGGTCAAATGAAAATCTACTGGAAGTTTTCTATATCCTCCCATTAAAGTATTCATATACCCCCTTAATATATTTATTGCTTTACTGTGTATTTTTCCGCTCAAATCGCTATCCTTTTGAACATCTATTATATTGCCATCTCCCTTATAGCAGCAGCAGGTTATTTTTACAGGCTTTCCAAAGCTAACGTATCCTGTGTCTAAAACTGTAAGACCATTTATTTGTCCAACAGCTTTATCACACACATTTATAAATATTTTCTTTTCCTCAAAGTACTCCTGAAATTCCTTTTCTATACTTTCTTCCTTATAGGCTATACTTACTATATCCTTAGCCTTTATTTTATTTCTGCCTTCATTTACAACTTTATTATTTGCAAGCATTAGAATCTTATCTATTTGCCAATCGTTAAATACCATCTTTCTTTTACTCTCTGCCACCCTTGAAAGATATTTTTCTACTTCCAGCACAGCACCTTTCTCAAGGGGCATTAAATTATTCTCTTTTGTTATCTTATTTATAATTCTAAGTAATGCACTATGATTGTTGTCATTTATTTTTACTAAAGGATTAAATTCTGCCTTTATTTTAAATATTTTCTTAAAATCCTCATCATAGCTATAAAGCACATCGTAGCTTTGATAATCTCCAATCAATATAACTTTTTCTTTTATTTTGATGGGTTCCGGATGTAATCCACTTAAAGAAAGAAGTTCTAAATATCCCCTGTTATAATCCATATCAACTTTTTCATTCATAAGAGACTTTTTCAAATAATAGTAGGATGATGGATTTGCAAGTAGATTATTTATTCTAATTATAAGACATCCGCCATTTGCCTTTAACATAGACCCTGCTTTAATTAAACTTACATCTGTTACATAAGTTCCATTTTTATTCTCATATTCTATGCTTCCTAAAAGATTTGAGAGACTTGGATCTTCTTCATATATACATCTAGGTTTTTTGTAATTTGTATTATCAACAATTACATTTACTGTATATTTATATATTATTTCACTTATGCCTTCTTCATCTTCCTCATAGCTCATTGTATAGTTATCCATAAGCTGCTTTTCTATTTCAGTACACATATTATCTAAGAAACTAAGTACTTGTTCTTCACCTTTGAATTCCTTTTTATAAGACTTTTTTATATCCTTACTACACTCAGTATAGTATTCAACTAATAATTCTTTTATATTTTCAATTCCTTCTTCTTCTTTATCTTTCATCTCATCTAATATATCTTGAGCCTTTTTCTTTAATACAGAAACCTTATTTAAAATATCATCCTTTTCAATTGACTCAAGCACATCATATTCCTTTTCACTCATAGGTTTTCCATCATCTTTTATAGGAACAAAGGTAAATCCTCCTTGATTAAATTTTATATCAAATCCATTTTCTTCTGCAATTTTTACCATCTTACTTACAAGTTCACTTCTATTCTTCTCAACTATTTCAACTAGCTTTTCCTTTTCTTTATGTTCTGATGTGTTGTAAAAATCAAATGTATTTTCCAAATAAATTTTTTGAATATCTTCTACATACTTTTTAAATACATTTCCTTTGCCATTACCTAAAAAAAATGCCTTGGGATTTTTAGTGTCTTCATATACCACGTAGCATATATCCTTTGGAGGTTCTTCTTTAAAGTTACTTTCCACAAAACTTATTATATTTTCTAATTTATCCTTAGAAAAATCATCTATAAGATAAACATTATAACCTTCCTTATTTATCTCTAAGGCAGTCTTTATTTGAGTATATACTTCATCATACTCTGGAAGATAGTATTTATTATCCATACCCATAGCAATATTTTTAAAACTAGATTTATATTTTACTTCCTCCACTGTAAGTTTTCTTAACATTATTCTCCCCCCTTTTATCCCGTTATTATAATAATATTCGTCTAATTTAGTTTTAGAAATAAATTTTATGTAAATGAGTAAAAAAAAGAAAAAGCCAGCTTTTAACTGACTTTAATTTAAGATTAAGTATTTATTATTTTGCCTTATTTATTATATCAATTGAAGCTGATGCGCCAATTCTTGTCGCGCCTGCATTTATAATAGCTACAGAATCCTCATAGGTTCTCACTCCACCTGATGCTTTAACTCCTAATTTTCCCCCTACAGCTTCTCTCATAATTTTTATATCTGAAACCGTTGCTCCTCCTGTAGAAAAGCCTGTGGACGTCTTTACAAAGTCTGCTCCTGCTTCCTTTGATAATTTACATGCCATTATTTTTTCTTCATCAGTCAAAAGACATGTTTCTATAATAACTTTAGTTAAGGCCTTCCCTTTTGCCTCTTTAACTACTGCTTCTATATCTTTCTTCACATAATCATAATCCTTATCTTTAAGTTTTCCTATATTTATAACCATATCAACTTCTAAAGCACCCTTTTCTATGGCATCTTTGGTTTCAAACGCCTTTGTAGCTGTAGTATTTGATCCTAACGGAAATCCTATTACAGTACAAACTTTCACTTCACTTCCCTTTAAAAATTTAGCTGCAAACTCTATGTTACATGGATTAATACATACAGATGCAAAGTTATATTCAAGTGCCTCTTTACATATTTCCTCTATCTTTTCTTCTTTTGTATCAGCCTTTAAAACAGTATGATCTATCATTCTTGCTAATTCATTTTTTGTCATATATATACCCCTTTCCTTTATGAATTTTTACTAGTAACTATTTATTATTTAATTATAACTAGCCTTTATTTAATTTATATATCAATAAATATTATACATCATTGTATATTATTTACCATTATTTATTAAAATATTTTAAGAGCCCGTTCGATTTTCCAGATTATGATTTCTAATTTTTAATATCTGCAAATAATAACTATACTCTATGGATAAAATATAAAAGTAGAGTTGGTATTATTAAAGTTTCTTTTAAAACTTAAAATAGTATGCTATAATATACACATAATATTATATTTTGGAATTATATTGTCATTTATTACAAATATTTTAACGCAAAGGAGTAATAAAATATGGGCTTCAGAGAAAAAATAAATAAGTACTATGCAGAAAATTATATAAAAAAATATGGTGACAGATTATCTCAAGTACAAGGTAATGTAATATCTGTAAAAGTTGAAGAAAAAACCATACTTTGGATTTTCCATAAATTAACTGTGACACTTCTTGTAAAACCTGAAAGAAGTAAAAATGTTGTTAAATGCACTTATAAGAAGAATAGATGGTTTAAACCTCTTACATTTATTCCTGTATCTCAAGGCAACTATGTTCTAGTGCAAGGACTAAAAGGTAAAAAAGGCAAGGAAAATAGAGAACAAATAGAAATAATGAATATACGAAATATGACAAATAAAAAAGACTTAATTCCTCTTGAAGGAAAAGAGCCAAAGGTTCAAAGGATTAAACAAAAGTACAGATAAAAAATCAGGGAATTTCCCTGATTTTTTTATTTACTTCAGAAAGCACATCTAACTTTCTAAAATCTTACTAGAACTATTTTCATTTCTTTTGGTAATAAATAATGATATTACTAAAGATAGTAGTGTAGGAGTGACCCAAGCAAATCCTATACTTGATAATGGAATTATATTAAGAAATTCTTTAATAAATCCTCCATTAACACCTATAGATGGCAATGTTTCAATTATACCAAATATTAATGAAGTATATATTGAAACCCTTAATACAAAATTATTTTTAGATAAACCTTTAGATAAAGTTATTAATATAAGAGTTATGGCCACAGGATATAGGATGCTTAATACAGGTACAGATATTTTAACTATTTTATCTACTCCAAAATTCCCCATAGCTATGCTAACTAAAGATATTACTATAGCATTTATTTTATATGGTAACTTTCCATTACTTATGTTATCAAAAAAGCTTGCCCCTGCTGTTATCAATCCTATAGACGTAGTAAAACAAGCGAGCCCCATGGCAATTCCAATTATTATACTTCCATATCCACCTAAGCTTCTTTTTGATATTTCTAATAACAAAGCAGTTTTAGATATATCTTTTGGGAGTATAGAACTTGTTTGTGCTCCTAAATACATTAGTCCCCCATACACTATAGCTAATCCAAATATTGCAACAAGTCCAGATTTTATAGTTATATTTATAGCTTCCTTATCTTTATAACCCTTTTGAATTACTGAAGAAGTAATTACTGTAGCAAACATCAATCCAGCTAAAGCATCCATAGTTTGATATCCCTCTATTAAGGAATTAGATAATACAGATGATATATTTGTATTTATAACAATTCCTATTGGAGATACTACGCCCTTGATTATTAATATTAAAAGTGCAATTAGTAGCGCTGGTGTTAAAAACTTTCCTATTCTATCTATTACTTTAGAAGGTCTTAAAACGAAACATAAATTTAGTGCAAAATATAAAATCATAGAAACCATAGAAGACATCCATGGAAATACAGGCTGTATAGTTAATTCATAAGTTGTAGCTGCAGTTCTGGGTATTGCAAGCATTGGTCCTATAGCTAAAAAAATAGCAACAGAACATATTATAGCAAATCTTTTACTTACCTTTCCAGCCATATCGTTAAAATTCCCATTGGTTTTAGTACAGGCTAGTATACCTAGAAACGGGAGCCCCACTCCTGTCACTACAAATCCCAATGTAGCTAAGATAAACTTACTTCCCATTAGATTTCCAAGGTAAGGAGGAAAAATTAAATTACCTGCCCCAAAAAACATAGCAAACAATGCAAGACCTATTACTAAAAAATCCTTTGTAGTTTTTTTCATAAATAAAACACCCCTTAATTTATTTATTTTTTTAAAAATGTAGAATAAAAAAAGCCCTTCGTCCTTATAATTAAAGTATTATAAGGACGAAAGACTATACTTCCGCGGTACCACCCTATTTGTGGTTATATTATAACCACATCTTTTTCAGGTCGATCGCTAATAAATAACAAATAGAAGTATAATTAATACATACTATAATGTTATCTGTGATGAACCCTAACCATATATCGCTGGTATACGTCCCCATCTACTCAAACTTTTTCAACAAGGAAGCTCTAGAGCTACTATTATATATTCACCTTAATATCAACTCTCAGCAAACGTTGATTCTCTGTAATTAAAGTATTTGAATATTTTTCTCTCTGTCATAGCTTTAAATATTCTTAATATTAATTTATTTATTACTGATTATTATATTTGGAATTTTAAAAATTGTCAATATAAAAATTATATACTCGCTAATTTATTTTAACTCTCCTATTTCTTCTTCTACTATTTCCACCAGCTTATGACTTGATACTAGCTTAAAACATTTATTTATATCTAGGTACATAATTCTATCATTTTCTAAAGTGGCAACTTCTTCTCTTATTTTATCATAAGCTGCTCTTGTTGCTGGGGCAAGTTTTTCCACCGCGCCAAAATCTATTGCTTGCGCTGAGGTCATTATCTCTATAGCAAGGACATTCATAACGTTATTTAAAATCTCTCTAGATTTTCTAGCTGAAATAGAACCCATGCTAACATGATCCTCTTGATTAGCTGAAGTAGGTATAGAATCTACACATGCTGGATGTGCTAATACTTTATTTTCAGACACTAAAGCTGCAGCAACATATTGTGGTATCATAAATCCACAATTTAATCCACCATTTTTAACTAAAAACGCTGGTAATCCACTTGATGAAGGATTTACAAGTCTATCAATTCTTCTTTCACTAACATTGGCAAGTTCAGCCACAGCAATTCCTAAAAAATCAAACGCTAATGCCATTGGTTGTCCGTGAAAATTTCCTCCTGATATAACCTGTCTATCATCTGCAAATATTAACGGATTATCTGTAGCCGAATTGATTTCTGTGCTAACTCTATCTACGACATAATCTATAGCATCTCTGCTAGCACCATGAATTTGAGGTACACATCTTAAAGTGTAAGCATCCTGTACCCTTATCTCACCTTGTCTAGAAGTGGACTTACTACCATTTAATATTTTAAGCATATTTTGTGCACATATAATTTGACCATTATGAGGTCTCACTTGCTGAACTTTTTCATCATAAGCATCTACTATTCCATTTAATGCTTCTGCTGTCATAGCTGCAGCTATATCTGCAAGCTTTGTAAGCTTTTTTGCATCATAAGCTGCTAATGCTCCAACAGCTGTTAAAACTTGAGTACCATTTATTAGTGCCAAACCTTCTTTTGAAATCAGCTCAACTTTGTCTATTTTTGCTTTATCCATGGCATCTTTACCTGATAATCGTTTCCCTTGATAAATAGCTTCTCCTTCTCCTAGCATTACTAAAACCATATGAGCTAATGGACACAAGTCACCACTAGCACCTACAGAGCCTTTTTCTGGTATTATGGGATGCACACCCTTATTTAACATTTCTATTAATGTATTTAACACACTTAATCTTATTCCAGAATAGCCCTTTGATAAAGCATTAGCTCTTAAAAGCATAACTGCCCTTACAACTTCTTCAGGATAAGGATTACCTACTCCACAAGCATCACTTACAATTAAATTCTTTTGAAGTTCTTTAGTTTGATCCTTTGATATAACAACATCACTAAATAATCCAAATCCTGTAGTAATTCCGTATATAACTTCTCCACCATCCACAAATTCATCTACTAATGCTCTCGATTTGTTTACTCTTGCAATTGCTTCCTTAGTTAATTCAACTTTATAATTTTCTCTGGCAACCTTTACAAGATCCTCTAAAGTTAAACTATTTCCATCAATATATATAATACTCATTTAAGAAATCCCCCTTTAGCTTTTAGTTAAATAAGTTTTATACACCTTCTAAGATTATCTTCTATCCTAGAAGGTGTATTTGTTATTCTTTTATGTGAACATAAGAGCTCCTATCAAACCTAATATAAAAAGTGGTATATTATAGTGTAGAAAAGTAGGAACACAGGTGTCCCAAATATGATCATGCTGCCCATCTACACTCAACCCTGCTGTTGGTCCTAGTGCAGTATCTGATGCAGGAGAGCCGGCATCTCCTAGAGCACCTGCAATAGCTATCAATAGTATGGTAGACTTTGGACTAAACCCTATAGCTATACAAAGAGGTACATATATTGCTGCAAGAATCGGAACTGTTCCAAAAGATGTCCCAATTCCCATAGTTACTAGTAATCCCAATAATAACATAACAAAGGCCGCAACAGGTTTACTTCCACCCATAGCTCCAGCGGCTGCATTTACTAAACTTTCAACACCACCAGTTTCTCTAATTACAGCTGCATAACCAGCTGCTACTAGCATAACAAATGCTATAAGTCCCATCATTTTAATACCACCACTAAGCATTTCATCCATATCACTCCATTTGATTGCTCTTGCCCCTATCATGATGGCAAGCCCTACAATTGCTCCAAGTGGCAATGATCCAAATGCTAGTTGAATACCTAATGCTGCAACTCCAGCTAATAGTGTAGCTATATGAGCTGAGGTAACCTTAACTTCTTCTTTTACTGCTGCTACCTGTTCTTCTTCTATGGATACAATCTCATAATCTCTTGGTTTTCTATAGGTAAATAAAGAAATAATAAAACCAACTAGCATGGCAAGTCCCCCAACCCAAGTAGCCTTCCATACCATATCCAGAGTTACAGGCATTCCATTGGCTACCATTTGGTCCTTTATTATTCCATGAAATATTAGTCCATAACCGATAGGCCAAGCAATGTATGGAGCTTTTAATCCAAAAGCTAAGGCACATGCCGCTCCTCTTCTATCCATTTTAAGTTTATTCATTAATGATAATAGTGGTGGTATAAGAATTGGTATAAAAGCTATATGAACGGGTATAACTGTTCCTGACAAACAAGCAACTATTGCAAATATAAATAGCAAAATAATCTTTTTCCCCTTTATCCATCCAGCAATTTTTATAGAGAGAACCTCTGCTGCTCCCGTTTTGTGTATGGCTGCTGCTAATGCTCCAAGCAAAATATAACTTAATGCCGTTTGTGAGTTTCCTCCCATACCTCCAATTAATACTTCCATAGTTTTAGAAATAGGCATGCCCGCTGCAGTTCCACCTACTAGAGCGGCAAGTATTAAAGCAATGAGAACATTTAACTTTAAAAGACATAGTATTGACATCACTAAAACTGATAGTATTACAGGATTTGTTAACATATAATTTCCCCCTTGTTTTTTAACATTTATATGAACATATATCCTTTTATTTAATCTAATAAGCTAAAAAAATAAATACACAATTGGTGCGGATATAATCAAAGACAGCACTACCCTTTCAAACCATATAATCACAATATCCTTTAAACTAATATCTATATCTGTGGCTAAAATACAAGGCACTGATGCTGATAAAAATAATATTTCAGATATACAAATTACTGCAATTATAAATTTTGTACTAAACGCCGCTCCTGTAGCTATAATAGCAGGCACATACATATCAGCTAAAGTTATAGCGCTAGCTTTTGCTGCTAATAATGGATCTGGTATCTTAAGCAATACCGTAAAAGGATAAAATAAATATCCAAAGACATCAAAAACTTTTGTATATTCTGCAGCTAACAATGAAAGAACACCTATGGACATAATATTAGGCCCAATATTTATAGCAAGTTTAATACCATCCCTAAGATTAGAAATAACATTTTGTAACAAAGAAGGAGCTTTTTCCATGGTCTTCATTCCTTCTTCCCAAGCCCTTTTAAAAGTATCACCCTTTTTTACTGATTCTAAATCAGGTTCTACATTATTATAATAGGTTCCTGGTTTTTTACTCAAAGGATATATTCTCGCTGTTATAGCTGTTACAATAAATGTAACTACCAAACTAATACAAAAGAAAGCATTCCAGTGTTCCATAATTCCTAAAGTATTTGCAACAATAATCATAAAGGTTGCAGAAACAGTTGAAAACCCAGTGGCTATTATTGCTGCTTCTTTTGTATTATATTTTCCTTCTTTATAAACCCTATTGGTAACCAATAATGCCAACGAATAACTTCCTACAAAGGATGCTACTGCATCGATTGCAGAACGTCCAGGAGTTTTCCATATTGGTCTCATTATAGGCCTCATAAATACCCCAATTAACTCCATCAATCCATAATCTACAAGAAAAGCTAAAAACACAGAGCCTATAGGAACAATAGCAATTACTGGAACAACAACAACTTTAAATACATAAGGAACCATGTTAGGGTCTAATAAGATTGCAGGACCTACATTGAATATAGCCATGAATGCTGTTATTAAACCTATTATATTTAAGAAAGAAAATATTGTAGTTGTTTTGCTTTTGTTCCAGGTCTTATTAATGAAAGGTGATATAGTGCCTATGCTTATCATTATGCCGCCATAAATTGGTATGAAATATGGGATTTTTATAATCGATTTAACAATATGATCTACAGGAATAGTCTTTCTACCTGCAAAATTAATTGAAACAAAGAACATGAATATACCAATTAAACTGTAACCAACCAATTTTAATCCACTTATATTCCTATTCCTTTTTTCAGAAGTATTTACCATGTCACTCATACTTCTTCACTCCCATTTTAAATAATTAATATCTAGGGGATAAAAATTACCTATACCTTTTTGTCTCTCTTTCCCACCTCCAAATTATTGTTAATACATATAGTTTTCACTTGTTACACCTCTTTACGTAAATTTAGCCCTTAAGGCATTGGCCTAAACTACTCATTTCCTTTTGAAATTCTACTTTAATATTTTCATCTTTAATTAGCGGAAGGTTAGCTTCTATATTTAATATACAACCTGAAATTGCTGCATTTAAAAGTAATTTTCCTTCCTCTAAATCCGAAGAAGCATTGGGATTAGATTTGCCCTTCATTACGGCATAAAGATCAAAAATTTCTCTGCAAAGGTTTCCATTATTTAATGGAACAGTAGCTGCCCCTATTGCCGCCTCTTGAACAGCTTGACTGCGAGCTAATTTCTCATCTTCAGTTTCCTTAGGCATAGCATAAGCTTCTATTATTTTTTTAAACGAATCCGTATCCTTTACTGCCCCATCAAGTAAATTTTTACCGATTTCATCTAACTTATCAGCAATACAAATATACTTCTCCGCTGAAAGTCCATATTCCTTTTTAGTAGATAATCTAGCTACCATGCCAATAAGTCCTGCAGCCATTGCTCCTGCTAAAGCCGCTGCTGATCCTCCACCTACTGTAAAATCTCTGGAATCGATAATTTTATTTAGTGTATCAATATAATTCATATTAATCATCCTTTTTCACAGTATTGTTAATAAAAGAAAACCCTGATAAGTTATTTTCTATTACAACTTTTCCCCTCTTTATTACCTTTTCCACAACATTTCCACCCAAGCGATATACCACATCCTCATAGGTGTCAACATCCCATATTTGAATATCTGCAAGCTTTCCAACTTCAAGTGTTCCCCTATCATGTTCTAACCCCAAAGCAATTGCTCCACCTAAGGTAGCAGCCCTTAATGCCTCTGCTGCACTCATCCTATGTCTTCTACAGGCAAGAGCCATGACAAACTGCATTGATTCGTTCCAACAGCCTGGACAACAATTAGTAGCTAATGCTATAGTCATGCCTTCTTCTATCATTGACCTTGGATCAAAGGGTTTTGTATGACTTACAGCAAAATCAATTGCTGGAAGTAGTACTCCTGGTACATTGGCTTTTGCTAATTTATTTAGTACAGACCTTGGTGTGTAATTTAGATGATCTGCTGAAATCATTTTCATATCTGCTGCTAAGTCGGACCCTCCTATATAAGAATAAGCATCCGTGTGTATCTTAGGTTCAATACCGAGATCTCTTGCAGCTTGAAGTATTCTTTCACATTCTTTTGCAGTATAATGCCCATCATCACACCATATATCACAGAACTTTGCTAACTCAAGCTTTGCCACCCAGGGTATCATTTCTTCTATTAGTGTATCTATATATTTTTCACGTGGTATATCATCTGGCCAACCATGAGCTCCTAAAAAAGTAGAAACTATGTCTATGGGCAAGCTTTCATTTAATTGTTCGTTAATCTTCAACATTTTTATTTCATCTACAGTAGTAAGTCCATATCCACTTTTGCTTTCTACAGTTGTAGTTCCAGAACTTAGCATGTTGTATAGTCTACTTGCAG
Organism: Clostridium pascui; assembly: GCF_016908015.1. Taxonomy (GTDB): domain Bacteria; phylum Bacillota; class Clostridia; order Clostridiales; family Clostridiaceae; genus Clostridium_AK; species Clostridium_AK pascui. The sequence continues at coordinate 758,969 of NZ_JAFBDB010000001.1, forward strand.
CTGTTTTATATAAGGATTCTGTTGAAGCATTTCTGGTCATTTCTACCGTTACCATTATCCCTGTCTTAATTCCCATGTCCTGTAATACTTTTGGGTCATCTGTAGTTAATCTAGCAGCATACTCCTTAACTCTGGATCCACCAAAAATTAAATGAGTATGAGCATCAATAAAGCCAGGCACTACTACTTTTCCTTTAGCACTTATTATTCTTGCTTTACTGCAATCCACTAGCCCTATTACTTCTTCTCTAGACCCTACTGCAACGATTTTTTCTCCTTTTATTGCAATCCATCCATTTTCAATTAGTCCGATTTGATCTATAGAATCTTTCTTACAAGTTACTAATTGTGAACAATCTTCAATAAGTAAATCAACTTTTGATTTACATTTCTCTTTTTCCATTTAAGCTCTCCTCTAATAATGTAATTTGTACCTCTCCATTTCTGAAGAGGTACAACTGCAATAAAATTATGAGTTATATTAATATTTTAATGGTTCGATAAATATTATCTTGGAGCTTTCCCATTTGGTCCAAATGTTGCTTCTGGTGTCCACCATAATGGAACCTTAATACTATCAGTTGTATATTTTCCTCTTCCTTCAGCAATTTCCCTTGAAGTTTCATATCCAGCTTGAGCATGTCTTATAATACCTATTCCGGAGTCTGTTGCCATACAAACTTCAAGTCTCATAGCTGCTTCATCAGTACCATCTGCAATCATTGTAACTCCTGTATGCACTGCTTCACCCATGGAGTAGTTAGATTGTATAGCTATTAAGTCACACATTCCTACAGCATTAAGCAATCCATTTAAATATGGCCAGTCAGAAATTAAATCACTGCCATCTTTCATATTTTCCGATTCAAAAGTTGGGTTAACTATAGAACCGCAGTCTAAATTATCTCTTGAGAAGGCTACAGGTCCCTTAATTTCTCCCTTTTTGATAAGTTCGTTTACAGCTAATGCAAATTTCTTACGTTCCCCAAATGCCATATAACAAACTCTTGCTGGAAGTCCTTCTATTGGAAGATGCTTATGAGCAAGCGTAATCCATCTTGTTACTAGTGGGTCATTTTTAAATAACTCTAATGCAAGAGCATCTGTTTTAGCAAGATCTTCTGGATCTCCTGATATACAAGTCCATCTAAATGGTCCACGACCTTCACAGAATAGAGGACGAATATACTTAGCAACAAATCCAGGAATTATAAAAGCTTCTTCTTTAGGCATTCCTGCGTCGCGACATTCTTTTCTTATACTTGTTCCATACTCAAACACTTCAACACCTTTTGCAAAATATGCATTCATCGCACGTAACTGCCTTATCATAGTTTCTCTAGCATTCTCTAAGTAAAGTTCACGATTTTCAGCTCTAAACGCATCTGCTTCTTCTCCAGTATATCCAGATGGTATATAAGAAATCGGATCATGACATGGACACATTTCACTTATTATATCTGGCATGAATCCTTTATTATATGCATATTCATATAAATCAGCCGCATTTCCAACAACTCCTATAGATAATGGTTCCTTCTTAGCTGCTGCAGCTGTAGCCATTTCTATAGCTTCGTCCATAGAATATACTATGGTATCCATGTAGTCCTTTTCTATACGTCTTCTAATTACTCTTTCATCAGCATCAACTACTATAGCAACTCCACCATGCATTTTCATTGCCCAGCTTTGATTTCCGCCCATTCCACCTGCACCAGCAGTTAAGTAAATCCTTCCTGATAAATCTCCATTAAATTTCTGCATAGCTATAGCTGATAATGTTTCAAATGTTCCTTCTATAACACCCTGAGTTCCAATATATTCCCAAGGAGCAGCTGTATATTGAGCAAACATAGTTAAATTCTTATCCTGAAGATCATAAAATGTTGGCCAATCAGCCTTCATAATATTTGTAGTTGCCATAACAACACTTGGAGCATATTTGTGGGTTTTAAATATTGCTACTGGCATACCGGATTGTACAACTAAAGTTTCATCATCTTCTAATTCCTTAAGAGATTTAACTATGGCATGATATGACTCCCAGTTTCTAGCGCACTTTCCATTACCGCCATAAATAACTAGTAATTCAGGTATTTCTGCATTTTCCATGTTGTTTTCTAACATTCTAAGTATAGTTTCTTGCTTCCAGCCTTTACATCTTAATGTTGAACCCCTTTGAGCTTTAACTGAATATAGAATTTCTGGCTTTTCCATAACAATTTCCCCCTTAATCTTATATGTTTTTATTTATTAATTAACTTCTTTACACATTTATATATAGCAAATGCCATGCCAATAGAATTTTTTAAATATATTACATCAAAACAATAGACTTTGGTATTTATTTGGCGTAAATGTTATGACTTATAAATATCTATTGCATAGTTTTTATGCAATTATCATTGTAACCCTTGTAAAATTATTGCATAAAAAATTTGCCTATTGCATAATTTTTATGCAATAGGCAAATTCTTTATAATATCTACTTTATATTCCTCTTTATATCTAATTTTTTCATTCTGTACTCTAAACTTTGACGTATAATACCTAAGTCCTTAGCCGTTCTAGTTAAGTTCCATAAATTTTTGTTTAAACTATTTATAATTATCTTCTTTTCTTCAAAACGTAGAAATTCAGGTAGAGTTTTTTCATTGTCCTCTATAATATTTACAGCTACTTCATTTAATATTTCATTTTTTATATATCTTGGAATGTCTTCATAATCAAGTTCTCTTTGATTTTCTGCGGCCTTAATCATCATATTTTCTACAAAGTGTTCTAGTTCTCTAATATTGCCAGGCCACTTATAGCTTAGCATTATATCTCTTAGTTTCGTAGAGAAAGTTTCTATATTTCTATTCAAAAGTTTATTATATTTTTTTACAAAATACTCACCAATACATATTACGTCTTCCTTTCTATCTCTTAATGGTGGTATATAAAGACAAAATCCTGATATTCTATAAAAAAGATCCTGTCGTAATCTTCCTTCATCAATAAGCTTTGAAGGCTCCTCATTAATAGCAGTTATTACACGACATTGTATTGGAGTTACCGCCGCCCCTCCAACTCTACGAACAACTCTTTCCTGTAATACTCTTAAAAGTTTAGATTGCATTGAAATAGGCATAGAATTAAGTTCATCTAAGAAAAGTGTTCCATTTCTAGCTTCTTCAAAAAGCCCACTTTGCGTAACTGCTCCTGTATAAGCTCCTTTTATAGTTCCAAACAACGTACTTTCAAGTAAGTTCTCAGGAATTGCAGCACAGTTTATAGCTACAAAAGGCTCATCTTTGTTCTTGCCAAAGTTATGTATACTTTGTGCAAAAACTTCTTTTCCAGTACCTGTTTCTCCAACGATAAGTACTGTATTGTTTAATAGAGACACAGTCTCAGCTTCCTTTATTATGCTTTTAGTAACATCACTACTTCCTACTATACTTGAAAATGTATATGTAGTGCCATTATTTTTAAACTTTTCTTCCTTTTCCTCTCCTTTGCTGAATAATTTTCTTTTTAATTCTATGGTCTCTGAAAGTAAGGCCTGAAGGCTTGTTTCGTTTTTGCTTATAGAATAAACACCAATTACTTCTTCGTCCTTTATTATAGGATATGTGCTATAAGACAAGTATTTAGGTATACCATTTTTATAGGTATGTGCTCTATATCTTTCTATTATAGGTTCCCTAGTTTTATATACTCTTCTATGCTCCGCCATTTCCGGATTACATTCTGGGTTATACTCATAAACTTCCCAAAGGTGCTTCCCAACCACCTTTTCTGCTAATAGTTCTTCTAAATTTTCCTGAGCTTTATTGTATAATACAACACGTCCTTCATGATTGCTAATTATAATACCATCATTTATGGATTCTATTATCTTCTCTAAACAATAAAGCTTTATATCCTTATTATAAATATCTGTAATTTCTTGCACATATACTATATATATTTTTTCATCTTCAATATAGCGTGCTTTTAAATTATATATATTACCGGGCAGTGTCTTAATAATTTTAAATTCTTTTATAATTTCGTCCAATTTAATAGAAAACACTTCAGAAAACTTCTTATTTAACGGACTTTTATCATTACATATTTTTTCAATTAAATTGTTACTCCACATGATCTTTTTTTCCTCATCAAGAACAATAATACCTGAAAAGCAATCTGTTAATAACTTCCCCAACATGCTTAAATTCATTTTATTCCCCCTATACATTCCCCTTAGTGAATATTCATAATATTCAACACCTTCCTCAAAAGTCCTTCTTCTTTATTTCCTTCCATGTATATTTTATTAAAATTTTTATTAAATCTTTAGGGTTTCCTAGTTAGATTAGTCTTAATAAAATTTAAAATTTAGTAAATATAAAAGGCTGTTGACAAAATATGTTTATCAACAGCCTAACCTATGCTATGAATAGCTTTTTTATTTATCTTCTTTTTGTAGTTAAATATAAGTAAGTGCTATTTATAAATGCTATTATTCCTGAGAAGAATACTACTATACACCACTTTCCAAAATCAAGTGGTACTGTATGAAATACCTTACTTAGGAATGGGACATATAGAACTAAATTTAGCATTATTAATGATATTAATACTGCACCTACTAAATACATATTAGTATAAAACTTTATCTCAAATATAGAGTGTCTTTCTGATCTACATTCAAATACATGTATAAGCTGAGATAGTACTAAAGTACAAAGCGCCAGTGTTCTAGAAGTTTCAAGATCCATATTATATATCTTACCTGCCATAAATGCCATTAAAGTACATATTCCAATTAAAGTTCCTCTAATTACTATCTTTTCTTTAAGCCCTCTTGCAAATATACTTTCTTTCTTAGGACGAGGCCTTTGTTCCATTATATCAGGATCTGCAGGGTCTACTCCAAGTGCCATAGCTGGAAGTCCATCTGTAGCTAGATTTACAAATAATATCTGTATAGGCAGTAATGGTGTAGGTAGTGCTAAAATTGAAGCTAAAAACATAGTTAACACTTCTCCTAAATTACAGGACAAAAGATATCTTATAAACTTTCTTATATTATCGTAAATTACCCTTCCCTCTTCTACTGCTGATACAATTGTTTTAAAATTATCATCTAAGAGTATCATAGAAGATGCTTCCTTTGTTACATCTGTTCCTGAAATACCCATAGAAATTCCTATATCAGCTTCCTTAACTGCTGGCGCATCATTTACTCCATCCCCTGTCATTGCTACGATATTTCCATTGTTTTTAAAAGCTTTAACTATTTTCAGCTTATGATTGGGACTTACTCTTGCAAATACCCTTATATTTTGTACTTTCTTTTCTAGCGCCTTATCACTTAGCTTATCTAATTCTTCTCCAGTTATTACTTCACTTTCATCATTTACTATATCAAGCTCTTTTGCTATAGCATAAGCTGTATTCTTATGATCTCCAGTTATCATTACAGGTCTTATTCCAGCTAGTTTACATTTAAATACTGCATCTTTTACCTCACGTCTTGGGGGATCTATAATCCCTGCAACTCCTACGAATATTAGATCTTTTTCTAGGTTACTATCATGAATATTTGAAATATCCTTATAAGCTGCGCCTATACATCTTAAAGCCTTAAAGGACATATTTTCTACTGCTTTTAGAACTTTTTCCTTATAAATAGATGTAAACGGTACTACTTCTCCATTTATTAAAATGTACTTACAATTTTCAGCTACTCTTTCTGGAGCCCCCTTTAAATACACTGTGTACTTAGAATTTTCCTTCATAACTACAGACATCATTTTTCTTTCCGATGTAAATGGGTTATCCTTTGCTCTAAACGCCTTACTTAAAAATGTCTTTACTTCCCCTGTTTCCTTGAAAAATGCTTTTATAAGAGCAGTCTCTGTTGGATCACCTAAAAGACTCTTTTCTAAATCCCTTTTATTGGGATCAATATTACAATCATTGCAATAGGCTACAGTCTTTTTGAAAAGTAAATTACTAGGCACATTTTCTTTGTCTAAATTATACATACTATTATTAAAATACATTGCCTTTACTGTCATTTTATTTTCTGTGAGTGTTCCTGTTTTATCACTGCATATTACAGATGTACACCCTAAAGTTTCTACTGCCGGAAGTTTTCTTACTAATGCATTTTTCTTAAGCATTCTAGAAACTCCTAAGGCTAAAGCTACTGTAACTATTGCTGCAAGTCCTTCTGGAATAGCGGCTACTGCAAGACTTACACCTAAGAGGAACATTTCAGTAACATCTTGTCCCCTAAATATGCCTGTGGCGGTAACTATAGCACATATTATCAGGCACATATAAACCATTATTTTACCCAATGAGTTTAACTTTTCTTTTAAAGGTGATTTTTCCTTTTCTATACTTTGAAGCATGCCTGCAATTTTCCCCATTTCGGTTTGCATGCCTGTGCTTACTATCTTTGCCTTACCCTTTCCCTTTAAAACTATTGTTCCCATATATAAATTGGAACTAGATTTATTAGCAGAAGATTTATTAACTCCTACAGATTCTCCTGTTAAAAGGGATTCATCTATCATTAGATTTGAGTCCTCAAAAATCATTGCATCCGCAGGTACCCTATCTCCACTTTCTACTAAAATTACATCTCCTATTACTAAAAACTCTGCATTTACTACCTTTAAAACTCCATCTCTTACGACCTTTGCAGTAGGTGATGCTAACTGATTTAAAGCTTCTAAAGATTTTTCTGTTTTAAATTCTTGAATAAATCCTAATATACCATTCATTATTACAATTATAAGTATTGTTATAGCATCTGCCTTTTCCCCCATAATGCCAGATATTATAGTTGCAGCAATTAATATCCAAACTATAAAATCATTAAACTGTTGTAAAAATATTTTTATAGGTGAAATCTTTTCTTTACTTTCAAGTTTATTAGGACCATATCTTGTTAGCCTCCTTTGCGCCTCTAAGGAATCTAATCCTTGAATTAATTCTTTTTCATTTACCATGCTAATCCCCCCTTATGTATAACATAAATATGTATTTAATTTTTTCTTACTAATTAAATATATGTGCTAAATGCTATAAATATTTTAAATTTTAAAAATATGCTTAATTGTACATTTTTCTTGCTTCTTCTTAAAGTTACTTTAAATTTCCTTATTTTTTTGCTATTATTAATAAGACAAATAAAAGGAGGTTTTTTTATGAAGGATTTAATATACATAAGTGGACATAAAAATCCTGATACGGATTCTATATGTTCCGCTATAGCTTATGCTGATTTTAAAAATAAAACTGCAAACATACCGGCTATCCCAGTAAGACTTGGTGAATTAAGTCGTGAAACTCAATTTGCACTAGACTATTTTGGAGTAAAAACTCCAGAGTTTATTGAAACTGTGAGGACTCAAATTCAAGATCTAGACATAGATACAGTTCCGCCAATAAACCCTGATATAACTTTAAAGATGGCTTGGTCTATAATGTCAAAAAACAATATAAAAACTCTTCCAGTAGTAGATAACTCTGAAAAACTTGTAGGTCTTGCTTCTGTATCTAATATAACTTCTAATTATATGGATATATGGGATAATAATATACTTTCAAAAAGTGGAGTTAAGCTTGAACATATAGTTGAAACTCTTTCTGCTGAATGTATATATGTAGCTCAAAACACTCAAAAATTTACTGGAAAAATAGTAGTTACTGCTATGAAACCTGATAGTGCTTGTGAGCTTATAGAAGAAGGCGATGTAGTTATTTGTGGTGATAGAGAAGATGCTCAAGAAATAATACTTGATAAAAAAGCTTCTCTTATGATAATTACAGGTAAACATATTGTACGTGAAGAAATATTAGAAAAGGCAAAAGAAGTTCAGTGTTCTATCATAATGACTCCTTACGATACATTTACTGCGGCAAGACTAATCCCACAGAGTGTACCTGTAAGTTATGTTATGACTAAAGATAATTTATTAGTATTTAATCCAACAGATTTAGTGGATGATGTAAAAGAAACAATGCTTCAAACAAGATATAGAAGTTATCCAGTAGTCAATGATGATAATAAGGTGATAGGAAGTATTTCAAGATATCACTTAATTTCTAAAAACAAGAAAAAAGTTATATTAGTTGACCACAATGAAAGAAGTCAATCTATCCCTGGTCTTGAAGATGCTGAATTGTTAGAAGTTATTGATCATCATAGAATTGGAGACATACAAACTGGTAATCCAATATACTTTAGAAATGAAGCTGTAGGATGTACTGCAACTATCGTAGCTTCAATATTCTTTGAAAACGGCATAAGACCTTCAAAGAATATAGCAGGTATTTTATGTGCAGCAATAATATCCGATACTTTATTATTTAAATCTCCTACATCTACTAGTATGGATAAAATAATGCTTAAAAGATTATCTGAAATTGCAAACATAGATGCTGAAAAATTTGCACAAGAAATGTTTAAAGCTGGTACTTCACTTCAAGGAAAAACTATTGAAGAAATCTTTAATCAGGACTTTAAAGTATTCAAAATAGGATCCTTAAAAGTAGGTGTTGGTCAGGTAAACACCATGGATACTGAAGGTTTTGCTAAGATGAAAGATGAAATGATAACTTACATGGAAAAGAAGGAGCAAGAAGAGAACTTTAATCTTTTAGTTCTTTTAGTAACTGACCTATTAAAAGAAGGTTCTGACTTCCTTGTAGTTGGTAATGAAAAATATCTTATAAACAAGGCGTTTAACGTTCAATTTGAAGGCAACAGTGTGTATGTTCCAGGAATAATGTCTAGAAAGAAACAAGTTATTCCACCACTAACTGCTGCAGCTACAGAATAACACTTTAGATATCAAATATAAATTAATAAATTATATTTAATAAAAAAGTCGCTTTTGTGCGACTTTTTTTCATTAATTTTATCTTTGGATAGTTTATTTTTGTGGTGGTTCCATGCCATCTGGAGCGCCTTGACCCCTTTGGCCGCCATGACCTCCAGGTCCACCTTGTCCTCTACCCATATTTTTAATAGTTACACCTTCCTGGGTTACCTCACTTACGGTACTTGAAATTGTAACTTTACCAATTTCTGTTCCTTTTGTATACGTTCCATTTGAATATACTCCATTGGTAGGTGTACCATTTGAGCTTCCACCTATATACACTTTATATGTGGAACCAGTTTTTAACTTTGGTGAGGATACAACAACTGATGCATATTGTTTTGATGGTGCAAAGGTAACAATGTTGTCTCCAGCTTCACTTTCAATACGAACTAAAGTATTAGCGCTTTGAGAAGATAAATTTACTTTCACAGAATTTTGAGTTGAACTTGAACTAGGTGCTTGAGCCATTCCTAAGCTACCAGCGGAAACTAAAAACCCACCTGTCATTTCAAAACTTCCATCATAATCTAAAGATCCATTTCCATCATTTGCAGGACCATTTACAACAACAGTACCATTTTTCATATATATTGAACCATTTGCATCAATACCATCTCCAGCGGCATTTACATTAATATATCCGCCGTTAATATTTATTACACCAGTACCAGATGAGCTGCCAGGTGCTCCACCGTCTGTTTTTGAAGGAGCACTATGAGCAACATTTCCATCTACTACTGAAGAATCATTGCCGCCAGCAGCATTTAACCCATCATCATTTGCTAAAACATTGATATTTCCATCATTAATTGTTATGGTTTCACTTTCGATACCTTCATAAGATTTCTTAATATTTATAGTTCCCTTATTTATTGTTAAAGTAGAATCAGCATGCATGCCATCATCACCTGAAGATATATTGAAATTACCATTATTAATTACTAAGTTATTATTTGAGTGTATAGCATCCTCAGAAGAGTCAATGGTGAAGGTTCCATTCTCTATTACAATATTAACGCCTGCTTTTATAGCTTTAGCACTAGTTGACTCGTTGCTTTCTGTGTCTCCAGCAGTTTCAGTGGTGGGTTCTGTATCAGCCTTAGAAGCAGCTGCAGTAGCTTCATCAGTAGCACCTTGCTTAGCCCCAAAGCCAGGTCTTTCTCCCATCATGCCGCCAAATTGCTCTCCTTTTTTTACAACTGCATTTTTACTGCCGCCACCTGAGTTGATTGCTATATTCCCATTTTTCACTAGAGTGTTTGTTTCACCTTGTATACCATCCTGTGCAGCAGTAATATTAAGTATCCCACCTTCAATTAATACATAGCCCTTTTCTAAATCTTCAGCATTGTCCGATTTTATCCCATCTTCACCTGAGTTAACTTTTATATTCCCATCGCTTATAACAACTGAATCCTTACCTATAATACCATCTGTCTTAGAAGTTATATTAATAGTACCACCTTCTATTTTTAAGTCATCTTTACTTCTAATACCATTTTTGTAGTTTGCATTAACAGTTAATGAGCCTTTTCCAGTAAAGGTAATATCGTCTTTACTAAATATTGCTGCATTAGGCTCATCAGCAGATACATCTTTAAGTACGTAAGATTTTCCATCATTTACATAGTTTTTTGTATTATCCCCTAATGAAATAATTGTTTTATCACAATTCATAACATAAATAGGTGAATTGTTAGAACAAGCAATATTTACCCCATTTAAAATAATATATACCTTATCCTTATCACCTGCATTCACTATTATTTGGCCATCAGTTAAAGAACCTTTTATGCTGTATGTTCCAGCAGAAGTAATAGTAACCTTATTCTTCTCTACAGATGCCCCTGATCCATTTATAGTTATGCTATCCCCTAATTCTATAAAAGTATTTGCTTCCCCTACAACTTCCTTTTCACCAGAAGACATTGTAATGTTTGAAATTATAGTCGAATCTAAAGTTGTTACATCACTTTTCTTTGTGCATCCCGTTATGCCCGTACATAAAGCTAATGTAATTATCATAGTCATAAGTTTTTTATTCATAAACTTTCCTCCTAGAAATTTCTATACCAGTTATATAAATCACTTTTTAACATAGTACTCTTAAAAATATAATAACATCCGAACCTTAATTTTAACTTAAATTCCACATATGATGCTTATAGATAATTTTCTTATCCACTTTCTATAATCTTATGTAAAGTTTTTATAATTTCATTCATATAATAGTACTGATAATCTTTTAGGGGGAAATCTATATGTATAAGATGAATAAATGCATGTGTAATTATATGCATAATAATCCTTATCAAAATATGAATAATCCTAAGAATAAAGGCATGCTTATGTGTCCTATGATGAATATGTGCTATATGAATCAATGTGCAATGCCTTGTCATGAATTTATGATGCCTAAAATTAAGAACATATCATACCAAGATGATGAAATTCCCAAGATTAAGATGAAAACCGTAAAGCTTCGGGATTTAATGGACTAAATTAATAATACTTAACTTTAATAGTTATTGCCTTTTAAGAAATTTCGAGGGGTATCCTTCGAAATTTCAACATTATATTAAGTATTTAAGCTTACTATTCACTATTAAGATATGCAAAGGGGGTAACATGTATGGGAGTGGGCTATGTATTAGGGTGCTTTTTCAGCATTTTATTATGGAAAATAGATAGGCAAATGATATATCGTAGAATAAATAATACATTGAAAAAAGTTGCAAAAAATCCAGTAATACCTGTATTTTTTTATTATTTATGTGCTGTATTATTATGTATTTGGCTATCTGATATAAATAATAAGGAGATATTCAATGGTATAACTGCATTTTTAGTTACAGATATAAGCAACAGCGAACGTAAAAGTTTAAAGAAAAGAGAAAAGGTTCATTTTTATGATTCAATATCAATCATTTCACGTTCTACAGCTTGTGGATTTATAGCTCCCTTCCTTTATATCATGTTGTTTGGGAACAGCTTTGCAATTATTTATACATTAACGTATAATCTTCGTATTATAAGTGACTTAAATCTTATAACTCTATGCTTTAATATATCTACCTTTATTCCTGCATTTATTGCTCAAGGATTTTTATATATTATTTATGTTACTCGAAATAAAAAGTTCTCATTAGATTTTAAGGGAGATTATTTTATAAATTCTTATATAAATCCTATGTTAAATATAGATATTCTAGCTGCTTATGTAGAATCAGTTAACTTTTATCATTATTTTTCCAAGAAAAACACATCCTATCTTAAAAGCTATGGGGAATACAAAAACAAAATTGATCAGATATGTATAAAAGATTATATAAGTATTTCTTATGGAATCTGTATGATTTGGTTTATTATATTTTTTCTAATTACTATTCTAACTTCCTAATCTGAAAAAAATTTAGTCGCCAATCTCTATATGCTTGAGACTAGCGACTATTTCTTAAGGATTCTATTTTATTTTCCTCTAATATTATTAACCATTCCCCACATTTCATCTGCAGTTGTTACTGCACGAGAACCAAAGCTAAATGCTCTTTGTGTAATTATCATATCAGACATTTCTTTTGCCATATCTACATTGGAGTTTTCTAAAAATCCCTGCATTATGCTGGAATTAACAACAGGTCGAGGCTCAACCCCTTCCTTAGGAATGTATAGATTTTCACCTACAGATAAAAGATCATTATCTCCTATCGTATTATAAATATCAATTTTCCCTATTTCAATGTAATTATTTCCTTGCTTTACGGTTATTACTCCATCTTCTTTTATGGAAAAGTTATCTTTTGTTAAAGGTATATTAATATTATTTGCATAAGGCTCTATAACTAATAAATTTCCATTCTTATCCACAATTTTACCATCGGCATTTATATTAAAACTTCCACCTCGTGTTAACATGTCACCTTCAGGTCCTCTAACTCTAAAATATCCTGGCCCATCTATGGCTAAATCTGTTGTGCTCTCTGTGTTTATAAGACTTCCTTGAGAATTATCTCTTATCCATTGTCCTGCCTTAACTCCGGTGCCAGTTATTAGATTTTTATTCTCTCCTTTATTTACAGGATATCCTCTTCTATCTAATGTTTCATACATCAAATCTTGAAATGAAACCTCTTCTCTTTTATATCCAGTAGTATTAGAATTAGCTATATTATTTGATATAGCATCTAGCTTTTCTTGCTGTGCTATCATAGAACTTCTACCATTCCATAAAACTCTAAGCATGTCTTACCACCTAAACCCTTCCTATTTCATTTGCTGCTTTTCCTAAGGTTTCGTCTAGTGATTGAATTATCTTTTGATTTGTTTCAAAAGTTCTCATAACAGTCATCATTTCAATCATTTCACGAGTAACATTTACATTAGATTTTTCTAAAGAATATTGCCTTATTTCCCCATTAGCTGCTATTTGTTGTCCTTCTCCACTGTAAATATTATCTCCAATTTTAGTTAAGGAATTATAATCCTGAAAATCTACAAGCATCATATTAAATTGGTCTAATCTATTGACATTTATATTGATAGGGCCCTCTTGTCCTGTGCCAGCATTTATTCCAATTACATTATCTCCATTATCATTTACCAAAAATCCTTGAGAATTTACATGAAAATGCCCATCCCTTGTATAATATCTTTCGGTATTTATTCCATTATTTCGTTCTACTACAAAGAAACCTCTTCCATTTATTGCAAAATCAGTTTCCTTATCCGTTTTGTCTAAAGTTCCTTGGGTAAAACTTGTAGCAACATCATCAATTTTACTTCCCAAATTAATAGTTCCAATGTTTACTTTTATATTTTTACCATTTATTATTTTGTCTCTATTGCTTAAAAGTACTTCGTTGAAGGATTTAGTAGCTAGATTCTCTACTTTAAAGCCTACAGTGTTTACATTTGCAAGATTATTTGTTACAACATCTTGCTTTGCTTCCTGTGTTATCATTCCAGATACTGCTGTATATAATCCCCTTATCATTTTTTCACTTCCTTATTTGATATAACTTTTGCTTCTTCTGGATATTCCATTCCCATATTTCGTGCTCTTTTTTCTACTTGATAATCACTTATTTGATAATGAATCTTAGTGCCAAGCATTGCTACAGTCCCTATAAATACTCCTATTCCTATTCCAAGTAATATTTTTTTATCGCTTAAAAATAGTATAAGTTTTTTTATTTTAAGTATAGTTCTTTTATTAATAGCATTTCACCCCTGCCTATATGTAGTACTTCTGCAATTTCCTCCTCATTCATACCTTTATCAATAAGCTTCTTTATTTCCTCTAACTTAACACTATTTCTGTTATCATCTTTATTATCGGTCACTGCCTCGTAATTTTTAGCTTTAATTCCCTCATTATGTATTTCTAAATTTTTATTTACTTCTTTTTCTATATTTATAAAACTTTCTTCATCAATTATATTATATTGATCCTTTACAATTTCTTCCTTCTTTATATCATATTCTAATTTACTTAACTTTTCTTTTAATTCTTCCATTTCCGTTTGTATATCTAATATGGTTTCTCCCATCTCTCGTCTAAGTTTTCCTATTTCTACTTCATAGTTTTGTAAACTTTCTTCCTTATTTATTAAGATACTCTTAAATGAATTTTTATCCTTTTTTAAAGATATAGTATTTAAGACTATAAGTGTTAAAGAAATTATTATTAAAAAATATGGCATTAATAATACTCCTTTTTGAATTAATTTATTAACTCTCTATATTATATTTTAATCTTTTAAGCTCATCTCTTAGATGCAATATTGCTCTACTGTGAAGCTGACACACTCTTGATTCAGATACCCCAAGGACACTGCCTATTTCCTTTAATGTGAATTTCTCATAGTAGTATAATGAAAGAACTGTTTTATCCTTTTCTTTTAAATTATCTAAAGCCTTTGCCAAATACTCTAAAAGTTCTTTTTCTTCCAAAGTTTTTTCAGGGCTTGGACTTTTTTCGTCTACTACTGTACCTATTAATGGCATATCATCATCTTCTGAAAATATTAAATTTTCTAAGGAGATCACTGATATATAATTAATATAATTTTCTACTTCAGAAACATCTTGTATTGAGATCCCAAGTTCACTTGCTATTTCAAAGATCTTTGGTTCTCTTCCCTCTCTCTTTTGTAAACTTTCTACTGCAGCATTATATCTATTTAATTTATCCATTGCTCCCTTTGATATAGGGCTTATTTTTCGCAATTCATCTATCATCGAACCTTTTATCCTTATAGAAGCATAAGTTGAAAATTTCATACCTTTAGAGGAATCGAATTTATTAATTGCATCCATAAGCCCAATTAATCCATAACTCACCAAATCTTCATACTCAATATATTTTGTTTTCCCTATAATAACCCTTGATGCAATATATTTTACTAGTGGAATGTATTTTTGTATTATTTGTTCTTTAAAATTTCCTTCTATCGCTATTGCCATAATTTTAATCCCCTTCTATTCCAAGTTTTCTCTGTTCCCTCATTATTTGAAATAATATTCTCATTATTTTATCCACAGTCTTATTATCTATGTCTATAAAACATATCCCATATATGCCTTTATTATTTTCATCTTTTTCTACCCTTACAACTTTCCCTTTTAAACTCAAGTTCTCCTCTTTAACAGGAATATTCATCATAATTATGTCCCCTAGATATAAATTTCTTGTGGCACTAAGCCTTATTCCTCCTGCACTTAAGTCCAGTGCGTATCCACTATCAAACGTTATTTCATCCCCATTTATATCTAGTAGTCCATTTTTATTACCTATGACAGCAAATAATATGTTACTTAAAAAATATACTCTTACGAAATTTCTTCTTTGTATTTTAGTAAACTTTTCTGGTTTCTTTAAGGTTATCATCATTATTCTGTCTATTTTTCTTCCCAAAACAGGAGTAAAAAACTTATATACAGCTTTACCTTCATAATATATTCCCTCTATAATCTCACCTTTTCTTAAAGGTAAATAACTTCCATTTTTAACAGGAACGCTTATTGCAATATATTCATCAGTTAAATCTTGTATATTACTCTTATAAATTCCGTCTTCCATCAAAATTTCAATCTTCTCATTTACTTTGAAATTTATCCTCTCATTCATGCTCATAACACTCCTACCCTAGTTTATATTTTATGAAAATATAGCAAAAATCTTTTTAAATAAACCTTTTACAGAAGCACTGTCCTTAGAAACACTAGTTCCTAGAAGCTTTTCTGCTATTTTTTCTATAGCTCTTGCTGATTCTGAATAAGGTGCACTTATTACCACTGGATCTTGTTTTCTTACCGCTTCTGTAAGCTTTCTATCTTCGGGAATATCCCCCAAATAACTTAATTCCATATTTAAAAACCTACTTACAGTACTCTTAAACCTCTCATAGGTACTTATAGACTCCTTTAAGTTAAAGGACTTGTTTATAACCACATATGCTGTATCCTTTAGCTTAAAATGTCTTACAGCTTTTAAAAGACTATATGCATCTGTAAGTGATGTGGGTTCTGGAGTAGTTATAAGTATAAGTTCCTCTGAACATGCCACAAAAGCTAATACATCTCTATTTACTCCTGCGCCTGTATCCATAAGCAAGAAATCCACATCTTCTATTTCCCTCAATTTGGTTATAAATTCTTCCCTCTGGAAATCTGAAATTTCATCTATCTTTGAAAATCCATTTCCTCCAGGCAAAAGCTTTATTCCAAATGGCCCTTCTACTAATACTTCACTTATCTTCATGTCTTTAAATATAACATCATATATATCATATTTAGGTATGTGTCCCATTAGCACATCATCATTTCCCATACCTACATCTGCATCAAATATCATTACCTTAAATCCTTGCTTTTGAAGGGATATTCCTAAATTAACTACCAAATTACTTTTACCAACTCCACCTTTACCAGATGTGATAGTAATTATACGTGGACCCTTTTTAACTTTTTCAGCTTTATTTTCCTGCCTTTGTTCTATAAGCTTCCTTAAATTTGCTGCTTGATCTAGCATACATTATCTTCTCCTAGAACTAAATTCACTATTTCATCTTTAGAAGGAATTTTAATATCATCTGGAACATTTTGTCCGGTAGTTATAAAACTTAGTGGTTTTTTAGCAGTATTTAGTATATTTAAAATTGGCCCATAAGTTGTAGTTTCATCTAACTTTGTTACTATAATATAATTGTATTCTAATACTTTATATCCTTCTAATATTGTATGTATATCCTTATTTTTTGTTATTCCGCTTATAACCAAATGAATATCTTTTGTATTTATTTTATCTATAAAGGCTCTTAATTCTGAAATCTGCATTACATTTTTAGAGCTTCTACCCGTAGTGTCAACTAAAATAGTATCGCAATCTTTCATACTTTCTATTGCACTTTCCATATCCTTTATGGAAAACACTACCTTAAAAGGTATATTCATTATATCTGCATAGGTTTTAAGCTGTTCTACCGCTCCAATTCTATATGTATCTATAGTTATTAATCCCACTTTTTTTTTCTCTAAAAGTGCAAGTCTTCCTGCAAGCTTTGCTATAGTAGTGGTTTTTCCAACTCCTGTAGGCCCTACTAAAACTACTATATCATTTAATGTTTTTTCTTTTAATTCAATACTTTTATGTAGTATCTCTTTAACAGCTTGTATATTTTCCTCATCTTCTTTAGGAAGATTTGTAAATATTTCCTCAATTATTTTTATTTCTATGTCATTTTCCTGAAGTTTTTGCTTTAACTTGTTGTTCGAAGATTCCTTATCACCTGTTACCTTCATCATATTTTTCATCATACTCTTCATTTCATGGAATTCTTCCAAAAGTTCTCTTTGAGTTCTATTAGCTTCTAATTCTGCAGTTTTATTATTCATACCTAATGAAGCTTTATCCTTAATTAATGTTTTTAAAACTTCAAAACTACCCTCTTCTTTTTTAGCCACTTCTTTAGCACTGTTGTCTACTGCTGCTGTAACCTCCAGTACCTTTCCTTGAAAAAAACCGAAAAATCCAGGCTTCTTTACTTTTCTTTGACTTATTATTACCGCATCTTGGCCCAGCTCATGTTTTATTCTAGCCATTGCTTCATTCATACTATTTACAATATATTTTCTTATCATCATTTTATACAGCCACAACTCCCTCAGTTTTAATTTCTACATCGTTTGGTATTTCATTTATGGAAAGTACACATAAGTTTGGAAATACCATTTCTGTAAGTCTTCTAAAGGCCGGTCTTATTTTAGGAGATACCAGTATTACAGGTTGACCTTCATAAAAGAATGTACCCTCTATGGTATTTCTTAAAGAGCTCAAAATTCTTCCTGTAGTTTCTGGATCGACTGCCGGAAAGGAACCTTGCATAGATTTTTGTATATTATTTGCTACTATTTCCTCTATTTGTGGCGCTAAAGTTATAACTGTTATGGAATTATTTTCATCTATTAAAGAATTACATATACTTCTTGCAAGTGAAAACCTTGCATATTCTGTTAATACTTCTATATCTTTTGTAGTTCTTGAGTTATCCGCTAAAGATTCAAGTATAGTTACCATATCCCTTATAGATACTCTCTCCTTTAATAGATTTTGTAAAATCTTTTGTATTTCCCCTATTGTCATAAGATCTGGTATAAGTTCTTCTACTACTGTACTATATTTCTCCTTCACTGAATCAATTATGACCTTAACTTCCTGTCTACCTAAAAGCTCATATGAATGAGATTTTATAACTTCAGTTAAATGTGTTACCATAACCGTTGTAGGGTCTACCACTGTAAGCCCTTTTATTTCTGCATCTTCTTTCTTATCATTATTAATCCATATAGCAGGAAGCCCAAATGCTGGCTCTATAGCCTTTATTCCCGGCATTTCTACCTCTCCCGAAGGATCCATACATAAAAGCATGCCCGGCATAAGTTCTCCTTTTGCAATTACAGTTCCTCTTATCTTTATCACATATTCATTAGTTTTAAGCTGAAGGTTGTCTCTTATTCTTATAGGCTGTATTACAACTCCCATTTCAATAGCACATTGTCTTCTAACTGAAGTAATTCTTTGAAGTAGATCTCCACCTGATGCCTCATCTGCTAGTGGTATAATTCCATATCCTATTTCTACTTCCATAGGTTCAACGCTAATAAGATTCATAACATTTTCAGGTTCCTTAGCTTGTATTTCAGTAATTTCTTGATTCTCCAATTCTATTTGCTCTATAACTTTAGCTTGTTCATCCTTATAAAGCATGTATGCCGATACTCCACAAGCTATAGAAAGTATTAAAAATGGCGGCTTTGGAAGTCCTGGTATTAAAAACATAAAAAATAGTACTGCAGATGCCATAGCAATTACCTTAGGAAATGCAGTAAGCTGATTACCTACAACAGAACCAAAATTTTCTTCATTTCCTGAACGAGTAACTAATATACCAGAAGCTGTGGATATCAAAAGCGCTGGTATCTGACTCACAAGTCCATCTCCTATAGTAAGTCTTGTAAAAGTTGCTGCTGCCTTTGCAGCATCCATATTCATCATTACAACTCCTATTATTATTCCACCTAAGATATTTATACCTGTAACTATAAGACCTGCTACTGCATCTCCCTTTACGAATTTAGATGCTCCATCCATAGATCCATAAAAATCTGCTTCCTGCTGAAGCTTTTTTCTTCTATCTCTTGCTCCAGTTTCATCTATAAGTCCCGAATTAAGATCTGCATCTATACTCATTTGCTTACCTGGCATAGCATCCAATGTAAATCTTGCTGATACCTCTGAAACTCTTGAAGCACCACTTGTTATTACAACAAACTGAACTATTACTATGATTAAAAATATTATTATTCCAACTACATAATTTCCTCTTACAACGAAACTTCCAAAGGCCTCTATTACGCTTCCTGCACTTCCTTCAGATAATATAAGTCTTGTAGAAGATATATTAAGTCCTAATCTAAATAATGTTGTAACCAAAAGCATGGTTGGAAATGATGAAAATTGTAGTACATCTGTGGTAAACATAGTCAACAGCATTATTACCACTGAAATTGTAATGTTTAATGCTAAAAGCACATCTAAAAACCATGATGGAAGAGGAATTATTATCATCATTACTATGGCTATAACTCCAAAAGCTATTACAATGTCTATATTATTTTTTATGTTAAACCTTTTGCCTGTGTTTTCCACATTAATTCTCCTCACTTTTTAGTTAACAATTAATCACTATCATTAACTATTTACTCTTCATTATTACTGCCAGTATTTCAGCTACTGCTTGATACATCTCTACAGGTATTTCCTCATCTATTTCAACCTTTTGATAAATCATTCTAGCTAATGGTTTATTCTCTATAATTGGCACCTCATATTCCCTTGCCTTTTCTTTTATTTTTAATGCTATATAATCTGCTCCTTTTCCTATTACCTTTGGAGCTTCATCTTTTCCTTGTTTATATCTTAATGCTATAGCTAAATGAGTTGGATTTGTAACAACCACAGATGCATCAGGAATACTTTGCATCATTCTACTCATTGCCATTTCTCTTTGCTTTTGTTTTATCTTGCCTTTTACCTGAGGGTCTCCTTCTTGCTGCTTAAACTCTTCCTTAATTTCTTGTTTCGTCATTCTCATATCTTTCTTAAATTGTCTTCTTTGAAATATGTAATCCGCTAGTGCTAATGCTACTAGTACTAAAGTAACTTTAAAAAATATACTTTGAATCAATTCCTTTATAGCTTCTATAAGAACTGAAAATCTCAAATTATACAAATTTAAAATTTTCGTGTAGTTTCCCACTATAAATTTATATCCTATATATCCAACTACTGTTATTAAAAGTACATCTTTTACTAGTTCTACTAAAGTTCTTACGGAAAACATTCTTTTAATTCCGCTTATGGGATTTAATTTTTTTAAATCAGGTTTTATAGGCTCTTTTGTAAACATAATTCCAGTTTGCATAAGATTTGCAGCTATTCCCATAATCATAATAGGTATCATTACAGGTAATACAATCATTGCAACTCTCGTTAATGTAACAAATGTTATATAAAATAAATTATTATAAGATAATTCCATTTCTAAGAAATTAGTAAAAAAATGAATTATAGTGTCTTTAAGTCCTTCTACTATGTAATTTCCTAGTGCTGTTATAATTAATGTACAAGCTAAAAGTGTAAGTGCTAAACTTGCTTCCTTACTTTTAGCTACCTGTCCCTTCTTTTTTGCTTCATTTAATTTATGAGGCGTAGCTTCCTCGGTTTTATCATCTGAAGCAAATATAAATAATATTGGAATCATTGGTAATGTATTAAATATTCCTTTAAAAACCTCTGTCATTACACCAAATGCATCTCCAATTAATCTTAAAAATATAGGCATTGCAAATAAAAAACTTGCCAGTCCTATAAGTATTTTAATTGGAAGTCCTAGTATCATAACGTTTAGTTGAGGAACAGTTCTAGACATAAGTCCTAAAACTAAATCTGTTATTATTACAATTAATATAATTGGTATTGCCATTTTAAATCCAATTATAAAGAAACTTATAAATGCCTCTATTATAATTCCCGCAGATCCCTGGAATAATATAAATTTCCCAATAGTTATCCATTTAAAGCTTTCAATAAGCTGAAATAACAAAATATGATGTCCATCTACTATGAAAAATATTACAAGACTTATCCAATATAAAAGTCTTTCCATTAAAGTAGCGTTGCTATTTGAATTAGGATCAAACATACTTGCCATAGATAATCCTGATTGAATATCCATCATACTTCCGGCAAATTTAGCTGCCATAAAACAAAGTTCCACTGCAAACCCAAGTACTATTCCTGTGATAATTTCACTTATACCATTTCCCATAAAAATCATCATATTGGAAACAGAATTTATTTTCGAAAAGTCTACACCTGGTAAAATAATGTACGATAATATAATAGCTACACCTATTTTGGCCATTGGCGGTGTTCCTTTTGGGAAAAGTCCTGTTGCTACAGTAAAAAAACTAATAAGTCTTAAAAAGACCAAGATAAGTGCTGTGAAATATGCTATGTCTATCAACTAAAACACCCCAACGATTTATTGTATTATATTTGAAATTAATGCAAATATTCTTTCTGTAAAGTTTACAAGCTGATGAAGCATAAAACTTCCTGTAAGAAGCCCAACTATTGCTACAGCTATAAGTTTCGGTACAAATGTCAGCGTTTGCTCCTGTATTTGTGTTGTTGCTTGAAATATACTTACAATAAGACCTACAATTATTGAAATTCCAAGTATAGGTGCTGCTACTATAAGTCCAGTTTGTATGGCATCTTTTACAATTCCTATTACCATATTTTCACTCATTTAATCACCTCATTTAAAACTCATTATTAAAGATTTTACTAGGAGGTGCCATCCGTCTACCATAACAAACAAAAGAAGTTTAAATGGCAATGAAATCATCACTGGTGGAAGCATCATCATACCCATGGACATAAGTATGCTTGCCACTACAAGATCTACAATTAAAAACGGAATAAAAAGTAAAAATCCTATTTGAAAAGCTGTTTTTAATTCACTTATTATAAATGCTGGAACTACAATATACAGAGGCATCTTTTCACTTGTCACATCTTTATTTATTTTTCCAACCTCTACAAAAAGCTGTAAATCCTTTTTTCTAGTTTGCTTTAGCATAAATTGTCTTAGCGGTGCTGCTCCAATTTCTATAGCTTGTTCTTGACTTATTTTATTTTCCATATATGGAGTAAAAGCTTTAGTATTAATTTCATTATATACTGGTGTCATGATAAATACTGTCAAAAACAATGCTAATCCTATAAATACTTGGTTTGGCGGTGATTGCTGAGTACCTATAGCATTTCTTAAAAATCCAAATACTACTGTAATCCTTATAAAACTTGTCATCATTACTATAAAAGAAG
The DNA here is from genome assembly GCF_016908015.1 of Clostridium pascui. GTDB lineage: Bacteria > Bacillota > Clostridia > Clostridiales > Clostridiaceae > Clostridium_AK > Clostridium_AK pascui. The sequence continues at coordinate 781,802 of NZ_JAFBDB010000001.1, forward strand.
GAAGTAATGTAAGTATAGTAAGCATTATAAGTAGCTTTATATTATCTACATAATTCTTAGAGTCTCCCGCTCCATCTAAAGATATATTTACCCTTGGAATTGGCACATTGGCTGGAGCTGCATAAATTTTAGATGAAAATATAAGCACACAACATACTGCTATTAATATTGTTCCGACTAAGACTTTAGCATTTTTAGTATTTAGTTTCTTCATCTTTATCTTCCTTTTTAGATTTTAATTTATTAATTAAATCCTTTATGCTATGGTACTCTGGAATTTCTCTCGAAGACTCAATTTTAATTATATCTTCACTAGGTACTTCAAAAAGAATTTCTATTTTACCTTGCACGCTAGATACTACATAGGCCTTTTCTCCAATTTTCACTACTAAAATATTATTTTCTTTGGATAGTGAAAGCCTATCTAATATTTTCATATATCTCCCATTTTGAAGGTTTTGAAGTTTCCCTCCCCCATATTTTATTGATATATATATAAGCATGAGTACAAAGGGGAGGAATGCTGTTATTTTCAATAAAGTTGCGAAAAACTGTAAATCCATATATACCTTACCTTTATTCTGTAGTTTTACTGAACTAATATTTCATTAAAATAAATACTTTCGCATCTACCTTCTTTAAACATTGGATTTACTCTATTTAATATTTCAAGTTTTATATCTTCTGTTCCTTTAGGCGTAAAATCCTTTGCTTTTTTTGCTCTTAGTACACTATTAATTGCATCTCTAAGCATTGGTGTCTTACCTTCAAGTTCCTTTGCAAGCTTTTTATTGCTATATCCTATATAAATATTTGCTTTTACAAACCTTTTCTCTCCCTCATCGGAAAGATTTACTAAAAATTCTCCAAGTTCAAATGTGAACTCACTTATTACAGGCTGAATTGTCCCATTTGCAATTGTTTGTGTTGAAGGTGCTTGTGTAGATAGATTATTATTTACTACTTGAGCATTCCCCCCACTTGCCTGACTATTATTTTTATTGACTAGCATATATCCTCCAAAAGCTCCTCCAGATATAGCTAAAACTATGATAATTATAATTAGTATAGTTTTGAAAGTCTTTTTTCCTTTCCCTTCTTTAGCTGTCTTCTCACTCATTTACTACCATTCTCCTTTTCTGATGCTACAATTACTATATTTACCCTTCTATTTTTTGCTTTATGTTCTTCTGTATCATTAGGATACAACGGTTTATATTCTCCGTATCCTGCTGCAGTAAATCTAGAAGGAGCATGTTTTTTAGTTTCAACAAAATATCTTACCACATTTACTGCTCTAGCTGTTGAAAGCTCCCAATTAGAGCTATATTTATAATTGCTTATGGGTACATTATCTGTGTGTCCTTCTACCACTATCTCATTAGGCAAATTTAATATTACCTTATTTAGCTTATCAAGTATTGGTAAGCTAGAAGATTTTATTTCTCCTTGTCCAGTTTCAAAAAACACACTATCTTTTAGCTCCAATAATACTCCTCGTCTGTCCGATTTTACACTTACAGTATTTTGAAGCTTATTTTGTTCAACAAAATCTCTTACTTTATCATAAAGTTCATTTTCTCTTCCACCAGTATCAGATCCTAAATCTACCGTTTCTCCTACTAAAGGTACATCTCCATTCTTCATATTAAAATCAAATATTGTGTATCCACTTTCCCCTGATAAAACACTTTGAAATGCAGAAGCTACTTGTTTAAACTTTTGCGCATCTACACTTGAAAAGGAATATAGTAAAACGAAAAAGGTTAAAAGTAAGGTTACTGTATCTGAATAAGTTGCAATCCATTCATTGTTAGCTCCTCCTGAATCACTACCCCCTCTTTTCCTTCTAGCCATTTTCAGCCACCCCTTCTGCTTTTGCAGATACTGCATAGGTCTTTCTCTCTTCAGGTGATAGATAAGTCATAAGTTTTTCTTCAACTATTCTTGGATTTACACCTGATTGAATAGAAAGAATTCCCTCTAACATCATATCTCGTATAACTACTTCTTGTTCACTTTTCAGTGATAAATTTGCAGCCATAGGATTAAATATAAGGTATGCCATCAATGAACCATAAAACGTAGTTATAAGTGCCTTTGCCATACCTGATGCTATTTGACTTGAATCTGAAAGATTAGCAAGCATTTGTATAAGTCCTATAAGCGTACCTGCCATACCAAATGCTGGTGCATATCCCCCCCATGTTCTTAGCAGCTCTATTCCTTCTTTATGACGTCTTTCCATTTCAGAAATTTCTAAATCCATTATTTCTCTTATGGTTTCTGGCTCAATACCATCTACTACCATTTGAAGCCCTTTCTTTAAAAAATCCTCCTCTATAGAACTTATTTCATCTTCTAAAGAAAGAAGTCCTCCTCTTCTTGCTTTTCTTGAAAGAGATATAAACTCACCTATTATATCCGGTGCAGATTTTTCACTTTCTCTGAAAGCTTGTATTATTATTTTAGATAATTTTTTAAATGTATTAAATGGATAAGCTATTAGCAAGGCACAAAATGACCCACCTATAGTTATTATCACAGCCGATATGTCCCAGAAAAGTTTAAGTTGACCTATACTATATTCTGCAATATTTACCATGGACATACCCCATATCATCATTCCAAAGCCTAACGTTATACCTATTGCTGTTAATATATCCCTTCTTTTCATTTCTTAGCAGCCTCCTGTAAGTTCATGGAAAATATTCTTCTTTTGTATATTAGAACTCTTTCTAAAATCTCATCCAAAGATTCTCGTACTAAATACTTTTTTCCATTAACTAAAGTAATGAGGCTTTCAGGAACAGACTCCATTTTTTCTATATGCTCTGCATTAAGTATAAACTTTTTTCGATCTAATCCCGTAACTTCAATCATTACTTTGACCTCCTTGTCACTATAGTTTTAATTATAAGCTTTAATCAAGTGTAAGAAAATTGCACCAATAATGAAACTTCTATACACTTGATTAATATTAATAACAAAATTGTCAATTAAAACTATCTCTTAAGATTAACTAATTCCTGGAGTATTTCATCACTAGTTGTTATTATCTTTCCATTAGCCTGAAAAGCACGAGAAGCAACTATCATTTCTGAAAACTGTTCTGCTAAGTCTACATTGGACATTTCAAGCATTCCTTGAGCCAAGTCTCCATATCCTTCATCATTTGCACTATCTCCCTCTGTTCCAACTGGTGTTCTAATAACTGCAGGTCCAGAGTTTGCTGAGTTTTGCCATATATTTTTACCTGCCTTTGTCATACCCTCAGGATTTTTAAAGGATGCCATAGCAATTTGACCAACAGCAGTCACTGTATTATCACTTAAAACAGCCTTTATAAGTCCATTTTTATCAATGGAAAAACTCTTTACTCTTTTCATTTCTCCATCTTCACCCTCAATTTCATCTGGTATAGCTAAGGGTACTAATTCATCCTCAGTCGCAGGTTTTAACTCCTTATCTTCTGCATCCACATATGCCAATTTTACTTTACCATCTTCTATCTCATATCCTTCAAAAGCATATCCTAATACTCTCAAGCCGTCAGAATTTATCAAGTTACCATTGTAGTCTAACTTAAAAGCTCCATCACGGCTGAACATTGTTTCCATATCAGTCGCACTTTTAATTGTCATATATTTGTCCTCACTAGTGTCAATAGTGATCTTTCCTTCTATGTCTCCCTTACCTACTATAAAAAATCCATCTCCATCTATAGCTACATCAAGCATTCCTCCTGTAGGCTGCATATTACCTTGAGTCATAGTTGTATCGATTCCAGCAACCTGCACGCCTAACCCTACTTGGCTTGGATTGGTACCTCCTATAGTTCTACCTGGTCCTGTTGCTTCCCTAACATTTTGACTTAACATATCTTGAAACCTTATTCTTTGATTTTTAAAAGCTGTAGTACCTACATTAGCTATATTATTACCTATTACATCTAACTTAGTTTGATTTGCTCTAAGCCCACTTATACCTGAATACATTGCACGTATCATTTCATATAACCTCCAATTTAAATGTTTTTATATTCTAAACATTTTCCCTTTCATTTTCCTCTTCTGAACTATTTGGTGTTTCCACATTATCTTCAGAACCCTTTGGTGTTTCCACAACTTCTATAACAGAGCTATACATAAATTGTCTTATATCATCTATTTCTGTACCATTTTCAAGCTTTATTTTTCCTACATTAACATTTACTCTTACTACACTTCCATCTCTAGATACTCCAGTAACCGTACCAACATGATATTTTCCCTTATCATTGATGGAATCTATCATTACTGTCTTACCTATTAAACTTGATGCTCCAGAAAAATTCATAGAAGTATTCATATTTGTCATCTGCTCCAAATTGGCAAATTGAGCCATTTGAGCTACATATTCAGTTCCATCCTTTCCACCTGATAATGGGTCTTGATTAGTAAGCTCTGCTGCAAGTATTTGTAAAAAAGCATTTTTGTCTAATTCTCCTCCACCTTTTACTATCTTAGTGCCTCTATTTGTTTTTGTAGATGAATATGCTTGGTTTTGAGTATTAACGCCTGTAGTTTCTGCCATTCTTTCACCTCCTTAAGCAAACAAATTTACATTATTTAGTTCTTCATTTGGACTGATTTCTTCATCTATATCAAGCCCTTGAATTTCTGTAGTAGATGATTTATTTTTTTTCTCTTGTTGTTTTCCACTATTTTCATGTTCAGATTGTCCCCTAAAAAAAGTTGTGTCTTCGTATATATTTATGTTAAGACTTTCAATACGTATATTATTTTGTTGTAATTTATCATTTAACTCTGAAAGATGAGCGTTTAATAAGTTGAAGGCTTCCTTATTTTGTGCATTAATGTTTGCCTTCATTACGCCTCCTTCTACAGTTACTTTGATTATTATTTCCCCTAATTCCTTAGGGTTAATTTTTACAGTTAAATCTTTCAAATTGTTGATTTCCATGTATTTTACTGTTTTTAGTATGTCATTTACAAAGGTTGATTTATTTATAACTATATTTTCTTCTTCTGGAACTTGTACATTTTCTACAGTTGTCTTTAAATGATTGATAAAATTAACTGCATTTTCAATTTTGTTATCTTTGGAAGAGTCCTTAGATAAATTTTTAAGTATATTTTCTTCTTGTGAGAGCTTGTTATCTTTTAAACTTAAAAAACTATCTTTATCTTGTTTAGTATTAGTAGATATTACATTAACATCTTTATTTAAGCTTACTTCATACTTTTCAAATATAACTCCATTTTTATTTGAAGATTTATTTAAGCTTTCTTTAGCTTCTTTTACAAGTGATGTAAGTTCTTCCTGTAAATTTTGTTTAAAAGATTCTGGCAAACCAATATGTAACTTATTATCTAAAATACTTTTGTCAATATTTTCTAATAATGAATTAAGTTTATTCTTGAGGTAGCTATCATCTAAATTAACATTATCAATTAAAAGTTTTACATTGGACATTATTACTTCCTTTAATTGATTTACTTCGTCTTTAGAAGTAATGTTATTTAAGGAATTTAATACTAAAACCTCCATTATTGAAATAGCTTCACTTGGTAAAACGTTAATTTCCTGTCCACTTAATATATCATCTTTTATAAGTTGTTCTAAATCGTCAATTGAGTTTATATTATTTAGTTTTTCTTCACTTATTCCTGCTTCCTTTAATTTATCTTTTATGTTATTCATGTCCAAATTAGAATTGTTCTCTACTTCTTTGCCTTCACTTTTACTTTTCGTTTCTTGTAAATTATCTTTTTTAATTTCCTTAGAGGATAACTTACACTTATTTTCTAAAGTTTTAGAAAAATCATCCTTAAATTTAGTATCTTCTGACTTTTTAGGAGTTTCTATATTTTTCACATTGAAATTAGATATGATTTCTCCTAATGCTACATTCAATTATTTTACCTCCCTTGCATAGCTCTTATGTGAGCATAAAGTGCAAATTCATCATTAGTTTTTTGTTCGATTGAATTTTGTTCTTTTATAAATGTTTCATATCCTTTTTGTTTTAATATTTCTACAGTTTTTCTCTCTATCTGCTTCTGCTTCAATTCTTGGCGTGCATTATTTAAAAGCTTTTCCTTACTTTCAAGTTCCCTTGAAGTTTGATTTATCCCTATATTCAATGCTGATAAATATCGGTATTTTATTTTCTGCTCTACAATACTTTGATTATCACATAAGCTGGAGTATTTCTTGTAATTTTCCTGAAGATATATTAATTTATTCTCTACTTCTATCTTCTCCTTTTGAACTTCTTTAAATTTTCTCTTTGATTCATCTTCTTTGTCCATTCTTATGTTTAAAAGTTTCTGAAGCCTAAATTTATAGTTTTCCATATAACTCCCTCTTCTCAAATGTCAATCATTTAAACATTGATTTAAGCCAATTTATAGTATCATTAAACGCTGTGTGTTCCTCTACCCTTTGTGTAAGAAATTTATTTATACCATCAATGTAATGTATAGCCATATCTACCTTATTGTTACTTCCTTTAACATAAGCACCTATGTTTATTAAATCTTCAGATTCCTTATGAGTCGCCATAAGATCCCTTGAAATTGCTGCACCCTTTTTGTGCTCTTCTTCTGCAATTTCATTCATAAGTCTACTAATACTATTTAATACATCTATGGCGGGATAATGATTTTTAGCCGCTAATGCACGGGAAAGTACTATATGCCCATCCAATATACCTCTTACTGCATCTGCAATAGGTTCATTAAAATCATCCCCATCTACAAGTACTGTGTAGAATGCTGTAATAGAACCTTTGTCAGACATTCCTGACCTTTCCATAAGCCTTGGAAGCATTGCAAATACTGAAGGAGTATAGCCTTTAGTTGCTGGAGGTTCACCTATAGCAAGTCCAACTTCCCTTTGAGCCATTGCAAATCTAGTTACAGAATCCATCATTAAAATTACTTTTTTCCCCTTATCTCTAAAGTATTCTGCTATAGCTGTTGCTGTAAATGCACCCTTAATTCTCACAAGAGCTGGTTTATCAGAAGTCGCACATATTACTATGCTTTTTTTCATACCCTCTGGTCCTAAATCTCTTTCTATAAAATCTAAAACTTCCCTTCCTCTTTCACCAATAAGACATATGACATTTACATCTGCTTCAGCATATTTTGCTATCATCCCTAAGGTTGTACTTTTTCCAACACCACTCCCCGCAAATATTCCTATTCTCTGCCCTTCACCACAAGTTATAAAACCATCTATGGCTCTAACTCCTGTTGGAATTATATCCTTTATTCTTTTTCTCTTCATAGGATCTGGGGGTGCTGTATCTAAGGGATAGTAGACTCCATATCTTACTTCTTCACCCTCTAGCGGTCTTCCCAGTCCATCCAGAACTTTTCCAAATAACTCTTCAGAACATTTTACGCTTAAAGGCTTTCCAGTAGGGACTACTCTGCATCCTGGAGATATACCTATAAGTTCTCCAAGGGGCATTAGTATCACATCTTTTTCCTTAAAACCAACAACTTCACAATCTATAGGATTATTCATTTCATTGTATATAATACAAACTTCACCAACAAAGGATTTTACTCCTTCTGCTTCTATAGTAAGCCCTATTACTTTTTTAACAGTACCCTCTATATGATAAAAGTTAGTTTCCTTAATTCTTTTATTTATAAGCTGAAACTTTAATGCTTCCATACTGTACCCTCTTATTTACTCCATTATTCTGAAAGAAGTATTTCCTCTATTTTTTCTAAGGCCTTCTCTGTACTTATGTGTATTTTACCATTATCTTTTTCTATTAATAAATTCCCTTCAGATATTGTCTCGTCTATTATGATAAATATCTCTCCTTTAAATACCTCACGAGTTTTCCAAATATCTATGGTGTTTTTTAACTCCTGCTCATATATCGGATTACATCTTATTATTATCGTTTTGGCTCCCTTAGCTAATTCTAAAACATCCAATAGCATATCATTCAAACTATCTTCTTCTTTAATTTCCCTTTTAAATACAGCTTCTACTATATTTTTAAGAGTCTTCACTATTTCATCTTTTTTTTCATCAAGATATCTTAGATATTCAGCTTTAGCACTTTCTATAATTTTACTTGAAGTATTTTCTGCTTCCTTTAATATTAATTCTCTTTCTGCTTCTATCTTTTCGATATTTTTTTTATATCCTTCTTCATATGCATCACTATATCCCTTATTCTTTCCTTCTTCATATCCTTTTTTATATGCTTCGTTGTATGCTTCATTTCTTATTATATCAGCGTCTTTATAACTTTGAATTAATATATCTTCCCTTTTAGCCCTAGCCTGCTTTAATATAGAATTGCTTAAAGCCTCATAACTTTCAACTATTCCTTTAGCACAAACTCCTTCATTTCTATCTTTAACATAACTTTCTTCATCGATTTGCTTATGAACTTTAGGAATATATTCAGTTATTATTTCTCTTTTACCTTGGTTAACTAAGCTGGTTCCTTTTATTACATTATACGATGATTGCATCTTCTCCACCTCTTGCAATTACAATTTCGCCAGCCTCGTCAAGTCTTCTTATAATTCCAACAATTTTTTGCTGTGCCTTTTCAACATCCATAAGTCTTACAGGTCCTAAGAATTCCATGTCTTCTTTTAGTGAAGCAGCAGCTCTTTTGGATTGATTTTTAAATATAGCATTGGCTACTTCTTCTGAAGCTCCCTTGAGGGCTAGTGAAAGTTCTTTTGTCTCTACTTCTCTTAATACTCTTTGTATTGATACATCATCTAATGTAATAATGTCTTCAAATACAAACATGGATGACTTAACTTTTTCTGCAAGTTCAGGATTTTCTCTTTCCAGAGCCTCAGTTATATTCTTTTCTGTAGTTCTATCTACTTGATTTAATATATCAACTATAGTTGGCACACCACCCATAGCTTTCATTTCAGATTTTACTACAGAAGATAGTTTATTATCTAATACCTTTTCAATTTCCTTCAATACCATAGGAGAAGTATTATTCATAGTTGCAATTCTATAAGCTACGTCTCCCTGTATTTCTTCAGATAACTCAGATAAAATTTGTGCTGCCTTATCTGCCTGAAGATGACAAAGTATAAGCGCTATAGTTTGAGGATGTTCATTAGATATAATATTTAAAAGCTGATTTGCATCTGCTTTTCTCGCAATAGCAAATGGTCTAAACTGCTGAGTAGCCTCTGTTACCTTATCTAATATTTCAATTGCCCTTTGGCTTCCTAATGCCTTAGATAGAAGGGTTTTAGCGTAATCCAAACCCCCTTCTATAAGATAATCCTTTGCTTTATTCATTTGAATAAACTCTTCAAATATACTTTGCTTTTGTTCTGATTTAACTGCACTAATATTAGCAATCTCATAGGTAATCTTTTGTATTTCCGCTTCAGGAAGCTTTTTAATAATTCCAGCAGAAGCTTCTGGTCCTAAGGTTATAAAAAGTATTGCTGCTTTTTGTACTCCAGTTAATTTTTCGCCATCTCCCCCATTATACATTTAAATCACCTCTCATCTTCTGCCAACCAAGATTTTATTATTTCTGAAACTTGATCTGGTTTGTCTATAGCATATTTTCTTATTTCATTTTCTGTATGACTAATTTCAGTTTCTGTTTCCAATTCTATAGGTTTAAATTTAGGTTTTTGTTCCAGTTCAACTTCATCATCTATAACAGTATCTATATGATCTAGCTGTAAAATTTCCTCTTCTTCTTTTTTCTGGCTTCTTCTCCTTAAAATTATTCCTATTACTAATGCTAATAATAAAATTACTCCAATTCCTATTAATACATATCTCTTCATAAGAGCTGCTCTTTCTTTTTCCTTTTCCATTGCTTCCAAATCATCTTTAATCTTATTTTCTGACTCTTTATCAAAGGCTAGTCCTTCTACGCTGATACTGTCTCCTCTAGCTTGACTATACCCTACAGCTGACATAACACTATTGCTAACAGATGCTCTTGTAGCATTATCCATAACACCATCTAGTATTACTGAGACTGTAAGTCTATTAACATCCCCTGGTGCTTTTATTACCTTTTCCTTACTTTCAGATATTTGATAATTTTTAGTATTTTCCTCATGAGTTGTTACGCTGCCATCTGCATTAGTCTCAATTTCATTGTTCATATTGTCATCTACAGGACTTCCTGTGACTCCACCTGCTGCACCTTTTTCAGTGGTTTTTGAATTCTTTTCACTTACCACTACATTCTTAGGATCATAAGTTATTTTATCTGTTTCTTGAGCATCGAAATTTAGATCAGCATTTACAATAACTCTTACCTTGTCTTTTCCATAAACAGCTGAAAGCATATCAGTAACTTTGTTTTCAAGCTTTTTTTCATACTCCTTTTCTAATACTTGCTGTTTTTCTGCTGAAGAAGATGCTTCAAATTCACTATCTTCAAAAAGGTTTTGTGTTAGGCTGACTTTTGTGTCATTTACTTCAACGTTTTCTTTTGGTAAGTTTTTTACACTACCAGATGCCAAAGAAACTATAGCTTTCACTTGATCTTTTGTAAGTTTTTTCCCAGACTTTATTTTCAATGTAATCGATGCTTTGGCTGGTGCAGAATCTTTAACAAAAACACTATCTTCAGGAAGTACTAGATGTACTCTGGCATTTTCTATTTCTGGAAAGGCTTTTATAGTCCTTTCAATTTCTCCTTGAAGTGCCCTTTGATAGTTTATTTTCATTTCTGCATCTGTGCTTCCAAATTTGCTTTTATCTAAAAGCTCAAATCCTTCACTTCCATTAGTCATAGGTACTTCAGATAATACTTCCATTCTTAAGGAATCAACTTTATCTTTAGGAACCAATATAGTATTGCCTTCTACTTTAAAATCCTCTTTTTTTTCCTTAAGCTTAGTATAAATCGCCCCTGCATCGTCAGAGTCTACATTTTGAAAAAGAACAGCATATTTAGTTGAACTTACTGAAATAACACCATATATTATAACTCCAATAATACTTACTAAAATAATTCCATAAGCTATCTTCTTTTTTGTACTCAATTCAGATGTTTTTGTCATTAGGTTGCTAATCCATTGGGATAGCTTGTTCATTCACTAGCACTCCTTACTATAATTGCATTCTATTAATTTCTTGGTATGCTTCAACTATCTTATTTCTCATCTGTACTGCCAACTCCAAAGATAGCTTAGCTTCTTCTGCATCTAACATAACCTTATGTACATCTACTTCTTCTCCACTTATAAAAGCACTTGTTGTATTTTCTGATGTTACTTGTTTTTCATTTACAGCATCTAACTTATCTTTAAGAACTGCGAAAAAATCATTCTCTTTTTCATTAGATTTGTTTTCCACTCCTCCATATATTTTCATATCTTCAAACATAGAACTTAATGGAGTAAATTCATTTATTCTCAATATTTTTCACCTACCTTCCTATTTCTAATGCCTTAGAAAACATTGATTTTTGTGAATTTATTGCATCCACATTAGCTTCATAGGCTCTAGTTGCAGCTATCATATCAGCCATTTCATTTAATATATTTACATTTGGCATCAATACATATCCACTTTCATCCGCATCAGGGTGAGTTGGATCATATACTCTTCTAAGTTCTGCTGAATCTTCAGTCACCTTTACTGCCTTTACACCTAAAAGTCTTTCCTTCTCTCTTCCAGTAGTTTTATCCATCTCTCTTGTTAAATTTTCCTGAAATAATGCAATTTTTCTTCTATAAGGCCCTCCATTTTCCCCTCTTGTAGTTGAAACATTAGCTATATTAGCTGCAATGGTATCCATTCTCAACCTTTCAGCCGATAATCCGCTGGCACTTATTCTTAAGTTATTAAATGCTTTCACTATATTTCACCTCGTTGTCATTATTTTTGATATTTATCATTTCTTAATTTCATTAATATCACACATTCCATTAATCATCATTTTCCACTAATAACAATTCTCTTCTGTGAAATTCTATTATTGAGCTGAGCAATCATAGCATTATACATAAGAGTATTTGCAGCTTGATTAACCTTTTCCAAATCTAAATTAACATTATTGCCATCATCCCTCATACTGCTTGTCTTATCTTCTTTTACAGTAATTTGTCCTAAAGAAGTCCCATCATTTAGATGTCTTTCATTAGAAGTCTTTAAATTTAATTCTTCTCCATTTTGTTTTAAAGTCTCCTCAAAACTTACATACCTTCTCTTATAATTTCCTGTATTTATATTTGAAATATTATTAGCTATAACCTTACTTCTTTCAGAAGAGGCATCTAGTCCCTTTTTTATAATTTCATATGTAAATCGGTCTTGCGAAAGATTAGAAATTTCCAAATCATCAACTCCCATTTTTTTCTATATTTTTCTAAAATTATTACATTAAATTCAAAATATGATTTAATTTTACAATAAAATCAAGGTTTTGTATAGTATTAATATTTACTTTTTTTAAAATTTTTAAATAAATTATAAACTTTTTTAACTTTTTAAATAGTTGGAAAGTTTTTTTAGTAAAATTAATGCAAATAATGTTATTATGATACAATTTTAGTGCACTATGCCTTGTTAAATACTGTTATTAAATTAACAATTTAAAACATTTTTTTCCTATACTATGCAATTATACTACATTTTTTACTATTTTTCATCTAATTTTAAACACATTTTATTTTTTATTAAATTAAATTTTATTTAATTTAATAAAAAAATAGGCAATCAGCTTTTACATCTATACTGATTGCCTATATCCTTTACCTACTTTTCACACTTTCAAGTATTCTTAGTATTTCCTGTGGCAATTTATTAGATTGAACCATCATCGCATTACCTGACTCTATGAGTATATTATTTTTAGTAAATTCCATCATCTCTTCTGCTATATCTGTATCCCTAATGGAGCTTTCTGCAGCCTGAGTTGCCATTTCAAATTCTCCTAATCCTTCAAAACATTGTTCAAACTTGTTAGCTAATGCTCCATATTTGCTTCTCACATTGCTTAAGTTTTTTATTACAGAATCTATTTGATCAATAGCACTCCCAAAATCATTATCTTTTACTGACCCAATTATAAGATTTAAATTTAAACTTTCTCCAGTTTCTAAATCCTTTAACTCCTCTGCTCTTAAATTATAAAACTTTATTTCTACATTTTCGTAGGCATTTGCTCCTAACTGCATTTTCACACTATTTACACCATCTTCCGGATCAAATAGAGATGTACCATTAAATTCACTATTTTTTGCCATGTCATCATATCCATCTATCATTTGTTTTACTTCATTTAGTATAGTTTCTTTATCTTCAGGACTATTTGTTCCATTCCCCGCTTGTACCAAAAGTTCTCTTACTCTTTGCATAGTATTTGTCATAGAATCTAACGCTCCATCTGCGGTTTGCATCATACTTATTCCATCTTGTGCATTCTTTTGGGCCATTTGAAGTCCTCTTATTTGAAGTCTCATTCTTTCGCTTTTAGCTATTTCATTTGGCGCTTCTCCAGCCTTTGTAAACTTTTCCCCAGAAGATATATGCTTTAATGCTTTGCTTTGATTTATCAAAGACTTTTGATATTGCCTGTATATTCTTTGTGAAGACATATTTTGCATTAATCTCATAAATTATCACTCCAAAATCAAATTATAAATAAAAACCAATATTTTATTTATCGGCATTAAACCATATTACTTTATTTAAAAGATTTCTTTTTCGCCAAAAACCAACCTAAAACTCCTAAAATAATTATTGATAATATAGATATTATGAATTCAGGAGAATGAGGTTTGAATATATTTTCTCCTAAATATGCATAAGCTGTAGTTTCTATAGCAACTCCTAATATAGACCCTATAATATAATCTTTATATTTTATTTTGGTAAGTCCTAAGGTATAACTTGCTATATCGTAATGAAATACAGGTATAAATCTTATAAGTGCTATGATAAAAACTCCATTTTTATTTATTACTTTATTCATTTTCATACCTTTTCCTTTAACTATCTTATCTACAAAAGGCTCACCTAAAAGTCTTGCAAGAAAAAAAGCTAACGTTCCTGATAAAAAAAATCCAATTAGGCTTAATAATAGTCCCTGAAGAGGTCCAAACAGACTTCCCCCTATTATAGTCATCAGCATAGCAGGTATAACTATTATAAGTGGTTTTAACGCAAATATAATTACAAATATAAATCTTGATAAAGCACCTTGACTTCTTATAAAGTTTTCTAACCATTCCTTATTTATCCTTAGAAAAGTTGTCCTATATTTTATTAAAAAATACAATTGCATTATCACAATACAAAATACTACAATTTTAATCACAAATTTACAATTAACGCACTTCTTATCTGTCATAATTTATATCTCCCTATAATATATTTATCATTTACATTCTTATATTATAAGGAGATATAGTTATCGTCAATATATTTACTCTGCTTTTTCTTTATGTTTAAATAAATCTACAAATTGTATTTGTTCTGCCACTACTTGAGCAGAGTACTTTTTTTCACCATTTTCTTTAGTATAAGCTCTAATGTTTATTCTTCCCATGACACTTATAACCTTACCTTTTTTAAGATAAGGCTCTAATGCTTCACTTGCTTTTTTCCAATACACTATTGGAATGAAGTCAGTATCTCTTTCTCCATCTTTGTTTAAAAAAGGCTTTTGTACAGCTAATGTAAAATTTAAAACCGCTGTTTTATCTTCTCCTACATATCTTAATTCACAGTCCTTAGCCAGCCTTCCTATTAACAAAACCTTATTCATTTCTTCACCTTCTATAATTTATTTTTTATTAATTATGCCCAGATTAGAATGTATTAATCACCTTTGTTTGAAATTATAAACATTTTAAATATATAATAAAAACCATAAATCAATATCATAGTAATTTATTGAATTTTTCAAAATTTCTAAATAACACTAAACTTATATAGACGATTTATAGATGTTTTTACAGTATAATAAAACTATAGCAATTAATTAAACAGGGGGATAGGTTATGGACAAACAGATGTTAAAATGGTCAGAATTATGCCCTGAAGCAATAACTACAGCTACAGGAAAAGCAAACTCTACATTTATTAAAACCCTTATACTCGGAATACTTGCAGGTGCATTTATAGCTATGGGCGGCTTCGCTGCTGCAGTAGCTTCTCACAGCATATCAAATGTTTCAATTTCTAAATTTATGGCAGGAGCAGTTTTCCCAGTTGGACTTATACTAGTTATAATATGTGGCGGAGAACTTTTTACAGGAAACTCTCTTATGATTACTGGTATACTCGAAAACAAAATTAGTTTAAAATCTATGCTTAAAAATTGGATTATAGTATATTTAGGGAACTTTTTAGGGGCTCTTTTAATAGTAGTTTTGCTTCATCTTAGCGGTTCCTTTGATATGAACGGAGGGAAGCTAGGAGGATATGCACTAAAAGTTGCTTATGCTAAAAGCTCACTAACTGCCTTAAAGGCATTATCTAGCGGAATACTTTGTAACCTTATGGTAAGTTTAGCGGTATGGGGAGCTTATGCTGCCAAAGATATAATAGGGAAAATTTTCATTATATGGTTTCCTATAATGGCTTTTATAGTTGGTGGTTTTGAACACTGCGTGGCTAATATGTATTATTTATTTGTTGGGTTATTATCTAAAGGGAACATTGTTTATATAGGAGCTTCCGGCCTTAAATCTTCAGCTATTTCAGCCATAAATATATCAAATATATTTCACAATTTACTTTGGGTAACAGCTGGAAATATAATCGGCGGCTCAGTTCTTGTTGGATTCTTGTACTGGGTAGTATATACTCAATCTAAGAGTAATACCTATGTGGCAAGTTCATCTTCTAGAAATATAGGATAAAAGCAATAAAGGAACTTGAATACATCGTTCAAGTTCCTTTATTGCTTTAATTTTGAGGAATAACAAGCTTTTGCCCAACAAAAATTAAATTGAAGTTTTTTATATTATTAATTTCTCCTATTTCCTTATAATCAACATTATACTTTGCTCCTATAGAGTATAATGTATCTCCTAACTTTACAGTATATATAACTGATTTTTGTGGTATTACCGGTATAGTAGGACCTTCTATCTTTTTCTCTTGCTGCAGATAATTCTTTTTGACTACTGAAAGTTCCTTACAAGCCTTTAATTCATTTACTAATGCATCTCTTACTGGGATATTTGTATCTAATTTATTTTTGCCCTTTGAAAAATCATATTCATCTCCATTAGAAGCCATAAAGTCGTTAGTTACTACCTTATAATATTTATTCATATCTAACTTTGTTCCATTCATAAGCTTCATTTCAGTTACTCTATTTCCAAATGCCCTGTCCAAATCATATTTTATCTTCAATCCCGAAACCTGAACCCAACCAATCTTGTCATTTCCTATACCATTTTCTATAACTTTCTTTATATCTGTTCCTGTAAGATCCATAGTAAATAATGTATTATCGAATGGCATAACTTCATATAAATTGCCCATGGTTATCTTTCCTTTGTTTAATGAAGTTCGTATTCCTCCTCCATTAGTTATAGCTATTTGAGAATCAGTGACCTTTGCCATAACATCGCATATCCATTCTCCAAGTATTGAAGGACCACTTAATTTATCATGAGTTAAATCCTTGTCTGTAACAGCTAACACTTCATTAAGCTTTGGCCCTGATAACTTTTCATATTTTTGAGCTATAGCTTTGACTTCTGCATCTTCATTTAATTCACTTAGCGAAGTTATCAAATCAACAGCATAGGGTGTTATTTCTGCTTTTTTTGTATTTAAATCATATTTTATTTCTAACCTCCCATAAGCTCTTCCATTATAATAAGCTGAAATAACAGGAATTTGTTCTACATTCCCCGAAACAGTTTGATGTGTATGTGCTGCTATTACAGCATCTACATAAGGACATGCTTTAGCAAAATCTGCTGCCTCTCCTGTTATAACTTTACTATCCTTATTTTGAAAAGCACCTAGGTGGGTAAGAGCTATAACTATATCGACTTTCCCTTCTTCCAATTCTCCACTCTTAAGTTTTTGAGCCCATTCCTTCGCTGAGCTAATAGGGTCTTTAAACTCTAAATCCTTTATATAAGCTGACTTTGTTTTATAGGTGGTTTCTGGAGTTGAAAGCCCTATAAATCCTATTTTCACACCATCTACTTCTACAATTTTATATGGTTTTGCAAAAGCTACAGGCTTAAGTGTATTTTTATCATATATATTTGAAGCTAACCATTGAAAATTTCCTTCTTTAGACCATTTTTCAATTTTATCTATTCCCCAGTCAAATTCATGATTACCTAAGGCTGAAGCTATCACTTCTAAATTATTCATCATTTCATTTATTGGAGCACCTTCATTCAAATTAGATATGGCAGATCCTTGATAAAGATCTCCAGCCGCAACTACTATAGTATTTTTATTACTGTACTTAAAATCCTTTATAGCCTTTGCGAATTTTGATATTCCAGGTTCTTTTTTTCCCTCCAAAACCTGCCCATGATAATCGTTAAAGGACAATATATTTATAGTCTTAATGTCTTCTGAAGCTGCAAATACATTCCCAGAAAAAATGATACCTAAAACCATAAATATTGATAGAAGTAATGCAATGGTTTTTTTACGCTGAAAATTATAAGTCATTTCCCATCCCCCTTTTTAATACAACTTATATAGCCTTATAACAGATACTACACTTGAAATATATTACTTTCATCCAATTATTATTCTATATAATTGCAATAATAATTAGTTATAAATATTAAAAATTTTTTATATAACAACTATTAAATAATTTCATAAAAAATAGGAAGTCTGCAAGCAAACTTCCTACATTATATTTTTAACTTTTACTTTTTAATTATTGTATTATATTAATATATCTTTTCTCCATCAAAGGTTTCATAAGTTGGAGGATTCTTTTCATTCCTTTTTCTTGCTCTATCTGCAGGCTTTACACCATCATTTTTGCCACCCTTTTGATGTTTATCTCCTCTAAAAGGTCTCATAGATATCCTTCCTTTCTACATGTATTTGATTATATTTTGCCATGCAGAACATAAATTTATACTTAATTTAAACTGTCACATTACGGAAGGATTTGTCCATATAATCTCCAATTGCTTTCCAGCACATGTATATAACTGGCACTTTTACCGGAATTTCTATAAGATTTTTTATTATTCTAGGAACTATTATAGCATATACTGCCTTACCAGTAATCATTGAAAGCCATATAGTATTAAGTCCCAAATTTATAAAAATCGTTATAATTAACACAGCTAAAACTATATTAATCATAGATTTAGGTCTTTTATATAGAAATATTCCATATATTACTCCCGATAAAGCCGTGCTTAATGTAAAACCCGGAAAATACGCTCCTTTAGGAAATATTAACATACCTAAAATATCAGCTAATGCTCCGCATATTCCTCCATACAAAGGACCAAATAACATACCACATAAAGCTAATGGCAAAAATCCAAAGCTTACTCTAATAATTGGTGTTTCAATTCCTAAAAATCTTGTAAGTATAACCTGTAATGAAATAAATAAACCTAAAAATACCATTTTTCTTGCATTTTTCATAATGGCGCCTCCCTTCATAGTATTTGCCAATAGAGAAAGTGACGCTAAAAAATGTTAGCGGAATGCGGCAACTGCATCGCGAAATTTTAAATAACATTAAAATCTCTTCGTCTAGTGGCAACTTCCTGTCCATCTAGCACTTTACGCGCAATCACCTACTCTAACAAGCAAATCTAATTATATTATATATAATCATTTATTACATAACAAGATAAATTTCGGAATTTTTTTACAATTATTTTAATTTTCAAATAAAATACTTATTAAATATTCATTGCTTACTATGTTAAAATATTATATATTTGTTGATTGTACTAATATATTGATGATAAAATGGCATTATATGAAAATACTAAATGATTTTCATACATTGTTTAAATTTTTATTGACTGTCAATAATAAATTACTAGGAAGGTGAATTTGTTTATGGATAAAATTATTTTAACTGAAACAGCTAAAAAAAAGATAGAGTCAGAATTGGAATACTTGAAAACCGTTAAAAGAGTTGAAATTAAGGAAGCATTAAAATATGCTCGCTCTCAAGGAGATCTAAGTGAAAATGCCGATTATTCTGCTGCAAAGGATGACCAATCATTAAATGAAACTAGAATACTTGAGCTGGAAAATCAATTAAGAAATGCAGTAATAGTGGAAAGCTCTGCAGATGCAAATATGTTCGATATTAACAAAACTGCAATAGTTAAATTTTACGATATGGATGAAGAAGAAGAAGTAACATTAGTAAGTTCTGTAGAAGCTGACCCAAAAAATATGAAAATAAGCATAGACTCTCCTTTAGGAAAGACTTTGTATAAACTTACTATAGGTAAAAAGGCTAAAGTAAGTTCCCCTGATGGAGACTACGAAGTTGAAGTTATAAAAGTACTTTAATACATATATTAAAAATCATGATATACTGGGTACTAACGATTAGAGAGTATATAAAACTTTAATTTTTAGTACCCCTCCTTATTTACTTAATAAATTTTTTTATCGAAAACTTCAGATTCCAAGTACATTGTATATAACGCTAAAGCATCTTCCTCAGTTATCTTATTTTTTGTAAGATTTCTATAAAGTATATATAGATTTGCATTTAAATCCGGATTTAAGTTCCTAGTTTCTTTCATTTTTTGTTCAATTTTTTCTAACACGGTTTCCTCGTCTTTATTTAGTTCTTTACTTACTAAATCTAATATTTCATCCGCTTCTTTAACTAACACCTTATCCTTACATAATGATTTAATAGTTTGAGCTCTTGACTTTATCTTTATAAGTATATCTTTCGAGACAGCTATTTTATCCTCTCCCATTATTTCACCCCTTTATGTACTATCTAATTTTTTATAATGTCTAACTTAAAGTTATTCTCATTTTGAAAACCCAATATACTATAATCATACTATATTATATGACGCATTTCTTAATTTTTTCCTTAATGCACCACAAACTGAAAAAGTGCAGAACATTTTAAAAAAACAACCTATCATTTAAAATGCCCTGCACTATCTCGTCCTTATTTTCAGTGATCTATTAGGAATTATTTATTCCACCTTAAAACTGTTTACCTCTTCTAAAAGATTTTCAGCTAGCTCTGACAACTTATTTGTACTCACTGAAAGATCTTCTATAATGGCAAGTATTTCCTCTGCACTTGCAGAAACTTCCTCTGTGGAGGCTGAAGTTTCTTCAGAAGCCCCTGATATCTCTGTTATCGCTTCCACTATATCTTCTTTATTGATAATCATAGTTTTATTTAGTGCTTCTATGTGTTTCATATAATTAGAAACCTCAACTATGGACTTGTACATTTCTCCAAATACTTCACGCGTTCCATTTACTGCGCCAACTTGCTTTCCAAGCGTATCCTTTGTAGCGCTTATGGAAGTTACGGCATTGGAAGATCTTTTTTGTATGTCAATAATAAGCTTATTTATTTCTTCTGTTGAATATGCTGTACTTTCTGAAAGCTTTCTAATCTCCTCTGCTACTACAGAAAAACCACGTCCCGCTTCTCCTGCACGAGCTGCCTCAATTGATGCATTTAACGCTAGAAGATTTGTTTGATCTGCTATAGATTTAATAGTCTCTATTATTTCTCCTATCTTTTGAGAACTTGTATCCATAGCTACTATAACCTCATTAAGCTTTTCTGTCTCAGAATTTACAAGCGCAGTTTTGCTTGTTAAATCCTCTATTTCTTTCATACCATTTGAATTTAATTTTGTAACATTATCATAAACTTCCTTCACAGTGTGTATTGCTTTTGAAATTTCATCAATACTTTCTGAAAGCTGTTCTGATTTTTCCATACCTCTTTGAGTTTGTACAGCTTGTGATGTAGCAGTTTTTGCTATTTCCCCTATAGTAGACGCAACTTCTGTTGTGGCACTAGAAGTTTGAACAGACATATCTCTTAGAGACATAGAATTTTCTGATACTATTTTAGCTGATGAAACTATCTCACCTATAAGTGACTTTAAATTAGCCGTCATTTGATTGAAGGCATTTCCTATATTCCCAAATTCATCCTTAGAGCTTATATTTATATCCTCTGTTAGATCTCCTGACGCTGCTTTATTTATTCCATCTTCTAATACTTTTAAAGGCTTAGTTATCATTCTAGATATATATAATGCAAATATTACTCCCATTATTGAACTCAATAAGGCAATTAGTATATTAGTTTTGTTTATAGTGTCTAGCTCATTTGCAGTTTCATTTGTATTAAAACTTAATGCAATCTTCCATGAAGTTTTATCATTAGTTGTAAATGAGGTATATTTATGTTTTCCTTCAAACGTGTATTCTTTAAAGCCTTCTTTTTCAGAATTAATCACTTTAAAGACTTCTTGATCTTTCACACTTTGACCAATTAATTTTTCATCAGGATGGGAAAGCACTATACCATCAGGACTCATAACAAATAGCACTCCAGTATCACCCATACTAACATTTTTATACTTTGTCGCAAAATTATCCAGAGTAATATCTGTTCCTACTACTCCAAGTATTTCTCCGTTATTACCCTTAAAAGTCTTTGCCACAGTAAACATAAGCTTTCCTGTGCTTGGACTTACATACGGATCTATATATACCACCTTATCTGGATTTTCCATTGCTTTTTTGTACCAAGGCCTCTGTGTAGGATCATACCCTGCCATATCCCCTGCCTTGTTAGCAGAATTGGCAAAAAATGTTTTATTTCTAGCTCCTATATATAGAGAAAATATACCATTACCCGTCTTCACCTTGTTATCTAATAATTTTCTTGAAGAATACTTTGTTTTTTCAAGTTCTTCTTTTATTTCTTCTTTTATTTCTTCTTTTGCTGCATCTTTGCTGCTCATTTTATCTTCTAAAATTACTATGTTTTTTAAATTCTCATCCATGGATAAAAAATTAATAGTTGCCTCAATTTCCATAAACATATCATCTAAATTAGTATTCATTTGATTAGTCATTTCTTTTGAATTATCTTCAAAACTATCTAAAAGAACTTTATTTGAAATTCCATAATTCAATATACTAAGTATTAAAAGAGGCAATACCATAGCAATAACTATAAGCGGCAGCAGCTTACTTTTTATACTTCTGCGCTTTCTCTTTTTATTTGATAATTTTTCCATCTCATCTTCCCCTTATATAAATTACTTGTTTTATTATATTGTCATAGCAATATTATACCAACATCCTCAATTATCGACAAGTTATAATGAAACTTTAAATTTTTTTCATGAATTTGTAATCCACTTTAACGTTTTATTAAAGTTCCATATAAAAATACATAAAATTAGGAAGTCTATATTTACAGACTTCCTAATGCAATTATTAAGATTAACATGACTTTTATTGTATTATCACAAACCTTAATTTTGTCTCTCCTATTATTATTGTGTCGTTATTATTTAATTCCTTTGATTCTTCTATTTTATCTCCATTTACAAAAACTCCGTTTTTTGAACCTAAATCATATATATACATCTTGTCTTCTTGCTGCTTTATAATCGCATGATTCCCACTTACATACATATCTTCAAGTATTATATCATTTTCATCGCTTCTGCCTATATGACTTTCTCCAGGTTTAATCTCATAATTGGTTCCTCTTTTTACTCCATTTAACTGCACTAAAAATGCAATTATATTGTTATAAAAATTGCTTAAAATTATTGTATCATCACTTATAGTAGAATTTTTTTCTTTCTTCACATCAAATTCTGTAGCTTGTTTTTCAACTAACAAATGATTTTTTTCATTACTTTTACTATCAATATGAGTATGTCTTTCAATATTATCATTTTCTTCATTTATTATTTCTTTAGCATTTTCTTCCTCAGCTTTTTTATTAATCATACCATTTTCATTTTTATTTTCTTCCATATCATCATCTTCATCAAAATCGTCGTCTTCTATAAAATCATCCTCATCATATTTTCTAAGTACTAAAAAACCTACAACAGTGCCTATACCTACTATGCCTATAAGCACAAGTATAATTCCAATTGTCATAAATGTATTCCTCCCTTATTACTCTGCAAATCCATTAACTTACGGAAAAATCTAGCCTTGACTTTCCATTTTTTTATTTCGATTCTTAGCTAAATTTTAAAGCTTTAATGAAAAATAGTCAATACATAAAAGATTATACATACTATATTGAATAATAATTCCAATTTTGCAAACTATATGTATAGATAAAATGAATGGAGGATTATTATGCAAAAGGAAATATATGATTTACTTCAAGAAATCAGGAAAGAAATAGAACTGATCGAAAAAAGATTGGATGAAATAGAACAAAATTCACCTAATGTAAATTCATCAGAAAACGAACAAAGTGATAATAAATTACAATAAGTTTTATAAATATTAAAATAGCGGAAATAAACTAAGATGATTCTTTAAGTCAGCCTACGGCTGACTTTTTTGTTTTTGATTTATCTCTGCAATTTCTGGATTCTTATCTAAGAATCTTATAACTTCCTTAGCATTTGGAAAATCAGCATCAAAATGCCTATAAATGCTACTTATAAGCTTTAAATCTTCCTTTGTATCAACAGAAAGTTTATATTTTCTATTGTATATTTCTTCACCTTTTACTGTTCCTATCTTAAATTCTGTAGGATGTTTTGACATATAATTGGTTACTCCTTCATAGTATTTACAAGGAGAACACTCATTTGAATACATAGATTCCCTTATGGATATAGTATTTATTCCTGAGCTCCTTATAACCTTTTGAAGGCATTTATCTAATGCTTCTTTTGAAAAAACCTCTACTTCCAAGCCCTCTGGAAAGGAGTTTGGTACATCTAAGTGCACATAGTCATAATTATACATTTTAAAATAAGATATAACATTGTCCACAATATCTGGAGCTATTAAAGGGCAATTTCCCTTTATTCTCACTATTATGTCACCAAAATGTCTACCAGAAGCCTCCTTGAATCTTTTTAACATATTTTCTTTGCTTCCTGTAAATACATGAAACTCAGTTTCCTGAAGTGCACTGACCAAAGAGGAATCCTTAATATTATTGGAGGCTGCTACAATAACTTCATCTATAAGTCTTGCCTTCATTAGCCTTTGTAATGTATGTACTATAACTGGCTTTCCAGAAATATTCCTTGTTAAAAGCTCTATATTTCCATTACAAACTGTTTCTGGCTGAACAATACATAATACCTTCATTAAAATCACCTCTATAAATTTAGAATAACCTTAAAGGAGAAAATCTATGAAAAAACTTTAAACATATAATATACATGATATCAACATGTCTAATGTTCTCAATCTACTCTAAGGTAACTTCTATGACTGTTTATGATGTTAATGATAATATTACCATAGAACAGGATTTAAGTAAAAGCTATTATTGTGAAAACCAATGGTTACTAATTATTTTGACAAAGTTCTTCAAGTGTCTGACACATGATTTCTACACCCTTCTGGAGTTTATCGTAGTCAGTCCATTCCTCTGGGCAATGGCTTCTTCCATTTTTGCTTGGCACAAATAAAAGTCCTACCTCTGTAACTCCAGCCATAATCATAGCGTCGTGTCCTGCTCCACTCAACATATCTTCTGTTGTGAAGCCTACATTACCTGCTTTGCTTTTCATTATGTTTATTATATTTTCCGAAAGCTTTACTGGATTTACATTAAGCTTGTCTGTAATTTTATATTTAACACCCTTAGTTCCAACCATATTTTCAAGTTCTTTATTGATTTTATTTGTAACCTCATCTATAAGCTTCCCATTTTTCGATCTTATATCTACAGTAAATTTAACCTCTTCCGGAACTATATTAGCAGCCCCTGGAAGTAATTCAAATTTCCCTATAGTAGCTACAGTTCCTTCTCCCGCTCCTTTTGCAAATTCACTTATTTTTGATATAACTAGCGCTGCAGCATCTAGCGCATCTAATCTCATATTCATAGGAGTTGTTCCCGCATGATCAGCTCTTCCTTTAATTACAACTTCAAATTCTCTCATACCAACCACATATTGAACTATTCCTAAATCCTTACTATTGCACTCAAGAATAGGTCCTTGTTCAATGTGAAGTTCTAAAAAGGCCTTTATATCCTTAGGCTTTCTTACAGCTTTATTTATTTCGTCTGGATTAAATCCAAACTCTCTCATAGCCTGCGCTATGCTTATTCCTTGTGTATCTTTATATTTATCAAGATCTTCTCTTGTTACTTGTCCAGTCATTGCTCTGCTTGCAAAAAGGCCTCCCCCAAATCTACAACCTTCCTCCTCTATCATTGCAATAAACTCTACAGGATATTTAGGTTTTATATTATTTTCCTTAAAAACTCTTGCTGATTCAAGCGCAGTAACTACTCCAGCTGGTCCATCGAATATGCCTCCATTTTTAACTGAGTCATAATGTGAACCTATCATAACTACTGGTGCATCTTTAAGTTCTCCCTCAAGTCTGCCAACTATGGTTCCTGCTGCATCTTCATAAACCTGAAGTCCTGCTTCTTTCATTTGCCCCTTTATATATTCCCTAGCTTTTCTGTCTTCCTCACTAAATGAAAGACGAGTATTTCCTGCCCCTGGTGTAGATGTGAATTCACCTAATGCTTCAATGTCTCTTTTAATTCTTTCAAGATTTGTATTCAAAAACTTCGCCCCCTTGTTTTTTCATTAACTTTATATATTCTGCCCATATATCTATTTTCCTGCAAATATTATAAAGATCGCACTGCAATTCCCATAATTTTACTTGAACTCACAAAGCGCTCTTACTAATCTGCCGCATCTAGTTCTTAGCTCATCTAGATTATCTGCTGTTATGTCTTGAACTAAAGTTTCATCAATCCCTAATGTATAGGCCCCTGCTTCAAACCACTTCTCAATATTATCCTCTCTTACCCCTCCTGTAGGCATTAAATCCATATATGGAAATGGTCCCTTCAAAGCTTTTATAAATTCTGGGCCTAGTGATTCTCCTGGAAACACCTTTATGATGTCTGAGCCTAAGCTATATGCTTTAAATGCTTCCGTTGGAGTGGCAACCCCTAGTGAAAAAAATATTCCATGAGATTTACAGTACTTTCCCACATCCTCTACTATGCATGGAGATACAATAAAATCTGCTCCACTATTTAAGACTTGCTTTAATTGTATTTTGTCTACTATAGTTCCTGCCCCAATAAGAGTATTGGGATATTTGCGTTTAAGTCTGTCTATAAGTATTGGTGCTTCTTTGACTATACAAGTAACCTCAACTATATCTATACCTGAAGATATTATATTTTTACAAAGTACTTCAGCAAAATCTAAATCCTTTTCCCTTATTACTGTTACTATATTGTTTTTGAATCTATTTTTAATATCCCTTTTATCCATAATATCAGTCATCTCCTCCTTCATCTGTATAGATTCTGCGCCTTTATACAGATATATGAAGAACCAGCTTTAAATATGAAATGAAAAGCTTATAGATATGCTCCTCTTATATGTTAAATATCTAACCACTGTTAGTTATAATCATAAAAAGTATTTGCTTCTTTTCTTCCAATTAGACCTATTGTATTTAGCTTAAAATATACATATAATTAATTTTATATAGTCCTATCTTCTGATAAAAACAGGGCTAATTTAATTATAGTTTATTACATAGGAGGAAAACATGAAAAAATTCAAAGGACTTATTGGTACATTATTAATTGGTATTAGCTTACTTTCTTTAACTGGATGTGCTTCAAAAGAGGACAAGCTAATAAAGGCATTAGAGAAAACCAGCACTATCAAATCATTAAGCTATAAGGCTAATGCGGATTTTAAGTTTAGCGGCCAATCAGCTCAAGAAATGGGTGGATTTAGCGGATTTAACTTGGAGTTAACTGGCAAATCCGTTACAGAAGGAAAAACCTTAGCTAAGTCTCAAGCAAATATAAAAGTTGGAGTTATGGGTGTTAGTACTGATTTAGATTTAATTCAGCAGATATCACTAGATAAGAATAATACAGACATTAAAATGCTTTTAGAAGTACCTGAAATGTTAAAAGCTCAGGCTGGCTCTATGTTTCAAAATACTGACTATATTTATATTGACTCAAAGGGTCTTGATAAACTACAACAGATGGAAAAGGCACAAAATCCAGATGCAAAAACTTCAGAAAATATCGATATTAATAAAATTGGTGCAAATGCTGGAAATATACAAAAATCTTCATTTTTATTCTTAAAGGATTATACCAAAAAAGATGGTAAGGAATTGATAAAATACACAGGTAAGAATCCTGTAACAATTAATGGAGCTGAAGAAAAACTTGAGACTTATGAAATTAAGCTAAATAATGAAGGGCTTAAAAAGCTTTTAAAAGCTTATGTAAAAGATGAAAAAAGAGTTAAAGAACTTCAAGACTATTTTACAGCTTTAGCGCCTGAAGGTTCTAAAGAAAATGAAAAAATTAATGTTGAAGAATTAAATAAAGAAATTGATAAAATGGAAGACATATTTGGGAAAAATGGATTACTAATAAGCTTTGCCGTTAAAGATGGTTATATAGTTCAGCAAAAGATAAGTGCAAATCTTATATCCAATAAGGATGATATAAACTTTAACCTAAGTTATGATATATTTGATATCAATAAAAATATCGAAATAGTTTTTCCAAATAAAGAAGATGTAAAATCCATTGACTTGGTAGATTTAATGTCTATGTTTAATGGAGCAATAAAAGCTCCATTAACTGAAGGTCTTTAATTTATAAAAAATCTTAATGTTTAAAAGGAAGGCTGTAAGTGCAGCCTTCCTTTTAAACATTACTTCATTAATAACTATTAGTTTAAAATTTTAAATCACATATCTAAAGACCATAAAATAATGAAAGAAACTGCCTGCCATAACAAACAAATGAAATATTTCATGAAATCCAAATATATTAGATTTTATCCTTGGCCATTTTGTTGCATATATAACTGCACCTAAGGTATACGAAACACCACCAAGAAACAATAAAACAATTCCTCCTGCCAGCATGGTCTTTGAAAGAGCCGGAATTAGAAATACGGAAATCCATCCTATAAGTACATAAGACAAAGTAGATATCCATCTTGGTGCATTAAACCATACCATCTTAAATACAATACCCATGATAGCACAAGCCCAAATACCTATAAACATTGCCCATCTTAAAGTCCCGTGTAAGGCTATCAAGCATATAGGAGTATATGTTCCTGCTATTAAAACAAAGATCATAGAATGATCCAGTTTTCTTAAAAATTTTATCACTTTTTCTGAAGCCCTTACTAAATGGTATACAGTACTTGCTGTGTAAAGAAGTATTAAGCTTAATCCAAACATAGCTATAGCAACATAAGCCAATGGTTCAGGTTTTGGGACCGTACTTTCACGCCAAATAAGCAGTATCATTCCTACAAGAGAAATTACAGCTCCAATCAAATGAGTTAATCCACTTATGGGTTCTCTAAATTTTGTAAGCATATATCATCACTCCATTTTAATAATTTATTTAATAATTTATTTATCTATATATCTTATAGAGACAGTTTTGATTTTCTATAACCGTGTTATGTAGTTTTTAAAACCACTTCATATCATGCTATTATGATACCATAATTTTGAATAAATTATAACTACTATATGGAATGATTTTTCCCCATATTCTTAAGTATTCCCTAAGTTTTATAAATCATATCTGTTTTTTTCTTTAATTTGCTAGATTTATCTAACTTAGCATTTTACTCATCTTATAATATGGCTTTGTATACTTTATGTTGAAATACCAATATACATATGGTAACATTTTGTTAAATAACTACAATTAGAGGTGCTGTAAATGGAATTTGATATACATAAATTAGGTTCATTAATTGAAGAGATTTCTTCCTATGAAGATATTGAGCTTTCAGATATTCCAAACTTAGATTTGTACATGGATCAAGTTATCACTTTATTTGATAGCAAGTTGGCTCATTTAAGACGAAATGAAGAAGATAAGCTATTAACTAAAACTATGATAAATAATTACACTAAGGCTAAAATACTTATGCCTTCTACTAAAAAAAAGTACTCAAAAGATCATATTGTTTTGCTGATACTTATATATTATCTAAAGCAAAACCTATCTATAAGTGATATAAGTTTATTATTTAAAGACATGATTAAAACCGTGGAATCTACAAAGAATGAAAGCTTAGAAATCGAAAAGATATATCAGTGTTTTTTACATGTAAAAAAAGCTGATTCAAGTACTTTACAGGAGGATTTAAATAAAAAGATTGACTTAGTACTCCAGAATACAAAAGACTTACCACCTGAAAACCTAGAATTTTCACAAATGCTTATAACTGTTCTTACTCTTATAAACCAGGCAAACACATACAAAAGATTATCCGAAAAAATTATTGATGACTTCTTTACTAATTATGAATTTAAATAAAAATGGAAAAACCTACACAGTTAGAGTAAAATATTTATATTGTATATTGAATATACTAAAAATAAAATTATGGAATGGAGGATAATTTATGAGTTCACATAAAATTGATTATCAGATTTATGGAGACGATACCCAATTTGTTGAAATAGAACTTGATCCTAGGGAAACTGTGGTAGCTGAAGCTGGAAGCATGATGATGATGGATATGAGCATTCAAATGGAAACAATATTTGGAGATGGTTCATCACAGTCTTCAGGAGGATTTATGGATAAGCTCTTTGGAGCTGGAAAGAGAATCTTAACAGGTGAAAGCTTATTTATGACAGCCTTTACCAACGTAGGTTATGGTAAACAAAAGGTGAGCTTTGCAGCACCATACATTGGTAAAATACTTCCTATGGATTTAAGCATGCTTGGCGGAAAACTTATATGCCAAAAGGATTCTTTCCTATGTGCAGCAAAGGGAGTTTCTGTAGGCATAGATTTTAGAAAAAAATTAAGTGTTGGTTTCTTTGGCGGAGAAGGATTTATACTTCAAAAATTAGAAGGCGACGGCTTAGCATTTATCCACTCCTGTGGTGCACTAGTAAAAAAAGATTTACTTCCTGGTGAAACCTTAAGGGTAGATACTGGTTGTCTAGTTGCTATGACAAGAGATGTACGCTACGACATAGAATTTGTGGGCGGAATTAAAAACACTCTCTTTGGTGGTGAAGGAGTATTTTTTGCTACTGTATCAGGCCCTGGAAGTGTATGGATTCAATCACTTCCATTTAGCAGACTTGCAGAGCGTGTATTTGCAGCTTCCCCTCATACTGGTGGAAGAAAAGAAGAAGGAAGTATTTTAGGTGGTCTTGGCAACTTCTTTGATGGCGATAACTAAATAAACCTTTCTTTATTTTATAAAATTTAAAATATAAAAATAGCATAATAAAAACAAAATGAGAAAAGATATTTTTGAGGTGATAAAATTGAAAAAAAATTTCAAATTGTCTATAGCTTTAACTAACTTTATTATGCTATTTTCATTAACTTTATATGGCTGTGGTGGTGCCACAAGTAAAAATGAACAAAGTAAAAAAAATACTACTACAGAACAAAAGATTTCTAAAACGGAAGAAGCTCAAAATCAAACACCAGGAAATAGTGCAGTAGAAAGCAAAATATCCCCACAGACCCAAGGGCAAAACCAAGGAACAGCAAATGACTTACATGAAAGAGCTCAAAAGGTTGCTAATGCTGTTAAAGCTGTAGATGGCATAAAAGATGCAACAGTAGTGATAACTGAAAAGAGAGCTTTAGTAGGAGTTAACATAGGTAACAATGTAGAAGGTAATTTAACAGATAAAATAAAGAGCAGTGTTGAAACTAAAGTTAAAGCAACCGATAAGGAAATTGAAACAGTAGCAGTGTCTGCTGATCCAGACCTTTTCACTAGAATATCTAAGGTCGGTCAGGGCATACAAGCCGGCAAACCTCTATCAGAGTTTGGAAATGAAATTAAAGAAATTTTCAATAGAGTGGTTCCAAAATAAAAATTTCTTTAAAAATATTTTCTGATAAAGAATATAATAACCAGCAGCTGGTATACCTAGTTTCTGGTTATTTTCCCCCTAATCTACATATACATAGGCTTCAGCATTTGCACCTTCAAATTTAATTTCACTGCACTCATCTTTACTTTTATACTTCCATTCCATTTGATAAGCTTGAACTTTTAATCCCGTTGTAAGACCAAGACTATACCAATTATTTAAAACCGAATCTATGTATTTCATACTTCAAGCATTATGATATGCTGCTTCTTTGATTACCAAAATTATAGAATCACAGCTCATATCCTGACTCCAATCCTTAAGGCTTTTAAACTCTATAGGAGTTACTGGGTGAATATTGCTATTAAATCTTTTGTTTCCTTACAATATTCTATTTTCCTATAGTCAATAAACCTCTTTAGCAGCTTGCTCACAGTTTCACTATTATAACCTGTCTCATATTCAATAGTTCTTTTAGGAAGTTCAAAAATTCCACACTGTTTAGTATTAGTACATTGAAGCAAGTACACATAGAAAAACTTCTCCTCAGGTGTCAAATCCATAACAAAAGCATCTCCCCCAAAAAGATAATTGTAATTGTCTATATAGTGCCATAAGTAATCCACCTCCAAAAAACTTCTACCTATAAGTTTAATATGCAGAAATATTAGATTTGTTGTAAAAAGTTGAAATTTTTTTCACAAAAAATAAAACAGAGCAAATTTCTTTGCTCTGCTTATAAACATTATTTATGCTCTTACATCAAGGTGCTGTCCTCTATTTAGATCTACAGCTGCACTTTGTAACATTTCAGTCATTTGTGCTGCATTTTCTTTTCCTGTATTCATGGCAAGTTTCATTACAGCGAGACTTGCTGCATCTTGAACCTTTGATTGACTCATTGCAACAGATAATCCTGCTATATCCATTTAATCTCCTCCATTTCTAATTAGCTCAGCCATCTATTAAGTACCGAATTTACATTTTCATTACTTTGACGTGCTGATACCAACATAGATTGATTGCTGTTTATAAGTACGTTATCCTTAACTGACTTCATAACAGCTGTTGCCATGTTTATATCTTCAATTTGAGAAATAGCTGAAGTTATATTTAACTTTGCATTATTTGCATCGTTAAATGCAGATTGAAGATTGTTAGAGTGCATGCCTAAGGTAGCCCTGTTCAATATAAGTTTACTTAAAGCTTCCTCAACTTTTGTAATTGACTCACTAGAGCTTGACATACTACTTAATGAAGCAGTGTCTAGCCCTAATGCACTTGCAGATGTATTAACTAAGGTTAAGTCATAAAAAACATCTGGATTATCTTTAATTTTAATGGATAAACTTTTATCCTCATTTAAAAGTTTAATTCCATTGAACTCAGTTTCATTTGCTATGGAATCTATGCTTTTACTAAGCTGACTAAATTCCTTATCTAATGCACTTCTATCTTCATTTGTCAAAGTTCCATTAGAAGCTTGGATAGAAACTTCTTTCATTCTATGAAGTGTCTTTGTTATTTCTTCCATAGCACCATCAGCTACTTGAATTAAGGAAATCCCGTCCTGTATATTTCTTTCAGCCACATCTAATCCTCTTACCTTGGATTTAAAGCTTTCGCTTATTGAAAGTCCAGCTGCATCATCTGCTGCTTTATTAATTCTTTTTCCTGAAGATAGCTTTTCAGTAGTATCATTTTTAGCTGTTTTATTAATAGTAACCTTACCATAGGAATTTAAAAGCAATCGATTATTTTGAATAAACACAATCTCACCTCCTTATTGTAACATAATTCCTATTTATCCAACTATCCCTTTAATTATCGTGATTTTGGGGAAAAGCTTTAAATTTAATGTTAAATAAGGAGATTTTATAACTATTCTTTTCTTAAAAGTTCAAGCACTCCATTAGGTAAATTATTTGCTTGCTTTAGCATTGCCGATGATGCCTCTTGCATTATAGAAGTCTTACTTAAATTTATAGTTTCCTTTGCCATATCTGTATCTAGAATTCTTGAATTTGCAGCTTCTAAATTTAAGCTATAGTTTGTTACATTATTATTAATGTGTTCTAAAGCATTTACATAAGAACCATATTTAGCTCTTCTACCAGAAATTAAAGCTATTGTATTATCTATATTAGATAATGCCTTTTGTATCTCTTCAATAGGATCAACTTGTACATCACTTAATCCTATCTTAAAAGTTCTTGTATCATATAGCTCTACTTTAAATACTTCCTTAGAATTAGCACCTACTTGCAGGGTAATAATTGGCATATCTTCACTATCATATTCAGCTCCAGCTTCTATCATTATCTTTCCTGCAAGAGCATCCAATTGTGTTCCAAAGTTGCCGCTTATATCTAAATAATCTCCACCAGTTGGATCAGATAGTCTTTTTAGCTGAGTATTTGTTTCTCCATACGTATTACTCACAACTGTAAGTTTAATACCCTTGCTTTTTAAATCATTTGCTACTCCATCAATATCGAATGTTGATAAATTATCTCCGCCATCTAAGTCTGCATTATTATCATGTACTGGCGCATCAGTAACTAGTATAAAATGTTTAGGTGCTTCATCTCTAAAACTGAAAGTAATTGCTCCATTAGTTGGGTCTGCAATACCCTCAAGGCCTGATTCATAGTAATCCCCACCACCGTATACACTAATACTGTTTAAATTGGCTTTAAATGTATTTAAATCATCAGTGAATTCCTTTTTTATAACAGGCTCTCCTGAATTTACTTCTCCATAAGTGACAAGGCCTAATTTTACATCTACACCATTTGAGTTCAATCTATTTACAAATCCATCTATGTTGGACTTTACCTTCTCTATAGCACCGCCCATGCTTCCTGTTCTATCTATAATAAATACAATATCTGCATTCCCTGGTGTCCACTTAGCAGGCTCTTTTATTGATGGCGGACTTAAAGGTTTGACTCCATTGAATTCAGTATAATTTGCTATGTCATCAATATTCTTCTTTATTTCATCTATTTCCTGCTGAATTATATCTCTATCATCTTTAGTTAAGGTTTCATTACCTGCTTGTACTACAAGTTCCCTCATCCTTTGTAAATTTGGATTTTCTATCTCTCCTAATGCACCTTCTGCAGTTCTCAGGAAAGAAATCCCATCCTGAATATTTCTTTCAGCCTGCTGCAGCCCTCTAATTTGTGCCTTCATCTTTTCAGATATTGTTAGTCCTGCAGCATTGTCCCCAGCTCTATTTATGGACAGTCCTGTTGAAAGTTTTTCCATAGACTTTGCTGTGGTTAAATTATTATTTTTTGATCTATTATAAGCATTCATAGCAGATAAATTATGATTTACAATCATTTATATCTCTCCTCTTTAGTTCATATTACAAGTACAATTAAAGCATTGAATTTTTACATTACTTTATCGAGAGAATTTTTAGAGAATGTATAGAATGAAAAATTTTATTTCTTTAAAATTCATATTAAAAAAACTACATATTTTACTATGCAGCTCTTTTTTGATGTTTACTCCATCACAAACCAATCTTATAATAGATCTTGTAAATTTATTTCTATAGTTCCTCTTATTTTAGCTCCTTTACTTGAGTTAATAAATTTTACATTCTTATTTTTTTCTATAAGTCTTTCTATTCCTTTTTTGAACTCTAGCATACCAGAAGTTGTATGTAAATAGGTTCCATCTACCCCTAACACCTTTTGATAAGAATTGCTTTTTTTGATATTTTCATTATCTCCAGCATGAAATTTATCATCAACAAAAGCCATATCTTGCCCACATAAAATTACTTTATCTGCCCCAGCCTTTATCGCTAAATCTATAGTAGGAATAGCTACAGTCTTTCCTGTTTCTACCACAATATTTTCTTTGTTGTAATTACACTCTTTATTAAAAAACATATATTTAGGCCCTTTATAAGCTTCCACTGCCCATCTTGAACCTGTAGATAAAAAACAAAGCGGAATATCTAAATTTTCATAACCTTTTATCTGATCATAAACTACCTCTCCTGCATCTAATATAGTAATTGCATCTGGCTTTATTCCATTTTTCATTAAAATATCTAATGTTCTTCCTACTGCAAATACTTTAATATATTCCCTTTTTTCTTTAATTATATTTAAATCCTTTGCCAATGAAGGTCCTGCTGATGCAATTACTATAGGCCTATTTTCTAATTTAAAATTTTTTAGAAATTCTCCTATAGTTTCATAGTTATTTTTTATATTTATTTCTTCATTTTCCTTTCAAATCTTTTACTCTTGTCGGTTAGTTTATTAACAATTAATCAGATATTGTACATTTGAAATATCATAATATGTTATACGTTTAACTTACTATTAGCTTTGATAATTTCACATACCTTTTTTATTTCATTATCAGTTAATCCTACAGAACTTGGAAGACTGATTCCTTTTATCGCAATTTCACTTGTGATTTTCATATCACCATGTCTGCATTCTATGTATGGGGGCATATTATGCACAGACATAAAAAACGGTCTGCATTCTATTCCATTATCTAATAACTTTTGAATTAATTCATCTCTACTTATTCCATAATCATCTTCTATTAAAATTGAATATATCCAATATACGTTTTTGCACCATTCCTTTTCTATTGGTAAAGTTACTCCACGCACATCTTTTAATAACTTATCATAAAGTTTTGCATGTTCTCTTTTAGCTTTAATATATTCATCAATTTTTTCAAGTTGAGCACAACCCATAGCAGCTAGAATATTGGGCATTCTAAAATTATATCCCACCTCTGGATGATAAAAAGCCTTATTATCAGTTATAACTTTTGTTTGAGTTGACAAAAATTTAGCTTTATCTCCTAACTTTTCATCATTAGTAGCGAGCATTCCTCCCGCTCCCGTAGTTATAAGTTTATTCCCATTAAAACTAAAGCATCCTATATGTCCAATGGTACCAACAGACTTCCCTTTATATAATGATCCTAAACCTTCAGTAGCATCCTCTATAACATATAAATTGTATTTATTAGCTATTTCCATGACTTGATTCATATCAACTGAGTGTCCATAAATATGTACAGGCATTATAGCCTTTGTTTTTGAAGTTAAAAGTTGTTCTAATTTTTCAGTGTCCATAACATAAGTATCTCTGCATACATCTACAAACACTGGCTCTGCACCCACGTATTTTATAGTATTAACCGGCGATATAAAAGTCATAGATGGTACTATAACCTCATCGCCCTGTCCGATTCCTACAGCCCGTAAGGCTAGTTCTAAAGCAGCTGTTCCATTCATTGTTACTACAGCACTCTTTACATTTACATATTTAGAAAATTCGTCCTCAAATTTATCTACATAAGAACCAGCTGATGAAACCCAGTTTGTATCTAAGCATTCTTTAATATACTTCCACTCATTACCTTTTATTTCCGGAACGCACAATGGTATCATATTTATCAACTCCAAATTCTAAAATATTATTATATAATAAAGTTTACTATGAATATTATCACACAAAAATATAGAATTAATATTAACTTCTATATATATAAATTCCATTACTATTAATTAAATAAGCTAAATATAGATAAGTTGAATTATTTACATTTTAAATGTCATTTTTTTAACACTTAAATATTATAGATATCTGCTTTAAAATATTTTATATTACTTTTTATCCAATCAATAGTTTCCTTTAATCCTTCATCTAAACTATATTGTGGAACCCATTCTGTTAGTTCTCTAATTTTAGAATTATTAGCCCATAATCTATTTACTTCACTCTTTTTGGGTCTTATTCTATCCTCATCGCAAAGTATTTTTACATCTTTTCCTATAATATCTATGATCTTTTTTACCGTATCTCCTATAGATATTTCATAATTTGATCCTGCATTTATAACTTGTCCAATGGTTTTATCGCTTTCTGCAATTTTAATAAAAGCTTCTGCAGTATCTTTCACATAGTTGAAATCTCTTGTTGGCGTTAGACTTCCAAGCTTAATTTCAGTTTTACCTGATAATATTTGAGATATTATAGTTGGTATAACTGCTCTTGCAGATTGTCTAGGTCCATATGTGTTAAAAGGTCTTATTGTTGCTACAGGTAAATTAAAGCTTTTGTAATAACTTTCTGCTATTTTATCTGCTCCTATTTTAGATGCAGAGTAAGGAGATTGTCCCTGCATAGGATGCTTCTCATCAATAGGTACATATAAAGCTGTACCATAGGTTTCAGAAGTTGATGTATGTATAACCTTTTGTACATCGTAATCTCTGCAAGCTTCTAATACATTGGAAGTTCCTTCCACATTAGTTCTTATATAAGCCATAGGAGATAAATAAGAATACGGAATAGCAATTAGAGCTGCCAAATGAAATACTACATCTTGGCCTTTTATAATTCTTTTCATTCCATCATATTCTCTTATGTCACCTGTTACAACATTGATACCGTCCTTTATATTCTTATTAAGAGTGTCTATCCAACCCCAATTATTAAATGAATTGTATTGAACAAGTGATGTTACACCCGCTCCAAGCTCTACAAGTCTTTCTGTAAGATGACTTCCTATAAAGCCTTCTGAACCAGTAACAAGTACTTTTTTTCCTCTTAAATTCATAATTTTTACTCCTTTTGAATCTATTTTATACACTGTGATTAATTCTTATTATTTTAGCAGGAACTCCAACTGCTAAAGAATTACTATTTATATCGTTAATTACTACTGCACCTGCTCCAATGGTAACATTATTCCCTAAATTTACTCCTTGTATAATAGAGCTTCCTATTCCTATATGAGTATTAAATCCAATATTAACTCCTCCTGCTATGGATACATTAGGAGATATATGTGTGTTGTCTCCTACTTTGCAGTCATGCTCTATTAGACTTCCAGTATTTATTATGCAATTTTTACCTATACATGTACCTGAATTTATTATGGCGCCAGGCATTATACAGGTTCCTTCTTCTATATATAC
Organism: Clostridium pascui; assembly: GCF_016908015.1. Classification (GTDB taxonomy): domain Bacteria; phylum Bacillota; class Clostridia; order Clostridiales; family Clostridiaceae; genus Clostridium_AK; species Clostridium_AK pascui. The sequence goes on from NZ_JAFBDB010000001.1 coordinate 819,855, forward strand.
AAATTCAGAAATTATCGAATTTTTATGTACTAAAACAGGAAGCTTAAACCCTATATTTTTTAAACTTTTATATATTATACTTCTTAGGTTATTATTATTTAATGAACCTACACATATAAATGCATTATCAACTCCATCATCATATATTTGTTTTAGTTTACTATCATCACCTATTATAGGAATATCTAATATATTATTTAATTCTGGATTTTTATCAGTAATTCCTACTATTTCAAATTCATTTTGAGACTTTATAATATCTATTATTACTTTACAATGCCCTCCAGCACCTACTAAAATTATTTTTTTCATAAATGTATCATCCTTATTTCTTTCTCTATATAACATTAACAAAATATATTTATACTATAGCTACATTAGCATCTTCTTGAGTCTTTAAATAATCTTCCATTCTGCCAACATCAACCCAGCTTTCATTAAATTTATAAACAAATATATCTTTAAACTCTTTCCTAACATTGTTCCATAAATCAGGCATGTCTAAACTTTCATTGTCATTTATTAAATTCATAATACTAGCTTCACAAATATAAACACCTGCATTTATTAGATAGTTAAGTTGTGGCTTTTCTGTAAAACTATCTAACAAATTGTTGTTTTTTATATTCATTACACCATATGGTACTTGAATTGAGTAATCTTTTACACCGATAGTAAATACACTGTGCTTAGCTATGTGGAAATTTAACATTTTTTCTATATTTATATCTGTATACAAATCCCCATTCATAATAATAAAAGTATCATCTATATATTTTTTTAATTTTCCTATCGGGCCTGCAGTTCCAAGTTTATTTTCTTCTTCAATATAAATTATATTTACTCCCAATTTTTTGCCATCTTGAAAATAAGCCTTTATCAGTTCTTTTTTATAATTTACAGATAAATATATGTTACTTATCCCAAACTTTTTTAAATGAGTTATTATTAATTCTAATATTGGTTTTTCACCTATAGGTAATAGAGGTTTAGGTATAGCATAGGTAAGGGGTCTTAACCTTGTGCCCAATCCCCCGGCTAAAATTAAAGCACTATTCATTTTACTTCTTCTCCTTATATATGGAATAAAGCTCAACTAACTCCTCAAGCCCCTTGTAAATGTCAAATTCATTATGAAAATTAAACTCATTTTTAACTTTAGTGTTATCTACTGTAACATTATCATAGTCAGCTGATATTCTGATTTTTTCGGGGCTGAATATAAGTCTTTTTTTTATACCTGTTATATTTTCTAAAATACTTATTACTTCTTTTATACTATAGCTTTGTCCACTACCAAAATTATATATAGTTTCTACATTGCCAAACTCTTTATCCATAATTAGATCTAGAAATCTAATGAAATCCTTTATATAAATATAATCTCTTTTTTTTCTTGTATCTCCAATAAAGATTTTATCATCTTCATTTAAAAATTGTTCAATTAACGATGTAATAATATAATTTTTCTTTTGATAAATACCATAAACATTAAATAATCTCATTACAACTAAATTCTTTTCTGTCTCTTTACATGCAACAGAAATCATATTTTCATATGTAAGGAATAAAGAAGATACATAGTCTTGAGGCTTAATTTCATCATTTTCGTTATATAATCCATCTTCTTTTTCTGCATAAACCCCATATGAAGATATAAAAATTACCTTAGTTAATTTCTTTGATTTTCTTATCAAATAAATTATGTTATTGAGAATTTCATAATAGATTTTAAAATCAGGAAAATCATAGTTCATATAAGTTTTATCTATGCTAATAATTAAAGTATCATAATACAGAAATTCATTAAAATTATTTATGAATCTTAAATCCATTAAAATATTATATGTTAAATGTTTTATACAATATTTTAATGATAATTTATCCATATTATTTTTTATGTAGGTTTCTAATCCTACGGATAGAGTTTTCAACTTGTTATCCCCTTTCAGTTAATTCATTATATATATCAAACCATTTCTCAGTATTTTTATCCCAAGAAGATAATTTCCATATCTTTAAATGATTTAGTTCATTTTGATTCATTAATTCATCTAGATTATTTACAGCATAAGTAATCTTTTCGTTTATTTCCTGTATTTTATTCACTTCGATGTATCTTATATTCTTTTCTCTTAATACCCTGTAGGGAAGCCAGCTGCCTGTTATAACAATTCCTCCACAATACAAAGTTTCCTGCATTGAACCACTTAACTGATCCGATATAGGCACATGTATCATTATCTCTGATATAATTCTTAATTTTGCTACTTCTTCATTAGACATATATGTATCAAACACTTTATAATTAAGATTAGTATCCTCAAGCATTGCTTTTAATTTATTACTATAACTTTTATCACCATAAGTCATAGGGAAAACAAAAAACAGTTTGCTTAATAAATCACTATCAAGTTTTATTAAATTTTCTATAATCTCCACATGATTATGAGCAGGAGTTGAACTATATCCACAAACAACTACAATTTTGTTTTTAGGTATGTGTAATTCGTGTTTTATTATATCTACATCTATTTTACTATCTTTGATATTTTTTATTTCATTCAAAGGTGCTAATCCAAACCGTACAAATTTAATCTTTTTTAAATATTTATTTTTATTTAAGCTATTAAATTTTTCTCCCATTTCTTCATTACAAAACGTAATACAGTTTGCCTCATTTAATATAATTTTCTGTTCTTTTCTTTCAACTTCATTAATCCTATAAAAATCACTTCCCCAAAAAGAACAAATTAGATTATTAGATATTTTTTTTAATTTTTTCGCAACTGTATTATAGAAAGATGACACAAAATGTATATTAACAATGTCAAACTTTTTCATACTTTCTAAACACTTTTCTAGCTGTTGTAGCTTATCATAGACATATACATTCTTTATAATTCCTTTGCTGTGCAATCCTAAATAATTGCTATCCATAGTTAACATTTCAAATTCAATATTATAATTTTTATATAAGTTTTCAATCAATTCTACGGAAAATATAGAATAAAAATGACAAACAATTAAAACTCTAATTGGAGAAATCTTTTTGGAGACCTGTCTATTATCTATGTTATAGGCTTCAATAATCTCATTTTTTATTGCCAATTTGTTCTCCTCACTTTTGATTCTATTATATGATATACATAAATATCTTAAATAGTCTTTATTGTTATTTAATTTATTAATATAAGCCAAGTTATAGTATAAGTCTCCAAAATTAGGATCAGTATTTATCCCATTTTTTATTATTTGTTCAGCTTTATCAAATCGATCTTCCATAATTGCTATAACGGCTTCCATTGAAAAGACATCTATGTCATTTAGAACTATTTTTTTGTAATCTTGGATTATAACCTTGGCATCCTCTAATCTATTATTTTCTATCAATGCTTTTATTGTATTCTTAACCTCAATCTTATATTGTTCAAATTCATTATTCTTCTTATTAATTTCATTTTCTACATCTTTGCTTAACATTTCAATATAATCTTTTAAATACGGACACACAAGCAAGGTTTTTCTTAAATATTTTACATATTCTTTAAAGTTTGATTGTTTGAATTTTTCTGCTTTATGCATTAATATAAAAAAACCACTTTCTTCGTCCACATTATAAATCATTTCATCTTCAATAATTTCAGTTCTATAAATCTTATCTATATATTCAATACCTATTTTTAAATAGAGGTAAAATATTTCTTTTAAAGGCTTTGTATCTTCATTAAAAATCAATATACTTTTTAATAAATTTTTTGTAATTCTCAGTGTATCTAAATTATAATCATCTAAATTTTTGCTATCGCTTAAACATTCTTTAATAATTTCAGGTAGATTTTTAGACTTTACATAACAGTATTTTAAAAATCTCTCTATATTTTTTTCAGAGATATGAGACAATATATTGTAAATATTTTCCTTTTTATTAAGAATAAAATAAATCAAATTTCCAAAATAATCTGGCGCTTGATTTATATCAATTTTATTAATTAAACTTAACATTACATCATATAACTTTTCACTATTATAATTGTTACTTTCCAGCATTATTTTATTATATATGCCATATTGATCATTAATTTCACTAAAAACACTTCTTATTCTTATCTGCTTTTGTTGATCAAAATTTTTCATCTCATTTTCTATAATTTCACTAAGTGCTATCCTATTATTTAAGTCCATGCTGTTGTAAAAATTCATTAATTCCAAATCTATCTCCATATATTGAATTAATAAACCATAGCAGTATATTTTTTTGCTTTCATTTTTTATATAATGAATGCAATCTTTTGCTTTTATATAATCACCAATATCAAAATAATTTAAAAACAAATTAAGATATGCACTTTCTAATGATGCTTCGTCAATATTATAAAAACTTATTGTTAAATCCTTTGATATCTCAAGATTTTCAAAGTTCTCAATTAAATTTATGTAAGTAGTTAAATTTGATATAGAGTCTTCATAACGTCCTGTTACTCTTTGCGTCGCTGCTAAAATATAATATAAATCGACAAAGTCGTTTCTTAAGTTTATACCTTCATTGCATACAGCAATAACATCATCATACATTTTATTTAGTGATGCACTTCTTGCAAAGGAGCTATAAATATAAATTCTTTTCTGCTTATACTCATATGGTTTATCTTTTATCATATTGTATGCCCTTTTAAATTCTATATAGGCTTCCTTCTTATCTCCATGCATATCATAAGTTACTCCAAGCTGAAATTGATAATAATCATTATTGGGATTTTGAGATAGTTCCTTTTCTAAAATTGATTTTGTTCTAATAAACTTTTTTTCCATAAGTTCTTTATCATCTAGTATGTATCCATAATGATTTAAAACAATATTGGTAGTTTTTACTGGAGTTTTAAAGAGAGGCTGATTATGAACTGAACCTAAGTATTTAAATTCGCCATCATTTTTGAATAATCTTGGTGAAGGATTCATTGCTGCTACATCTTCTCTACTTAAATTATTAAAATTTCTAATTTGAAATATTATAGTATTGTATGAATTTATATCCTTTGTTTTAACTAATCTAATTAGTTCATCTGCATTAATCAATTCTTCATCAGCATCAATTATAAATATCCATTCCCCTTTTGCATAGGATATTGTTTTGTTTCTCATCTTAGAAAAATCATTATTCCATTTATGAAAATATATTTTATCCGTATAACTTTCTGCTATAAATACAGTATTATCTTTAGACCCAGTATCAACTATAATAAGTTCAGCAATTCCGAGTTCTGTTAAAGGTTTTAATTTATCTAGGCATCTTATCAAATTCTTTTCTTCGTCTTTTACCATCATACATATACTCATTTTATATTCATATTTCAACATAGTCACCCCTATAATTTTGTACTTATGATATAAAAAGAGCCCTGTTCCATACAGGGCTCTAAAAGTTTTATCTTAATAATTGAAGTACTCCTTGTGGAGCTTGGTTTGCCTGAGCAAGCATTGCTTGAGCTGCTTGATTTAATATATTGTTTTTTGAGAAATTCATCATTTCTTTTGCCATATCTACATCTCTAACTCTTGATTCAGCTGATTGTAAATTTTCTGATGATGTATTTAAGTTATTTATTGTGTGCTCTAATCTGTTTTGGTTTGCTCCAAGTTTTGCTCTTTCTGCTGATACTTTCTTTATTGCAGCGTCAACTGTGGATATTGCTGTTGTTGCATTAGTTGCTGTATCAACTGTAATTCCATCAACACCTAAATTTGCTGCTGACATACCACTAATTGATAATGTTATTGTTTGAGATTTATTAGCACCAATTTGGAAAGACTTATCCGCAAAGGTATTATCTAATAATTTTTGAGTATTAAATTCAGTTTGGCTAGATATTCTTGTTATTTCCTTATTTAGTTCATCAATTTCACTTTTTATAGCAGTTCTATCATCTGTAACATTTGTATCATTAGATGCCTGTACTGATAATTCTCTCATTCTCTGTAAAATTGAGTGAGTTTCAGTTAAAGCTCCTTCTGCTGTTTGAATAAGTGATATTGCATCTTGAGAGTTTCTTGATGCTTGATCAAGTCCTCTGATCTGTCCTCTCATTTTTTCTGAAATAGCAAGACCAGCTGCGTCATCTCCAGCTCTGTTGATTCTTAAACCTGAAGAAAGCTTTTCCATTGACTTTCCTGCTGCATTTGTGTTCATAGCCATGTTTCTGTGTGCATTCATAGCATTCATGTTGTGATTGATAATCATAATAAAATTCCTCCTTGAATTTCAATTTGCGGAAATCCTTTTCCACTTTTTTTATTTGTTATACTTAATATATCGTTAAGCTTTTCTATTGCTTAATAGCTTTTTTAAAATTTTTTTAAATTTTTTTATTAAAAAACACTGAGTCTACTGCAAACTTTTTATTATAGCTTTTATTTGCATTTTTCGAGACTCTTAGTTCATCTATATGCTTACGAATAGCTGATTTTTTTTCATTTGATAATTTTATTAACTTTTGATTTAACACTAATATATCTAAATTCCTGCATAAGCATAAAAACTCCTCTTTAGAGTATGTTAGTTTGTTTATTTCCTCTATTACATTTTGCCTATCAGATAATAGAATATCTAATCTATCATAATCTTCTTTTTCAACATTAGTTATAAGCTCTAAAGTTAGATTTTTATAATTAATTAGTTCTTCTTTTAAATTCATGATAAACTCTCCATATTAAGTTTATTCACCATACTTAGCTCAATCCAAGCTGACTAGCTAACCAGCTGCTTTGAGAATTCATATTATTCATTGCAGTTTCTAATTGTGCAAATTTCTTATAATATGCTTCTTCTTTATCATATATTCTTTCAAGCATTCCATCTATTCGAGTCTTCCTATCTTCAATTTGATTAGTAAGAGTATTCTTAAATTCAGTAAAATCTCCTTTAATCCCTGCTATTTCTAAAAGAGTCCCCTTTTTACCATTGTTATCTCTATAAGTTGATATATTGTCTTCAAAAATATCACTTAATCTATTGAAAATTCCTTCTTCGTTATATCTTACTTTTCTCTTATCACTTGTCATAGATCGTGAATAATAACTTTCACTTGTAGATTTTTGTATAAACAAACTCATTACTTTATTCGGATCATTTTTTAAAGCTTCTGTTAACTTTTCTTCATCTATAATTATCTTTCCTCTTTGAGATACATCTGATGAGGTGTTTAATCCTATTTCGAAGAAAGTAGTTCCCGCACCCTCGACATTGTCTGTAAATGCTCTTCTCATTTGACGAAGCATATTTTCTAAAGTACTATCTCCTGAAAGTATTCCTTGTTTAGCTTTTACTTCCCACTTTTCTATTTGTTCGTCACCCATGTCTTCTTTTTGATCATCGGTAAGCGGCAAATATGTGTACTGTTTCTTTTCTTCGACTACACTTGAAATTTTCCCAATGAGTTCATTATAGCTATTTATAAATTCTTTAATCTTATTCAATGTACCATCATTATCACCTTTAACTCCAAATGTTACTTCTCCAGTAGGCTTACTATTCAATGTGTAGCTAATACCATCAACTGCAAAGTTATTAGAACTTTGAATAATTGTATTACTTGAACCATTGGGTTGTGTTATCTTTACAACTACATCTTTACCATCTACAGCTGTTGCATTTCCAAATAAATTTTCTATAAACTTATTATCATCTGTTATTGTGATTTTCTGACTTGAACCTGTATCTTTTGAAGTCATATAAAATTTTCTATCTAATTGGCTATAAGATATATCAACATTTGAACCTTTGGAAATATCACTTAAAATATCAGAAATACTTTTATTCTTGGCACCTATATAAGTTTTTCCATCCTTGGTAACATCAGTTGCACTAGTAAAATCATACAAATATTCTTTATCATTTATAGTAAAAGTTACTTTAGATATGTCTATGCCATTATTGTTTATATAATCATTACTACCAAAATCTACTCCTGAATCCATGATTAGATTAATCATTTTATCACTATTGCTTTGATCTAGTTTAAAGCCACTTGATATTCCAAGTGTTTTAGCCGCATTACCTGTTACGGTTATTTGACTACTAGTGGTAGAATTAAATAAAAGTTTTCCATCAGCCGATTTGGATACACTGATAGTGCTTAATAATGGCTCAGTGCCAGACTTAGCTTGCAACTTATTATTGATTTCAGATATAAGTGTGTCAGTATCGTAAACACCTGCTGTTAATCCATCTAAACTAATAGTCGTTGATGATGTTCCACCACTGAATATTGTAAAAGATAATGTATCATTTACTCCTGTAATTATTCTCTTATCAAAAGATAAAGTATCACTATCAGATATAGTTGGATTTGAAAACTGTTCAGCACTTGCTCCTGTACTTCCTAAGGTCACTTTAGTATCAAATTTTATTACACTATTGTCACTAAATTTTGCTGTTCCAACTACACTAACATTATCTTTATCAGTAAAAGTTATATTTTGTCCATCAGCTGATTGCGCTTTATAACCTCCTGTTAATTTACTCGTTATCTTAGATGACAACTCTTCTAAAGTATAACTCCCATTATCTATAGTTATATTTTGAGTTGTTCCATTAACATCAATTGTTAAATTTTTATTTGTATCATCTATAGTAATCTTTTTAAGAAGTTTAATTGAACCGTCTTTTACTACTGCTTTAACATCATCACTAAGTTTCTTCTCACCACTTATATCTATCGAAGACATGTCCTTATTGATTTGTGTAGCTAAATCATTTAGATTAGCATAAGTTCCTGATGTTATAGTTACATTGTGGCTTACACCACTCTTATCAGTAACACTTAAAATATCGTTATAGTTTGTAGCGTCTACGTTTTTTATAACTATTGGAAACGAAAGTCCTGTGGTAGCTTCTTTTACATTTATATTTTTGGCTGCTGTAAGAGATGCTTTGGTTGCTATACTTTCAGAAGTTACTTCTATCTTATAATTCCCTTCTATAGCTCCAGTTGCAGCTTTAGCCGAAACTGAAGTATTTGATACATCTGAAGGAGTTACTTGAAAAGCTGAAAAGTTATTACTTGACAATATATAGTCCTTTGACAGCACATCAAAATATTTACTTTTAAGTGAATTTATCTGTCCTATATAATCTCTATATGCCTCTTGCTTCCATTGAAGTATTTGTTGCTGCTGCTTTACCTTATCTACTCTGGCATAATATGCAGTCATCATTTGTTTTATTGCCGCATCTGTATCTATGCCAGTAGCCATTCCAGTAACTCTTAATTTGTTGCTTGCTGATGTGATACTACTCATTTTAAACAGTCCTTTCTATATATATTTTAAATTTACTTCACCACTTTAGAAAGTTTATATGTTTCATTCCAAGTATCTCTAATATCTTCTATTAGTGGAATAACTTCATCAACAATTTTTACATCTTTTTTAATATTAGCTTCAGTTAACTTTCTAACAATAAAGTCATAAATACTCATTAAATTTTGTCCCCATTCTCCAGCTTGGCTAACATCTAATGTAGCCATTAACTCATAAAATATATCTTGAGTTTTAACTAAATTACTGTGGGCCTTAGTAATGTTTCTTTCTTCAATGCCTTGTCTTCCTATTTTAGCAAACTTTACTGCTCCATCGACAAGCATTAAAAGTAGCTGCTCCCTTGAAGCAAAATTTACGCTATTTGTTTTATACGCATTATATGCATTATTTCCATACATATATAGACCTCCCATTTATAAAGCTACATATTATCTTTTAGTATCTAGAAACCTTCCTGAAGTTAAACTTTCTTTATCTTTACTCTCTATAGAAGCTTCTATATTCACAACTTTCATCTTTACTGCTTCAATTAGAATCTTATTTCCTTTTTTATTTTCCTTATCTTCTTTATCCTGTTGTTTTGCCTTTTTCAAACTCTTTGAAAATTCATTCTTACTCTTTCCTTCTGGATTCCCTCCATCTTTTTTTATTGATATTTCATCTTTTCTATGGACAACTCCATCCCTAACAGAATCCTCAATTCTTTGACGAACATCCAAATCCACTTTATTGAGTTTGTATTCCATTTAGGCCTTTTCATCCATAACTAATCCTGCTAGTTCACAAAGCTTGTCCACCATATCAATAAGTTTTTTGGGAGGGAGTTCCTTTATTACTTCTTTTGTGATACTATCAACTATCTTTATAGTCATACTTTTAGACTTTCCGTAAAGTTCATATTCTATATGAATATTTTTATCTTCAAAAAGCTTGTTTAACTTTTCTGCTGCCTTTTCTACATCTGATAACTTAATCTCTTTTTCTAAATTATTATTTATCTCCTCACGGTTAACATTATTATTTATGATTGCCTCATTTGAGCTTTTTAAGCTTATGTCAAAATCTCTTTGTCCTCCTTGACTTAACACTTTAACATCCATGCTTTAGACACCCCTTATATTACTTTTATTTTCCTTTAAGGTTTTTAAGTATTGACATGTCAATTTTTGCAGCTTCCTTGTTTTCATTTTGAACTTCATTATATAGTTCTTTTCTTAGTATGGTTACTTCTTTAGGTGCAGATATAGCAATTTTTACAGATCCATCATCTATTTTTGCAATAGTTATTTCTATATTGTCTCCTATTAATATGGATTCTCCTTTTTTTCTTGTTACTACTAACATGAACTTTCCTCCTTAAAAAGGGGCTCTTTTATTCTGTATTTTTCGTTATCTAGTATTATTTGTTCCCCAACTTTTCCTTTTATATTTATTATTATTGGAGCTTTCATGTTAATTGTGATATTTTTTACATTGCTATTTAAGGTAACCGTATTTAAAACTAGTATTTCTTCATGGGAATTTACACTTAATTCATTTATTTTCTCATCTGATAGTTTGAATTCATAAGTTTCGTCTACATGAAAAGGAGATATGGCAGGTATTCCAACTTCTATATCTTCTACTGAAATTAAGATGCTAAATACCTCATTATCTTCAAATGGGACTACTATAAATTTCTTTAGATTTTCAAATCCAGGAAGCCCTTTTTTAAATGTAATTATATCTTCTTCATTATATTCAATTGTACCATGGTACTTTGTAATAAGTTGCATAAAAATCCCTCTTCCTATCTTAAGTAGTCCATTAAAGTTGGCTGTATTACTTTTGCACTAGTTTGAAGAGCTGCTATATATACTGTTTGCGCTGTAGCAAACTGCATAGTTTTTTCAGTTATATCTATGTCTTCAGTTTGAGAAAGTATATCAGTAAGATTCAAGTTTTCATCTAGGTTCTTTTCCTTTGCACTTTCCATAGCATTCATCTTTGCTCCTACTTGTGAACGCAGCTTTAATATATTATTTATTACCGCATCCATATCCTCCAAATCCTGACCCGTTAACGCATCGCTGGCAGATGATAAGTTTTCTTCCCACCCACTGCCATCAGTATTTTCAAAATTTCCATCCAAATGCTTTACTATGTTTTCTAATATATCTTTAACATTCATATTTACTTCACCTGCAGCATTTGACTTTTTATATTTGAATTCCAAAATATCTGTAGCTGTAACATTATATTCTACTGTAACTCCTTGAGAGATTTCTGTAACCAGCCTTTCACTCATAATGCTTTCAGCATCATCTAGATTTGATCCATCTGAAGTTTTATAAGTTATAATATTATTGCTTTCCTCTTCCTTTATTCCCACAGGCTTTGACGTCCCTCTAGTTCCTCCAAATATGTATTTGCCGTCAAAACTTGCATTTAATGTTTGAGATATATTGCTTATAATCCCATTAACCTCATCCTTTATCTTTTGTTTTTCATCGCTTCCATAAGCTACATTACCGGCTGAAACCATAAGTTCTCTCATTCTTTGAAATTGGTTACCTAATTGATTTAATGCTGTGTCTGTTTGATCAAGCCAGTTTATAGTGTCCTTTATATTTTCGTTGTACTGCTTATTCGAAGTTATATCAGTATGCATTTGCATAGCTCTTGCCACCTTAAAAGGATCATCAGAAGGTCTGCTAATTTCTTTGCCTGAGCTAAGCTGAGATTGAAGCTTCTTTAGATTTTGCAAATTGTTTTGCATATCGTATAAAAAGTTATTTGAAAGCATTTTATTTGTTACACGCACTTTTATAGTCCTCCTATCTTAACTATAGTTTTTGTTCTTAGGTATATATACTTTTAGTAATTAGTGCTTATCACTAACGTTTTAATCCATTAATGACAACATCAAGTAATTCATCCACTGTTGCTATTATTTTTGAGTTTGCTTGATAAGAATGTTGGAATTGTACCAAATTCGCCATTTCTTCATCTAACGATACTCCTGATACAGATGCTCTTGCTTCTTCGAAGCTTTGTAGAAGCACAAATTGATTTTTAACCATTCTTTTCGCCTGCTGAGTTTGTACACCTAATGCATCTACTACATCTTTAAAGTAGTTATTTACCTTCATTCCACTGGTTTTACCATTTATAGTTCCTATCACCTTAGTTGCATCACCAAAATTAGCATTACCACATAAATCATTTATAAAGCTTTTTCTATCTGTATCTTCTTTTATCTTCTGCACTTCCATAAGTTTATCCATAAGCTGAGCAATAGCTAGTGCTCTTGTTCCATCACTTTCTCCGCCGCCATCTTTTCCTGTTTTTATAAGCATAACATCTTTTATTATATCCTTATTTATAGATATGTTTCCTGCAGTGATTTCTGCTTCTCCAGCTGCAGTAGCCTTATCTTTATTTACAAAGAAAAGACAATCATCTTTAGTTGCATCAGCCGTTTGTCCATGTACTGCATTTACAGAATAAGCTATAGACTTAGCTAACTTATTTAACTGGTCTATATACTTATCCACATCCTCTTGTACAGACATATATCCTTTAAATTCTCCAGAAGATGGAGTAAATTTCACTATACTTGTTGCACTTGGATACGTTGGAGGAGTTCCTGCCGTAGGGTCTTGAGACTTTCCATCAGATTTTAATAGCTTGCCTTCCTTATCTGTCCAAACCACCCTGCATTGATCCAATTCCATAAATTCTTCCTTAGATAAAGCTACATCTTTAACTACAACTCTGTTTGCATCATTTGTTATATCTCCATTTTTATAATATTCAATATTGTAGTTTCCTGTTGGTTTTCCAGATGCATCTAAAACAGGTTCTATGTTGCTTACATAACCAAGACGAGCCACATCATCTGGATTTATATCCTGTATTAAATTTATTCCTTCTGGAGTGTTGGCATCTGCATCTTTCTTTGTGCTTACATTTATTCCATTAAATATTTTTTTATCTATTGTTATTCCAAACTTCGAACTAAGTTGATCCAGTAATAAATCTCTTCTATCCATTAAATCATTAGGATTATTTTTTGCTACACTTACTTGAATTATTTCCTGATTTAGCTGGGTTATTTGATCTAATATCTTATTTGCTTCAAATACTGTTTGTTTTATAAGGTCTTGAGCATTTTCTTTTATACTTTCAAGCTTATTATAAGTATGATTTAATTCATTTGTTAGTGCTTGAGATTGCTCTGCAACTACAGTTCTTGCATTGGAAGTCTCACTTTGCTTTGAAAGCTCCTGCCATGAACTAAAAAATTTGCTTATGAGGCTTGATAAACCTGTTTCACTTGGTTCGTTAAATACTCCCTCTATTTCAGTTAAGAATTTATCTCTTCCTGAATACCATCCATCAATTCCAAGTTCTTCACGTACCTGATAATCTAAAAATGTATCCCTTATTCTTGTAATTTGAGATACTTGTACTCCCGTACCTACTTGTCCTGCTTCAGCTGAACTGTTAAGAGAAGGATTGGAATAAGGTCTTGTAGTTTGAAGCTCCGCCCTTTGTCTTGAATATCCTTCTGTGTTTGCATTTGCTATATTATGAGAAATTGTGTTTATGACCTTTTGGTTTGAAAACAAACCAGATTTACCTATATTTAAAGTACCAAATAATCCTGACAACTTTACTCCCCCTAAAAATAATAATTATGATATTATCTTTTCATTTTTCCATAGGCTCCATAAGTCTTTACACTTCTATCTGGGTTTATATATTGGAGCATTTTGTTTGTAAAACTTAAACTTTGCTTTATCAATAACTCATTTGTACTTTTTTGAAGTTCTAGTGAATGCAGTAACTTTTTTATTTCTCTATATTCTCGTTCAAGCTCTTCATCACCAAATTCCTCAACTATTTTGCTCATATCTTTACCAGTAGTTAAATTTCTTCTCTCCATTTCGATACTTGCAATTTCCCTTAAAGAATCATTTATATCTCCAACTATACTATCCATATTGAACACATCATTTTTAACTACAAATTTATGCTGCTTTTCTAGTCTTTCTAAAAGTGTTTCCAAAGCTCTTTTTTCATTTATAACAATTGACTTTAAATCCATAGCTCCTCCTATAACCTAATTTTACTTTTGTTCTTTTATAGCTCTTAATATGCTATCAGCTACAAGCTTAGAGTCCCTATTATAAATACCTTTTGATATTTCCTCTTTTATTTTTTCTAACTTTTCCGAAGAGTTTACGAGTTCTCCATTTGTAGAATATGCACTAAGACTTTTTCCTAAAGAAGAAATTTGTATAGAGTCTTTTTCATTACCCTTATCTTTTAGTTCTTTATTATCAAAACTCTTCTTATTATAAAGACTTATAATTTTATCTGCATTATTCACTCCTCCAACACGCATCTTTTACCCTCCTTCTATTATTTATTGCTGGTCATCAATTGATATTTATTAGTATTTAACTATATTTCAAACAATTATTCATCGTTATTATATCACATTTATTTATCTCAGCCTTTTCCAATTGATTCCAAAGATTCTCAACGTACTCTTATGTATATTATCGAACGCAGAATATAGTTATTTAGTTAAAAAATAAAAAAACCTTGCTTAATGCAAGGCTTTCTTAACTATTTTCCAAGGCTCCTAATCTTTTCTTCATTACTTACAATACTAGTAATTCTTACTCCAAAGTTCTCATCTATTACAACTACTTCTCCATATGCTACACGTTTACCATTTACTAAAACTTCCACTGGCTCTTCTGCAAGTTTATCAAGTTCCACTAAAGAACCTGTAGCTAAATTTAAAATATCTCTTATATTCATTTTAGTCCTTCCAAGTACTACAGATACTTCTAAAGGCACATCCATAATAAGATCGATATTTTTAGGTAATGCAGTTCCATGTTTTCCCTGTTGTTGTAAAGGTTGAAATGTAGCTTGATGAACTTCTACAGGCTTTTCATAACTCATCATAGCTGCTTCTGAATTAGAAGGCCCAGTATATAAATTTTCCTGATATGTATTGTAATTACTATCATTAGTTTTGCCCTGAGAACTAGAAGTTTCTACTTCTTTATAATAATGTTGTTCTTCTTTTTTATTTTCTTGTATAGATTCTTCTTGACCAAGCATTATAGATACTATTTTCCTTGCAGTATTAATAGGTAAAAGCTGCATTATACTGCTGTCTACGAGATTTCCTATAGTCAATTTAAAAGATATTTTTACTATTGCTTCAGATTCTGCTATATTGTCTGAAAGCGGCTGTGTTAAGTCTATCCATACTTTTGATTGCGGTGGAGATATATTTACTTCTCTTCCAAACATAGTTGCCATAGAAGTAGCTGCAGAACCTATCATTTGATTCATAGCCTCTGATACAGCACTAAGCTCTAATTCTGAAAGTTCTCCATCACTTTGTTCTACTTCACCATTGCCACCCATCATAAGATTGGCAATTACATAGGCATCTGTAACCTGCATAAGAAGCAGATTTTCACCTATAATACCACTTGTATATTGAACCTCTAAAGCTAAATTAGGCACTTTAAAATCAGCTTTTAGCTTCTCTAAAGTTGTCACGCTAACAACAGGAGTTGTTATATTTACCTTTTGGTTTAATATTTGAGATAATGCAGTAGATGCAGATCCCATGGATATGTTTCCTATCTCACCTAAAATATCCTTTTCTATATCTGTAAATACGTTATCCACATCATCATTACTGCTTTGTTCAGTGGAATTGCTTTCATCTACAAAATCACTTAATTCTCCACTCAGTAGTGCATTTATTTCTTCTTGTGAAAGAAAGTCGTTACTCATCTTTTTCCACATCCTTATCTATAATATCTAATATCTGTATTCCCATCTTCCTTCCAATAGTGCCTGGTTTTGCGTAGGCATATTCTTCATCTCCTACCATTACAGTTACTGTTGAATTTATTTCCTCTTTTAAAGTTAATACATCTCCTACACTAATTCTTAGGAAATCTTCTACGGTTATAGAAGTCTTTCCAATTAAAGCAGAAACATCAGTTTCAACTACATCCATTCTCTTTCTTATCTTTTCTCTTGATTGAGATAAAATCTCCTCATCATTATCCTGAAACCAATATTGTACTATTAATTTATCTAGTATCTTCTCAATACTTAAATATGGAATACACATATTTATAAAGGTATTGTTTTTTCCCATTTCAACAGAGAATGTTATAAGTGCTACGGGTTCTGAAGGAGCCAGAGTTTGACTTAAGGCAGGATTGGTCTCTAAACCCTCTATTTCAGGGTGTACTTCAAGTACATCTTCCCATGCAAGTTTTAAACTTGATATCATTCCTTCATTTACCTTTTTTATTATATTTTTATCTATATCAGTAAATTCTCTTACCTTATATTTCCCATGTCCTGTTCCCCCTAAGAGCACATCCGTTACTTCAAATACAAATTGTGGATTTTCTTCAAATAAAATAGTGGCACTTAAAGGAGGCATTTTAAATACTGTTAGCATAGTTGGATTGGGAATGGAATGTATAAACTCTTCATATGTTATTTGCTCTATTGTTTCAATCTTAACTTTGACATTGGCTCTTAATTGGGCTGTTAAATAATTAGATATTATTCTGGCATAATTATCGTGTATTAGCTCTAATGTCCTCATGTGATCCTTAGAAAATTTTTGAGGACTTCTAAAATCATATAGTTTTATCTTTTGTTTTTCCTCTTCTTTATTTACTTCTTCAGGATTTAGTTCCCCCGTAGATAAGGCATTTAAAAGGGCGTCTATTTCACTTTGTGATAAAACTTCTGCCATTTGTTCCCCTCATTTCCTGCTAGTTTGCAAGGAGTTTGTCTATATCAATTAAAGTTACTATTCTATCTTTAAAATTTATAACTCCTTTTACGTATAACTCCATTTGTTCATCTTCAACTCTTTCAATAATATCTTCATCTATTTCAAGCACTTCATCTACTTTATCTACAACAATACCTACCAGCTCTTCTTCCATATGAAGTATTATTATATTATTTTGAGTTGTATCTAATTTTTCTAAATTTAATATAAGGTTTATATCTAAAAGTGATATTACATTTCCTCTTAAATTTATAAGTCCTTTTATATATGCCGGTGCGTTAGGCACCTTTGTTATTTCCATCATATCATTTATTCCCTGAACTCTTGCAGTTTCCACCGCAAACTGTTCATTACTTAAAGTAAATACTACAACCTGCACTGTAAAAACACCCCCAATGTTACAATCAATAGTTCCTACTTACTTAACTATTAATAGTTTTAGTTGAAATTCAGCTTTTGCTGAATTTCATCCACAACTATTAAATATTTGCTTTTACTAGTAACTATTATTTATCCAATAACCTTTTTTATTGCTTCAAGAACTCTATCTGCTTGAAATGGTTTTACTATGAAGTCTTTTGCTCCTGCTTTTATAGCATCCATAACCATTCCCTGTTGTCCCATAGCAGAACACATTATTATTTTAGCATCTGGATCCATTGATTTTATTTCTTTTACAGCTTGTATTCCATCCATATCTGGCATTGTTATATCCATAGTTACAACATCTGGTCTTTCCTTCTTATATAATTCAACTGCCTTTAAACCATTATTTGCTTCACCTATTACTTCAAATCCATTTTTTTCTAAAATATCCTTTATCATCATTCTCATAAAAGCAGCGTCATCAACAATTAATACTTTAGCCATTTTAATATTCCCTCCAAATTATATTACTCCTAGTGTATTTAATATTTTTTCTAATGAACCCGGCATTGGTATATAATAAAAGTGTGCATTTATTTCTGATTCTCCCTCTATAAATGCAGTTTCTATATCTAATACGTATTCATCAAATTGTCCGGATTCTATAAACGTAGTAGATAATATAGCACCTAACATATCATAAGTAAGTGCTGGTACTGATGGTATTATACTTAAATTGGTAAACCTGCCTATTGCATTCATATAAGTTGCAGAAAGTATATTACCGATTTCGGCCAGAACAGATTCACCCATCTCGTTTATATCTTCTCCCTTTTGACCTGTTAATGCTTCTATTACATGCATAGCTGTATTCTTTTTAAGCACAAGCAATATATTTCCTGGAGCATCTCCCAGTACTCTTACCAGTACTCCATATACTATTTCTTCTCCACTTAGGTTTGAAAATATATCCTCAAAAGATATGATATTGATAGCTGGTACAGACATATCGACTTTTTTAATTAAAAGCTGAGATAGTGCTGTAGCTGCATTTCCTGCTCCAATGTTCCCAACCTCTCGCAGTGCATCTAGTTGTAAAGGTGTAAGGTCCTTATATGACATAAAAATTCCTCCTTAAACTAAGGCTGCTACATCCAAGATAAGAGTTACAAGTCCATCTCCTAGTATTGTTGCACCTATATATTCTTTCATACCATGAAGTGTTTTACCTAGAGGTTTTATTACAATTTCTTGCTGTCCAAATAAACTATCAACCATAAGCCCAACATTTTTTTCTCCTACTTTAACAATTACTATATATTTCTTTAAACTATCAGATTCATTTAAATGCAGCTTCTTATTAAGTCTTATAAGTGGTATAACATCTTCATTATATATTATAACCTCTTTACTATTTGTCCTCTTCACTAAATTTTCACTGAAGTCTATAACTCTATCTATATATCCTAGAGATATTGCCATGGTTTCTGACCCTATCTTCACTAAAAGAGCCTGTATTATTTGAAGCGTTAATGGAAGTTTTATTATAAATGCTGATCCTTTATCCTTTTCACTTACAACCTCTACAGTACCACCAAGTGATGAGATTTTTGTCTTAACCACATCCATGCCTACGCCTCTACCTGATATGTCTGTTACCTTTTCATTAGTACTAAATCCTTGAAGAAATATTAGATTTATTATATCATATTCTGACATTCCCTCAGTATTTACGCCTATTCTTTCGGCCTTTTCCCTTACCTTGTCTACATTTATTCCGCCACCATTGTCTTCTACTTTTATAACTGCTTTGGTACCTTCTTGATAAGCTACAAGTTTTATTTTCCCTACTGGATCTTTACCCCTTTTGATTCTTTCTTCTCTTGACTCTATTCCATGATCAGCTGCATTTCTTATAAGATGAATTAAAGGTTCTCCTATTTCATCTATTACAGTTCTATCAAGTTCTGTATCTTGCCCTTCTATTATAAGTTCCATATCTTTATTTAGTTCTACGGATAAATCTCTGATCATTCTAGGGAATCTATTAAACACAACATCTAATGGCAGCATCCTAATCTTCATTACTAAGTCTTGAAGATCAGATGTAGTTCTTGCAACCTGTTCTAAGGTTTCATTTAGTTCTCCAAGTTTATAATTTAAGCTTATTTGTTCAAGTCTAGTTCTGTGGATTACAAGCTCCGATACCATATTCATAAATTTATCTAATCTTTCTAAATCTACTCTTACGGATTGGTGCTGTTTTTTATGTGTAGTTTCCTTATTGTTACTTGAAGTGTTTTTAACACTTACATTTTGCTTGATGTCTTTTTTAATATCCTCTTTTACCTTAGTCTCTTCAACCTCTATTACCTTTTCGTTTATTACTTCTGAAGCCTTAATATCTTCTTTAACTTTTCTGGCCTTTTCTTTTTGTAAATTTACTTCTTCAATTATTACGTTATTTACTTCAGATATACTCATAATAACATTATATATATCTTCTTGGCTACTACTTGAAATATATACCACATCGAATTCAAATTCAAAATTTTCATTTTCAATATCTTCAGCACTAGGCAGAGATTTTATTATTTCTCCAGAATCTTCTAGGCTCTTAAATATTAAAAATGCTCTTGCAGATTTAAGCAAGGTATTTTCAGATAAACCCACTTTTATATGATATGGTATATAACCTCTTTCCATGGCTGCTTTAATTATATCTATATCATATTCATTTAGTTCTATATTTAACTTATCATTTATGGTAAATTCATTATTTTCTACACTATTATAGACTTCTTGATTTAGTCTATTTTCATTTTCTATTTCTTTTTCTTTAATGTGTTGTAGTTCATTCATTATATCGTCTATAAATACTGCCTCTTCTATGTCTTCAGAAATATTATTTACCATTCTCTCTAGAGTGTCTAGACATTTAAATAATACTGTTACTACCTTTTCTGTTACCTTAAGCTCTCCATTTCTAAATTCAGCTAAAACGTCTTCCATTTTATGCGTAAGTTCTGCCATTTGATTAAATCCCATGGTAGCAGCCATACCTTTTATAGTATGAGCTACTCTGAATATTTCATTCACTCTATCTAAATCATTTGGCTCCTGTTCTAGCTGAAGCAGTGATTCATTTAAAGTTTGAAGGTTATCCATAGACTCTTCAAGGAACATGGACATGTATTGTGATGTATCCATTTTGTACCCTCCTTATACCTTTCTATAAATAAAGGTTGAAGTTTTTTCAAACCCAAATTCTTTATAATTATATATACTCTCAGTAGCCCCTACAAAAAGAAGTCCTCCTTTTTTTAAAGAGGCATGAAACTTTTTATATATCTCATCCTTTATATTGGAATTAAAATATATAACTACATTTCTGCATACAATAAGATCAAAGTTTGATTCGTAGTTATCTAAAATCAAATCATGTTTTTTGAATTTAACCATATTTTTTATTTTATTATTTACTACATACTTGTCTCCTATTTGAGTAAAGTATTTTTTAATATCATTCTTACTTACATTTTTAATTTCAGATTCTGCATATTCCCCCTTTTGAGCTCTTTGCAGAATAGTATTATCTATGTCTGTAGCCAAAATGCTATGATTTCCATTTGGTGCCACTTCATCAAGTATCATAGCTATGGAATATGGTTCTGCCCCTATGGAACATGCTGCGCTCCAGATTTTTAAGTTTTTATTATTAGGCAAAAGTTCTGATCCTATTTTGTTTTTTAAATCATAAAATATTTCAGGGTTTCTAAAGAATTCCGATACATTTATCGTTATAAAATCTAAAAACTTTTGCCTTTGCCCTGAATCTTTTTTTAAAATAGCAATATATTCTTCTACAGAATTTACTCCTACTCTTGACATTAGACTTAAAAGTCTCCTATGTAGCTGAGTTTCTTTGTAAGCTGAGAGGTTTATTCTAAACTCTTTATATACCCACTGCTTAAAATATTCCAAATCCATAGTTTACCTCCCATTCCCTTTAACTATCTTAACTATTTCGGACGCCACCTTATCTAATCTTAAAACCATATCCACCATACCTGTTTCATATGCTGCCTTTGGCATACCATATATTACACTAGTAGACTGATCTTCTGATATAGTTATGCCTCCGCTTTTTTTAACTTCTACAGTACCTTCTGCTCCATCCCTTCCCATACCAGTAAGAACTACACTCATTAATCTTTCTTTGTATACTGCTGCTGCAGATTTGAAAAGTTTATCCACTGCCGGCCTAACTCCCCAAACTGTAGGTTCTTTATTTAAGTGTATTTTCTTATCTTTTCCTACTTCCATATGGAAACCACCTGGAGCTATATATACAACGTTATTTGAAACTGATTGGCCATCATAGGCTTCAACTACTGTAATTTTACTTTTACTATTTAATCTTTCTGCAAATGCCTTTGTGAAGGTAGCGGGCATATGCTGTACAACAAATACAGGAATTCCTAAACCCTCAGGCAGATTTGCTATAACTTCATGAAGTGCCTTTGGCCCACCTGTGGATGCTCCAATAACTAACGCTGATATTTTATTGGCAAACTTTTTTTTAGGTATAGACTTATTTTCGTCGTTTAATTCCTTTGATATATCTTTTGATATAGCTCTTATTTCTTCAAGAGTACATCCATTTTGACATCTCTCATAAGCTAAATTTAATTTGCTTATTAGTTCATTTCTCACTTTGTCTATATCTAATGAAATAGCCCCTGAAGGTTTCGCTATAAAATCAAAAGCCCCATTTTCCAAACATTCCATAGTAAGCTCTGAGGATTTTTTAGAAACACTGCTTAAAACTATTACAGGAATACTTATATTTCGCGTTCTTAATTCTTTTAACGCCTCAATACCATTCATTACTGGCATTTCCACATCTAATGTTACTACATTTGGTTTTACATCTTCAAGCTTTTTTAAAAAATCTTGCCCATTTCTTGCAATTGCCACAACTTCCATATTATTTTCTGAGTTTATCATATCGGATATTATTTTTCTCATCAGTGCAGAATCGTCTACTACCAATACTTTAAACTTTTTCAAGGCATATCAGCTCCATTAAATTTCTTTTATTCCCATACCAACTGTTTTAATTTGTACTATACCATTTTTCAAATCAAGTATCATAGTTCTTCCCTTATTTCCTCCAATGTCTTCTGCCATTACAGGGATAGATAATTCCTTTAAAATCTTTTTTACAGCAGTTCCATTACGAGAACCTATATCCATGTTCATACTTTTATCAGAAAAGCTAAACATCGAAGCTCCTCCAGCTATTTTAGCTTTTAAATTTCTCTTAACCGCTCCCATCTTTTGCATTTTTTCTATTAAAAGAGGTATTCCCAAGTCTGCAAATTTAAGGGGATTTGATATATTATTAAATTGAGTACTATCTGGAAGCATTATGTGCAGAAGCCCCCCTACATTATTTACTTTATCATACATGGCTATACCTATGCATGAACCAAGTCCTACTGTTATTATCCTATGAGGGGACAAGGCCGCATCCATATCTGCAATTCCAACCTTATATTCTATCACTTCCATAGCATGCACCTTTCATAAAAACTTGTTAAATATTTATAATAAAATTAATAATTTATATAAATTATATATTGAAACATCTGAAATGAGTCTAACTGTGTGATTTATAATGAAATTAAAATTTTCTATAAATCATGCAAATCATGCATCTGACGTCTTTCGTCTTCTGTAAGTATTGTTGCTAAATTTAAAAATATTATTATTTTTTTATCTATCTTTATAAGACCTTTAATATATCTTTTTGAGATTCCTCCCACTATTTGGGGAGCATCTTCTATATTTTCCTTCTTTACATCTTTCACTTCTAAAACCAGGTCAACTATTATACCTGTTTTATAATCATTTTGTTTTGCAACTATTATTTTAGTATCTGCTGATTTTTCTTTACTCTCTATTGAAAACTTTTTATTTAAGGATATTACAGGTAAGATATTTCCTTCATAATTCATTACTCCTTCTAAAAACTCAGGTGAGTCTGGAAGCTTTGTGGGCTCCTCATATCCTAAAATCCTTTCAATTTCCATTATATCTGTGGCATAATAGTTACTGCCTACACTAAATATAAGAACTTTTAATTCCTCATTATTCACTATATCCCTCCTATAACATCAGTTTATCAAGAATTAATTCTCCCCTGTCGTCTAAATAAGCATGAACATCTTTACTTGGTGTATTTAATACGACTTCCCTATTTCCTATTACATATACTGTGTTAGTATATGCTATATCGCACCATATACTTCCTCCACGTTCCACCATAAGTGTAGTTTTAACCCCACCTTCACTTCCTACGACCTTACATTTTATTTCATTTTGAGCTTTTAATGTTCCTCCTCTTGAAACGGCCTTTTGTCCTATAAAATGTATGCTTCCATTGGCAATTATCTCTGAAACATACTGACCTTTTCCGGTAATGATTACATCTCCTGTACTCTTTATACGGGAATCTTGTGAATAAGCTAGTTTAATATTTACTGGAAGTATAAGCGCTCCATCCAATTCCCTTGTTATGCTGTCTATACATTTTGTGATTAAATCTAACTCTGAATAATGTTTCACATTTACAGGGGCTAATCCCATTAATTTATGTTTTATAAGTGGAATAAGCTCTTCTTGTCCTTTTGCATCTCCTACTAGTTTAATATGACCAATAATATTAAGACAAACTCTATTTAAATTTTTAAACTTGGTTTCGATAAGTGCTTTTAATATTTCACCATCTTTTCTATCACTACCCAAAATATTAAATTTCTTTATTTCCCCTATGTTATTTATAATATCACTCAGCATAGATTTAAGTGCATTTAAAGCTTTTACATATTGAAGCTTGTCTACATTTATTCCACCTGCAAGAATTGTACTAGATACTGCATTTCCACGAATATCTATATTTCCTTTAGCGATAATAGATGCCCTATAGACGTCCTTATGAACAGTTACACAATTCCCTGCTTCAACCTTCATACCTTCTTTCACACTACCAAGTATATCTATATCCCCTATAAATTTAACATCTCCAGTTTGTAAATCTACGTCTGACTTGATTTGGTGTATAGAATATACATATATAGTATTGCCTTTTACACAAGGTTTCCCTTCTATAGCAGCTATAATTATATTATCATCTTTAATAGTGCAACCATCACCTAATTTAATCTTTATCTTTTTTCCTGCCTTATGCTTTCTAACCTTGCCCATCACATCTTTTCCATCATGCCCTGGCTTTCCAAGATGTTTTATGGCTATTACAGCTCCCTTTTCTATTGACTTTATATTACCTATACTTTTAAAATCAACATTTCCATTCTTATCTTCTTGAAAGTTCACATGATCATCACTTACAGAAAACTTATATTCCATATAATCGTCTTCTTCATCTACAGGGTAAATACCCTTTGCTATTAAAACTTTCTCGCAACCTTCTTCTACATATTTTGCTATATTTTCCTCTATTATATCACAAATAATACCTTTTTTGACCAACTCTTCTTTAATTTCTTTTACTGTATATTTTATAGGCATAATTTGATCTTTTACAACTTTTTGTAAGATAACACTGTTTCCCTCTTCTGCATCTTTTAACTTATAAATAAGCTTTGGCTCATAAGCTATGCTTATATAAGCATTCATCCTGTCATCTGATATAGCTATATTTAAATATCTCTCAGGAAATTTCTCATCTTCTAATTCTATTTCTATTACACTATTTTCGTAAACTTCAACTCTACCATGTACCAGTTCACTATTTATTTTTACTTTAATAGAATCATCTATTATGAGACATGCTGCTTTATTATTTTCATTGGGGTTTTTAATCGTTATTTTCCCATCCTTAATCATTACACTACCGCTTATATTCATAGCTGTAGATGTATTTGTTTTTGTGGCTATATTTGTTATTGTTTCCATACAAAATTCCCCCTATTTAAATAATTATCCACATGTATTCAAAATAACTTATAGCACAATACACTATGCTTAAGGCTTTTCTATAGTTATCGTTGCCATTCCCTCAATCTTTATTTATTTTTATCAATATATCTTAAAATCTTGTTATTATAACATTCCATAACGTATTTTATAATTTCATTTTCCGATGAATTAAGTTTAACATTCCCTACTTCACTTATGGGAAGAACATCAAATGGAGTACTAGACAAAAATGCACCCTTTACTGCATTTAAATCTTCTGCATTTATACTTTTCTCTATAACACTTATAGAATTTTCACTACATATATCCAATATTGTACTTCTTGTTATTCCTGGGAGCACCCCTGATATTGGTGTTGTATATAAGTTTTTATCCCTTACAAAGAATACATTTGATTTGCTTCCTTCAGTTATATAGCCCTCTTTATCCACTAATATAGCTTCATATATATTTTTTTCTTTTATGAATTTATCTACTTCTTCTCTAAAAGACAAGTTCAATACCTTTGCATTTGGATTCACTCTTTCCTTATAGAATAAATCAGTTTTTACGCCTTCTTTATATTGATATTCCTTTGGAAAATTAGTCTGCTCTAAGTAAGCTACAAATAATTTTTTATCAAAATTCAATATAAATTTTATACTTCCCTCTTTTATGTTATTGACTTCTATAAGAGTCCTAAGTCTTTTACTTATAATTTCATCACTTAAAAATATTTCAAATCCTGTAAGCCTTCCTGAATTATGAAGTCTTTGCAAATGCTTTTCTAAAAAAAGAGGAGTACTTTCTTGAACTTTTATTACTTCATAAAGACTTTTGCCATATTTAACATATTCATCTTTAAACTCTATTGCGGTAACCTTTTCATCATCTTTTAAAAAAAACTTACCCAATACATACATAAATCTTTCACCTCCAAGTGAGTCTTTCAATACTTTCATGATTTTTTCTATAGTTAATTAAATATGGATTTCCAACCAATTTAAACAACGGAAGGTCTGACAATGAATCTGAATACATATAGGAATTTTTAAAGTCCACATTCAAATTTTCTTCCTTTAATACTTGCATTAATCTAATTACTTTTTCTTCACCTTTGCAGTTTTTACCTTCAATTTTTCTTCCATAAATACCATTTTTACAAGTAAATCGAGTTCCTATTATCTTATCTACTATGTCTATATTATATAACTCATTTAAGTAAAATTCTGCTGATGCAGAAATTAAGTATATTTTATATCCCTTTTCTTTTAATTTTCTCATTGTATTTATAGCATCTATATAAAGTATCTTACTTAATTTTTCTTCATAAAAATTTTTTACTAAAACTTTCATTTCTTCTTGTTTTACGCCATCAATAAATTTTATGAAATTTTCCTTTGCAGCATGTGCATCATATATCTTAAAGGCATAGAATATACCTGTTATTAATACTTTAGGGAGAAATTTTATAAGTTTTGGATCTTTACTCAACATAAATTTATAAAACTCTATCAAGGTTTCTTTTTTAGTTAAAGTATAATCCACATCAAATATTGCAAGACGAACCTTTTCGTCATTATTAATGTCTATTGCTTCTTTATTACTATTGTTATCCAAAGCAAAGCATCCTCCTTTTAGTTATAAATATTAAAGGTTAACAAAAAGAACCGTATCAACGGTTCTTTTTAAGCAAATTATTTTTCTTGTTCATCACAAAGTGATTGATAATAAGCTGATACTTCATCAAATTCTTCATCTTCTGGTATAACTAGTTCTCCCTCTTCTCCTTCTCCTACGATCTTGAAAAGATATACTGAACCATCTTCTGGATTTTGCACTAATGCATATTCATTATCTTTATACTCAAATCCATCTACAACTTCACACGCAACAGTGTTGCCGTTTTCATCTTCTAGATCTACCATTAACGCTTCATGTCCGTGATCATCACCACATCCACATCCGCATCCTTCATGTTCATTTTCATGGTCGCTTCCGCATCCACATCCGCATCCAACTTCTTTTTCTTTATCCATATTTACTCTCTGGCCATATAAATATAACCAGATTGTCACCTCCTTTTTAGTTATGGTATAATTTTAACCTTTATTTAGTAATTTTAAAAGAGTTTTTTTAAATTTTCTTTAAAAAATTAGCTAAAAATAATGATTTTCTTAAAAATAATAATATTTTTTATCATATTATCATAATAATTAATACAAATTAATAGACAGAGGAGTTTATCCCCTGTCTTTTGTAACTTCCTAGAATATTTTTTTGATGTTATTCACTAGTTTTTTTACTCCCTTTTCCATGCCATTCATCATGCCATCCATAGGGTTACCTTTTTTCATCTTCGTGTTTTTCATCTTCATCATATTCTTAAAGCCCAAGCTAACCATCTCCTTTTTGCTTTCTATGAGTTATCACAGAAAGTTATTGAGATTAATCTTTGAAAGAAGTTACAATTATAGTATTTACTTTTTTTCTTAATGATATTCTATATCTTAATAATATTTTTTTGTTAATTTATGTACTTTTTTAGCTCCTAAAATACAACCCATTTACTAAAATCCAAAACTATAATATAACCAAAAAAGGAAGACCGATTACTCGATCTTCCCTTTTTATAAACTTTAAGATTAGAATTCGTAGCTAGCTAATCTCTTGTAGCTATCGTATCTATCCTTAGCATCTTCTTCAGTCTTAGCATATAATTTATCTGCTACTTCTGGGAATGCTTTCTTTAATGAAGCGTATCTTACTTCGCCCATTAAGAAATCTTGGAACTTAGCCCAATCTGGTTCTTTGGAGTCAAGTACAAATGGATTCTTACCCTGTTCTTTAAGTTCTGGGTTGAATCTGTACATCTGCCAGTAACCACATTCAACAGCTCTCTTCTGTTCAGTTTGGCTAGCACCCATACCAATTTTTAATCCTTGGTTGATACATGGAGCGTAAGCTATTATTAAGGATGGTCCGTTGTAAGCTTCTGCTTCTTTTATAGCTTTTAATGTCTGATTCTTATCAGAACCCATAGCTATTTGTGCAACGTATACGTATCCGTAGCTCATTGCCATCATTCCAAGATCTTTCTTTCTTGTCTTCTTACCTGAAGCTGCAAACTTAGCTATAGCTGCAGTTGGAGTAGATTTTGAAGACTGTCCACCAGTGTTTGAGTAAACTTCTGTATCAAATACAAATACATTTACATCTTCTCCGCTAGCAAGTACGTGATCTAATCCACCGTATCCGATGTCATAAGCCCATCCGTCTCCACCAAATATCCACTGAGACTGTTTTACTAAGAAGTCTTTATTTTCATACATATCTTTTACATCTTCATTTGAATCTTTAGCTGCTTCAAGTAATGGTAATAACTTGTTAGTAGCTTCTCTTGAAGCTTCTCCGTTATCTCTTGTATCTACCCATGCCTGTAAAGCTGCTGTTAATTCTTCATTTACGTTTGCATTTATAGCTGCCTTAGCTTTTTCAGTAAGTCTTTCTCTTAACTGAGTAACTCCAAGAGCCATACCTAATCCAAACTCAGCGTTATCTTCGAATAGTGAGTTAGCCCATGCTGGACCTTGTCCTTTTTCGTTAACTGTGTATGGAGTTGCAGGTGCAGATCCTGCCCAAATTGATGAACATCCTGTTGCGTTAGCAATCATCATTCTGTCACCAAATAATTGAGTTATAAGTTTAGCGTAAGAAGCTTCTCCACAACCAGCACATGCTCCGTTGAACTCAAGTAATGGCTGCTCAAACTGACTTCCCTTAACGCTCATTTTTTCCATTGGATTTTCTTTCTTGGATACTGTTAATGCATATTCCCAGTTTCCTTGTTCTGCTAACTGAGTTCCAGCTGGCTTCATAACAAGAGCTTTTGCTGGTGCTGGACATACGTCAGCACAGTTTCCACATCCTGTACAATCAAGTGGAGTTATACCCATTGCGTAGTTTAATCCCTTGAATGTAGCGCCACCTTTAGCTGCAACCATCTTGAATGATTCAGGAGCGTTTTTAGCTTCTTCTTCATTTAATAAGAATGGTCTGATTACAGAGTGAGGACAAACGTATGAACACTGGTTACATTGTATACATTTATCTGTTTGCCATTCTGGTACGTTAACTGCTATACCTCTTTTTTCGTATGCAGCTGTTCCGTTAGGGAAAGTACCATCTTCATATCCATTGAATGCTGATACAGGAAGTTTGTCTCCTTCTTGTCTATTCATAACATCAACGATATTCTTTATGAAATCTGGTTTTGCTTTTTCTTCTTCTACAAATCCTTCAGTTGTAGTCTTCCATGATTCTGGAACTGCAACTTCGTGAATAGCTTCAACACCTTGGTCAATAGCAGCATTGTTCATGTTAACAATTTTTTCACCCTTCTTACCGTAAGAGCTTATAACTGCATCTTTAAGATATTTAACTGCATCTTCAACTGGAATTATATCAGCTAGTTTGAAGAAAGCGGATTGCATGATCATGTTAATTCTTGAACCCAATCCAATTTCCTGACCTATCTTAACAGCATTGATTGTGTAGAATTTAATGTTGTTGTTAGCTAAGAAATTCTTCATTTCAGCTGGTAACTGAGCATTTAATTCTTCATCTGACCATATGCAGTTTAATAAGAATGTTCCGTTCTTCTTTAATCCGTCAAGAACGTTATATTTATGAACGTATGCTTGGTTGTGACAAGCAACGAAATCTGCTTTATTGATTAAGTAAGGGCTCTTTATTGCCTTCTTACCAAATCTTAAGTGAGATACAGTGATACCACCGGATTTCTTAGAGTCATATGCAAAGTATCCTTGTGCATACATATCTGTGTGGTCTCCTATGATCTTTATAGCACTCTTGTTTGCTCCAACAGTACCGTCTGATCCAAGACCCCAGAACTTACAAGCTGTAGTTCCTACTGGTGTAGTATCAACGTCTGGTCCCATATCTAATGATGTGTTAGTAACGTCATCAACTATACCTACTGTGAATAAATCCTTAGGTGCATCTAATTTTAAGTTTTCGAATACAGAAATCATATGTCCTGGTAAAGTATCTTTTGATCCAAGACCATATCTTCCACCAACGATAACTGGTTTTAATGTTTCATTTGCATAGAATGCAGCTTTAATATCTAAGTATAAAGGTTCTCCAATTGATCCTGGTTCCTTAGTTCTATCAAGAACAGCTATCTTCTTAACTGTCTTTGGCATAACAGCCATTAAGTGTTCTACTGAGAATGGTCTGTAAAGATGAACTTTGATAAGACCTACTTTTTCTCCTTGAGCCATTAAGTAGTCGATAGTTTCTTCTATACAGTCACATACAGAACCCATAGCAACTATTACTCTTTCAGCATCTTCTGCTCCGTAGTAGTTGAATAGTTTGTAATCTCTTCCTGTCAATTTGTTGATTTCGTTCATGTATCCTTCAACAACTTCAGGAATTCTGTTGTAGAATTTGTTTGAAGCTTCTTTTCCTTGGAAGTATACATCTGGATTCTGAGCTGTTCCTCTAGTTACAGGATGATTTGGGTTTAGAGCTTTTGCTCTGAAAGCTTTAACAGCATCCATGTCAACTAAATTAGCTAACTCATCATATTCTAATACTTCTATCTTTTGAACTTCATGGGAAGTTCTGAATCCATCAAAGAAACTCATGAAAGGAACGCTTGTCTTTATAGTTGCAAGATGAGCAACAGCTGCTAAGTCCATAACTTCCTGAACACTACTTTCAGCAAGTAAAGCAAATCCTGTCTGTCTTGCTGCCATAACGTCAGCGTGATCTCCAAATATGTTTAAAGCATGTGTTGCAAGAGCTCTTGCACTAACATGGAATACGCTTGGTAATAATTCACCAGCAATTTTATACATATTAGGTATCATAAGTAAAAGACCTTGTGATGCAGTATATGTAGTAGTTAATGCACCAGACTGTAATGAACCGTGAACCGCACCAGCAGCACCAGCTTCTGATTGCATTTCCATAAGTTTTACAGTTTGTCCAAAAATATTTTTCTTTCCTTGAGCAGCCCATTCATCAACATGTTCTGCCATTGGGGATGAAGGAGTGATTGGGTAAATAGCTGCAACGTCAGTGAACGCATAGGATATATATCCAGCAGCGGTATTACCATCCATAGTCTTCATTCTTCTCATTAAAATTTCCCTTCTTTCTATACAATTTTAAAGTATATATAATTAAATTAAAATTTCGTAGAAATTCTACAAAATTTTTAAAGCTAATTTAATGCTTTACATTTCCAATAATACTTCCTAAAAAATATCTCAGTCAATTAAGATGCGATAATTTATAGCTAAATTATAAATTCTTATAAAGCATGTACTATACCCACGTTATTTAATATACAACAAAAATATAGATATGTAAACCTTCTTAGTCGCATAATAATACAAAAATTTGGTCATAAATATGATTTTTTTCCGTTTTAACTCATTTTTCTATTTCTTTTAATCTATGTTTATTTTTTAACAAAATGCTTACAAGTGATATTATAACATAAATAAATTTTTTATGTAGTAGTTTTATCAAAAAAATAAAAGCATTAGGACTAGTGTTAGGATATGGAAAATAGAAACATCTCATTAAATTGAGATGTTTCTATAAATCAATAAATCGGATTAAATATTATCTTAGAACGCAGCAAATTCTTTTAACTCTGCCATTCTCTTTCCAATTTCTAGTGCCTTTTGAATTTGTTCTTCTGATGGTGCTTCTTTTACTGCAAATTTCTCTATTACATTAAAATCATAATCCTTCATCTGTGCCTCCCAACTATTTAAAAATTCTCCATTATCCCATCCATAGGATCCAAATAATACTACAGGCTTTTTATTTACTGGAAGTAATTTGAATTCATGTATGAATGGAGCCATTTCCTCTTGTTCCACTCTGTTATTATCCATAGATGGACTTCCAAATGCCACTACATCTGCTTCTAGTACATCTTCCACTTTTGCATAATCTACATGCTTTATTAAAACTTCTGCTCCAGCTTCCTTAGCTCCTTTTGCTATATTATCTGCAAGCACCTCTACATTACCACTGTAACTCCAATATATAACAGCTATCTTTTT
This sequence comes from Clostridium pascui, assembly GCF_016908015.1. Lineage (GTDB taxonomy): Bacteria > Bacillota > Clostridia > Clostridiales > Clostridiaceae > Clostridium_AK > Clostridium_AK pascui. The sequence continues at coordinate 852,483 of NZ_JAFBDB010000001.1, forward strand.
CATTAATGAAACCTCCTTATACTTTTATAATTTTATTAACTAAAATCTAGCTATTTTATTTTGCCGCTAATTCTAAGTTTTATTACCTTAATGTTTTTAATACAACATATATTTATATTTTTATTGTATACCTATTGTTAATTTTTACAAGGTACTTTTAAATAAGTTTACAATGTTCATACAATGTATAAATAGGCTAGTTAAATGCAAAACTAACTCTGTTATATACTATTTTTTTTAAACTTGGAGGCGTTTTATTATGTTTAAACACGAAAAAGCATTACTTAGGGATGTTAGAGTAGAAAGACCAAATCCTCAATATGCTGTTCTTATGCAAGAGCAGCTAGGCGGAGCAAATGGAGAACTTAAAGCAGCCATGCAGTATCTTTCTCAAAGTTTTAGAATATCTGACCCTGCTATAAAGGATTTGTTTATAGATATTGCAGCTGAAGAGTTAAGTCATATGGAGATGGTTGCACAAACAATAAATTTATTAAATGGTCATACTGTAGATTATAAAACCACACCTGCTGGAGAAATAGAAACTCATGTATTAACAGGATTAGCACCATTTCTAGCGAATTCTTCTGGAGAACCTTGGACAGCTAATTATGTAAATGTTACAGGAGATATCTGCGCTGACTTATTATCTGATATAGCTGCAGAACAACGAGCTAAAGTTGTATATGAATATTTATATCGCCAAATTAATGATAAGTATGTTAGAGAAACTATAGATTTCTTATTAAATAGAGAAGAAGCACATAATGCATTATTTAGAGAGGCATTAAATAAAGTACAAAATCAAGGTTCCAATAAAGATTTTGGAGTAACACATGATTCAAAGCTTTATTTTGATTTATCAACACCAGGTAAGTTCTTTGATGCTCCAAATCCTACTCCACCATCCTTTGAAAATCCAAGAAGAGAAGAACCTGCTATTCACTAAAAGAGTTAATAGTAAATGCTTAATACTTTATGCTAGATAATAAAAAGGAAGCCTGCAAAATTTCAGCTTCCTTATTTATTATTATATTTCACTAACTTATTATTAACCACTAATTATTTTAGATCATCTTACTAATTATTATGATTGCCTATTAACTTCTCTTTGTGCAATATTTATCTATCAATCCAACTATATTTTCCACCCCGTCTTGTACAGGACTCTTTTTCATATTTTCTATATATTTATCTTTATTTTCATATAAGTAATTAATTTTATTTAAAAGATTTTCCTTATTAATATTTTCTTCTTCTAATACAATACTGTATTCACTTTTTTCAAAGGATTTAGCATTTAATATTTGATCCCCTCTACTAGATTTCTTGGAAAGTGGAATCAATATATTAGGTTTTTTAAGTGCTAAGAGTTCAAATATAACATTAGCTCCAGCTCTAGAAATAACTATATCAGCAGAATTCAAAAAATGAGGAAGCTCCTCTTTTACGTACTCATATTGTTTATATCCTTCTTTATTTCCAAGAGATTTATCTAAGTTTCCTTTACCACATATATGAATAACATTAAATTTATTTAAAAGTACATTTAATATACTCCTTACAGTATCATTTATAAATTTGGAACCTAAGCTTCCTCCTATTATAAACAATATAGGTTTATCCTCTTTAAACCCACATATTTCAACAGCTTTTTTACGACTTCCTTTAAAAAGCTCATCTCTTATAGGTGTCCCCGTAAGCACACCTTTTTCTCCTTTAATATATTTAAGTGATTCAGGAAATGTAACACATATTTTTGTTAAGTAAGGAGTTGATATTTTATTTGCAAGCCCGGGAGTAATATCTGATTCATGAGCAATAACAGGTATTCTGTTAAAATATGCCCCGATAACCACTGGTACTGCCACAAATCCGCCTTTCGAAAAAACTATATCAGGCTTTTCTTTTCTTATTATATTAAACGCCTCTGCTACCCCTTTTAAGACTTTAAAGGGATCAGAAAAATTTTTAAAATCAAAATATCTTCTAAGCTTTCCACTAGATATACTGTGATACTTTATTCCTTCCTTTTCAATTATACTTTTTTCTATACCATCTTTACTTCCTATATATTGAATTTCATATCCAATCATCTTTAATTTAGGTATTAAAGCTACATTAGGAGTTACATGTCCTGCTGTTCCTCCACCAGTCAAAATTATCTTCTTTTTTGCCACGTCTACACCTTCTTTTAGAATAATTTCTCTATAATTTTATATTATTCCCATGCTCTTGTCTATGTTTCTATTTATAAAAAAGAATTTTTTAACAATATATGTACAAAGTGTTTATGTTACCTTTAACTCACTAATATAATTATTTGTAAGCTGGAGAAGATAATATTACAAAAGTAAAAGGAGGTAATAAAAATGGCAAACAGAAGTAACAGATTAGTAGTTCCAGAAGCTAAAGAAAGAATAAACCAATTCAAGTTGGAAACTGCTAGAGAATTAGGTGTTAACTTAACAGAAGGTTACAATGGAAACCTTACTTCCAGAGAAAATGGTTCAGTTGGTGGTTATATGGTTAAAAAGATGGTAGAGCAGTACGAAAGAAATTTATAAAGACATAACTTAAATATAATATATATAATATTTGGTGTCTTGTAAGAAATTATTCTTAGGAGATGCCGCCATTCGAAAATTTATTCTAAGGAGGTGAAAGGTTATGGCAAGTAGAGGAAATAGAGTAGTTGTTCCAGAAGCTAAAGAAGGTTTAAATAGATTTAAAATGGAAACTGCTAGAGAATTAGGTGTTAACTTAACAGAAGGCTACAACGGAAACCTTACTTCTAGAGAAAATGGTTCTGTTGGTGGTTACATGGTTAAGAAAATGGTGGAAGCTTATGAAAGAAATTTATAATAAAAATCATTAAAATATAGATATAATATAGTTTATGGTTTATCTATAGGAGTAATATCTTATAGATAAAGCCATACCCTATATTTAAGGAGGTAGAAGGTTATGGCAAGTAGAGGAAATAGAGTAGTTGTTCCAGAAGCTAAAGAAGGTTTAAATAGATTTAAGATGGAAACTGCTAGAGAATTAGGCGTTAACTTAACAGAAGGCTATAATGGAAACCTTACTTCAAGAGAAAATGGATCCGTTGGTGGATACATGGTTAAAAAAATGGTGGAAGCTTACGAAAGAAATCTATAATACCATAAGACATTAAATGAAAATTGACACCTTAGGATAAAATACACTATTAGCAATCTATAAGGCTTAGATTAAGCTTACTAGAAATACTATATATGTATTCTATATTTAAGGAGGTAGAGACTTATGGCAAGTAGAGGAAATAGAGTAGTTGTCCCAGAAGCTAAAGAAGGTTTAAATAGATTTAAAATGGAAACTGCTAGAGAACTAGGAGTACAGTTCTCTGATTACAACGGAAATCTTACTTCACGAGAATGCGGTTCCGTTGGTGGAGCAATGGTTAAGAAAATGGTAGAAGAATACGAAAGAAACTTATAGAAATAAAGAAGGAGTTTGCATCTTTAGCAAACTCCTTCTTCATTGCTTTTAATACACATCTGACATTTCAATATTTAATATATCATCAAAATTATCAGATAAGGTTACATATTGAGCACAGCCGCTCTTCCCACTTGAATACCTTTTAAACTTCACTATAAATTCAGAACCTTTTCTTTCCTCACTAGTTACTTTAATAGATGCATTCATTGCTTCTACAAATTTTTTAACTACTGCAAGTCCAAGTCCTGTTCCCTCTGCCCTTCTAGACAATGAACTATTTAGTTGGGAATATCTATCAAATATTGTATCAATCTTATCCGCTGGAATTCCAACACCTTCATCCTTAACTCTTAAAATAAAAGATTCTTCTTCCACTTCAAGGTTTACATAAATATGTTTATTTTCAGCGGTATACTTTATGGCATTAGATAAAAGATTTAATAAAATTCTTTCAAACTTTTCCTTATCTATTAATACACTGCATTCTTCTTCATTTGTATCAAATATTATATTTATTCCTTTTCTTTGAGCATAATATAAAGATGAATTCACTACATTTTCACTATGCATGACTACATCAAAATTCACATTATTTAAGGTTAAAAGTCCTGCATCAGCCTTTGAAATATCCATCATATTATTAGTTAACTTTAAAAGCCTGCTAGAATTTTCTCTTATTCTTGTTAATGTTTTATCTATATTAGGAGTAACTTCCCCATTGTATACATCATAAGCAAGCTGTAAAGATCCATATATCATAGTCAAAGGAGTTCTAAGCTCATGGGAAATTATGTTAAAAAACTCATCCTTTAACTTATTTACCTTTTCTAATTGAATATTATGATTTATTTCCTCAGTTACATCTACTACATGTATATATATAGTTGTTCTCCCGTTTTTATCCTTATAAGGAGCAACTTTCGGTTTATAATATTTATCTCTTCCTTGATAATCCTTAATGTATAATGGTGAAAATATCTGAGCCTCTCCACTCTCTGCTATTTTAGTTAAGCTTCCTGCAATTGTACTTTCTTTAAATACATCGTATATACTTTTATTAATCATCATCGATGCATTAATTTCTCTTTTTGCAATACAGCTTACCAGCTCCTCATATTTCTTATTTAAGAGCTTATAATTACATTCAGGATAATCCAGGACTGCAATAGGAACATCTAATGTATTTACTACATTTTCTACAAATAAAGCCTGTTCTTCTGCTATTATTTGATTGATTCTTTTTTCTGTAACATCAGTTAAAGTTACAACAGTATGTAACAGCTCCCCATTTGTTCTGAGTATTGGACTTGTATTTAATTCTATATATTTTATATTTTTAGTAGACTTTTCAGTAATTTTTAATATTAAATCTTTTATAGGGAGTCTATTTTTATAAAATCCATTATAAAACCATTCTATGTTTCTGCCTTTGTTTTCTTCTATAGCTATATCATATTTTCTTATTATATTCTTATAATCCATAAGTTCTATATGTCTAAGTCCTGTTATTTCATATACAGAACTACTACATAAAGTAATTCTATCCTCTTTGTCTATAACCACTATACCTTCCGATATGTTATTTATTACATCTCTTAAATGACGAAGATGATCTTTTTCCCTATTTCTTAAGGTTTCTATAATATCACATTTAGTTTTAAGTTCAGTTGAAACCTCTAAGTATTTATTTTTTTCTTCTTCCTGTCTCAATTTCTGTAAGTATCTTTCGGTTATGATTTCACATATTACTGTTGAACCTACAATCTGATCATTTTCAAATATAGGATATGAAGATATTGAGGAATATTCAGGTTTTCCTTGGTTGAAATATTTTATCACCTTATTTTCAACTTTTCTTCCTTCTGTAAGAGTTATATATGGTGGGAATTCTACTATTTTCAAGTCATTTCCATGTTCATTTTTTATATTATAATACTTTATAAATTCAAATGCATTTTTTATACAAGTTGGATTTTCGCTTTCAAAAAATTGATAAGCAGTTTTATTTAAATAATTTATTCCTCCAGATTTATCTGTTATATATACTACATAAGGAATAGATTCTAAAATATTTGTTGTTAACTCGCACTTATTTAGGATTTGTTCTTTTTTATTAAATATAGGCTTTTTTATTCCATATAAAAATAATTGCACTATATTCTTATAAGCACTTACAGTTATATTAAAAAAGTTTCCTGGAAACACTTCAAATTCCGATATATATCTTTCCTCTCCATCATCTGCACATGCATTTACTACTTTTAATATTGCTAGTGGCATATCTATTATGTTAAGTTCATCTTCTGAAATATCCTCATGCTGTTTTATTATATTATCCATAACACTATTCTTATATTTTACGTCTAAGGTTTCCCTATCTAGTATTACAACTCCAAAAGGTAGTCCTTCAAACCTGCTTTCCATACACTATCCCCCAATTTAGTTAGATAAATTACTATAACTATTATTCTATTAAAATCCTCAATTTCCTTCTAGCTTTTTATATTTTTTAGTAAACCGGTTAATTTCTCTAAAAGTTCTTATCTACCCCTACCTTTTAATCTAACTTATTTGCCACTAATTCTATAGTCAACTATTCTTAGTTGTGGAGTTATATATCCATTATAATCATTTAAACTTGGATAAAATATAAAATCCATCTTTAAGTTTTTAGGGTTATCTATAATATCTAAATAATCATCATTAAAGTATTGTTTTATATACTCTTTAAATTCATCTCCCTTTCCAAAACACAACGCATCAATTTTATTATAACTTCCATCAATTTTCAAGGAGAACTTTAAAGTATTTTTATCTTTTCCTATAAAATTTATCTTATATATGTCTACGTTTTTTTCTGCAAATATTGGGGAAGCATTTCCTTTTCCAAAGGGCTCTAAAACGCTAAGTTCCTTTATTAAGGAAACGCATACCTCACTAAGCTTCATTTTTCTATCTATAGATATTTTAGGAATTAGATCCTCTTTCGTAAGAATACAGTTTTCATTTAGTTTTCTTCGTAAAAGTTCTATATTTTCTTCTTTTAAAGACAATCCCGCTGCCATTGGATGTCCTCCAAATTTATCTAAAAGCTCCTTACATTTTAAAAGTTCCTCAAACATATTATAATTTTCTATAGATCTTCCTGAACCCTTTGGCATGTCTTTGCCTTTAGTTAGTATTATAGTAGGTAAATTATACTTCTCTCTTATTCTTCCTGCTGCAATCCCTGCTATACTTTCGTGTACATTTTCCTTGTATACCACTAGCACCTTATCATTTTTTAGTGATGAGTTTTCTACAATACTTTCTATCTCCTCAACACTCTTAATAGTCATTTCCTGTCTCTCCATATTAAGTTTATGAAGTTTTGCCGCTAAATCCTTTGCAGCTTCCTCATCCTCTGTTAAAAGAAGTTCCACTGAAAGCTTAGCTGTTTCAAGCCTTCCAGTAGCGTTTATACATGGTCCTATTATAAAACCTATATGATAAGAATTAATAGTATCCTTATTTATTGACGTTTCTTCTATTATTGCATTTAATCCCATATTTTTTGTATCCCTAATAAGTCTTAATCCATTCTTAGCGATAATTCTATTTTCATCCACTAAATCCACTACGTCACATATGGTTCCTATTGCTGCATACTCTAAAAATTCTAAAACCTCAGTTTCTGGAATGTTAAATACTGAATAAAGTGCCTGAACAAACTTAAATGCTATTCCTGCTCCACATAGTAATTTAAAAGGATAAGTGCAATCTAACCTCTTAGGGTTTATCACCGCATCAGCACTGGGAAGTATATAGTTCCTTTCACCATCCTCTTCCTTAAAAGTTAATTCGTGATGATCTGTTACAACAACCTTAATTCCAAGTTCCTTTGCATACGCTATTTGATCTATGGCAGATATTCCATTATCACAGCTTAAAATTATCTCTACTCCCTCTTCTTTTAAATGCCTTATCCTGTCTAAATTCATTCCATATCCTTCGGCTTCCCTGTCTGGTATGTGATAAATAAAATTCCCACCTAGCCTTTTCAATGCTTTATATAGTATTACTGTGCTTGTGACTCCATCGGCATCGTAATCTCCATATATGGCTATTTTTCTTTTCATGTCTATTGCTTCTTTTATTATATCTACACCCTTATCCATATCTATCATAAAAAAAGGATTATATAAATCTTCTAAAGACGCATCTACAAACTTTTTTATATCTCGTGAGGTCTTTATACCTCTATTTATTAGCACATTGATTATAGTCTCATTTACCCCTATTCCCTGTGCTAAAGCCTTTACATTAGAACTAGTGCACTTTAGCATCCATTTACTTTTCAAAAAATCACCTCACTAAGATTATATAATAAAATTCTCTTAAAACAAAAGAATAATCTCCAATCATTAATCTCTATTAGGTAATTCTATCACCACTAGAGACTAGAAATTGGAGATTAGAGATTAATGATTATTTGTTAAAGCTTCCATATACTTATCCCTTTTATATACATTCATACATTCTTTTAAAGTATCCATTCGGCCTGCTATTAAATTTTTTTTAAAATATTTAAGTACTTCTATATCAATAAATTCCGTATCCTTTAACAAATTATATATACTATTATTATCGAGTTCGTTTTCAATATCCTTGATATCTCTTTTTAAGCTTTTTAGTCTGTCTAAATTTATTCTCTTAAATAATTGTTTATATAAAATCCCTGAAATAAGTATAACAGTTCCCATATACATAAGCATAGTACAAAAATTATATATATATACTTCTGACAATTCCTTATTAAATATAAAACTTGCTGTTTTTATATAAGCATTGGAATTTATGTGCCCAAAGAAAGCTACTATAATCATAATCATAGATATTGCTATAGTTGCCTCCATGACATCTTTACCTTGAGATCTAAGATGCTTAATTTTAGCGTCTTTTGATTTCTTATCTTGTAATAAGCTTATTAAGTTTTCCAGATGAATTATCATACTTTCCTTATCCATTTATTCTCTACCCTTCCCCCTATATTAATTATTATTTCATATATAAGTATATTAAGGACTTTTCTTTAATATACGAGAAAAGGGATTGTTTATAATATCATAAATTCACATTTTAACTTGATATTTTTTTGTAAAATACAGCTGTTAAAACTGCTATATATATTACACCTATAAGTACTTCTATCATACATAAAATCATACTTATAGGTGTAGCTGGAGATATATCTCCAGAACCTAACGTAGTAAAAGTTAATACACTTAAGTAAAAGCATTGAATTAGTTTCGGTCCATTCTTAATTGCCTCAGAATTTACGTTTACTTGTATTCCTGTGATATTATATAATAATCCAAAAACAAATATAGTTAAAAGAGCTCCTGATAAAATTTTTCTTAGTTCTTCCCCATCTCCAAATAATTTATGAAGTGAATAAAGCCAAACTTTATTCATACCTTTAGAAGCCTTTCTTTGATAGCTTCTGTATTTTAAGTAGTACTCCACTGCCTCCGAGGTATATCCCTGAACCTTTAAAAATCTATATATTTGATAAAGTATATGGATATTAGATGTTAAATTTTCCTCATTATCTATAAAGTTGAACGTAGTTTTGTTGTTTAACACACATTCCACGAATTCTGCATTTATAATACTATTATAAGTAAATTCTGTAGAATAAAGTTCACAATTGAATATTTTTAATGCATCAAATTTGTTATTTAATATTTGACAACTAGTCAAGTTACACCCCTCAAAATCAATGCCCTCAGAAGTACACTCAACTATTCTTATGTCTTTATTATTACACTTGATAAAATTCACATAATTCATAATGCATTTCTTAAAGGAGCTAGTACAAGAACTTACAGAATAACTCATTAAATCAAAGCTTTTTGTCCCCTGCTCAAAATAACATTTTATAAAGTCTGTAAAAATGAATCTACTTTCATTAAAATAAGTTCCTATTATTCTACATTTATCAAATCTTACATTTTCAAAAGTACAATTTATCCATATTATTTGCGCTAAATCCACTCCCAAGAAGTTACATCCCCTAAAGATAGTATTTTCAACTATCTTATTAAATCCTGTATTAAAAAGTTCATATATATCTTCCATGGTATAATAGTTTTTTTCAGTTATTACTCTAACTTCTTTCATGAATGTTTCCTCTTTCGTTATAAATTAATACATTTCATTTTTTATTATCATTACTACTAACATTATAATAATCTAAGACTTTTTTCAATTGTAAATTATTATTGTTTTCTTCGTCTATTCTTTTTTCTAAATACTCCAAGTGCTTTCTTTTCCTTGCTAGCTCTTTTAATATAATATCTAATATATCTCTTATATCGTTTGAAAGTCTATCTAGGGACTCATATACTTTCTCACTATCACGAGCCATTTACCTCTTCTCCCCTTTTATATTTTTCTAATAGTTCTATATCACATTTCCATGCCGCCACAGCTTTAACATATCTTTTATTATTTTTTCTCAGCTCCACAAGATAATTTAAAAGACTTAATATATTATCAATACCAAGCTCTGGAATACCCTTGTACAGGAGTATCTGTTTTCTTTCTTCCTTATTTAGTTTAGATACATTGTATCCTAGTTTATATAATTCACTTTTCTTATTTAAGCTATCAAAATAAGCATTATCTTTTGTTAAATTATCTTTGTCTTTATCTTCTTTATATAACTTTCTTTCTATATTCACATTGGGCTTAGGCTTAATCTCATTTTCCTTTGGAGTACCTATTTTTATAACATTTTTTCCTATTCTTTTTTGAATTTCTTTTTTGAATACATTATTTATATAATACAGTTTGCATTTTGTACAATACAAAACAGGACATTCTATAAATGCTGAAGTACTTTGTTCATATTTATTTTTAAACAATCCAAGCCATACTATATCTAAACACAGCTCCTCCTGACACTTTTTGCACTTTTTGCCGCCTTTGCCTATATAATCAATACTCCATAGTTTTGTGTAATTATTTATGTTTTCAGTCTTTGTATCTATTATTAAACCTTTTTTTAAAGGATGTATTTTTACTTTAGATAAATTCTTTTTTAGTGACTTTTGCTCCTTTAATATTTTTATAAGTTCTGTCTTTTTTGTCTCTATTTCATAATCCATTCGAATTAATTTGCTTTTTAATGCTTTTATATACTTTTCTAAATACTGCTTAAGTTCATTGATGCCATAATCACTCTTATTTTTAGACCTATCTTCTTTATCATTCATCCCCTTCCCCTCTTTTAACTTTCTATAATACTAAAGTATTTGAAATTATCAATTTTAAGTACTATTTTCAAGAAAATTGTACTCTCTTTTCTAAATTGTGGTATTATAATAAGAAATATATTTGTTATTATAAAAGGTGGGATACTAAATTGGTTAGAAAAGCACATTCAAAAGACATTGAAGAAATTTTAAAAATTGTAGATATAGCTATATCTGACATGCATTCCTACAATAATTTTCAATGGGATGAAAATTATCCTAGAGGCGAAGATTTTAAAAATGATATATATAATGGAGAGCTTTTTGTTTGTGATATCAATAACGAAATTGCTGGTGTTGCATGTATAAATATTGATGAACCTGAAGAATATAATACTTTAGCTTGGTCTTTAAAAAAGCCTTCCATGATAGTTCATAGAATGGCAGTTAACTCCAAATTTAGAGGATGCGGTATTGGGCTGGAACTAATGAAATTTGCAGAAATCTTATCAACAGAAAAAGGTATAAACTACATGAAAATAGATACAAATTCGTTAAATACCAAAGCTCAAAGCTTATTTAAAAGATGTGGCTATAACTTTGTTGGAGAAGTTACCTTTAGTGGAAAAGAAGGAACTTTCTATTGCTATGAAAAAACTTTAATATAAATAATAATTAAGAGAGCATCTCAATGAATTGAGATGTGCTGATTTATAATGAAATTATAAATTTCTATAAATCACACAGGAAAGGAGTATGTAAATGGTAAATAAAGAAATGCTTAAAAAATATGCTGCCTTAGCAGTAAAGGTTGGTGTAAACATTCAAAAAGGTCAAACTTTAATTTTAAATTCTCCTATTGAATGTGCATCTTTTGCAAGAATGATTAGTGAAGTAGCTTTTGAAGAAGGTGCAAAGGATGTAGTTATAAATTGGAATGATGAGCTTTTCTCTAAAATAAGATACATGAAGGCTCCTGAAGAAATATTTGATATAGTACCTAAATGGCAAAAAGAATTTTATATCTCCTACGCAAGAGAAGGTGCTGCTTTTTTAAGTATATCTGCATCTGATCCTGAAGTTATGAAGGACGTAACACCTGAAAAAATAGCTAGATTTCAAAAATCTAGAAAAATAGCATTAAAAGAATATAGTGATAGACTTATGAGCAATAAAAATAGCTGGTCTATAGTATCTGTCCCTACCGAAGCTTGGTCCAAAAAAGTTTTCCCAGGAATTTCTACCGAAGAAGCTATTGAAAAAATGTGGGATGCTATATTTGCAATTGTGAGAGTTGATAAAGAGGATCCTGTAGCTGCTTGGGAAGAGCATAAGAAGAACTTAGAAAAAAATACAAAAATATTAAATGATTATAATTTTAAATACTTATATTACAAAAATTCTATAGGAACAGATTTAAAGATAGAGCTTCCAAAAGATCATATTTGGCTTGGTGGGGCTGACCAAACTCAAGATGGCGTTGAATTCATTGCAAATATGCCTACAGAAGAAGTATTTACTCTTCCATTGAAAACAGGAGTAAATGGCACTGTTGTAAGTTCAAAGCCATTAAATTGTAATGGAAATTTAGTTGAAAACTTTTCTATTACTTTTAAGGATGGAAAAATCGTAGATTTCAAAGCTGAAAAAGGTTATGATTCTTTAAAAAGTCTTATAGAAACTGATGAAGGCGCTCATTATTTAGGTGAAGTTGCATTAGTTCCATATGATTCTCCTATTTCAAATTCAAATATAGTATTTTATAATACTTTATATGATGAAAATGCCTCTTGTCACTTAGCTATAGGAAAGGCTTACCCTGTATGCTTAAAAAGCAGTGACAATATGAACGAAGAAGAGTTAGAAAAAGCTGGAGTTAATAATTCTTTAGTACATGACGACTTTATGATAGGAACAGCTGACTTAGAAATTACAGGTTTAACTTATGACAACACAGAAGTGTCTATATTTAAAAATGGAAATTGGGCATTTTAAAGGTGGTGTATAAATGAGAAAATTTTTAAGTATGTGTCTTATTTCAACAGTATGCATGCTTATGCTTTTAGGTTGCAGTGCAAAATCAGGAAGCACTAATACCATAGAGAAAAAAACTAAAGACTCTATAGTTGTTGTTAAAAATACTACTCCTGAAGAAGCAATCAAAATTTACTATATGTATCAATTAGATACAGACTCAGAAGAATTTAAATCATCTATATATCCTTCTAACACTACAAATATTAAATTGTTAAATGTAAAATCTAAGGCTTATGATGTAAAAAAAGTATCTTTAAATCTGATACATTCAATTGATAAAAGAGATAATCTTTCTGTAGCTCTTTGTTCCTTTAAAACTTCAATGAGTAATATTCACGAAGAAAAGCTAGACTTTGAATTTTTAAATTTGCTTAATAAAAATGGATCTTGGTACGTTATTACTGATTTAAATTCCTTGAATTCTACAGATCAAAATACCCTACAAGATATGACAACTAAGCTGAGTGATAAATCTCTTCAAAGTGAAGATGTGCAAAAAATTGCTGAGTCCCAATTAAAATTTGATGATAAATATAGTGATTTTCTTGAAAGCTCTGGAAAGAAGCTAGAAGATTACATGAAAAAAGAAGGAATAATATACTAAAAGGAAATTGCATTGCAATTTCCTTTTAGTATTTCTTTTATCTGATTTTTTTATTTTTTATAATTACTAAAATCACAATCGAGGCAAGTATTCCTATAAGGCTTACAAGTTGGGCAATTCTTATAGGTCCAAACATTAAACTATCTGTTCTAAGTCCCTCAATAAAGAATCTTGCTAAAGAATACATGCCAATATATGTAGCTAAAACCACTCCATCCTTACTTTCTCTTTTAAGTAAATATATTAAAATGAAAAACACCATCAAATTCCACAGTGACTCATACAAAAATGTAGGATGATAATAACTTCCTTCTATAAACATTCCCTTTTGAATAAATTGAGGAAATCTACTTATAAACTCATAAGTTACCTCACCCCCATGCGCCTCACCATTAAAGAAGTTTCCCCATCTGCCTAATGCTTGAGCAAAAATCAGCCATGGTACTGCTGCATCTGCATATTTTATAAAGCTTAAATTTTTATTTTTAGTATAAATCCATGCAGATAGGAATGCACCTATTACTCCTCCATGTATTGCAAGCCCTCCCTCTCGTATGTTAATAGCCTCAAATAATGTATCATAATCATTTAAATTAAATAATACATAATATAATCTGGCTCCAATAATAGCAAAAGGAAGTGCAATAAATACTATATCTTGCATCTTTTCATAATCTATACTTTTTAACTTACATGTATACTTTGAAAATATAACCCCGATAAGTATACCTGTAGCAATAAATATTCCATACCATCTTACATCCAAGCCAAAAATATTAAACGCTATTGGATTCACTTTACTTCCCCCTTTAGATGTCCTTTTATTATACAGCTTATTATTATACCATATATTAATGTATAAATAATGAATTTTTTCTTTGAAGTTCCATAAACTTCTTAAATTTTTTAACATCCATTTCATCATAAGTTTTTATAAAATCTATAACCTTTTCCTTTGCCTTATCATAAGCTATAAATGTATCTCTTGCTTCCTTTTCATTATAATATACCTTCCAATATCCACATAACAAGCAATCTTTATTTTCTCCACAAATAAATACTTGAACATCTTTTAATGGAATTCCTAAAAATATGCCCATTTCATGAGGGCAACACACCTTAAATCTATCCCTCAAGTGATTTAAACACTTAGTTAAATTATAAAAATTATTGTACCCAAAGTTTTTTAAGAACTGCATATTTTCATTATTAAAAATAATCTTTTCTAGTTTTTGTTTTTCATAAAACAAAACTGTACATTTCTTATCATCTTCTGCTAATTCAAATGCTTCTATATCCATAAGCTTAATATATTCATTTCCATACTTCTTCCAAAGCTTGTATAAATCTCTATCATCTTCACTAAATGTCAACATTGTGGAGGGCTTATTTTCTAATATACTTGGAGCAATATGATAGCTTATTGTAACATATAACAAATCTTCTTTATTAAAAGTTTTAATATATTCTACTTCATCTCTTTTGCACATAGTTTCTACTCCTTTATAATTGATAATGATTTTTGTCATTAATCATTCCAATATATACCCAAACTTTCCTTGTCAATATTATTTTTCCACAGTGTAACACTTTTTACCCTTAAATCATAAAATAAAATGGAGATTTCATAAGATAAGTTAATAAGTAATTAAAAATAGATTACTATATGATATTCATTTAAGTCTGATGTTGTTAAATAAATTGAGCTACACTTATTTATAAATTTACCTTACTTTTATAAAAAACTTCGTAAATCTTACGAAGTTTTTATCTAAAATTATTTATTCAATTTTTTGTACATTTATTGCCGCTGGTCCCTTTTCCTTTTCTACCACATCAAACATTACCTCTTCACCTTCGTGTAAGTCCTTATCATGGGTTTTTTCTTTTATTTGCATATGATGCACAAACACGTCTCTTCCATCATTTGCAGATATAAATCCATATCCCTTATCATTGTTAAACCATTTAACTACACCAGTAAACATAGTAAATTACCTACCTTTCTACATTAACAATTTTAAGTTTTTAGCTTTAATTTTTGTATACTTTATATCATCCTTATATTTTATTAATTGTCTTTGCTTTATTATTATTTCTTAAAGTACATTCTAGTATGTATGTTGAAAATATGCATTCCTAAAGTTTCGTTAATTATAGCTGGGATTTGTAATTAAAAGCAAATTTTATTTAATTATATATATGAAATTTCCTTGTCTATTTTTATGTGTTTTTGGTATCCTAATAATATATTAACTATAAAGGAGGTTAAATTAATATGGGTTTATTTTCTTTATTTAAAGGGCATAAAGAACCGCCTACATTTAACGTTGTAGTTAAACCAGAAGTATTAATAGACTTGAAAGAAGCCTTAAGTACTTCAAAAAAAAGTGCAGTGAGAGTTAATATGGCTGGTTTTGGCTGAGGAGGCCCTAATCTAAATGTTGTTCTGGATGAGCAGCAGGAAAATGATATAATTATAGAAAAAGATGGTGTGAAATTTGTAATAGAAGAAAAACTTGCTCGCATTGTTGGCCCTACTGAAATAGTAAAATTAGGAAGTGATTTTGTTATTAAAAAATCTAGCAGCTACTGCTAAATATTAAATTCATTTAAAATTTTGTTGTTGGTAATTGAATAAGACTTAATTCTATTTAAACTTGTATATTTGTAATAATAAAATCTCTAACCACTAATCTCTAACCGCCATATTTAAAAGTGCTTAAAGACAATTAGCGGCTAGAGATTAGAGACTAGAGATTTTTAATTAAGATTTTCGCGTAAAAAGTTTTTCAAAATTTCCTCAGTTTGAGGATTTATATATTCATTCACTTTTTCCCCGTCCCTAAAAATTATAACCGTTGGAATGGTATTAACCTTGTACTCTTTAGGAGTTTCCGGACTCAAATCCACATCCATTGCAATAAATTTAACCTTACCTTCATATTCTGCTGATACCTTATCAAATACTGGAGCAAATTTTCTGCAGTATGGACACCAATCTGCAGAGAGTTTAACTATTACTGGTATGTCAGAATTTAAAACATCTTCTTTAAAATTCTCATCATTCACACTAATTACCACAACATTTCCCTCCATATATATTAAATTCTTAAAATTGCTGCGTCTAATCTCTTATATATTCCTTATTATATTTTATCCCATATCCATAGTATAAATCTATAAAGTTTATAAATGTTTATTATTTGTTAATAATCTCTATTAGATTAACGAGATAAAAAAAGAAAGCCTGCATTGCAAACTTCCTTTTCTATAAGTGATTGTTATATATCAATTCATTAAAGCACTTATGGCTTATTAATAATATTTATATAAATATTATAGGTGCTTTTCTACAGCTGCTTTAATAGCGTCCTTAGGTCTAAATCCAACTAAAGTATCTACTGCCTTACCACCTTTAAATATCATAACAGTAGGAATACTTGCTATTCTAAACTGACTAGCTGTTGCAGGATTCTCATCTACATTTACTTTAACAAATTTAGCTTTTCCAGCTAATTCTTCTGAAACTTCATCTATTACAGGTGCAAGCATCTTGCATGGGCCACACCATACTGCCCAAAAATCAACTACAGTTGGAATATCAGATTTTAAAACTTCTTGTTCGAAACTATTATCTCTTACTTCTGTTACCATTTTCAATACCTCCATCATACCCCTAAGGGGTATTATTTATATTACTATTCTATGCTAAATTTATATTTTAGTCAACTACTTTTATTAATTTTTTCCTTATTATTTTTAACTTTTCAACTAACAACAAATTATCAATTATTTAATTATTTATCTACCATTTTAAATAGTTTTAAGTACTGTCCATAACCTTCTTCTTCAAGCTTATCTACTGGTATAAACCTTAATGCTGCACTATTTATACAGTATCTAAGTCCACCTTTATCTTCAGGTCCATCTGTAAACACGTGTCCTAAATGAGAATCTCCATATTTGCTCCTGACCTCTATTCTATGCATACCAAAGCTAAAATCAGCTTTTTCCCTTATATTTTTCTTTTCTGCTGGTTTAGTAAAACTAGGCCAACCACATCCTGAATCAAATTTATCCTTAGATGTAAAAAGTAGCTCTCCTGAAACTATATCTACATATATGCCATCTTCATTATGGCTCCAAAATTCATTTTCAAAGGGTGCTTCTGTAGCATTTTTCTGGGTAACATCATATTGAAGTTTACTTAATTTTTCTACTTCCTTTTCCTTATTAAAATTCAAACAATTCTTATCCATAATCATCCTCTTGTCTTTAAATATATAATACTCAAGTGATAATATTAGCTTTAAATCATCGCCTAAATATATGATACCACAAAAAAATATTTTTATTATTTTATTAAAACAAAGTTAATATTTTTTGTTGATAACTACATATATTGTAAAGATATCTGTATTACCTCTTCCCTTGACTGTACTGTAGACTATTGATATAATTTACACTATACTTGTCGAATTTTGTACAAAATCATTTACTGAGGTGAGATTATGTGTCGAAATATTTTTTCTCATACTCTATTCGACTTGAAATACACTTCTTTTAAGAAAGATAGGTATGTTGAAGTTAATACTAAGTTTTTTATAAGTAACTTTATTGCATTTTTATGGATGACATTTTCTATATTTTTATCCCTCCCATGGCTTAAGGATCTTTCAAGCTTATTAACTTTTCCTGTTGCACTATTTGCAATAGGAGGACTTGGATATATCCCTGGTTATATAAACATGTTTGTTCTAACAAGTTTATTATTAGATAGACAACCTAGGTTCAATAAAAGAAAGTCTATAAATGAAATCACAATAATTATAGCTTGTCATAATGAAGAAAAAAGAATTACAGATACCCTCTCATATATCCCAAAGCAAGACTTTGATGGAGCTATTAAAGTAATTGTAGTTGATAACGCTTCTACTGATAATACATTTAAAGTTGCTAAACATGAAGGTAAAAGGCTTGGACTAGATATTTTAGTCATACAGGAAAATAAACCTGGAAAACACAATGCTTTGAATACAGCTTTAAAATATGTTGAAACTAATTACTTAATAACTTTAGACGCTGATACTATTTTGCATAAATCTGCTTTAAAGCATCTGATATCTAGAATGGAATCTTCTCCTTCTGATGTTTGTGCGGTAGCGGGAACTGTGCTAACAAGAAATAGCCGCTATAACTTTGTAACCAAGC
Organism: Clostridium pascui; assembly: GCF_016908015.1. Taxonomy (GTDB): domain Bacteria; phylum Bacillota; class Clostridia; order Clostridiales; family Clostridiaceae; genus Clostridium_AK; species Clostridium_AK pascui. Next base: position 871,059 of record NZ_JAFBDB010000001.1, read on the forward strand.
TTCAAGAATGGGATTATTTTCTAGGTATTGCAAGTATTAAAAGATTTCAGGGTCTTTATCAAGGTACACTAGTTGCTCAAGGAGCTTTTTCATTGTATGAAACAAGTATAATAAAAAATATTAACGGGTGGCCCGATGCCATAGGAGAAGATATAGTTCTTACTTGGAACATTTTAAATAATAATAAAAAGGTTTTTTTTGAGCCACTATCTGTTGCATTTACAGATGTACCTACTAGCTTAAAACACTTAACTCGTCAAAGAAGTAGATGGGCAAGGGGTATGATTGAGGCTCTAAAACTTATAAAGCCTTGGAACCAGCCTATAATGTATATCAAGTATTTAACTACAATTAATTTTATTATGCCTTATTTAGATATTGCATATACATTTTTTTTCATCCCTGGCCTAATACTTGCATTTTGGGGCAATCATGCTATAGTTGGCGTAATGACTTTATTTGTACTTCCTTTAGCACTTCTTCAAAACTATGTACTATATAGATATCAACGAAATGTATTTAAAAGTCTTAAACTACAAATTAGAAAAAATTTTCTAGGATTTGTAGTTTATGTCCTAGCATATCAAATGCTTATGAGCCCTATGTCATTAATTGGATACTTCCAGGAGATTTTAAAGCTGAGGAGAGTTTGGAAATAATAAACTCTTCTCTTTTCTATTTTAAATACTATACTCATAATTTCTGTCTATTTAGAGTATCATTTACTATATATATTTATAAATATATTGATTTTATTAGCTAAAGATGGGAGAATAGAAAAAATGCCTAATAATTTTCGGCATAAAAAACTAATTAAACAACTTATAGGAGGGCTTAAAATGGATTTTAACAACTTATATATACAAATTATTGTAAGACTTTTTCTTTCTATAATAATTGGTGGGCTTATAGGGTACGAGAGAGAATATAAACAACGTCCAGCTGGCTTTAGAACCCATATTTTAGTTTGTATTGGCGCAACTGCAATTTCAATAATCCAAGAAGTAGCTGTTCATGACATGACAAAGCAGATAGCTGCAAATCCCGCTCTTGTGTCATCACTTAAGGTGGATATAGGCAGAATGGGTGCACAAGTTATAACTGGTGTTGGCTTTTTAGGTGCTGGTACTATAATCCATGAAAAGGGTTCTGTAAGAGGCCTTACTACTGCTGCAAGTATATGGACTGTAGCATGTATTGGACTCGCCATAGGTCTTGGATATTATTTTTTAAGTATTGCTGCAGCAGTAGGAGTATTTTTAGTATTGGTTAGCCTTAAAAGATTTGAAGTGAAATTTTTAGACAAAAATAAAATTATAAAAATTGAACTGCAATATTTAAATAATAGATTTGTGCAAAAGGCTGAAAGACTTTTTAATGCTAGAAGTATAGAAGTTACAAGCGTATCATTCACCACTGACGAGGAACTAAACTATCACAAAGCATTTTATACCCTCTCTACGCCTTTATCAATTTATCCATCTTCACTAATACAGGATTTATGTACTATTGAAGAAATCATATCTGTAAAGGAATATGATGAAGAATAACTGTATAAAGCATAACATTTAAAATAAATATTACTGCTTTACTTTTATTTGTTTAACATAGTTACTACAACAATGCAAAACGGAGTCCATATAACCGGGCTCCGTTTTATACTATTGCACCTTTTTTTCTAATTCTTCTAGTAAATCTATATACTTTTGTTGCGTTTTACTTTCTTCAGCAGTTTTTTCTACATTTATGCATTCCTCTTCAACTGCTTTTTGTTCTTCAGATGATAATGCTCTTTCTGCATATTTATATATAACTGTATCTTCCTTTTCAATATGTCTTTTTAATAGTTCTGCATAAGCTATAGCATTAGCTATTACATCAAGTCTAGATTCATCATTGCCTTTTTTTAATTCTTCAAGAGCTTCTTCTAATAGTTTTATATGCATTCTTCCTAAGTCATGTTCCATAAGCATTCCCATTATAGGTCCACTTTGAGTCGCTCCCCCCATTTTTTCACTTAGTCTATTAAACAGAGAATTTTCTTCTTTCATATGGTGATGTTTATCTGCATAATTTCTAATAAAGTCTATTATCTTGTAAAAATCGTTGATATCGACCTCTTCATTTTTTAACACTTTATAAGAATATTTTCTCACAACTTGAAGCATTCTTATTATATTTTTATGTTCATTCATCATAAGCTCAATAGCATTCATAATGATACCTCCTTTTAAATTACTTTCTATATATTGTATTTAGTCTGTGTCCATTTTCATCTTTTACTTCATATGCATATTCCTCTGAAAGAGCTTCTACAAAGGCACGAGTCCATTCTTCTCTTAATGCATAAAAGTTTGAAACGTTACCCTGTACTTGGTTCCAGTATTGTGTATGAAGACAAGTTGTTGCAAACCAGCTGAATACATCTTTAGTATTTTCAGAAACCTCATTTACACGATCACAAGGCATTCCTTCTAATATATAGTTATTTATAACATTAAATATTTCATCTGGTGTCTCAAGTGCATATTCTCCTTTATGTTTTGCACCTGCTTCTGTACCTTGAGACTTATATATATTTTTTAAATCTTCCTTGTAATTTTCTCCATTTGGTGAATCTATAACCTTAGTTATTATAAATGCCTGTCTTAGTTCTGCTCTATTTATCTTATCTTGAAGCCATCCATGAATATTTGATGTATCTATTACATCTTCAAGAGCTACTCTTCCTACAGGAGCGCCAAACTTTTCTATAGCTTCTTTTTCCCATTGTAGCATAGACAAGTCTGATTTGCCCTTGCCCCAATCTATTATTTCTTGCTCCAAAGATTCAAACCACGCTATTTTATCAAATAGCCAATAATGTATTTTACCTAAAAACTTACTCATATTTATATTCCTCCTAAAATTTACTTGTTAAATTTATTTTCTCTACTAGTATTTTCTTAATTCTTATTTTATATGTTATTAATTTAAAACTCGGTATCCTATGTTACCACTTTGTAAAAAAGTATACCTTTTTAGTGGAATTATGTTTTGTTTTTATCTTTTAGTCAAAAAATGAATAACTTCTGAGCTTATATTCATATACGCTCAGAAGTATTTTGTTATAATTTAAAATTCTTTACTATGTTATTAAGGGTTTCTGCAAGTTCAGATTGTTCCTGTGAAGATTTTGCCACTTCTTCTAATGCAATGGCTGTATCGTTAGTATTTGCAGAAATCTCTTCAGAACCTGCTGCAGTTTCCTCCGCAGTTGTAGATACAATTTCAATAGCACTACTTACCTGAGTCATAATCTCACTCATTGATTTACTTGCAATGGCTATCTCCTCTGATAGTACACTTATAAATTCTGCATCCTTTTCATATTGCTCTCCTGTATTTAATAGTAGTTCATAGTTAGGCTTAACCTTATCATCTATAAATCCTAACACATCTTGAGCATTTTTAGAAAGGTTATTAAATGCTTCTTGCACTTGTGATACTGTATTTTGAATATCTGATACCGCTTGAGACGACTGTTCTGCAAGCTTTCTAACTTCATCTGCAACTACTGCAAATCCTCTTCCCTGTTCCCCAGCTCTCGCAGCTTCAATTGCTGCATTTAACGCTAAAAGATTCGTTTGGCTTGCTATATCTGAAATTGACTCCGCCATTATCCTAACTTCTTCTACAATCTTTCCCTTTTCAATAGCTTCAATAATATTACCTTGTTTTTCTTCATAAATTTTTGTTGCTGTTTCTATAGATTCCTTGCCAGTTCTTTTTATTTGGCCAGCACGAGCTTTAATTTCTTTTGAGGCTTCACTTCCGTCTCCAGCTTTCTTAGAAAGCTCATGAGCAGTAGAGACGATTTCTTCTGTAGAAGCATTTACTTCTTCCGCAGTGGAACTCAAGTCCTGAGTGCCCCTTGATATTTGTGTAATAGCCATGTTTACTGTATCTACTTTTGAAGAAATATTATCAATAGTTGAAGAAAGTTCTACACTAGACGTACTCAATTTTTCTGAGCCCTCATCTATTTCAGCTAATATATTCTTAATATTTTCTTGTGCTAAACTCAGTGATTTTCCAAGACTTCTAAGTTCATCATGAGACTGTATGTCTAAACCATGAGTTAGATCTCCTGCTCCTAACGCTTGACTAAATTCTAAAATCCTTTTAATATTTCTAGTAATATAAGACTCGAATAATAAAATAATGACTAATATTAATGCTATAAACATTAAGCTTATAAATGTTAGCTTATACATCAAATTCTTTAAAGGACTGTACAGTTCATTTTTAGACATTGAAATTCCAAGCATCCATCCTGTTTCTGCTATAGGCGCATAATATACAATATTATCTCCATTTTCATCTGAATACTCACCAACAGACTTTTGTTTTGAAGTCATCTTTTGTCCAAGTTCTGCTATACTCTTATTTTTGTCTTCCTTTATATTGGTTTTCATTATTTTTGAAGCATCTACTCCTGCCATATACACTCCATTCTTGTCAAGTAAGAAGGCCTTTCCTGTACTTCCCATTTTTGCTTCGTCAATGAACTTTTGAATATTTGTTAAATCTACATCTCCTGTGGTTACACCTAAAAGTTTTTTGTTGTTATCATAAAATGGAACTGTAGCTGTAACCATTGTAACTTTTCCAACTTCATCATAATATGGGTCAGACCATACGACTTGTTTATCGGTATTAGTTCCAATCTTATACCATTCTAAATTGTGATAATCATATTTTTCATTACTATATTCATCTGTATAAACTATGGCGCCTTTATCTTTATAAACATATGGTCCAAAATATTTCTTATCTTTTTCATACATAAAAGGTTCAAACCAAACTCCAGCTCCAAAAGTAGCACCATTAACTGCAGTATATCTTTTTAAAATTGATTCATATTGCTCCTCTGTCATGGTGCTTCCTAAAGTTTCAACAGTTCTAGCAAGGATATTGGGAATTCTACTGTGATTTGTAAGATTTTTTTCTATAGATTCAACTATATGATTAATTTTAAAATCCATTTTATGATTAATTTCGTTATTTATTATACTCTTGGAATTTTCGTAGCTTAAAACAGATAACACTAACATTGAAATTATTGCACATGGTAATACAGTCGTTAATATTCTTTTGCGTATTGATGTAAATTTAAATATTTTCATATAAGTCTCTCCTTTTTAACGTCTATTTTCTATAAGTGTCCAGTAAAACATCCAATGCTTTTCAATTTCATCCAAAGTAATTACTTTATTTATTGCTGTTATTTCAAATAAAAAACAATCCACAAATTTATAAAATATGTCCTCATGTTCCTGAAGTGGTAAATCTTTTATAATACCTTTTTCTATACATTCATTAAATATTTCCTTCATATGAATATTAAATTCACTTGCATTTTTATAAAAAATATCAAATACTTTTTCCCTTAGTTCATCTGGAGGAAACATTACATTTCTAAGTACAAAAACCGTTCTTTGCTTGTCCTTTATATAAGCAGTTACATAATGCGTATATACATCATGCAATATATCCTTATATGGTTTTCCCTCACTACTTATTATGATGTCTTTAACTTCTTTTATTATTTCCTCCCAGCCTTCTGCAAATACCTTTAAAAAAAGTTCTTCTTTTGACCCAAAATGTGCATATAATGCGGCAGGAGTTATTCCTAATGATTTTGTTATATCTCTTACAGAGGTTCCTGAATACCCTTTCTTTGAAAATAAGTTCACTGCTGTTTTTTTAATTTCAACCGACAACTATACCCTCCCCTAACTTAACGAACGTTTATTTATTTATAATAATATAATTTTTTCCAAATTTCAATATATTTCTCATTATTTTTTCCAAAACTTATATAATTGATAAATAATTGTAACTTATAAAAAAGAAGCTTGCATTTGCAAACTTCTTTTAGTCTTTTAATTAAATTAATAAAAATCATAGTTTATTCTATTCTTAGACCATTTTTTGTAAAGCTATTTAACACTTCACAGCTTTCCTCTGTTACCAATACTAAATCTTCAATTCTTACTCCCACTTCTCCTGGAAGGTATATTCCTGGTTCAATAGAAAATATCATGCCAGGCTCCACTATGTCTGTATTTATTGATGATACATCTCCCAAATCATGTACATCTATACCTATTGAATGGCCTGTTCTATGAGTAAAATACTTACCATACCCTTTGGATTCTATATAGTCTCTTGCAGCCTTATCTATATCGCAAAATCTAACTCCTGGCTTTACCATATTTATAGCTCTGTTATTAGCTTCTAGTACTATATTATATATTTCTTCTGATTTTTCAGGTATGTTTTTATAAAATACAGTTCTAGTCATATCAGAACAGTATGATTTATATTTACATCCTATATCTAAAATTACGCAGTCCCCTTCTTTTACCCTTGAGTTATCACCTTCATGGTGGGGATCTGCTGCATTTGCTCCATAAGCTATAATTGGTTCAAAGGAAAATCCCTCTGCTCCTATTTCCTCATATATCTTTAATAGTCTTTGACCCATTTCTTTTTCTGTTAATCCTTCAGGTATTATATTTATAAGTCTTTCTATAGCTTCATCATTTATCTTTGAAGCCTTTCTCATAAGTTCTTTTTCTTCTTCATCCTTTTTCATCCTTATTTCATCTATAATGTCCGATCCATTTATATAACCCTTAGCTGCATTATGCTCCATTAATTTTAATAAAAATTTAGCTGGCCAGTTTTTATCTATACCAATTACCTGATCCTTATTTATATAATTAGTCAAAAGTTCTATACTATCATCTGTATCTTTAAACCAAACCTTTTCCACCCCTAAGTCCTCATATACTGGAAAAAGCTCATTTATAAACAGCTTATGTTTTCCAGCTAAGTTTATGTAAAGCGCAAGCATTCTCTCTCCTGGATGAATCCATTTTCCTGTTAAGTAAAATATAGAAGATGGATCTGTTATTATGAGTTGTGATATATTTTTTTTCTCCATATCATTTAATACTTTTTCTAGTCTATTTCGTTTCATTTCTTAATACCCCCTTAGTTAATTTATACTTTTAGTTTACCACAAAATATTATTATCAATTACATTAATATACCATTAAGTTTATTATGTATAATAATTCCAATTAATTGCTTTTACAAGCTTATACTGAATAAACTTAAGAAATTTTTAATATTTGTATTTTCTTTTATTTAAGAATTAAGTCTTATAGTATTCCTTAGAAAGAAAATTTTAAGGAGTTGTTAAAATGCAAAATAATAAATCTTTAGCAATGCTATTTTCATTAATGCCTGGGGCAGGTCACATGTATATAGGGCTGCAGCGAAAAGGAATTCAAATTATGGCATCGTTTTTCTTAATAATTGGGCTAAGTGACTGGCTCCGTATTTCCTTTACTATGTTTTTGGTTCCAATAATTTGGTTTTTTAGTATATTTGATGTTCGAAAGCAATTGATGTCTGATAAACCTATTGCAGAAGATGAAGGCATCAACTTTGTATGTAAAGGTGATGAAGTAAAGTTAATAGCTTATGGACTTATAATAATTGGGATTTTATCTATGATAAACAGAGTAATATTTCCATCATTAAACATATATCTAGATATGAGAATTGAAAATTATATAAGAACATCTATAGCTTCTATTTTATGTATAGGTATTGGAATAAAGCTTCTAGCAGGTAAGAAAACTAAAAAAACTGGAGGAGATAAGCCATGCGCCAATGGACAACAGGATCTTTTACCTTAGGAATATCTTTTATATTTCTTGGAATAGTTCTTTTTTTATCTCCTTCTCAAGATATACTAACCCTTGTAAGCTTTCTTAAATGGTGGCCAGTACTTTTAATACTCTTAGGCACAGAACTTTTAATTTCAAACTCTATGTGCCTCTTTTCCTCAGAAAAATTTAAGATAAAAGGTATTAGTATCTTTTTAATACTATTAATACTTTTCATTTCTGCAGTAAGCTGCATACTTGTAAGCTTACCACAGGACGCTTGGATAAGTATTCAGCACTCAAAAAATACCTTTTAATAAAAACAAGCAGTAAGTAGTTATATATTATATATACTACTTACTGCTCATTAATTATATATACTATTTAGAAAGTAAGTCTACATAAAAGTCCTCTGCTTTTACCTTTTCTTTAAGCATTCCCTTTTCATATAACCAATTCATATTGTCTTCCCAAACTTTCTTGTCTTGAGCTGAAAATGGGCTATCTTTTAATTCCATCTTTGGAAGTAAAGTATTCATACTTTCCTTTTCTACCGCTTCTATAAGAGGGAAATTATCTTTTTGTTGATTCTTTAATAATATACTTAATGCCTCATCTGGATTTTCCTTCGTAAAATTAAATCCTTTTTTGCATGCCTTCATAAATTTCTTTAAAGTCTCAGGCTTTTCTTTTAATGTATTATCACTTGTAACAAAAAGTAATTCATAATAGTTAGGCACTCCATACTTAGATGGATCAAAATAATTTATTTCATGTCCTTCATGTTTCATAACAGGAACTTCATGATTTATAAGTCCCCCAGTTGTTGCATCAACTTTTTTTGTAATCATTGCAGATAAAAGCTCAAATCCTACGTCTATTACCTTTACTGAACTTGGGTCTCCCCCATCTTCTTTTACCATTGTTTTAACATATTCTGTATTTAATGGATTCCCTGAAAATCCTATAGTTTTACCTGATAGGTCCTTAGGAGAATTTATCCCCTTTTCTTTTAAAGCTATTATTACATTTAGAGGTGATTGCACTATAGATCCAATAGATTTTACAGGCACTTTTTCATTAGCTCTTGCAATTATAACATCAGGTTGATAGTATATTCCAACCGTTGCTTTTCCTGCTGCTGGTAGTGATAGTGGATCTGTAGGATTAGATGGGAATTTAATATTTACATTTAATCCTTCTTCTTTAAAATATCCTTTTTCTATAGCTGTATATATGAAACTATGTACTGCATTTGGATACCAATCAAGTACTAAATCCACCTCTTCTAGCTTATCTGCCTTATTTTGATTGGATTGTTTACTGCTACATCCTGTCATTACTAAAAGTAAAAATGCTAATAATAATGATAAATACTTTAACTTTTTCATAATTTACTCCTCCTTTTAGACTGTTAAAAATATGTTATTATCTAATTGATTATTTTTTTCAAGATACCTTAATATAAAAATAAAGGTTATTCTCTGTAAAAATCTCCTATTATTTTATTTTCTAAAATATTAATTATCCAAACTAGAACTATTGCTACAAGAGATAAAATCATTATTGGAGCGAAAACTGCCGCACCATCTAATTGAGTCATCATTCTTTTGCTAAAATATCCAAGTCCCGATTGGGCTCCAAGCCATTCTCCAATTGCAGCACCTATTACGCTTAAAGGTACAGCTATTTTTAGTGCAGAAAAGAAATATGGCAGTGAATGAGGAAATTTCAACTTAATAAAAATCTCCTTTTTACTTGCTCCAAAGGTTACCAAAAGCTCTTCCATTTCCCTTTTAGTAGAACGAAAACCATCATAGGTATTTACAACTATGGGAAAAAAGGTAATAAGTATAGTTACTACAACTTTACTCCAAATACTGTATCCAAACCAAAGTACAAATATTGGCGCTAATGCCGTTATTGGTATAGTTTGAGTTACTACTAAAATAGGATATATTGCTTCTTCAATCCTTTTATTTAAACTCATAGCTATGGCTAGGGTAATTCCTAAAACTATTGATATTAAAAGTCCTATAAAAGTAACTAGCATTGTAGCAGGAAGATGGACTAAAAAAAGTGGTTCCCTAAGTTCCCAAGTTTTCATTAAAACTTTAGTAGGAGATGGAAGTATAAACATTGCATTTATATATCTTGCAATAATTTCCCAGGTAATAAAAAAGAAAATTCCTACAATTGCTGATGATTTATATTTCTTCATAACTCTACCCTCTGCTTTAATTCATTTATAAGTTCTTCTTTTATATCAAGTATTTCCCTATTGCTTAAAGAATGTCTATCTCTTGGATAATTAAGAGGAACTATAACTTCCTTTAACCTTACAATAGGTTTTTCTGATATCACAAATATCCTATTAGATAAAAACAAAGCTTCTTCTACGTCATGAGTTATAAACAATATAGTCTTTTTAAAATTAATCCATTGACTTAGAAGCCATTCTTGCATGGAAACCTTTGTTATGGCATCTAAGGCACTAAAAGGTTCGTCTAGAAGCATTACCTCTGATCCTGTAAGTAATGTTCTGATAAAAGAAACCCTTTGCCTCATTCCTCCTGATAAATCTTTTGGATGCTTATCTTTATACTCATTCAGGCCAAAAATCTTTAAATATTCCTCTGCCTTTTGTCTAGCTTCTTTAACATTTCTAGAGCCTACTTCTAGCGGCAATGAAGCATTTTCTAAAATCGTTCTCCAAGGTATTAATAAATCTCGTTGAGGCATGTATCCTATATGACCATGTAAGTCTTTAATATTATTGTCACCTAATAAAATATCTCCACTAGAAGCTTTTTCAAGTTTTGAAATCAATCTAAAGATTGTACTTTTACCACAACCACTAGGTCCTATTATACTTACGAAGTCTCCTTTATTTATCTTAAAGCTTAGATTTTCTATAAGAGTCTTTGAATCATTTTCATATTTAAAGTTCACATTAGAAAACTCTAACATACTGATTACATCTCCTTGTTATAAGCCATGTCCCAAAACATATACTCATATTTACTTGTATTCACGAATATTTCCTCTAACTTTTCAAGTTCTCTTTTTGGTAAATCTTTTGCCAGGTCATCTACTAGGTCTATTACCCAGTTAGTTAGCTTTATATAATCAGCTGAGATATATCCTCTTATCCACTCTCCATAGAACTCGTGATTTACAGACCCTGGAATTTTACTCAAATGTCTTCCAATCTCTAAATAACTCCACATACAAGATAATAATGACACAGTAAGATCTGCCAAAGTTCCTCTTTGAGATACAGAAAGCATATAATTAGTATAGGAAATATTAGCAAGGGATGCCTTTGTCTCTCTAATTTCCTCCTGAGTAATTCCAAGTCTTCTCATATAAGATCTATGGATACTCATTTCACCATTTAATATTCCATTTACCATAGTGGCAAATCCTTTCATTACTTGTTCAGTATCAGCCTTAACTATACCCAGAGCATAAATCTTAGCATAATCAATAAGATAAATATAATCTTGAATCATGTAAAATTTAAATTTATCCACATCTAAAGTTCCTTGTCCTATACCATCTACAAAAGGATGTTTGTAATAAGATTCCCAAATATCTTCAACACTCTTGTATAAACTTTGTGAAAATTTCATTATTAATCCCTCCATTGCTTCTTTTGGTCGTAACACTTAATAATTGTAAGACTAATATTTTAAGGACCTGTTTAAAAATAAAAAAGGTACAAATCTACAAAAGAGATTTGTACTTATATCCTCAAAATATATGTATATGTAAAACCTCTTCCTACGCTGGAATTATCCAGTTCAGGTTAAAAGGGTCTAAGAATTTCGTTCTTACTCTCAGCCAGCAACACCAGCCCCCCTGGGATTTTTTATGAACTTTTTATGTTTGACAATATGTAATACTATTAAAATCCAAACTTACATAAACTGTTTTTCGCTTCAATCTTACAAAGTCATATTACCACAATAGCTTAAAAATGCCAAGACTTTTTTAAGTTATTAATATTAGAAACATAATTGAAAATCTTTATTCACACAAAAATAAGAGATGATTAGTGTCATCTCTTACCATAATAAGGCATTAAGCTTATGAAGCTATTATATCAAATATCATCTAGATTACAATAGGAAATTTAAGGTTGATAAAATTCTATTAAATTTATGTAAAGTATACATAAATTAATCATTATCAAAATATTATAGAACACTTAAAGTTTCATTGGAGGTGTTCATTTGGAGGTTATCGCAATTACAAAGGATTCTATAGATATTGGAAAAGAAAAAGTTTTAACTATACTTAGTTTATTTCCATTATGCCTAATCATTTTAGCTTTTATATTTGATAACCCTAAAAACATATATAAAGGACTTTATAGAATAGTTGTAAGTCCTGATATACTATTAACCGATTATATATCAGTTGGGGGAATTGGAGCAACCTTTATAAATGCAGGTGTTTTGACATTAGTAAACATTTTTATAATATGGAAATTAAAGTTAAAAGTTAATGGCGCATTAATTGCATCTGTATTTACTATTATGGGCTTCTCATTTATAGGAAAAAACTTATTCAATGTCTGGCCTATATATTTAGGAGGATATCTCTATGTTAAGTACCAAAAAATAAATTTCAAAAATATAGTAGTAATAATGATGTTTAGTACAGCTCTTGCACCAGTAGTAAGTGAGATAAGCTTTGGATTGCATGTATCTATAAAATTAGGTCTTCCTATTGGCATACTATTTGGAATACTAATAGGATTTGTAATAACACCACTATCATCACATCTTATAAAAGTCCATGATGGATATAATCTTTATAATATAGGCTTTACAGCAGGCCTCATCGGTTCTATAATAACCTCTGTACTTAGAGGTTTTGGTCTAATAATTAAATCAACAGAAATATTATCAACTGAATATGACTCATTTTTAAAACTGCTTCTCATTTCCTGCTTTATAATCCTTATTTTCTTAGGATGTTATATAAACGGTAAGAGCTTTAAAGGATATAGGAATGTTCTACATTATTCTGGTAAAACAGTTACAGACTTTACACAACTTTGTGGATATGGTATAACATTTATAAATATGGGAATTATGGGTTTAACAGGTATAGCTTATGTAGTTATATCTAAAGGAATTGTAAATGGACCTATTACCGCTGGGATATTAACAATAGTTGGATTTTCAGCTTTTGGCAAACATCCTAAAAATACTATACCTATTTTAATTGGAGTATTTATAGCAGCTAACATAAAAATTTGGGACCCTTGCTCAACTGTTGTTATAATAGGTGCATTATTTGGAACAACCTTAGCCCCTGTTGCTGGTGCCTACGGTCCACTTGCTGGCATTTTAGCAGGTTTTCTTCATCTTTCAGTAGTTATGAATATTGGAGTTGTTCACGGTGGGCTAAATTTATATAATAATGGCTTCTCTGGAGGAGTGGTTGCTGCCATAGTAGTTCCTCTTATTGAAGCATTTAAGAAAGGAGATTATCCTAATGAAAAACGAGCTAAAAAAAATCTCTAAGATAGTTCAGGAACTAATGGACTTTTGTCTTCTAAATGGAGCTTTAAATTTAAATATATCCTTATCTAACACAGAAAATTTCTTTGAAATTATTGCTCACTCATATAACGTTACGTCCTCTAACCAAGAAATTAATAATTTAAAACAAATTCTAAATTTAAAAAGACAAAGAGAAATTGAAGAATACTATTGGCAATTAGCTGGCAGTGATGAAGGCACTGATCAACTAAGCTTAATTGGAATGATGATTGATGAGGCGGAAGTTGAATTTTCTCCTCCAAATTTAACTATAAAATTAATACGATATAAATAAAATAAGAGGAGACTATAGTTCTCCTCTTATCATTAAAACTTACCTAAAACTTTTCCTTATGAATCTTTTCATATTTTAAACTTTCTTCTGTATAAGGTATTTTCTCCTCATCTTTATATCCTATAGATATTATGGATTCCACTGTATAATTTTCTGGTATTCCTAAAACTTCTTTTACGTATTTTTCAGCACTACTATCCTCATCATGCATCCTATTTCTTATTTGCACCCAACAAGATCCTAAGCCTAAATGCTCTGCTTCTAATTGAATTATTGTGGAAGCAATTGATGTATCCTCTACCCATACGTCAGTTTTAGTACTATCAGCAGCAACCACGATAGCAAGAGGTGCTTCTGATATAAAGCTGCTTGCATGCTGCTTAGCCTTACCTAGCTTTTCAAGCGTTTCTTTATCTTCTACCACAATAAATTCCCAAGGTCTTGTTCCCTTTGCAGATGGGGCTAATAATGCAGCTTTTATTAAGCAGTCTACCTTGTCCTTTGAAATTTCCATGTTCTTGTACTTTCTTATACTTCTTCTTTCCATTAATAAATTAAGCATATCACGTTTTCCTCCACTCCGTTTGAAATTTTTATTTACCGGGTGCCATGCCCATATCTACCATTTATTATATACCTTCATTTTTTAGTTTACCAGTAAAATCACTATATATTCTGTTTATTTACTAATTATTAGTTATAACAACATTATATGTTAACATTTATAATCAAGAGAATTACATCTGACTTTGATATACACCTCTATGCCTCTTTTGCATATTATGTATTGTAATACTAAAAAGGTGGAATACATGTGTTTAGAGAAACTTTAAATTCTAAATCCCTGCTAAATAATATAAATCTTAAGGATACACCTGAGAATTTAAACAAAATTTTTTATGAATTATCCAAGTATGTTGGACTTGATAAAGATTATGATAAAACTTTTGATAAAATTGCAGCTATTTTGATATGCAATTATAAGGACAAAAGCATTTTACCTACTGTAGCAAATGCTATTTTTTTACGTCATAGAAAAGGGCTCTTTACTCATAATTTAATTTGGTCCTTTTTTGAAGCTAAAGAACCATCCAGCTTAAATCTCATTGGCAGTAAACTTCAATCTTCAAATTCAAAAGATATTAAGTTGGCAGAAGAACTTTTGTCATTTATACCTGAAATAAATAGCTACAGAAATACAGATAATCTTAATAAATATTTATATTTCACTAACTGGTTAGAGGATAATAGATCATTCCTGAAATTTACTGGAGAAAGCTTTCAGCTTACAACTGCTCCATGTCCATACACAATAGTTTATCCTGCTAAATATATTTGTAAGAAAATATCAGTTGATACTGGAAAACCTATAACTCCTTTAACTAGATACGAATTTAGTCTTTTAGATGAATTTAATAAACTAGATGATGATTTCCAAAAGCTTCTTTCAAGCTTTTCCCATGCCGTATATCGTCAAAACTTATACTCTTGGAATACTTGGATTCATTCTCCCATTAAATCTCAAATAAGAAGTGCTAGAATGGGAGGAATTTATTATGATTAAAGTTTCCGGAAAAAAACTTGATACAAGGGATATTATGCAAAAGTACTCATCAAATAGTGTAGCAACTAAAATCATTAGGATACTTGATTCAAGCAGCAATGAATATGAATATGAATCATTAAAGGAGCTAGAATTCGAAATAAATTTTAGACTTAACATTATAAAAGCTGCTATAGAACTTTACAGAAGTGATTTCTCTTTTGAGACCTTTGAAAATGCCAAGGTTAATGAAAAACATTGGAAACTCACCCCAGAAGGAGGCTTTTTACTAAAAGATGGAGTAAAAGCTTCTGATGCTATTAGGGATATCTTCCGAAATGGAAATCAGTATGCCACTGAATGTGCTACAGCTATGGTAATTATATATTATAAAGCACTTTTAAGCATATATCCTGAAGAGCTATTTAATAAAGTTTTTCCTAAAATTCACTTAATGAATTGGCACTATATTAATAAAGAACTTCGTCATATTGGTTATGTTGAAAAATATCCTGATTATTTACCTGGTGATCGCAGATACTTCAAAAATCCAGATGTTAATCCTGAAACCCCTGAATGGCAAGGTGAAAATGTAATTGATCTAGGTAATGATACCTATTATGGTCATGGCATAGGCATAGGAGATGCAGATGAAATTATAAATGCGCTGAATGAAAATAGAAAAGAAGGCTCAAAAACCTCTGCTTATTTTATGGATGTAGCCGCCCGCCCTAACTTTAAGCTATTATCTAGAATATATGACACCTTTATCTCCCAAACCCAAGCTAGAAAATTTAGGCACTTATACCCAGCATAAATTATTTTTAAAATATTTATCCCCTCCTTAGAATATATATCTATAAAGATAAATATCAATATTAAACTTTAGTCATAAGGAGGGCTTTATATTATGAGTATTTTAACTATCTTATTGCTTGGCTTTTTAATATTAATAACTGATTTTCTAGAAGGACTTACAGGCTTTGGCTCTACGGTACTTGCTATGCCTTTTGCAATAATGCTTGTTGGAATAAACATAGCAAAACCCGTCCTTACAATTGTAGGATTACTTCTTTCACTTTATGTTGTCATAATCTCCTACAAAGATATCTTATGGGAACACTACTTTAGAATTGTGACTTTCGTAGTTTTAGGTCTTCCAGTTGGTATGTGGTTATTTGATAAATTACCTGAGAACACACTAAAGGTGATACTTGGATTGTTTATGATTATAGTTTCCATAAGAGGCTTAATCATAGCTTATAAAGGAAGTAACCATAATAAAGCTATAAATAGTTTACTGCTAAGTCTATTCTTATTTTTAGGAGGATGCATGCATGGTGCCTTTTCATCAGGAGGTCCCCTTGTTATACTTTACGCCTCAGAAAAGCTGCCAAATAAAAGTAACTTCAGAGCAACTCTTTCTATGCTTTGGGTTTCATTAAATACTATTATAGTATTACAAAGCGCTCTAAGCCATAGGATAACTCCTGATGTCTTAAAACTCTCCTTCTACACCTTACCATTTTTAGCCGCAGGTGCAGTTCTCGGAAATTTAGCACATCATAAAATTAAAGAAGGATCTTTTACTAAGATAGTCTATGTAGTTCTATTTATTTCTGCACTGTTTATGTTCAAATAAAAAAGATATTGCGACGTTTTTAATGCTCTGGGTCGTATAGAATTTTCATCTAAGAAAAGGAAGAAATTCAGTCAACTTAATTTCTAAAGCATTTTAGGACCTAGCACATAAAAATCTTTTGGGCCGATAGCCCTGTGGGTTACAAGAAATTGTACGCAATAAATGAAAAAATCTATTGAAAGGCTCGCTAGGGTTCTACCTTCCTCTAAATGTAATTTAGATATCTGTTGTTTAAATGCTTTATCATATTTCTTATTTGCCATTTGTAACACCACTTTCTTTATCTTATTATAATAGATAATTCGATATTAGTGTTACAACTTTAATATATCACGTCAAGCCCTTTGATAAGTGTAAATTTAAAGGAATTTCGTCAAAACGAAATTCCATCCTTCAGCAGTGTGAATGAAGACATTTTAATGTTAAATTTAGTATTGGTTCTGCATTGTAGAAAGTATTGAATAAGCAATTAGAAGCTCTTTATCTCTCAATTTAAAACACCGTAAAGAACTTTCTACTGTCTGAGCTACAGCGAGTTTAGAAAGTTTAGGTGATTTAAATCGAGAGATATTAGAGATTCTTTGCGCAATGAACACTTTCTTAAATGCAGAACCAATACGGAAGATTTAACATTAAAAATGTCGTAATATTTCTAAATGGTTCAGGTATGAAATAAGTATAACTTCTTACAATATAGATAATTATAATTATGTGTGATTTTATACTTTATCGAAATTTAATATCTCTAAGTATTGAAGATTAAATGTAATTAAATTTTATAAAACTATGAAAATAGATATTGTGAAAGGGGAGGCTTCAAAGTCTATGGATACACTGAATATAGAACGTAAACAAATAGAAAATATTTATGGAAAACTCAGTCCTTTTGAACTTAAAAATAAATTAGTTACCCTTGCAAAGGATACTGCTGAAAAGAGCACTCGTACTTTACTTGATGCTGGAAGAGGCAATCCAAATTGGACTGCTGCTACTCCTCGTGAAGCTTTCTTTACCTTTGGACTGTTTGCTGTAGAAGAAACCCGCAGAGTATGGGATCAAGGTGATTTGGCAGGAATGCCTCACCGAGAAGGTATTTATAATCGTTTTAAATCTTACATATCAAGTCATAAAAACGCACCAGGGATAGAGCTTTTAGATAGTATCATAGATTATGGAGTGGAGCATCTTAAATTTACTCCTGATGATTTTGTCTATGAACTTGCAGATGGAATCATTGGAGATAATTATCCTGTACCAGATAGAATGCTCATACATACAGAAAAGATTGTTTATAAATATCTTGTTCAAGAAATGTGCTACAATAAGCCTCCTGAAGGAAACTTTAAATTATTTGCTGTAGAGGGCGCTACTGCTGCCATGTGCTATATATTTGATTCATTAATTGCAAACAAGTTATTATCTAAAGGAGATAAAATTGCTTTAATGGTGCCAATATTCACACCTTATCTTGAAATTCCTCATTTATCTCGCTATGATTTTAATGTGGTTGAAATTAATGCATCAGATACTTCAGAAGGTGGAACACCTACTTGGCAGTATCCAAAATCTGAGCTTGAAAAACTTAA
Organism: Clostridium pascui; assembly: GCF_016908015.1. Lineage (GTDB taxonomy): Bacteria > Bacillota > Clostridia > Clostridiales > Clostridiaceae > Clostridium_AK > Clostridium_AK pascui. The sequence goes on from NZ_JAFBDB010000001.1 coordinate 889,410, forward strand.
AGATACAAGTATTAAAGCATTATTTGTTGTTAATCCAAGTAATCCGCCTTCTGTGGCAATCATGCCTGAATCCGTTAAACAATTAGTTCAAATCGTAAAGGAACACAATCAGAACTTAATGATTATTTCTGATGATGTATATGGCACTTTTGTAGATGATTTTCGTTCTTTAATAGCAGATTTGCCCTATAACTCTATTGGTGTTTATTCCTTTTCAAAATATTTTGGTGTCACTGGGTGGCGACTTGGAATTGTTGCATTACATGAAGAAAATATTTTTGATAAGCTATTAAAAGACTTACCAGAAGATAGTAAGAAAGAACTGCATCACCGTTATGAAGCACTTGCAGGTAATCCAGAGCATATTTCTTTTATTGATAGAATGGTAGCAGATAGTCGACAGGTAGCATTAAATCATACAGCTGGGTTATCAACACCTCAACAAGTACAAATGGCATTTTTCTGTTTATTTTCTTTAATTGACAAGGAAAATAAATATAAGCAGCTTACAATAGATATTTGTAGACGTCGTCAAAGGCTATTATTTGACAGCTTAGGCTTAGACTTGAAAAAAGATCCTTATGACGCTTCCTATTACACAGAGTTCAATTTATTGGATTGGGCTTATAAGCATTATGGCAACAATTTTGCAACATATTTAAGTGAAAATAAAAAAACAGTAGATATTTTATTTCATTTAGCTGAGAAATCTTCTATAGTGCTGCTAGATAGCTCTGGATTTCGCGGTCCAGAATGGTCCGTTAGAATATCTCTTGCAAATCTTGAAGATGAGGACTATATAAGGATTGGGAAAGTACTCCATAATGTTCTTGACGACTTTGTAGCAGACTGGAAAAGCGATTTTTAATTTTTAGTTGCTTATCTTACGCATTTACGCTAGTGAAAAACAAAGTCTATCTTTTGGGGTTTATGGTAAAACACTTAATATCTTTTAAGTACTAGAAAGCTCTTGGATTTCTCCAAGAGCTTTCTTTAATTACTTTGAAATTACTTCCTTTAACAATGAATATCCCTTATATACTTTTACTTTTGCTAAAAGTTCTCCCTTTAATGCTTTATTTTCTAAATCCTTACCTGTATTTTCAGGTACAAAGTATTTATCTAATGAATAATCCACATTAATTCCAATAGCTTTTGGTACTATATATTTTTCTTTTTCCTTATCAAAGTTTTCATCTTCTTTGTCGGGCATTTCTTGAAGGGTATATCTATATTTTGCTTTAAGATATATTCCTTCATTAGGTTTATTTAAGGACACTTTATCCACTTCATAAAACCCCTTGTTTTCCTTTAAAATTACATATAAATTTTTCTTTCTAAGCCTTCTAAAAGGCTCATATTCTTCTGTATTATCTTTAATATTTAAAATACTGTCATCAAGTTTATCTAAAGTAATTTCACTAATTTCATAGTTTAAATATACATAGTCCCCTCTAAACACATCTCTAGGATCAAAGGGTTTTGTTTTTATCAGAATTTCACTTCCCCAAGCATTTGTTATAGATGGTTTTATAGTCATAGAAAGTAGTACAATAAATGGTATTAAAAATGCCATTAGATATTTAAACCATCTTTTTTTAATTATTTTTTTCATCTAAGGCACCTCCTAAATTCTTTCTAAGTCTTTCAAAGTAATAACCAAAACCTAATAATATAATTCCTCCAACGATGAAGAATATTGATTTTGGCATAAAGTCATATAAGGTATCAAAATAATATCTTAAAATTAAAGCACACACAAATACAAGTGGTGTTAACATTCCCTTTTTAACTAAGGTTAATAAATACACCAATAAAAGAATCCCACAGGTAATTGCTACCACATTGCCGTTACTTATAAAGTTTAATTCTTCCCACGCATGTTTTGAAGTTAAAAACAGTCCACTTATTCCTAGGGTTACAAGACCTTCAAATTTAAATACCTCTAAGTTTAAGCTATGCTTTGTATAATACATCGCGAGACCTATTCCAAAGAAAATTAATATTACATATATAGCTTTCATATCTATATAATTTAAAAAGTATAGTATGAAGTTTAATCCTACTAAGTTGTTAAAAAACGTTACTATTTTTGAAAAATTAAAATACTTATTTCCTGCATATAAAAAAGCTAGAATTATTACTGAATAAGCTATTATATTATTATCAAAACTTCCATTAATATAAACCATAAATAAAATGTGAGTAAATATAAAAATAATCTTTTCTTTTAAAAGCAATCCTATGGGTATTGCCCCTATTGTCCATAGTAGAAACGATTGAGTAAATTCTCCACCGAAATGAAATATTTGTTCTATTAAAAATATCCCCGCCCCATAAATCAGCACACTTAAATATAATAATGCTTTTGAGGTTTTAGGATACGCCTTTTCTAATTTAAATGAAGCAAATATTGAAAGTCCAAGTGCTAAAATGATGATACCCACCTTAAACGGTTTATTAATATACATCCAATTACTTGAAACAAAACTTAAAACTCCAAGCCCTACTAAAATTGAACCAATAGTTACTAGGATTTTTATAAAATTCATTGATGATTCTTCTTCGTAAAATGTCATCATGTCATCTACTTGTTCTTTAGTAATTATTCCTCTGTCCTTATGCTCATTAAATTCTCTTAAAATAAATCTGTAACGATCTTTACTCAATTTCTTCTTCATTATCTTTTCCTCCTTCCAAAAGGTCTCTAAATTGATTTAAAATATAATTCTTATCAAAAGAACTGTACCATCTTCTGTTGTTTCCATCAATTATTCTATAGTGCGAACTTATTATATTCTTTTGCAGCTTAAACTTTCCCTCTATATTGATATCCTTCCAAAATGCTTTGCCACCTCCCGTTATATTTTTGGGTGTAGCCATATTTTTAAATATTATGGTTTCTATAAGCTCTATAGGTTCATCTCCTAAAACCATCTTTAAAATTTCACTTTCTCTGAAAAGTCCACATACTGCAATCACAAGTGTCCAAGAAGCTTCCATTCTTTCCTTCTCTATTTGTATCAAAGTTTTCTTGGAAATTCCAAGCACCTCAGCCATCTTATCTTGAGAAAAGTTGTATTCACTCCTTATGAGTCTAAGCTTTTTAGAAACTATGCTGATAAGTTCTTCTTGGGTTAATCCCTCCATTTTACCACCTCTATAACACTATTTGGCTAAATAAGTCTTTAGGACACCAAACGTGAATATTTATATCTTTAGTGTAATTTTACACTATTATTATATGTTTTACAATATGCTTTTACGCATATTTTTTCGACAAATATTTCAAAAATGTTATTACTGATTTTTATAATTTGTAGATGAATTAATTATAAATAAAAAGGAAATTACGATGCAATTCCCTTTCTTAGATACAAACACTATATTAGAGGCTTAACATTATCTCAAAATGTAGTCTTTTCCTTAAAGGCTGCCATAATTATTTCATCATAATATTTTCCTTCTTTAAATACCTCATCCTTTAATATTCCTTCTACTTCAAATCCACATTTCTCATAAGATTTTCGAGCTCTCTCGTTAAATGAAAATGTACTTAATTTTATTTTGTTAATATTCATATTTTCAAATATGAATTGTATTAATACTTTCATAGCATCAGTTCCATACCCTTTGCCCCAATAATCTTTATTTCCAATCATTATTCCAACTGTTGCAACGCGTGATATCCAGTTCACTTTTTGAATACCGCAGCCTCCAATATATTTATTAGTTTTAATATCTTCTATTGCAAAATTATATTCACCACTTTGATTACCAGTTTGAGATCTTATCCAAGCCTCTTCTTCCCACAAACTCATTGGAAATGGTATAGTTGTAACTAAAAACTTTTTAAGTTCCTTATCATTAACAAATGATGTTGCTATATCAATATCTTCTTCTCTATAAGCTCTTAAGCAAACCTTTTCCCCATAATACATTAACTTATCCTCCTAAAATTAAAAATCTATTCTAGTATATTTTACCATAAACCCCTAACTCTATATAAAAAATTTATCAAATAAGGTTATAACTAATTCTACTTTAGCTTCATATTATAAATTAGAAGTTTACTCAGTTCTAGCACTAGTCTTTATTAAATATATCACTTCCCAATTTTAAGAGCTAAGAACTAGGAGCGGTAATCAAACAATAATTGCACAACTTTCGTAAAGGATGATTTAGATGAGTGAAGTAAAAAAATGGACTATTTTGATTTATGCCGATGGCAATAATGAAATGATTGATGTTATATATAAAAACATGCTAGATTGTGAAAAGTCTGGTTCTAACGAAAATGTCAATGTAATTATGCAAATTGGACTTATAGATTCTAATAAAGCCATTGATGTGAATGACTGGATTGGTGTAAGACGATATTATATAAAAAGTCCTATGTCTTACTTAATCGAGGATTTAGGAAGAATTAATATGGCTGACCCAAATAATTTATATAAGTTTATAAAATGGGGATTTGACAATTATAAAGCTGAAAAATATATGGTTGTATTGTCTGATCATGGTTCAAATTTTATAGGATGTATGACGGATTTAAGCTTAAATGTGCCTTATATTATGGGCATACCTGAAATGATTGAGGCTGTTAACTCTGCAAGTCAAAGTTCAAACTGTGATATCGATACATTGTTTCTTGATATGTGCTATATGAATTCTGTTGAAATTGTTTATGAATTAGCACAATACAATAAAAGTGCAGTTAAGAGCATGGTAACATACATTAGTCATGCCCCTTATGAAGGATTGCCCTATGATAAGTTTGTATCTTTAGTTACTAAACACAGTAATATACATGGTTTAAACTTATTTCTCAAACACTTAATAGAAGACTTAAATTTATCGCTTACAGCGTATGAAATTAATCATGAAAAATTAGAAAGAATTAAAAATTTATTTAATGATTTTGCATATGTCTATATTTATAGTAAAAATCCACAGGATTACACACTCTCTGATTTAATAAAAAAACCTGATACTGAAAGCAAATTTTATGACTTTATAAAGAACATTAATGAATCCCTATTGTCCATAGTATTATATAGCAATGAAGATTTTAGAGGCGTAAATAACTCCATTGAAATAATTTCAGAGGACATTACAAGGTTGATATCTTTTTATTTTAAACTTTCCTTTGCTAAAAATAACTATTGGCTAAATTTATTAACTACTGATTCACTAGGCTCTAATTTACTTCCTAAAAATAAAGTTAACGTACGACCTAAAACTACATCAGATCCAGTTTTGCATTATATATTACCTTTTAAAAAATAGTGACCTTAAAAGGATATTACGACGGTTTTAATGTTGAACGGCTCGCATGGAATTTGCATTTAAGAAAGCGTTCGCTACACAAAAAGCTCTAATATTTCTGCTTTTAATTGCTTGCTCAATGCTTTCTACAATGCAAATCCCATACTTGTGTTCAAGATTAAAAATATCGTTCAGGCTTACTAACTTTAGGTCGTAAGATATTAAGTATTCTATTTTTTATAAGGACTTTATTTATAAATTTAAAATACCGTTACATTCTTTAAAAATTCCAAATCTCTTTTTCTTATAAATTTTCCCATGTACTTTTCTGGATTATCCTTCTCTAAAATAGAGATTGCTTCATTTAAACTTACCCATTCCAATATAAATCCATTATCTTTTTCTTCTTCTGTAAAGGACGTTTCTTGATATTCTCCTACTACTTTACATAAATAACAGTAAGAAATTTGTAGCTGTTTGAAGTTATCCCTGTATTCAATTATCATTCCTAATTCATTTAGAACATCTACTTCTACTCCAACTTCTTCTATTAACTCTCGTCTTAATGCAGTGATTATATCTTCATCTCTTTCAATTCCACCACCAGGAAGCTTATGATAATTGTCGTTAGAAACATTAAGTATTGCTATTTTATTTTGTTTATTAAATACAACGGCTCTTGAAGCCTTTCTTATTTTATAACTTATCTCTTCATAGGTTTCTTTATTTGTAATGTCCTTTTCAGTTATTTCCCTTATTAATTTCATATTGTTCTCTCCTTCAATAAATATCTTATTTATAAGTTTCTTTGATAAATCCTTCCCACTATTTGATAATAATATTAAAAGATTTAATATTTACTTTTCTAATTCTTTAAAAAGTTAAAAAATTCATCAGTGAGACTTTCAGTTGCCCATTTATTTACTTGATACACTCCGTTATTTGTTGTCACTAATCTTGCAGATCTTAAAGTAGATAAATGATGATGAAGTGAAGATTTTGGAATATTAAGTTGTAACGCTAAATCCTGTAACGTTTGCTCCCCTTCAAATAATATTTTCATGATTTTTAAGCGAGTTTCATCGCCTAATGCTTTGAATTTTAAAACAAGAAAGTTGTCTGGAGTTAATTTATCATCCGGGTAAATACTTTCATTTGAAATAGGATAATAAAAAACTTTAGTATTTTCAAAGTCTGCTTCAATATTCCAAGGACGATATATATAGTGAGGTACTAATAAAACTCTTGTAACTGAGGGTTCTGAAACATAATCTATACCTCCAGTTGCCCATTTAACAAACTCTTCTGGTTGAAGCTTATTAAGCATTGCACTTTTTATCAAAATATCTCTTTCAAGAATTTTTTCATAGGATTCTTTTTCTTCCAAAATCATTTCATAAAACCATCTTGTTATAACTGATATAAGGTGCTTTTTAAGAAGACTCGAATCTATGCTAACAATAAAATCTATATATTTAGGAAAGAATATGTTGCACTCCGTAAGTTTAGTTATTTTTTCTAGTGCTATTAAATCCCCTTTGGCTGCACTTAACCTGGTTTCCTGCATACTCATTCCTAAATATGGAATACAGTAAAATTTTAATTTTTCTTCACTAAGATTATCTATAAATATTTTGAAAGATTCTAAGTCCTGTTCTTCACAATAATATAATAATTGTAACAGTGCCTTCCAGGTATTATGTTCTGAAACATATTCAAGTTCTTTTTTTAATTCTTGAGATTGTCTTTTAAACACTCTTCCTTTTAATGGCATATCCTTTTCAAGAGTATTTGCTAATTTTTCATTTGTAACTGCCGCAATTCCTAAAGCACTTTCCAATAGAAGTGAGTATTTCATTTCAATTTTATATGTTTCTCTTTTTCCTTTTGATAAATCAATAATATTCATTTTATTCACAACCTTATTTATTTGATAGGTATATTTTAACATTATGGAATTTCTAATTCAATATTTTTCGAATATTTTTTGGAAATTTTTAGACCGCTGTGTTTTATATTTTTAGAACGATAAATATAAACCTTACCTTACTTAACTCAAAAAATAAAATGGTGCTCTCTTTATAGAAAACACCATTTTATTTAAATATATATTTTATTTAATATCCTCAAATTCTCTTTATGTATTTTTCTTTCATACTCTGTTTGAAATTCTATTTGTTCATTAGCTTGTAAAGACTTTAAGTATTTAATTGTGTTTAACAAATCTTCTTTTGTTATTTCTAGTGTATGACTTGCTACGATTTTCTTTGGATTATAACTTAAATAACTTTCTAATGTGCTAATGTATGTATCAATATCATCACTTTCAACATATACTATAGGCTTTTCTAAGTTATCCCCTACATATAATATTCTTTCGTCATAGTCAAATACAGATATGCAATCAGCTGTATGTCCTGGACTATGAAACAATTCTATACCATCATCTTCAAAAACAATCTTTTCCTTGAAAGTTATATTTGGCAACTGCTTTTCTGCCTTACCAAAAATATACTTACTATTTTTATTTATTTGATCTTCCCAAAATTCATCTAGTAATTTTCTACACAACTCATAACTTATTATATTATTTCCTTTAAAACTACAATTTCCCCATACATGGTCCCAATGAAAATGAGTATTGATAACTATAACTTCTTTATCATGTGAAATTTTATTTATTTCATTTATAATTGGTTTCATGCTTTCTGATCCACAAAAGGTATCAATAAGATAAATTTTAGATTTCTTTTCTATTAAAAACACACTAGTTAAATAACTTTCAATTTCATCATAAACATAGGCAGTGGATTTTTTACCAATTTGCTTAACGTCCATAGTCTTACCCCTTTTTATTTTATAGTTATATTAAAACTTCTTAAAAGCATCATAGCTTCCGGCATAGTAAATACTGCTTTCTTAACTATATTATTTAATGGGTTAATATCATAATCCTTGGCATCAGAAAAATTCGCCTTTGATAAATTCGAATTATCAAACATAGTTCCGCCTAAACTTGAAGAAGTAAAATCACATTCTGATAAATCTGTTCCTACAAAATCACTTTCGAGTATATTAGAATTTTTAAACAAGGACTTTTTTAATACTAGACTAGAAAAATTGCAATTTTCAATTAAAGAGTCCTGAAATCCAATTTCTAGTATGAATGTATCGCATTTATTGAAGTTTACTCCTACCAATTTGCAACCTTTAAACTTTACATTTCTTAGCTTCACATCATCATATTTCACTAACGTCAAATTACATTCATTAAAAGTACAGTCTTCAAACTTTGAGTTTGAAAAATCTGTTTGAGTAAAATCACAATTATTAAACTCACAATTTACAAATTTTTTATCTATCACACTTTCATTGATTCTCTTTAATTGCCTGAATGTTAAATCTTCATATTCCTTTTCTTGTGATATTTCCATTAACTTTGTTCTCCTTTTAATATCTCCTATATCATAAATACTTGCACCAACTGACATTATTTATTTCTCAATTATAGTCTAATTAGCATTAAAAGTAAAATCAAAAGGTATTACCGGTATTAATCTAGTACCTTTTAATTCTATTTATAAATTACAAAATGATGCTCCCCCTTTTAGAGAACACCATTTTAAAATTAGCTCATATATACATCTGTAACCTTTGCCACATAATCATCCAATCCTGATTCAGCCACTACTATAATAGACTTATTAGCATCACCAGAAATCTTAGCTCTATATGCTTCTCCCTTGACATTATCAGTATATTTATCTCTTTCTACAATTATTTCATTACTATTTGCTACTCCATAATCCTCAAGTATTTGAGCAATTCTAGATTCTACGTTTCCTGTTGGACATTCTAATATTTTTATCCTTTCAATTGCATCATCTATTTTTGACATTATTATTCCTCCTTGAAAACTCTTACTTTCATCATTAGTATTTCCTCTTATATATCTTTAATTCTTTTAAAGACATTTCATTATTTTTCAAAAAAACATGTGATTATTTAATACTTTATCAATATGTTATAATAATGTAAGTTGTTTTTTATAAATAGGAGGTTGAACTATCAAATGATAATAGACATACATACTCACTGCTTTCCAGATAATGTAGCTCAAAGAGCAATATCTGTACGTTCACAAAAATTTGAACTTACACCTGCTACTGATGGAACTGTAGGAGGACTAAAACGCTCTATGTTAAACTCTGATATAAATATAAGCGTACTTCAGAATATAGCTTCAAAACCAGAAAAAAATATAGAAATAAACCGATGGGCTGCAAGTGTACAAGATGATAATATACTTAGTTTTGGCAGCATACATCCTGATTTCCCAAATTGGAAAGAAGAAATAAATTGGCTAGCAAGTCATGGTTTTAAAGGTGTAAAGGTTCATGGTGATTGTCAAAATTATTTTGCAGATGATCCATATTTATTTAAAATTTATGAAGCAATATTTAATGCAGGTCTCATTATATTATTCCATTCTGGTGTTGATACTGCGTTTTCAGAGCCATTCCATACTACACCCGCAAGACTGAAAAAAGTATTAGATGCATTCTCAGGCAGCCCTATAATTGCGGCGCATATGGGAGGATATAGATATTGGGATGATGTAGAAAAGTATCTGCTTGGAAAGGATATATATTTTGATACAGCTTACTCAACACATGAGTTGGGAATAGAGATAGTAACAGATTTTATAAAAGCTCATGGTCCTGAGAAAGTTCTTTTTGGAACTGATTCTCCATGGCGAGATCAGGCTGTGGATATTTCTCTTATTAAGTCATTAAACTTAAGTCCTGATGAAATTAATAGCATACTTGGAAACAATGCTAAAAAACTTCTACAATTAGATAAGTAATTATAAAAAATGCTTCGTAGTTTTACGAAGCAAATTTATTTTCTACAAGCTGATAATAGATATATGTTATAGTAAGTCCTATAACATAGAATATAGGTGAATACGGAAATATCCACCAACCTGTATAAATAACTATATGGAAAGGATATACTACTATAGCTTCAAGAAAAGTTAAAAGCATCGTCCAACTTAAGATATAATAAACTGCAGATTTATAACTTCTATTTTTCGGCATGAGAAAAGAAAACATAGCTCCATAACATGGATAAATTAACAAATCATATATTGCTGAGTAAATTAACTTATTATCATAATCTACATAATAATATAGTTGAAACTGAGATGAAAGCAATTTATCTATAATAGCTGAAATGCCTACTAAACTGATAGTCATAATAAAATCCATAAGTTTATATTTTTTCATTTTCATAGTAATTGTAGTTATAATTATTGTTATAATTAGTAATATCCAAAATGCTATATTCTTCATTTACCATCACCTATGTTTAGAATGCCCCGTATTACTAATAATTATTTAACTACATTATATATTCTTTAGGAAGTATATCGTTTGCAGCTCCTATTCTTAAAGCAATATCGTAGCACATCAACTCGTTCACTCCATAAATTTCACTAATACTATTATATATAATATTGAAAAGAGTTTCAAAATCAGATATATCTTTACTAAATATATCTTCTTTTATCTCACATAAGCTTGTCTCTATTTCGTCCTTTATCATATCAGGTATATTGCACCAACTTTTATGCTCTTTAAATTCAACGCCACCATTTTCATTCAAAATTATGTAAATTCCCTGTGATGCACAATATAGTAAATCCAATCTAGATAGCATTTTATTATTATTTAAGTATTGTCGTAATAAGCCTTGATAATTATTTTTATACTCCTCAATTAATAAACTTAATTTTCTTTGTTCAATAATCCTTAAACTCATCTTATTACCCCCATACATAATACATAAAAATGTAGTGCATTTTTGAAATTGTAATCAAAATGCTGACTCATCACTAAGTATAGTTTTAATAATTCAAACTATTCTGACATATTAATTATTATAACACTAATTCCGAAAAAATCAAATAATTATTCATGTGTAATAAAAGGAAATTACGACGTTTTTAATGTTAAATCTTTCGTATGGGTTCTGCATTTAAGAAGGCGTTCACTACGCAAAGAAGCTCTAATATCTGTCAATTTAAATCTACTAAACTTTCTAAACTCGCTGCCGCTCAGACAGTAGAAAGTTCTTTACGATGATTTAAATTGACGGATAAAGAGCTTCTAATTACTTGTTCAATGCTTTCTACAATGCAAATTCCGTACTTGTGCTCAACATTAAAAACCGTCGTAATATTTCTATAGTTTACATAGTGCTGCTTTAATTGCCATGTAGTCAACTTCATCAGGCAAGGCCTCTTTGATTGGCCTCAATTTTTCTGCGCCTATGTTTGTAATAGTTTCATAAATAAGTTTACTATATCTTTCTGGAATAAATTCATCTAAATTAACTTCTAGACCTTCAAGAAAACATTTTATAATGTGATCTTGTACGGTTGTGATTTTTAAATTTCTTTCTTCCGCTATTGTATTTAATGATTTATCTTCTTTATACATGTTAAAAGTTATTATGTGACTTGGAACCTTTTCTTCTATACAATCATTTTGAGTATTTTCATTTGACTCTCCTTTTACATCTTCTAAACAAGCTTCTTGTATAGCTGGAACTATTTCAATATGGTTTTCATCTACATATTTACTTATAACTTCTAAAAACTCATCTCCATATCTTTGAAGCTTTGTTTCTCCTACTCCTTTAATTTTAAGTAATGACACTTTATCTAAAGGTAAATACTCACTTATCTCACGAAGAGTATTATCTGGAAAGATAATATATGGTGGAACTTTTTCTCTTTCAGATATAGCTTTTCTAAGGGTTTTTAAGAGCTGGAATAGGGAGTTATCTGCCTTTTTCTTTTCTGCTTTCTTCTGAATTTTATTAAATACATTTTCATTACCTTTAAGAACATTTAAAGCCCTTTGGGTAAGTCTTACTACTGGAAATTCACTTTCTGTAAGAATCAAATATCCTTCAGCAATGAGTACATTTATCATATTTTTAATTTCTTTTTCACTGTACTGTTTCATTATTCCATATGTAGATAACTCATCAAACCTTTGTTCCATAACCTTTTTATTTTTAGAACCTTTAAGTACTAATGCTACGAGACTTGTTCCAAATCTTTGATTCATTCTAGCAACACATGAAAATATTTTTTGTGCTTCTATAGTAATATCCACGCTTTCCCTATCATCCTTGCAGGAACTACAGTTGTTACAATTATCCTTAAAATCATGTTCTCCAAAATAATCTAATATATATCCCCTAAGACATCTCTGCGTATGACAATAATCTGCCATCATTTGAATTTTCTTATATTCCCCAATTTTTCTTTCATGAGAATTTAAGTTTTGCTGAGCTAAATATTTTTGAAGTACCACATCCTGCTCAGAAAATAACAATATACATTCACTAGGCTCTCCATCTCTTCCTGCACGTCCAGCTTCCTGATAATATGCTTCCATAGTTTTAGGCATATTGTAATGTATTACATATCGAACATTAGATTTATCTATTCCCATTCCGAAGGCATTAGTTGCAACAATAATACTCACATTATCATACAAAAAATCCTCCTGATTTTTGCTTCTTTCATCTTCGCTTAAGCCCGCATGGTATTTTCCTACTTTAAATCCCTTTTTACTTAACAATTCATAAATACTGTCAACTTCTCTTCTAGTTGCAGCATATATAATTCCCACCTTGTCTCCATTATCTTTTACATAGTCTAAAATATAATCCTTTTTATCTACTCCTTGTACCACGGATAAATAAAGATTTTCTCTATCAAAACCCGTAATATATTCATTAGGATTTCTTAAATCAAGAAGCCTTATTATATCTTCCTTTACCTCTTTTGTGGCAGTAGCAGTAAACGCTGCAATTATAGGTTTATTTGGCATGTTCTTTATAAACCTTGAAATTTCTCTATAACTCGGCCTAAAATCATGCCCCCATTGAGATACACAATGAGCTTCATCTACTGCAAGTAAGGAAATATTTATATTTCTTAAAGCTTGGCAAAACCCTTGAGACTCAAGCCTTTCTGGAGCAACATACAGCATTTTATATTCGCCATTCTTAGCTCCAAAAATTCTATCTTCCACCTCTAAATTACTTAAGGAGCTATTTATATAGGTGGCTTTTATACCCATATCATTTAGAGAATCCACTTGATCCTTCATAAGAGAAATAAGCGGAGATATGACTAATGTTAAGCCATCTAGTATAAGAGAAGGAATTTGGTAACATATGGATTTACCAGCTCCTGTAGGCATAATAGCCAATGTGTCCTCTCTATTTAAAATACTTGTTATGCTCTTTTCCTGACCTATTCTAAATTCAGAATATCCATAATACTTTTTAAGTAGCTCTTTTGCTTTCTGTAACAAATTAATTACTTCCTTTCTTCATGCATACCAAAATATTTATATGAATTTTACTAATTTATAATATTTGATAATAGTATTTTCATTTATCCTATAACACTGCTTATGAATCATAGAATCTTATTTTGATTATCTGTGTTATATTTAATGTAGATAGTACTAAAAACTTTAGCAACTGAACCTATAAATAATATTATCATACTTATCTTTATAAATTTAAGATTATCAAAAAATATTTTACTATTATAGATCCTAAAAAAGAATATACACTAAGTACACTCTAAATAATATCCACCGAAATATAATTTCAAACAAAATTATAAACCAGGAAAATAGGATAATTGTTCCTATACATTCCTGGTTAAAAATATCATTTTATAATTTAATATTGTCTTTCTTCTTATAAAAATAATATATTATTGAAGTAATAGATGCTATTATTGTTTTTATAAGAAGATCCCCCGCTGTGTCTTTAAGTCCATTTTCTGTCATGTGAGTTTTAAATATATAATCTCCTGCAGCTTCAAATATCTCCCATAAAACTCCTATGGCAATTGAAAATCCAAATGAAAATACTATACTTAACAAAATAATCACTTTTTTATTAATTTTTTTTAGTGGTATATTAATGCTATTGTATAAACTCATGCCAATTATAAATAAATAACAGCCCGCTGCTCCATGCAAAAATAAATCCCACCACCAAAAATTATAGAAGTTTAAAATTTCTCCGAAGTATTGTGCTAGAATGATAAACAATACAGTTACTAATTCAAAGCCTCTTGGTAAGTTTATATTTTTTTTGTCTGTAATATATTTAATGATAAAGGGAGCTGTAAGCACAATCATAGCTAATATACATAAAAATACATTGTCCCATTGTTTTTTTACAATGCTAACTATAGCTGTGCTCATTAAGATAATTTCAAAAACTATAGCTATTATTACAGCTTTTCCTATGTTAAACTTATTTTTAAAATGTTGTTTTTTTCTCAACTAAATTTTTCTCAAAGCTTTCCACAGCATTTTGGGTAAAATTTCCGCCAGTTGCTCCCCCGACCATACCACATTCTTTAGAAGTTTTATTACCCCAGTAGCCATCCTTTGGTATTTCTATACCCATAACTATTGCTTGGTCTGTTTTATTATGAAGCTGATTTAGTGTTTCATCCATACTTTCACCACCTTTGGCTATTAGTATGTGTATTTTTCATGATTTTAATTCTTAGATGATTCAGATATTGTAATTTGCAAACTCATCACTTGTATTGTAAATTATAGTTAGATGCTTTTTAATTTTATAAATACTTAGACATGATTTCTAGATATCTATCCGTAACTTGAGGACATACTTCTAATATATTGTCAATTATATAATCAATATTGCTGTCATCTACTTTTTTAGCTTTAATATTTTCATTAATAACTACTTCTTCTGTTTTTAAAGCATTATAAATAGGATCTACAACTGGATTTTCCATAACATCAGGTCCTTCCATACACTTTTCTGAAAAGTATAATTCCCCCTCATTTGCTATAAGTTGTCCATATGCATATTCCTTAGAATCATATTTTGTATGTTCTACATGTTTTAAATCAAGCTTATTTTCCTCTTCTTTCCTTGTTAAAACACATCTTACTTCTAATTCTAATAATCTTTCCTTCATATGACCAGAAAAACTTTCTCCAAATTCACTAATAAACTGTTTCATAGATATGGTTCTCTTCAATTTATAATTTTTTCTCAATGCTATTCTCCTTCTTTTAAATTATTTAAAAAATATTTTAATTATATGCAAATATAAAAACCACCTTTATAAAGGTGGTAACCATTTAGTACTTACAAATCATTGTATATAAGAGAGTCCCTAGCTTAACGGCATAGGGAATCTTAATACACTATAAAACTATATTTAAAGTTTTACAACATTAGCTGCTTGAGGTCCTCTGGATCCCTGCTCTACTTCAAATTCAACTCTTTGACCTTCTTCAAGATTTTTTCTTGCTTCATTACCTTGAATAGCTGTGAAGTGAACAAAAACGTCATCTTCTCCTTCAACGGAAATGAATCCAAATCCTTTTTCTGAATTAAACCATTTTACTGTTCCTGTTTTCATTGCGTAATATTCCTCCTAAAATTAAAACACTTTTATAATTGATATAACTAGTTTTTATCAATAGTGCTTTTTCATTGATATTACTAGTATACCACAATAATTAAAAATTAATCATGGATTTATATAAAATGTTCACTTTTTATTTTTTTGTTTTGAATAAGCATAAATATAACTCCTATTACAAACCATAAAATTACAATAATCCACTCTACAAAATTTAAGTTTGCAGGGCTTCCTGGGATAACCATTAACCCTATAATAACAAGAGATGTAATGCAAGCTAAAGCTATTCCAAGTTTTCCTCCAGGAACCTTATAAGGCCTTTCCATTTCAGGTTCTGTCCTTCTCATACGAAGACAAGCAATACTTACCATAAAACAAGCAATTATAAATGCTAAAGAACTAACCTTGGTAAGCGGTATCAGCATATTTTTCCCTAAAAATGGTCCTATTACTGTAAGAATTGCCATTAAAATATTAGCAATCCTTGGAGTTCCATTTTTTTTATCAAGCTCTTCAAATCTTTTAGGAAGCAGCTCCTTACGACCCATAGCAAGTAAAATTCTTGTAGTAGCTCCAAAAAAAGAATTCATAGGTCCAAGCGGCCCCATAATAGCAATAAATATCATTATTTTTGAAAAAACCTTAAGGCCAATTACTGATAAAATAGTTAGTGCCGGAATACTATAAGCAACAAATTCTTTCCAAGGAACTATTGTCCCAAAGGAGTATATACATATTACATAGAATATTCCTGAAGCTAATAATGCCATACTAATAACTTTACCAAACTTATTCCAGTCTAATCCCTCCGCTGCTTCTTCAGCTTGTTGTGGAATTGTATCAAAACCCGCATAAAAAAATGGTGTAATAACAAGAACCTGTAAAACTCCCATCCATATACTTTGTGATTTACTTCCTTTTGAAATACCATCATATACAGGCGTTAAATTATGTGGTCCTCCTCTGAAAAAAGATATCCCCATTGCAATTACCATACCTAAAAGCAATAATTTAGTTAAAAAGCCTTGAAGTTTTGCCGCCTCTGAAGCACCTTTAAAATTTAACATAATAACATAAGTTGCAAAGAAAAGAGATATAATTAATGTAGGAAGATACACAGTAGCTCCCATAATTTCATACAAGGGAATTATTTTAAGTGCAGGTATAAATTCACCAAGCAAAGAGGAGATAGCAATTGCTTCCCAGGGACAAAGTATTCCATTACCTAAAGCAAGAAACCATCCCGTAAAATATGACGCCTTATCTCCAAAAGTACGTGAAACATATTCGATTATCCCCCCTGAAACAGGAATAGCAGAGGTTAGTTCTCCAAAAACTGCACCTACAGGAAGTAAAAATAAAGAGCCTATAATAAATGCAATTATTGCAGCTGTAGGTCCTCCACCTATAATCATCCAATCTCCAACAAGTAAAACCCAACCAGTACCAATAATAGCACCAAAGCCTATGGTAAAGTAATTCCATAAAGAAAGAGTTTTAGTCATTTTACTTTCTTTTGATAGATTATAGTTAGACATTTTCATTTCCCCCTTCTTATATATAATTTTATGTGGCATACTAAGTAATAGAATTAAATTTAGGAGATAAATATATGAGTTATATAATATTTGATTTAGAATTTAATCAAGCCTACCAATCCAAAAAAGAAAAAATCACTATAACAAATGAAAAATGTCCTTTTGAAATAATTCAAATTGGAGCACTAAAACTTAATGAAAACTTTGAAACAATACAAACCTTTGATAGGCTAATAAAACCTCATATATATACTACACTTAATCCATTTATTGAAAATCTTACTGGCATAACAATAAATGATTTAAATATTTCAAAACCCTTTAAAGATATATATGAAGAATTTATTGACTTTATTCAAGGAGATAAAAGCATCCTATGTGTATGGGGCCTTACAGATATTAAAGAGTTATTAAGAAATATAAAATACCATAATCTAGATATATCTATTATACCTATGAAATATATAAATCTTCAACAGTATGCATCTAAATTTCTTAAATGTCCAAAAGGAACTCATATAGGATTAAATAAAGCAGTTGATTTGCTAAACATTCCCCTTGATAGTAAATTTCATAATGCATTTGCTGATGCTTGTTATACTACCGAAATATTCAAAAGAATCTACAGTGATAAAATTCAAGTTAAAACATATAATCCTATAAGTCAAAGAGCTCAAAACACTCTTAATAAAGAAAAGAAAAATATTGATTACTATGGTTTAATAAAGCAATTTGAAAAGATGTTTAATAGAAAAATGAGCGAAGAAGAGAAGAAGATAATTAAGCTCTCTTATGTCATGGGAAGAACCAATCAATTTCAAGTTGAATCCCCTGAAGAAGTTTCAACTAAAAAATAAAGAGAGCAGAGTTTTTCATTCCTCTGCTCATCTTATTCAATATTTATAGGATGGTACCTAGTCCCCTTTCCCTTTATACTATGATCTAAAATTACTAAATCTCCTTCTTTAAGGCCACTTTCGATTATTATATCTTTATTATCTTCTAGTCCTGTTTTTACAGGTTGAATATGTGCTTTTGAACCATTAATTACCCATACTGCTTTCCCATCATTATATGGGAATACTGCAGATTTAGTTATGAAAATGCTATTTTCCCTTTGTAATGTAGTAAACTTTACATCTAAATCATAGCCTGCCCTAACGGGAATATTCTTAAGTTCAGGTTTTATTGTGACTTTAACTCTTTGTTCCTCTAATCCTAGAGTTGAAACTTTGCTTACTGCTGCAGGGGCTATCTTTTTTACAACTCCCTTAAATACTAAGTCCTTTTTATTAGTTTCTAATATACATTCTACATTCATATTAAGTTTTATGCCGTTTATATCCTTGGTTGATACATAGGTTTCAATCATATAATCTCCATCACTAAATAGTTCTACTACTGGAGTTCCTGAGGCTGCAAAAGCTCCCTCTTTTATATTTACAGCTTTCACTGTACCGTTTACAGGAGAGTATAAATCACCCTTGCTTTTTTCATATTCTAATGCTTGTATTTGAGTGCTAATAGATTCCTGCATTGCACTATAATATTCATTAGTTCCATTAACTGGACTATTTTCTTTTTGTACAATTTTAATATTATTTTCTTGCTGTAAAATCATGCTTTCAATATTTTTTACATTTTGCTCCGCCTTTTCATAATCTACCTTACTTACAATCCCATCTTTATATAGTATAGTTACTCTACCTAAATCACTCTTGGCTGCTTCTAATTGACTTTTCAGATTTTCTATTTGCAGTTTATACCCCTCTACTTGTGCTCCATTTGACTTGGAATTGGATTGAAGTTTTTGTGCATAAATACCTTTAAGCTGAAACTCTAAATCTTTTATTTTATAATCTATTTCTTTATTTTCAAGACGTAATATCAGATCTCCACTTTTTATATTTTGTCCCTCTTGTACTTTTAATGAAATAATCTTTCCATCTCTTGTCGAACTTATGCTTGTTTCTTTGCTCGGAACAACTTGACCTACTTCCTTAAAGGATTGAGAGTACAACCTTTTTTTCACCTTATATACTTCTACTTCTGTTCCCTTATAGTAATTATATATGACTCCACTTAAAGCTGCTACAACAACTAAAATCCCAAGAAATATTTTCACCCTTTTTTTCAAAATAGTCCCCCTTTTTACTCTCTTTCTTTTAAAACTTCAACCAAATTAAGCTTTGAAATTTTTCTTTTTAATGCTAGTTTAGCAATAAATAGAGATAGTATTGTTCCCATAGCTGCTATAATAATAGCATTATAACTTACATCTGTAGGCATATTATATAAATCACTGCTAAAAGCTTTAGAAACCAAGTCCATCATCGACTTTGTTATTGGGATACCGATTAATATTGATACAATACTTATAAATAATTGCTCTATAGACAGTACTTCTAACACTTCTTCTTCTGAAAATCCCATAACTCTTAGAGAAGCAAGTTCTCTCTCCCTTTCAGAAAATGAAATAACACTTGATGTATAAATTATAATAAATCCTAATATTACAGAAAAAATTAATAAACTCCATATAGTACTTCTTGATGTTTTCATCATCTCATTTATCTTTTTTATCAAATCATTTTTTACTTCTATACTTGTTATCACAGGAGATTTATTATAATACTCTTTAAAAATTTTGATATTTTCATCATCTATCTTTAACATAATAGATGTAGCAATTTCCTCTTTTGATACAAGCTTTGATAATTCTTCAATATTCATATAAGCGCTTAACCCAAGATACTGAGGGATTATTTCCGATACATAAACCTTCCTTTTTTCATCTCCAATAAAAGGACTTTCCAATTGAAGCTCTGTACCCACTTTAGCATTTAAAATTTGTGATGCCCTTTCTGAAAGTACTATCCCAGAATAAGGCAAAGCAATTTTATTTCCCTCTTTATCCAAAATATTGTACAGTACGCTGTCGCTTTTTATACCTATGACTGCAATGTCTTTTTCATGCCACAAATTTTTAAGATTTACAGGTAATTCAAGCATAGGCTCTACATCCATTACTTCTTTTCTATGTTTAATTTCTTCTATTATATTTTTACTTTTTAAAGGTGATTGAAAACTTACCTTACAATCATAAACCTGAACTTTCTCATATTGTTGATTAAATATTATGTCAAATAAATCAAATGAATTAAAAAAAGTACACATTAAGCTAAATGCAAATAATATACCAAATAGAGTAAATGTACTTCTTCCCTTATTTCTAAATATATTTCTTACAGCCATCTTACCTTGACTATTTAAGCTATTCCAAAAAAAATTTATCTTTTCTGCTAAGGTTTTCTTTGAAGCTCTTGGATTTTCTGGTCTCATAGCCTCTGCAGGTTCTAATTTTAAAACCTTTTTGCTTCCTTGAACTCCAGCTAAAATACTAACAACTAAGGATATAACTATTCCAAAAATCATATACTCAATGGAAAAAGAGCTGCTTAGGTTTGGTATACTGAAGTAATCCTTATACATTTCCGTCATAGGTACTGCTAAAGCTATTCCTGAAAGCCCTCCTACTAGTCCTCCTATAAGCCCAACAAATATAGCATAGGATGCATAATGATAAAGTACTTCTTTACTGCTATATCCAAATGATTTTAATATTCCAATTTGTCCCCTTTGCTGCTCTATAGTTCTTTTAAGCATTATATAAAGTATAAATCCAGCAATACATAAAAATATCATAGGCAATGTCTTTGATATCTTTTCAAGACTTAAAAGTTCTTGAGAAAGCATCAAATTACTTGCTTGATCCTTTCTTGCATATATGCCCTTTAAAGAATAACTTTTAAGAGAAAATTTAAGTTCATCTTCAATGTCTTTATACTTATAATTATTATCAACTTGAAAGGATATGTCATTAACTAAAGTTTTTTCTTTAAAATAAGATTTCATAACCTCATACGGAATATAAGCTACTCCAAACATCTCTGGATTTGGAAATAATTCTTGACTACTTTTCATTGCATACACAAAATCCGGACTCATTTCCGTTCCGCCTATATTAAAATTGACTTTTTTACCTTCAATTATTAAAGGGATTTCATCCCCAATCTTTAGTTTATTGGCATTAAAAAAGCCAGTATCAATTAAGATACTCTTTGAATTATTTTTTAAATACTCACCGTCAATCAGTATCGGCATATTTAATCTATAATTCTTATTTAAATCTACAGATATTAATCTAATATACACATTCCTATTGATATCTTCTGTATATACTCTAACATCCTTTACTAGTCTTCCCTCAATATACTTAATTCCTTTTATTTTCCTTAGATTATCTATTTCATTATAGGGAATTCCATTAACTGCTGCAAAGCCATCAGCGAAGTTTGCATTTTTATAAAATCTTTCTTTAGCAGAGTTTAAATTATTACTCACCATTGACATGGAAGTAAACACCAATATCCCCGCTGCTACTACAATGATACACGCTATATAAGAAGCCTTATTTTCTCTTATATCTCTTAACATTTTTAAAAACAACATTACCAACTAACCTCCTCAGGGGAAAGAGGTTTTTTATTTACTATTATGTTTACAAGCTTGCCATCCTTTATGTAAAATACCCTATCTGCAGTTTTAGCTATATCTGAGTTATGAGTAATTATAATAACGGTCTTACCGTATTTCTGATTGAAGTTTCTTAAAAGCTTTAATACCATTAATCCTGTATTACCATCTAGGGCTCCTGTAGGCTCATCACATAAAAGTATGTCTGGATTCTTTGCTAAAGCTCTTGCAATAGCTACTCTCTGCTGCTCTCCTCCAGACATTTGAGATGGAAAATGATCCGCTCTCTCTAAAAGTCCTACATCTTTTAGCATTTCTTTTGAATTTAATGGATTTTTACTTAGTTCTGCCGACAGCTTAACATTTTCTTCTGCTGTTAAATTTGGCATAAGATTATAAAATTGAAATACAAACCCAACTGCTTCTCGTCTATATATCGTAAGCCCCTTTTCATTTTCTTTGTGAAGTTCTTTATCCTTATAATAAAGCTCACCTGAAGATACTTTATCCATTCCACCAATCATGTTTAGAAGAGTACTCTTCCCAGATCCACTTGGACCTAAAACAACTAAAAATTCTCCGTTATAAATTTCAAAATCTATTCCATCTAAAGCTCTTACTTCTACCTCACCCATATGATAAACCTTCTTAATGTCTTTACCCATTAATATAACATTCAAAACATCACCGCCAGACATCTTTTTAATTTATGACATCACATTATTTTTATTCACTATGTTTGCTTTTTAGTATAAGTTCTATGAAAATAATACTCTGTCACTCATAACGTCTTTAGACTGTAGATTTTCAAAATAATTTAGTAATTTTTCTATAGTTAGCGCCTTCTTTTCCTCACCTTTAATATCTAATAATATATTGCCTCTATGCATCATAATAAGTCTATTGCCAAGCTTTATCGCATGATTTAAATTATGAGTTATCATAAGGGTAGTTATCTTTTTACTTTTGACTACTTCTTCAGTTAAATTTATTATTTTTTCAGAAGTTTTAGGATCTAGGGCAGCAGTATGTTCATCAAGCAAAAGAAGTCTTGGATTTGACATTGTAGCCATAATTAAGGACATCGCCTGTCTCTGCCCTCCTGATAAAAGTCCTACTTTATTATAAAGATTATTTTCAAGACCTAAATCAAGTTTTGATAATAATTCTTTAAAATATGGGATATCTTTTTTTGAAATCCCCTTAGAAAGACCAAATTTCCTTCCTTTGTTATGAGCCATGGATAGATTCTCCAATATATTCATTGAAGGTGATGTTCCCGAAGAAGGGTCTTGAAACACTCTCCCAATAAATCTTGTTCTTTTAAACTCAGATAAATTGGATATTTCTTTATCGTCTAAAACTATTTTCCCTTTATAATCTTCTATAGAACCTGAAATTATATTTAATAGAGTTGACTTTCCTGCTCCATTGCTCCCTATTATGGTAATAAAATCTCCCTCTTCAATATCTAGTGATAATTTATCTAAAACTAAATTTTCATTTATAGTATTCTCATTAAAAACCTTAGACAATTTCTGTATCTTGAGCATTAGTCATCCCTCCCCAAAGTGATAATTTTTTAATTTTTAACTTTAATTTATTTTGACTTAATCCAAGTGCACATACTACAATTACAGAAGTTATAAGCTTTAAATCTGTAGGCTCTAATCCCAATTTTAAAGCAGCCCCAATACTTAATTTATATAGAATCGCTCCAAATACTGCAACAGTTGTCAACTTAACCCATGATAACTTTTTGAATAAGGCTTCTCCAAGTATAATGGATGCAAGCCCCATTACAACTATTCCACTTCCCATACCTACATCTGAAAAGCTTTGATATTGTGCCATTATAGATCCAGATAAAGCTACTAAGGCATTTGAGATAGCAAGTCCAAGAATTTTAATCATCCCTTTATCAATTCCTAGTAAAGTTATAAGCTTTGGATTATCACCAGTTGCTTTCAAAAGAAAACCTATCTTTGTGTCTAGAAAAAAATCCAATATATACTTCGTCACCAAAACAAATATTAAAATAACTATTAAAGTATTATTACTACCTGTAAATATAGTTTTATTGTTGAAAAGGGGAATATTTGCTTTTCCCATGATTCTTAAATTAACGGAATATAATCCTGTCATTACTATAATTCCTGAAAGTAAATTAGTTATTTTAAGTTTTACATGTAAAACTCCTGTAATACCTCCAGCTATAGCACCTGCCAGCAAAGACAACACACAAGCAATGGCTGGGGACATACCTGAGGTTAAAGATGCAGCAGTAACCGCAGCTCCCAATGGGAAGCTGCCATCTACTGATAAATCCGGAAAGTCCAATATTTTGTATGAAATATATACTCCTAGAGCCATTATGCCAAATATAAGCCCTTGTTCTAATACACCTAACCAAAAATTAAACATTATTTTTCACCACCATTTATAATTGTCGCAGATTTTTTTAAGTCTTCAGATACATTTATATTTATCTTATTTGCAGTATCCATATTTATAACTAATTCAGTATCTATTAAAGTTGTAATTGGCATTTCCTTTGGACTTTTTCCTTTTATAACTTCTACTGCCATAACTCCTGTTTGATATCCAAGTTTATAATAATCTATACCCTCAGTAGCTAAAGCTCCTCCTTCGACTTCCGCCTTTACAGCTCCTATAATTGGAATCTTATTTTCAATGCACTTAGATGATATCAAAGGCATTGATGATGCGACAACATTATCTGCCGGAGCATATAAAACATCTATATTTTTCACAAGGGCACTTAAAGACTGAGATATCTCATTTGTATTAGTAACCCCTGAAGTTATAATTTTCAAACCATACTTAGGTGCTATTTTTTTAATCTTTTCAATTTCTGATTCAGTGTTTACTTCACTGGTGTTATAAAGTATGCCCATATTCTTAGCATTAGGTACTAGTTTTTTTAAGAGTTCTAATTGCTTTTCAATTGGCGCTGCATCTGTAGTTCCTGTAACGTTTGTTCCTGATTTTTCAAGAGAATTTGCAATACCTGCTTTAACAGGATCTGTTACTGCTGTTACAAGTATAGGCCTATCTTTTATTGCATTATACATCGCCTGAGCTGTAGGTGTTGCAATTGCAAATACTAAATCTTTGTCCTGAGATGCAAAGTTTTGAGCAATAGTTTGTACTGTAGGCATATCCCCTTGTGCATTTTGAAAATCTACTTTTAAATTTGTACCTTCCTTATAGCCATTTGCTGAAAGAGCATCCATAAATCCTTTCCTAGCTGAATCTAAAGATGGATGTTCAACTATTTGAGCCACCCCAATATTAATAATTTTTTCATTACCCTTACTAATAACTTGTTCATCCCCCTTGTTACTAGAACAGCCCGAAAATAAAGCTAAAGCCACCAACGGAATTGTTACTAAAGTTTTTAAAGTTTTTTTACACATCATAATTTTTGCCCCCTAAAATTTATTTATTATTAAAATAAAAAACAGACTTCTCTCCTTACTGGAGCGAAAAGCCTGTTCGCGGTACCACCCAAATTTATATCTCATTTAAATAACGGCATTTTGCCGGCACAGCCTACTTTCATATGAAACCCCTTCTCATGCTTCGAAGGAGTAAGCGCCCATCAACAAATCATAGATTTGTGATGTATACTTATGATTTCAACCTGCAACTCAAGGGTGAATTTCAACATAGGCTTAGTTTATGGGCTTTCACCTTTTCCCACTCTCTTTTAAACATCCTATTATTTACTTATCCCTATCACTGTTTTTATAATAAATATTTAATTTTAGATATAAAAAAACAGACTTATCTCCTCACTGGAGCGAAAAGTCTGTTCGCGGTACCATCCAAATTTATATCTCATTTAAATAACGGCATCATGCCGGCTCAGCCTACTCTCATATGCAACTCCTCTTTATTTTTCCAAGGAGTAAGTAATAATCAGCAAATCATAGATTTGCGATGTATACTCATGATTTCAACCTGCAACTCAAGGGTGAATTTCAACATAGGCTTAGTTTATGGGCTTTCACCTTTCCCCACTCTCTTTTAAACTTTCTACTGTTTACTTATCCCTATCACTGTTTTTATAATGAATATTTAATTTTTCATATAAAATAAAAAACAGACTTATCTCCTTACTGGAGCGAAAAGTCTGTTCGCGGTACCATCCAAATTTATATCTCATTTAAATAACGGCATCACGCCGGCTCAGCCTACTCTCATATGCAACTCCTTTTCATTTTCCAAGGGAGTAAGCACTAATCAGCAAATCATAGATTTGAGATGTATACTTATGATTTCAACCTGCAACTCAAGGGTGAATTTCAACATAGGCTTAGTTTATGGGCTTTCACCTCTCCCCACTCTCTTTTAAACATCCTATTATTTACTTATCCCTATCACTGTTTTATAAATATTCACTTATAATAATTTTCTTAAAATTTATTATTAACAATTTATCATACTTATTAATTAATGTCAATCATATTTTTAATTTTTTAGATAAAATTCCCTGTATCTAGGCTTCAAATAAAAAGGAGCTGAAATTCAGCTCCTTTCATTTGTCAACTATCTTAAATTGCTTTCGTAAGCTTCTACCATTTTCTTAACCATCTGTCCGCCTACTGATCCAGCTTCTCTTGAAGTTAAATCTCCGTTATATCCCTGTTTAAGATTAACTCCTACTTCATTAGCTGCTTCCATTTTAAATCTGTTTAAACCTTCTTTAGCTTCTGGTACTAATGCTCTGTTACTACTTCTATTTGCCATGATAAATTCCTCCTTTAATTTAAGTTGTATTAAGTAATAATCATTGTTGTAATATTAATATTACCTATTTGAAAATTAATACACTATTAAATTGGTGGAAGTTTATCCATTAGGTTCCATAAAATCCATATTTAGAAGCATTGTTTATTAAGGAAACATCTCAATGAATTGAGATGTGCTGATTTATAACGAAATTATAAATTTCTATAAATCATGCAAGGAAACATCTCAATGAATCCAACTGTTCTGACTTCTTTCGAAATAATAAATTTCTTCAAATCATTCATTGATTTTCTTTTAATAATTAAAATTATATTTTTCTAAAATAGTCAGTGGCATTTCCATTCTTGTAGTTTTTA
Source organism: Clostridium pascui (assembly GCF_016908015.1). GTDB lineage: Bacteria > Bacillota > Clostridia > Clostridiales > Clostridiaceae > Clostridium_AK > Clostridium_AK pascui. The sequence continues at coordinate 916,406 of NZ_JAFBDB010000001.1, forward strand.
AAGGGTCTACAATTTGACAAATTCTAAGGTTACCTACAAGAGATAAAAGCATAGCAGCTTCATTGATATTTATATTTAAATTTTCAGTCATAAACTTATGCATATTATGAGTTGCCATTTTTGATGCTTCATCTAAAGTTTTTGCTGAAGCTATAGTCATTATATGTTCTCCTTGAACAAGCATAGGGAGAGGCATCTTTTTCCCTTTTAATACATTTATCTTTACTTGTACTTCTCCCGGTATTTCAAGTCCACATATAGCAACTTCACCATCTCCCATTACCGCATGAAGATCTCCAATAGATAATAATGCTCCCTTCACATTTACTGGAAGATAAAGTACCGATCCTTTTACTATTCTATTACAATCCATATTTCCGCCATGATAATCTGGAACCATATTGTGTATCTCGCCTTCCGTTGGTGCAGTTCCAATAACCCCTATCATTGGATTTATAGGAATTTCTACTTTTTCATTGAACATGGCTTTTCCATCTTTTATAATTATTTTTTTAATTTGATCATCAGTAATTATATCTCCTAAAGCACCTACATTAGGTCTAACTCTCATTGTACCTTCCTCAGCTACTCTTATATCTAATATTTCTATTTTTAAAATATCAGATATTTCTGCTCCCTCAATATACAAAGGTCCTGTAGCAGGATTTCCAAAGTTAGGATTAATGCTGCTTCTTTCTTGATTCTCACTGCAAATTTGATTTTTATAACAATCGAAGGTTTCAAATGCTATGATATCTCCATCTTTAGCAGTTTCTACCCATTTATTTTCCTTTGTCATACTAAATATTGATTTTTCTTTTAAAATTCTTTTCATAGAATATCATCCCTCCTAAAAGTAAATTTTACCATAATGAAATTATTATATCATATTTATTTTATAAATTTAAAAAAAGCTAGCTTAAAAAAACTAGCTCCTCTATATTAAATTTATTCTTATATTTTGCTTATAAACTATGCTCTATAGTATCCATTAATCTTTACATAGTCATAAGTTAAGTCACATCCCCAAGCAACTGAATTGTAAATTCCATCATTTAAGTCAATAATTATATTTATATAATCCTCTTTTAAAATTTTTTCCACTAATTCCTTATTAAATATAGTGCCAGAACCTTTTTCCACAATTTTAACCGTATCTATGTTATTTTTAAAAGTTATATCTACATTTTGGGGATCAAACTCTGCACCAGAATACCCTAAGGAGCACATAATTCTTCCCCAATTTGCATCACTTCCAAAAAAGGCTGATTTTACTAAGCTAGAAGATATAACTGATTTTGCACAAATCCTTGCATCTTGCTTAGTTCTAGCATTATTTAAATTTACTTCTATAAGTTTTGTAGCACCTTCGCCATCCTTAGCTATCATCTTTGATAATTCTTTATTAACAAAATCAAATGCCTCCTTAAACTTAAAGTATTCAGCATTTTCCTCCTCTATTATTTTATTGCCAGCGGTACAATTTGATAATACAACAGCCATATCATTTGTACTTGTATCCCCATCCACTGATATCATATTATATGAGTCAATAACGCTTTCTTTTAGAGCCTTCGTTAGCATTAGTTTTGATATATTTACATTTGTAGCGATAAAACTTAAGATTGTTCCCATATCAGGATGAACCATACCTGAACCCTTTGCAATTCCTCCAATACATATTAATTCACCGTCTATTTCTAGTTCAACAAATATACTCTTTGTAAAGGTGTCTGTAGTCATAATAGCTTCCTCTGCATCTTTGCCACCATCATAAGAAAGCTTTGTGCATCCTACTTTTATACCTGGAATAATCTTATCCATAGGTAATGATATTCCAATTCTACCTGTGGATGCGATTAATACTTCCTCTGGAGATAATCCTAGACAATTAGCTGTAACTCTCCCCATTTCATAGGCATCCTCAACTCCACTTGCACCTGTACAAGAATTTGCATAACCACTATTTATTACTATAGCTTGAGTATTATTTGAATTAATGTGGTTCATATTTACTAAAAGCGGAGCAGCTTTAACTTTATTTTTTGTAAATACAGCAGCAGCCACTGACTTTTTTTCACTATATATTATACATAAATCCTTTTTTTCATTTTTTCTAAGTCCAATATGAAGTCCTGTTGCCTTGATATGAGGTACATCAGTAATGGTCTTATTGTATATAACTTTCATGATTATCTCCTCCATATATTACTTTTTACATTATAATCCCATAGATAAAAATTCTAATCCTGTTGTTTCTTTTAAATCAAACATAATGTTCATATTTTGAACTGCTTGACCAGCCGCTCCTTTTACTAAATTATCTATAGCTGATACTACAATAACCCTATTAGTTCTCTCATCTACCTTTATACCAATGTGACACAGATTCGATCCTCTTACCCATCTAGTTTCTGGTGATTCATTAACTATTTTTACAAAATACTCATCTTTATAAAATTCTCTATATATGTTCATTAATTCTTCTGTTGATAAGTTATCTATCAAATTACTATAGCAGGTAGCTAAAATCCCACGATTCATTGGAACTAAATGAGGGGTAAAAGATATCATTATATCTTCCCCAAAAACTTTACTTAACTCTTGTTCTATTTCTGGAGTATGTCTGTGACTTCCAATGCCATATGCCTTTATGGATTCATTGCACTCTGCAAAAAGTGAATCAATTTTTGCTGCTCTTCCAGCTCCAGATACTCCCGACTTTGCATCTATAATTATATTCTTGGAATCAATTAGCTTGTGTTTTAATAAAGGTGCTAATGCTAATATGCTAGCTGTAGGATAGCACCCTGGGTTTGCTAATATATTAGTTTTTTTAATGCATTCTCTATTAAGTTCGCATAAGCCATATACTGAATCCTTTAATGCTGATGAATACTCATGCTTAATTCCATACCAATTCTTATATACATCTTCTGAATCTAATCTAAAGTCAGCACCTAAATCTATTACCTTAACGCCTAACTCTAGAGCCTTCTTTGTTATCTCAAAAGATTTGCCATGCGGTAATGCTATAAAAAGCACATGGATTAAATTCAATCTATTAAATGCCTCTTCCGTGCTAACACAAACTTCATCTAAAAATCCATAATAATTTTTATAGATTTCATCATAATTCATATCTGCATAATTATGAGAATTCAAAAATTTTATATTTACTTTTGAATGATTATTTAGTATCCATGCCAATTGTTCTCCAGCATATCCAGTTGCTCCCATTATACCAACATTAATCATACTATCACCTCAGTTATATTAATTTTTTTATTTAAGAATAATTATGCAATAAATTTATAAAAAATGCAATATGATATTGAATTTTTATAGATATGATTGTATAATTATACTCATATTACACTATGAATGGAGTGATATCATGAATTCTCAAGATAATCTTTTAGATGAAAATAATTTATTACATCTTAATAAATATACTGGAAAAACCTTTGTAATTAAATATGGCGGCAGCATAATGGACAACCAAACAGCTCAACATGATTTTTTTCAAGATGTGTTAACTTTAAGCAACCTAGGCATCAATATTGTAATAGTTCATGGTGGTGGACCTGAAATTTCAATGTGGCTTAATAAAATTGGTATTACTAGCAAATTTATTAAAGGCTTAAGGGTTACAGATGCGCCAACTATGGAAATTGTTGAAATGGTGCTATCTGGACATGTTAATAAAAATTTATCATTAAGCTTAAGTAAAATAGGTGCTAATGCTATTGGTATAAGCGGTAAAGATAGTAATCTAATTAAAGCTAAAAAGAAATACATCTATGAAAAAGATGAAAAAATAGACTTAGGTTTTGTCGGTGAAGTCGTAAATATAAATGATACTGTATTACTTAGTTTAATTGAAAAGAATTATATTCCTGTAGTCTCTCCAATTGGTTGTGACTTAGATGGCAATAGCTATAACATTAATGCTGATTATGCAGCAGCTTCCATAAGCGGTGCTTTGAAAGCAGATAAATTGATAATTATGACAGATATTGAAGGAGTATATACAGATATAAATGATTCTTCTACACTGTTAAGCTCTATTACCGCTGCTGAAATTAATGAGTTAATAAGCACTGGTATTATTAATGGAGGAATGATTCCAAAATTGGAATGCTGTACTAATGCATTAGAAAAAGGAGCAAAAAATGTTCATTTATTGGACGGAAGAAAAAATCATAGTTTATTACATGGCATAACTACAAATTGTGGAACTAAAATTATATAAAGAAGAGGTGTATATAGATGTCAAAAAATAATATAATGAATACTTATGGAAGATTTGATGTTACTTTTGAAAAAGGCATTGGCAGTAAAATTTACGATATTAACGGAAATGAATACATTGATTTTGTTTCAGGTGTAGCAGTGAATTGCTTAGGGCATAGTCATCCTTCTATTATTAAGGCTATAACAGAACAAAGTAAACAATTGATTCATATTTCAAATTACTATTGGAACACCAAGCATACACAGCTTTCTGAGAAATTAATAAATAACTGTGACCATGAAAAAGTATTCTTTTGCAATAGCGGAACTGAAGCAATCGAAGGTGCTTTTAAACTAGTAAGAAAATATGGTAAATTAACTGGTAATACCGATAAATCAACCCTCTTATATATGGATAATTCTTTCCACGGTAGATCCATGGGCGCACTTTCTATTACTGGTCAGGAAAAATATCAAAAGGACTTTTTACCTTTAATTCCTAATGTAAAGAAAATAAATTTTAATGATATAGATGATTTAAATGAAAACTTTAACGAAAATGTATGTGGTATTATTTTAGAGCCTATTCAAGGTGAAGGAGGCATAAATGTTGTAAATTCTGATTATTTGAAAGAAGTTAGAAATTTATGCGATAAATATGATGCTTTATTAATATTTGACGAAATACAATGCGGTATGGGAAGATTAGGAGAACTTTTTGCATATAAAAAATTCGATGTAATTCCAGATGTTATATGCATTGCTAAAGGCTTAGGCGGCGGTTTCCCAATTGGTGCTTTTATCGCTAATAAAAAAGCTTCAAACGCTTTATCGCTAGGCGACCATGGCAGCACCTTTGGCGGAAATCCTCTTGGATGTGCTGTTTCTTTAGCTGTTTTAAACGAATTAGTTGAAGGCGGTGTTATTTCGTCAGTTGCTTCAAAAGAAATATATTTAAAAGAAAAGCTAAGTGAGCTTAAAAATAAATATAATGTTATAGATGAAATAAAGGGCATGGGTTTATTAATTGGAATAAGCATTAAAATAAATCCAAAAGAATTTTCAGATTTATGTTTTAAAAATGGTCTACTTGTAGTAACAGCAGGAACTAATGTTATAAGATTACTTCCTCCTCTTAATGTTACATTACAAGAGATCGACGATGTCATTAATATCCTTGAATTAGTTATGAAAAAGCTATAATTATAATACAAATACCCCAATACTCTTGCAAAGCATTGGGGTATTACTATTCTTTAAATTAATGTAATTTCTTCTTATTAATTTCCATTAAATTCTTCAGCTAATTTTTCAAAAGCAGAAATAGAATTTTCAATCATATCAAACTGTACACAATAGGATATTCTAAAATATCCTGGACATCCAAAGCCACTTCCTGGTACCAATAATAGATTATATTTCAGCGCTCTTTTTACAAATTCAACATCATCATCTATAAGTGCTTTAGGAAAAAGATAGAACGCTCCTTGAGGCTTTACGCATTCAAATCCTATTCTTGTAAGATTTTCGTATAAAAAATCTCTTCTCTTTTTATATTCTTCAATATCTATCTTAGCTCCTAAAGAATCACAAACAACCTTTTGAAATAACCCTGGGGCATTTACAAAACCAAGTGTACGGTTGCAAAAACTTAAAGCACTCATAAGTAAGTTTATATCTTTTATTTTGCTGCTTGCAGCAATATACCCTATTCTCTCACCTGCAAGCCCCAATGACTTACTGAATGAATTTACTATAATTGCATTGTTAAAAATTGAAAACATACTGGGCACCTTGGTTCCATCGTAAACTATTTCACCATAAGGCTGATCTGAAATAACAAATATAGTTGTCCCATATTCCTTTTCTTTTTTCTCTATAATTTCTGCAATATATTTTAGCTTCTCCTCACTATATACAACTCCAGTTGGATTATTGGGATTGTTAATGATTAAAGCTTTTGTATTCTTAGTAATACTATTTTGAAAATCACTTAAATTCGGCTCAAAATTAGATTTGTCTGGAGAAACAACTACTGTTCTTCCACCATGATTATCAACATAAAAATTATATTCTACGAAATATGGTGCAAAAACAATCACCTCTTCTTCATTGTTAAGAATAGCTTTTAAAACTACATTTAATCCTCCTGCAGCACCAACTGTCATTACAACATTATTAGCTGAGAGTTCAATATTACTTTGCTTTTGCAGGAATTTTGCTATCTTTTCTCTGACCTTTGGATATCCGGCATTGTTCATATATCTGTGAATCCCTTTTTCACTATTTAATATATATTTCTTAAGTGATTCCATAACCTCTACTGGAGGTTCTGCATAAGGATTTCCAAGACTAAAATCATAAACCTTATCTGCCCCATATTTTTTAGAAAGTTTTTCTCCCTCTTCAAACATAGCCCTTATCCAAGAAGCTTTGTCCAAATTGTTTATTATTTTTTTTGAAAACATAATAGCCCTCCTTTTATTTATAGCAAGAATAAATAAATTTATAAGTTTGTACTATTTTAATATAAAACTCTGTATAATGCCATACGTAATGCTAAATTAATATTTATAAAAAGGAGAGTTATAAACTCTCCTTTTTAGATCTTAGCTTGACAAGTAATACCTATTTGTTATAGTAATAATGCCATTACTGCTTTTTGGACATGCAATCTGTTTTCTGCTTCATCAAATACAAGAGATTGTGGACCATCAATAACCTCTGAAGTTACCTCATAACCCCTGTATGCAGGAAGACAGTGAAGAAATATTGCATCTTCTTTCGCCATTGAAAAGAGCTCACCATTTACCTGATAATGTTTAAATATCTCTATTCTTTTCTGTTTCTCTTCTTCCTGACCCATACTTACCCATGTGTCAGTATACACTACATCTGCATCCTTTACTGCCTCTATAGGATCTTCTGTAATTGTTATATTTACTCCTGTAAGCTTAGCATACTCCTTTGCGGTTTTAACTACTTCAGCATTGCATTCATATCCTTTAGGCGTAGCAACTGCTATATCCATTCCAACCTTACTGCAGCCATAAAGAAGAGAGTGTGCAATATTATTTCCATCACCTACATACGCAAGTTTAAGTCCATCAAGCTTTGACTTACTTTCATATATAGTTAAAAGGTCTGCTAAAACCTGACACGGATGAAATAAATCAGTTAATCCATTTATTACAGGTACCGTTCCATACTTTGCAAGATCCTCTACATCACTTTGTTTATAAGTTCGTATCATAATTCCATCCACATATCTTGAAAGCACTTTAGCTGTATCTTCAATAGTTTCCCCTCTACCGAGTTGTATATCTTGAGAACTTAAAAATAATGGGTATCCACCTAACTGAACCATTCCAACCTCAAAAGAAACTCTTGTTCTAGTAGATGACTTAGTAAAAATCATACCCAAGGTCTTTCCTTTTAAAATCTTATGCTCTATATCGTTTTGGAGTTCATATTTTAGTTTCTTAGCCATCTCAAGTATATTGAAAATTTCTTCTGTAGTTAAATCTTTTAAGCTCAATAAATGCTTCATTTTCCCATCCCCTTTAATTATCTTAATATTGATCTAACGAATATATTTCAACTTCATCCTTCTCATTAAAACTGCTTAAAGCCTTTATAATTGCGCTCATAGTATCTAAAGATGTTATACACGGCAAGTTATATTCCATAGCAGTACGTCTAAGTAAAAAACCTTCTCTAGATCTTACCTTTCCCTTAGTAGGAGTATTTATAATCATTTGAAGTTTATTTTTTTTAATCTGTTCACTAACTTCTTTCATTGGTATTAAAGTAACATCTATATCTTGTTCCTTTAAGTAAGTATAAGTATTTTCTGTTGCAAACAACTTGTATCCTAAGTTCAATAGCTTCATTGAAAGCTGTAAACTCTCTTCCTTATCTCTTTCAGCTATAGACAAAAGTACATTTCCTTCTTTTAAAATTTTGACACCTGAAGCTAAGAGTCCCTTATATAATGCTTTTCCCAAACTTTTATCAACACCCATTACTTCTCCAGTAGATTTCATTTCAGGACCTAAGAAAGTATCTACCATAGTAAGCTTCGAGAATGAAAATACAGGAACCTTTACAGCTACTAAAGAGCTTTCCTCAACCAGGCCTGGTGTATAGCCCATATTCTCTAAGTTATTTCCTAAAATAATGTCAGTAGCCAGTTTAACCATAGGTATACCAGTAACCTTTGTAAGTATTGGTACTGTTCTGCTGGCTCTTGGATTTACTTCTATGATTTGAACCTTATCTTCTTCATCTATAACAAACTGAATATTAAATAGTCCCTTTATTTTTAATGCCTTTGCTAATCTTATAGTATAATCTATAATTACTTCCTTAGTATCCTTACTTAAGGTTATTGGAGGGTATACCGACATGCTGTCCCCTGAATGTACTCCTGCTCTTTCTATATGTTCCATTATTCCAGGTATTAAAACATTCACTCCGTCTGAAATTCCATCTACCTCTACTTCTTTTCCCATTATATATTTATCTATAAGCACTGGGTGCTCCTTAGAGGCATCCACTGCAAGTTTCATATATTCTTGCATTTCTTTATCGCTATATACTATTTCCATAGCTCTTCCTCCTATTACATAAGAGGGTCTTACTAAGACTGGATATCCGATTTTATTTGCTATAACTAATGCATCTTCTACACAATGGGCAGTACTTCCATTTGGTATTGGTATATCAAGACTTTCAAGCAACTCAAGAAACTTTTCTCTATCCTCAGCCATATCTATACTTTCTAGGTCAGTTCCTAAAATCTTGACACCAGATTTTTGAAGTGAAGCTGCAAGATTTATGGCTGTCTGTCCTCCAAACTGTACTATTACTCCCATAGGCTTTTCTCTTTCGATAATATCTAATACACTTTCACTTGTAAGAGGCTCAAAATATAATCCATCAGAAATATCAAAATCAGTACTTACCGTTTCTGGATTGTTATTTATAATTATTGATTCAATACCTTTTTCTTTAAGCGTTTGTACTGAATGAACACTACAATAATCAAATTCAATTCCTTGTCCTATCCTTATAGGTCCTGACCCTATTACTATAACTTTTTCCCTACTGCTTACCTCTGCATCGTTCTTTTCTTCATATGTGGAATAATAATATGGTGTAGTAGCTTCAAATTCTCCTGCACAAGTATCTACCATCTTGTATACTGGATGAAGATTAAGCTCTTTTCTTTTTTTAGTAACTTCTTCTGTAGATACGTTAAGTAAATTTCCAATATACGAATCTCCAAAACCAATTTTTTTGGCTCTATTCATGAGTTCATAATCTATTTCATTGATGCTATTACTTTTTATTTCTTCAGCTAAAGTTACTATCTTCTGAAGCTTTTTAATAAAGAAATAATCTATCTTAGTTATATTAATGATTTCTTCTACAGATACTCCCTTTTGAAGGGCCTTTGATATGGCAAATATTCTTTCATCACTTTGCTCTTTAATAAACTTTATAAGCTCATCTATGGACTTATCTGCAAAAAGCTCTAATCCTAACTGATAATCTAGTTTTACATCTAATGAATCTATGGCTTTTAGAAGGGATTCCTCAAAATTTCTTCCAATTGCCATAACTTCACCTGTGGCTTTCATTTGAGTTCCAAGTGTACGATTGGCATCTCCAAACTTATCAAAAGGCCATCTTGGCACTTTAGTTACTACATAATCCAGTGCAGGTTCAAAACAAGCATAAGTATTTTCAGTAATAGAGTTTTTTATTTCATCAAGATTTAAACCAAGGGCAATTTTAGCCGTAACTCTGGCAATTGGGTAACCTGTTGCCTTAGATGCTAATGCACTAGATCTACTTACTCTAGGATTTACCTCTATAACTACATACTCCATACTATTTGGATTTAATGCAAACTGTATATTACATCCTCCATTAATCTTAAGAGCACGAATTATTTTAATAGATGCAGATCTAAGCATCTGATACTCAACATCACTTAAGGTTTGGCTAGGCGCCACCACTATACTATCTCCTGTATGAACACCTACTGGGTCAAAGTTTTCCATATTACATATTACAATACAATTATCTGCATTATCTCTCATGATCTCATATTCAATTTCTTTCCAACCAGCTACACTTTGTTCTACTAATATCTGATGTATCATACTTAGTTTTAAACCACGACTAGCAATATCTTTAAACTCATCTAAATTATTGGCTATTCCTCCACCAGTTCCTCCTAAGGTATATGCAGGTCTAATAATTATAGGAAATCCTACTTTATTTGCAAAATCCAATCCGTCCTCTAAAGTGGTTACTATACTGCTAACTGCTACCTTTTCACCTACTTGTTCCATTGTTGCCTTAAATAACTCTCTATCCTCTGCTCTTTGTATAGATTCAAGCGTTGTACCTAAAAGTTTTACATTAAGCTCTTCTAGTATTCCATCCTCAGAAAGTTCTACTGCCATATTAAGTGCTGTTTGCCCTCCAATGGATGCTAGTATACCATCAGGCTTTTCCTTATAAATAATCTTTTTTATGAAATCTAATGTGATAGGTTCTATATATACTTTATCTGCTACATCTACATCGGTCATAATAGTTGCTGGATTACTATTTATTAGGACAACCTCCACACCTTCCTCTTTTAATGATCTACAGGCTTGTGTGCCAGAATAATCAAATTCCGCAGCCTGTCCTATAATAATAGGACCTGATCCAATAACCATAACCTTTTTTATATCTTTTCTCTTAGGCATTGTCCTGCACCTCCATCATTTTAATAAACTCATCAAAAACATAAGCTGAATCCTGAGGACCTGGAGCTGCTTCAGGATGATATTGTATACTTAAAATTTGATACTTTTTATGCCTAAAACCTTCAATAGTACCATCATTAACATTTATATGAGTAATTTCAACTTCATTGCTTATACTTTCTTCAAGAGCATAACTATGATTTTGTGAAGTGATATATATTCTACCTGTTTTCAAATCTTTTACAGGGTGATTTCCTCCATGATGACCAAACTTTAATTTATATGTGTTTCCTCCAAGAGAAGTTCCCAAAAGCTGATGTCCAAGACAAATACCCATAATTGGCTTTTTACCAATTAGCTCTTTAATATTCTCTACAACACTAATCAAATCCTTAGGGTCTCCTGGTCCATTAGACAGGAGAATGCCATCAGGGTTTATGGATAAAATGTCTTCTGACAAGGACTCAGATGGAAAAACATAAATATCACATTCTCTGTTTTTTAAATGTCTTAAGATGTTTTTCTTAATTCCAAAATCTATTACAGCAACCTTTTTCCCTTTGCCTTCAATTCTATACATATTTTCAGTACTTACTTCCTTGACAAATTCCCTTTTAATTAATGCTTTTTCTTTAATATTATTAATTTGTTTATCAATATCAAAGCACTCTGTAGAGATTATTCCATACATACTACCAGCACTTCTAATATGTTTTGTGAGTGCCCTTGTATCTATATCTTTTATACCCACAATTCCGTGTTTTATAAGATACTCTTCTGTTCCTATGCTGCATCTCCAATTGCTTGGCTCCTCACAGCCTTCTCTAACAATAAAACCCTCTACATAAGGTTTAATAGACTCCTTATCGATATTATTACATCCATAATTGCCGATTAATGGATAGGTCATTGTAACTATTTGACCATTATAGGATGGATCCGTAAGAATTTCTTGATATCCCGTCATACAGGTATTAAAAACCACTTCTCCAAATCCATCTCCTTTTGCACCATATGAGTTTCCAATAAAATAGCTACCATCTTGTAATACGAGTATCGCCTTCATACATATACCTCATTTCTATGCTAACTCTTGCATAATCATTAATATTATATTTTTACTAATACTATCACATAAACTTCTATACATTGGTATATAAGTAAATTCAAATTTAAAGATAATATATATTTATTCTGCATTTTTAATAATTATACATAAATTCGGATAATAATGCAATAGCTTTGGAATAAATATTAATATTCTTGTATATATATTCGCAGATTATTGCACTAAATCTTATATTATAAGATGCTATAGAGAGTTATACAAAATTGAATATGGATTCACTTCGTATTTTCTGATTGTATAGAAACTTATGTAACTAAATTGAATGAACATCACGATAAAACCAAAGAAAATATATGAATTGCAGATCAGACGGAAGACCAGTAGATGTAATACCTATGGTAAGGTAGTATTAAAGTTGCTTAAAATCTAAAAGAGCACATCAAGTATACTTGATGTGCTCTTAATTATTTACCGTTTACTAAAAGTCTTTCAAAATTAAACAGAGAATGAAACCTTCAAGAAAGCTCATCGCTTCTTGTCGACTCCTTAGAAAGGAGGTGATCCAGCCGCAGGTTCTCCTACGG
>NZ_JAFBDB010000002.1 GCF_016908015.1 Clostridium pascui
CTAAGCGTGAAGCCCACCTCAAGATGAGATTTCCCATAGCGTAAGCTAGTAAGACCCCTTGAAGAACACAAGGTTGATAGGTCAGAGGTGTAAGTGCAGTAATGCATTCAGCTGACTGATACTAATAGGTCGAGGGCTTGATCTAGAATTTTAGTACTCTGTGCGATTTTGAAAGAACATAGTTCTTTCTATAATATCTGGTGATTATGGCTTGAAGGTAACACCCGTACCCATTCCGAACACGAAGGTTAAGCTTCAAAGCGCCAATGGTACTGCCGGGGAGGCCCGGTGGGAGAGTAGGTCGTTGCCAGATAAGTTTATTCCGTGGTAGCTCAATGGCAGAGCATTCGGCTGTTAACCGAAGGGTTGGAGGTTCGAGCCCTCTCCACGGAGCCATTTTTATTTATAGTTAAATATACGATTGATAACATTAGTCTAAAATTACATTATATTTTGTAATTTTAGGCTTTTTTTATTTTTTCTAGGATAGAAATACTATAATACTAATATATTTTAAGTTTGTTGCATAATAATATCAAGTATGGAAAAAAATATAATATCAAATAATTTTGAAAATTATATTTTTTCTAAAGGATTTTTTATTCTTTAATAGAATATATAAAGCAAAGACAAAAAGTATGTTAGGGGGCATTGCTTATGAAAGAGTATAAAACAAGAAACTTGAGAAACTTAGGTATTATAGGGCACAGTGGTTCAGGTAAGACAACTCTTGCAGATGCAATATTATATCGTACTAAATCTGTAGATAGATTTGGAAAAGTAGATGAGGAAAGTAGCATATTTGATTATGATACGGAAGAAAGAAAAAGGAGAATATCAATTTCTACTTCAGTAGCTAATTGTGAGTGGGATGATATAAAAATTAACTTAGTAGATATGCCAGGATACTTTGACTTTGTAGGAGAAATGATAGAAGGTTTGAGAGCTATAGATGTAGCACTTATAGTGCTTTCAGGATCATCTGGAGTTCAAGTAGGAACAGAAAAAGCATGGGAATATGTAAATGAGCATAATCTTTCGAGAGCATTCTATATAAATAAGTTAGATAGAGAAAATAGCAATTTCCAGAAATGTTTATCAGAATTGAAGGATAGATTTGGTATATCGGTGGTTCCAATTCAATATCCAATAGGAGAGGAAAGTGGATTTCAAGGAGTTGTGAATGTTATTTCCAATAAAGCTATGATATATAACCCTAAAAAAGATGATATAGAAGAAGCAGATGTGCCACCTGAATTATATGATAAGGTTAAGGAATGTAAAAACATGATAATGGAGGCAGTTGCAGAAACAAATGAGGAGCTTTTAGATAAGTACTTCAGTGAAGGTGAACTGAGCGAAGAAGAAATATTTAGAGGATTAATAAATGGATGTGCTAGCGGTGAAATAGCTCCTGTTATGTGTGGATCTGCTTTAACTGGAAAAGGTGTAAAGACATTAATTGATGATATAATAGAGTGCTTCCCATGTCCAGAAGATATATCAGCTATAAAGGCTAAAAGTGTAAAAGATAATAAAGAAATAGAAGTAAAGATTTCTGAAGATGGACCATTTTCAGCTTTTATATTTAAAACTATTGCAGATCCATTCATAGGAAAGCTATCAATGTTTAGAGTTATTACAGGTAAAGCAAGTCCAGATATTATGGCATACAATGGTAATAAAGATAAACAAGAAAAGTTAGGTTCACTGTATTTTATGAAAGGGAAGCAGCAAGTCAATACTGATAGTGTAATAGCTGGAGATATAGGAGCAGTTGCAAAACTTCAATATACTAGTACAGGAGACACTTTATGCGATAGTAGCTGTCCTATAATATTTGAAGAGATAAAATTCCCGCACCCTTCAATGTCTATGTCTGTCATTCCTAAATCCAAAAATGATGAAGATAAGATATCTAGTGGCTTGAACAGGCTATTAGAAGAAGATCCTACATTTAATATTTCAAGGGATTTAGAGTATGCAGAAACAATAATCTCAGGAACAGGAGAAACTCACCTAGAAGTCATAGCAAATAAATTGAAAAATAAGTTTGGAGTTGAGGTAACTCTTGAAACGCCTAAAGTTGCTTACAGAGAAACTATAAGAAAAATTTCTGATGTACAAGGAAAGCATAAAAAGCAATCCGGTGGACACGGGCAGTATGGAGATGTGAAGGTGAAATTTGAGCCAAGATTTGATGGAGACGAACTAGAGTTTGTAGACCAAGTTGTAGGCGGGGTAGTACCAAGGCAGTATATACCAGCAGTAGAAAAAGGACTTAGAGAATGCATACAGCATGGTGTATTAGCTGGATATCCTATGATAAGACTTAAAGCTACTTTGCATGACGGTTCTTACCATCCAGTAGATTCATCAGAAATGGCATTTAAAATGGCAGCTTCTTTAGCATATAAGAAGGGGATTCAAGATGCTGAACCAGTACTATTAGAACCTGTAATGCATGTAGAAATATTAATACCTGACGAATATATGGGAGATATAATAGGAGATTTAAATAAAAAGAGAGGTAGAGTTCTTGGTATGGAACAGTCAGGTAAAAACCAGAAGGTTATAGCGGAAGTTCCACAAGTTGAGATGTTTAAATATGCAACTGATTTAAGATCACTAACTCAAGCAAAAGGAAGCTTTATTATGAGGTTTGAAAGGTATGATGAAGTTCCTCACTTAGAAGCTCTTAAAATAATTGAAGAGAGAAAAAAGGAAAAGGAAGCTTTATAAAATGCAAATTAAAATCCGGTATATAATATATACCGGATTTTTTTTATTAATAGTTTTCGCAAAATACTTCGAAGTAATCTTTTGGATGATTACATGAAGGACATACATTAGGAGCCTCTACGCCTTCATGTATATATCCGCAATTGTTACATTTCCATAAAACAGTTTCATCTTTTTTAAATACTGTATCATTTTCTATATTGCTAAGTAATTTTTCAAATCTCGCTTCATGTCTTTCTTCAACTTTACTAATATTTCTAAAGCTTAAGGCTATTTCTTTAAATCCTTCCTCTTCTGCAATTCTAGCAAATTCAGGATATGCTTTAGAATGCTCTTCATGCTCACCAGCAACAGCATAGCTTAGGTTTTCTTTTGTAGTACCAAGACCTACAGGGTAATCCGCAGTAATAGTTACGGCTTCACCTTTTAAATCTTTATTTAAATGTTTAAAGAATACTTTTGCATGCTCCTTTTCGTTTTCAGCAGTTTCCATAAATATATTAGAAATTTGAACATAGCCTTCCTTTTTAGCTGCAGACGCATAGTATGTATATCTAGTTCTAGCCTGTGATTCACCAGCGAAAGCTTTTAATAAATTTTCGGCAGTTTTAGTTCCTTTTAATGATTTTTCCATATAGTACCCTCCTCAATTTTGATATAATAATATTGTTAGGAAAATTATAACATTAATTTGCAAAAAAAATAAGTGAAATTTCAGTAAATTATATAAGAATTCAATGCTTATCAAAATATATTGGTATATTTTGAATTTTGTTTACAAAAGCTAACTAGGAGGAAAAGAAGAAGGGAGTTATTTTATGTCAGATTTTAGGCTAGATATAAGGGATAGAATAATATTAGAAGATTATAGCGTATTATATGATTATATGGATATTCCATCAGAAAATGATAGACTTACTATAAATATAAAGAATAATGATAGTGAGGATATAGATTTACTATGTAAGATTTTGATGGATAAAGGATTTGATATAATAAATAAAAACAGAGATGATAGTTGGAATTGTAATATAATAGCCAATAGAAGAAATAAATTACATTAAAGTTATGATATAATAAATATTAATTACCAAATTTGGGGGAAGGGTTATGAACAAAGAATTTGTAATAGGTATAGATTTAGGAGGAACTAAAATAAATACGGCTATAGTAGATTTCGAAGGAAATATAATTAAACAGATTAATATTCCTACATTAGCAAGTGAGGGAGAAAATGTAGTTTTAAATAGAATTATTCAAACTATATATGAAGTTTTAAGTAAATCTGAAGTTAAAATTGAAAATATTAGGGCAATAGGCATAGGTGCACCAGGTCCACTAAATTCAAAGGAAGGAACAATAATTACTACACCCAATTTGCCCTTCAAAAATTTTAATATTATAAATCCAATAAAAGAAATATATAATATAAATACTTACCTAGATAATGATGCAAATGTAGCAGCTATAGGAGAGCATACATTTGGAGCAGGAAAGGGTTCTAACAATATAATATACATTACAGTAAGTACAGGTATAGGCGGAGGAGCTATATTAGATGGTAATATATATAGGGGAAATACCTGTAATGCTTTAGAAGTAGGTCATATGACAATAGATCCTAAAGGACCATTATGTAATTGTGGAAATTACGGATGTGCTGAAGTTTTAGCTTCTGGCACATCCATAGGAAGGCAAGGAAGACAAGCTGTAGAAAAAAAAGTAATAACTAGCTTAAATAAGTATTCTGATATTACAGCATATGAGGTATTTAAGGAAGCAAAAAATGGTGATAAAGTATGTAGGGAAATAGTTAATAAAAGTTTAAATTACTTAGGAATTTGTATAGCAAATTTGGTTAGTATCTTTGATCCAGAAGTTGTAATAATAGGGGGAGGAGTATCTAAGGCCGGCGAAGTAGTTTTTAGTACTGTAAAAGATGTAGTGAAGATGAGGTGTTTTAAGATTCTTTCCGATTCTTGTGAAATACTTCCTGCGAAATTAAGTACTAACTCAGGAGTAATAGGAGCGGCGGCACTTGCTTTGAGGGAGGAGAATATATTATGACAACTACTATATATATAACTAGGCATGGGCAAACTGAATGGAATGTAGAGAGAAGAATGCAGGGATGGAGCGATTCTCCGCTTACGGAATTAGGAATTCAGCAGGCAAAGTGGCTTGAGGAGAGATTAAAGGATACTAAATTAGATGTCATATATTCTAGCCCCATTAATAGAGCGTTGAGCACAGCTAATATAGTCAATAGTAAAAGGAATATACCTCTTTACACAGATTCAAGACTTAGAGAAATTAATATGGGAGTATGGGAAGGCTTGACTCAAGATGAAATAGAGGAACTTTACAGTAAGGAATTATTCAATTTCTGGAATACACCTAAAGTGTATAAGCCTTACGATGGAGAGACCTTCTACGATGTAAGACAGAGGGCAGAAGAATTTATAAAAGAGATTATAAATAAAAATATTGGTAAGGATATCCTAATAGTAACACATACAATTGCATTAAAAGCTATAATGAGTTTTTTCCAAAATACATTAATAGAGGATTTTTGGAGCCCTCCATTTATTCATCCTACAAGTTTAACAATAGTGAGATCAGAAAATGAAAGATTCGAAGTACTATTGAATGCAGATAGTTCACATTTAAGAAACTTGAAAGAAGTAAAAACTATATAATAAAGGAGAGGGGTGTAAATTATAATCATGGAGGAAAGATTATATTATACTGATCCATATATTGAAGAGTGGAATGCTAGCATAAAAGAAGTATTTCAAGAAGATGGCAAGTTTTATGTAATTTTAGATAGAACAGCATTTTTCCCAGGGGGAGGGGGGCAGCCTGAAGATAGAGGGGTAATAGATGGTTTAGAAGTAAAAGGTGTATTTGAAAGAGAAAAGGAAATAGTACATGTTTTGGAAGAGAAGCTTGATAAAACAGAAGTAAAATGCAAGTTAGATTTTTCAAAAAGGTTTTATTATATGCAGCAGCATGCAGGAGAACATTTGTTATCAGCGGTATTATATGATAGCTATGGTACTGAGAATAATGGATTTCATATGGGAGATGAGTATATAACTATTGATAATTCAATCAAAAAATTTACAGAGGATATGATAAATGAAGTAGAAAAAATGGCAAATTATTATATATATAAGGATATACCTATCATAGATTATTTTGTGGATTATCAAAAGATTTCTGACTTAAATTTAAGAAAAAAATGTACTATACAAGAAGATATTAGAATAGTTGAAATAGAAGGAATAGATCGAATAGCTTGCTGTGGAACTCATGTAAGAACCACAGGGCAGATAGGATTAATAAAAATAATTAAGACTGAAAATTATAAAGGTATGACTAGAATATATTTTAAATGTGGACAAAAAGCTTTTCAAGACTATCAACAAAAGCATAAGATTGTAGCAACTCTAAATAAAAATTATTCATCTACTGATAAGGAAATTTTAGATAAAGTAACTAATGAAAGTTTACAGGTAAAGCTACTATCCAAGCAAGTAAAAGAGCTTAAAGAAAAGTTAATGGAATTTCGTGCTAAAGATATAATTAGGGAAGTAAATAATTTAATCTTATTTAAGACCTTTAACGAAGAAACCTTTGAAGAAATTCAAATTATTAATAGATTCATTATGGTAAAAAGCCATAGTATAAATATATTAGTTTCAGAAAAAGATAAGAAAGTAATATTATCTCATGATGGAACATTTGAGTTGGATTGCGGGAAAATCTTTAAAGAAAATATAAGTAAGTTTCAGGGAAAGGGTGGCGGTGGTCATAAACATTGCCAAGGGAGTTTTCTTAAAGAAGAGGATTTAAATAAGTTTAGTGAGTTTTTAAGCTATGAGATTAATAAATATACTACATAAACTTTGATTTGTTTATTTAGTAGGGTGTATAAAACTTAAATTATGAGTAAATGGTAGCTTTTAAGAGAAAATATTAATTAATTTACTATAAAGGGCATAAATACCTATAATTTTATTTATTTGAATATTGCATTTAAGTAAGTAAAATTATAATATTTAATTAAGGTCAAAGAAAGTCAAAGTCAGGGGGTGCAAACGTGGCAAGGCTATCTGATATTATCGAAGAGTTTATTAAACAATTATTGCAAGATAACGATGAAAGTGAATTGCAAATTCAACGCAATGAATTAGCTAATTATTTTAGATGTGCCCCTTCTCAAATAAATTATGTTCTTACTACCAGATTTACTACGGATAGAGGATATTATGTAGAAAGTAAAAGAGGAGGCGGAGGCTGCATAATAATTAAACATGTGGATTTTAACCATGATAAAAGGCTTATGCAGGCTGTAAATTTACAAATAGGTGACAGTATCACCTTTGACAAATCTATAAAAATAATAAATTATTTGCAAGAGAATAATTTAGTCTCTGAGAGGGAGGCTTATATCATGAAAGTGGCTATTAATGATAGAAGTTTAAGTTTATTACAAGAAAATAAAAATACATTTAGAGCAGAGTTATTAAAAAATATGCTATCTGTTTTATCAGTTTAGTAAGCAATAATTTTAAATAGGAATAAAGTTTTTATTTTAGGAGGCAATAGTTATGATGTGTGAAGTATGTAAAAGCAATGAAGCTTATGTACACATAACTAAAATAGTTAATGGAGTAAAACAGGAGCTGAATTTATGTGAATCGTGCGCTAAGCAGTTTCAAGGAATGGCTTACCCGGGAAATATAAATGTAAACTCTCCTTTTAGCTTTCAGCAATTAATAGGATTAATAATAGAAGGGGTCAATAATTCATCCTCTTTAGATAAAAGTTCTAATATAAAATGTGAAAAATGTGGAACCACATATAAAGATTTTAAAGAAAATGGTTTTTTAGGATGCGGTGAGTGTTATAAAAATTTTAAGACTTCCACGATTCCTGTAATAAAAAGAGTACAAGGAAGTATAGAGCATAAAGGTAAAATCCCTTGTAAACAAGGTAAAGAAATAATAAACAAAAGAAGAATACTTGAATTAAAGGAAAAACTTAAAAAAACTATAGAGTCTGAGGAATATGAGAAGGCAGCAGAAATCAGAGACTTAATAAGAGAGATGGAAAAGGAAGGGTAGGGATTAGGATGCAAAATTGGATACATTCATCCTATAATGAAGATGGCATAATTTTAAGTAGTAGAATAAGGCTAGCGAGAAACTTAAAGGATAAATCCTTTCCACATAAATTATTTGAAGAACAAGGTCGAGAAATTGTTAAAGAAGTTGAAGAAGTGCTTTATGATAATGTTAATAAGGATGATTTTACTACTATATATCTTTGGCAAACTAATTCTGTAGATGATGGAATCTATTTAGAAAAACATTTTATAAGCGATAGATTGATTTCTAATAAAAATAAAGCTGCTTTTATAATAAATGATGAAGAAACTATAAGTGTTATGATAAATGAGGAAGATCATTTAAGAATACAATGTATTACATCTGGCTATAATCTAGATGAAGCATATAAGGCTGCAAATGATTTAGATGATAAATTAGAGGGAAGATTACAGTATGCCTATGATGAAGAATTGGGATATTTAACAGCATGCCCCACTAATGTAGGCACTGCACTAAGAGCTTCGGTTATGATTCATTTGCCAGCACTTACTATGAATAATGAAGTTTCTAAAATCTTTAATGCATTAAATCAAGTTGGAATTACGGTCAGAGGATTATATGGTGAAGGATCTAAGGCTGAAGGTAATCTATATCAAGTTTCCAATCAGGTAACTTTAGGATTAACAGAACAAGAAATAATAAATAATCTTAAGCTAGTTGTAAATCAATTAATAAGCGAAGAAAAGCGCGCTAGGGAGATGCTTTTAAATACTCACTTAATCCAACTAGAAGATAAAGTATATAGATCCTTAGGGGTTCTAAAATTTTCAAGGCTTTTAAATGGTGATGAGTGTCTAAAGTTACTTTCCTATGTAAGACTTGGATTAGAAATGGGCATAATTAAGGATGTAGATAAGAATACATTAAATGAATTGCTTTTAATTTCACAGCGATCTATGCTTGATAAAATAGCTTCAAAGGAATTAAGTTATTCTGAAAGAGATATACTTAGGGCGAAAATTGTAAGAGATAAGTTAAAATAATTTTAAATGGTGGTGAATTATTATGATGTTTGGAAGATTTACTGAAAGAGCTCAAAAGGTGCTTATGTATGCTCAGGAAGAGGCAAAGAACTTACAACATGGTTATGTGGGAACGGAGCATATATTGTTAGGTATTTTAAGGGAAGATAGTATGTCACAAAATTTATTAAATAATATGAATGTAACTTTAAATGATGTAAAAGAACTCATTGAAGAATATGAGGGAAAGGGAGATATAGATATATACAGGAATGAGATACCACTTACTCCTCGTACTAAAAGATTATTAGAATTAAGTTTGTTAGAAGCTAGAAACTTAAATCATAACTTCATATGTCCAGAGCATATTTTATTAGCGCTTATTAAAGAATCAGAAGGCGTTGCGTTTACAATACTAAATAATTTGGGAGTAGATTTTGAAAAGTTAAGAAAAGAACTTTTGGAAAACTTATCTGGAGAGCAATCATCTGCTACAATTAATTCAGCTAAGAGAACTAACGAAGATACCCCAACCTTAAATCAGTTTGGTAGGGATCTTACTGAGATGGCTAGGGAGGGTAAATTGGATCCTGTTATAGGAAGAGACAAGGAAACTCAAAGAGTTCTTGAAATACTTTGTAGAAGAACTAAAAATAACCCTTGTTTAATAGGAGATCCAGGGGTAGGTAAAACAGCTATAGCAGAAGGGCTATCTCAAAAGATAGTTTCAGGAAATATTCCTGAAATTTTAAAGGACAAAAGAGTTGTTACGTTAGATTTATCATCAATGATAGCAGGAGCAAAGTATAGAGGCGAATTTGAAGATAGGCTAAAAAAAATAATGGAAGAAATAAGACGAGTGGGAAATGTAATACTATTTATTGATGAAATACACACTATAGTAGGAGCTGGTGCAGCAGAGGGTGCAATTGATGCATCAAATATATTAAAGCCTGCATTAGCTAGGGGAGAGATACAATGCATAGGAGCAACTACTATAGACGAATATAGGAAGTATATAGAAAAGGATGCTGCATTAGAAAGAAGATTTCAACCTATTACGGTAGGAGAACCATCTAAAGAGGAAGCAATACTTATATTAAAAGGATTAAGAGATAAATATGAAGCTCATCATAGAGTAAAAATAACAGATGATGCAATACTCGCTGCAGTAAATTTATCAGATAGATATATAACTGATAGATTTTTACCAGATAAAGCTATTGATCTTATAGATGAAGCTGCATCAAAGGTTAGAATTGAAAATATGGTAGCTCCTCCAGACGTGAAAAAGATGGAAGAAGAGCTTGAAACTATAACTCAAGAAAAAGAGGATGCTATAAGAGTGCAGGATTTTGAAAAGGCTGCTCAGTTAAGAGATAGGGAAAAAGAAATTAAAGAAAAGCTTGATAATATAAAAACAGATTGGAAGACACAAAAGCAGGCATCTACTCTAACAGTAGGAGAGGATCAAATAGCAGCTGTAGTTTCAAAATGGACTAATATACCTGCTGAAAGACTAACACAAAAGGAATCTGAGAAACTATTAAAACTAGAAGAAATATTGCACAATAGGGTAATAGGGCAGAGCGAAGCTGTTAAATCTGTGGCAAGAGCGGTAAGAAGAGCTAGGGTAGGACTAAAGGATCCGAAAAGACCTATAGGTTCATTTATATTTTTAGGACCTACTG
Organism: Clostridium pascui; assembly: GCF_016908015.1. Taxonomy (GTDB): domain Bacteria; phylum Bacillota; class Clostridia; order Clostridiales; family Clostridiaceae; genus Clostridium_AK; species Clostridium_AK pascui. The sequence continues at coordinate 10,573 of NZ_JAFBDB010000002.1, forward strand.
GGGTAGGCAAAACAGAACTTTCTAAAGCACTAGCTGAGTCTATTTTCGGAGATGAAAATAGCATGATAAGGATTGATATGTCTGAATATATGGAAAAGCATACAGTATCTAGATTAGTAGGATCTCCTCCAGGATATGTAGGATATGATGAGGGAGGACAGTTAACTGAAAAGGTTAGAAGAAATCCGTATTCTGTAGTTTTATTTGATGAAATAGAAAAGGCACATCCTGAGGTGTTTAACATATTACTACAGATATTAGAAGATGGAAGATTAACTGATGGTAAAGGTAAAACAGTAGATTTTAAAAATACACTTATAATTATGACTTCTAATGTAGGTGCATCTACTATTAAAAAGCAAAAATCATTAGGATTTTCTGTTGCTTCTAATGAAAGTGAAGATCAATATGAAAAAATGAAGGAAAATGTTATGGAAGAATTAAGACGATCTTTCAGACCAGAATTTTTAAATAGAATAGATGATATAATTGTATTTCATCAATTGGAACAAGAAGATTTACAAAAAATAGTAGGATTGATGCTTAGAACTGTAAGCGAAAGATTAAATGAACAAGGCATAAATATAAAATTTGATAGAGAAGCAGAATTGCTTCTAGCTAAAGAAGGGTTTGATCAAGTATATGGTGCAAGGCCTCTTAGAAGGGCAATAACTAAAACCGTAGAAGACAAACTCTCAGAAGAAATATTAAGAGGAAATATTAAGAAGAATGAAGATATACTTGTTACAGTAAAAGATGATAAACTAGATTTTGTAAAGCGATAATAGCAATAAACAAGGAAGTTTTATGAATAATAAAACTTCCTTGTTTATTATTAACAAAACTTTGTAATAATATTGTATAATAGTTATTTGTACAGAATATTGGGAGTTGATTATATGGCAAAAATAAAAGCCGTGTTTGTATGTCAAAAATGTGGATATGAATCTCCTAAATGGTTAGGAAAGTGTCCTGACTGTGATAGCTGGAACAGTATGATTGAGGAGATAAAGACTTCGGTAAGTAAGACAGCTTCAATAGGACTTACAAGTGAAAAGAAAACTAATCCACAAAGTATATTAGATATTAAGTCTATTCAGTATGAGAGAATGAATACTGGAATTAATGAACTTAATCGTGTATTGGGTGGAGGAATAGTTAAAGGTTCTCTCACATTAATATCTGGAGACCCTGGTATAGGAAAATCTACTTTGCTTTTGCAGGCTGCAAATGAAATATCTAATAGATATGGCAAGGTTTTATATATATCTGGGGAGGAATCTGAAGAACAGATTAAGATGAGGGGAGAGAGACTTGATACATTATCAAAAGACTTATATGTGGTGTCTGAAACAAATGTGGAGACAATTAAGAATCATATAGAAAATATATCTCCTATTTTTATAATTATAGATTCTATTCAAACTTTATTTAACCCACAAATTACTTCAGCACCTGGAACGGTATCTCAAGTAAAGGAAAGTTCAAACGAAATAATGCGTATAGGGAAAACTAAAAATATTCCATTTTTTATAGTAGCTCATGTGACTAAGCAAGGAGCATTAGCAGGACCAAAGGTATTAGAACATATGGTAGATACTGTATTAAGTTTTGAGGGAGAAAGGACTCAAGAATTTAGGATACTTAGAACAATGAAAAATAGATTTGGAACTACTAGCGAAATCGGAGTTTTTGAGATGAAGGAAGAAGGATTAGCAGAAATTTCGAATCCATCTGAGGCATTTTTAGAGGATATTCAGTTTCAAAAGGAAGGTTCAGTAGTGATAGGTATTATGGAAGGAACCAGACCTATTTTAGTAGAAGTTCAGGCACTAGTAAGTGAAACAAAAGCATATATGCCTAGGAGAACTGCAGTAGGAGTAGATAATACAAGACTTAATCTTATTTTAGCTGTTTTGGAGAAAAAGTTAAAGATTCCATTTTATACATCTGATGTATATGTGAATGTCGTTGGAGGATTAAATATTGAGGGCACATCTGGTGACTTAGGCATTGCTCTAGCGCTAATTTCCAGTGCCAAGAATAATGCTGTCAATTTAGAAAAGCTTGCAATTATCGGGGAAATCGGATTAACTGGTGAAGTAAGACCTGTTTCATTTTCAGAAAGAATAATAAATGAAGCTGTTAAAATGGGATTTAGTAATTTTATAGTTCCATTACGTAACAAAGATAGGATAAATACAGAAGGAATTAACGTAATAGGGGTTTCTACATTAAAAGAAGTGATAAGCAAAGTATTTTAAAACATAGGGTGTGAGTAAAGTGAGATTTGAAAAAGATAAGGAACTTATGAGTATTTTAAAAATAATGGCTCCAGGTACTTTTCTAAGAGAAGGATTAGAAAATATTTTAAGAGCAAAAACAGGTGGATTAATAGTTCTAGGAGATAGTGAACAGATTTTGGGGCTAGTGGATGGAGGCTTTACCATTAGCTCGGAGTATAGTCCCTCCTATGTATATGAACTAGCAAAAATGGACGGAGCAATAGTTATAAGCACTGATTTGAAAAAAATTATTAAGGCAAATGCTCAATTAATGCCGGATTCCAATATACCAACCTTTGAAACGGGAACTAGACATAGAACAGCGGATAGAATGGCTAAGCAAACAGGAAGTATTGTTATAGCTATTTCTCAGAGAAGAAACATAATTACTGTTTATAAAGGAAGTATAAAATATGTGCTAAGAGATAGCAGTGTAATTTTAGGTAGAGCTAATCAAGCACTACAAACCTTAGAGAAGTATGTATCTGTATTAGATAGAGTGGTAAATAATTTAAATACTTTAGAATTTCAAGATTTAGTGACATTATTTGATGTGATGACAGCCATACAAAGAATGGAAATGGTAATGAGGATAGTAATTGAAATAGAAAGATATATTTGTGAACTAGGTAATGAGGGTAGATTGATTTCTATGCAACTTAATGAATTAATTAAGTCTGTAGAACAAGATGAAATATTCCTTATAAGAGACTATTGTGAAAGCTATATGGATTATACGGAAGTATATAAGCAAGTTCAAAATATGTCATCTGAGGATTTACTTAATTTAGATATTATATCAAAGTTCTTAGGATATGTAGGAGTTCCTTTAGTAGATACACTTATATCTCCAAGAGGATATAGAATGCTTAATAAGATTCCTAGAATACCAGCTAATGTAATAGAAAATTTAGTGAAGAATTTCCAAGAACTTAAAGCAGTAATGGAAGCTTCCTATGATCAATTGGATAAAGTAGAAGGAATAGGGGAGGCTAGAGCAAAGGCCATAAAAAATGGACTTAGAAGATTAAGAGAACAGATTATGATAGATAGACAAATTCCTTATAGATAGCTAGCAAAAAGTAAGTAAATATCCTTTACTTAGGATATTTACTTACTTCCTTATCTTAATGAATATTTACCTAAAGTGCCTATTTTATTATGTTCTTTTAATAAGATGTCATATAAGTTTAAGTCCAATATGTTACATAATGAAGTTAGATAAAATAGGTTATTTCCTATTTCGCGCTCGATTATATCTCTACAATTATCACATAAGGCACCTTCTAAATGAGTTTTTAAAAGATGACTCATATCCTCAATATCAGTATTATCATTTGGAAGCTCCTGCTTTTTTCCGCAAATTTCTATGCAGCCGCAATTAGTAACAGATTTTGCTACGGCTCTATTAATTCTACATTCGGATTCCTGTAACTTTGTAAGTATATCCAATATACTTTTATGTCTTAATAGAGATTCATCAACTACATTTTGAAAACTGTCATAAATCAAATCTTTCATTTTAGTCAACTCCTAACAAATAAGATTAACAAGCCTAACTAAATAGATAATTGGAAATAAGAAAATTTATAGCTTATCTCCATAAATTATTTATATATATATGATAAAGTAAAATTAATAAACTTAATAGGGGGTGAAAATAAATAAAAATTGGTAAATAAATAATTAAATTATACAGTAATTATTGAAAATTGCTAATTATTAAGATATATTAGAAATGACTGAATTTAATTTGTAAATTATGTTAATAATTATTTTAGGAGGTGAAGAAATGTTAAAAAAAATATTAAGAGGATTATTTACAATTATAGGTCTTTTATTTGGATACTTTATTGGCGAGTCCTTATTGAAATCCAATTTACTTGTGCAACTTAATCATTTTCAAAATAGTCCAATTAAAACGGTATTATTCTTAATATTATCAACTTTATCATTCGGATTCATATTATTTATAATTTCCCCATGGATAACTTTTATAATTATAAAAATCATGGATTATGTAGAAAAGAGTATCCAAAGGCTTCCGGCAAATGAGGTTATCTCTGGAACATTAGGAGCTATTTTAGGTCTTGCTATATCTTCGCTATTTGTAAATTTATTAGCTCGTGTGCCAGTACTTGGAGTGCCTTTAGCAGTTGTAGTAGCTGTTATAATGGGTGCCTTGGGGGCTAATATAGGTCTTAGAAAAAGAGATGATATAATGAATTTGTTTTCAGGACTAAGAAAAGCTGGTTCTGGAACTAAGGATAAAAAGGGTAAGGGATATAAAGCTGACCCTAAAATTTTAGATACTTCAGTCATAATTGACGGTAGAATATTTGATTTGTGTCAAACAGGATTTATAGAGGGAACGCTTGTGATACCTAATTTTGTTTTAGAAGAATTAAGACATATTGCAGATTCTTCAGATGGATTAAAGAGGAATAGGGGTAGAAGAGGTCTGGATGTTCTAAATAAAATCCAAAAGGAATTAAATATTGACGTGCAAATTTATGAAAAGGACTTTCCGGATATAGCAGAAGTTGATAGCAAACTTTTGAAACTTGCACAAGTTCTAAGTGGTAAGGTAATAACTAATGACTATAATTTAAATAAAGTAGCTGAATTTCAAGGAGTGCCTGTATTAAATATTAATGAACTGGCAAATGCCATAAAACCAGTGGTACTTCCAGGTGAAGAAATGAGAATTCAAATAGTTAAGGATGGTAAAGAATCCAATCAGGGAGTAGCTTACTTAGATGATGGAACAATGATTGTAGTAGAAGGTGGGAAAAAGCACATTGGAGAAATTGTAGATGTTACAGTAACTTCGGTACTTCAAACTGCAGCAGGTAGAATGATATTTGCAAAACAAAAGGAGAACTTTGAATAAAGGGTTATGAAAGAGGGCTGGATATGTGTAAAGCTTGTGCTGTAATAGTGGCAGGGGGAAAAGGGAAAAGGATAAACGCTGGTATAAACAAGCAATTTATAGAGATAAATGAAAGGCCTGTAATCTACTATACACTAAACGTTTTTCAATTACATGAAGATATAGAAAGTATAGTATTAGTAGCTGCTCCTGAAGAGGTTGATTATTGTAAGAGGGAGATAGTGCAAAAATATAAGTTTAGTAAAGTTACTCATATTGTAGCAGGAGGAGCTGAAAGAAGAGACTCTGTATTTAATGGATTAAGGGCTGTAGAAAATTCTGAAATTGTGCTAATACATGATGGAGCCAGGCCATTTGTAAGCAGTGATGTTATAACACGGGGAATAAAATTTGCAAGCCTATATGGGGCTAGTTGTTGTAGCGTTTCGCCAAAGGATACTATAAAAATAAGAGATGAAAATGGGTTTTCTAAGAAAACATTAAATAGAGACACCTTAGCATGTTTACAAACTCCTCAATGTTTTAAATATGATATGATTTATAAATGTCATGAAGGGATTCAGAAACTTAAGGATAGTTTTACCGATGATACTTCAGTAGTGGAATATTTTGGACACCGTGTATATCTGTACTCTGGGGACTATAGAAATATTAAAATAACAACTCCAGAAGATTTACTAATAGCGAAAAGTTTATTAGGAGAAAATTAAAGAAACAAGCAAGGTCTTGACAGAAAAATGTCTTTTACTATAGTATAGATATAGTGAAATTAATATTATGCTATGATGAAGAATAGTAAAAACAAACTACAGAGAGAAGACCCTAGGCTGAAAGGTGTTCACTGTTTTGAACCTGCTTCGGAGCTGTAGTATAAAACTACCGGTGATAACCGTTATCAAAAGTGAGTGAAAAGTTAGGTGGTACCGCGTATGTTCGCCCTAAGAGGGGCGGGCATATTTTTTGTATCTAAATAATGAATTTAATATATATTTTAATTATATAGGAGGAATTTATATGAGATTATCTAACATGCTTATCAGCACTTTAAGGGAAGTTCCAGCGGAAGCTGAAATAGTAAGTCATCAGCTAATGTTAAGGGCTGGAATGATGAGAAAAATGGCTTCAGGAATTTATAATTTTATGCCTTTAGGCTTAAGAGTTATTAAGAAGATAGAAGATATAGTTAGAGATGAAATGGATAAGGCAGGTGCACAGGAATTTTTGGCATCAGCAATTCTTCCTTCAGAACTTTGGAAGGAGTCAGGAAGATGGGAAGTCTTTGGCCCTGAAATGTTTAAACTAAAGGATAGAAATGAAAGAGAATTTTGCCTAGGACCAACTCATGAGGAAGTATTTACAGATATAGCAAGAAATGAAATAAAATCTTATAAACAGTTACCTTTAAATCTCTATCAAATACAAACAAAGTATAGAGATGAGAGAAGGCCAAGATTTGGTGTTATGAGATCTAGAGAATTTATAATGAAAGATGCATATAGTTTTGATAAGGACTATGAGGCACTAGATAAATCATATAATACCATGTATGAAACATATTATAATATATTTAAAAGATGTGGCTTAAGCTGTCAATCTGTAGAAGCTGATTCAGGAGCTATGGGTGGTTCAGGTTCCGCTGAATTTATGGTTAAATCAGAAATAGGTGAAGATGAGATAGCATTTTGTACAGCTTGTGAATATGCTGCAAATGTAGAAAAGGCTCCATCTACGGCAGCAAGTTCAGAAACTGAAGATTTAAAGCCAATTACAAAGGAAGCTACATCAAATATAAAAACAATTGATCAGTTAGTTGAGTTCTTTAAAACTACTCCTGAGAAGTTCGCAAAAACACTTATTTATAAGATAGATGATAAAGTAGTAGCGGTAATGGTAAGAGGAGATAGAGAAGCAAATGAAGTTAAGATAATAAATGCTTTAGGAGGGGCAGTTTCTTTTGAAATGGCAGATGAAAAAGTGGTTAGAGAAGCTACATCTGCAGAAATAGGATTTGCAGGACCTCTAGGAATAAAGGTAGATACTTTGCTAGTTGATGAAGAAATTAGCAAAATGTATAATTTTATTATAGGTGCTAATGACACAGGTTATCATTATATAAATGCTAATTATGGAAGAGATTTTGAAGGAAAAGTAGGAGACTTTAGAAGAGTTGTAGAAGGTGATAAGTGTCCAAAATGTGGCGAAAGCTTAACTGTGGCAAGAGGCGTAGAAGTAGGACATATTTTTAAATTAGGAACAAAATATTCGGAAACAATGGGGGCTAACTTCCAAGATGAAAATGGTGAAAATAAGCCTCTTGTAATGGGATGCTATGGTATAGGTATAAATAGAACGATGGCAACTGTTATAGAGCAAAACCATGATGAAAATGGAATAGTATGGCCATTATCTATAGCACCTTACCAGGTGATGGTAATTCCAGCAGTGATGAAAGATGATGCTCAGGTTAAAACTGCAGAAGAAATTTATAATAAGCTTAAGTCTATGGGAGTAGAAGTTCTTTTAGATGATAGAAATGAAAGAGCTGGAGTAAAGTTTAAGGATGCAGATTTAATTGGTATTCCTATGAGAATTACTGTAGGTAAAAAGATACAAGAAGGTAAAATAGAATTTAAATTAAGAGACTCAAGTGATGTAGAAGTTATAGAATTAGGAGATATTTATAACAAGATAAAAGCAGAGTTTGAAAAGAAGGGTATAAGATTATAGGCTTAGTAATATAGCAAGATTTATTAATAGGTGTACACGGATATAGAAAAAGTTTTATGGAGGAGGCAATGGGTATGAAAGTATTTAATACATTAACTAGAAAAAAAGAAGAATTTGTTCCTTTACAATCGGGGATTGTGAATATGTATGTATGTGGTCCAACTGTATACAACTTTTTTCATATAGGAAATGGAAGAACCTTTATAGTATTTGATACAGTAAGAAGGTATTTTGAATATAGAGGATATAAAGTTAACTTTGTACAAAATTTTACAGATATAGACGATAAGATGATAAAAAGAGCAAATGAAGAAAATATTACTGTAAAAGAACTAGGAGATAGATTTATAGAGGAATATTATAAAGATGCAGATGCATTAAATATTGAAAGAGCTACTATAAATCCACGTGCAACAGAGTTTATTGATGAAATAATTAATTTTGTAAAAGATTTAATTGATAAGGGATATGCATATGAAATAAACGGAGATGTTTATTTTAATACTAAAAGTTTTAAAGAATATGGGAAGCTATCTGGTCAAAATTTAGACGATTTACAAGCAGGAGCAAGAATTAATATCGATGAGAGAAAAAATGATCCAATGGATTTTGCTATTTGGAAGAAACAAAAGCCTGACGAGCCTGGTTGGGAAAGTCCATGGGGAATGGGAAGACCAGGATGGCATATAGAGTGTTCTTGTATGGCTCATAAGCTATTAGGAGAAACCATAGATATTCATGCAGGTGGCCATGATCTTATATTCCCGCATCATGAAAATGAAATAGCACAAAGTGAATGCAGAACAGGGAAAGCCTTTGCAAAATACTGGATGCATTCAGCGTTTTTAAATGTTAATAATGAGAAGATGTCTAAATCACTTAATAATTTTTTTACAGCAAGAGAAATATTAGATAAATATGAACCAGATGTAGTTAGATTATTCATGTTATCCGGGCATTATAGAACTCAGCTTAACTTTTCCGAAGAATCTCTAGAAGCTTCTAAGGCTGCAATAGAAAGATTGTATAACGCTATATCAAATTTAGAAAATCTTTTAGAGGAAGTAAAGGTTGAGGTTGCAAGTGACAGTGAAAGAGAATACTTAAAACATTTAAGTGAATATAAAGATAAATATATAGAAAAGATGGATGATGATTTTAATACCGCAGATGGAATATCTGTTATATTTGACATGATAAGAGATATGAATACAAATATAACTACTGAATCATCTAAAGAGTTAGTAAATTATTGCTTAAGTCTTATAAGAGAACTTGGAAGTCCTTTAGGAGTACTTCAAAAGACTACAAAAACAACTCTAGAAAAGGAAATAGAAGAGCTAATAGAAAAAAGACAAGAGGCAAGAAAACAAAAAAATTGGGCATTATCAGATGAAATAAGAGATAGTTTAAAATCAAGAGGAATAGTTCTTGAAGATACTCCTCAAGGAGTTAGATGGAAGAAAGTAGATTAAAATTTTAAGAAATAAGGAAGAATAATAATGGAAATGTCTTTTCTAGAAAATAGATTTACTCCTGCAGAAGCTAAATATTTAAATCCTCTTGTATTAGCTTTTGTGGGGGATGCTATTTATGAGGTGTTTGTAAGAGCGTATTTAGTAGATAATTATAGAGATATGCATGTACACAAACTTCATAAAAGGGCTGTAGAATTTGTGAAAGCTCAAGCTCAGAGCGAGTTTGTAAAAAATATAATTGATGAACTAACTGAAGAGGAATTTTCTATTTTTAAAAGAGGAAGGAACACTAAATCAGCTACAGTCCCTAAAAATGCTGATGTTCAGGATTATAGGATGGCTACAGGGTTTGAAAGTTTTATTGGATATTTATATTTAACCGAACAAGGCGATAGACTAAAATATGTATTAAATAGAGTACTTGATGTTTATAAACAAAATAATAGTCAGGATAGGTAAGTTTAGGGGGAAGCGAAATTGTTGAAAGTAAGATTATTAGAATATACACCAAATCCAGAGAGAGTTATAGCTGAAGCTGCAAAATTATGCTATAGTTCTGTTGGTGTAGATGAAATAGAAACTAATTTAGACAAAGATAAAATAGAAAAGTTTTTAAATATGCTTATGTCCTATGGACATGAATCACCAATAGAGCATGTTTCATTTACTTTCGCAGTAGAAGGAATATCGAGAAGTTTATCTCATCAATTAGTTAGACATAGAATAGCATCATATTCACAGCAAAGCCAGAGATATGTGAAGCTTGATCAATTTGAATATATAATTCCACCGGAAATAGCTAACAATGAGAAAGCTAAAATATTATTCCAAAAATCCATGGAAGACAGTCAAGGCGCTTATAATGAAATAGTTAAGCTTTTAGAAAAGGGATATTTAGGCCAAGGTATTCAGAAAAGTTCAGCTGAAAAAAAAGCTATAGAAGATGCTAGATATGTATTTCCAAATGCTTGTGAAACTAAAATAGTATTTACTATGAATGCAAGAAGCTTAATGAATTTTTTTAGACACAGATGCTGTAATAGAGCGCAATGGGAAATTAGAAACTTAGCGGATGCTATGTTAGTAGAGGTTAAAAAGGTAGCACCTATTTTATTTAAATATAGCGGACCTTCCTGTATAAATAATACTTGCCCAGAAGGAAAAATGAGTTGTGGCAATATAGAATCAGTGAGAAAAAAATATAAAGAAGAACTTTAAGATAAAAAGAGGGATCAATTATGAGTGAAAATATATTAGAAGGAAGAAATGCAGTAATAGAGGCGTTAAAGACAGATACTACTATAGAGCAGGTGTTAGTAGCTAAAGGAGATACCAAAGGTTCCATTAATTTGATACTTTCATTGGCACGTGAAAAAAAGGTAGTAGTAAAAGAAGTGGATAGAAAAAAACTGGATTCGATTTCAGAAACGGGAAGTCACCAAGGGGTAATAGCATATAAAACACCCTATAAATATTGTGATGTAGTAGATATACTAAATCATGCTAAGGAAAAAGGAGAAAAACCTTTTATAGTTATTTTAGATGAAATAGAAGATCCTCATAATTTCGGTGCAATCATAAGAACTGCAGAGGTGTCTGGAGTACATGGCATAATCATTTCGAAGAGAAGAAGTGTTGGTGTAACACCAACTGTATACAAATCTTCAGCAGGAGCTGTGGAACATATGAAGATTGCAAAGGTGCCTAATATAAATAGTGCAATAGATCAATTAAAGGAAAATGGAATTTGGGTATATGGTGCTGACATTAAAGGAGAGCAATATTGCTATGAAGCTAATTTAGAAGGAAGCATAGCGCTTATAATTGGCAGTGAGGGCAAGGGTATGTCTAAATTGACTCAAGAAAAATGTGATGTATTGATAAAAATCCCTATGCTTGGAAGAGTTAATTCTCTAAACGCTTCTGTGGCGGGGGGAATATTGATGTATGAAATATTAAAGCAACGATTGGTTAGAGAGAAAAAGTGAGAAATGTATTTGTAGATGGGTATAATGTAATAAATAGTTGGCCAAATTTGAAAAAAATAAAAGATTATAGTTTAGAATCTGCTAGAGAGAAGCTTATAGAAACATTACAGAATTATGCTTCTTTTAATGGATACAAGATTTTTTTAGTCTTTGATGCACATATGGTAGAGAGAAGTATTGAAAAAAGGGAAAAGTACGGAGAAAATTTAGTTGTGGTATTTACTAAAGAAAATGAAACGGCAGATAGCTTTATTGAAAGAATAGTAAATAATGTAGGAAGAAAAATAGAGGTTTTTGTAGTAACATCAGATGCATTGGAACAACAACTAATATTCCAAAGGGGGGCAATTAGAATGTCCTCCTTGGAATTTTATCATGAAGTGAAAAGTGTAGAAAAAAGAATAAGTACCAACATAGAAAAAAGTTCTATAAGAGAAAAAATGACTTTAGAAGAGCGAATAGATAAAAATGTTCTGGAAAAACTTCAAAAAATTCGCAAAAGTTGAGTAAATTCCTTGACTATGAAAATGCTTGTAAGGTATAATTTAACTTGTAGCACAAATATCTAGGGGGGATGTTATGTGGGAAAAGGGGTTGTCAGTAAGAGTGTGAATACTCAATTATTGAAGTATAAGGAAATGTTGGATGAAGAAATAGTAAGCCAAGCCAAGGCAGGAGATTCAAGAGCTCAGGAATATTTAATTAATAAATATGAGAATTTTGTAAAATCTAAAGCAAAGTCATATTTTTTAATAGGAGCAGATAAAGAAGATATTTATCAAGAAGGAATGATAGGCTTGTATAAAGCTATTAGAGATTTTAAATCAGACAAATTATCTTCGTTTAAAGCATTTGCAGAACTCTGTGTCACAAGGCAAATAATTACAGCCATAAAAACGGCTACCAGGCAAAAACATATCCCATTAAATACGTATATTTCTCTTAATAAGCCCATTTATGATGAAGAATCAGATAGAACATTAATGGACATTTTATCTGAAGCAAAGGTGGCGGACCCTGAAGAGTTGATAATAAGCAGGGAAGAAATAAATCATATACAAACTGAAATAGGAGAAGTGCTATCTGATTTAGAGATGGAAGTATTAATGTCGTACATAGATGGCAAGTCATACCAAGAAATTGCATGTGATTTAGATAGGCATGCTAAATCTATAGATAATGCGCTTCAACGTGTAAAAAGAAAGTTGGAAAAATGTTTAAACATTAAATGAATTTTATATTGACAAAGTGTAGTAGTTATATTAAAATTAGTAATCGGTATACAGTGTTTTATTTGTATGCTGATTTGAACTATTCGGGCGGGAGTAGTTCAGTGGTAGAACACTAGCTTCCCAAGCTAGTTGCCGCGGGTTCAATCCCCGTTTCCCGCTCCAGAGTTTCGTTTTCCAAATTGCCCATATAGCTCAGTAGGTAGAGCGTCACCTTGGTAAGGTGGAGGTCACCGGTTCAATCCCGGTTATGGGCTCCATATTTTTTACATATGTAATAGCATAAACACACCAGGGTAAGTTTACTTAAGTAAAAATAATTGTTTAACATAAAGGAGGAAATAAAAAATGGCAAAGGCAAAATTTGAAAGAAACAAACCTCATGTAAACATAGGAACAATAGGTCACGTAGACCATGGTAAGACAACATTAACAGCAGCAATAACAACAGTATTATCCAAGAAGGGATTTGCAGAAGCATTTGACTATGCATCAATAGATAAGGCACCAGAAGAAAGAGAAAGAGGAATCACAATCAACACAGCACACGTTGAATATCAGACAGAAAACAGACACTATGCACACGTTGACTGTCCAGGACATGCTGACTATGTTAAGAACATGATAACAGGAGCAGCACAGATGGATGGAGCTATCTTAGTTGTAAGTGCAGCAGATGGTCCAATGCCACAGACAAGAGAACACATACTACTAGCTTCCAGAGTAGGAGTTGAAAAAATAGTAGTATTCTTAAACAAAGCAGATATGGTAGATGATCCAGAACTAATCGAATTAGTAGAAATGGAAATAAGAGAATTATTAAGTGAATACGGATTCGATGGAGACGAAGCACCAATCGTAGTAGGATCAGCACTACAAGCATTAGAAAACCCAACAGATGAAGAAAAGACAAAACCAATAATGGACTTAATGGCAGCAGTAGATGAATATATCCCAACTCCAGAAAGAGCAACTGACAAACCATTCTTAATGCCAGTAGAAGATATCTTCACAATCACTGGAAGAGGAACAGTTGCAACAGGAAGAGTTGAATCAGGAATATTAAAAGTAGCTGATGAAGTAGAAGTAGTAGGATTAACTGAAGAAAAGAGAAAGACAGTAGTAACAGGAATAGAAATGTTCAGAAAGTTACTTGACTCAGCAATGGCAGGAGACAACATTGGAGCATTATTAAGAGGAGTACAGAGAGATGACATCGAAAGAGGTCAAGTATTAGCAGCACCAAATTCTGTACACCCACACAAGAAATTCGTAGGTCAGGTATACGTATTAAAGAAAGAAGAAGGCGGAAGACACACACCATTCTTCGATGGATATAGACCACAGTTCTATTTCAGAACAACAGACGTTACAGGATCAATCAAATTACCAGATGGAATGGAAATGGTAATGCCAGGAGACCACATCGACATGAAAGTTGAATTAATCACTCCAATAGCTATGGATGAAGGATTAAGATTCGCTATCAGAGAAGGTGGAAGAACAGTAGGTTCAGGTGTTGTTACTACAATAGAAGAATAATAAAAATTAGGACTGGGTTTCTAGACCTAGTCCTTTTAAAAGTAAAACATTACTAGTTACTTTATTTATGATTTTCATTGACATATAAATTCAATTATGATAAATTATTTAAGTAATGCTTAAATACAGCCAATATAATCTTCCTGCGTTTTTATATGTACCAGGAGAGTACCAGGAGGTGTAGAGATGAGAATAAAAGTTACTTTAGCATGTACAGAATGTAAGCAAAGAAATTACGATACAATGAAAAATAAGAAAAATGATCCAGATAGATTAGAAATGAGAAAATACTGCAGATTCTGTCGCAAACACACTATTCATAAAGAAACAAAATAATACATAGAGGCATATTAAATTTCAGGGATGTGAAATTATGAGTTCTGTAGAAAAGGTAAAAAAACTTAATAATGCATCTGAAAAAAAGGGTGGATTAATTAGATTTTTTAAGGAATTTAAAGCTGAGTTTAAGAGAATAACCTGGGCCTCTAGACAAGAAGTAAAAAAAGCGACCACTACTGTGTTAACTTTTTGCCTAATCTATATAGTAGCTATTACTGTATTTGATTTTGTGTTTAAAAATTTATCTCAGTTTATATTAAAATAAATATAAAAAAGGAGGTAGGGGTCGAGAAATACTCCCGTCCCTTGAAATATGGCAGAGAGAGCTAGATGGTATGTAGTTCACACATATTCAGGATATGAGAATAAGGTTAAAGCTAACCTAGAAAAAACTATTGAAAATAGAAATCTACACGATTGGATATGTGATGTTCAAGTTCCTATGGAAGAGCAAATAGAAATAACTAAAGATGGAAAAAAGAAAGTAACACTTAAAAAGGTATTCCCGGGATACGTTCTTGTCAAAATGGTTATGACTGATGACTCCTGGTATGTAGTTAGAAATACCAGAGGTGTTACAGGATTTGTAGGACCTGGATCTAAACCTGTTGCATTAACTGATGAAGAAGTTAATTCCATGGGTATAGTAGATAGGATAATGGATATAGATTTCCAAGTTGGAGAAACCGTAAAGGTTGTTTCTGGTCCATTAGAAGATTTTGCAGCAGTTATCCAAGAGATAAATGTTGAAAAAAGAAAAATTAAGGCTTTAGTCAACATGTTTGGCAGGGAAACCCCTGTTGAACTTGATTTTAATCAGATAGATAAATTAGACTAATCAAAAGCGAAGGTTTACAAGTGGGAGGATTTTAAATCCGTATTGTACCACATTTATAGGAGGTGTAAATTATGGCTAAAAAGGTTACAGGAATGATAAAACTTCAACTTCCTGCAGGGAAAGCAACTCCAGCACCACCAGTAGGACCTGCATTAGGTCAACATGGTGTAAACATTATGGCATTTACAAAGGAATTCAATGCTAAAACAGCTAGTCAAGCTGGTTTAATAATTCCAGTTGTAATAACAGTTTACCAGGATAGATCTTTTAGTTTTATACTAAAGACTCCACCTGCAGCAGTATTAATTAAAAAGGCTGTTGGAATAGAAAGTGGATCTGGTGTGCCAAATAAGACAAAAGTTGCTAAACTTACAAAAGAACAGTTGAAGCAGATTGCCGAAACTAAGATGCCAGACTTAAATGCAGCATCAGTAGAAGCTGCTATGAGCATGATTGCTGGAACAGCAAGAAGCATGGGCGTAACTATAGAAGAATAGTTAACGTTTTAAAAGTGGGAGGTAACAACCGCTAAAACCACAAAGGAGGTAATGAAATGTCTAAAGGAAAGAAATATATCGAAAGTGCTAAATTAGTTGATAAAAATGCTCTATACTCTGCAGCAGAAGCTATGGAACTTGTTGTAAAGACTTCTAAAGCTAAGTTTGATGAAACTATTGAACTTGCTGTAAGACTAGGAGTAGATCCAAGACATGCAGATCAGCAGGTTAGAGGAGCTGTAGTTCTTCCGCACGGAACAGGTAAAACTGTAAAAGTTTTAGTGTTCGCAAAAGGAGATAAAGCTAAAGAAGCTGAAGCAGCAGGAGCTGATTATGTTGGAGCAGAAGAATTAGTAGATAAAATTCAAAAGGAAAACTGGTTTGATTTTGATGTAGTTGTTGCTACACCAGACATGATGGGAGTAGTTGGTAGACTTGGTAGAGTATTAGGACCTAAGGGATTAATGCCGAACCCAAAATCAGGTACAGTTACATTTGATGTTACTAAGGCTTTAGCAGATATTAAAGCTGGTAAAGTTGAATATAGAGTTGATAAAACTGCTATAATTCACGTTCCATTAGGAAAAGGATCTTTTGGTGCTGAAAAATTAGTTGATAACTTCCATACATTAATGGAAGCTGTTATTAAGGCTAAACCAGCAGCAGCTAAAGGACAATATGTTAAATCAGTAGTTATTTCCAGCACAATGGGTCCTGGAATAAAAGTTAACCCAACAAAAGTTTTAGAATAGTATTGACATAGAATCTAAAATTTGATATTATTTTAAAAGTTGAATAAGGCAATATACCGTAGACAGTAGGTGCGTAAGCATAACGAATTTCAACCTACCGAGGGTTCCAATATATGACTATATTTGGTTTCTCCGCGTCTACGGGAGAAACCTTTAATTTTATATAAATTAAACTGTGAGGAGGTGGACACACAGTGGCAAACAATAGACAGTTAAAAGAAGCTAAAGTAGCAGAAATAAAAGAAAAATTAGAAAAAGCAGAGAGCGTAATTTTAGCTCAATATCAGGGATTAACAGTAGAAGAAGACACTGAATTAAGAAGCAAGTTAAGAGAAGCAGGTGTTGAATATAAAGTTTATAAAAACACTTTAACTACTCTAGCTGCTAAAGAATTAGGTTATGAAGGAATGGTAGAATTTCTTCAAGGACCAATTTCAGTAGCTTTTGGATATGAAGATCCAACTGCACCAGCAAGAGTTCTTAATGACTTTGCTAAAGCTCATAAGAAACTAGAACTAAAGGGTGGATTAGTTCAAGGAGAAGTATACGATACTGATAAGATTAAACAGCTTGCTGACATACCACCAAGAGAAGTACTTATTGCAAAATTACTTGGAAGCTTCAAGGCTCCAGTATCAAACTTTGCATATTTACTAAATGCAGTTAAAGAAAAGAAAGAAACTGAGGAAACTCAAGCTTAATAATAAGAGAAAATTTGGAGGTGCTTAATAATGACAAGAGAAGAAATCATACAGACTATAAAAGAAATGACTGTTTTAGAATTAAATGAACTAGTAAAGGCATGTGAAGAAGAATTTGGAGTAAGTGCTGCTGCACCAGTTGCTGTTGCAGGAGTTGCTGGAGCAGGAGCTGCAGCTGCTGAAGAAAAAACTGAATTTGATGTTGTTTTAGCTAACGCTGGAGCAGAAAAAATAAAAGTTATAAAAGCTGTTAGAGAAATAACTGGATTAGGCTTAAAAGAAGCTAAAGAAATAGTTGACGGAGCTCCAAAGACATTAAAGGAAGCTGTAGCTAAGGACGAAGCTGAAGCAATGAAAGCTAAGCTTGCTGAAGTTGGTGCAACTGTAGAATTAAAGTAATTGCTTAAATATAATTCAAAAGAGGTACTTTCTAAGTACCTCTTTTTTTATAAGGTATATAATTTCGATATTAGTATTGACATCTTGTTATTGTTATGATAATATAATAAATTGCATTGATTATACATTATAGAATAAATATATTGTATTTATTTTTAAATATTGAATTAAATAAATAAAATTGGTTATAATATTATGATGCAATGCATACAACCCAGAAACACTAGGTGTTTTTGGTTATTTTTACTTTATGCAAGGGGTGAAATTTTAATGGTACATCCTGTCCAAGTGGGTAAAAGAACAAGAATGAGCTTTTCTAAGCTTAAAGAAGTTGGCGATATGCCAAATTTAATTGAGGTTCAATTAGATTCTTATCAATGGTTTTTAAAAGAGGGACTTGAAGAGGTTTTTGATGACATCAACCCTATTCAAGACTATACAGGGAACCTTAACCTAGAATTTATAGGTTACAAATTAGACATGGAAAATACAAAGTACTCCGTAGAAGAATGTAAGGAAAGAGACGCTACTTATGCGGCACCATTAAAGGTAAGTGTAAGACTTATTAATAAAGAAACTGGTGAAATAAAAGAACAGGAAGTATTTATGGGAGATTTCCCTCTTATGACTGAACAGGGAACTTTCATAATAAACGGAGCTGAAAGAGTTATTGTAAGCCAGCTAGTTAGGTCACCGGGTGTTTACTATAATGTTGCACTAGATAAGACTGGTAAGCCGTTGTTTTCTGCTACAGTAATTCCAAACAGGGGTGCATGGCTTGAGTATGAGACAGATTCTAATGACGTAATATATGTAAGAATAGACAAAACAAGAAAGTTACCTATTTCTATTTTAGCTAGATCAATGGGCTTCGGAACGGATGCTGAGATATTGGATTATTTTGGTGAAGACGAGAGATTGAAGGCTACTATAGAAAAAGATAATACAAAAACAAAAGAAGAAGGTTTACTTGAAATATATAAAAGATTAAGACCGGGTGAACCACCAACAGTAGATAGTGCAATATCATTGATAGAATCATTGTTTTTTGATGCTAAAAGATATGATTTATCTAGAGTAGGTAGATATAAATTTAACAGAAAGTTATCCTTACATTTAAGAATTGCAAACCAGATTGCTGCAGAAGATGTGATAAATCCTATTACTGGAGAAATTCTAGTACAGAAGGGTGAAAAAATCGAGAGAGAAAAAGCTTTAGAGATACAAAATTCTGGAGTAAACAAGGTTGATATTCATGTAGATGACAAGGTTGTTAGAGTAATAGGAAATAACTTTGTAGATATACATAAGCTTATAGAGTTTAACATAGATGATTTAAATATTAAAGAATTAGTACATTATCCAACTCTAAAAGAAATACTAGATAATTATAGCGAAGAATCTAGTATAAAGGATCAAATAAGGAAAAACATTCATAGATTGATTCCTAAGCATATAATAAGAGATGATATATATGCAACTATAAGTTACGAGTTAGGATTACCTTATGGAATAGGATATACAGATGATATAGACCATCTAGGCAATAGAAGATTAAGGTCTGTAGGAGAACTGTTGCAAAATCAGTTTAGAATAGGTCTTTCTAGAATGGAAAGAGTTGTAAAAGAAAGAATGACTATTCAAGATCAGGAATCTATAACTCCACAAGCACTGATTAATATAAGACCAGTGGCAGCTTCTATAAAGGAGTTTTTTGGAAGTTCACAGCTTTCACAGTTCATGGATCAAACTAATCCATTATCAGAACTTACACACAAGAGAAGATTGTCAGCATTAGGACCAGGGGGACTTTCAAGAGAAAGAGCAGGTTTTGAAGTTAGAGACGTTCACCATTCACATTATGGAAGAATGTGTCCTATAGAAACACCTGAAGGACCTAATATAGGTCTTATAAACTCACTGGCTACGTATGCGAGAGTGAATGAATATGGATTTATAGAAGCTCCATATAGAAAAGTTGATAAAAAAGAGTGCAGAGTAACAGATGAAGTTATTTATATAACTGCTGACGAAGAAGATCAGTATTTAATAGCTCAGGCTAATGAACCTTTAGATGAAGAAGGAAGATTTATTGATTCTAAGGTAACTGTAAGAGATAAAGAAGATGTACTAATAGTTCCTAAGGCAGAAGTAGATTTTATGGACGTATCTCCAAGACAGTTAGTTTCTGTAGCAACTGCTATGATACCATTCCTTGAAAATGATGATGCCAGCCGTGCGCTTATGGGTTCTAACATGCAGCGTCAGGCAGTACCACTTTTGAAACCTCAGGCACCTGTTGTAGGAACTGGTATAGAATATAAAGCAGCTGTTGACTCAGGAGTTCTTCCTAAGTCTAGAAATTCAGGAACGGTTATATATGCGAGTGCTAATGAAGTTAAAGTAAAAAGAGATTCAGATGGTGGAGTTGACACTTATAAACTATTGAAGTTTAAAAGATCCAACCAAGGTACTTGTATTAACCAACGTCCAATTGTAAGTAAAGGTGATAAAGTTGAAAAAGGAACTGTTCTTGCAGATGGACCATCAACTGATTTAGGAGAAATAGCATTAGGTAAAAATATTAGAATAGGTTTTATAACTTGGGAAGGTTATAACTATGAAGATGCTATGTTGATTTCAGAAGAACTTGTAAGAGAAGATGTATTTACGTCTATTCATATTGAAGAATATGAGGCAGAATCAAGAGATACAAAACTCGGACCTGAAGAAATAACAAGAGATATACCTAATGTTGGAGAAGATGCACTTAAGGATATAGATGAAAGAGGAATAATAAGAATAGGTGCAGAAGTAAGGTCAGGAGACATACTTGTAGGAAAAGTTACTCCAAAGGGTGAAACTGAATTAACAGCTGAAGAAAGACTTTTAAGAGCTATCTTCGGAGAAAAGGCAAGAGAAGTTAGAGATACTTCCTTGAGAGTTCCTCATGGGGAAGCAGGTATAATAGTAGATGTTAAGGTGTTCACAAGAGAAAATGGAGATGAACTCCCACCAGGAGTTAACAAACTAGTTAGATGTTATATAGCTCAAAAAAGAAAGATATCTGTTGGAGATAAGATGGCTGGAAGACATGGTAATAAAGGGGTTATATCAAGAGTATTACCAGAAGAAGATATGCCATTTTTACCAGATGGAAGACCTCTTCAAATATGCTTAAACCCATTAGGCGTTCCGTCACGTATGAATATAGGGCAGGTGCTTGAAGTACATTTAGGATGGGCAGCTAGTGAATTAGGATGGCATATTGCGACTCCTGTATTTGATGGAGCAACTGAATCTGAAATATTAGAATGCTTAACTAAGGCCGGTTATACTGAAGATGGAAAGACAGTATTATATGATGGAAGAACAGGAGAGCCATTCCATAATAGAGTAACTGTCGGATACATGTATATTCTTAAACTTGCACATTTAGTTGATGATAAGATACATGCTAGATCTACAGGTCCATATTCATTAGTAACTCAGCAGCCTTTAGGAGGTAAAGCACAGTTCGGTGGACAGAGATTTGGAGAAATGGAAGTTTGGGCTCTTGAAGCTTATGGAGCAGCACATACTCTTCAAGAAATATTAACAGTTAAGTCTGATGACGTAGTAGGTAGAGTGAAGACTTATGAGTCAATAGTTAAGGGAGAGAACATTCCGGAACCTGGAGTGCCAGAATCATTTAAGGTATTAATAAAAGAATTACAGGCTTTATGTCTGGATGTAAAAGTATTAAATGATGATAAGGAAGAAATAAAATTAAGGGAATCTATAGATGATGATCTAGAAGAATTAGATGTTAATATAGAGGGAACTGAAGAATTTGCTCCGGGACCACCTGAAGAGGAATTTATAGAAGAACTAAAAGATGACAATATAGATGAAGACATAGACTTAGAGGACTTCGATGATTTACCATTAGATGAGTTACAAAGCGATTTAGAATTAGGCGATTTTAATGATGAACATTAATCTGAAGGGAGGATATACCCTTGTTTGAATTAAATAATTTTGATGCACTACAGATAGGGTTGGCTTCACCTGAGCAAATTAGAGAATGGTCTAGAGGTGAGGTAAAAAAACCAGAAACTATAAACTATAGAACACTTAAGCCTGAGAGAGATGGATTATTCTGTGAAAGAATATTTGGACCTCAAAAGGATTGGGAATGTCATTGTGGAAAATATAAGAGAGTAAGATATAAAGGTATAGTTTGTGATAGATGTGGCGTTGAGGTTACTAAATCTAAAGTAAGACGTGAGAGAATGGGGCATATAGAATTAGCAGCCCCTGTATCTCATATCTGGTATTTCAAAGGTATCCCATCTCGTATGGGACTAATATTAGATATGTCACCAAGGTCACTAGAAAAAATATTATATTTCGCATCTTATGTAGTACTTGATCCTAAAGAAACTTCATTATTAAGAAAGCAGCTTTTAAATGAAAAAGAATATAGAGAAGCTGTTGATAAATATGGTGAAGAAAGCTTTGAAGCAGGGATGGGAGCAGAATCTATTAAAAGATTGCTCGCAGAAATAGAGCTAGAAAGTCTTTCTAAAGAGTTAAAGGAAGGATTAAAAACTAGTACTGGGCAAAAGAAAGTAAGGATAATAAGAAGATTAGAGGTAGTGGAATCATTTAGAAAATCCGGTAATAGACCAGATTGGATGATTATAGATGTTATACCTGTAATTCCGCCAGATTTAAGACCTATGGTTCAGTTAGATGGTGGAAGATTTGCTACTTCTGATTTAAATGATCTTTATAGAAGAGTTATAAATAGAAATAACAGATTAAAGAAGCTGCTAGACTTAGGGGCACCAGACATAATTGTACGTAACGAAAAAAGAATGCTTCAAGAAGCAGTAGATGCTTTAATAGATAATGGAAGAAGAGGAAGACCTGTTACAGGTCCTGGAAATAGACCGCTTAAATCTCTTTCCGATATGTTAAAGGGTAAACAAGGTAGATTTAGACAAAACTTACTTGGTAAGCGTGTAGATTACTCAGGACGTTCTGTTATAGTTGTTGGGCCAGAATTAAAAATGTACCAATGTGGTTTACCTAGAGAAATGGCTTTAGAGTTATTTAAGCCATTTGTAATGAAAAAGCTTGTAGAAGGCGCGCTAGCACATAATATAAAGAGTGCAAAAAGAATGGTAGAAAGAGTTCAACCTCAAGTTTGGGATGTATTAGAAGAAGCTATATCAGACCATCCTGTACTTTTAAATCGTGCTCCTACACTACACAGACTTGGTATACAGGCGTTTCAACCAGTATTAGTTGAAGGTAGAGCTATAAAGTTACATCCTTTAGTTTGTACTGCATATAATGCTGACTTTGACGGAGATCAGATGGCTGTTCACGTTCCGTTATCTGTAGAAGCTCAGTCTGAAGCTAGATTTTTAATGCTTGCAGCACATAACATATTAAAACCTTCTGATGGTAAGCCAGTTGTAGTTCCAACACAGGATATGGTTTTAGGATCATATTATCTAACTTTGGATAAAGATGGTGTAAATGGAGAAGGAAAAGTATTTTCATCACAAGATGAAGTTATTATGGCCTATGAAGTAGGTGCCATAGATATACATGCTAAAATAAAGGTTAGAATGTATAAAGAAGAAAATGGAGTAGTAGAATCAGGAATTATTGAAACTACGCCAGGTAAATTAATATTTAATGAAGCTATTCCTCAAGATTTAGGTTTTGTAGACAGAAGTATTCTTGAGAATAAGTTTAAATTAGAAGTAGAATTTTTAGTTAATAAGTCTTCTTTAGGAAAAGTAATTAATAAGTGCTATCTGAAGCATGGTCCAACTAAAACATCTGTAATGTTAGATAAAATAAAGGCAAAGGGATATCATTATTCAACTATAGGAGCTATTACAGTTGCTACAGCAGATATGGTTGTGCCTGAGTCTAAGAAAACTTTACTAGCAGAAGCAGATGAAGTAGTTAATAAAATAGAAAAGCAGTATAGAAGAGGATTTATATCTGAAGATGAAAGATATGAAAGAGTTATAGAAAAATGGACTAAAACTACAGATGAAATAGCAGATGCGCTTATGGCGAATCTAGATAAGTTTAATCCTATATTCATGATGGCAGATTCTGGGGCCAGAGGTTCTAAGAGTCAGATAAAACAGCTTGCAGGAATGAGAGGACTTATGGCTAATCCATCTGGTAAAATCATTGAATTACCTATAAGATCTTCATTTAGAGAAGGATTAGATGTACTTGAGTACTTTATTTCTACACATGGTGCTAGAAAAGGTAATGCAGATACAGCATTAAAAACGGCTGACTCAGGTTATCTTACTAGAAGACTTGTTGATGTTAGTCAGGATGTTATAGTAAGAGAAGAAGATTGTGGAACTACTGAATCATATGAAGTTTCAGAAATTAAAGAGGGTAATGAAATAATTGAAAGTATTTCAGAAAGACTTACTGGAAGATATGCAGGGGAAGACATAGTTGATCCTAACACAGGAGAGGTTTATGCATATAGAGATTCTTATATGGATACTAAAGTTGCCGATAGAATTGAAAATGCAGGCATTAAAAAAGTTAGAATAAGATCAGTCTTTACTTGTAAATCCAAACATGGAGTTTGTGCTAAGTGTTATGGAATGAATATGGCAACTGCTGAAAAAATAAATATTGGAGAAGCAGTTGGTATAGTAGCAGCTCAAAGTATAGGTGAGCCTGGAACTCAGCTTACAATGAGAACTTTCCACACTGGTGGGGTTGCTGGATCTGATATAACACAAGGTCTTCCAAGAGTTGAGGAATTATTTGAAGCTAGAAAACCAAAAGGATTAGCTATTGTTACAGAAATTTCTGGTACTGTAAGAATTGAAGAAACAAAGAAAAAGAGAACAGTAGTAGTTGTAAATGAATCTGGAGAAGAAATGAGCTATGATATTCCTTTTGGTTCAAGATTGAAAGTAGCCAATGGTGATGTAATAAGTGCAGGAGATGAAATTACAGAGGGTTCTGTAAATCCGCATGATATAATAAGAATTAAAGGTGTTAAGGGAGTTAAGAATTATCTATTATCTGAAGTGCAAAAGGTTTATAGACTACAGGGTGTTGATATAAATGATAAGCATCTTGAAGTAGTAGTAAGACAAATGACACGTAAGGTTAAAATAGAAGATTCAGGTGATACAGATTTATTACCAGGAACAATGATTGACATTTTTGATTTTAATGAAGAAAATGAGAGAGTTGAAGCCTTAGGAGGTCAACCTGCATTAGGAAGAATTGCTCTCTTAGGAATTACAAAGGCATCGCTTGCTACAGAATCATTCTTGTCTGCGGCGTCTTTCCAAGAAACAACTAGAGTATTAACTGATGCTGCTATAAAAGGAAAAATAGATCCTTTACTAGGATTAAAAGAAAATGTAATTATAGGTAAGTTGATTCCAGCAGGTACTGGTATGACAAGATATAGATCAGTTAAGCTTAGTACAGATAAGGAGTCAGAAGGGTTAGAACAGAATGCTGACGAATTAACAAATGAAATAAAAGCTTAACATGAATTATGTTGACAGGATTAAATTAAGGTGATAAAATACACCTGTATGCTTACAAAGAAGAGGTAAAGATACAAGCTTTACCTCTTGTAATATGTCAAAAGGGGGATTAAGAATGATCGACAGGCTTAAAGGCAAAAAAGTTGTCGGTTTTAAGCAATCTTTGAGAGCTATTAAAAGTGGAACTGGCAAAAAGGTATATATTGCTAAAGATGCTGATAATAAGTTAGTAGAAGAAGTTAAAATTGCTGCTCAGTATAATTCCCTTGATATAGTATACATTGACACTATGAAAGAGCTTGGAAAGCTGTGTGGCATAGAAGTTGGAGCAGCCACAGCAGTTATACTAAATGAATAGTTGCTGATTCTTAAATTTAATTTATAGAATTTTAGTCGAATACATTGAGGAGGTGTAAGAATGCCAACTATTAACCAATTAGTAAGAAAAGGTAGAAAAATGGTAGAAACTAAGTCAACAGCACCAGCATTAAAGCAATGCCCACAAAAAAGAGGAGTGTGTACTGTAGTTAAAACTACTACTCCAAAGAAGCCTAACTCAGCATTAAGAAAAGTTGCGAGAATTAGACTTACAAATGGATATGAAGTTACTGGATACATTCCAGGTATAGGACACAACTTACAAGAACACAGTGTTGTTCTTATAAGAGGCGGAAGAGTTAAAGATCTTCCAGGTGTGAGATATCACATCGTTAGAGGAGCTCTTGATTCAGCTGGAGTTGCAAACAGACTTCAAAGCAGATCAAAGTATGGTGCTAAGAGACCAAAACAAAAATAATCTAAACTAAATTGGTGCTGTGTCTTCGGCGTTTATATATAAATATTCATAAATTTGCAGAAGTACAAAGCACTTTACGGTTAAGGTTTTTAGCCGAGTACCGATGAACTTAAACTTTTAATTGTTAAGGAGGGAAGAAAAGTGCCAAGAAAAGGACATATAGCAAAAAGAGATGTGTTACCAGATCCAATGCACAATAGCAAAGTAGTTACTAAACTTATAAACAGTATAATGGAAGACGGAAAAAAGGGAGTAGCTCAAAAAATATGCTACGATGCATTTGAAATAATCCAAAATAAAACTCAGAAAGAACCTATGGAAGTGTTTGAAGCAGCAATGAACAATGTAATGCCTTTACTTGAAGTAAAAGCAAGAAGAATTGGTGGTGCTACATACCAGGTTCCAATGGAAGTAAGACCAGAAAGAAGACAGACATTAGGTATTAGATGGATCCTTGCAGCAACTGCAAAAAGAGGCGAGAGATACATGAGAGAAAGACTAGCTGCTGAATTAATGGATGCAGCTAATAATACTGGTGCATCTGTTAAGAAAAGAGAAGATACTCATAAGATGGCTGAAGCTAACAAAGCTTTTGCACATTACAGATACTAATATTAAAATAAAACTGTTTTGGTATATTACCAAGACAGTTTTATCAAATTTTAAAATTGATTTGCATAGCAAAAGCGAGAGGAGGAAATACAGTGGCAAGACAGTTTCCATTAGAAAAATTTCGTAATATAGGAATAATGGCTCACATAGATGCAGGTAAAACTACAACTACAGAGCGTATATTATTTTATACTGGTAAAACTCATAAAATAGGGGAAGTACATGAAGGTGGAGCTACCATGGACTGGATGGTACAGGAGCAGGAGAGAGGTATAACAATAACATCTGCTGCAACAACATGTATGTGGAAAGATCATGTTATAAACATAATAGACACACCAGGACACGTAGATTTTACCGTTGAAGTTGAAAGATCACTAAGAGTACTTGACGGGGCTGTTACAGTTCTTACTGCAAAGGGTGGGGTTGAACCACAGACTGAAACAGTATGGAGACAGGCAGACAAGTATAAAGTTCCAAGAATGGCTTATGTTAATAAGATGGATATAATAGGAGCCGATTTCTTTAGAGTTGTAAACATGATGAGGGATAGACTTCATGCAAATGCAGTCCCAATTCAGCTTCCAATAGGTAAGGAAGATTACTTTAAGGGATTTGTAGACTTAATAACTCAAGAGGCTCATATATATACAGATGACCTTGGTACAACTATGGATACAAGTGAAGTTCCAGAAGATATGAAGGACTTAGTTGAAGAATACAGAGCTGCAATGGTAGAAGCTATAGTTGAAGTTGATGAAGAATTAATGATGAAGTACCTAGAAGGTGAAGAAATAACAATTGAAGAATTAAATGGTGCGCTAAGAAAAGGCGTTATAGCTAATAAGATAGTTCCAGTTATTTGTGGATCTTCTTATAAGAACAAAGGTGTTCAGCCAATGATAGATGCTATCGTTAAATATATGCCTTCACCAGTAGATATTCCAGCTATAAAGGGTCATGATGTAGAAACAGGAGCAGATATGGAAAGACATGCGTCTGACGAAGAACCAATGTCTACATTAGCATTTAAAATAGCTACTGATCCATTCATAGGTAAACTTGCATTCGTTAGAGTTTATTCAGGTATAATGACAAGTGGTACATATGTATATAACTCTACAAAGGGTAAGAAAGAAAGAATCGGTAGATTAGTTAAAATGCATGCTAATCACAGAGAAGATGTTGAAGAATTACGTGCAGGAGATCTTGGTGCAGTAGTAGGATTGAAAGATACTACAACTGGAGATACTCTATGTGATGAAAAAGATCCAGTTATACTTGAAAAAATGGAATTCCCAGAACCAGTTATATCTGTAGCTATAGAGCCAAAGACAAAGGCTGGTCAGGAAAAAATGGGTATAGCTTTATCAAAGCTTGCAGAAGAAGATCCAACATTTAGAACATTTACTGATCAAGAGACAGGTCAAACAATTATTCAAGGTATGGGAGAACTTCACTTAGAAATAATTGTTGATAGACTTCAAAGAGAATTTAAGGTTGAATGTAACGTAGGAGCTCCACAGGTTGCTTACAAAGAAACTATCAGAAAGCCAGTTAAGGCAGAAGGTAAGTTTGTAAGACAGTCTGGTGGACGTGGACAGTACGGTCATTGTTGGATTGAAATGATACCAACAGAAGGAGAATATGTATTCGAAAATGCTATTGTTGGGGGAGCTATTCCTAAGGAATATATATCACCTATTGATAATGGTATAAGAGAAGCTTCAAGAACTGGTATAATTGCAGGATATGAAGTTATTAACTTTAAGATAAGATTATTTGATGGATCATACCATGACGTTGACTCATCTGAAATGGCATTTAAGATTGCAGGTTCTATGGCATTTAAAAATGCAATGGCAAAAGCAGACCCAGTGTTACTTGAGCCTATGGAAAAGGTTGAAGTAACTGTGCCAGAGGAATATATGGGAGATGTAATGGGTGACATTAACTCCAGAAGAGGTAGAATAGAAGGTATGGAGCCAGATAATGGAGCACAAATTATTAGAGCTTTTGTACCACTTTCAGAAATGTTTGGATATGCAACTACTTTAAGATCAAAAACACAGGGTAGAGGAGTTTACTCAATGACATTTGATCATTTTGAAGAAGTTCCAAAGAGTATACAAGAACAAATATCATCATCAAAATAATTGTTTAACATAAAGGAGGAAATAAAAAATGGCAAAGGCAAAATTTGAAAGAAACAAACCTCATGTAAACATAGGAACAATAGGTCACGTAGACCATGGTAAGACAACATTAACAGCAGCAATAACAACAGTATTATCCAAGAAGGGATTTGCAGAAGCATTTGACTATGCATCAATAGATAAGGCACCAGAAGAAAGAGAAAGAGGAATCACAATCAACACAGCACACGTTGAATATCAGACAGAAAACAGACACTATGCACACGTTGACTGTCCAGGACATGCTGACTATGTTAAGAACATGATAACAGGAGCAGCACAGATGGATGGAGCTATCTTAGTTGTAAGTGCAGCAGATGGTCCAATGCCACAGACAAGAGAACACATACTACTAGCTTCCAGAGTAGGAGTTGAAAAAATAGTAGTATTCTTAAACAAAGCAGATATGGTAGATGATCCAGAACTAATCGAATTAGTAGAAATGGAAATAAGAGAATTATTAAGTGAATACGGATTCGATGGAGACGAAGCACCAATCGTTGTAGGATCTGCACTACAAGCATTAGAAAACCAAACAGATGAAGAAAATACAAAACCAATAATGGACTTAATGGCAGCAGTAGATGAATATATCCCAACTCCAGAAAGAGCAACTGACAAACCATTCTTAATGCCAGTAGAAGATATCTTCACAATCACTGGAAGAGGAACAGTTGCAACAGGAAGAGTTGAATCAGGAATATTAAAAGTAGCTGATGAAGTAGAAGTAGTAGGATTAACTGAAGAAAAGAGAAAGACAGTAGTAACAGGAATAGAAATGTTCAGAAAGTTACTTGACTCAGCAATGGCAGGAGACAACATTGGAGCATTATTAAGAGGAGTACAGAGAGATGACATCGAAAGAGGTCAAGTATTAGCAGCACCAAATTCTGTACACCCACACAAGAAATTCGTAGGTCAGGTATACGTATTAAAGAAAGAAGAAGGCGGAAGACACACACCATTCTTCGATGGATATAGACCACAGTTCTATTTCAGAACAACAGACGTTACAGGATCAATCAAATTACCAGATGGAATGGAAATGGTAATGCCAGGAGACCACATCGACATGAAAGTTGAATTAATCACTCCAATAGCTATGGATGAAGGATTAAGATTCGCTATCAGAGAAGGTGGAAGAACAGTAGGTTCAGGTGTTGTTACTACAATAGAAGAATAATAAAAAAATTGTTGAAGATTTTCAAATCAAGGTATATACTTTAGCTATGCATAGCAAAAGAAGAGTGTTTTACACTCTTCTTTTTTATAAAGTGTAGATATATAACATATATTGGGCTGTTAGATAAAATAAAAAAAATACTTGTCAACTTTAAAGAAATAGTGTATACTATAGAAGTTGTATTGTGATAACAGCGATGAGGTAAGAGGTTGCCGGACTTCCGGGTAATTCTTAACCTAGTTAGTTTTGGTCTAGAACCAGGCGACGGTTATTTTGTGATGTGCTTCGTTGTGGTGTATAATGCAACACCCGGAGCAGTTTATAGAATATATCCGCTGTTGTACGTATGAAGTAAAGCGTGCAGGAAAAAAGGAGGGAAATTAAATGGCAAAACAAAAAATTAGAATTAGACTAAAAGCATTTGATCACACAATTTTAGATCAATCAGCTCAAAAAATTGTTGAAACTGCTAAAACATCAGGAGCAAAGGTAGCAGGTCCAGTGCCACTACCAACAGAAAAAGATGTTGTTACTATATTAAGAGCTCCACATAAGTACAAAGATTCAAGAGAGCAGTTTGAAATTAGAACTCATAAGAGATTAATTGATATCCTTAGCCCATCACCAAAGACTGTTGATGCGTTAATGAGATTAGATTTACCAGCAGGCGTTGATATTGAAATAAAATTATAATTGTAATAGATTTTACTATTACGAACTATTATGACTGCGTAATAATGTGGTCCGCTAATATGTTGAGGAGGTGTAACAATTGAAAAAAGCTATAATAGGTAAAAAGCTTGGAATGACTCAGATATTTGATGAAAACAATAAGGTGGTTCCTGTAACAGTAATTGAAGCAGGTCCATGTGTAGTTACTCAGAAGAAAACTGTTGAAAAAGATGGTTACGAGGCTATACAGGTAGGATATGGCGTAATAAAAGAAAAATTAGTTAACAAGCCATTAAAGGGTCACTTCAGCAAAGCAGGTGTAGAATCTAAAAGATTATTAAAGGAATTCAAATTAGAGAATTCTAATGATTATCAAGTAGGACAGGAATTAAAGGCAGATTTATTTGTAGCAGGAGATAAAGTTGACGTATCTGGAGTTTCCAAGGGTAAGGGATTCCAAGGTACAATAAAAAGATGGAATGGTCACAGAGGACCAATGACACACGGTTCTAAATTCCATAGATCAGTAGGTTCCATGGGAGCTTCTTCAGATCCATCAAGAACTTTCAAAAACAAGAAGATGCCTGGACACATGGGGAATAGAAATACAACTGTATTAAATTTAGAAGTTGTTAAAATTATGCCAGAAAAAAATATAATTTTAATTAAGGGCGGAGTACCAGGACCAAATAAAGGTTTTGTGGTAATAAGAAATACCGTTAAAGCTTAATTTTTGTAGAAAGGAGGATGCAGAATGCCTACAGTAGGATTATTTAATAAACAAGGTCAAAAGGTTGGAGATGTTCAATTAGCAGATAATATATTTGCTACTGAAATTAATGAGTATGCATTACATCAAGTAGTTGTAGCTCAATTAGCTAATAAAAGACAAGGAACTCAGTCTGCAAAGACAAGAGCAGAAGTTTCTGGAGGCGGAATAAAGCCTTGGAGACAAAAGGGAACTGGTAGAGCAAGACAAGGATCAACAAGATCTCCACAATGGATACACGGAGGTATTGTTTTTGCTCCAAAGCCAAGAAGTTATAGAGTTTCAATTCCAAAGTCAATGAGAAGGGTTGCTATGAAATCAGCTTTATCTGCAAAAGTTAAAGATAATAGCATGATAGTATTAGAAAATCTTGAATTAGAAACTCCAAAGACTAAGGAAATGGTTGCTATGTTGAAAGCTTTTGAAGCTAAAAAGACTTTAATTGTTACAGCTGAATCAAACGAAAATGTTTATAAATCAGCTAGAAACATTGAAGGAGTAGCAGTTATTCCAGTAAACAATTTAAATGTATATGATATTTTAAAGTATGAAAAGTTTATTATAACTAAGGATGCTGTATCTAAAGTTGAGGAGGTGTATGCATAATGAAGCTAACAAATTATGATATAATAAGAAGACCTGTTATAACTGAAAAAAGTATGGCTTCTATGGGAGATAAGCAGTACACCTTTATCGTAGATAAGCATGCTAATAAGTGCCAAATAAAAACAGCTGTTGAAGCAGTATTTGGCGTAAAGGTAGAAGAAGTGAGAACTGCAAACATTCTTGGAAAGAACAAGAGAGTTGGAGTGCACTTTGGAAAAAGACCTGATTACAAGAAAGCTGTAGTTAAACTAGCTCAAGATAGTAAAGCTATAGAATTCTTCGAAGGAATGTAATATTAAATTAAAGCGTTAGTGGCTATAAGCCAGATAAGCTAAGAAATGGAGGTTTACAAATGGCAGTTAAAACATTTAGACCTACCACTCCAAGTAGAAGACAGATGACTATGAGCACTTTTGAAGAAATTACAACAAATGAGCCAGAAAAGTCATTATTAGTTTCTTTAAGTAAAACAGGTGGTAGAAATAATACCGGTAAAATAACTGTTCGTCATCGTGGTGGCGGTGCAAAGAGAAAATATAGATTAATAGACTTCAAGAGAAATAAGGATGGAATTCCAGCTAAAGTTTCTAGCGTGGAATATGATCCAAACAGAACAGCATTTATAGCATTAGTTGTATATGCTGATGGTGAAAAGAGATACATAGTTGCTCCACACGGATTAAAAGTAGGGGATACAATTGTATCAGGACCAGAAGCTGATATAAAAGTAGGAAACTGCTTGCCATTAAAGAACATACCAGTAGGTACAATTGTTCATAATGTGGAATTAGCAAGAGGAAAAGGTGCTCAGCTTGTAAGAGCAGCAGGAAGTTCCGCACAGTTAATGGCTAAAGAAGGAGACTATGCAACTTTAAGACTTCCAAGTGGAGAAATGAGATACGTTAGAGTAGAATGTAGAGCTACTATAGGAACAGTATCAAATTTAACTAATGATATAATTAACATTGGTAAAGCTGGAAGAACAAGACATAAAGGTTTCAGACCTACAGTTAGAGGTTCTGTAATGAATCCTAATGACCATCCACACGGTGGTGGAGAAGGTAGAACACCAGTTGGACGCCCAGGTCCTCTTACTCCATGGGGCAAACCAGCACTTGGATACAAAACTAGAAAACATAAAAAATATTCAGATAGACTTATCGTTAAGAGAAGAACTAAATAATTTGAAGAGAATATTTTTATTCTCTTCAAAGATTATTATAACGGTTATATGAAGGGAGGCCATAAATTTGAGTAGATCTGTTAAAAAAGGACCTTTTATACACGAAGGACTTTTAATGAAAATAAATGAAATGAACAAAAATGGAGAAAAGAAAGTTGTAAAGACTTGGTCTAGAAGTTCAACTATTTTCCCACAGATGATTGGTCATACTATAGCAGTACATGATGGAAGAAAACATGTTCCTGTATATGTTACTGAAGATATGGTAGGACATAAATTAGGAGAATTTGCTCTAACAAGAACTTATAAAGGTCATGTAGATAAGACAGCTAAATCAAGTTCTGTTAGATAATGCGGGAAGGAGGTAATAATAATGGAAGCTAAAGCAATAGCTAAATATGTAAGAATGTCCCCAATGAAAGTGGGTATAGTTCTTGATTTAATAAGAAATAAGAATGTAAATGAGGCCTTTGCTATATTAAAATATACTCCTAAAAGAGCAGCTGTAGTTGTAGAAAAAGTTTTAAAATCAGCTGTAGCAAATGCAGAAAATAATTTAAACTTAGATATAAATACATTATATGTAGCAGAAGCTTACGCTTGTCAGGGACCTGTATTAAAGAGATTTCAACCTCATGCACAAGGTAGAGCTTTTAGAATACTTAAAAGAACTAGTCATATAACATTAGTTGTTAAAGAAAGAGCTTAAAAAGAAGGAGGGAAACAGATGGGTCAGAAAGTACATCCACACGGCTTAAGAGTTGGAGTAATTAAAGATTGGGATGCTAAATGGTATTCTGATAAGAAGAATTTTGCAGATAACTTAGTAGAAGACAATAATATAAGAGAATTCGTAAAGAAAAAATCTTATGCTGCTGGAATCTCAAAAATAGAAATAGAAAGAGCTGCAAAAAGAGTTAAGTTAAACATCTATACTGCTAAACCAGGAATGATAATTGGTAAGGGTGGTCAAGGAATAGATGCTTTAAGAAACGAACTTAAGAAGTTTGTAAAAGATGATAAAAATATATTAATAAATATAGTAGAAGTTAAAAATGCAGAAACAAATGCACAATTAATGGCTGAAAATGTTGCTCAACAGTTAGAAAAGAGAATTTCTTTCAGAAGAGCAATGAAGCAAACTATACAAAGAGCAATGAAATCAGGAGTTAAAGGTGTTAAGACTGCTTGCTCAGGAAGACTTGGAGGAGCAGACATAGCTAGAACTGAACAGTATCATGAAGGCACAATTCCACTTCAGACATTAAGAGCTGATATCGATTATGGATTTGCTGAAGCAGATACTACATTTGGTAAAATAGGAATAAAAGTTTGGGTATATAGAGGTGAAGTTCTTCCAGTTAAAAAAGAAAAAAAGGAAGAAGTTAATGCATAGGGAAGGAGGAATATGACATGTTAATGCCTAAAAGAGTTAAACATCGTAAAGTACAACGCGGCAGAATGAAGGGTAAGGCTACAAGAGGAAACTTTATAGCATATGGTGATTACGGTTTACAAGCTACTGAATGTGGTTGGATTACTAGCAATCAGATAGAATCAGCCAGAATAGCTATAAATAGATATATAAAAAGAGGAGGAAAACTTTGGATAAAGATTTTCCCAGATAAACCAGTTACTGAAAAGCCAGCTGAAACACGTATGGGTTCCGGTAAAGGTTCACCAGAGTACTGGGTAGCAGTTATAAAACCAGGTAGAGTTTTATTTGAGTTAACAGGTGTAGAAGAAAAGGTTGCTAGAGAAGCTATGAGACTTGCATCACACAAACTACCTGTGTCAACTAAATTTGTAAAAAGATCAGACTTTGAGGAAATGGGTGGTGAAATCAATGAAGGCTAAAGAATTACAAGAATTAAGACAAAACAACCCACAAGATTTAGAGGGTAAATTAAATGACCTTAAGGGCGAATTATTTAACCTAAGATTTCAATTAGCTACTGGCCAATTAGAAAACCCAATGAGAATAAGAGAAGTTAAAAAATCTATAGCCCAGATTAAAACCATCCTTAGAGAAGCAGAACTAAGGACTATTGAGCAGTAATTGAGAGGAGGTTCATCCTGTGGAAAGAAAATTAAGAAAGACAAGATTAGGTAGAGTTGTTTCTGATAAAATGGATAAGACAATTGTTGTTGCAGTTGAAACAAAAGTTCGTCATCCACTATACGGAAAAACAATTAATAGAACAACTAAATTTAAAGCTCATGATGAAAATAATGAAGCAAAGATGAATGATAGAGTAGTAATAATGGAAACTAGACCATTATCTAAAGATAAAAGATGGAGACTTGTAGAAATAGTAGAAAAAGCAAAATAATAGTTACAAAGGCTGAAAGGAGGGTATTTGAATGATTCAGCAGCAAACTATACTAAAAGTTGCAGATAACTCTGGTGCTAAAGAAATAATGTGTATTAGAGTATTAGGTGGATCAAAAAGAAAATGGGGTAACATAGGCGATATAATCGTTGCTAGTGTTAAGAGTGCAACACCAGGCGGTGTTGTTAAAAAAGGTGAAGTAGTTAAAGCCGTTATAGTAAGATCTGTTAAAGGATTAAGAAGAGCAGACGGATCATACATAAGATTTGATGAAAATGCGGCTGTTATAATAAAAGATGATAAGCAGCCAAAGGGTACTCGTATCTTTGGACCTGTAGCTAGAGAGATAAGAGACAAAGAATTCACAAAAATTTTATCCTTAGCACCAGAAGTTCTATAGGATAGGGAGGTGACTTGAATGCAGAATAAAATACATGTTAGAAAACAGGACACTGTAATGGTTATATCTGGTAAAGATAAAGGCAAAATAGGTGAAGTTGTAAGTGTATCACCTAAGACTAACAAAGTATTAGTTAAGGGTGTTAATTTAATTACAAAACACCAAAAACCAAGCAAAGAGAATATGCAGGGTGGAATAGTTCATAAAGAAGCACCTATATATAGTTCCAAAGTTATGTTATACTGCACAAAGTGCAAATCAGTAACAAGAATAAGTCATAAGTTATTAGATGACGGAACTAAGGTAAGAGTTTGTAAAAAGTGTGGAGAAACATTCTAATCTTGAAAGGAGGTTTACTTAATGAATCCAAGATTACAAGAAAAGTATGAAAAAGAAGTTGTACCAGCTTTAATGGAAAAGTTCGGATATAAAAATATAATGGAAGTTCCAAAGCTTGATAAAATAGTTATTAACATGGGTATTGGAGAAGCTAAGGATAATCAGAAGGTATTAGAATCAGCTGTTAGCGATTTAACTATAATAGCAGGTCAAAAGCCAATATTAACAAGAGCTAAAAAATCTATTGCTAACTTCAAAATTAGAGAGAACATGGCGATAGGATGTAAGGTAACATTAAGAAAGAACACAATGTATGAATTTGCAGATAAGTTAATGAATGTAGCTCTTCCAAGAGTTAGAGACTTTAGAGGAATCTCTGATAAGTCTTTTGATGGTAGAGGAAATTATTCATTAGGACTTAAAGAACAATTAATATTCCCAGAAATTGAATATGATAAAATTGATAAAGTTAGAGGAATGGATATAACATTTGTAACTACTGCAAAGACTGACGAGGAAGCTAGAGAATTATTAAGATTCCTTGGAATGCCATTTGCTCAGTAATTAAGGAGGGAAAACTGTGGCACGTAAAGCTTTGATAGAAAAATGGAAAAAAGAACCTAAGTATTCCACTAGAGCTTATACAAGATGTAGAATATGTGGTAGACCACACGCTGTGCTAAGAAAGTTTGGTATATGCCGTATTTGCTTTAGAGAACTTGCATATAAAGGACAGATACCAGGATGCAAGAAAGCTAGCTGGTAATATAGAATAGGAAAGGAGGCACATTAAATGGTAATGACTGACCCAATTGCTGATTTATTAACTCGTATAAGAAACGCAAATATAGTTAAACATGAAACTGTAGAAATACCTTCTTCAACTATAAAGAAGGCTATTGCAAACATAATGTTACAAGAAGGATATATAAAGAACGTTGAGGAATATACTGACGGATCAGTTCCAATGTTAAAAGTAACAATGAAATATGGTCAGAATAAAGAGAAGACTATTACTGGTTTAAAGAGAATATCAAAACCAGGATTAAGAGTATATTGCAGAAAAGAAGAGATTCCTAGAGTGTTGAATGGATTAGGAGTAGCTATCGTATCAACTTCAAAAGGAATAGTTACAGATAGAGAAGCAAGAAAATTAGCTGTAGGCGGAGAAGTTCTTTGCTACATATGGTAATTAGGAAACAGGAGGTGTAATTATGTCAAGAATTGGTAGACTTCCAATAGCTATACCTAATGGTGTAACTTTCGCAGTAACACCAGACAACGTTGTTACTGTAAAAGGACCAAAGGGTGAACTTGTTAAAGCTATGAACACTGCTATTAATATAGCTGTTGAAGATAATTCTGTTGTAGTAACAAGAGATAATGATCAAAAACAAAACAGAGCTCTTCATGGATTAACAAGAGCTTTAATCAATAATATGATTATTGGAGTAACTGAAGGATACAAAAAAACTTTAGAATTAGTTGGTGTAGGTTATAGAGCTCAAGTACAGGGAAATAAATTAGTAATGAGCTTAGGATTCTCACATCCAGTTGAAATAGAACCAGTAGAAGGTGTTCAATTCCAAGTTGAAGGAAATAACAAGGTAGTAGTTAGCGGTATAGATAAACAAAAGGTAGGAAACGTTGCTGCTGATATAAGAAGTTGGAGAAAACCTGAACCTTACAAAGGAAAAGGTATTAAGTATGATAACGAAGTTATTAGACGTAAGGAAGGTAAGACTGGTAAGAAATAATAAGAAAGGAGTGAGTTTCAATGATTAATAAGCAAGATAGACAAGAATCAAGAGTGAGACGTCACATAAGAGTTCGTAAAAAAGTTTTTGGAACTCCTGAAATGCCAAGACTTGCAGTATATAGAAGCGAAAAAAACATATATGCTCAGATAGTTGATGACATAAATGGAGTAACTTTAGTTTCAGCTTCCAGTTTAGAAAAAGAATTCAGTGCAGTTGGAAGCAATAAAGAAGGAGCTAAATTAGTAGGCCAGTCCGTAGCTAAAAAAGCTATAGAAAAAGGAATTACTAAAGTAGTATTTGATAGAGGCGGATACATTTATCACGGAAGAGTGCAACAACTTGCCGAAGGTGCAAGAGAAGCAGGTTTACAATTCTAATAAAGGAGGGAAATAAATGAGAATAGATCCTAGCACTTTAAACTTGAAGGAAAAAGTGGTTTTTATTAATAGAGTTGCTAAGGTTGTTAAAGGTGGTAGAAACTTTAGATTTAGCGCCCTCGTTGTAGTAGGAGACGAAAATGGTCATGTAGGCGTAGGTATGGGAAAATCTATAGAAATACCTGAAGCAATTAGAAAAGGCATAGAAGACGCAAAGAAGAATTTAGTGGAAGTTGCAATGGTTGGAACTACAGTTCCACATAATATAGAAGGTAAATTCGGTACTGGAAGAGTACTTATAATGAAATCTAAAGAAGGTACAGGAGTTATAGCTGGGGGTCCAGTTAGAGCAGTACTTGAACTAGCAGGATTAAAAGATGTTAGAGCAAAATCTTTAGGTTCCAATAACCCAAGAAACATGGTTAATGCAACTATCGACGGTTTATCAAAAGTAAGAACAGCTGAGCAAATAGCTAAGCTAAGAGGAAAAACCGTTGAAGAGATCTTAGGTTAGGAGGGAATAGCCTTGGCTAAACTTAAAATTACTTTAAAAAGAAGTACAATTGGTAGAAGAAAAGATCAGATAGCTACAGTTACCGCTCTTGGATTAAAGAAAATCGGTAAAACTGTTGAACATGATGACACTCCTCAAATTAGAGGAATGATAAATAAGGTAAGCTACCTTTTAGATGTAGAAGAAGTACAGTAAAAGAGGAGGTGTAACTATAATGAAACTTCACGAATTAAGACCAGCAGAAGGTTCTAGAAAAGCTCCTAAAAGAGTCGGAAGAGGTACAGGTTCTGGCCTTGGAAGAAATGCAGGTAAGGGAGAAAAGGGACAGAATGCTAGATCAGGCGGCGGTGTAAGACCAGGATTTGAAGGTGGCCAGATGCCTTTATATAGAAGATTACCTAAAAGAGGATTTACGAACATATTTGCAAAAGAATATGCTACTATAAATGTAGATAGATTAAACATATTTGAAGATGGAACAGAAGTAACTCCAGAAGTATTAATGGAAAATGGAGTAATAAGCAAAGTATACGATGGAGTTAAAATTCTTGGAAACGGCGAATTAACTAAGAAGTTAACTGTAAAAGCTACAAAGTTCTCCAAGGCAGCAGCTGAAAAGATTGAGACAGCTGGAGGAAAAGTTGAGGTGATATAATGTTATCAACCCTACGTAATGCCTGGAAAGTTCCAGATCTAAAAAAGAGACTAATATTTACATTTTTTATGTTAGCTCTTTTTAGAATGGGTAATTTTATCCTTGTTCCTGGAATAGATCGAACTAAGTTACAAGCTCTTTCACAGGGTGGAAACTTGTTTGCTTTTTATGACTTGATATCTGGTGGTGCTTTCAGTAATTTTAGTATATTTGCAATGGGTGTAGGGCCGTATATTAACTCATCCATTATTTTTCAACTGTTAACTATTGCTTTACCTTCTTTAGAACAACTTTCTAAAGAAGGAGAAGATGGTAGAAAGAAGATTCAGCAATATACTCGTTATGGAGCTATATTCTTTGCCATAGTTCAGGCGTTTAGTACGTATGCTATAATTTCAAGAGCTGGGGCACTACAAGATGCATCAAGGCTAAACATGTTCTTGATTATTCTTACTTTAACGACAGCATCCACATTTTTAATGTGGTTTGGAGATAAGATTACTGTAAAAGGTGTAGGTAATGGTATATCACTCTTAATATTTGTCAATATTATATCTGGGATTCCAAATACTATATATCAAGTTGCTGCATTACAGAAGGTAGAAGAAGTAAACTTTATACAAGTGATAATGTTTGCTGCTCTAGCAGTAGCTTTATTTATAGTAGTAGTTATCATGAGTTTAGCAGAGAGAAGAATTCCTGTTCAATATGCAGGTAAGACTGTAGGCGGTAGGGTATATAAAGGACAATCAACTCATATTCCTATTAATGTTAACTCAGCAGGAGTTATAGGAATTATATTTGCTATGTCAGTTATGCAGTTTCCTGCCACTATAGGTGCTATTTGGCCAGAATCTAAATTTTATACTTTTGTTACAGGAAGTAAATTTAGTTTGTTCAAAGAAGGAAGCTTGCAGTATATGCTTATATATTTTATCCTTGTAATATTTTTTACATGGTTTTATACTCAGGTTACTTTTAAGCCAGATGAAATGGCTGAAAACATGCATAAATCATCAGGATTCATTCCAGGAATAAGACCTGGAGATTCGACTGCTAACTATATAGATAAGATATTAACAAGAATATCTATACTAGGAGGTATTTTTGTTGCTATGATAGCTATTCTTCCTATAATTATAGCAAATAGTACTCC
The DNA here is from genome assembly GCF_016908015.1 of Clostridium pascui. GTDB lineage: Bacteria > Bacillota > Clostridia > Clostridiales > Clostridiaceae > Clostridium_AK > Clostridium_AK pascui. The sequence continues at coordinate 51,344 of NZ_JAFBDB010000002.1, forward strand.
ATTTAAAGGAGTTTACTTTGGTGGTACAGGATTATTAATAATGGTCAGTGTAGCGCTTGAAGCTGTAAGACAAATAGAATCACAGTTGGTTATGAGACATTACCAAGGATTCTTAAAGTAATATATAATTGGAGATGGTTTAGTTGAATATAATTTTATTAGGTCCTCCAGGAGCTGGAAAAGGGACTCAGGCTAAATTAATAAGTGAAAAGTATTCCATACCACATATATCTACAGGAGATATTTTTAGAAAGAATATTTCTGAAAAAACGCCCCTAGGAGTAAAGGCAAAAAGTTACATGGATAAGGGTCAGTTAGTTCCAGATGAGTTAACTATAGATCTAGTTAAAGACAGATTACAACAAGATGATTGTAAGAATGGATTTCTTCTAGATGGATTCCCAAGAACAGTTGCACAAGCAGAAGCATTAGATGAATTTTTACATGAAAATAACCAAAGCATAAATTCTTCACTTTTAATAGATGTTCCTCATGAGTATATACTTGAGAGAATGACTGGAAGAAGAGTTTGTAATTCATGTGGAGCAAGTTATCATGTGAAGTTCAATCCTTCAAAAATTGAAGGAAAGTGTGATGTTTGTGGAAGTGAGCTAATTCAAAGAAAAGATGATTCAGAGGAAACAGTTAGAGAAAGACTTGACGTTTATTCAAAGCAGACGCAACCTTTAATTCAGTACTATAGTAATAAGGAAGTGTTATCTACTATAGATGGTACAAGAGAAATAAAAGAAGTATTTGAAAATATTTCTGATATTTTGGGGAGCGAAAAATAAATGATATTAATTAAAAATGATATGGAAATTGAATATATGAGGCAAGCAGGTAAAGTTGTGGGTGACACTCTAGCAAAACTTCAAGAGGTTATAAAGCCTGGTATAACTACTGCAGACTTGGATAAAATAGCTGAGGAATTTATTGCAAAAAGAGGCGCTAAGCCATCTTTTAAAGGGTATCATGGATTCCCAGCTTCCATATGTACATCGGTAAATAGTGAAGTAGTACATGGAATTCCTTCTAAAGATAGAGTGCTTCAAGAAGGCGATATAATAAGCATAGATTGCGGAGCTATACTTAATGGGTACCATGGTGATGCGGCAAGAACATTTGCTGTAGGGAATATATCCAAGGAAGCAGAGCAACTAATTAATGTAACTAGAGAAGGTTTTTTCAAAGGCATAGAAAAGGCTATAGTAGGTAATAGACTAACAGATATTTCACACTCAATTCAAATGTATGTGGAAGGTTTTGGATATTCTATTGTTAGAGACTATGTTGGTCATGGTATAGGAAGAGATATGCATGAAGCTCCTGAAGTTCCTAACTTCGGTAGACCTGGAAGAGGACCAAAATTGACTAAGGGTATGGTGCTAGCCATAGAGCCGATGGTAAATATAGGCGCATATCAAGTTTTTGTAGAAGATAATGAATGGACAGTAGGAACAAGTGATAATAGCTTATCTGCTCATTATGAAAATACAGTAGCTATCTTAGAAAATGGACCGGAAATATTAACACTAGGTCAGTAGAGGTGAATAATTTGGAACAAAACGACCACATTGGCAAGATAGTGTATTCTAAAGCTGGAAGAGATAAGGATAGGCTTTTTGTGATTGTTGCAAAGCTAAATGAAGAGTATGTATATATTTCAGATGGAAGCTTAAGACTAATAGAAAATCCTAAAAAGAAGAAAATCAAACACTTATCTTTTACCAACATATTATCACAGGAAATAAGAGAATTAATACTATCAGGAAATACAATTAATAATTCATTAATTAGAAAGTTTTTGCAGTCTCACGACATGAATAAGGAGGTTTGAGACCTTATGTCAAAGGAAGATGTAATTGAAATGCAGGGTACTGTATTAGAAGCTTTACCTAATGCAATGTTTGAAGTAGAACTAGAAAGTGGTCATAAGATATTAGCACATATTTCTGGAAAGCTAAGAATGAATTTTATTAAAATTTTACCAGGTGATAAAGTAACTGTTGAGTTATCTCCATATGATTTGACACGTGGAAGAATAACCTGGAGAGCAAAGTAATAAGGAGGGTTAGCTATGAAAGTAAGACCATCTGTTAAACCTATATGCGAAAAATGTAAAGTTATTAAAAGAAAAGGCAGAGTTATGGTTATCTGTGAAAACCCAAAACATAAGCAAAAACAGGGTTAGTTAAAGTCAATAATGTTTTAGGTGCGGCTGACGTTAGAAGCTAGTCTTTCTAATGGCCTAAACTTTAGATATAAATAAATTCATATTACTCATAAAGAAGATATTCAGGAGGTGTAAATTTTAATGGCAAGAATAGCAGGTATTGACCTACCAAAGGAAAAAAGAATAGAAATAGGCATAACCTACATTTATGGAATTGGATTACCAACAGCTCATAAAATTCTTAAAGAAACAGGAGTAAATCCAGACACAAGAGTTAGAGATTTAACTGAAGAAGAAGTAAACTCATTAAGAGACTATATAAATAAGAATTTAATAGTTGAGGGTGATTTAAGAAGAGATATCGCTCTTGATATAAAGAGATTAATGGAAATAGGATCTTACAGAGGAATAAGACACAGAAAAGGTCTTCCAGTAAGAGGTCAGAAAACTAAGACCAATGCTAGAACTAGAAAAGGTCCTAAGAAAATGGTTGCGAGCAAAAAGAAGAAATAAGATCTAATAATAAATAAGGAGGGATAAAGATGGCAGCTGGATCAAAGGTTAAAAAGACAAGAAGAAGAAAAGAGAGAAAAAATGTTGAACATGGTTGTGCTCATATACAATCAACTTTCAACAATTCTATAGTTACTATAACTGATGCCGTTGGAAATGCATTATCTTGGTCAAGTGCAGGAGGCTTAGGATTTAGAGGCTCAAGAAAGAGTACTCCATTTGCAGCTCAGATGGCAGCAGAAACTGCAGCAAAAGCAGCTATGGAACACGGTTTAAAGAGTGTAGAAGTTTTAGTTAAAGGACCAGGAGCAGGTAGGGAAGCGGCTATAAGATCACTACAGGCAGCTGGACTTGAAGTAACTTTAATAAAAGATGTTACTCCAATACCACATAATGGTTGTAGACCACCAAAGAGAAGAAGAGTCTAATATTATAGTAATAGGAGGTGTAATTTTAAATGGCAAGATATACTGGAGCAGTTTGCAGACTTTGTAGAAGAGAAGGATTAAAGCTATTCCTTAAAGGAGATAGATGTTATACAGATAAATGTGCTATCGCAAGAAGAGGATACGCACCTGGACAACATGGACAGAATAGAAAGAAGATCTCTAACTATGGATTACAGTTAAGAGAAAAGCAGAAAGCTAAGAGAATATACGGGTTATTAGAAAAACAGTTCAGAATGAATTATGATAGAGCTGAAAGAGTAAAGGGTATAACAGGTGAAAACCTATTAAAGCTTCTTGAAATGAGACTTGATAATGTAGTTTATAGATTAGGCTACGGAAGTTCAAGAAAAGAAGCAAGACAGTTAGTAACTCATGGACATTTCTTAGTAAATGGAAAGAAAGTAGATATACCTTCTTACCAAGTAGCTGTAAATGATGTTATAACTGTATGTGAGAAGAGCAGAGCTAGTGAAACTTTCAAAGTATTTGCTGAAAATCCAAAAACTTTACCAAACTGGTTATCTGGAAATCCAGAAAACTTTGAAGGTAAAGTAATAAGCGAACCAGCAAGAGTTGATATAGATGTTCCTGTAAACGAAACATTAATAGTTGAGTTATACAGCAAATAATAATTAACTTAATTAAAAGAATCAGTTGCCCTCAACGTCAATTTATATAAATAAAAAGGAGGGTTCTAAATGTTAGAAATAGAAAAGCCTAAAATAGAATGTGTAGAAATGGCTGAAGATGGTTCATATGGCAAGTTTGTTATAGAGCCACTAGAAAGAGGCTATGGAACAACCCTAGGAAATGCTTTAAGAAGAATATTACTTTCTTCATTACCTGGAGCAGCTGTTAATCACATAAAAATTGAAAATGTCCTTCATGAGTTTTCTACTGTTAAGGGAGTAAAAGAGGATGTAGCTGAGTTAATACTAAACATAAAGATGTTAGCTTTAAAAATGAATGGTGATGGGCCTAGAACTATATATATAGATGCACAAGGACCAGGCGAAGTTACAGCAGGAGATATTAAGGCAGATGGTGATATAGAAATAATCAATAAAGATTTACATATAGCTACCCTTGATGATGAAGCAAGACTTTACATGGAGCTAATAGTAAATAGAGGTAGAGGATATGTCACTCAAAGCAAGAACAAGGCAGAAGGTATGCCTATAGGAACTATTCCTGTGGATTCAATTTATACTCCTATAAAGAGAGTTAACTTTACTGTTGAAAATACAAGAGTAGGTCAAATAACTGACTATGATAAGTTAACACTTGAATTATGGACTAATGGAACGATTATGCCAGATGAAGCTGTAAGCTTGTCTTCTAAAATATTAATTGAACACTTTAAATTATTTATGACTTTAACAGATCACGCAAACAACGTAGAAATAATGGTAGAAAAAGAAGAAGATAAAAAAGAAAAAGTTTTAGAAATGACTATTGAAGAATTAGATTTATCTGTTAGAAGTTATAATTGCTTAAAGAGAGCAGGAATTAATACAGTTCAAGAATTAACAGAAAAAACTATGGATGATATGATGAAAGTTAGAAATCTAGGTAAGAAATCTCTAGAAGAAGTAGAACAAAAGCTTGAAGCTTTAGGCTTAGGTTTGAAACAAAGTGAGGAATAATTCACATATAGAATTTGCGTAAAAGGTAAGGAGGTATAGAGATGGCAGGATATCGTAAATTAGGTCGTCCAACTGACCAAAGAAGAGCTATGCTTAGAAATCTAGTTACTAGTTTCTTAAAAACTGGAAAGATAGAAACTACAGAAACTAGAGCAAAAGAAGCAAAAAACTTAGCTGAAAAAATGATCACTCTAGGAAAAAGAGGAGATCTTCATGCAAGAAGACAGGCGCTTGCATTTATAACAGAAGAAGCAGTAGTTACAAACTTATTTGAAAATATAGCTCCTAAATATGCTGAAAGAAACGGTGGATATACTAGAATGTATAAAGTAGGTCCAAGAAGAGGCGATGGAGCTGAAATTGTTATACTAGAATTAGTATAACAGCTTAGGGGATTAAGGAAATAGCTTAGTCCCCGTTTTAATATATTGTTAATCACTACGAGGTGTTTAAATGAAAACAAAAATGATTGAGTGTAGGGACGTAGTGTATAAGTATGAGGAACATGGTGAGGAAAAAGTTAAGATTGCTGTGAATCACGTAAGTTTAGAAATAACTAGAGGTGAATTTGTAGTAGTTTTAGGCAGAAATGGTTCTGGAAAGTCTACTTTGGCAAAACATTTAAATGCACTTTTAATTCCTACAGAAGGAAAAGTATATGTAAATGACTTAGATACATCAGTAGCAGAAGATATATGGAGCATACGAAATGCAGCAGGAATGGTATTTCAAAATCCTGATAATCAAATAGTAGCTACTATAGTAGAAGAAGATGTTGCCTTTGGACCTGAAAATTTAGGGATAGATCCTACTGAAATACGTAATAGAGTAGATGACTCTTTAAAAAGAGTAAACATGTATGAATATAGAAAGCATGCACCTCATTTATTATCTGGTGGACAAAAGCAGCGAATAGCTATTGCAGGAGTGTTAGCTATGATGCCAAAATGCATCATTTTTGATGAGCCTACAGCTATGTTAGATCCATCAGGAAGAAGAGAAGTAGTAAAGACTATAAAAGAACTAAATAAGAAATATGGCATTACTATTATACTTATTACTCACTATATGGAAGAAGCAGTAGAAGCTGACAGAATAATTGTTATGGATTCAGGAAAGGTAATTGAAGAAGGATCGCCTAGAGAGATTTTTAGTAAAGTACAAACTATGAAAAAAACAGGCCTTGATGTACCTCAAGTGACGGAATTAGCTTATGAACTTCAAAAAGAGGGAATACATATTAATTCAGATATACTAACTATTGATGAGATGGTGAATGTGTTATGCCAATTAAAATAGAAAACTTGACTCATATATATATGAAGGGGACTCCCTTTGAAAAAGTGGCTTTAGATAATGTTTCTATAGAAATAAATAATGGAGAATTTATAGCCCTTATAGGGCATACAGGTTCTGGGAAATCTACTCTTATACAGCATATTAATGGGTTACTTAAGCCTAGCTCAGGAAATATAGTTGTAGATGATGTGAATATTACTGCTAAAGGTGTTAAGCTATCAGATATAAGGAAAAGAGTTGGATTAGTATTTCAATACCCGGAGTATCAATTATTTGAAGAAACTATAGAAAAGGATATAGCATTTGGTCCTAAAAACTTAGGGTTAAATGATGAAGAAGTAGTAAAAAGGGTCAAAAGAGCAATGAATATAGTTGGATTAGATTATGAAACCTATAAAGATAAATCTCCATTTGAATTAAGTGGAGGTCAAAAAAGAAGAGTTGCAATAGCAGGGGTTGTAGCTATGGAACCTAAGGTTCTTATATTAGACGAACCCACAGCAGGTCTTGACCCAAAAGGTAGAGATGATATATTAGGAAATATAAAGGAACTCCATAATGAATATAACATGACTATTATATTAGTTTCACATAGTATGGAGGATGTAGCAAAATTGGCTACTAGAATACTAGTGATGGATAAAGGAAAATGTATCTTAAATGGGACACCTTCTAAAATATTTAAGGAAATAAATACTTTAGAAAGTGTAGGGCTAGGAGTTCCACAAGTAACTTATTTAGTACAAAGATTAAGAGAAAAAGGCTTTGACATATCTGAAGATGTATTTACCGTAGAACAAGCTAAAACAGAGATCCTAAAGGCTTTGAAGAAAAACTAAATTTTATTGTTAGGAGAATAGCTATGATTAAAGATATTACTTTAGGACAATATATTCCAGGTGATTCTTTTGTTCATAAATTAGATCCGAGAACAAAAATCCTGATATCTTTAATATATATAATTGATTTATTTATAGTTAACAATTTTAAAGGGTATGCTTTTATAGTCTTATTTACTGGAGTAGCAGTAATAGTATCAAAAGTTCCCTTTAAATACATATATAAGGGACTCAAACCTATATTTATATTAATACTCATCACTGCTTTATTAAATATATTTATGACTAGTGGAGGAAGGATTGTTTTTAAATGGCATTTTATAACTATATATGAGCAAGGGCTAAAATTGGCAGCATTTATGGTTATAAGGCTAATATTTTTAATTATTGGAACTTCACTTCTTACTCTTACTACTTCGCCAATAGAGCTCACAGATGGTATAGAAAAATTATTAAATCCTTTTAAAAAAATAGGGCTACCGGCTCATGAGTTAGCAATGATGATGACTATAGCTTTAAGATTCATTCCTACTTTAATGGATGAAACGGATAAGATAATGAAGGCCCAGATGGCAAGGGGAGCAGATTTTGAATCTGGTAACATTATGCAAAGGGCAAAAAGTCTTATTCCTCTTTTAGTACCGTTATTCATAAGCTCTTTTAGAAGGGCAGATGAGCTAGCTATGGCAATGGAAGCACGATGCTATAGAGGTGGAGAAGGTAGAACTAGAATGAAGCAATTAAAATTTTCACAAAGAGATGTAGTAGCTTGTATAGTTATTATGTTATTAGTAGCTACATCCGTAGGAAGTAGATTTTGGATATGATCAAAAATATAAAACTTACTATCGAGTATAACGGAACTAGTTTTTATGGATGGCAAAGACAACCTAATGCTAGAACTGTACAAGGTACAATAGAAGAATGTATAGCTAAAGTTACTCAAGAAGAAGTAGAGGTTATAGGATGTAGCCGTACGGATTCAGGAGTGCATGCTAAAAGATTTGTATGTAATTTTACTACTAGTAGCAAAATACCAAGCGAAAAATTTAGTTATGCAATTAATAGAATACTTCCACCTGAAATCATAATATTAGAGTCCGAAGAAGTTTCTTTAGATTTCCATGCACGATTTAGCTGCAAAGGAAAGCGATATGTATATAGCATATTAAGCAGAACATGGCCATCTCCTATTAAAAGGGATTTTACATATCATGTTAAAGATGAATTAGATATAGATAAGATGAACGAAGCTGCAAGATATCTTATTGGGCGACATGATTTCGCATCCTTTAGAAATTTAGGGAGCAGTGTTCAATCTACTGTAAGAACAATTACAGAATTAAGTGTTATAAAAAATAATGAATTAATTGAAATCAAAGTTGCTGGAGATGGATTTTTATATAATATGGTTAGAATCATAAGTGGTACTCTGTTAGAAGTAGGACTTAACAAAAAAGAACCAAAAGATATTAAAGTTATATTAGAATCTAGAGATAGAAGAAAGGCAGGAAGATCACTGCCTGCAGCAGGGTTATGTCTAGATGAAGTATTTTATTATTAGTATAAAAATTATTGACACACCAGGTACATTGTATTATAATAAATAATGTTTGTATCTTAACATAATAGTATAAGAGATCCACTAGCCCCGGGTCTTTATATAGAACGCATATAGTTGAGTGTTTATTAGTTCAAGGAGGGAAAAGGATGAAATCATACGTTGCAAAACCAGAACAAGTTGAAAGAAAATGGTATATAGTTGATGCTGCTGGCAAACCATTAGGTAGAGTTGCTAGCCAAGTTGCTTCAATATTAAGAGGTAAGAATAAGCCAGTATTTACACCACATGTAGATACAGGAGATTTCGTTATAATAATTAATTCAGAAAAGGTAGTTTTAACAGGAAAGAAATTAGATCAGAAGATGTTAAGACACCATTCTCTATATCCAGGTGGATTAAAGGAAACTCCATACAGAGAAGCTTTAGCTAAGAAACCTGAATTTGTATTTGAAGAAGCAGTTAGAAGAATGCTTCCAAAGGGAGTACTTGGAAGACAAATGCTTAAGAAATTAAAAGTATACAGAGGTTCAGAACATAATCATGAAGCTCAGAATCCAGAAGTACTTGAATTAAAATACTAATTGGTAGAGCTTATAGAAGGAGGAGTTAAAATGGCAAAGGTTCAGTATATCGGAACTGGTAGAAGAAAGAAATCTGTTGCAAGAGTAAGATTAGTACCAGGTGAAGGAAAAGTTATAGTTAATAAAAGAGATATAGAAAATTACTTTGGATTAGAAACATTAAGAGTTATAGTTAATCAACCATTAGTATTAACAGCTACTAAAGAAAAATTTGATGTAATTGTTAACGTTCATGGTGGTGGATTTACTGGTCAGGCAGGAGCTATAAGACATGGTATATCAAGAGCTTTATTAAAAGCTGATGAAAACTTAAAGCCTGCATTAAAGCAAGAAGGATTCTTAACAAGAGATCCAAGAATGAAGGAAAGAAAGAAATACGGTCTTAAAAAGGCAAGAAGAGCGCCACAGTTCTCAAAGAGATAATATTTCACAAAAGAGAGGAAACCCCTCTCTTTTTTTATTTTTTAGAAATAATTACATAAAACTTTTTATAATAAAAAAAATATATAAGGTAAAAACTATTATAGGATTAGAAAGGAGGAATAAAAGTATTGTTAAGACAACACAAAAAAATTTGTTTTTTTTCTTTAATAGTATTAGCAATTATGGTGTGGAAATGTATACCCAGTGTATTGGCGGAAAAGGAAATAGCAAATGAAAAGTCTTCAAGGATAATTCTTTTAGATCCAGGACATGGAGGAATTGATGGAGGAGCTGTATCACCTACAGGAACCGTAGAAAAGTATATAAATTTAGATATAAGTACTAAATTAAAAAGTGAGCTAGAAAAGCAAGGATTTAAAGTGATAATGACTAGGGAAGAAGATAAAGGATTATATAGTGATAGTGGGACAGTAAGACAAAAGAAAAGAGAGGATCTTAGCAATAGATCTAAAATGATAACGGAAAGTAACTGCGATGTCTTTGTGAGTATACATTTAAATATGTTTCCTGAAAGAAAATATTATGGAGCACAAGTTTGGTATGCTAACAACGAATCTAGTAATAAACTAGCTAACATTATACAAAGTAATTTTAAAGCTTATATAGATAATCAAAATAAAAGAGTAGAAAAACCAGCTAAGGATGAATACAGGGTATTAAGAAATGTGGGAGAAATACCTGCGGTATTAATTGAATGCGGTTTTTTATCGAATGAAGTAGAAGAATCTAAGCTTAAAACTAATATATATCAAGAAAAAATAGCCAAAGTAATTGCATTATCAATACAATCATATTTTGAGAAATTAGCTGATTCATAAGTATATATAAATATTTATATGGTAACCGTAAAAATGATATAAATATTAAAATTAGTCATATGCAAGTTAATGTAAAATCATTAGGTTTTTGGTTGAAATTATAGTGAAATTTTTAATAAAAATAACTAGTCTGATTATATTGTATATAAATAGACAAAAACTTAAAAAAATTTAATGTTTTTTAAAAAACATATTGATGTTAGATATCGGTTATGTTATTATTAATTTGGTTAATGGATTAGTCCATTAGTCAAATTACCTTTGGGAGTGATTATCATAGAAATCACGATAAATAAAGGGGATAAAGTACCTCTATATATACAAGTTAAAAAGCAAATAATGAATTTAATAAAAGATGGTACTCTCAAAGTAGGATATAAAATGCCAACAGAAAGACAGTTGTCTGAAGATTTGAAAGTAAGCAGGAATACTGTCAGTATGGCTTACAGGGAATTGGAGCAAGAAGGAGTTTTAAAATCCTATCAGGGAAAAGGAACTTTTGTTGAGGAAGAAGTCAAGCTGTGGAAGCACGAGGATGTAATAGAAAAAATAGGTAAGTTTATCGATTTGGCTTTTGAAGAAGCAATAGAGACAGGAATAGATGCAGATGAGTTTTTAGGATTGGTTAATCAAAGGTTAGACGATAAAAAGAAACTTATGACTGAAATAAGCGGTATTTATGTAGAATGCAATATAGAGCAAGCTAAAATATTTGCTAAACAGCTAAGTGAGAAGACATCTATAAACTTTATGCCGATTACAGTAAACGATTTAAAATCCATGCAAGAGCAAACAGAGAAACTGTTAGAAAAATCACAAATGGTGATTACAACTTTTAATCATGTTAATGAGGTTATAAGGCTTACAAAGGCCTATAATAAAAAGGTTTTTGGAGTAGCGATTGCTCCTAATTTGGAAACCATTGTAACAATTGCAAGGTTTTCAATTGGAACTAAATTTGCTTTTGTATGTATTACAGAAGAATTTAAATTTAAAGTAAGAAGAGCTTTAGAGAGTGCTGGTTTAGGAAATATATGTGTAGAATATACAAACTCTTTTGATAAGGATCAGCTAAACAAAATTATATCTAAATCAGATGTAGTGATTGCATCTCCAGGCAGATATAATGATGTTAAGAATCTCATAAAGGATGATAAACAAATAATTAATTTTTTATATAGCTTAGATGAAGGTACTGTAAAAGCGTTAAAGTCTAAGATACTTGAAATTAGATACCTTAGATAAGTTATTAATAAGCTTACAATATATAATTTTATATATAAGAATTTTCTAGGAGGTTTTGAAAATGGAGAAAAAGACAATAGTTCTTGGAGTTATTGGTTCAGATTGCCATGCTGTAGGAAACAAAATATTAGATCATTCATTTACAGCAGCAGGCTTCAATGTTATTAACATAGGAGTTTTATCACCACAGGAAGATTTTATAAATGCAGCAATAGAAACTAAGGCAGATGCTATATTAGTTTCCTCTCTTTATGGACAGGGAGAAATTGACTGCAAAGGATTAAGACAGAAATGTGATGAAGCAGGACTTAAAGGAATAACTTTATTCGTTGGTGGAAACATAGTTGTTGGAAAGCAGAACTGGCCAGATGTTGAACAGAGATTCTTAGACATGGGATTTGATAGAGTTTACCCACCAGGAACATCACCAGAAACTAGCATAGCTGATTTAAAAGAAGCGCTAGGAATTAAATAATTAGTTAAGTAAGCTATCTATATAGTCTTACGATTGATTGGGAGTTGATTAAGGTGGATGCTTATTTATTATTGGATTTTGGTAGCACATATACAAAGTTAACTGCTGTTGATATAGAAAATGAAGAAATACTAGCTACAGCTAAGGATATTACAACTGTAGAAAGTGATATAATGATTGGCTTTAATAAAGCTTATGATAATCTTATGTCTCAATTAGAGGGTAAGGAAGTAAACTTTATTGAAAAGCTTGCATGTTCTTCAGCAGCTGGGGGCTTAAAGATGATTGCTATAGGTTTGGTGCCAGAACTTACAGCTGAAGCGGCTAAAAGAGCAGCTTTAGGTGCAGGAGCAAGAGTATTAAATGTATATAGTTATGATTTGACTTCCAGGGAAATGGAGGAAATAAAGAATTCTAACTTAGATATAATACTTTTAGCAGGTGGTACTAACGGTGGCAACAAAGAGTGCATAATCCATAATGCCAAAATGATTGCAGAACATGGTATTAAACTTCCAGTGGTTGTAGCAGGAAATAAAGTAGCTAGTGATGAAATAGCTGAAATATTCGATAAAGCAGGTATATTATATAGAATCACTGAAAATGTAATGCCTAAACTTAATGTATTAAATGTAGAACCTGCAAGAGAAGAAATAAGACAGATATTTATGAAAAGAATAGTAGAAGCAAAAGGCATGAAAAGTGCTGAAGGCTTTATAAATGGGATATTAATGCCAACTCCTGCAGCAGTTTTAAAAGCAGCTAGAGTTCTAGCTGAAGGAACTGATAAGGAAGATGGATTAGGGGACATTGTGGTAGTAGATATTGGTGGTGCAACTACAGATATTCATTCTATCAGCGATGGTGAACCAACTAAGCCAGGAGTGACATTAAGAGGGTTACAGGAACCTTTTGCAAAGAGAACAGTAGAGGGAGACTTAGGTATGAGATACTCCGCAGTTTCTCTTTGGGAGGCAGCAGGTACTCGTAAGGTTCAAAAGTATCTCTGCGATGACAGTATAGATGTAGAAGCTTCTTGTAGGCATAGGTCAGCTAACATAAGAATGGTTCCTCAAACTGAAGAAGAAATAAAGTTTGATGAGGCCATGGGAATGGTTGCCACTGATTTAGCTATGGAAAGACATGTTGGATATATTGAAAGCATGTATACTCCTATGGGTGTTGTATATAGTCAAATAGGAAAAGACCTTTTAAGGACTAAATACATGATAGGTACTGGAGGGGTATTAGTTCATAGTAAAAATGCAGCAGGTATATTAAAAGCAGGAGCGTTTGATATGGCTGATCCAACGCACTTAAAACCTGAAAATCCTGATTTTTATTTAGATAAAACATATATACTTTCTGCAATGGGATTACTTGCAGAAAAAAAACCTGATATAGCAATTAGAATAATGAAAAAATATTTAGTTAAAGTTTGATAGGAGGGAATTTTCGTGGAACTTAGAAATAAAAGATGGACTGATGAACAGTTTTTTAGCGAAAGAGAAGAAGTTTTAAAACAGTGGCCAACTGGTAAAGACGTAGATTTACAAGAGGCTGTGGATTACTTAAAGAAAGTGCCAACAGAAAAGAATTTTGCTGACAAATTAGTTAGAGCAAAAGAAGCTGGAATAACAATGGCTCAGCCAAGAGCAGGTGTTGCATTACTAGATGAACACATAGCTTTATTACAGCATTTACAAAATGAAGGTGGAGCAGACTTCTTACCATCCACAATAGATGCTTACACTAGACAAAATAGATATGAAGAATGTGAAATTGGTATACAGGAAAGCTTAAAAGCAGGAAGATCATTACTTAATGGATTCCCAGCTGTTAACCATGGAGTTGCAGGTTGTAGAAAAGTTCTAGAAGGAGTAAATATACCATTACAGGCTAGACACGGTACACCAGATGGAAGATTACTTGCTGAAATAACTCATGCAGGTGGATACACTTCAAATGAAGGTGGCGGTATTTCTTACAACATACCATATGCTAAATCTGTTTCAATAGAAAAGACATTATTAGATTGGCAGTACTGTGATAGACTTGTTGGTTTCTATGAAGAACAAGGAGTTCACATAAACAGAGAACCATTTGGACCATTAACAGGAACTTTAGTTCCACCATCAATGTCCAATGCTGTTGCAATTACAGAAGCTTTACTTGCTGCTGAGCAGGGAGTTAAGAACATAACTGTTGGATATGGTGAGTGTGGAAACATGATCCAAGATATAGCTGCTTTAAGATCATTAGAAGAGCAGACAAATGAATACTTAAAAGCTTATGGATACAATGATGTATTTGTAACTACAGTATTCCATCAGTGGATGGGTGGATTCCCACAAGATGAATCCAAGGCATTTGGTGTTATAGTTACAGCTACAACAATAGCTGCACTAGCAGGAGCGACTAAAATAATAGTTAAAACTCCACACGAAGCTATTGGTATCCCAACTAAAGAAGCGAATGCTGCAGGTATAAAAGCTACAAAGATGGCATTAAACATGTTAGAAGGACAGAGAATGCCAATGTCAAAAGAATTAGAAGCAGAAATGAATCTTATCAAAGCTGAAACTAAGTGCATACTTGACAAAATGTTTGAACTTGGAAATGGTGATTTAGCAGTTGGTACTGTTAAAGCATTTGAAACTGGAGTAATGGATATTCCATTCGGACCAAGCAAATACAATGCAGGTAAGATGATGCCAGTTAGAGATAACTTAGGATGCGTAAGATACTTAGAATTTGGTAACATTCCATTTACTGAAGAAATAAAGAACTTCAACAGAGAAAAACTTCAGGAAAGAGCTAAAGTTGAAGGTAGAGATGTAAGCTTCCAGATGGTTATCGACGATATATTTGCAGTTGGTAAAGGAAGACTTATAGGAAGACCTTAATTAATATAATTAATCTCTTCTGATATATTATTAATATTGTTTATTACCACATTAGCTGTTGATAGCGAGACTATCAACGGCGAATGTGGATTAAAATGCATAAAATATAAATAATAAAAAAATAAAAAGGACAGGTGAATATTATGAAAATTGTTGACGTAATCTGTACCCCAGGTTTAACTGGTTTCTACTTTGATGACCAGAGAGCAATAAAAAAGGGAGCAGGACATGATGGCTTTACTTACACTGGAGACACTGTAACAGAAGGATTTACTCAAGTAAGACAAAAAGGTGAATCAATCTCTGTTATGTTTATTCTTGAAGATGGTCAAGTTTCACACGGAGATTGTGCTGCTGTTCAGTATTCAGGAGCAGGCGGAAGAGATCCATTATTCTTAGCTCAAGATTTCATACCTGTTATAGAAAAAGAAATAGCTCCAAAATTAATTGGAAGAGAAATAACAAGCTTTAAAGCAATGGCTGAAGAGTTTGATAAAATGACTGTTAATGGCAATAGATTACATACTGCTATAAGATACGGTATATCTCAAGCTATACTTGATGCAGTAGCTAAAACACAAAAATTAACTATGGCTGAAGTTATAAGAAATGAATATAACCCAGGTGCAGAATTACTACCAGTTGCAGTATTTGCTCAATCTGGTGATGATAGATATGACAACGTTGATAAAATGATCATAAAAGAAGCAGATGTATTACCACATGCTTTAATAAATCACGTTGAAGAAAAATTAGGTGCTAAAGGAGAAAAGCTTCTTGAGTACGTTAAATGGTTAAGAGACAGAATAATAAAATTAAGAGTTAGAGAAGACTACGCTCCAATATTCCACATCGACGTATATGGAACAATTGGTGCTGCATTCGATGTTAATATAAAAGCTATGGCTGATTACATCGAAACTTTAGCAGAAGCTGCTAACCCATTCCACTTAAGAATCGAAGGACCAATGGACGTTGAAGATAGACAAAAACAAATGGAAGCTATGAGAGACTTAAGAGCAGAATTAGACGGAAGAGGATTATCCGTAGAATTAGTTGCTGATGAATGGTGTAACACAGTTGAAGACGTTAAATTCTTCACTGATAACAAAGCTGGACACATGGTTCAGATCAAAACTCCAGACCTTGGTGGAGTTAACAATATAGCTGATGCTATAATGTACTGTAAAGCAAACGGTATGGGAGCATACTGTGGAGGAACTTGTAACGAAACTAACAGATCCGCAGAAGTTACTACTAACATAGGTATAGCTTGTGGAGCTAAGCAGGTTCTTGCTAAACCAGGTATGGGTGTTGACGAAGGAATGATGATCGTTAAAAACGAAATGAACAGAGTTTTAGCTTTAGCTGGAAGAAGAAAATAATTATATAAAGTTACACAATTAAGATACGAAAAGGCGGTTTAATGTAAACTGCCTTTTCGACTATAAAGGATCAATTTATAATATTTTGAAGGGAGGCATTTATCTAGCAAGTAATGAAAAAATGTACTTGCCTGGTAAATAATTACGATATGAAAGAAGTACATGTTTCTGATATTACAAAAAACATAAAACAATTATGTATAGATGCTAACTACTATCTTCCAGAGGATGTTAAGAAGAAGTTAGAAGAATATTATGCAAGTGAAAAATGGGAAATGGCAAAGGGTATACTTGGTAAGATATTAACAAATGTTGAAATATCTAAAAATGAAGATATGCCAGCTTGCCAAGATACAGGTATGGCTTGTATATTTGTAGAAATGGGTCAAGACGTACATATTGTAGGTGGAAATCTTGAAGATGCAATAAATGAAGGCGTAAGACAAGGATATTCTGAAGGATACTTAAGAAAATCTGTTGTAAATGACCCAATTGAAAGAATAAATACAAAAGATAACACTCCAGCAATAATATACTATGATATAGTTCCAGGAGATAAATTAAAAATTACTGTTGCTCCTAAGGGATTTGGTTCTGAAAACATGAGCCAATTAAAAATGTTAAAACCTGCTGATGGATTACAGGGAGTAAAGGATTTTGTATTAAAAGTAGTTAAAGATGCAGGTCCAAATCCATGTCCACCAATCGTTGTAGGAATAGGTGTAGGTGGAACATTTGATAAGGCTGCTAATATGGCTAAAAAAGCATTAATGAGATCCTTAGATGAAGAAAATCCAAATCCTTTCTATGCAAAGTTAGAAAAGGAATTATTAGAAGAAGTTAACGCATTAGGAATAGGACCACAAGGTTTTGGTGGACTTACAACAGCTATTGCAGTTAATATAGAAAGCTATGCAACTCATATAGCAGGATTACCTGTAGCAGTAAATATAAACTGCCATGTTACAAGACATAAGAGTGTAGAGTTTTAGGGGGGAGAAATAAATGGATATAAGAATCACAACTCCATTAACAGCAGAAAAAGTTAAGGATTTAAAAGCAGGGGATTCAGTACTTCTTACTGGAGTTATATATACTTCAAGAGATGCTGGTCATAAAAGATTAGTTGATTTATTAGATAAAGGCGAAGAATTACCAGTTGATCTTAAAGATCAAATAATATACTATGTTGGACCAACACCTGCAAAGCCAGGTCAGCCAATAGGATCAGCAGGCCCAACTACAAGTTATAGAATGGACCCATATGCTCCAAGACTTTTAGATGTAGGTTTAAAGGGAATGATTGGAAAAGGATTAAGATCACAAGAAGTTGTAGATGCTATAAAGAGAAATACTGGAGTTTATTTTGCAGCAATAGGCGGAGCAGCAGCTTTAATGGGAAAATCAGTTAAAAAGGCTGAAATAGTTGCTTATGAAGATCTAGGAGCTGAAGCATTAAGAAGATTAGAAGTAGAAGATCTTCCAGTTGTTGTTGTTATAGATAGCGAAGGTAATAACTTATATGAAATGGGACAACAAGCATACTTAAATAGCTTAAAGTAATTTAAATTGATAGTTGAAACTGAAGATTTTAAAAGTCTTCAGTTTTAACTGTTGGTTTTAGAAAGGAAGGTAAAAATAATGAAAATAAATAAGGTAGCTAAAGCTGGAACGTTGGAATCAAATGATGCTCTTATCATGATAATACCAAATGATAATACAGGAGTAGAAATTGAAATAGAAAGTATAGTTATGAAACAATTTGGAGAACAAATAAAGAAAGTTATATCAGAAAAGGCAACTGAATTAGAACTTGATGGAGTTAAAATACAGGTTCAAGATAAGGGAGCTCTTGATTACACATTAAAAGCAAGACTTGCAACTGCTGTAGCAAGAGCACAATAATTCACAATATGCTTAAAAAAGAATTTGAGGTGAAGTTACTATGAAAAAATTAAGAAGAACTATGTTATTCATGCCTGGTAATAATCCTGGAATGCTTCAAAATGCCCCTATTTTAGGAGCAGATGCTGTTATTCTAGACTTAGAAGATGCTGTTAGCTTAACTGAAAAAGATGCAGCTAGAGAATTAGTTAAAGGAGCTATAAAGACAGTAGACTATTCAAAAGTTGAATTAGTAGTTAGAATAAATCCTTTAGATACTGAATTTGGACCAACAGATTTAGAAGCTATGGCAAGAGTTAAGCCAGATACTATATTAGTACCAAAGGCAACAAGAGAACAGCTTATTGAAGCTGATGCAATAATTACTAAAATAGAAGAAGAAGAAGGATTTGAAAAAGGAAGCATTAATTTATTTGGTCTTATAGAAACTGCTTATGGATTAGAAACTGTATATGATGTTGCTACAGCTACTCCAAGACTAGTAGGATTACTTTTAGGAGCAGAAGATTTAACTTCAGACTTTGGAATAAAGAGAACTAAAGAAAGTGAAGAAATTTCTTATGCAAGAAACAGATTCTCCGCGGCTTGTAGAGCAGCAAGAATAGATGCAATAGATACACCATTTACTGATACAAATGATTATGAAGGATTAAGACTTGATACAATGAAGGCTAAATCAATAGGATTTACAGGAAAGGCTTCTATAAACCCAAGACAAGTAGATACTATTCACTCAGTATTTAATCCAACTGAAGCTGAAATTAAGTATGCAATAAGAGTTCTTGAAGCAAGAGATGAAGCTTTTGCAAAGGGCCTTGGAGTATTCTCCTTAGATGGAAAAATGATAGATGCACCTGTTATAAATAGAGCAATAACAACTGTTGAGTTAGCTAAGAGATTAGGACTTATAAGATAATCTCAAGTTAAATGTAATATAAATAATAAAGCGAGGGATTAAGATGAAAAATGTGCTTGGTAGAGAACTACCAGATTATATAGAAGGTTACGGTGAAATAAAGCCATTTGAAGGCGCTTTTGAAAATTGTGGAGTAGTAGAAAAAAGATCAATGAAAGTTAAAAGCGTAACTCCAGGAGAAGATAAAGTATTAGCTAGCATTGAAGAAGCTTTAGACAAAGTAGAAATAAAGGATGGTATGACAATTTCCTTCCACCATCATTTAAGAAATGGTGACTTTGTTTTAAACATGGTAATGCATGCAATAGCTAAAAGAGGAATTAAGGATATAACTATAGCTGCAAGTTCTATATTCCCAATACATGAACCACTTGTAGAATATATGAAGAGTGGAGTTGTAACAGGAATATATGCAAACTATATGTCAGGCCCTGTAGCTCAGGCTATATCAAAGGGATACTTAAAGAAACCAGCTGTTATGATGACTCATGGTGGAAGACCAAGAGCTATGGAATCTGGAGATTTACATGTTGATGTAGCATTTATTGCTGCTCCAACTGCTGATACATATGGTAACTTAAATGGAGTTCAAGGACCATCTGCTTGTGGTACTTTAGGATACGCTGTTACTGATGCGGAATTTGCAGATAAGGTAGTAGCTATTACTGATAATTTAGTTGCATATCCAGCATGCCCTATAGATATTACACAGATATATGTAGATTATGTTGTAAAAGTTGATTCTATAGGAAATCCAGCAGGAATAGTTTCTGGAACAACAAAAATAACTAAAGATCCTGTAGGATTAAAGATAGCAAAAATGGCAACTGAAGTTATAGAAGCATCAGGATTAATTAAAGATGGTTTATCATTCCAAACAGGTGCAGGTGGTACATCTCTTGCAGTTGCAGCGGAATTAAAAGAAATAATGAAAGCTAAAGGTGTAGTAGGAAGCTTCGCAGCTGGTGGAGTTACTGGATACATTGTAGAAATGTTTGAAGAAGGATTATTCAAGAACATATTTGATGTACAGTGCTTTGACTTAAAAGCAGCTGAATCTTATACTAAAAACCCAGGACATATGGCAATGTCAGCTTCCATGTATGGTAACCCACACAATAAGGGTGCAGTTGTAAATAACTTAGATGTTATGATACTTGGCGCTACAGAAATAGATACTAACTTTAATGTTAACGTAACAACTGGATCAGATGGAGTAATAATGGGTGGTTCAGGTGGACACAGCGATACTGCTGCAGGTTCAAAACTTGCTATAATAGTTACAAACCTTGTAAAAGCAAGATTACCAATCATTAAGGATAAAGTTACAACAGTTACAACTCCAGGTGAAAGCATAGACGTTTTAGTAACAGAAAGAGGAATAGCTGTTAATCCAAAGAGACAAGACTTAATAGAAAAATTAAAAGAAACTAATCTTCCTGTAATGACTATAGAAGAATTAAAAGAAGTAGCTGAAAAGATGACAGGAAAACCAGAAGCAATAAAAACAACTGATGAAGTTGTAGCTATAATCGAATACAGAGACGGTACTGTAATTGATGTAGTTAAAAAGCCTTTAGAATAGTATAAAAATAAGGACTGCATTTGGCAGTCCTTATTTTTTATTTAAAATTAATAGGGTATAATAATATATAGCTAAATAAAAAAACTGTAATAGGAGTAGATTTAAATGATATATGGTTTAAACTTACATAATATAAACTTGAAAAATGAAGAAGAAAGAAAAAGAGTACATAATTTTTTAGAAAGTTTTGAACTTAAATTAGATGATGATGTAGATTATACTTTGGTTATGGAAATTGAAGGAGAGATAAAAGCAACTTGTTCAAAAGCAAAAAACATTTTCAAATGTTTTGCTGTATCAGATGATCTAAGGGGAGAAAATGTTACATCTACGCTTATCACATCCTTAATAGATAAATCTTTTGAAGAAGGAATATATCATAACTTTATATTTACAAAGCCAGATAAGAAGGAAGTATTTAAATCTCTTAGCTTTAAAGTATTATATGAAGCACAGGATGCAGTGTTTCTAGAGTATGGAATATATGATATAAATAAGTCTTTAAATAAAATCAAGGAAAAATATAATATAAATGACTCTATAGAAAAGGGAGCATTGGTAATGAATTGTAACCCTTTTACTTTAGGTCATAGATATTTAATTGAAGAAGCTTCAAAGGCATGTAAAGAAGTAATTGTGTTTATAGTTGAAGAAGATAAATCCTTATTTCCATTTGAGTTTAGATATAATTTAGTTAAAGAAGGCACAAAGGATTTAGAAAACGTAAAGGTTGTTCCAGGAGGAGAATATATAATATCCTCTGCTACATTTCCTACATATTTCATAAGAGAAGATGACACAAGGTCAAGGGCTCATGGGGAAATTGATGCAGGTATATTTGGAAAGTATTTTGGAGAAAAGTTTAATATTAAAAAAAGATTTGTAGGAGAAGAGCCTTATGATGAGGTAACTCGTGCTTATAATGAAGCTTTGAAGAGTACACTACCAAACCATGGCATAGAGCTTATAGAAATAAAGAGAAAGGAACAAGGTGGAAGTTTTATTAGTGCTTCTAGGGTAAGAGAACTTATAAGAACTGATAGATTAGATGAAATAAAAGACTTAGTACCTAAAGTGACTTTTGAATTTTTAAAATCTGAAAAGGGGAAAGAGATAGGCGAGAAAATAAAAAACACCAAATCTCGACACTAAGATGAAAAATTATAATGCTTTAGATATTTTAAATGCAAGAGAAGAAAGAGTTTATTTAATAGAAGAGCTTATAAAGAAATATTCTTTACCAATTATATGTCTAAGAATAAATTATCCAGGAGAAATCAAGAATAATGATCTTACCTCTAATATATCGAAAGTATTAAGAGACGAAATTTTTAATGTTTTTAGGGATTATGTCCTATATGAGGATTTTAAGATTACTGCTGAAGGGCCATTATTAATACTAGTGATAAATAATGATGCTTTGATGATAAAGAAAAAAACTATAGAACTTGAAGAAAATCATTTGCTTGGAAGACTTGGAGATATAGATGTATATGATAAGGATGGGAATGGAATAAGTAGAAAAGACTTGGGATATCCATCAAGAAAATGTTTTATATGTAGTGATATGGCACAAAATTGTGTAAGAGCTCAAAGACATTCAATAGATGAAGTAATAAAATTTATACAAAAAAGATACATAAAATATCTAAACAAAGAAGCGGAGAAAACAAATGAGTAAGGATTTTAATATTCATGAAGCTGCATTTGATATAAGCAGTTTTGCAATACAATCAATGCTTTATGAAGTAGCCTGTGCTCCTTCACCGGGGCTTGTATCTGTAATATCAACGGGTGCTCATAATGACATGGATCATTATACATTTATAGATAGCACTTGTGCCTTAATAAAATACTTGACTTTATGTGTAGAAGAGGGGTTTTCTTCTAAGAACTCAAGAGAATTATTAAAATATATTCGTCCTATAGGAATAGAGGGAGAAAAGCAGATGTTTAAAAAGACATCTGGGATAAATACGCATAAGGGTATGCTATTTTTAATGGGCATAGCATGCGTTGCTACAGGAAAGGCGATTCACGATAAAAGGCAATTTGCAGATATTCCTGGGATAATTAAAGATATGTGTGAAGGTTTAGTTGAAAAGGAGCTTTATCCATTAAAAGAGGAAGTGAAAAAATATGGATCATTAGAGGAACTTTCTAGACATAGAAGGCTTTCATATGGAGAAAAACTATATCTCCTTTATAATACAGAAGGTATAAGAGGAGAGGTAGAAAGAGGACTTCCAATAATATTTGAATTTGCGTTAGATTTTTACAAGGAAAATAGTTGTTTAACTCAAAACGACAGATTAGTAAATACTCTCTTAGGAATAATGCAGTATTCAGAAGACTCTAATGTACTTCATAGACACTCTAAGGAGATACTTTCAGAAGTACAGGAAAGAGCAACATATATAATAAGCATTGGTGGCATGAACACTGCAGAGGGAAAACAAGCAATAAGAGATTTAGATATGGATTTTACTAATAGAAGAATAAGCCCAGGGGGAAGTGCAGACCTATTGGCAGTCACTGTGTTTTTTTCACTGGTGAAAGAATACTTTAGTACTAATAATCTGAAGTGAAACAATGTAAGGTTTATTTAAATAGGTAGTCCCTAATCACTAGTCGCTAAGTGCTGTTCAACAGTTAGATATAGCTATTAGTGATTAGGGATTTTTGGTTTACCATTTAAATAATATTATTTTTAGTTTGAAATTAATATATTTGTTTTTGTGTAAAGTAAATTTTTATGTGGGGAGAGTTAAGAATGTGGAGTAAGTTATCCTTAAAAAATAAAGTAATATTTTTTTCAGTGCTTTCTATTGTAAGTGCAATCTTTATATTCAATGGAGAAATAAAAAATAAGATATATATAAGTGATAGTAGTGCAAAAAAAACTGAAGTAGCCGATGATAAAGCCATTTTAAAAAGTGATAAAGGATCAAGTAAAATTGATGAACAAGTTGGTGAAGAAAAAGATAAGGAAAATAAAGAGTTAGAAGAAATTTATGAAAAGGCTTATAAAGCTTTTTTTGATAATAAATATACTGAATCAATTAACTTGGCAAATGAGGTTATAAAAAAAGATAATAGTCATTATAAGTCATATAATATAAAGGGAATTGCACTAGCTTATATGGGAAGTTTTGAAGAAGGAATGAAAAATATAAATAAGGCATTAGAAATAAGTCCTAATTACGGATATGCTAGGTTCAATAAAGCGCTGGCTTATGAATTGTACGATAAATATGATGAGGCTTTGAAATGGTATGATAAAAATTTAGAAGTTGAAAATTATATATGGAGTTATTATGGGAAAGCAAGCATTTATGGAAGAAAAGGTGACGTGAAAAATACCGTAAAATATCTTAAAATAGCAATTGAAATGGATAATGTAGTGAAAGAAGAAGCAAGGGCAGAAAGAGATTTTGATAATGTTAGACAAAGTAAAGAGTTCCAAGAGTTAATAAAGTAGAAAATCGCATAGGTGATTATGGTATAAGTTAATATAAAAATTAGCATTAGAGAATATAACTTAATAAAAATAGCTTCGTATAAATATATGAAAACATGTTTTTAGAAAGGAAGTAATAAGAAAGTGGATGAGGATTTAAGACTTGTAAAGGAAGTATTAAAGGGGAATTTAGATAGTTTTAATATAATTGTAAATAAATATGAAGTATCTATATTAAGGTTTATATATAACCTTATAAAAAATACACAAACAGCTGAAGATATAACTCAAGATGTATTTATAACAGTATATAATAAACTTTATCTTTACAAAAGTGAGTATAAGTTTTCTAACTGGATATTTCAAATAGCAAGAAATAAGTGTATAGATTACATTAGAAAAAATAAGAAAACTGTTGAGGCTAACATAGATGAAATAAAAGAATTAGCATCAAAAGAGACAACGCCACAGGAACTTTTAGAATTTAAAGAGCTGAAGGGGCAGGTGGAGAAGTTTTTATCCTCTTTAGAAGATATAGATAGACAGATAATATTATTGAGATATTCAGGAGAAAACACTACATTTCATGATATAGCACAAATTATGAAAATTAGTGAATCCTCAGTAAAAAGAAGATATTATAACGCAAGGGAAAGATTTAAAAAAAATATTTCTATTCAGGAAAAGAGGTGTAGAGGATGAATTGTAGCATATTTTTGAAAAGATTAGATGATTATATAGAAGATAATTTAAGTATGGATATGAAAATTGCTATGGAAAAGCACTTGGATGAGTGTTCAAGTTGTAAAGCTTATTATGAAGAAGAAGTAAATATAGAAAAAGCATTTAAGGGTGTAATTCAAAACAAGGATATAGTTTTTGGAAGCTGTAGATCCTCTATAATGGATAGCATAGATAAAAGTATGTATGAAAAGAAACTAAGTAAAAGGATGATATTATATTTTAAAAGATATAAATTTATATATAGCACTTGTGCAGCTTTATTAATTGGTTTTATTTCATTAGCCCCATATATATCCAATAAGCTAAATGAATCTGCTGGAGAAAAATTAGCTCAAAATAAAACTGCTAAGAATATAATGTTAAGGAATGATGAGCCTGAAAATTTCATGATGAAAAGTGTAGAAGAAAAAATCCAAGTAAAGCAAGCACCAGATGCAACTCTAACTAAGCCTACAGTTTTTTTAGAAGAAAAATATGTATTTAAAAAAAATAGTTTAGAAAGCAACACAATACCAAGTATGATTTGGAAGGAGTCTCCGGATAAAAAGGTGAGCGCTGCAATAGAAGGTCAAAATATAGAGGGAACTGAAGAAGGAATACATCCTATAATACTCAGGGAAAATGCCACTAAGAAAATATATAAGCTTTCTTTTAAGGATGAATCTATTCAGTATGCTCCAAAGAAATTACAATGGTGGGATGATAAAAATTTACTTGTTATCATAGGATATGGATTTGGGACAATAACTAAGGGAGGAGACTTATTTATTGTTAATATAGATACTGGTAACACATATTCAGTGTATAAAACTCAAGATGATAAAAAGGAAGTAACTGATGTAGAAAAGGTATCAAATAATGATGGAAGTATAGATTTTAAGCTAAAATTAAATGTATATGAAGATGAAAATTATTTAAAATCTCATCTGGAAGAAAAGTTGATAGAAAATTTTCAAGTAGTATATGATAAATAGCTAGAAAGAGAACCTAAAAATTAGGTTCTCTTTTTTAGTTATAATATGTATAATTTAGGTGTGCATATAATAAGGAGGAGTTTATGAAGAAGTCTAATAATTTATATTCTAAGGCAATCAAAAAATATAATAGCGGATATATAGATCATGCTTTAGAATTATGCGAAAAGAGCATAGCTTTAAACATAAATAATGCAGCTGCAATTAATTTAAAGGGACTTTTGCTTTATTTCAAGGGGGACTTAGATAATTCAAGAAGGCTTTGGAAAATGAATTCGCAAATAAATAAGGATAAGATAGCAGGTAGATATTTAGAGGATACGCTAAAGGATAAAGAGAGGTTTAATTTATATAGGGAAGCGCTAGAACTTATAAACAATTTAAACATTAATGAAGCTTACTTAAAATTAAAAAAGTGCTCCGAAAGTGATTTTAATTCCATAAATGTAAATAATCATTTGGCTTTATGCTGTATAAAAAAAGGTAATTATGACATGGGGCTGCAATATTTAAATAAAGTAATACAAATGGATAAAAAGAATAACTTTGCTTTAATGCAGAAAAAATCTTTAAAAAAATATGCAAATAATAATAATTCAATTTCTAGGTATAAAGCAGTTATAATATTATCTATTGTAGTTATTACATTGGGATTTACAATATTAATGAGATTTTTTAATGGTGATAATAAGCCATTATTTTATAAACAGGATAAAATAAAAATTAGTGAAAATGAAATTTATAAAGCAAAGAAAATTGAAATGAAAGAAAATGTTGAACCAAATAACAATAATGATAATAACATAGTAAGGGAAACTCAATTAAAGGAAGAGAAGTTTTCACAGAGTCAATTAAAAGAATTTATTAATAAAAAGGACTTCGAAAATTTACTAAGATATATAGAAAAGTGGAATAACAAAGATTTATCTATTAATGATAAAGCTCTATACAGTAAAGCTAGAGATCTATTAGAAAAGGAAGGAGCACAATATTTCTATAACAAGGGACATGAATATCTAAAAAGTAATAAGTATAAAGAAGCGAAGTATTTTTTAGAAAAAGCTCAAAGCGTGGGTTCTAAGGCATATTTTTTACCAGATACTTTATATATGCTTGGGATTGTTCATGAAAATATGGAGGATATAGAAAAATCAATATATTATTATAGCCTTTATCATAGCAAATATCCAAATGGTGTTTATGAAGATGTAACCTTATATAAATTAGCATTATTATATAAAGATATAGATATCAATAAGTCAAAAAGCTATGCCTCTATATTGGCTAGTAGATTTAAGGATTCAATGTATAATAACTCCCTTATAAAAGAAATACTAAATATGA
Organism: Clostridium pascui; assembly: GCF_016908015.1. GTDB lineage: Bacteria > Bacillota > Clostridia > Clostridiales > Clostridiaceae > Clostridium_AK > Clostridium_AK pascui. The sequence continues at coordinate 78,612 of NZ_JAFBDB010000002.1, forward strand.
AAAAATAAGTTTATAACTAATAATTATTATTAAATAGCATTGACTTAGCTGAAAAAGTGATATAAAATTATAATATAAAATACCCTTTGGGGGTATATGGGAGGAGTAAATATGGTAAAAGAAATAAAAGACAACAACTTTCAAGATGAGGTTTTAAAATCAGATATTATAACTGTAGTGGATTTTTGGGCACCTTGGTGTGGACCTTGTAAAATGATTGGACCTGTAATAGATGAAATATCTCAGGAGTTAAAAAATAAGGCTAAGTTTGTAAAGATAAATGTAGATGAGAATCCAAAAGTTTCAAGCCAATACAGAATAGAAAGCATACCAACAGTTCTTGTATTCAAGGGTGGAAAAATAGTTGAAAACTTAATTGGGTTTAGACCAAAACAAGCAATAAAAATGGCTATTGAAAGAAATTTTTAATACTATATGATAAAAAGAGGTGTAGTAAATGACTAAAAGATATGATATGGCTATAATAGGAAGCGGACCAGCGGGACTTTCCGCAGCTATAAATGCTAAGATAAGAAATAAGGAGTTTATTATATTTGGAACTGAAAATCTAAGTAATAAGCTGATTAAAGCACCTAAGGTAAATAATTATTTAGGATTTTATGATGTAACTGGAAAAGAACTTAAGGATAACTTTAAGAATCATTTAAACTCAATGGACATACAGATAACAACTGAGAAAATTACAGCAGTTTATGGAATGGGAGATTATTTTGCAGTAATGGCTAATGACAAGACTTATGAAGCTACTACTGTGATAATCGCAACAGGAATGGAATTTACAAAACCATTAAAAGGTGAAGAAGAATTACTTGGAAGAGGAGTAGGGTACTGTGCTACATGCGATGCGCCCCTATATAAGGGAAAAGTTGTAACTATTATAGGATATAATAGAGAAGCAGAAGAAGAGGCTAATTTTGTAAGTGAGTTAGCTTCTAAAGTAAATTATGTACCTATGTACAAGGCAGAATATGATTTGAAAAACAGTATTGAATTAATAGAAGATAATCCTGTTGAAATACAAGGAGAAGCTAAGGTAGAAAAGCTGATTTTAAAGACTTCTCAAATAGAAACAGATGGATTATTTGTGTTAAAGGACAGCGTATCTCCATCACAGTTAGTACCAGGACTTGAAATGGAAAATGGGCATATAAAAGTTGATAGAGAAATGAAGACAAATATACCTGGATGCTTTGCTGCAGGAGATTGTGCAGGAAAGCCGTATCAGTATCTAAAATCTGCTGGAGAAGGCCAAGTAGCAGCATTAAATGCTGTTTCATATATCGATTCATTAAAAAAATAAGTTTATAATCAATGCTTTTAGCCTATGAGAAACTTCTCATAGGCTAAGCTTATTTAAGTTAGTATAGTAAAACTATTTTACTACAAAGAATACATGATTACCTATAACCTTTTGATTACTTTTATCGATATTTTTCATCCAGCCACAGGTAGCTATTTTAGGGTTATAAAAAAATACAGCTTTATTTGTAGGATCTTTACCCTTTAATGCATCAGTAACTGCATTAAAGCTATCTTTATCAGGAGTTAATTTGATAACTCCATTTTTCACACAAGAAAATGCGTAAGGTTGTTTTATTACACCCGACACAGATTTAGGGAAACCAGGATTTTTTACTCTGTTTAATATTACAGATGCTACAGCAATTTTACCCTCATAAGGCTCACCGCGGCTTTCTGCATAAACTACTTGAGCCATTAGATATATATCTTCACTAGTTATATAAATTTTACTTTTATTTTCTCCGAAAACTTCTACTGCAATACTTTGATCATTAAATAAGTCACAATCTATATCAGGTTGAGGCATAGCAGCCAAACTTGTAGTACTGGACAATAATAAAAGATAAGAAGTTAAAATTATACTGATTATCTTTTTCATATGTAGTTCTCTCCTTTTACCGACGGGGTTAGCTGACGGATTAGGTAAAGGTTAACCTTCATAGTAAATATGATTCACCCCAAAACTTGGTTCCCCCGTGTTTTTTTACTTAGGCTAATGATATTGTGCCCGAAAAATCATAAAAGATACATATTAATTTATAGTATTTTCTTTAAAATTTTCATAAGATTCTAAAAAAGAATTAAAGTTATTATTTAGTGTATTATATGATGCTTCTGTTTCATTATAAGTAGAAGTTACTTCTTTAATATAATTAGATGTTTCTTTTTGGTTTTGATATGAAATAACATCTAATTTGAAACTTTGTATATATGAAATATAGTTATTTAAAGTAGTTAAAAACAATTCATATATATATATAGAATTAGAGGGAACAGTTAGTTTAGAAAACTCAGTCTTTATCTCTTGAACTTGTTCTACATTTAAATCAACTATTTCCATCAATGAATCTAAACTAAGGTTTTTGTTTAATCTATCTACGTAATCATTATAATTCATTTTTATATCTATAAAGGAACTTAAAATTTCATCCATACAATCAATAAATTCTTTATATTGTGCAGTATTAATTTCATTAGTTTTTCTAATTCTAATAAGGTCCTCTATATAAGAAATACAATTATTTATATAAGTTTTACTTTTATTAGTTAATGAAATACTTAATCTATTAGTATGGAAAAGTGAATAGTGGTAAAGACATTTATTATTAAGATTTTTTAAGGTTATTAAGGCCTTGTCCATATCTCCTCCTTGAGGATTAGCAAATATAGCAACAAGTTGTTCGTATATATGTATATTATAATTTAAACCTTGTAATAAGTTGTCATATTCGCTAGCGCTTATAGTATTTGCGCCTATATTATTTAAGTTATTTTTAACTTCTTTTAATTCCTTTACTATGATTGGGAGTTCTTCTCTTGATTTTTCTATATCTATGCTCTGTTCTTTTATTAAATTCCAAGTTTTATTATTAGTATTATTAATAGATGTTATACTAATGTGTAATACTTTTTTAGGGCTATTTTTAGTAAAATTCTTTAATAATGAATAGGTGTTAAGTATATTACCTATAATTAGTAATAGGGCAAATGTTATTATGCCTATAATAAGCTTTTTGTTTTTCATTTTAATCCCCCCTTCTAGTTATAATATTCATTAGAATTTAATAAAATTACTTCTAAAAAATTTTATTAATAATTTAATAAATTTTACTTAATAAATTATAAAAATTACTAAGTATAGTGTATAATTATTAATGTAATTAAAGAAATAAGGAGGTGAAGATGTTGGAGATATTACAGGTGATGGTAAATTCAATAAAAAATATAAATGTGTCTTCTATACTAGACATTTTGGCGGTATCATATCTCTTTTATAAAGCATATATGTTGATCAGAGAAACTAGAGCAGAACAACTTTTAAAGGGAATTATACTTATAATAATATTTATTCCAATAAGTAAAGTATTAAGACTTGAAATGCTGTATTGGATTTTAAGTAATACAATTACAATAGGGGTGCTTTCTTTTATTATCATATTTCAACCTGAAATCCGTAGAGCTCTAGAACATATAGGAAGAAGTGCTTTTACTGACAAACATATTTTACAAGATGAGGAAGCAATGGCAAAGGTAATAGAGGAAATAGTTAATGCTGTAGAAAACTTATCTAGAGAAAAAACAGGAGCATTAATAGTAATTGAAAGATTGACAGGACTCGGTGAAATTATAAATACAGGAACTAAATTAGACTCACTAGTATCTTCAGCTCTCCTAGAAAACATATTTGTGGTAAATACTCCCCTTCATGATGGAGCAACTATAATAAGGAATGATAGAATAATTTCTTCGGGATGCTTTTTGCCACTTACAAGCAATAATGAATTAAATAGGGCACTGGGAACAAGGCATAGGGCAGCACTTGGTATATCCGAGAACTCAGATGCAATAATTATAGTAGTTTCAGAAGAAACAGGAACAATATCTTTGGCTGTTAATGGCAATTTAACTAGGAATTACGATAAGGCAAGACTTAAGGATATACTTATGAGAATAATTAAAAAGACTCAAAGTAAAAAATTAAATTTTAAAGAGCGGGTGGTAGCATGGATGAGAGAAACAAAAAAGAGCAGCTAATTATAAAAATATGCTGTCTTATTGCTGCTTTTGGATTATGGTTATATACTACCAACGTATTAAATCCTATAAGAACTTATAAAAAAAGTATTCCAGTAGTTTTAATGAATGCAGATGCAATAGGACAATCAAATTTAACTTTAATTCCTGGACAAAATCCTTCTATAACACTAACATTAAAGGGAACCGCAAATGACGTATATTCTGTTACAGAAAATCAATTTAAAGTAGTAATTGATTTAGGTGCCTATGTGTTAAAAAAGGGAGAAAATATTATCCCCGTAGAGCTTAAAGAAATTCCAAACAATATTAAAGTAGTAAATACTGAAAATCTATGGGCAAAAGTTGAAATAGATGAACTTGAAGAAAAAGTGGTACCTATTAAGACAGATATAGAAGGTAAAGCAAAAGAAGGATATTATGCGTTAAAAACAAATATAAATGAAAACTCTGCTAGAATAACTGGAGCAGCTAGATATGTTGAAAAAGTAGATGCAGTAGTTGCAAAGTATAATATAAGTAATAGAACTTCGGACTTACAGCAGGCAGTTTCATTAAAACCTGTAGATAAAAACAATAATGTTGTAGATTATGTAAAAGTAGAACCTTCATATGTAAATGTTAAGGTACCGATAAAGAAAATAAAAAGTATTCCTATAACAGTTAAAACAACAGGAGAATTATCAGATAAAATTTTAAATAGCATTATTTCTATTCCTAGCTCTATAGAGATAGCTGGAGAGGATGCCCTTATAAATTCTATTACATCTTTAAATACTGAAACAATAGATTTATCTACATCATCTAAAGATGAAATTGATGTAAAATTAATAGTACCCGAAGGAGTTACTCTTATAAATAATAATGGATATGTAAAGGTGAAAATAACTTCAAATAATATTTTACAAAAAACCATATCATCAACGATTAAATTTATTAATAAAGGTGAAGACTATGATGTAACATTAGATGTTTCACAGGTAAATATTATGATAAAAGGTACAGGAGATATTTTGAATGATATAGCAACCTTAGAAAGTTATATAGATTTAAATTCTTTAAAGGAAGGTACACACTCTGTTCCTATAAGTGTAAATATACCAAGTAACGTTAGTTTAGTTTCAATGACTCCAAGTAATATAAATGTAACTATAAAGAAAAAGGTGGTAGAAACTATAAATGGCAATTAAAATAAACAACATAGCACTAGACATAGATGAAGATATATCAATTTTAAAATCTAAAGTAGCTAAAAAATTGAGACTTCCAGAAAAATATATAAAAGATTTTAAAATATTAAAAGAGTCTATTGATGCAAGAAAAAAAAATCTTATTAAGATTAATTATGCTGTAGAGATTACTTGTGATGATGAAGAAAGGGTAGTTTTAAAAGCAAATGATAAAGATGTAAAAATAGAAGAACAAAATTGTGAGGAGAATTTTCCCTTTGGAGAAAAAAAGTTAAGCCACAGACCAGTAATTATAGGCATGGGGCCAGCAGGGATGTTTGCTGGCCTTTTATTATCGCAAAAAGGGTATAATCCTATAATAGTAGAAAGAGGAGAAGCGGTAGAGGAAAGAACTAAATCCATTAATAAGTTTTGGAAAGAAGGAATATTAAAGGAAAGTTCTAATGTTCAATTTGGTGAAGGTGGGGCAGGAACTTTTTCTGATGGGAAGCTAACTACTAGAATAAAGGATACAAGATGTGACTTTATTTTAGAAGAGTTTATAAGGTGTGGTGCACCAGAGGAAATAAAATATATGGGGAAACCTCATATTGGTACAGATATATTAAAAGAAGTTGTAAAAAATATTAGAAAAGAAATAATAAGACTTGGGGGAGAAGTTTACTTTAATCATCAAATGCAAGATCTTATTATTAAAGATGGTAACTTAAAAGCTATAATAGCTAATGATAAAGAAATACCTTGTGAAGTTGCAGTGCTTTCAATAGGTCATAGTGCAAGAGATACCTATGAGCTTCTACATAATAAAAATATATTTTTAGAGCCTAAACCCTTTGCAATAGGAGTGAGGGCAGAGCATGTTCAATCATTTATTGATGAAAATCAATATGGAAAATATGCAGGCCATCCAAGGCTTAGGGCAGCCGATTATAGGCTTGCATATACAAGTGACAAGACAGGAAGAGGAGTATATAGCTTTTGTATGTGTCCTGGAGGATATGTTGTAGCCGCTTCATCAGAGGAAAATAAAATTGTGACTAATGGAATGAGTTATCATAAAAGAGATGGAAAAAATGCCAATTCAGCAATAGTTGTATCTGTAAGCCCAGAGGATTTTGAAGGAAGTAGCCCATTAAAAGGAATGGAATTTCAAAGACATTATGAAAGCTTAGCATACAAAACTACCAATAGTTATATGGCACCAGTTCAGCTTTTAGGAGATTTTATGAAAGACGAGATAAGTAAGGGTATAGGCAAGGTAGAGCCTACATATAAACCTGGATATGAGTTTTCAGACTTAAGAAAATGTCTACCTTCTTATGTAATAGAATCCCTAAAGGATGGTTTTATAAACTTTGATAAGAAGATAAAAGGTTTTGGGGATAAGGACACGGTGCTTACAGGAATAGAAACTAGAACTTCTGCTCCAGTAAGAATTACAAGAAATGAAGACCTACAGAGTATTTCACTGAAGGGACTTTACCCAGCGGGAGAAGGAGCAGGATATGCAGGTGGAATAATATCCGCAGCAGTAGATGGATTAAGGGTAGCAGAAAGTATAATGAAGGAATGGGCACCTATAATATAATTAAAAGCTTTGATTTAAATAGTAAGTATAATCTACTTAATTTAAGTCAAAGCTAAAAATTTAATAACTTAATTTTCTGAAAAACAGTGATTTTATGAAAATATTTGATACAATAAACATGAGATATTATAACAGTTTAGATAGTTAAAAATTTATCAATCATAAATAATTTTAAAGAGGTGTATTTCAATGATTAGAAGTTTTGATGAAGTTTTACAAAAGCTTAAAAGTCTTGAAACTAAAAAAGTAGCAGTAGCTGTAGCACAAGATGAACCAGTTCTTGAAGCAGTTAGAGATGCAAAGAAGAATGGTATTGCTGATGCTATATTAGTAGGTCACAAAGAAGAAATAGAAAAGATAGCGGACAAAATAGGAATGAATTTAAGTGACTTTGAAATAATAGACGAGCCAAACGTTGCAAAAGCATCCTTAAAGGCTGTAGAATTAGTATCTACAGGAAAAGCAGATATGTTAATGAAAGGTTTAGTTGATACAGCAACTTTCTTAAGATCTGTTTTAAATAAAGAAATTGGACTAAGAACAGGAAAAACTATGTCCCACGTAGCAGTTTTTGAAACAGAAAAATTTGATAGATTATTATTATTAACAGATGTTGCTTTTAATACATATCCTGAACTTAAGGAGAAAGTTGATATAATACATAATGCTGCATCAGTTGCACATGCTCTTGGAATAGAAAAACCTAAAGTTGCAGCAGTATGTGCTGTAGAAGTTGTAAATCCAAAGATGCCTGAAACTATAGACGCTTCTTTACTTGCAAAGATGAGTGATAGAGGACAGATTAAGGGATGCGTTGTAGATGGACCTTTCGCACTTGACAATGCATTATCTGAAGAAGCTGCAAAACATAAGAAGGTTACAGGGGAAGTAGCAGGTAAGGCAGATGTATTATTACTTCCAAATATCCATGCAGGTAACATAATGTATAAGACTTTAACTTATACAACTGATTCTAAAAATGGATGCTTACTTGTAGGAACAACTGCACCAGTTGTATTAACTTCTAGAAATGATAGTCATGAAACAAAGATGTATTCAATAGCTCTTGCAGCATTAGTAGCTGACAATATGAAGAAATAATTTATAATTATAATATATGGAGGTAACAAAATGTCATACAAATTATTGATAATAAACCCAGGTTCTACTTCTACAAAAATAGGTGTATTTGAAGATGAAAATTTACTATTTGAAGAAACTTTAAGACATTCTTCAGAGGAAATAGGAAGATATGAAACAGTATATGATCAGTTTCAGTTTAGACAAGAAGTTATATTAAATGTACTAAAGGAAAAGGGATTTGATATAGCTACTTTAAGTGCAGTAGTAGGAAGAGGCGGACTCTTAAAACCTATCGAAGGAGGCACATATGCTGTAAATGATGCTATGCTTCATGATCTTAAAGTAAGCGTACGTGGACAGCATGCTTCAAACTTAGGTGGAATAATTGCAAATGAAATTGCTACTTCACTTAATATACCATCATTTATAGTAGATCCAGTTGTTGTAGATGAACTTCAAGATATAGCAAGAATTTCTGGTATGCCAGAAATAGAAAGAACTAGTATATTCCATGCTTTAAATCAAAAAGCTGTTGCAAGAAAATATGCTAAAGAACACGGAAAAGATTATGCAGATGTAAACTTAATAGTAGCTCACATGGGTGGTGGTTCATCTGTTGGAGCACATAAAAATGGAAGAATCGTTGATGTAAACAATGCATTAGATGGAGAAGGTCCATTTTCACCAGAAAGAAGTGGCGGAGTTCCAATAGGAGATCTAGTAAGACTTTGTTACTCAGGAAAATATACTTTACCAGAAATGATTAAAAAGATAAATGGAAAAGGTGGTACAGTAGCATACCTTGGAACAAATGACTTTAGAGATGTTGAAAATAAAGGATTAGAAGGCGGCGAAGAATATAAGGAATATAAGCTTATATTAGATGCATTTATATATCAAATGGGTAAAGAAATAGGAAAATGTGCAGCCGTTCTAGCTGGTAAAATAGACGCTATAATATTAACTGGAGGAATTGCTTACAGTAAATATGTAGTAGCTGAAATTAAAAAGATGGTTGAATTTATGGCTCCTGTAGTACCATATCCTGGAGAAGATGAATTATTAGCATTAGCTCAAGGAGCAATAAGAGTACTATCTGGAGAAGAAAAAGCAAAAGAATATAAATAATTATATGTGATTATAAAGGTCTGGCGGTAGCGCCGGACCTTTACTTTTGTCGAATTAACTAACAGGCATTCTGTTGAGATAATATATAAATTGTATTATAATAGGTCTATATGTTTGAATTTTAACAATAAAATTGCATAAACTTATATTACATAAAACATAGAAGAGAGAGGTATTATCTATGGATAGAATGTTTGGAACGGATGGAGTAAGAGGTATAGCAAACCAAGAACTTACATCAAGACTTGCATACGATTTAGGAAGAGCAGGTGCACATATATTAACAGAAGGTACTCATAAGCCTAAAATCTTAGTAGGAATGGATACAAGAATATCAGGACATATGCTTGAAAGCGCATTAGTAGCAGGCATACTCTCTGTAGGAGCTGAGGCAGTTTGTGTAGGGATTGTACCAACTCCAGCTATAGCATATTTAACAAGAAAATATGGAGCAGATGCAGGGGTGGTAATTTCAGCATCTCATAATCCAGTTGAATATAATGGGATAAAGTTTTTTAACAAAAATGGATATAAACTTTCTGATGATTTAGAAGATAAGATACAAGCTGTAATAGAAGAAAACTTTGAAGGAGTACCTTCACCTATAGGAGAAAATATAGGAAGAAAGATTGTTGAAGAAGCGGCTATAGAAGATTATATAGAATTTGCAAAGTCTACTATAGATACAAATCTAAAGGGATTAAAGGTTGCACTAGATTGTGCCAATGGAGCAGCTTATGAAACAGCAGTTCAAACCTTTAGGGCATTAGGAGCAGAAGTAGTAGTTATAAATAATGATCCCGATGGATTCAATATAAATAAGAACTGTGGATCTACTCACCCTGAAGAGCTAATGGATTACGTTGTAAAAAAAGGATGTGACCTAGGATTAGCTTTTGACGGGGATGCAGATAGATGTTTAGCAGTAGATGAAAATGGAAAATTAATAAATGGAGATTTTATAATGTCCATTTGTGGTAAGCATATGAAGGATACAGGAAAACTAGATAAGGATACTATAGTTATAACTGTTATGAGTAATCTAGGTATGCATATAGCCATGAAAAGAGAAGGCATCAATTTTATAACTACTAAGGTAGGGGATAGATACGTGCTTGAAGAAATGGTTAAGGATGGGTATAAAATTGGAGGAGAACAATCAGGACATATTATTTTCTTAGATTATAATACAACTGGAGATGGGCTTATTACAGGACTTCAATTATCAGCTATTATAAAAAACACTGGTAAGAAGTTATCGGAACTTGCTTCTGTAATGAAAGAACTTCCTCAAGTACTTGTAAATGCAAGGATACCTAATGATAAAAAAGATATATATATAACAGATGAAGAAATAGCATCAGAAATTAAAGGTATAGAAGATAAAATGAAAGGTAACGGAAGGGTTCTAATAAGACCATCAGGAACAGAGCCATTAGTGAGAGTAATGCTTGAAGGAGAAGATCAATCTGAAATAGATGAAATAGCACACTCCTTAGCTAAATTAATAGAACAGAAGGCAAATCAATAATTAAAAGTATGTATAGTGAACATCTTATAATAAAAAAGATGTTCACTAAAACTATTTCTGAAGTTTTTATTAAATTTTCATTTACCATTGACCAAATTCAATATAAAAAATATAATGAATTAGATGCCTTTTTATTAAAAAGGACAAAAGGGGTGATAGTTAAGTAGGAAATTTTGGATGATTTAAATTTAAAGCGCCAGGACTCCATTGGAGTTGACGAGGATGGGGAGTATCGAATCTTCGGCGGGTGCCCCACGGTATCGCACTACCGTTAACGGCTTATAAAATCTAAAAGCGATTTTAGACACAAAATAAGCCAGGTGTTAAAAACTTTCATATACCTAAGGTATATCATATTAAATTAAATTTGAAAGGAAGAATAAATTATGTGCGGAATAGTAGGTTATATAGGCAAAAGACAGGCGTCTTCACTTTTAGTTGAAGGGCTTTCAAAATTAGAATATAGGGGATATGATTCATCAGGTGTTGCTATAATGGACCCCGATAGTGATGATATCAATGTAGTAAAATGCAAAGGCAGACTTGCAAATTTAGAAGCAAAGTTAAATAATACTCCATTAAACGGAACACTTGGAATTGGTCATACAAGATGGGCTACTCATGGTGAGCCATCTGACTTAAATTCTCATCCTCATAGTAATTCAGATGAAACTATAAGTGTTGTTCATAATGGTATAATTGAAAATTATATAAATTTAAGAGAATGGTTAACTTCTAAGGGATATAAGTTCTTATCTGAAACAGATACAGAAGTTATACCTCATTTAGTAGATTACTACTATAAAGGTGACTTATTAGATGCAGTTATGAAGGCAGTTTCTAAAATGGAAGGAAGCTATGCTATAGGTGTTGTATGTAGTAAAGAACCTGATAAACTTGTAGCAGTAAGAAAAGACAGTCCACTTATTGTAGGACTTGGAAAAGATGAGTGTTTTATTGCTTCTGATATACCAGCAGTATTAAATCATACAAGAGATATTTATCTTTTAAATGATAAAGAATTTGTTTTAATGACAAGAGATGGTATAAAGCTATTTACAGAAGACAAGGAAGAAATAAAAAAGGATATATATCATGTAACATGGAATGCCGATGCTGCTGAAAAGGGCGGATATGAAGATTTCATGCTAAAGGAAATTCATGAGCAACCAAAGGTTATAAAGGATACTATGACATCAAGAGTTATGCCTGGAAAACCAATTACTCTTGACGATATAACTATAACTCATGATCAGATAGAAAATATATCAAAGATTTATATAGTAGCATGCGGAACTGCTTATCATGCAGGAGTAGTTGGGAAATATGTTATAGAAAAGTTAGCAAGAATACCAGTTGAAATAGATATAGCTTCAGAATTTAGATATAGAAATCCTATAATAGATGAAAAGACATTAATGATAGTTATAAGTCAATCTGGTGAAACAGCAGATACTTTAGCAGCATTAAGAGAAGCTAGAATTCGTGGAGCAAGAGTTATTGCTGTAACTAATGTAGTGGGAAGTTCAGTTTCAAGAGAAGCAGATGATGTATTATATACTTGGGCAGGACCAGAAATTGCAGTTGCATCAACAAAGGCTTATGAAACTCAGCTTATAGCTATGTATATAATTGCTTTATACTTTGCTCAGCATAAGAAAACTTTAAGTGAAGAAGAGTTAGAAAGCTTAAAAGAAGAAATGCTTACACTACCTGAAAAAGCAGAAGAGTGCTTAAAGCATAAAGAAGTAATACAAAAGTTTGCAGCAAAGACATACATGCATAAAGATATGTTCTTCTTGGGAAGAGGACTTGATTATGCGGTAGCTATGGAAGGATCCTTGAAGCTTAAGGAAATATCATATATACACTCAGAAGCATATGCAGGTGGAGAATTAAAGCACGGCCCAATAGCTTTAATAGAAGATGGAACTATAGTTGTTGCATTAGCAACTCAAGATGATTTATTTGATAAAATGGTAAGCAACGTAAAGGAAGTTAAAACAAGAGGAGCTAATGTGCTTGGAATAGCATTTGAAGGAAATGAAAGCATAGAAAAAACAGTGGATTCAGCAATTTATTTACCAAGAATAAATCCATTATTTGCTCCATTACTTTCAGTAATACCACTTCAATTATTCTCTTATTATTCAGCAGTTCAGAAGGGCTGCGACGTTGATAAACCAAGAAATTTAGCAAAATCAGTTACAGTGGAATAAGTTTTAGATAAATACAATTTTTATAATCAATAATAAAGCTTGATTGAGCCTCGTGAGAGTAATAAAGGAAAAACCTTTCGTACTTTCACGAGTTTTTTTATTTGCTGCTATGCATCTAGTAGCAGCACAAGTAAAGTAAGTGTTGTTGAAGATTGATTAAACATAATAGTATAATTATAAGGTGTAGATTAAGGAAAGTATGGTGAGGTTTTTAAATGAAACTCAAATCAAAAAGAAGCAGAAACCATTTCATAATATTCTTTATAATTATAGGTTTAGTTATATTTTTTATATGGCAAAATAATGATATTGTTATATCAACTTATGAATATAGAAATTTAAAAGTTCCTAAGGGTTTTTATAACTATAAAATTGTTCAGATTTCAGATTTACACAATAAAAATTATCATGATAAATTATCAAAAAAAGTTAAAGAAATTAATCCTGATATCATTGTAATAACTGGAGATTTAATTGATAGGCGGAATACTAGAATTGATATAGCAGTAGAATTTGTACAGCAAATGGTTAAAATAGCACCTACATACTATGTTTCAGGAAACCATGAGCAATTGTCGGGAGAATATGATGAACTAAAAGAAAAATTGGAAGAGCTAAATGTAATAAATATCGATAATTCCTATGCTGTATTAAATCAAGGAGGAAATAGTATTGGTCTAATGGGAATAGCTGACCCTGCAATACAGCAGAGCGAAGGAACTTATCTTTGGGGTGATAACAGAGAGTATATTAAAAATGGTCTTGAAGAATTATTTAAAAATATAGATACCAATTTTAATATTTTACTTTCTCATAGACCAGAACAATTTAGCATATATAAAGAGATAAATGTTAATTTAGTTTTTAGTGGGCATGCACATGGAGGACAAATCAGGGTTCCATTTATTGGTGGACTAGTTGCACCAAATCAAGGCTTATTCCCCAAATACACAGGTGGAGTATACAATGATGGAGAAACATCAATGGTTGTAAGCCGAGGGTTAGGAAATAGTATTTTTCCTCTCCGAGTTTTTAATCGACCAGAGTTAGTGGTGGTTACTTTGAAAAAATAGTAAGTCTATACTATGTATATTCACATTTACGTAAATTAAAAGAATTTGCAGATAATCTAAAAATTATTATAGATAAGTTTAGTATATAAGAAGAAAACTTAGATAAGAATAAAGTCTCTAGAGCAAATTAATTACTAGAGACTTTTTTTATTTACTATTATTAAAATATTTTTGCTATAATGGTATTACAAAGATGATGGGGAGTGGAAAGTGTGAAAAATGATTTTTATGATAGATTGAGTATTAATCCGATAATAGCTGCTGTGAAGGACCTGGTTACTCTAGAGAAGGCTATAAAATCCCCTTGTGAAGTGATTTTTTTACTTACAGGAAATATATGCAATATTAAAGATATAGTTAGTAGAGTAAAAGCAGAAAATAAGAAGATATATATACATGTAGATTTAATGGAGGGATTTGCAAGAGATTCCTATGCACTAACCTACATAAAAGAAAATATAAAACCAGATGGAATAATAACTACTAAATCTAATTTAATAAAAATAGCTAAGGAGCTTGGAATCTTTGCTATACAGCGATTGTTTATAATAGATAATTTATCACTAAAAAGTGGGATACATTCTATAAATACTGTAAGGCCAGACGCTATAGAGGTTATGCCAGGGGTTATGCCTAAGATAACAAAGGAGATAAAAAGGCAGGTAAATGTTCCTATAATTACAGGAGGACTAATAAGTGATAAGGAAGATGTAATAGGAAGTATCAATGCAGGAGCATTAGGGATATCTACAAGCAAAGAATATATATGGAATATGTAAAAGAAAACATGTTATAAACTGTCTGCGGAGTGCTTGACTACAAAAAAGTATAATGCTATAATAAATACATAATATAATACTAAAAGGCAGAGTATAGAGAGCCATGATTTTAAAGGATATAGTTAAATATCCTTTTAAGTCATGGCTCTTTTTGAATAAAGAGGGAGGAAAAAATATGTTTGATATAGTCATTGTTGGAGCTGGGGTTATAGGTTGTAGTATTGCAAGAGAGCTATCAAGATATAATTTAAATATTTGTGTACTAGAAAAGGACTCAGATGTAGCAGCAGGCACATCTAAGGCTAATAGTGGGATAGTACATGCAGGCTTTGATGCAAAGCCAAATACTTTAAAAGGAAAGCTAAATGCAAAAGGAAATGCTATGTTTGATATGCTTTCAAAGGAATTAGATTTCCCATTTAAGAGAAATGGTTCTTTAGTGCTATGCTTTGATGAAAATGATGTTGATAAATTAGAGGAACTAAAAGTAAAAGGTGAGAATAATGCCGTACCAGGAATTGAAATATTAAATAAAGAAGAAGTACTGAAATTAGAGCCAAGCATAAATGAAAATGTAGTAGCAGCTTTATATGCACCAACTGGAGGAATTGTATGTCCTTATGAGATGACTATAGCTTATGCTGAAAATGCATATTCAAATGGAGTAGAATTTAAACTTAATACTGAAGTTAAAAATATAGAAAAAGTTGAAGATGGGTTTATTATTGAAACTAGTGAAGGTAGTTTTAAAAGCAAAGTAGTTATAAATGCAGCTGGATTATTTGCAGATGATTTAAATAATATGATAAGTAAAAATAAAATAAATATCATAGCTAGAAAAGGAGAATATTGCCTTTTTGATAAAGCAGCTGGTGCTATGGCAACAAGAACTCTTTTCCAGCTACCAACAAAGATGGGTAAAGGAGTACTAGTAACGCCTACTGTGGATGGAAACTTACTTATAGGACCCAATGCAGTAGATGTACAAGATAGAACTGATATGGGCACAACTCAAGATGGCTTAGATGGTATATTAAATAAAGCTAAGATGACACTAAAGGAGATACCAATGAGACAAGTCATCACTTCCTTTTCAGGACTTAGAGCTCACAGCACAGCGGATGATTTTATAATAGGAGAAGCTGAAGATGTAGAAGGATTTATAAATGTAGCTGGGATAGAATCACCAGGACTTTCAAGTGCACCTGCCATAGCAAAAATGGTTGAAGGCATAGTGGTCGAAAAATTGTCTCCAGCTAGAAATGAAAAATTTAATCCTATAAGACAAGGAATTCCTAAGTTTAGGGAAATGGATAATGAAGAAAGAAGGAATCTAATAAATAAAGATTCATCTTACGGCAAAATGGTATGCAGATGTGAAACAGTAACAGAAGGTGAAATACTAAGTGCTATAAGAAGACCACTTGGGGCAAGAGACTTAGACGGAGTTAAAAGAAGAACAAGAGCGGGTATGGGAAGATGCCAATCAGGTTTCTGCTCAACAAAGATAGTTTCAATCCTATCAAGGGAATTAAATGTACCTGAAATTGAGATCACTAAGTTTGGTGGAAACTCTAGGCTGCTAATAGGAAGAAATAAGGAAATATAGTTTGGGGGAGTGGAAAATGAGACAGCATGATATAGTAATAATAGGTGGAGGTCCTGCAGGTCTTGCTGCTGCAATAGGAGCAAGGGAAGAAGGAATAGAAGATATATTAATATTAGAGAGAGATAATTGCCTCGGAGGAATACTAAATCAATGTATTCATAATGGATTCGGGCTTCATACTTTTAAAGAAGAGCTTACAGGACCAGAGTATGCTGAAAGATTTGTAGATAAAGTAAAAGAAATGAATGTACCATATAAGTTAAATACTATGGTTATAGATATAAATAAAGATAAAATTATAACAGCAGTTAATGAAGAAGATGGTATTTTAGAAATTAAAGCAAAATCTATAATTCTAGCTATGGGATGTCGTGAAAGACCAAGAGGGGCTATAAACATACCAGGAAGCAGATGTGCAGGTATATATTCTGCAGGAGCTGCTCAAAAGTTCGTAAATATTGATGGATACATGCCAGGTAAGGAAGTAGTTATTCTTGGTTCTGGAGATATAGGACTTATAATGGCAAGAAGAATGACTCTAGAAGGTGCTAAGGTTAAGGCTGTTGTTGAACTTATGCCATATTCAGGAGGACTTAAGAGAAATATTGTTCAATGTTTAGATGATTTTGGTATTCCATTAAAGCTTGCTCACACTGTTACTGATATAAAAGGAAAAGATAGACTTGAAGGGGTTACTATAGCAAAGGTGGATGAGAATCGTAAACCTATAAAAGGAACAGAGGAGTATATTCCTTGTGATACTCTACTTTTATCAGTAGGTCTTGTTCCAGAAAATGAATTGTCTGCAAAGGCTGATGTGGAGTTGTCACAAGTTACAGGAGGTCCGATAGTTAACGAAAGTCTTCAAACTAACATTGAAGGAGTTTTTGCTTGCGGAAATGTACTTCATGTTCATGACTTAGTTGATTATGTTACAGAGGAAAGTGTAAGTGCAGGAAAAAATGCTGCAAGATATATAAACGGACAAACTTTTAATAAGACTGGAATAGAGGTAATTGCAACAAATGGAGCTAGATATACAGTTCCTAAGTTTATTAACCCGGAAAATATAAATAAGTTAATAGATTTAAGATTTAGAGTTGGAGATGTTTATAAAGATAATTATATTTCTATTTACTTTGATGAAGTAAGAGAAATGCATATAAAGAAAAGAATACTTACTCCAGGGGAAATGGAAACAGTAAAACTTACAAAAGCATTATTTGAAAAACATCCAGATTGTAAGAATATTACTGTTAAGGTGGAAGGAGAGTAATAGTTATGAGTGAAAAGAGAGAATTAACCTGCATTGGTTGTCCAGTAGGCTGTATGCTAGAAGTAACACTAGAAGATGGAATGGTAGTAGATGTAAAGGGAAATACATGTCTAATAGGAAAAAATTATGCAGAAAGAGAATGTACTAATCCTACAAGAATAGTTACTTCATCTGTTAAAGTAGGAAATGGAGAAATTGACGCAGTTTCTGTGAAAACAAAATCAGATATTCCAAAAAATAAAATTATGCAATGCATAGAAGAACTTAGAGGTGTAGTTGTAGAAGCTCCCGTAAATATTGGAGATATTATACTAACAAATGTTGCTGGAACAGGAGTTAATGTAATTGCTACCAAAAGTATTGCAAAAATGAACTAGGTAGTATATAATATAAATATAGAGATTTTTCAGAAAATATTTTTAAAAATAAAATATTTGGGCGGAGATATGAGAGCCATTATTAGGAAAAGGATATTATCCTTTTCTTAGTAATGGCTTTTTTACGCTCCTTATTAAATCTACTTTATGAAAATGGTTTCAACCATATGCAGCGATTAAATTTATATCAAATAGATATAAATTTAATATAAAAAATAACAAGGACTAAGGGGGAGTATGTATGTCTAGTCTTATGGGCGAGTTTTTAGGGACAATGATGTTAATTCTACTAGGTGATGGAGTAGTGGCAGGTGTAGCTTTGAATAAAAGCAAAGCTCAAAATGCCGGATGGATGGTTGTAACCGCTGCTTGGGCATGTGCAGTTGCAATTCCAGCATTTATATTTGGAGTTGTAAGTGGCGCTCATTTTAATCCAGCTCTTACAATAGCTTTAGCTGCTATTGGGAAATTTTCTTGGGCACAAGTTCCAGGATATATAATAGCTCAATTTTTAGGAGCTATTGCAGGAGCTACTTTGGTATGGCTTGCTTATTTACCACATTGGGCAGAAACAGAAGATAAGTCAGCAAAGCTGGGAGTATTCTGTACAGCACCAGCAATAAGAAATACTACAGGAAATCTTATAACTGAAATAATAGGTACTTTTGTATTAGTATTTGGAATTTTAGGACTTGGTCAAGTTAAGATGGCAGATGGACTTGGAACTTTAGCGGTAGGATTACTAATATTAGTTATAGGTCTTTCTTTAGGAGCACCTACAGGATATGCTATAAATCCAGCTAGAGATTTAGGACCTCGTATAGCACATGCAATACTTCCGATAGCAGGCAAGGGAGATTCTGATTGGGAATATTCATGGATACCAGTTATAGGACCAATTATAGGAGCATTAGCTGGGGCTATATTATTTGTGATAGTCTTTTAATGTAAATATTATTAACCAATATTGGACAGTATGAAAACCTTTAAATAAGTATTTGGGAATGAAGGGGAGGAAAATAAGATGGAAAAAGAAAAGTATATAATGGCGCTAGATCAAGGTACAACAAGTTCAAGATGTATAATATTCAATAAGCAAGGGGAAATAGTTGCCGTATCACAAAAAGAATTTACTCAAATATATCCCAAAGCAGGTTGGGTTGAGCATAATGCAATGGAAATTTGGGGAACACAGGCTGGTGTTGCAGGAGAAGCATTAGCAAAGGCAAGTTTAGATGCAACTGATATTGCATCCATAGGTATTACGAATCAAAGAGAAACGGTAGTAGTGTGGAATAAGAGAACAGGGATCCCTGTATATAATGCTATTGTATGGCAATGTAGAAGAACTGCAGAATATTGTGACGAGTTAAGAGGAAAAGGTTTTGATAAGGTAGTAAAGGATAAGACAGGCCTTATTTTAGATGCATATTTCTCAGGAACAAAGGTTAAATGGATACTAGATAATGTTCCAGGAGCTAGAGAAAAAGCAGAAAATGGAGAATTACTTTTCGGTAATATAGATACATGGCTAATTTGGAATTTAACAAAGGGAAAGGTTCATGCAACTGATTATACAAATGCCTCAAGAACAATGCTTTACAATATACATGAATTAAAATGGGATGATGAACTTTTAGAAGAACTTAATATACCAAAATCAATGCTTCCAGAAGTAAAACCTTCTAGTGCTATCTATGGAGAAACTGATGAACTTATATTTGGATCACCAATTACAATAGGTGGAGTTGCTGGAGACCAACAAGCAGCATTATTCGGACAGGTTTGTTGTTCAGAAGGTATGGCTAAGAACACATATGGAACAGGATGTTTCTTGCTTATGAATACTGGAAAGAAGCCTGTAGAATCTAAAAATGGATTACTTACAACTATGGCTGCTTGCTATAATGGAACTCCAGAATATGCGCTTGAAGGAAGTATATTTGTAGGTGGAGCAGTTATTCAGTGGATTCGTGATGAACTTAGAATGATTAAAAGTGCAGCAGAGTCTGAAAAATATGCAGAAGCGGTTGAAGATTCCAATGGAGTATATATAGTACCAGCCTTTGTTGGGCTTGGAGCTCCATATTGGGATGCATATGCAAGAGGAACTGTAGTAGGTCTTACAAGAGGGGCTAAGAAGGAACACTTTATAAGAGCAGCATTAGAATCTTTAGCATATCAAACACATGATGTATTAAAAGCTATGGAAGAAGATTCAGGAGTAAAATTACAGACATTAAAGGTTGATGGAGGAGCATGTGCTAATAATTTCTTAATGCAGTTCCAAGCTGATATATTAGATACACCGGTTCAAAGACCAGAGGTAATAGAAACTACAGCACTTGGGGCAGCATATCTCGCAGGACTTGCAGTGGAATATTGGAAGGACTTAGATGATATATGTTCAAGCTGTAAGACCTCAAAGACTTTTACGCCTAACATGGAACAAGAAAAGAGAGAAAAGTTTATTGCTGGATGGCATAAAGCAGTTGGAAGATCACAGGAGTGGGAAAAATAATTAAATAAATTAAGGTTGAAGATGGAATTCTATGAATTACAATAGAGTTCCATCTTATTATATTATACTTTTTAAATTTTAGATTTAGAGTCAATACTATAAAAGGTGTTATCAGTTAAGTTGATTATATTACCATTTTCTAACTGGATGATTGGAAGATATGGATATTTAACATAGTTATCAAAGCCAATTATTTTACCAGCAATACCATTAGGCAAATGTATTGTTTTATTTAGTTTGAAATACGTAGTTCTATGCAGAAATATACCTAAAATATTATTATCTAGTACCTCGTCTTTATTTTCACAGACAAATCTAATTGCTTCTGAAGGAAGAAGTCCAGTTGTATAGTTATACCCACCTACTAAATCATCGTATTCATGAGCTATATGAAGAATTCTGCCAAACAAACTTATTTCTTCTCCCCTTTTGCCGTTTGGGTATCCCTTACCGTTATAAGATTCATGATGATCTAAAATTCCATTAATAATTGACTTTTTACGTAAAAGTGGAGAGTTTGAAGTCATATTAGAGAAAACTTCAAGATGCTTTTTCATTGCTGGGTGATTGTATTCTTGAGTTTTTAAAAAAGCCTTATATTCCTTATTAGGTAGTTCTGTAAAGCCTATATTTAAAAACAATCCTGCAATGGCTAACTCAATTAAATCATCATTAGTCAATTCCACAGTTAGTCCAATCAAAAGTGAGATACAGGTTGTATTTATACTGTGAATTAATAGTATATCATCATAGTCTTTGATTTTATTGAAAAGATTAATAAACGTGTTATTATTTGAAAATAAAGTTAATAAGTTTGATTTGATGTCTATTGCCCGGTTTCTTAAATTCTCTGATTCTAAAGTGCTTTCTAAAGAGGCCCAATAAGGTGAAGTTGATAGCATGCTTGTAATAGGATTAATAGTATTAGAATTAATATAATTTTCAATTTCATAGATAGGAATATTTTTGTATTTTTTCATAATTTCATTTAAATCTTTTTTAAATCCAGTATTAATGTAGTTGTTATTCTGTAGAAATTCTTCAAAATCCTTTACAGATGGGGCTACTAAAACATAGGTATCAGGCAATATGTGCTTTTTCATTATATTAATTAAAGAAACGTTTAAGTTTTTATTTTCATTAATAAGCATTAATCCATCTGACCTGTAAATAGGATGTAATAAAATATCGCCAGGAATAAGATCTTGGATTTGTTTTTTTATATAATTTTGTTTTATAAAATGCCTTTTATCTTCAAACATAGAACTTCCCCTTTCGATTTCATTTACATATAATTATACTTTATTTGTATTTGCATGGAAAGTATTGGTGAAAAAACAAATATATTTATATGAAGCAGTAAATAAAAATAATCATTAAAGCTTTTAATAAAAGGATAATTACGTTGAAGGCCAATAGCTTTATTTAAAAAATAAGGGTAAAAATTGATTTTAATAAATATAAATACATTAATTACATATATAGGAATATCACAGAGAGATAAAAGGATTATCAATAGTCCTATAAAAAAGACTTTATATTACTTTAAAAGTAAATATTACAACAAAATATCCAAAATTTATTAAAAACATATACATATAATAGAAAAATTAGACAAAATATGATAATATATTATATGTATTAGGGAAGGTGGCTAGGTCTATGGGAAATAAAATAGAAGGAAGTAGAAAAGCAGAAATAAATATGCGCTTTTCAGAATTTGAAATGCCTCCAATGCAGGATGCATTAATAGTGGGCAAACGAGCTCCAATTGGAGCGGAGGCAACAAGAAGAATGGTAGACATACTTTCACCAGAACAATATGAAATAATTAGGATAGAACATGAGTATGTTGAAGCCATTGTTGTAAGAAGATCTTTATTAAATATGTTATCGGAGGATAAACTTATACCCATAATTATGGAGGAGGGAGAAAAAATTGCTAACGAATCAATGATTATAAGAGCTCAAGTGAATATAACTCTTAATGTTAGCAAGTCTATTGACTTATGATGCAGAAGGTATTAAATATAATGGATAAGAATTTTATGGAAGTTGATTTTCTGAGCGGAGTAAGGCGGGTTCAAGATGTTTTCTATGAAAGGGATACAGAGTGCTTTGTTGTTTATGATGAGGAAAGATTAGCTGGTGTAGTCACAAAAAAGGAATTAATTGGAGCGCATCCAAACAGAATAATCGCTGATGTTATGTCTTACAAATATATTTGTATTGATTGTTGTACATACATATGGGATATTAGAGAAACATTTGATTTAAATAGAGATATTGATATTGCACTTATAAGAGATAATAATAAAATCATAGGATACATAACAAGAACAACTTTAAATATAGAGTTAGGAAAACATATTGATTTACTTACAGGACTGTATAAAAATGATTATTTATTTTATAACGCATATAAATTAATAAAAAGTCAACAGAATACAACGATTATATTTATGGATTTAAATAATTTCGGTTATATTGATAAGAAGTATGGTCATATAAATGGAGATGCTATACTTAAAGATGTCGCAGAGGTATTAAAGGAAAGTATTAGTTCCGAATGTTATCTTTGCAGGTATGCGGGAGACGAATTTGCAATATTAACTCCACATCCTATAGATGACAGTAAGGTACTTGCAGAAAAAGTTATAAAGGCTATAAGTTCCTATGAGTTTACTAATAATATAGCAGTTTCTGCATCAATAGGAATTACAGGTTGTAGGATACATAATAATAAAATAGAAAATACATTTGAAATAATAAAAAAATTAGTAAACGTTGCAAGCTTAGCATCAACAAAGGCAAAGCAAAGTGCTAATAATTCAATTATTGTTGGGGATGTGGACATAGATGCAATTGCTTAAATATATAGTTGAGTATGGATTAATATATTTTAATCACACTCAACTTTTTGTATTTATAAATAAATATATAACAACAGGAGATAGAGTTTACAAAAAGAGCTATGTAAACCTATAGCTTTTACATAGCAAAATCACTGTTTAAGTTTTAAATTATTATCCGAAAAGAGCCAAAAGGACTCCAGCAGCAACTGCTGAACCTATAACGCCTGCTACATTGGGACCCATTGCATGCATAAGAAGATAGTTTGATGGATTAGCCTTTTGTCCTTCAACTTGAGAAACTCTTGCAGCCATTGGAACAGCGGAAACTCCAGCAGATCCTATAAGAGGATTGATTTTTCCCCCGGATAAAAAGCACATAAGTTTCCCTAAAAGTAATCCGCCTATTGTACTAAATGCAAATGCAGCAAGTCCAAGGAATATAATTTTTAAAGTCTCAGGGCTTAAGAATCTATCGGCTCTGGCAGTAGCCCCTACAGTAGTACCAAGAAAAATGGTAACGATATTAATTAATGCATTTTGTGCTGTATTAGAGAGCCTTTCAACAACTCCGGACTCCTTAAATAGATTTCCCATCATTAACATTCCTATAAGAGGTGCTACAGAAGGAAGCAATAGCACTGTAAGTACTGTAACTGCTATAGGAAACACTATTTTTTCAACTTTAGATACCTCTCTAAGCTGGTCCATTTTAATTTCTCGCTCTTTTTTTGTTGTGAGTAACTGCATTAAAGGAGGTTGTATAAGGGGAATTAGCGCCATATAAGAATAAGCTGCAATTGCAATTGCTGGCAGCAATTCTGGAGCAAGCCTCGTTGTTAAAAATATTGCTGTAGGCCCATCCGCGCCACCAATGATACCTATTGAAGCTGCAGCTTTAGGTGAGAAGCCTAGTGCAATTGCAATAATAAAAGCAGTAACAACACCTAATTGGGATGCTGCACCTAGAAATAAACTTGAAGGCCTAGCAATAAGAGGCCCAAAGTCAGTCATTGCACCGATTCCTAGAAATATTAGAGAAGGATAAATTCCTAATTTGACACCTTGATATAAATAATAAAGTAATCCCCCTGGTTCAGAAGGGCTTGCAAGCGGGCCAGACATTATTCCTGTAGATGGTAAATTAGCTAGAAGGACCCCAAAGGATATAGGTAGCAGTAAAAGGGGCTCGAACTTTTTTTTAATAGCTAGATATATAAGCAGAAAAGAGATAAGAATCATTATTAATTGTTCCCATGTTAGTGCTGCAAAACCTGATTCGTTAAATAATTTTATAATTGTATCTGAAAATGAAAAAGACATTTATATACCCCCCTTTTCTATTCAATCACAGCAAGAATATCACTTGTGTTAACAGAGCTTCCCTTTGCAACCTGAATTTCTTTAATGATTCCATCTTTAGGGGCTGCAATTTCATTTTCCATTTTCATAGCTTCAAGTATAAATAAAGTGCTACCTTTTTTCACATTATCTCCCAGACTTACTTTTATGTCTATGATTGTGCCAGGCATTGGAGATTTTAATAGTTCGCTAATTGTACTTGTCTTTTTAATTGTCTCTTTAGAAACGTTATTAGTGACTTTTTCTGTAGTAGAATTTATAATTTCCACCTCATATTTTTTATTATCAACAGTAATAATATAATTCATTTAAGTGTTCCCCCTCTAAAATAATAATGTGATTATACATCAAGTGGTCTTATGGATTTAATTTTAACTGATTTTAAAGGAATGTTAGATGCATGACTTATTGAAGCTGCAATAATTGCAACCGTCTTTTCAT
Source organism: Clostridium pascui (assembly GCF_016908015.1). Classification (GTDB taxonomy): domain Bacteria; phylum Bacillota; class Clostridia; order Clostridiales; family Clostridiaceae; genus Clostridium_AK; species Clostridium_AK pascui. The sequence continues at coordinate 103,718 of NZ_JAFBDB010000002.1, forward strand.
CAACATCGACGAAAGTGGTTTTATCAGTTAATACTTCTAAGGTATTTTTGCCTTGGGCAATGGTAGCTAATTTCGCTTTTTTCTTAAAAAAATGAAAACATTTGGATTGTAAATTTAAAAAAAGGCTTAGTGCAATAAGAACAGCAAAAACTATAGACATAACAAATAAAGCAACTAATATGCTTTCAAGTACTGACATAAAATTCCTCCTTATTAGTACAAACATTTATATATTTTTTATGAATTAATAAAGATAAATTATTACTGGTATATAAATAATGAACCATCGGTTTAGTATATTTATATGTCAATGGATTAAGAATATGCTATATAAAAAATTAAAGTTAAATTTATTTAAATAATTTATATGTACTATTAGTTAAAAGAAATAAGTTTTCATACATAGCCTGATTGAATATTTTTACATATTAAGGTAAACTATCATATAATGGGATTTTTAATGAGCGGAAAATAAAATCATAAGGTGAAAGTTTAGTCAAAAAGGGGGATAAGAAATAAGTGTTAACAGAACAAAACAATATAAATAACAGCCTGGATAAGGCGCTAGAGCTTTTAAAGTATTTTACTAATGAATGCCCTGTTAGAGGGTTAAGTGAAATAAGCAGAGAGTCCTCTATACCAAAAGCAACAGTGTATAGGCTACTTAATACTTTTGCGAAAAATGGATTTTTACAAAAGGTTGATATTCATGGACAGCAAAATCAGTATAAATTAGGTATGAAGTTTTTTGAACTGGGAATGCTTGTATCAGAATCAATGGAGCTAAAGGAAGTTGCCCTCCCGCTAATGAAAGAGTTAAGGGATCTACTTAATGAAGATATTCAGTTATCTATAAGGGAAAATAATTATTCTATTTATATTGAAAAAATAACATGTACGCATCCTGTGAGGTTATTCACAAGAGTAGGGAGAACAGTGCCTTTAAGTGCTGGAGCTTGTGCAAGGGCAATATTGTCTTTTTTAGATGATAAAGAGATACAAGACATTTTGGACAAGGAACCTTTGGTTAAATACACAGATAATACTATTACTGACAAGAAGAAGTTGTGGGAAAACATAGAAGAAAATAGAATAAAGGGTTATACAATTAGCTTCGGGGAGCTAGAACCACAAACTGTTTCAGTAGGGGTGCCTATATTTGATTATTCTCAAAATGTTGTGGCATCCTTAAGTGTTGCAGGACCAGAGCAAAGATTTAATAATAAGTCTCTACCATTGATCATAAATGAAGCAAAAAAGACTGCTAAAGAAATATCTAAAATTTTAGGGTGTAATTTTAGTAAAGTTTATAAATAAATTAATTAGACGTGATACCTAGTAAAAACTATTGGGTATTACGTCTAGTTTTTTGTTAATAAATATATATAAAATTTTATCAATGATACATATATCCAATATTTTATTAATATAAGTATTATAGGTATAAATGAAACATCGGTTTAATAATTGAAAAGATAATTATATGGGAGGTACTTATTATGTTTAAGGTTGATTTGAACAGTGATCTAGGGGAAAGCTTTGGAAATTATAAGATAGGATTAGATGAAGAAGTGATAAAATATGTTACTTCCGTAAATGTTGCTTGTGGATGGCATGCTGGTGATGCTGAAGTTATGGAAAACACTATTAAAACAGCAAAGGAAAATGGAGTGGCGATTGGGGCACATCCTGGTTTCCCAGATTTAATTGGGTTTGGACGAAGAAATCTTTCCGTAAGTCCTGGTGAGATGAAAGCTTATATAAAGTATCAATTAGGAGCACTTATGGCATTTGCAAAGGCTGAAGGTGAGAAAATACAACATGTAAAACCACATGGAGCTATGTATAATATGGCTGCAAAGGATTTAACATTGGCAACAGCCATAGCTGAAGCTATATATGAAGTGGACAAGGACATTATTTTATTAGGACTTGCTAATAGTGAATTGACTAGAGCAGGTGAACAGGTAGGATTAAAAGTAGCTAATGAAGTATTTGCTGATAGAGCATACAATTCTGATGGAACATTGGTGGCAAGATCGAAGAAAGGTTCTGTTATTCATGACGCTGATGTTGCTATATCTAGAGTTATAAAAATGGTAAAGGAAGGGAAGGTTACAGCAATAACTGGTGAAGATGTTAACATAAATGCCCAATCTATATGCGTACATGGAGATAATCCAGATGCTGTGAAGTTTGTTAAGGAAATTAGAAGGAGACTTCAAGAGGAAGAAATTGAAATAGCTTCAATCTCAAATTTTATTAAATAGGAGGGAAGGGTCATGAACACGGAAATGGAGAAAACCTCAAAGAATTTAAAACCGAGGCGTGGAAATGGAAGTGCCCTTATAGGTGCGGCGTTTATCATGGCAACTTCAGCTATAGGACCAGGATTTTTGACTCAAACAGCCCAATTTACCGAGAGATTTGCTGCGAGTTTTGCTTTTGTAGTATTAGTTTCAATTATATTTAATATAGGCGCTCAGATAAATGTATGGAGAATTATTGGTGTATCTGGGATGAGGGGACAAGACATTGCAAATAAAGTTGTACCTGGGCTTGGATATTTTATTGCAATACTCGTAGCAATGGGAGGGCTGGCATTTAATATTGGAAATGTTGGTGGTGCAGCTTTGGGATTAAATGTTATTTTTGGTCTTAACGTACAATATGCTACTATCATTTGTGGAATTGTAGCAAGTGTTATTTTTTTATCTAAGGAAGCAGGTTCAGTGGTAGATAAGCTTACACAGGTTTTAGGAGTATTAATGATTATAATTGTGACGTATGTTGCAATTAAGACGCAGCCGCCTGCTGGAGAAGCTTTGATTAGAAGCGTTACTCCAGAAAACCCTGAGTTGTTATTATTTCCAATAATTACGTTACTTGGCGGAACAGTAGGAGGCTATATTACTTTTTCAGGTGGACATAGATTGATTGATGCAGGAATTACAGGAATAAATAAGGTTAAAGAAGTTACGCAATCTGCAGTACTTGGTATTACAATTGCATCCATTATGAGAATACTAGTATTTTTAGCGGTATTAGGAGTTGTAAGCAAAGGAATTGCTTTAGATCCGTCTAATCCAGCGGCCTCTGCTTTTAAGAGTGGTGCGGGAATGATTGGATATAAGTTTTTCGGTGTTGTATTATTAGCTGCAAGTATTACTTCAGTAGTGGGGGCCGCCTATACATCTGTATCATTTTTAAAAACACTCAATCCATTTATACAAAAATATGAAAAGCAGACTACTATAGGATTTATTATTTTCTCAACAATTGTCATGGCTATGATAGGACAACCAGTAAAGCTGCTTATTTTAGCAGGATCCCTTAATGGATTAATCTTACCAATAACCCTAGGAGTAATATTAGTAGCCTCTAAAAGAAAGGATATTGTAGGAGAGTACAATCATCCTAAATGGATGTTAATACTTGGTATATTAGTTGTTGTAATTGCTGCATACGCAGGAATGAGGTCATTATCAAGCATATTTTAGAAAAATTAATCAGGAGGAAATACCATGTATAAGGAGACAAGATATTTAACAGCTGGAGATAGGGCGTTAACTGTTGAATATGGAAATGAGATTTCTGAAGATATAAGTAATAAGGTAAGATCAATGATGGTAGCCTTGGAATTAAATAAAATAGAAGGTGTAATAGAAATTGTGCCAACTTATCGCTCTTTAATAATTCACTATAATCCTTTAAATATAAAATATGATAATTTAGTAAGTGAATTAAAATTGTTAGAAAGTAAGCTTAAAGATATTTCATTACCAGAGCCTGAAGTTATTGAAATACCCACATTATATGGAGGAGAATATGGAGCAGATATTGGAAATGTTGCTCAGTATAATGGAATAACTGTAGAAGAGGTAATAAAAATACACAGTTCCAAGGAATATCTCATATATATGTTAGGATTTACCCCTGGGTTCCCATATCTTGGAGGAATGGATGAAAAAATTGCTACACCAAGATTAAAAGTACCAAGAACAAAAATTAGCAAAGGATCTGTAGGAATTGCAGCAAATCAAACAGGAATATATCCTATTGATAGTCCTGGTGGATGGCAATTAATCGGCAAAACCCCTTTAAAGCTTTATGAACCAAATAGGGAAGTGCCCATACTTTTAAAAGCAGGAAACTATATTAAATTTATACCTATCTCTGAAGAACAGTATAAAACTATAGAGAAAGATGCAAATGATGGATGTTATGAATATAGTACTTATATTAAGAAAAGGGAGGAGAGGGTATAATGGGAGAAATAAAAATCAAAAATCCTGGACTTTTGACATTGATACAAGACAATGGAAGATATGGATATCAGCAATTTGGTGTTCCTGTTTCAGGAGTTATGGATAGTTTTTCCCATAGAGTAGGTAATATTTTGGTAGGGAACAATGAAAATGAAGCTCTCTTAGAAGTGACTATATTAGGTCCCGAAATAGAGATTATGAATGACTCCTTAATTGCTATTACAGGAGGGGATTTAAGTCCAGTTTTAAATAGCGAACCTGTACCTATGTGGGAAAGTATACGTATAAAAAAAGGAGACATATTAGGATTTGGTCAGATTAAAAATGGATGTAGAAGCTATATAGCATTTGCAGGTGGGATTCAAGTTGAAAAGGTTATGGGAAGTAGGTCTACTTATGTTAAAGCTAAAATAGGTGGACTTAATGGAGGGAATTTAAAATCAGGAGATATTATAAAAATAGGTAATTTACAAGATAACTTAACTTCTACTAAGCACAGAAAGCTACCTAATAAATATATTCCTACGTATTCAAATAATATAGAAGTAAGAGTTGTTTTAGGACCTCAAGATGATTATTTTACTGAAAAGGGAATACAAAAGTTTTTATCTGCCGAATATAAAGTTACTAATGAATGTGATCGTATGGGATATAGATTAGAAGGAGAGGCAATTGAACATATTAGTGGTGGAGATATTATATCTGATGGAATTAATTTTGGTGCTATTCAAATCCCAAATCATGGACAACCAATTATTATGATGGCAGATAGACAAACTGCTGGGGGGTATACAAAAATTGCCAATGTTATTTCTATAGATCTTCCTAAAATAGCGCAGGCTAAGCCTGGAGATTGTATTACATTTAAAAAAGTAACTATTTACGAGGCTCAAAGGCTTCTCGAAGAAATGGAAGAAGATATTAATACAATTAAAAGGAATTGTATTAGTGAAAGTATCATTAGAATCAGTGAAATTTTATTAAAGGTAAATGGGAAAGAGTATAATGTAAAGGTAGAAGAAGTAGGATAAAATCAGGTATTAAAATCTGAAATCCCCATGCTGTAAGCATGGGGATTTTTATGTAGCTTGATATCTTTTTATAAATTACTTGGAAAAAAGGATAAGGAACTTATATCAATATCAAGTCTGTTTAACAAGGCTTCAATTTTTGCCTTAGATTGTATTAAAAGTTTTTTTATTAATTCTATTTTTTCAGGTGTTGCTCGGAATGAAGGAATACTTACACTAATAGCAAAACCAACTTGATTATCTTTACGAATTGGAACAGCTATACATCTAATGTGGTCGGTAATTTCCTCATACTCCACAGCAATATTAGTTTGACGAGTATTAGATAGCTGCTGATACAATATATCAAAATCAGTTATTGTATTAGGTGTATAAGATTCTAAGCCATTAGGATAAAGATCTTTTAATTGCTGCTTTGAACAATCACATAACAAAGCTTTACCCAAAGCTGTACAATAAGCCGGCAATGATTTTCCTACTGATGAAATTAATCTAATAGGCTCAGGGGAATCTACTTTAGCAATATAAAGAACTTTATCCTTATTTAGTACCCCTAGCTGGCAAGTTTCTGAGCTTTTATCGACAATAAGCTGCATTTCTTCAGTGATAAAATTCAAAACATCTAGATTCTGTGAATAAGAAGAACCAACAGCAAATGAACTTATACCAATTATATATTTAGATGTATGCTTATTAATCTCAATAAATTTTCTTTCATATAACGTTCTAATAACTGGGAAAATACTGCTTTTTGGAGCGTTAATAGCACTAGCGATTTCTGTTAAAGTATAGCCTTCAGAAGAAAATGCAAGCAGCTCTAATATATCTAAAACACGTGAAGTGGGTCTGTGTTCTGAATCAATCAAAGTATAATACCTCCTCTACAAATAAAGCCAACACTATAATAACAAAAAAGGAATTTATTTTCAAGACAGGCAATATGATTTTGCTGAAAACAAAGATAAATAAAATTTTTCAGAAAATGATAACAATTAATATTGACATACTATTCCATAGATGATATTATAATCTCAACAAGTTCGTAAATACAAATACGGTTCGTAATAACGAACGTGAAAAACGTAATTAAATTGAAAGGTGGGGAAAAAACAATTAGAAAACGATTTATATAGTTAAATTTTAATTTGGGAATTTTAATATTAAAACTTTTAGGAGGAAGATATTATTATGATTATGAAGTTTCTAAAAAAGGTACCAGCAGGTATGATGATTGTTCCATTACTGATTGGATCATTCCTAAACACATTTTTTCCAGAAGCACTTAAGATAGGATCCTTTACAACAGCTGTGTTTTCCAATGCAGGTGCAGCAACTGCGATGGGAATTCAACTATTTTGCTTAGGAACTACATTACAAATTAAGGACATGCCTAAAGTTCTTAAGCGTGGAGGAATATTATTAATATCAAAATTTATTATCGGGGCAGCTATAGGAATTGCAGTGGGGAAAATATTTGGATTTGCTGGAGTTCTAGGATTATCAGCATTATCAGTAATCAGCGCAGTAACAAATAGTAACGGAAGTGTTTACTTAGCATTAATGAAAAGTTACGGTGATACTACAGATTGTGCTGCTATGGCTCTTTTAGCATTAAATGATGGGCCGTTCTTTACTTTAATAGCTTTAGGAGCATCTGGACTGGCTAATATTCCAGGAAAGGCTTTAATTGCTACAGTTATTCCTATTATTGTAGGTATGATTCTTGGAAACTTAGACAAAAGTTTAAGAGATTTCTTAGCACCAGCAGGAGATATTTTGATACCGTTTGTTGGATTAACCTTAGGAGCTGGAATTAATTTAACTAATGTTATTAAAGGTGGCCCACAAGGAATAGTACTAGGCTTAATTACAGTATTAGTGGGAGGCGCATTTATTGTATTCTGCGACAGAATAATAGGAAGACGTCCAGGATATGCAGGATGGGCAGTTGCTACAACTGCTGGAAATGCCATTGCTGTGCCTGCAGCTGTTGCATTAATAGATCCAAGCTGGGCACCTTATGTAGCTGTAGCAACTTCTCAAGTAGCAGCATCTACTGTTGTTACAGCAATATTAGTTCCTTTAGTAACTGACTGGTGGGCTAAAAAATTTGGATGTCCACAAATTCCAATAACAAAAGAAGATGGGACATTAGTAGGGATTTAATCTAATTTTACTATAGATAAAATATCTAATATAAAAAGGAGAGATAAGCATGGTAAACGCGTTAATGATTGATGAGAAGGATGATGTCATAGTAGCAATTGAACCTATTGAGAAGGGTTCGGAAATTAACTATAAATCAAAGGATGATATGGTTAAAACGTTGATTGCATTAGATAATATCATAATTTATCATAAAATAGCGGTTAAAGACATTGCTAAAGGTAATCCAATAAGCAAGTATGGTGAACATATAGGTGTAGCGGCAACAGATATTAAGGCTGGTATGCATGTTCATGAACATAATGTACAAAGTGTTAGAGAAGAATTATAAGGGGGAGATTAGCTATGAATTTTTATGGATATAAAAGACCAGATGGAAAAGTAGGAATTAGAAACCACATTTTAATTTTACCAGCAAGTGTATGTGCTTCGGATACAACAAGAATAGTTGCATCACAGGTAGAAGGTGCTGTTACATTTAATAATCAAAATGGATGTTCACAGGTTGCTTCAGATCAGCAGTTTACAATGGATGTAATGGCTGGATTTGCAGCTAACCCTAATATTTATGGTACAGTTGTTATTTCCCTTGGATGTGAAAACTGTCAAATGGATTTAGTAACTAAAGCAATTGAGGAAAGAACTAACAAACCTCTTAAAACCGTTATAATTCAAGAAGCAGGTGGAACGCTTAAGACAATCGAAAAGGCTGTCCGCTATGCTAAAGAAATGGCAGAAGAAGCTAGTATGCTTAGAAGAGAAGAATTCCCGATTTCCGAACTAATTGTTGGTACAGAATGTGGTGGCTCAGACCCAACATCAGGACTTGCTTCAAACCCACTTGTAGGCGCACTTAGTGATAGATTAGTAGAACATGGATCAACATCAATTCTTAGTGAAACAACTGAGTTTATAGGAGCAGAACACATCCTTGCTAGACGTGCAAAGAATGAAGAAGTTCGTGATAGAATTTACGACATAGTTCATAGATATGAAAAAGCCCTTCAATTAGTTGGAGAAGAAGTAAGAGAAGGTAACCCATCACCAGGTAATAAGGCAGGTGGATTAACAACTCTTGAAGAAAAATCTCTTGGATGTATTCACAAAGGTGGGCATAGTGTAATTAATGCTGTATTTGACTATGCTAAGCCAGTAACAGAAAAAGGTCTTGTTATCATGGACACTCCAGGTAATGACCCATCCTCAGTTGCAGGTATGATTGCAGGAGGAGCTCAAATAGTTGTATTTACCACTGGACGTGGTACTCCAACAGGTAATCCAATAGCACCTGTTATAAAGATTACAGGTAATAAGATTACTTATAAAAATATGGAAGATAACATGGATTTCGATGCTAGTCCAGTAATTTATGGAACTAAAACTATGGACGAGTTAGCCGATGAGTTATTAGGTAAAGTTGTTGAAACAGCAAGCGGTAAACTTTCAAAAGCAGAATCTCTTGGTTATATGGAAATAGCTATTGCTAGAGTTTGTAACTACGTATAGTAGATATATAGGAAAATTACAATTAGGCTTGCAATAATGCAGGCCTCATTGCATAAAATCCAGATGTTATATTAATTAAAGGAGAAATATTTGTATGAGTATTTATTATATTCCACCAGTAAATTTACTTGGAAGAGGTTGTCTTGCTGAAGCAAAAGAACCAATTAAATCACTTGGAGCTAAAAAAGCTTTTGTGGTTAGTGATAAGTTTTTAACTTCCAATGGAACAGTAAAAAAGGTAACAAATCTACTAACTGAAATAGGTATAGAATATGTTGTATATGATGACGTTAAGCCAAATCCGACGGTAACTAATGTTGACAATGGCTTAAAAATTCTTGAGAAAGAAAATTGTGATTTTGTTATTACCATTGGAGGAGGATCACCGCAGGACTGTGGTAAGGCTATCTCTATTCTTGCTACCAATGGTGGTTCTACAAAAGATTATGAAGGTATAAATAAAACTACTAAAAAGTGTCTTCCAATTGTGGCTATAACAACAACTGCTGGAACTTCCGCAGAAGTTACGATTAATTATGTTATAACTGACGAAGAACGCCACGTAAAAATGATTATGGTTGATACCAATTCATTAGCAGCAATTACAGTTAATGATCCAGAGCTTATGATAAGTAAACCAGGGCCGTTAACTGCTGCAACTGGTATGGATGCATTGACCCATGCTGTGGAGGCGGTAGTAGCTAACGGTGCATATGATGTAACAGATTCAACTGCACTATATTCTATAAAACAAATATTTGAGTTTCTCCCAAGGGCTGTTAAAGACGGCAGTGGCATCGAAGCCAGAGAGCAGATGTGCTATGCTTGTTTCTTAAATGGTATTGCATTTAGTAATGCTGGACTTGGAAATGTACACGCCATGGCACATCAGTTGGGCGGACTATATGATTTACCGCATGGTGTATGTAATGCTATGTTATTACCTATAGTTGAAGAAGAAAATGCAAAGGGAGCTCCAGATAAGTTCCGTGCTATAGCTGAAGTAATTGGAATGGATGTTACGGGTAAATCAGATGAAGAGTGTGTTAATTTTGTAATTAGCAAAATGAAAGCACTTTCAGAAGAGGTTGGAATTCCAAAGTCATTAAAAGAAGTTGGAGTAGACAATCCTGATTTTGAGCTGCTAGCTGAAAATGCCATGAAGGATGCTTGTGCAGGTGCAAATCCAGTATTCTTTAGTAAGGAAAAATTAATTGAATTATTTAAGAGGATAGCGTAAATAGAAGAGGAATAGATATTGTAATTTATGTGAGGTGATGCATAATGAAATTCATATGTTTTAGGAAATCAGATAAAGAAGAGCTAGGTTTACTTTCTAAAGATGGCACTTTAGTAATAGAATTATCAAGCATTAAGCTAAGTAAAAAATTTACTGATATGAATGACTTAATAAACAATATATCCAGTTCTGATATTGAAATAATTCAGAATAGTTTACTTAAAAATGATACAACAGGCTTCACAACGTATCCAATACATGAAATTAAGCTCTGTTCACCAATTAAAAGACCAATTCATGACATTATTTGTGTAGGTGTAAATTATCAAAATCATTTGAATGAAACAAAAGAAAGTTTTGATAAAGAAAGTTTTAGTGAACCTAAAAGGACTGTTTACTTTTCAAAACGAGCAACAGAAACCATTGGGCCAGAAGATACAATAATAAGTCATATAAATATCGATGAACAATTAGATTATGAAGTTGAACTTGCAGTTATTATCGGAACTAAAGGTACAAACATTCCTAAGGAAAAGGCTGAGGATTATGTTTTTGGATATACAATCATGAATGATATTTCTGCACGAAATTTACAGCAGCAGCATCTGCAATGGTATAGGGGAAAAAGTTTAGATACCTTTACATCATTAGGACCTGCTATAGTTCATAAAAGTGAAATTCCATTTCCAGTAGAAATAAATGTTTGCAGCAGAGTGAATGGAGAACTAAGACAGAGCTCAAATACTAAACATTTTCTAGCGGACATTCCATCTATAATAGCTGAGATTTCTAATGGAATTACGTTAGAACCTGGTGACATAATTGCCACAGGAACCCCTTCCGGTGTTGGGATGGGATTTAAACCTCCACGATTTATGAAAGCTGGAGATGTAGTAGAATGTGAAGTTGAAAACATTGGTGTATTGAGAAATATAGTAGAATGACAAGTATTTTAAGAAATAACAAAAGGAGCGTATATATTATGAAAGCAAAGTTTTTGACCCCAGTAGTTACCGCATTTGATAAAGATGGAAATATTGATCATCAGGCAAATAAAAATGTTTATGATCATTTAATTAATGGTGGAGTAGATGGTATTGTAGTAATGGGTAGTACAGGTGAGTTCTTTACAATGACCATGGAACAGAAAAAAGAGCTCATTAAACTAGCAGTAGAATATATTAATGAGAGAACTCGTGTTTATATTGGCACAAGCTGTATGTCTACAGATGAAACTATAGAGCTTTCAAATTATGCTCATGAAGTAGGTGCACATGCTGTTATGATTATAAGTCCGTATTACTTTAGTCTTTCAAGAGAAAGCATTGAACTTTTTTATGACATAGTGGCAGAGAGAACCAAAGCAAATATTTATCTATATAACTTCCCAGATAGAACTGGATATGATTTGACACCGGAAATTACTTTAAGCTTGGTAAGAAAGCATAAAAATATTGTAGGCTATAAGGATACTGTTACAGTAATGGGTCATACAAGACAACTTATTGATGTAATGCATAAAGAGTTCCCTGACTTTGAAGTTTACTCAGGATTTGATGAAAACTTCGCACATAACATACTCTGCGGCGGAGCGGGATGCATTGGAGGACTTTCTAATCTTGCACCTGAAATATGCGCTGCATGGGTAAAGGCTATTAATGCAAAGGATTTTGAAAAGGTTGCAGAAATTCAAAAGATCATAAATGAAATGATGGCAATTTATGATATTGGAACGCCATTTATTCCTATTGTGAAGAAAGCGATGATATTGAGGGGAGTAGAAATGCAGGATTACTGCACAGTTCCATTTATTCAAGCAAATGAAGAACAAACTGCTAAAATTAAATCACTGATGGAAAACACAAAGTTAATATAAAATAAATGCCATGATAAAAACATTTTATCATGGCATTTATTTATCCTTATGAGATAAAGATGGTATGATGCTAACATTATTTGCAATATAGTTTCTAATTTATGTATTAAACTTGAAGTGTATGTTAAAATTATTATAATAGAAAAATGTAATTAAACGGTGAGAGGATGAGTGATTTGGATAACATACTTAAGGATTTATCCCCGAGTTTAGTATTTAGATACTTTGAAGAGATAAGCAGAATACCAAGGGGTTCTGGGAATGAAAGGGCTATAAGCGATTATTTAGTTGATTTTGCAAAGGAACATAATTTAGAGGTAATACAAGATGAAGCATTAAATATAATAATTAAAAAGGATTCAACTAAAGGATATGAAAATGCCCCAACTGTAATCTTACAAGGACATATGGACATGGTTTGTGAAAAAAACAATGGAACAGAGCATAATTTTGAAAAAGACTCTATTAAGCTAAAAATAGAAGGCGATTTTATAAAAGCAACAGGAACTACTTTGGGAGCAGATAATGGTATAGCAGTAGCTTATTGTTTAGCTATACTTGCAAGTAGTGATATAAAGCATCCTGCTATAGAGGTTTTAGTTACAACTGAAGAAGAAACAGGAATGGGAGGAGCCTCCAGTGTTAAGGGAGAAAATCTTTCTGGAAAGATTTTAATTAACATTGATTCAGAGGAAGAAGGGGAACTTTTATCTTCATGTGCTGGCGGTGTTAGAAATAAAGTTAGCATTAAGTTGGAATTACAGAAAGGACAAGAAGGCTTTATCCCTTATAAGGTTATTGTGAAGGGCCTAAAGGGAGGACATTCAGGAATGGATATCGATAAAGGAAGGGGAAACTCTAATAAGATTATAGGAAGAGTTTTAAATGATATAAATTCACAAATGGAATTATACATAGCAGAAATAAATGGTGGAGCAAAGATGAATGCAATTCCAAGGGAAGCTGAAGCTATAATCCTTATCAAAGAAGAAAATAAAAATCATTTACAGAATATAGCAAAAAAGTGGCAAGAAACCTTAAAAAATGAACTTAGGGCTTCAGATCCAGGAATAACTGTACAGTTAGAAGAAATGGATATAAATATAGATAAGGCATTCTCTAAAGAACTAACGAATAAGGTTATAGCAATACTTATGTTAATTCCTCAAGGAATACAAACTATGAGCATGGATATTAAAGGATTAGTTCAAAGTTCTACAAATTTAGGCGTAGTTACAACTGAATATGATAAGATAACCTTTGAAAGTGCTATAAGAAGTTCAGTTAAAAGCTTAAAGGATAGTATAGTGAAAGAAATTGAAAGTATCTGTAATGTTGTTGGTGCAAATATGAGCTTAGAATCTGACTATCCAGCCTGGGAGTACAGGGAGGATTCATATATTAGAGAAGTATTTAAAAATGTTTATAAGGATATGTATGGTTCAGAACCAAAAGTAACAGCAATACATGCAGGCCTTGAATGTGGAATACTAAAGGATATTTTAGGTGGTGTAGATATGATTTCCTTTGGACCAAATATGTATGATGTGCACACTCCTGATGAAAAGCTAAGTATTTCTTCAACTGAAAGAACATATAGATACTTCTTAGAAGTGCTAAAACAAATAAAATAATAGATGAATTTGATATTTGTAAAAGGCATATTTTCAAAGAGATATGCCTTTTATATTGTCATAATATACGGAATGATGATTGAAATGTAAAGTTATTTATTGACATAAAATAATCGGAGTGATACGATTTAAAATATTTAAACTTATAAAAATCGTCAGCGAATAACAAGAAAAGTTAAGAGTATATGCAAATTGATGTTAGAAAAGTATGTAAGGGGCCAATGCTTTTTTAGCATAAAAATAAATGACTACAAGGGGGACAATCTATGAAAAAATCAAAGAATAACAGACTAAAGGGATCCATAAAAAACAAATTAATATTCTTGCTTATAGGAATTATAGTAATTCCTATTGTAACTTTAGCACTTATTACTTATTCAAATGCAAAACATGTATTAGGGTCTGAGTTTAAGAAAAATTCTATGCAGATGGCTGAAAAACTCAGTTCAACCATTGAAACTTATATTACAGAAAATGAAAACAATATTAATATGTTAAGTAATAATTTAAACATAAGGGATGTCTTAAATAATAAGCCTGAGGAACTTCTCTATACATATAACGCACTTCAAAGCTATCAGGAAGTGCACACAGATTCAATGGCAGTTTATATTGCAACACATGATAAAAGGTTATTTGTTTATCCAAAAGTTAATTTGCCAAAGGGATTTGATCCAACAGCCAGGCTATGGTATCAACAAGCTATGAAAGCAGGCAAAATGACTTGGACAGAACCTTACGTAGATGAGGCATCAGGGAAACTAACTGTGACAGTTGCAAAGCCTGTAAGAAATTCTAAAGGTGAACTTATAGGCGTAGTTGGAGCTGACATATCATTAGATGTGTTATCTAAACTTGTCAGTGAAACCAGGCTGGGAAAAGAGGGACACTTTTTTATAGCCAATAGTAAAGGAAATATATTAGCTCATACAGATAAGGTGTTTAATAATAAAGAAATACCTGTCAAAGATATTTTAGATGCAGTGACAAGTAAAAAATCAGATACTATTGAGTATAGTTATAATGGTGAAAATAACTTTGCTGTTTTTACTACTAATAATAAAACAGGATGGAGTATAGTAGGAGAAATGAGTTACTCTGAAATACATGAAAGCTTATCAGTTATTTTTAAGGTGATATCCATAGCCGGAGTTATAATTATAATCATAGCAGCAATGCTAGGAATGATTTTCTCAAAACCAATGATTATATCTTTGCATAAATTAGTAAAGGATATGAAAGGAATTGGTGGTGGTGATTTGACAATAAGAAGTGACATTAAATCTAATGATGAGATAGGTATACTTGGTTCTACTCTCAATTCTATGTCTGAAAATCTAGGAGAACTGATAAAGGATATAAATAATATATCAACAGAAGTTACTTCCGCAGCAGATAGCTTAGCTTCAATGGCAGAAGAAAGTAGTGCTTCCACAGAAGAAATTACAAGAGTTATTGGAGAGGTTTCTAATATAACGGTAAATCAAGCTAAAGGAACTGATATGGCGCTTAGTAAGATTAAAGATTTGTCAAATAGCATTCAATTAGTTGCCAGTGCTATTAATGATTCAAAGGAAATATTTGATGAAGTTGATAGCTTAAATGAAAAGGGCATTGAAGTAGTACAGATGCTAACCCAAAGTACTAAAGAAAATAATGATGCAGCCCAAAAGGTTTCAAAAGTAATCAATGAAGTTGATATCAAATCAGATGAAATTGGAAGTATTATAGATACAATAGAAAAAATTGCAGCACAAACAAATTTACTTGCATTAAATGCCTCCATTGAAGCAGCTAGAGCAGGAGAAGCAGGTCGCGGATTTTCCGTGGTCGCAGATGAGGTAAGAAAACTTGCAGAACAATCAAAAGATGCAACAAGTAAGATAAGAGATTTAGTAATGGGAATTCAATCGGGATCCAAAAATGCAGTTAACACTATGGAATTTGCAAGTGAAATAGCTAGCCAACAATCAAATGCAGTGGTGAAAACGGAAGATATATTTATTAAGATAACCAATATGGTAAGCAAGCTAAGTGGGGAAGTAGAGAAAATTGTCAAGCTAAATTATGAAATGACTAGCAAAAAAGATGAAATAGTAGGGGTAATGGGAAATATAGCAGCATCTTCAGAGCAAACTTCAGCCTCAACTGAAGAAATATCAGCATCTACAGAAGAGCAGTTAGCAATTAGTTATGAGGTTTCAAAGACTTCAGAGGAACTTAATAAATTATCTCAAAAACTTAATGAAAAGATAGAAAGTTTTAAAGTGTAGTTTATAAATGGTATATAAATTTAACTTAGGCATAATAATATACTTGGAATAAATTATAAGAGAGGATGTGTTTGTTATGGCATTAAACAATGCAATGACTGCTGATTTTTTACGTTCGGCATATGGTGGAGAAAGTATGGCACATATGAGATATCTTATATGGGGGGAATATGCAGAAAAAGATGGATTTCCTAATATAGGAAGACTTTTTAAAGGAGTAGCATATGCAGAATGGGCTCATGCTAAAAATCACTTTAATGTACTTAAGGAACAAGTAGGAGATAGCACGGTTGCAGCGGGAGCAGTATTTGGTCATACTAATATAGTTGATAATCTTCAGGGAGCAATCAATGGAGAACTTCATGAAGTGGATCAAATGTATCCGGTATATCTTGAAACTGCAAGATTTCAAAATGAAAAAGATGCTGAAAGGGCATTTCATTATGCTCTAGAAGCTGAAAAAATCCATGCTAAGCTGTTTCAAGACGCTCAGGATAAAGCTAAAGAAGGAAAAGATATTGAAATAGACACTATTTATGTATGTCCAGTGTGTGGATATACAGAAATTGGGGACAATGTGGAAAAGTGTCCAGTATGCGGTGTAAAAAAAGACATGTTTAAGGCATTTTAAAGTGTGGCACGCTAAAGGTTGTGAAAAGAGATCAATCTTTAGCGTGTTTGCTTTTATAAATATTAAGATGATACCCTTTATAATAAAAAAGTCATAAGAATAGACTATCTATTTTTGTGACTTTTTTTGTGGAAATTGGTCAATAATAAAAATATACATAAAATTACTAAGCGATATTGTTCTATTTTAATTTTATAAATAATAAGAATGTATTATTTAAAGATATTAAACTAGGGGGCAAGCTGTATGAAGAATAAGTTTTCAAAGTTATATTTAGAACTTATAGAGTGGAGAGATGATGAAATTAAGTACGGTCATATGGAAAAAGCTAAGAGAATTCAAAAGGTAATAAGAAGAAAAAAGAAATGTTTAAATTATATATATAATAAATTCACTTAAAAGCTAGAATAATAGCAAGAGATTTAGCATATTATTTTGTATAAGGCATCTGTAAAAAGTGGAGTCACCTCGGGGATAAAAAAGGGGGAGAATACGTATGAAAAAGACATTAGCATTACTCATGAGCGTAATAGTATCAGGAGCAATATTTATACAATGTAAGCAAGCTGCTGTTAGTACAAGTAGTAATATAGTAGAGATAAGCAGTGAGGAAAATAATATATCAAAAGCTCAGCAAGCTGCAGAAGAGTTTGTAAAGGAATACTTCACATACAATCCTAATACTATTGGAGAGGTACTGGACAAGTCATCTTCTTATTTTCTAAATCCAAAGGATATTTTAGATGGAAAAGATTTTCAAGTAAAAATCATAAAATCAAAAAATGAAGTATCCACATATATTTTATCTACACTTGGTAGCAAAGTAGAGGAAAACATTAAAATTGACAATAAAGAATATAAGTCATATGTATTAAATTTTAAAATTGATTATATTTTAGATGGCAAACCTATTTACCAAGAAATTAAGTTAAGAATGGTTAATAAAGATAAAAAGTGGGTCATAGCTAGTTACGAATATAATGTGCTTCCTGAAATAGAAAAAGCCATGAAGGAAGGAGAGGATTTTGCAAAAAAGAATAAAGGAAAACTTCCTTCTGAGTCATTTGCCAAAACACATCCTGTTGAATGTGGAATATATTATATAGCAAGTAAATTTCAAAAAGAATATATAGATCAATATGGAATTGAATTTGAATTTTATAATATCATAAATGATAAGGATTTTGAGTTAATATTTAAAGTTAATAAAGACAATAAGGAAGAAATACAAATTATATATGTAACAATGCAAGATAATAAAACTTATAAAGTTGTCAGAGAGAAAACTATAAAATAAGGTTGTGCAGCAAAAAGTTGCTTCGCAACTTTTTTGTTTTTATTATATAATATAATGATATTACATACAAAATAAGCTTCTATCTTTGACCAGTATAGCAGTATGAAAGTTTCATTGATTTTATAATTTGCAAGGAGTATAATTTTGTATAGAAAGCCATCCTATGGATGGCTTTCTATACATATCAGATAATTAATATAAATCATTGATTATAGATAATGGGGGTAGAATATGTTTAATGAAAGACTTTCAAAGCAAATACAGTTTATTGTAGAAATTGATAAATTAAAACATATCTTTAGGCAAAATATTGTTACAGGAACAACAAGAAATGAAAATGATGCAGAACACTCATGGCATTTAGCTATTATGGCAATGATGCTTTATGAATATTCAAAGGTGCCTGTAGATGTATTACAAGTAATTAAAATGGTTGTCATACATGATCTTGTTGAAATTTATGCAGGAGATACATATTGCTATGATGAAAAGGGCTATGAAGATAAAGCAGAAAGAGAAGAGAGAGCAGCTGAAAGGCTTTTTGGAATGTTACCAGGGGATCAATCAGAGGAAGTTTGGAATCTTTGGCGTGAGTTTGAAGAATTAAAGACTTCAGAAGCTAAGTTTGCTGCTTGTCTTGATAGAGTTCAACCACTAATTCTTAATTATAATACTAATGGCCATACTTGGAGAAGGCCAGGAGTAACTAGTGAAATGGTATTAAAGAGAAATGAAATATTAAAAGAAAATGCTCCTGAAATTTGGGAATATGCAAAGGAAATTATAGAGGATTCTATCAAAAGAGGATATTTAAAACGTTAGAAACAGTATAATCTTAATAGCTTTAAATTAAGTTTTGGGGGCTAACTTATGAAAAATTTAGAGTTAACGTCTTTAAAAATCGTAGAAAGTATATTTATTTTAACTATCATAATTTTACTAGTTGTAAATATTACATTTTACAGGGTTGTTGTAAGTAAATTTCAAGTAGGTGTAAAAGCAAATGTAGTGGATGCTGTAAATGTCATCGATGGAGATAAATTAGATAGAGTCATAAAAAACAAATCTATGAATAGTACTGAGTACAAAGAAATTCAACTAGAAATGATAAAATGGAAAAATGATAAGGATGTAAAGTATTTCTATACAATGTATAGAGAAAGAGATACTATTCATTTCTTAGTAGATTCAGCGTTAGTTGAGCCATCAAAGCTTGGAGAAAAATATAATTTTGAAGAAGAAATGAGACAAGCATTTAAAGGAAAAGTTACTTATACACCGAATCCTATAAGGGATAATTTAGGTACATTTGTATCAGCTTATGCACCAATAAAAAATTCGCAAGGAGAAATCATTGCAATTGCAGGTATAGATGTTGATTTTGGAGTTTTTGTTTATATGAAATATAAATTTATTATAGATATAATAATTATTATATTTATGATTATTGTTGCATCAGTGATATTAAGAAAGCTAGAAGAAACATTAAGAAAACACAAAATTTTGTTTGAGAACGCACATGATATAATATTATATACAACAGAGGATGGACAAATTATTGACGGAAACAAAACAGCAGTAATAGAGTATGGATACAGTTACAGTGAATTAAAAACTAAAAGTTTAAAGAATCTTAGAACACTGGATTCTTCAAAAAACCTTGCTGAATGTGAAATTATAGATAATGAAGGCAGTGTTTTTGAAACAATCAACATAAGAAAAGATGGTACTACTTTTCCAGTAGAAATTAGTGCAAACTCTATTATTGTAAATAATGAAAGGATAATAATAAGAATAATAAGAAATATAACAGAACGTAAAAAGATAGAGGAGAAAGTTGTATATCTTGCCAAATATGATTCTCTTACTAATGTATATAATAGAGCTAGTTTAATGTCTAAACTTAATATAGCTTTAGAAGAAGCTAAAAAACATAAATATACAATTGCCGTTATATTATTTGATGTTGATAAATTTAAGGATATTAATGATACATATGGTCATTGTGAGGGCGATATGATGCTAAAAACCATAGCAAATGCAGTAAAGAAATCTATTAGAAATACAGATATTTTTGGAAGACTAGGGGGAGATGAGTTTTTAATAATCCAACAATTTATTAAAAATAGAGAAGATATTATTTGTCTTATGGATAGAATAATATATAATATTAAGTCTCAACCAATTAATTTGAATGATAATGAGCATTATATCAATATTAGTATAGGTATCAGCGTTTTTCCTAATGATGGAGATAATATAGAGGAGCTTGTGAACTGTGCAGATAACGCCATGTATTATACAAAAAAGAATGGCGGGGATTCATATAATTTCTACGAGTATTCAAAAAAGGTACTCATAAATAGCCTAGATAAAAGTGATTAAACAATTTAAAGCTGTATTTGAGTAAATTAATGCTCATTTATAGCTTTATTTTATATTTTTGCATTAAAACTATAAAAGATAAGCAAACTAAAAAATAGTATTATAGATCCTAAAAACGGAGGGGTACAAATGAGCATTTTAAGTGAAATTAAAGATAGATTATCTATATTTAAAAATCTTTATGATGTTATTAGGATTATTAATCCCGTTAATAAGAAGGTTATCTATAATGATGAGAATTATAATGTCGATATAACTAGCACTTGTTATGAGTTTTGGAATAAAAATAGAACCTGTGAAAATTGTGTATGTATAAGGGCTCTTCGAGAAAATGATACTTTTATAAAAATAGAGTATAAAGAAAAAAGAGTTTTTTTAACTATAGCATCACCGGTAAATATTAATGACTGTACATATGTGGTGGAACTAATAAAAGATATAACAATGAAAGCATTCGTTGTACAATCAGAATATAAAAATGTAGAAAAAATTAATGATTTAATTAGTAGATTAAATTATGCTATGATAACAGATCCTTTAACAGGAATTTATAATAGAAGATTTATTGATGGGCAGCTATATGTAGATATAAATGAAAATGCTATTAATAAATTGCCGATGTGTGTAATAATCTTGGATATTGATTATTTTAAAGAAGTAAATGATACATATGGACATTTAGCTGGAGACTATATTCTAAAAGAGTTCGGGAAACTTATATTGGAATCCATTAGAAAATCTACAGATTGGGTTAGTAGATATGGTGGAGAGGAGTTTTTAATTGTACTTAATAATACAAATAAAGAAGGAGCTATGGTGGTTTCAAATAAGATAAAGACATTACTAGGTAATAAAGAATTTATGTATGAGGGTAATAAAATAAATATCACTGCAAGTTTTGGGGTTTGTTGTTTAAAAGAAGGAAACATAATAAAGGCTAAGGACTTTATTAAATGTGCAGATGAAAATCTTTATAAGGCTAAGAAAACTGGAAGAGATAAAATAGTTATTAGTGAAATTAATGATGGGTAACAAATGAAACAGATATGAGGAAGATTTTGGGGTATAATTTATTTAGATAACAAAATTGGAACATGAAAAATTTAAAATATAGTATTAATCTTAAATACACTACAATGGAGGATATTTATTATGGATAAAAATTTTATTAAGAACATTGATTTTGCAAAGGCATTAAATTTAGAGAATCTTGTAACCTATCAAGAAGGTCAAGTAATAAGCAGAACTCTTTCTCAGAATAAACACTTGAGTCTAACACTATTTTCCTTTGATAAGGGAGAAGAAATAAGCTCTCATGCTTCAGGTGGAGATGCTTTTGTAAACATTTTAGATGGAGAAGCAGAGATAACAATTGGTGAAGAAAAGTTTGCAGTTAAAAAGGGAGAATGTATCGTAATGCCAGCAGGAATACCTCATGCATTACATGCAACAGAAAGATTTAAAATGATGCTAGTTGTAGTATTTGGATAATAACAATTAAAAGTCGCCTTTTGAAATGGCGACTTTTAAGCTTTGAAATTAGTTCTACTTAAAATGTAGGTAAGTTATTCAAGTTATTTTCCTCATTAGATTTAGGAGAAGAAGCTATGGTATTCACTCCATTCTGGTTTTTCTGAACAATTATAGAATCGAGTTTTCCACGTTTAGCCAAAGCTACTGCTTCTGTGAGGCTTCTTTGTATATTGTCATCTGTAAGTACATTAGTTATATCACCATCATTGTTTTTTCTAATCTTTACTATTTTCATGTTAATTCACCTCTTAATTTTTTTTCATTGAAAAGATGCTGAAGTTTAAAAAATAAAATCAGCATTTGTTTAAATAAAAGTTAAATGTTTATAAATAGTATTCCCAATCAAATAAAAAGTAATAATATTTTATAAATTTCGTATGATATAATAAAGTCCATTAACAACTAATGAAAGGGGATAATTATTATGGTGAAGGCTGTAATATTTGATATGGATGGAGTAATAATAGATAGTGAGCCACTTCATTTAAGCATTGAGGAAGACATATTTAAAAAACTAGGAATATCTATAGCATATGAAGAACACAATACGTTTATAGGAACTACTTCACATTATATGTGGGATAAGATAAAAACTAATCATAATTTAACCCAGAGCCTAGAGGAATTGGTACAATTAGATAGGGATACATATTTAGATTTTTTAAATGATGCATTAGATTTACAACCAATAAAGGGAGTAAAAGATCTCATAATTGATTTATATAAAAACAATATAAAATTAGCAGTAGCATCATCATCACCATTAAATGTAATAGAAAAGGTATTGAGCATGTTTGAAATAAGAGACTACTTTGATTACATAGTAACTGGAGATTATGTGAGTAAAAGCAAACCTGAGCCGGATATATTTTTATATGCTGCTGAAAAATTAGATGTTGATCCTAAGGAATGTGTGGTTATAGAAGATTCTCATAATGGGGCTTTAGCTGCAAAGAAAGCTAATATGAAATGTATAGGATACAAAAATATAAACTCTGGAAACCAAGATTTAAGTAAAGCGGATATAATGATTGATGATTTTAATGATATAAGCGCAGTATTCATAAAGGATTTGAGTAAGTAAATGAAGGTGATTTTATTTAGAAATCACAATTATAAATTTAGTGGCGTATAACTGCTTATAAATATAAGGAGGGGAGAGGTTTAAGTGAAGGTAAAATCACAAATAGATGTTAAGAGTATTGTTAAAAGGATTATAGATGATGAAGTTCCAGCATTAGCATCTGAATTATCTTATAGTTTAATCTTGTCCTTCTTCCCATTTTTAATTTTTTTAATGACATTAATAGGATATCTATCCCTAAATACCGAATTAGTACTTTTAGAATTAAGTAAGATATTGCCGGATGGGGCATATAAATTAGTTCATGATACAGTATTAGAGGTTTTACAAGGAAGGAATGGTAAGCTTTTATCACTTGGGTTCATTTTCTCCATATGGACGTCATCTACTGGATTTAGAAGTGTAATAAGAGGTCTTAATAAAGCTTATGATGAAAGAGAAAAAAGATCCTTAATAAAAGTAATACTTATCTCTGTTTTATGTACCATAGGATTAACTTTTATAATAGTTGTCACATTATTTTTATTAGTTTTTGGTGAAATATTTGGTTACTTTTTAATTAGAAAATTTTCCATTCCAGAATCTTTTATGTCTTTATGGAATATGGTAAGATATGTTATCATATTAACTTCCATGATATTTGTATTTGCTCTTTTATATAGATATACTCCAAGTAAAAGGCTTAGATGGAGGGAAGTAACCCCAGGTGCTATATTTGCAACTATAGGATGGATAGTGGTATCTGCTGGGTTTTCATTTTATGTAAACAACTTTGGAAATTACTCAAGGCTGTATGGAAGTATAGGAGCAGTTATTATACTTTTAACGTGGTTATATTTAACCTCCATCATTATAATGGTTGGTGGGGAATTAAATGCAGCGTTAGCCTTCGATAGAAAGGTAAAGGAAAATTCCAACATTTTAAGATAATATATAAAAAAGAAATATCTCTAACTTTAAAACACCTAAGTTTTCTAAACTATATGCTGATCAGACAGCCTAAGATTCTTAAAAGTGTTTTAAAGTTAGATGCTTTATTAAAGAGTATCTACAAAATTTTTATATTAAGCCTAATGAAATAATCTTTTCCTTAGAATAGCCCTCTCTAATTCCCTTTACTATTTTTATAGATAAGGAGGTATCCCCAAGAAGTATACAGCCAACTAGTTTATTATCTTTAAGGAAAAGCTTTTTATATATATGATTATCTTCATTCTTATAAGATAAAATATCACATTCATCATCAAAATATCCAGAGGAAAAAAGATTTGTATCCATTGAGGAGAAAATCGTAGATGAAACAAAATCTTTAAATATTAATTCATCTCCGCATGCATTAACACCTGCCACCTTCCCCATCTGAACAGCAGCAGGCCAAATGCCGTAGTTTCTACCGTTTAATTCTGCTACATCTCCGCAAGCATATATATTAGGTATATTAGTTTCCATTTTTTCATTTACTACTACAGATTTATCGGTTTTTATTCCACACTTTTCAGCCAATTCTTTGTTTGCTCTTATTCCAACAGAAAATAATACCATGTCTGTATCAATGGTAGTGCCACTTTTTAGTTTTATATTAGTTACATTATCATTGCCAAGTATTTCAACTAGCGAGTCGCCAAGAATTACATTAATGCCGCAATCACGGATTTGATTGCTAAAAATTTCAGCACCTTCCTCATCTAGCTGTCTAGGAAGAAGTCTTTGAAAAAATTCAACTACAGTTACATCGAGCCCTAAATTTTGTAGTTCCCATGCAGCCTCAAGGCCCAATAGACCGCCACCAATAACCACGGCTTTTTTAGAATCTTTTGCATAACTTATTATTTCATCTGCATCATTTATTGTTCTTAAGGAAAATACACCCTTTTTATCAGCCCCAGGAGTTGGTGGAATAAAATTACGTGCACCATTTGCAAGTATAAGTTTATCATACTTTAGGTAAGTGCCATCAGATAAAAATATCTTATTTTCTTTAGGAAGTATATTGTCTACTTTAGTATTTAGTTTTAAGTTTATACTATTCTCTTCAAACCAACTTTTATTTTTTAAATATAATTTTTTATTAGAAATTTCCTTAGCAAGATATTCGGAAAGAGAAGGTCTATAATAGCTATAATAACTTTCATCTGAAATCATTGTTATGTAGGCGTTTGAATTTTTCTGCCTTATAGCATCTGCAGCATAAAGTCCAGCAGCGCCGTTTCCAATAATAATAAAAGTTGTACCATTAGCTTTATTGTTCATATACTCAGCTCCCCATAGTTTAATTTTAACCCTAAGATTATTATACACTAATAATTATCAGATAATGATTAAGAAAGTAAACTTGAAAGAATTTTGTGATAAAAGTTTAATTGATGGTTAATACTGAATAGTTAATAGTCATTATTGAAATTTCACTAAGGTGAAATTTCTTCCTTTAGCAGGTCTACTTACATTTTTAATGTTAAATATTAGAGCTTTTTTACGAAGTGAAGCTTTCCTAAATGAAAATTCCATACTATATATCAACATTATCTTAAAATGTGGTAATTTTTAAAGGATTGACAATAAATTAGTTTGATGATAAACTATCCTTAAAATTTAATAAGAACTTCTTATCAAGAGCGGCGGAGGGACTGGCCCCATGAAGCCCGGCAACCCAGATACATCTGTTTTAATACATTTGTTTTGAAGGTGCTAAATCCAGCAGGTGAATACCTGACAGATAAGGGGAGAAGTGATAACTTCTTGTGTCTGTCGGCAAGGGGTTTTTTTATTTTCTAAATTAACTTTAAATAGTCATTATGGGAGGATATTAAATGAATAACTCAGTTGAAAAAAAAGGTAAGGCGACAGCATTACTACCACTAATAGTTTTTGTAGCAATATATTTATCAATAGCATTGATCAGTAATGATTTTTATGCTATGCCTGTTACTGTCCCATTTTTAATTGCTGCTGTGGTAGCATTACTTATGAATAAAAAAGAAAGCATAAATAGCAAAGTTGAGATATTTTGTAAGGGAGCAGGAGATCTAAATATTACACTTATGTGCTTAATATTTATCTTAGCAGGAGCCTTTGCGCAAGTTGCGAAAGATATGGGAGCAGTAGAATCTACTGTTAACTTAGGACTTAAGGTACTTCCAAGTAATATTTTAATTTCAGGTATATTCATTATTGGGTGCTTTATATCCACTTCTATAGGAACTTCTGTAGGAACGATAGTTGCACTGTCTCCAATGGCTGTAGGAGTAGCTGATAAGACTGGTATATCAGTGGCTTTAGTGCTAGGATCAGTAATTGGCGGAGCAATGTTTGGCGATAATTTATCAATGATTTCGGATACAACAATTGCAGCTACTAGAACTCAAGGATGCGAAATGAGAGACAAGTTTAAAACTAACTTCTTTATAGTTCTGCCAGCGGCAATCATTACAGCAGTGATATTTGCAGTAATTACATCAGGTAATAATGCTGCTTTATCTGGAAACTATCAGTATAGCATTGTAAAGGTACTCCCTTATTTATCTGTACTTATAGCAGCACTTTTGGGAGTAAATGTAATTTTAGTTTTAGTTGGTGGAGTAGCGCTTTCAGGTATAGTAGGAATTGCTACTGGATCTATGGGAGTTATAGCTTTTCTTCAATCTATAGCAAAGGGAATAGCAGGGATGTCAGAACTAGTGATAGTATCACTTGTAATTGGAGGAACTGTAGAGCTTATTAAGCACAATGGAGGCATAGATTTCTTGCTTCACTTTATAACAAGCAAGGTAAAGTCCAGAAAGGGTGCCGAGCTTGCCATAGGACTTTTAGTTACTTTAGTGGATGTATGTACTGCTAACAATACTATAGCTATAGTAACCACAGGACCTTTAGCAAAAAGTATATCTTCCAAATATAATATAGAACCACAAAAAACATCTAGTCTACTAGATACTTTTTCGTGCTTTGCTCAAGGAGTTATACCATATGGAGCTCAGCTATTAGTTGCATCAGGTATTGCAGGTATTTCACCATTTTTAATAATGAAGTATTTGTACTATCCATATCTAATTGGGATATCTGCAGTTATTGCAATAGCATTAGGATTCCCTAAGATAAAGAATATGGAGGCAGGGGTTCTAGAAAAAGTAATTTAATCAATAATTAGATATAAGTTATTATTTTGAGTGCAAAATTATATTGAATTTTGCACTCTTTTAATTTCTAATATAATATAGAATATGGGAAAATAACATAGTGGGGTGGATGGAAAAATGATAAAACTTCAATCAAGAACAAAAGGATTACTACTTGTTATCATAGGGGCTATGCTATGGGGAATATCGGGTACTGCTGCTCAATATTTGTTTCAAAAAAAGGGATTTAGTCCTGAGTGGCTTGTTGTAATCCGTTTATTAGTATCAGGAATAATTTTATTAACATACGCAGTCATAAGAGAAAAACAAGACATATGGAAGATTTGGAGAGCTAAACATAACTGTTATAGTCTTATAATTTTTAGTATTATTGGAATGTTAGGTGTACAATATACATATTTTGCTGCCATTAAACATGGCAATGCAGCAACAGCAACTATTCTACAATACCTATCACCGGTGATAATTACTTGCTATTTAGCTATTCGTACTAAGAAATTTCCAAGCATACGACAAAACATAGCTATTGTCTTTGCTATGTTAGGAACATTTCTTATAATTACAAAAGGAAATATGTATAGTATATCAATATCTAAGTTAGCGTTATTTTGGGGAATTGGTGCAGCCTTTACATCAGCTTTTTACACGTTATATCCTCGTGAATTACTTGGCAAATGGGGATCTACACTTATAGTTGGATGGAGTATGCTTATTGGTGGAGTAGCTTTTAGTTTTATACATCAGCCCTGGAATTTTATAGGACAGTGGTCCATTAATTCCATGGTTGCTGTTATGTTTGTAGTATTATTTGGCACCCTTGTTGCTTTTTATTGCTACTTGGAAAGTTTAAAATATATACAGCCAACAGAAGCAAGCGTATTATCCTCTATGGAACCTTTATCCGCGGCGGTCTTATCTGTACTGTGGCTAAGAGTTCCACTTGGCAGTGTAGAATGGGTAGGGATAGTATCTGTTATAATTGCTATTATAATTTTATCTAATGTAAAAAAATAGGTGCCTGATATATGTTATACTTAAATTTATTATAAGTAATATATCGGTAATAAGTATAAGAGTTGTACTATTCTTTATAGCTACTACTCTTATTTTATTAGAGTAAATTAATGTGATAATTACATAATTAATAATAAATAGGCTTTTAATGTGAGTTTTAAACCTATTATAATACTGAAATGTAAAATATTACATAAAAAATTTTAAGTAGAAATTAACTTAATTTACACTATAATTCGACATGAAAAAATCCAGATAAATACAGTTATTCCCATTGCATGGATAAGTATTCACTATTAGGAAGTGTTTTTTACCTTCT
Organism: Clostridium pascui; assembly: GCF_016908015.1. Lineage (GTDB taxonomy): Bacteria > Bacillota > Clostridia > Clostridiales > Clostridiaceae > Clostridium_AK > Clostridium_AK pascui. The sequence continues at coordinate 132,108 of NZ_JAFBDB010000002.1, forward strand.
TTGTCATATTAGATAAACAACTTGTCCAAACCACAGTTCATAAAATGACAGGTTTCTTGAATCTTAAATGTTATTATATTAATATAACTTAGCGAGTGGGGGGAAATGAATTATGATAATAGTTGAAAATTTATCAAAAATTCATCAAGGAGAAGATATGGAAAAGACTTATTTTTATAGATTGATAAAGGATAAATTTAATCTTAATTATGGAGATGAATTAATAGAAGTACAGTCCTATGGAATAGAAATAGAAAGACAGGATAAGGTAGAGGGAAATATAGTAAATATAGAAAGAGATTATATAAAGAATATAAGTCCTCAAAGACATAAAGTACATAGCCTTTTGAAAGTACTGCATGATAACACTGTGTCACCGATACATCTTATAGATATAGCAGGGGATTATGTAGACGAGTATATCAATGATTTTGATAACGTATTAAGAGAGATAGCAACTAACTAATAATAAGTAACTAGAGGCCAACAGCCAAAAAGCAGAAATAAAAAATGGTTGTGGATAGATAGCATAAATATAAAATTTAAATTTGATTATTTTATTATAGGGTTTATTATGGGGATTAATTAATATAGAATTAATGATAAAATAGAGATATAGATCTCTATTTTATTTTTATATAAAAAAGGCGGTGATAAATATGATAGGGGGAACGGGCATAGACATAATTGAAATATATAGAATAAAGAATGCTATGATGAAAAATAATAATTTTATATATAAGATATTTACAGAAAGAGAGATTGAGTATTTTACTTCAAGGAATTTTTTGACAGAGGTGATTGCAGGTAATTTTGCTGCAAAGGAAGCCATAGCAAAAGCGTTAGGAACTGGATTTAGAAAATTTTCCTTAAAGGATATAGAGATTCTTCGTGATGAACTTGGAGCACCTGTAGCATTTTTACATGGAAGTTCAAAAGAACTTGTAAAAGAGCCCTATAAACTTCATGTATCAATATCTCATAGTAGAGAAAATGCTATAGCCTATGCAGTTTTGGAGGTGTATTAATATATGAGAATAGGTACTGCAGAAGTTATAAGAAAAATTGATAAATATTCTATACAAGTTTTAAAAATACCTAGTATAGTGCTTATGGAAAATGCTGCACTTAAAGTTGTAAAAAATATTGATATTGAGAATGTGCAGAATTGTTCAATCATATGTGGCAGGGGGAATAATGGTGGAGATGGACTAGCAGTAGCCAGGCATCTTCATGTAATAGGAAAAGATGTAGGTGTATTTTTATTGGGAGGAGAGCAAGGGCTTTCAGGAGACTCTCAAATTAATTATAATATACTTTTGAACATGGGAGTTAAGATAATATCTATAAATAATATGGAAGATATAAATGAAATGAGAGAGTACTTAGAACAAGCTGATATTATTATAGATGCCATATTTGGAACAGGTTTAAATAAAAATGTTGAAGGTATATATAGTGCAGCTATATCTGTAATAAATGAAAGCAAGTCCTATATCTTATCTATAGACATACCTTCAGGGTTAGAATGCAATAGTGGTAGGGTACTTGGGAATTCTATAAGGGCTAATAAAACTGTGACTTTTCAGTTATATAAAAAGGGATTTTTAAACTATGGTGTGGATAAATATACAGGAGCAGTGGTTATAGAGGATATTGGCATACCAAAGGAAGCAATTCATAAGTTCCATGAAAATGAATATATAATGGATGAGAATTTTATAAAACGAAGCATTATTAAAAGAAATAAGCATAGCTATAAAGGAGATTATGGAAGAGTTGTCATTATTGCAGGTTCTAAGGGGTTTACTGGGGCTTCGTACATAGCAACTCAGGGAGCCGTAAGAAGTGGAGCAGGACTTGTTACGTTGTGTTGTGATGAAGAAATACAGCCAATTTTAAGTTCTAAACTTATAGAAGCTATGACTTTACATTTTAAAAATACGGAAAAGTTTAAAGAGTTATTAAAGATCAGCAATTGCATAGCTATAGGTCCAGGAATGGGCAATAATGAAACTACATTACAATTTGTAATGGACACTTTGTTAAATGCAGCATGTCCTGTAGTAATTGATGCAGATGGATTAAATGTTCTTAAGGGTAACCTTCATTTATTGAAAGAATCAAAAAACAAGGTAATAATTACTCCACACTTAGGAGAAATGTCTAAATTAACGGGATTAACGATAGAAGAGATAAAACAAAATCGAATGGAAGTTGCACAAAACTTTGCGCAAAAGTATAAGTGTATAGTACTTTTGAAGGGATATAATACCGTAATCACAGATGGGAATAAAACTATTATAAACCCTACAGGAAATAGTGCTATGGCATCAGGAGGCATGGGAGATGCATTAACAGGCATAATTGCATCTTTTATAGCACAAGGATACGAGCCCCTAAAGGCAACAAGCATTTCGACTTTTATACATGGATACACAGGGGAGAAGCTTTCAAAGAAAATGTTTTGTGTAAGTGCAAGTCAACTTTTAGAAGAACTTCCTTATGTTATTAAAGAGCTGATGGAGTAATTAGGCCGAAATTAAGTGATATAATTTGGTTTTAATTAGAATAATGAAATTAAGGCAGGAATAGTATTAATAATAGAGAGTAAAGTTCAGGGGGAATTTTATGAAAAAATTATTGTTAATATTAATTGCTGCTTTTTTTATGACGGTTTTTGCTGGGTGCTATTTCAAAATAGATAAAACTCAGAAAAGTTTAGATTATATAAAGTCCTTGAAAAGTTATACTAGTGATGCTCACATTATACTGCAAAATGATAAGCAAAATATAGAATATGATATGAAACAATACTATAAAAAGAATATGGGAGTCAGATTAGAATTAAATTCGGATAGGATTTATATATGTAAAGGTGATAAAATATATGTGAATGATACTAAAAGTGGATTTAAGTATAGCTTAAGTGGAGATTTTGAGAATATTGTAAAGTTAAGTTCTGTAGGGGAGTATATCAGACTGATTTATACCAATGAGGAAATTAAGACCTATTTTAAAGATATAAGTGGAATTAAATATCAAGTACTCGAGATATATCTATCAAATCTAAATAGAAATTTAGACAAGGGGAAGCTCTATATCAATACTGAAACTAAGCTTCCTGAGTTTGTTGAAGTATATGATTTAAATAATAAAGTTAAATTTAAAGTGCTTTACAAAAACTTTGTGGCAAATGCAGAAATTAATGAAGAGTTATTAAGTACAGAAGTGAAGGGTGGAATTTAAGTGTTCAGACATCTAAGACCAGTATGGGCAGAAATAAATTTAGATAATTTAGCTCATAACATAAAGGAAATTAAAAGAGTAACAAAAGCTACGGAAATTATAGGAGTAGTTAAAGCGGATGCATATGGTCATGGAGCTTTAGATATAGCTCCGACCTTACTTGAAAATGGAGTTACAAGACTTGCAGTAGCTGTTTTGAATGAGGCAGTAGAGCTTAGAAGGGGCGGAATACAATGCCCCATTATGATTTTAGGATATACACCTCCAAACTTAATAGATCTTTTGATAAAGTATGATATAGAGCAAACGGTATATTCTTATGACTTAGCAAAGGAAATTTCAGATAAAGCTTTAGCGGAAAATAAAATAGGGAAAATCCATATAGCTTTTGATACAGGAATGGGGAGAATTGGTTTTTTACCTAGAGAAGAAGATATAAGTGAGGTAGAGAGAATTAGTAAGCTTCCTAATATAAAGATAGAGGGGATTTATTCTCATTTCTCTACAGCAGATGAAAAGGATAAAAACTATACGTATGAACAATTGAAAAAATTTAATTGGTTTTATAATATATTGCAGGAAAGAGGAATACAAATAAATATAAGACATATAGCAAATAGTGCAGCTATTATAGATATGCCTGAAACACATTTTGAAGCAGTAAGGCCTGGCGTTATATTATATGGCTACTATCCTTCAGAAGAGGTGGATAAAACAAAGGTATGCTTAAAACCTGTAATGTCTTTAAAAACTAACATAGTTCACTTAAAGAAGGTTCCAATAGGGGAGTATATAAGCTATGGAAGAAAATTTAAAACTGAGAGGGAGAGTATTATAGGAACTCTACCTGTAGGCTATGCAGATGGCTATACAAGATCTTTAGGAGAAGATGCTAAAGTAATAATAAACGGGAAGCTGGTACCCGTGGTAGGAAGAATATGTATGGATCAATGCATGGTTGATTTGACAAATGTACCAGATGTAAACTTGGGAGATGAAGTTATACTTATGGGAGAAGATAGTGAATTGAAAATGACAGCAGATGAATTAGCATCTATATTAGGCACTATTAATTATGAAGTGTTATGTATGATAAGCAGAAGAGTTCCTAGAGTCTATGTAAAAGATAAAAAAGTTATTAAAATAAGAAGTTATGTATAAAATTTCCAATTGCGTAAATAATAAAAAATACAAAAAAATTTTGACATGACTATGATTATAGTAATATAATTGTTCTGTACATATCTTTTGCATAGGTTAATAGGAGGTATAGATTTAATGTCAGATTCAAAAAAATTGGTAGTAAACCTCTCAGAAACACTTAATAATGAATTTAATAAGGCACTTAAAGAAGATTCCAAAAAAAGAAGTCAATTTATTAGGGAAGCTATAATACTATATATTGAGGAGAAAAAAAGAGCAAAAGAAATGGAGCTAATGAGAAAAGGTTACATGGAAATGGGAAATATAAACCTAGAATTTGCAGAGATGGGCTTTGCAAGTGACATTAGAGAATTAAAAGAATATGAAGCGAAGCTTCCGGAGTGTGATTGGTCCCATGACAACGATAGTGAAAAGAGGAGATATATTTTATGCTGATTTAAGCCCTGTAGTAGGTTCAGAACAGGGAGGCATAAGACCTGTAATTATTATTCAAAATGATGTAGGAAATAAATATAGTCCTACTGTAATTGTAGCGGCAATAACTTCACAGATTAACAAAGCAAAATTACCTACCCATGTGGAAATTTCTTCCGAGGATTATGGTTTAAATAAAGACTCTGTGGTATTGCTAGAACAAATAAGAACATTAGATAAAAAGCGACTTAAAGAAAAAATTGGACACATGTCTAATAGCGATATGAAAAAAGTAGATGCAGCACTTTTGATAAGTATAGGATTGAATATAGGATTGAAATAATAGTAAGGGCTCGGAGTGAGCCCTTATTCTTATATATAAAATAAACAAATGCTTAAGTGTGAATAGCAAAGAATTTTTGTAAGATAATAAATATGCAAACATCTCAATAAGTTGATTTGTAGGGACTTATAACTAAGTAAAAGGATTATATAGATCATGTGCGGAATTATGAATAGTTATCAAGTAATAAAAGAATGTGGAGAAGGTGTTATTTGTGAAAAAACTTAAAGAATATTTTTTAATCACATTTGGGGTGTTTTTGGTATCTTTGGCTGCGGAGCTATTCTATGCTCCAAATAACATTGCAGCAGGAGGGGTTATAGGAATAGCTATAATTGTAAATCACTTTTTTCCATTTCTAGAAATAGGTACTATTTCCTTAATGATGAATGGAGTATTATTTATCGTAGCGTTTGTAGTTATAGGCGGGAAATTTGGAGCTAAAACTATATATGCCAGCTTAGCTATGTCTTTGATATTATGGATAATGGGTAAAATTAAGTTTCCGCCAAGTATTATGACTCATGACCTTTTTTTAGCATCAGCTTTTGGAACTATAATATCTGCAATAGGAATGGGAATAACCTTTAATCAAAGAGCATCTACAGGAGGAACGGATATAATTGCAAAGATAATGAATAAGTTCGTACATATTCCAATAGGCAAGGCACTTTTATCCGTAGATTTCATAGTAACACTATCCTCAGCAATATCCTTTGGAATTGAAGTAGGAATGTATTCTTTGTTATCAGTAATATTTAATGGAATGATAATCGATTGGTATATTGAAGGATTTAATGTCTGCAAGCAAGTTGTAATAATAAGCTCTAAGCATGATAATATAAAAAAGTTTATAATAAATGAACTTGATAGAAGTTGTACGATTTTTAAAGGCAGGGGCGGATACAACAATGCTGACATTGATATTCTATATACTGTAATAAATAGAAGAGAGTTTATTAGGCTAAAGGATTATATAAGAGATACAGATAATAGAGCATTTATTACTGTGGGAGAAGTACATGAAGTTCTTGGAGAGGGATTTCAGGATATTTCATTAGAAGATTAAGTCAATTAATGGTAAATAATTAGGAAAAAAGTTTGCTCGGCAAACTTTTTTTATTTGCAAGAATTAAGTTAAATAATAAGCAGTTAAAGAATATTTACTATTAATTACTAAATATTAACTAAAATTTTTATTGTAATTTAATTTTTTATTTTATACACCTATGTTATAATAATATTGCATGTTAAGGGAAATTATGATGAAGAATGTTACTATATGTATAAATAAGGGAGAGGTTGAAATGATAGAATTTAGGAATGTTACGAAGGTGTATGGAAAAAATATACCGGCACTGTCAAACATCAATCTGAGTATAGGTAAGGGAGAGTTTGTGTTTTTGGTAGGTCCAAGTGGAGCTGGTAAATCCACATTTATCAAGACGCTTTTAAAGGAAGTAGATCCAAGTATTGGAAGCGTTGTGGTGAATAATGTAGATATAACTACTTTAAAAAGAAAGGATATACCTTATTATAGAAGAAAAATAGGGGTAGTTTTTCAGGATTTTAGACTTATACCTAACCTAAATGTATATGAAAATGTAGCTTTTGCCATGAGAGTTATAGAAGCTCCTATGAAAGATATAAAAAAGAAGGTACCAGCAGTTCTGTCTATGGTTAAACTGTCAAATAAACATAAGGCATTTCCACATGAGTTATCCGGTGGAGAACAGCAAAGAGTTTCACTTGCAAGAGCTTTAGTTAATAATCCGGCTCTTATTATAGCTGATGAACCTACTGGTAATTTGGATCCAGATACGTCAATGGAAATAATGGACATACTTAATGATATAAATAGAGCAGGTACTACAATATTAATGGCAACCCATGCGAAGGATATAGTAGACAATATGAAAAAAAGAGTAATAGCCTTAGAAAAAGGTAATTTGGTAAGAGATGAACAAAGGGGGTCATACGGATATGAGGATTAATACCTGCAAACACTTTTTTTCAGATGCGTTGAAAAGTTTTAAAAGAAATAGAACTATAAGTATTGCATCAGCTGCAACAGTAGCTGCAACACTTTTCATATTAGGAGTATTTTTGCTTACAATATTAGATGTTCAGCAAGTAGTAAAAGATGTAGAATCTAGAGTTGAAGCAAAGGTGTTTTTTAATCAAGATGTAACTATTGCACAAAAGAAAGCAGTAGAAGAAAAGATAAATTCTCTGGATGAAGTAGTAAAGGTTACTTTTGAAAGTAAGGCAGAAGCTATGGAAAAATTTAAGGAACAAATAGGAGAAGAAAATAAGCTTCTTGTTGAAGGACTTGAAAAGGACAACCCTCTACCAGATGCCTTTGTTGTAAAGGTAAAGTCTCCTGAAATGGTGTCTAAGGTAGTAGAAAGTGTTAAGGGGATGGAAGGTATATATGAAATACAGGATGGTAAAAAGATAGTAGATACTATAGTTAAAATTACAAGTACTATTAAGTGGGTAGGCTTGGCTTTATTTATAGTATTAATAGGAGTATCCTTATTCCTAATTGGAAATACCATTAAGATTACGGTGTATTCTAGAAGAAGAGAAATAGGTATAATGAAATACATAGGTGCTACGGATTGGTTTATAAGATGGCCTTTTATAATAGAAGGTATGCTTATGGGAGTTATCGGTGCAGTAGTTGCTTGTGGTGTACTTTATTATGCATATAATGCAGTGTATATTAGAATGTCTTCAAGCCTTATGATGATACAGCTTGTTGAGCCTATATATGTGTTAACTACTATATCATGGCAGTTTATAATTGCAGGAATAGTAATAGGAGCAGTGGGAAGTATACTTGCAATTAGAAAATTCCTTGCAGTATAAATGTTAAAACTCAAGTATGAGATTTTTTAAATAAACAATTATATGAGAATAACTACTATTAAAGTCGCTGTAAAGCGGCTTTAATTTGATTTATACTAGTTTATTATAGGGAAAAGTTTCATTAAGATGAATTTATCATCAATTATTTACTAATTATTATTTAAATTTAGTGTTATAATTATCTTAAGTTTATATAAACATATATATAGAAGAGATAGTAGATAGTCTGTACTTGAAAGGATAAGGAGTGATTGTTTTATGAATAAGAAAAGGTGGGTAATAACGACGATTTTAATTGTAATAGTAACTAATGCTATTACATTTTTAGGAACTAACGCAGTGTCGCTTATGATGCCTAATGGGAAAGTTATAGTTAGTAGAGATGATTATAATAGTTTTACTGAGTTTTCAAAGCTTTATGAAATAAAGAATGTACTTTATGAATTATATGATGGAAAGATAGATAATGGAGCTATTGAAGAAGGTGCAATAAAGGGTATGACTTCAGCTTTAAATGACCCTTATACAGTATTTATGGATAAAAAAGAATACACCGAATTTAATACTCAGACAGAAGGAAATTATAGCGGAGTTGGTCTTCAAGTACAGTCAAAGGACAACAAAATAGTAATAGTAGATATATTTGAAGAGTCTCCTGCTAAAAAGGCAGGACTTCTTCCAAGAGATGAAATAGAAAAAGTAAATGGAACTGCTGTAAGTGGAAAAGAACTTGATAAAGCAGTAACCATGATGAAGGGGCAAGAAGGAACAGAAGTAACTCTTACACTATTTAGAGAAGAGAAAGGAAACTTTGATGTAAAGCTAAAAAGGGCTAAAATTAATATGGTTACAGTTAAAGGTGAAATGTTAGATAATAATATTGGATATGTAGCTGTAAGTATGTTTGATGAAAATACATCTAAAAACTTTAAAAGGGAACTTGATACATTAAGTTCAAAGGGAGCAAAGGCATTTATACTTGATTTAAGAGGTAATCCAGGTGGTCTTTTAGATGAATGTGTGGATATGGTTTCAAATTTTGTGCCTAAGGATAAGGTTATAGTTTCAACAATTGATAAGTATAAAAGAGAAAAGAAATACAATTCAATTGGAGGCAAATATGTAGGAGTACCTTTAGTACTTTTGACAGATGAAGGGTCAGCTAGTGCATCTGAGATATTTTCTGGAGCTATAAGAGATTATAAAGCGGGTACATTGGTAGGAGAAAAAACCTTCGGGAAGGGTGTAGTTCAAACTGTTCTTGAAACAGGAGAAGGAACAGCTCTAAAGGTCACAGTATCTAAGTATTATACGCCTAATGGAGAAAACATTCATGGCACAGGAATAAAGCCAGATATAGAAGTGAAGTATCCAGAGGAACTTTTAAAGAAGCCTTATGATAGAACTACAGATCCTCAATTTCAAAAGGCTCTCCAGCTAATAAAAGGAAAACTCTAGGAAGGGAATACAATGAAATGAATATTTTAATATATACTTTAAGAAGGTTAGCAATTACATTAACAGATCCATATTATATATTCTTTTTAGCTGTTTTAGTATTTATGCTTTATAAACGGAATAGAAAAATATCAATAATGCAAAAGATGATAATTGGGGAGCCCTTGTACTCCCCTTTTGAATTAACAATTTCTCAGCTAGTACTTGGAATATTTGCAGGAATTTTGGCAAGTATTATGATGTCCTACTTAGGTGTAATATATTATGGTACTGAAGTTATTGAGATATTATTTATGACATCTATATTTCTTGCTATATTTAGTCCTAAATTTATATGTTTTTCATATTCAGCTGCAATTTTAGGTGCATTAAGCATAATACTTACCGTAGTTTATCAAAATGCAGGAGTAGGAGAAAATACTTTCTTAAGAGTAGATATACCGTCTTTAATAGCTACAGTAGCAGTGCTTCATTTTGTGGAAGGTATTTTAATTATTATAGATGGAAAAAGGGGTAATATTCCGGTATTTAGAAAGGTTCAGGGAGAGATTCAAGGTGGATTTGCCTTTAGGAGATACTGGACCGTTCCAATAGCCCTATTTATTATGGTGAATACAAGCTTAATAGCAGACTTAGGTACTACAGAACCTATGCCTAATTGGTGGCCAATTGTTAAGACATCAATACCAAGTGAAATACTTAAAAAATCAGTAGTAGCGCTCATACCTTTCTATGGTATGCTTGGGTATAAGTCAAATACCTTTACTCAAACTAAAAATCAAAAGACTTTAATGTCGGGACTATTTGTAATAGCTTATAGTATGGCATTATTTTTAGTGGCACAACTTGCTCATATAAACATATTTTTTCAGGCCTTAGCTGTGGTATTTGCACCAGTAGGTCACGAAGCAATGATTAGAATTCAGGCTTATTTTGATAATACAATGGAAGCAAAATATGTTAGCCGTGATGGAATTATGGTACTTGAAGTATCACCAAATTCTATTGGAAAAGCTTTAGAAATTAAAGGTGAAGATACAATTGTGGAAATGAATGAAGAAGAGGTAAAAACTGAGGAAGATATAAGTAGAATTTTACATTCTAAACCTGAAAGTATATTCTTTAAAATAAGAAACCCAAGAGGTGAGATGAGAGAGACAAGTAAACATCCTTATCAAAAGGGGAAAACTATACTTGGGATACTTATTGTCCCAACAAAAGTTGATAAACCTGAATCAATGAGAGACTTTGAGAAGGAGAATTTTTCTGATATATTAGATAAAATAAAGAATGATAAAGAAGATGGTGATGAATAGGTAATGAGAAAGTTTAAAATACATTCAAAATTTAAACCTACAGGAGATCAACCTCAAGCAATAAATAATTTAGCAGAAAGAATTGAAAATGGAGAAAAGTTTCAAACATTACTTGGAGTTACAGGTTCAGGAAAGACTTTCACAATGGCAAATATAATAGAAAGGGTCCAAAAGCCTACATTAATACTTGCCCACAATAAGACTCTAGCAGCACAGCTTTGCTCTGAATTTAGAGAGTTCTTTCCTGAAAATTCTGTGGAGTATTTTGTATCGTATTATGATTATTATCAGCCAGAAGCTTATGTTGCACAAACAGACACTTACATAGAAAAGGATGCTTCTATAAATGATGAAATAGATAAATTAAGGCACTCTGCAACCTCTGCTCTCTTAGAGGGAAGGGATGTTATAATTGTAGCTTCTGTATCTTGTATATATGGACTTGGTAATCCTGAGGAGTATAAGAATCTTACAATCTCCTTAAGAGAAGGTATGGAAAAGGACAGAGATGAGGTTTTAAAAAAGCTTATTGAGATTCAATATGAGAGAAACAATATAGAGTTTACACGTGGTACCTTTAGGGTTAAGGGAGATGTTCTTGATATATTCCCTGCTTCATCCACAAACGTGGGGATAAGAGTAGATTTTTTTGGGGATGAAATTGAAAAAATAAGAGAATTTGATGCGTTAACAGGAGAGATAATTGGAACAAGAAAACATGTAGCTATCACTCCAGCTTCTCACTTTGCTACATCTAGGGAAAGACTAGAAGGGGCCATAGGAAGAATTGAAGCAGAACTTGAAGCAAGAGTAAAGGAGCTTTTATCAGAGGATAAGGTGTTAGAAGCTCAAAGACTTAAACAAAGAACTAATTTTGACATAGAAATGATGAGAGAAGTAGGATATTGCAGCGGTATAGAAAACTATTCAAGAATACTTGATGGAAGAGCAGCTGGAACTTGCCCTCAAACCTTAATAGATTATTTTCCAGATGATTTCTTGTTATTTATAGATGAAAGTCATGTGACTTTACCTCAAGTTAGAGCTATGTATGCGGGAGATAGATCTAGGAAGGAGTCCTTAGTAAACTACGGATTTAGGCTTCCTTCGGCTTATGATAATAGGCCATTAAGATTCGAGGAATTTGAACAGAAGTTAAATCAAGTAGTTTTTGTAAGTGCTACACCATCGAGTTATGAACTCGAACATTCAACAAATGTAGCTGAACAAATTATAAGGCCTACAGGACTTCTAGATCCTGAAATAATTATAAAACCAGTAAAGGGTCAAATAGATGATTTGTATTCAAGGATAAAAGAAACTATTGATAATGGTTTTAGAGTTTTGGTTACTACTCTAACTAAAAAAATGGCAGAGGATTTAACAGCGTATTTTAAAGAAATGAATATAAAGACAAATTATCTTCATTCAGATATAAAGACAATTGAAAGAATGGAACTTATTCGTGATTTAAGAAAGGGCCAGTATGATGTACTTGTAGGTATAAACCTTCTAAGAGAGGGACTTGATATTCCAGAGGTAGCTCTAGTTGCAATACTTGATGCAGATAAAGAGGGATTTTTGAGATCAGATAGATCCTTGATTCAGATAATAGGTAGAGCTGCAAGAAATTCAGAAAGTAGGGTTATAATGTATGCAGATACAGTAACCAAATCCATGGATAGAGCAATTAAGGAAACAAATAGAAGAAGAAAAATACAAATAGAGTATAACGAAAAGCATGGAATAGTTCCAAGAACTATAATAAAGGATATAAGAGAAGTAATTGAGGCAACTCAGGTTGTAGAAGATAGTGCTACTTATGATAGTTTAGAAGAGGCAGTTAAGGCAAGTAATGATAGCGTTGAATCACTTATAAAGAAGTATGAAGATGAAATGAAAGAAGCTTCAAAGAAACTTGAATTTGAAAAGGCTGGAAGGCTTAGAGATATGATTTATAAATTGAAAAAGAAAATAGTCAAAGAGTAGTACACTAAGGAGGATGGAAATAAATTTATGATTGATAAAATAATTATAAAGAATGCTAAGGTTCATAATTTAAAAAATGTAAGCCTTGAAATTCCAAGAGATAAGTTCGTAGTTTTTACTGGACTTTCAGGCTCAGGGAAATCATCTCTTGCCTTTGATACATTATATGCAGAAGGACAAAGAAGATATGTAGAATCTTTATCATCCTATGCAAGACAGTTTTTGGGACAAATGGATAAACCAGATGTTGAATACATAGAGGGACTTTCCCCAGCAATTTCAATAGATCAAAAAACTACTAGCAGAAATCCAAGATCTACCGTAGGAACTGTAACAGAAATATATGATTATTTAAGGCTTTTATATGCAAGGATTGGAATTCCTCATTGCCCAAGTTGCGGTAAGGAAATAAAAAAGCAAACAATAGATCAAATGGTGGATAAAATATTAGAATTACCTGAAAGAACTAAAATACAAGTTTTAGGTCCTATTATAAGAGGGAAAAAAGGTGAACATGTCAAGTTAATTGAGAATATAAAAAAGAATGGATATGTAAGAGCTAGAATAGATGGAAATACTGTGGATTTAGAGGATGAAGAGATAAAGCTTGAAAAGAACAAAAAGCATACCATAGAGGTAGTAGTAGATAGGCTCATGGTAAAAAATGATGTAAGAAGCAGGTTATCAGATTCTATTGAAACAGCCTTAAAACTTGGAGAAGGTCTTATTATCATAAATATAATTGATGGGGAAGATATTTTATTTAGTGAAAATTTTGCTTGCCCTGATTGTGGTATAAGCGTTGGAGAAATATCGCCTAGAACATTTTCCTTCAATGCGCCATTTGGAAAGTGTAATAAATGTGATGGACTTGGAACGCTGTTAGAAATTGATGAAAATTTAGTAATTCCTGATAAGAGCAAAAGTATCATGGAAGGTGCTGTTTTGCCTTGGGCTAACAGTGTATTAAAGGAAGAGTCTTGGACTTACGGTATATTACAATCTTTATCGAAGGAATATCACTTTAAATTAGATACTCCAATAGAAGAGCTTTCTCCTGAAATAGTAGATATGCTTCTATATGGATTAAATGGAGAAAAGATAAGAGTTAGATACACTAAGGATGGTAAGACTTCAGACTTTTATCATGCCTTTCCGGGAGTTATTAATAATTTAAAAAGAAGATATTTTGAAACTAATTCAGAAGCTATGAAAAATGATATAGAGAACTATATGAGTAATAATCCTTGTCCAAAATGTAAAGGTGCAAGATTAAGCCCAGAACCTCTGGCGGTAACAGTTGGAGGGAAAAATATATATGAATTTACAACTATGGCTATAAAAGAAGAATTGGAGTTTATAAATTCAATAGAGTTTACAGAAAAAGAAAAAATAATAAGTAACCAAATATTAAAGGAAATAAGAAGTAGATTAAACTTTCTTATAGATGTAGGTCTTGATTATTTAGATTTGGCTAGAACTGCAGGAACTTTGTCTGGTGGAGAAGCACAAAGAATAAGGCTTGCAACTCAAATAGGTTCAAGTCTGGTTGGGGTTTTATACATATTAGATGAACCAAGTATTGGACTTCACCAAAGGGATAATGACAAATTAATATCCACGTTACAGCATTTGAGGGACATAGGAAATACTTTAATTGTGGTAGAACATGATGAAGATACCATGAAAGCTGCAGATTATATAGTTGACATTGGCCCTGGAGCAGGAGAACATGGTGGAGAAATAGTTGCAGAAGGCCCTATTGATGATATAATAAAAAATGAAAAATCAATCACTGGTCAATATTTAAGCGGTAAAAAGAAAATAGAATTACCAAGTGAAAGGAAAAAGACTTCAGGTAATTATATAACCATAAAGGGTGCTAACGAAAATAACTTAAAAAATGTAAATGTGAAATTTCCACTGGGAGTTTTGACTTGCGTTACTGGAGTTTCAGGCTCAGGTAAAAGTACACTAGTAAATGAAATACTATATAAAGGGCTAAACAAAAAACTGAATAATTCTAAAGATATGCCTGGGAAACATAAGGATATAGAGGGTGTGGAAAATATTGATAAAATAATTAATATTGACCAAAGTGCTATTGGAAGAACTCCAAGGTCAAACCCAGCTACCTATACTGGGATGTTTGATATAATAAGAGAAATATATTCAAGTACTTCAGAATCTAAATTAAGAGGATATAAGCCGGGCAGGTTTAGCTTCAATGTAAAAGGTGGAAGGTGTGAGGCTTGCAGGGGCGATGGTATAATAAAGATAGAGATGCAGTTCTTATCTGATGTATATGTTCCTTGTGAAGTTTGCAAGGGCAAAAGATACAATAGAGAAACCTTAGAGGTAAAATATAAGGGTAAAAACATAGATGATTTACTTAGTATGACTGTAGAAGAAGCATTAGGGTTCTTTGAGAATATCCCAAGAGTGAAAAATAAGCTTCAAACACTTATGGATGTAGGACTTGGATACGTAAGACTTGGTCAGCCTTCGACACAGCTATCTGGTGGAGAGGCACAAAGAATTAAACTTGCCTATGAGCTTTCAAAAAGAGGTACAGGAAAGACGCTGTATATATTAGATGAACCAACTACAGGATTGCATATAGATGATGTAAGCAGGCTTATAACTATACTTCAAAGACTTGTGGATACAGGGAATACAGTAGTTGTTATAGAGCATAATTTAGATGTAATAAAATGTGCAGACCACGTAATAGATTTAGGGCCAGAGGGTGGAGCAAAGGGAGGAACTATAATTGCAACAGGAACTCCAGAAGATATAAGTGAAGCTGAGGGATCCTATACAGGATTTTATCTTAAAAAGATGTTGAAATGATAAAAAGAAGGTGATTTATGTTGTTGGCTAAGTTAAGCCCAATATTTACTTTAATTATAATAGCTATAGTCTATATGATAATTTTTACAGCCCTTAGAATAATGAATAAAGATATAAAGGGTGGAACAAGAAAAAAATCTCAAAAGAAGGCTGCGGGATTAGAAATCATAGAACCTGGGAATAGCTATAATTTAAAAAGAGGAGGGGTAATCCCCCTCAAAGGTCAAATAACCATAGGAAGAAAAGAAGATAATACATTTATGTTAGACGATCCCTATGTTTCTGCAAAACATGCAAGGATTTATGCGAAGTCTGGAGATTATATCATTGAAGATCTAGGAAGCACTAACGGTACTTTGGTAAATGATGGTGAAATAGAAGGAAAGAAGTACTTGGAAACAGGAGACATTATAAAAATAGGAAATACAGTACTTAAGTTCTTAATTTAATTTTGGGATGGTGGTCTTTTGGATACCAGAAAAGATGAAAAAAAGCTCTTAAAATATACATATTTACTTTGTATAGTAGGGTTTTTTAATTTAACAATAATAAAGGAGCCTTTTGATAAGGGTGCTATGCTTATGGCGCTGGCAACGTGTCTTCTTATAGGATATTCTTATTTTATAATAAGGAGATTTTTTTCAGAAGGAGATAAATTTATATTTATATTCTCTAGTATTTTAGCGGTTATAGGGATTATAATGCTATACAGAATAGATACCGCAACTGCTATAAAGCAAATAGTATGGTTTGCTATAGGGGTTACAGGTTTTATATTAATAGTTGTAATCCTGCCAGACTTAAAAAGATTCGTAAAATTTAAGTATGTATACTTGGGTATAACTGTAATACTTATGGCCATGGGGACACTCATGGGAAAAGAGACTTATGGGGCAAAAAACTGGGTAAGTATTGCGGGATTTGCCTTCCAGCCATCGGAATTTGGAAAACTTTTTTTAGTTGCATATTTATCAGCGGCTTTGAAGGATTATAAAGACTTTAAAAACTTAATAGAACCTGGAATAGTTGTTATGTTAAGTTTAGGATTTATGGTTTTACAAAGGGATCTTGGAAGTGCGTTAATGTTTTTTGGAATATCTATTACTATGCTATATATAGCTACATCTAATTTTAAATACGTATTAGTTTGTCTAGTACTATTTGCACTAGGAGCAGTTATAAGTTATGGATTATTTGACCATGTAAAGCTTAGGGTTTTAATTTGGAAAAATCCTTGGCCATATGCTACAGATAAAAGCTATCAAGTTGTACAGTCTCTCTTAGCTATAGCATCAGGTGGACTTACAGGATCAGGATTAGGACTTGGGTATCCTAAGTATATACCAGTAAGGACAACGGATTTTATTTTTTCTGTAATATGTGAGGAACTTGGAATACTAATGGGATTTGCCATTATACTTATATACTTTTTACTTTTTTACAGGTGTATGAGAGCAGCTATATACGCAGGAGATGATTTTTCAAGACTTATTACAGTTGGATACAGTGCTATGATAGCTTGCCAGGTATTTGTTATAATTGGAGGGGTAATAAACCTGATACCGCTAACTGGTATAACATTGCCTATGGTAAGTTATGGCGGAAGCTCCATGCTTAGTACGTTTTTCGCACTAGGTATAATACAAAAGGTTTCTGAAGAAGGAAGATAAGATTATGAAGGATATATCGAATAATATAAAAAAAGTACTGATAGTATTTTTAATATGTTTTGTGGGGTTAATATCATACATAACATATTTTCAAGTAATGGTCGCACCGAAAATTGTAAATAGCCAGTATAATGCACGTATGTGGGCTAAGAGAGATGAAGTTTTAAGAGGAAGTATATTTGATAGAAATATGAAGGTGCTTTCTAAAAGTACTAGAGTAGATACTGAAACTCAAAAAAGAAACTATGAAGGTGGAGAAGCATTTGCTCATGCTTTAGGATACGTAGATGTTCGATATGGAATTACTGGACTTGAAAGAAGATATGATAAGGAATTATCTACGAGCAGCATAAGAGACACTTTATTGAATATATTAAAATTACCAGGACAGACAAAAGAAAAGTATGGGAGTAATTTAAAAACTACCTTAGATTTTAATATACAAAAAAAGGCTTATGAACTTTTAGGAAATAACAAGGGGGCAGTGGTAGCGCTGAACCCTAAAACAGGAGAAATATTGGCTTTAATATCAAAGCCATCTTTTAATCCTAATAATCTTGAGGAAAATTGGAAGAATATTAATGCTAATAAGGATAGGCCGCTGCTCAATAGGGCGACTTCAGGTATGTATCCACCAGGGTCTACTTTTAAGGTAATAACTGCAATAAGCGCGTTGGAAAATATCGATGATATTACGAGTAAAAGAATTCAAGATAAAGGGATACTAGTATTTAATGAAAAGGAATCTCTAAAAAACTATAACGGAGAAGTTTTGGGCAATATAGGTCTTAAAGAAGCCTTTATACATTCAAGTAATGTTTATTTTGGAAGTCTAGGTATTGACCTTGGAAATGGTAAGCTCAAAGATACCGCAGAAAAATTTTACTTCAACAAAGATATACCGGCAGATGGAGTTGTAATTGAAAATAGTAAATTTCCATCCTTTAAAAGTTATGAAAAAGGTAATATAGCTCAAAGTGCTATAGGACAGTCGACAGTACTTTCAACTCCTATGGAGATGGCGTTAGTAGCAA
Organism: Clostridium pascui; assembly: GCF_016908015.1. Classification (GTDB taxonomy): domain Bacteria; phylum Bacillota; class Clostridia; order Clostridiales; family Clostridiaceae; genus Clostridium_AK; species Clostridium_AK pascui. The sequence continues at coordinate 150,472 of NZ_JAFBDB010000002.1, forward strand.
GCACCATAGCAAATGATGGAACTATGATGAAGCCTCATATAGTAAAAGGAGTTATGGATAGTAAAAATAGCTTAGTAAGTGAAGTGAAACCGCAGAAGATAGATGATGTTACAACAAAGGAAAATGCACAGATAATAAAGAATTATATGAGAGAAGTTGTGGCTCAGGGTACAGGGGGAAATGCATCTGTATATGGAATAAAGGTAGCAGGTAAAACCGGTACTGCAGACCATAAGGAAGAAGGAAGTGGAGCAAAGCCTCATTCATGGTTTATAGGATTTGCACCATATGAGAATCCTGAAATAGCCTTGGCAGTTATTGTTGAAGATGGTGGTCAAGGAGGAGTTTTAGCGGCAAGCATAGCTTCAGGAGTTATAAAGGAAGCTTTATCAAAATAAGTATTACGGAAAGGGGAATTTTGGTGAAGATAAAGGAAATAGGAGAGCTTAAAAATGGGGAACAGGTGGACTTTAATGCCTTAGTTAGTGATAAAAGAACTGGTTATAAAAAAGATGGAACCCCCTACTTATTACTTATAATGCAAGATAACACAGGAAGTATAGCCTTCCCTGTATGGACCAACTATGATAAATTAAATACCATAGTAGAGGTAAATACGTTAATAAATGTAACAGGTATCGTAGCTAGATTTAATGGAAATGTTCAAGTAAGAAATCCAATGATAAATTCCATTTCTATGGAAGGAGTGAATTATGAGGATTTTGTACCGCAATATGATATACCAGAAGAGTTAATAGATTATTTTAATTATATGGTGTTAGATATGGAAGAAAAATATCAAAAGATAGCCACCGCAGCAACTGGAGCTATGGGTTATAATGATGAGAGATGGGATGCTTTTATAAATTGTGTGGCAGCCGAAAAGTTTCATGGCAACAAAAGAGGAGGATTGTTCCTTCATACAGTGGGAGTTATGAAAGCTGTAGAGAATGTAGTGAAGGATTATATAACAAATCCATTCTATATGAGTGCAGCTAAGGTAATTAATAAAGACAGACTCATGCTTAAGGCGATTATTCACGATATAATGAAAATTAAGGAATATGATTATAAGGGAATAATAAGAAGAAAAGACATAAAGTTAGACCACTTAGTACTTGGGGCAGGATACGTAAGAGAAATAAATGTAGAAGTAGGCAATCTTCTTTCAGAGGAAGAGTTAGATGATATATGTTACTCAATACTTTCCCATCACGGCCAATTTGGTAACTTTGAACCAAAGGGAATAGAGGATATACTTTTAAATATGGCAGATATTATAGATAGTCAAGTTGTAAATGCCATTGAGAATAAGATATAGGGGAATTGCTTTGCAATTTCCCTATATTTTTATTTTAATAAACTTAGATTTTCCAATTTGAATGGTGAAGCTCTTATGTGGATTTAACATTGTAAATTCATTAAACCTTTCTCCATCTATTTTCATAGCATTTTGACCAATAAGTCGTCTGGCTTCGCTGTTACTTTTAGCAAGCTCATTTATAACCATGATTTTTACAAGATCAATTTGTCCATCGCTTGTGACAAAATCAGAGGATAAATTGAATTCAGCTATATCATCTGGGATTAGATTTTTTTGAAAAACAGTTTTAAAGTGGTCTTCAGCAATTTCTGCTTCATTTGATCCACAATATAAGGTTGTTATTTCTTTTGCAAGCTTCATTTTAACATCACGAGGATTAGTATTTGGATTGTTAAGCTCTACCTTAATTAACTCAATTTCATCTGGATGAATATCTGTTGCAAGTTCAAAGTATTTAATAATAAGGCTATCTGGAATAGTCATGGTCTTTTGGTAAATATCAACCGCATTTTCATGTATACCAATGTAGTTGCCAAGACTTTTGCTCATTTTTTCAATTCCATCTGTACCTTCAAGCAAAGGCATAAATAATGCAATTTGACTATCCTGACCATAATCTTTTTGCAGGGTTCGACCCATAAGGATGTTAAAAGTTTGATCTGTGCCGCCCATTTCAATATCTGCTTTTATTTCTACAGAGTCATATGCTTGCATTAATGGATAGAAAAATTCGTGAAGCCCAATAGGCTCATTATTTTTATATCTTTTTTCAAAGTCATCTCTTTCAAGTATTCTGGCAACAGTAACTTTACCTGCAAGCTTTAGTATGTCTTCGAAGTTTAGCTTTGATAACCACTCGCTGTTGAATCTAAGGTCAGTTTTTTCTTTATCCAGGATTTTAAAAATCTGATTCTTATAAGTCTTTGCATTTTCTAGTACTTGCTCAGTAGTCAACGGTTTACGTGTCTTGCTTTTGCCTGATGGATCGCCAATTCTGCCTGTAAAATCTCCAATTATAATTACTGCCCGATGGCCTAAGTCCTGCATTTGCTTAATTTTGCGAAGTACAACAGCATGGCCTAAATGGATATCTGGAGCAGAAGGATCTAGACCAAGCTTAACTATAAGGGGGGTATTTGATGCAATGCTTTTTTCTAACTTTTGCATCAAATTCTCTTCGCTAACAACTTGATTTACCCCTTTCATAATAATTTTAAATTGTTCTTGTGCACTTTTCATTGTGTTCATCCTCTCCAATAAATTTATATAAAATAAAAAACTCCCGTTCTCTGCATTATGCAGAGGACGGGAGAATTACTCACGTGTTACCACCTCAATTTTGTTTACACATCACTGTATAAACCTCATCAGGTACGGCACAAAAGTGCTTATACCTTAGCGATATAACGGTCGCACCCGGCAACAGCCTACTAAGATATAAAATCTTTTCAGTGTGCCACTCAGAGATGTATTCAAAATCTGTTTTCTGCACCTCTCATCACCCGGTAGCTTTCTGTTGAAAACGTATGATTTCTACTTCTTCTCGTCGCAGTTTTGTTGTATGATTGGTAGTTTAGCACCAATATAATAAAATGTCAATACAGCATTTTAAAACATAGGGAATGCTTATTAGTTATTAACTGTGAATAGCAACTATTCAACATAAATCTTCTATGTTCGCTATTAATTATTAATGGGTTTATGTATAATAGGGTTAAAATAAGCAAAAAAATAAATAGTTCAAAGTCGTAAAAAAATAGAGAGGATAATTTATGAAAGGAAAGACACATGCAGGTGTAGGTATAGTTACTTATTTGCTGCTTTATAATAAATTGCCTGATAAGGTGAGTTTGACTGGATTAGCTGTAGTAACATTTGCATCACTGCTTCCAGATATAGATCACCCTAAAAGCATAATTAATCAATATATACTGCCTTTTAAAAATAAGATGACTAAGGTTGTATTATATGCTTGTAGTGGTATTATATTTTTATGGTATAGTTTTTTATATGATAAAGAACCTTATATAAAGACTATAGGAATATTTTTGATTTTAATAGCTGTCTCATCTCATAGAAAAGGTCTTACCCATAGTCTTATGGGAATGATATTATTTGCATTTCAAATAGCATATATAGGGAATGCATATGAAATAAGAAATTTAATTTATTACTTTATGCTAGGTTATGGTCTTCACCTACTCTGTGACATGGCAACAAATAGAGGAGTACCTCTTTTATATCCTTTCAAGGAAAAAAATATTAAACTTCCAATTACATTTAAGACTAATTCCTTTATAGGAAATTTTATAGAAACTCTAATAATTGTAGCGGGGCTTTTATATGTTATATATAGTTTCCCGAGTATATTTCAGTAACTAGTAGGCTAGTATCCAGTTTTATAAATCAAGGTTATTTACTGGGCACTGGTTACAAAATGAGAAGAGGTGATAAGATGTTTGATTTTGAATATCATTTAAAAGTATTACCAGATAAACCTGGAGTTTACATAATGAAAAATGCTTTAGGCGAAGTTATTTATGTAGGAAAAGCTAAGGTGCTTAAAAATCGAGTAAGGCAGTATTTTCAAAGTTCTCGTAATCACTCAGAAAAAGTAAAGGCTATGGTTAAAAATATAGCAGAATTTGAGTATATAGTTACCGATTCAGAAATGGAAGCACTTATATTAGAGTGTAACTTAATAAAAAAGCACAGACCTCGATACAATATATTACTTAAAGATGATAAAAGCTACCCATTTATAAAGGTAACAACTACAGAAGACTTTCCAAGGGTATTTGTAACAAGAAATTTCATAAAGGATGGAGCAAAATATTTTGGCCCTTATACTGATGTATCAGCAGTTTATGAAACATTGGAACTTATAAAAAAAATATTTCCTATAAGGACTTGTAAAAGGGTTATAAAAGAAGAAGATAAAGAAAGTGCAAGGCCTTGCTTAAATTATCATATAGGTCTCTGCAAAGGACCTTGTGCAAAGTTTATAAGTAAGGAAGGGTATAAAAGTATAATAAGTGATATTATAAGTCTTCTTTCTGGGAAGTCTGCAGATATTTTAAGAGATTTAGAAGATGAAATGGAAAAGGCAGCAGAAAGTCTTCAGTTTGAAAAGGCAGCAGCTCTTAGAGATAAGATAAATGCCATAAAAAAAATAACAGAAAAGCAAAAAATCATAACTTCTAACTTTGAAAATGAGGATTTTATAAGTCTTTACAAAGATGAAAAAGATGTGTGCGTTCAGGTGTTTTTCTTAAGAGAAGGAAAAATAGTTGGAAGAGAACACTTTATTATAGAAAATTCAGCGGATATGGAAGATAAAGAAATAATATCGGACTTTATAAAAAGTTTTTATGGAGCAGCAGCATTTATTCCTAAGTCTATATATGTAGAAGATATTGATGAACAAGAACTGTTAGAGCAGTGGCTTACTATGAAGCGTGGTTCTAAAGTTTGGATTAAAGTTCCTCAAAGGGGAGATAAAAAAGATACTTTAGATATGGTTAGAAGGAATGCAAAGATAACCTTAGAGCAGTTTAAAATTAAAATACTTCAAGATAAAGAACTTTATGAAGTAGCCTTAAGAGAACTTAGTGAAATACTAAACTTAGAAGACATTCCAAAGAGGATAGAAGCTTATGATATTTCCAATATACAAGGCATGGACTCAGTTGGAAGTATGGTGGTTTTTGAAAATGGTAAATCCAAAAATAGTGATTATAGGAGATTTAAGATAAATAGTGTAGTTGGGGCAAATGATTATGAGAGTATGAGAGAAATTCTTACAAGGAGATTTCAGCATGGGCTAGATGAAATTAGAGCGATAAGTGAAAAAAATCTTCAGGTAAGCTCGGGAAAGTTTTGTGTTTTTCCTGATTTAATACTCATGGATGGTGGAAAAGGTCAAGTGAATATAGCTTTGGAAGTATTAAGAGGATTTAAAATAGATATTCCTGTATGTGGTATGGTGAAAGATGACAAACACAGCACAAGAGGGCTTATATATAATAATCAGGAACTTCCTATTAAAAAACATTCTAACATAATGAGACTCATTACCAGAATTCAAGATGAAGTTCATAGATTTGCAATAACTTATCATAGATCATTGAGAAATAAAACAACTTTTCATTCTATATTAGATGATATACCAGGAGTTGGAGAAAGAAGAAGAAAAGAACTGCTAAAGAAATTTGGCAGCATAGAAAGCATAAAAAAAGCAAGTTATGAGGAAATTTTAGAAACTCCATCTATAGATAAAAAATCTGCACAAAATATAGTGGAATTTTTTAAAGATAATGCATAGTATAATTAATAGTTATAATTAATAGGTGGGAATTACTGATTATTTTTCAATAAAATTGGATAAAATGCAGATGGGTTGTTTTCTATATTAGGTATATATTTCCACTTTATTCGTTATTAATTGACTTTATAAATATTGATTAAGTGTTACTTATCCTTTATACTTATTTATGTATTAATTTTGATGTTAAGGAGAATATACTATGAGCTGTTATAAAGAATTTGCTATAAAATTGTACGATATTTTAGGTGAAGAAAATGTAAAAATAGATGAACCAATGAAAGCACATACATCTTTTAAAGTTGGAGGCCCAGCGGATATATTAGTAACTCCGAAGGACTATTCACATATACAATACTTAATAAAACATTGTAATGAAAATCATATACCATATTTCATTATAGGAAACGGATCAAATCTTCTTGTAAGAGATGGGGGAATAAGGGGAATTGTTATCAAACTTACAAGACTTGATAACATAAGTATAAGTGATAATAAAGTAACAGCAGGGGCTGGGGCATCACTTTCAAAGACTTCGAAGGCAGCTGCAGATGAATGCCTTACAGGATTTGAATTTGCAATTGGAATACCTGGAAGTATAGGTGGAGCGCTTACTATGAATGCAGGAGCATATAATGGGGAAATATCTCAAATAATTAAAGAAGCACTTGTCATAGATAAGGATGGAGAAATAAAGAAGTTATCTAAGGAAGAATTACAACTTGGATATAGAATGAGTGCCATTATTAAATATGGATATACAGTACTTGAAGCAACCTTTGAGCTTCAAAATGGTGAGTGTGAAAAGATACATGAAAGAATAGATGACTTGACTAGAAGAAGAACAGAAAAGCAGCCACTAGAATATCCTTCTGCGGGAAGTACTTTTAAGAGGCCTGAGGGTTACTTTGCAGCAAAGCTAATAGAAGACAGCGGGCTAAAGGGCATAAACATAGGGGATGCAGAAGTTTCATCAAAGCATTCAGGATTTATTATAAATAAGGGAAATGCAAATGCTCAGGATATTTTAGACTTGATCAAAAAGGTTCAAGAAACAGTAAAAGAAAACTTCAACGTTGATCTTCATACAGAAGTTATGATAGTAGGCGAAGAGAAATAATATTACATTTAAAGGTTAAGGATAAAGTACATATGTATATATCCTTAACTTTTATTTTTAACAGAAATTAATACATATTGATACCAATTAATAATAACTATCTCAGATAAAATTTCCATGTTAAATTCAAAGCTTAAAATTCATAATTGGTAATTGAAATATGTTATAATAAATAATAAAATATTTTAATAAATTGCGAAATGTAATGAAGGATTTCTATAAATGATGCAAGGAGGGTTAGAAATGAGATTTGTAATTGTAACAGGAATGTCCGGGGCAGGAAAAACTCAAGCTATTAGAAATTTAGAGGACCTAGGGTACTTTTGTATAGATAACTTGCCACCTACCCTCATACCTAAGTTTGCAGAAGTCTGCTATGAGGCGAGAGGGAAGATAGATAAAATTGCATTAGTAATTGATATAAGAGGTGGAGAGTTCTTCCATGATTTATTTCACAGTCTAAGTTATTTAAAAAGCCAAAATTATAAGTATGAAATTTTATTTTTAGATGCTTCAGATGAGGTGTTAGTAAAAAGATTTAAAGAGTGTAGAAGAAAGCATCCCTTAGCACCAGAAGGAAGAATCTTAAATGGAATAATTGAGGAAAGAAAGAGACTTAGGGAGGTAAAGGATAACGCAGATAATATAATAGATACCTCTAATTTTACAAATATGGTACTAAGGGAAGAAATAACAAGAGTTTATGGAGAAGAGGGACAGCTGGAAACTCAACTTATGATTACAGTGCTTTCTTTTGGCTTTAAATATGGAATTCCAGTAGATTCTGACTTAGTATTTGATGTTAGATTTTTACCTAATCCATTTTATATTCCAGAGCTTAAGGAGTTTTCAGGAAATGATACTCCTGTGGTAGAGTACGTTATGGGATATAATGAAACTAAGAATTTTATCGAGAAGTTGCAGGATATGTTAAACTTTTTAATACCAAATTACCAGAGAGAAGGAAAAAGACAGCTTATTGTATCAATAGGTTGTACTGGTGGCAGACATCGATCAGTTGCCATTGCAAATGCTATATATAAAAAGCTAAAGGAAGATGGACACAAGGCTAGTTTAGACCACAGAGATATAAATGAAGATATCAATAAGGGTGGTAAAAAGGTATGAAAATACTAGATTGGCTTAGGCCAGGAATCAAGGTAAAAAGATGGATATTACTTGGGGCCATGGGAATACTTTTTATTGCATTTGCGCTTTTGGAGTTTGTAAGGCATAGATTATATAGCTTTTATTATATGGCTTTTTATGTGTTTTTAATTACACTGGGTCTATTTGTACTATATATGTCTGTAACTCAAGGAATGCGTTCGATTATTGCACTTATAAATAAAGGTTATTTAAATGTGTCTTTAGATTCAAAAAAGTTAGAAACACTAATATATGAAAAAAGATTATTAGTAAAGGGTCCCAAAATAGTTGCAATAGGAGGGGGGACAGGACTTTCTACAATGCTTAGAGGACTAAAATATTATACCTCTAATATAACTGCAATAGTTACTGTTGCAGATGATGGAGGAGGTTCTGGGGACTTAAGAGAGGATCTTGGAATACTGCCTCCAGGAGATATAAGGAACTGTATCTTAGCACTATCTGATACAGAACCTTTAATGGAGGAATTACTTCAATATAGATTTAAAGATGGAAGACTTAAAAATCAAAGTTTTGGGAATTTGTTTTTAGCTGCTATGGACGGCATATCAACTACCTTTGAGGAAGCAGTTCAAAAGATGAGTTCCGTTCTTGCAGTAACAGGGAAAGTTATCCCTGTTACTTTAGAAAATGTGGTATTGAAGGCTGAACTTCAGAATGGAAACATAGTGGAGGGAGAATCTATGATTCCTGAGGAAGCATTAAGACAAAAAAGCCCAATTCAAAGGGTTTTTATAGAACCCAAAGATGCTAGGGCACTTAAGGAAGCTGTAAATGCCATAAGAGAAGCCGATGCTATCATACTAGGACCTGGAAGTCTATACACAAGTGTTATCCCTAATTTACTTATTAAAGATATAAGTTCCGCCCTTAAAAGAACTACTGCTATTAAAATATATGTGTCAAATATAATGACTCAGCCTGGAGAAACTGATAATTATGCTGTAAGCGACCATATTAAATCTATTTTTAGACATGCAGGGGATGAAGTTATTGACTATGTAATAGTAAATAATGGAGGAGTAGAAGAAGGACTTCAAGGAAAATATAAGGAAGAAGAGTCCCATATGGTTAATGTGGATATAGATGTGATAAATTCTATGAATATTAAAAGAATCGATGGAGATTTAATAAGTATTAAAAATGGTTTTATAAGACATAACTCTGAAAAGCTAGCATCTATGATTATAGAAACTATAATGGAAAAAACATTGCTGTACGATAAAAAGAAGATTATAGAATACTTCTATTTATCTGAAAGATTAAAAGAAAAAAAGAATAGGGAGTAAAAAATATGTCATTTTCAGCTAAAGTAAAAAACGAGGTATGTAGATATACAAAATTGTCAAAAGAAGAAGCTTTAGCAGAGCTATCGGCAATAATGAGAGCAAGTGGAACATTAACTTTTGGAAGTAATCGAAAGATAAGCTTTAAAATTACCACAGAAAATCCTGCTATTGCAAGAGTTGTTTTTAAATTACTTAAAGAGTACTTTAATATTCATGCAAAAATAATGATGAAAAGAAGTAATTCTTTTAAAAAAAATAACTTATATATTGTAGTCATAACAGAAGATTCAGATGTTAAAGGAATTTTGACTAAAACAGAAGTATTAATAGAGGAAGAAGGAATGCTTTCTTTAAACTATGGTATTTCTGATGAAATGATACCAGACGACTCTACTAAAAGAGCTTATATAAGAGGAGCCTTTTTAGGGGGAGGAAGTATAAGTAACCCTGAAAAAACCTATCATTTAGAATTTGTTACGCATAATGAAGACTATGCAAAAAAATTAAGCGATACAATAAATGTTTACGGACTAAATTCTAAAGTTATACAAAGAAAAAGCAGCTATATAATTTATATAAAAGAAGGAGAACAAATAATAGATCTTCTTAATGTAATTGGAGCCCATACATCACTTTTAGAATTAGAAAATGTACGTATTATGAAGGAAATGAGAAATAACGTAAATAGATTAGTTAACTGCGAAACTGCAAATTTAAGTAAAACTGTAAATGCAGCAGTAAGGCAAATAGAAAGTATAAAGCTTATACAGAGAGAAGTAGGTCTTCAAAGGCTTGCAAAAAACCTACGTGAAATTGCAGAGATAAGGCTGAAATATCCAGATGAATCCTTGAAAGAGTTAGGAGAAATGCTAAATCCTCCTGTGGGAAAGTCTGGTGTAAATCACAGACTTAGAAGAATTGAAAAAATTGCAGAAGAATTGAGAAAGGAAGGGAAGTAATATGTCTAAGCATAATAAAGTTATAAATTATATTACTTCCCTTCAAGTGGGAACTAAGATTTCTGTAAGAACTATGGCATCTAACTTAAATATAAGTGAGGGAACTGCCTATAAGGGAATTAAGGAATGTGAGGCATTAGGACTTGTAACAACTATTCCAAGAATAGGTACCGTTAGAATAGAAAAGCTTGAAAGAAAAAGTGAACATATGCTGACTTTTGGAGAAGTTGTAAATATAATTAATGGGAATTTAGTTGCAGGTAAAGATGGAATTCATAAAACTCTAAATCAATTTGTAATAGGGGCAATGACTCCTGAAGCAATAAGCGAATATATATATGAAGGATGTATTGTAATTGCAGGAAATAGAGAAATAGTTCATAGATTGGCTTTAGAAAAAGGTTGCGGAGTTATAATAACTGGTGGATTTAAATGTAGTGAAGACATAAAAGATCTTGCAAATGAACTTAAGCTTCCGGTAATATTAACCCCTTACGATACGTTTACTATAGCTACTATGATAAATAAGGCCATGTCTGAAACTATGGTTAAGAAAGATATTGTATTGGTAAAGGATATTATGGATATACAGTATCCTTTTTTAAAGGCTGAAGATAAAATAACGAGACTTAAAGAGCTTACATTAGAGGCTTCAGAAGCTTTGTTTCCTGTAGTAAATGATGATATGAAGCTGGTAGGGGTTGTGGGACTTAGAAACCTTTCATCTAAAATAGGAGATGATGAAAAGATAGAAAGAATAATGGATAAGAATTTTTTATTCTTAGAAATTGGTGATACGGCAGCATATGCAGCGCATTTAATGGAAAGTCAAGCAATGGAGTTTTGTCCAGTAAATTATAACAAAAAACTAGTTGGTGTAGTAAAAAGGGAAAATATAATAAGAGCCCTCAAACGTGTGAGCAATCAGCTGCAAATGGAAGAAAACTTAGAGTCAATAATACTTAGAAAGTTTAAATGTGAAAAGCGAGAGGACAAAGTTTATTTCTCAGGCAAGGTTGTACCTGAAATGCTTGATCCTATAGGTACTGCATCCTGGGGGTCATTAAACATGTTATTAACTACTGTGGGAATGCTTGCAATTAAGGAAAGAGACGTCATTAATTTAATTGTTGATAATGTATCTACTTACTTTGTAAAGCCACTTCAAATGGATGAGAAGGTAGCTATATATGCTGAAATAATGGATTATGGAAGAAATTCCTGTAAAATGGTTGGAAGAAGTTTTTATAAAGTAGAAGTGGAGATGTATAACGATAAAGGTGATTTAGTAGCAAAATGTATGATGTCAGCAAAGATGATAAGAAGCTAGTACCCGGTGAACAGTAACCCAGTGCTAGTCGGTGGCGACTTGAGATTTAACATAGAAGCTAAACTTTAAATTAAACAAAATATACTAAAGAAGGGAGAGATATTATGGAACAAGCAGTAAATCGGCCTCGGTGGGTAAGCTTACATCAACATACGGGGTATTCCCTTTTAGATTCTTCTGCAAAAATCCCTGAGCTTATAAAAAGGACTAAGGAATTAGGTATGGACAGCATTGCTATAACGGATCATGGAGTGATGTATGGATGCGTAGAATTTTATCAAGAAGCTAAAGAACAAGGCATAAAGCCTATAATAGGCTGTGAGATATATGTAGTACCAAAGTCTATGCATATAAAGGTAAATGACAAAGAAAATGACATATATCATTTGGTTCTTTTAGTGAAAAATGAAAAGGGCTATGAAAACTTGATGAAGATAGTGTCTAAGGCATCTATAGAGGGATTTTATTACAAACCAAGAGTGGATCATGAAGTTTTAAGAGAACATAGCGAAGGTCTTATTGCATTAAGTGCCTGCTTAGGAGGAGAAATACAAGCCTACATATTGCAGGATAATATACAAAAGGCAGAAAAAACAGCATTGTTATATAAGGAAATTTTTAAAGATGGATTTTATTTAGAACTTCAATACCACGGTATGAAAGAACAGCTTAGGGTAAATAAAGAGTTAATTGAAATGTCAAAAAAGCTTAGTATACCACTTGTTGCAACTAATGATGTGCATTATATAAAAAAAGAAGACTATAGATCCCATGATATACTTCTTTGCATACAAACAGCAAAAACTGTAGATGAAGAGGAGAGAATGAGATATCCTTCAGATGAGTTTTATTTGAAATCTCCTGAGGAAATGTATGAAATGTTTTCTCACGTACCTGAGGCACTGGAAAATACGGTTAAAATTGCAGAGCAATGTAATTTTGATTATGAATTTCATAAATCCAAGCTTCCAAATTTTCCACTTCCTGAAGGAACAGACCATTATGAGTATTTAAAAGATGTATGCTTAAAAGGCTTAGAGGAAAGATATGAAGTAATAACTGAAGAGCTTACTGAAAGACTTGAATATGAGCTTGGAGTTATAAATCAAATGGGATATGTGGATTACTTTCTCATAGTTTGGGACTTTATAAGATTTGCTGTGGAAAGCGGCATTCCAACAGGGCCTGGAAGGGGTAGTGCAGCGGGATCCTTAGTTGCATACACATTGGGGATAACTAAGATTGATCCTATTAAGTATAATTTGCTATTTGAAAGGTTTTTGAACCCGGAAAGAATAAGTATGCCGGATATAGACTCTGACTTTTGCTATGAAAGAAGACAAGAAGTAATAGATTATGTAGTTGAAAAGTATGGCAAAGAAAATGTATCTCAAATTGTAACCTTTGGAACCATGGCAGCAAGGGCATGTATTAGGGATGTAGGTAGAGCAATGAGCTATCCTTACTCTGAAGTGGACAGAATAGCTAAGATGATTCCAACCATGCTTAATATAACTATAGATAAGGCATTAGAGTTAAATCCAGAACTTAGTACAGCTTATGAGGAAGAGCCAAGAACTAAGGATCTCATAGATGTAGCAAGAGCTTTAGAGGGGCTGCCAAGGCATACTTCTACTCATGCAGCAGGAGTTGTAATAGCTTCAAACCCTTTAGTAACCTATGTGCCACTTCAAAGAAATGAAGGAAATATTGTAACTCAATTTACCATGGGAACTTTAGAAGAGCTTGGACTTTTGAAGATGGATTTCTTGGGTCTTAGAACTTTAACTGTTATGACAGACGCAGTTAACATGATAAAAGAAAATAAAGGAATAGAAATAGATTTAGACAATATAGATTTTGATGATAAAAATGTATATAGGATGCTTGGTGAAGGAAAAACTGTAGGAGCCTTCCAGTTAGAATCTGCAGGAATGACATCCTTTATGAAGGATTTAAAGCCGGATTCTTTTGAGGATATAATAGCTGGAATAAGTCTTTATAGGCCAGGTCCTATGGCAGAAATACCAAAATATGTTGAAAATAAAAGGCATCCTGAAAGCATAGAATATGAAACACCTCATCTTGAGCATATACTAAAAGTCACCTATGGGGTAATGATTTATCAAGAAGAAGTAATGCAAATAGTTAGGGACTTAGCTGGGTACTCCTTGGGACGTGCAGATTTAGTTAGACGTGCCATGTCCAAGAAAAAACACAAAGTTATGGAGGAAGAGCGTAAAAACTTTATATATGGAATTGTAGATGAAGAGGGCAATGTAGAGGTGCCAGGATGTTTAAAAAATGGTATCAGTAAGGCAGCTGCAAATAAAATATTTGATCAAATGATGGACTTCGCAAGCTATGCTTTTAACAAATCCCATGCAGCAGCATATGCCGTAGTTGCATATCAAACAGCATATTTGATGAGATATTATACAACTGAATTTATTGCAGCAATGCTAAACAGTGTAATGGGAAGCAGTGAAAAGGTTGCTTTTTATATAAGATTTGCAAATGAAAGAGGCATAGAAATACTTCCTCCAGATATAAATGAAAGTTACACAAAGTTTACTGTTCAGGGAGAACAAATTAGGTTTGGAATGGCAGCTATAAAAAATGTAGGTGTCAATGTTATCGAAAATATAGCAAAGGTTAGAAATGAAAAGGGCAAATTTAAAGATTTACTGGATTTTTGCAATAAAGTGGATCTGGGTGTAATAAATAAAAGAGCGGTGGAAAGTTTAATAAAGGCAGGCGCTTTAGACTCCTTTGGTGTATATCGTTCAAGGCTTTTAGCAGTACATGAAAAGGTAATGGATGGAATAAATGGTGATAAGAAAAAGAACATACAAGGTCAAATAAACCTATTTTCAGATTTTGGAGATGAGCAAATAGATCCAATAGATATAAAATATCCTGAAATAAGAGAATTTGATAAAAAGCATTTACTGTTTATGGAAAAGGAAATGACAGGTTTATATCTTTCGGGACATCCTTTAGAAGAGCATAAGGAAGTTTTAAAGAATAAAACTAGTATTAATATTGGAGAAATAATTTCCTCAGGAACTTTAGAAGAAAGTAGTGAGGGAGTACTAGTGCAGGACAAGAAGGTAAAGGATGGGCAAAAGGTTAAAATAGGTGGGATAATAACTTCTGTAAATAAAAAGCTTACCAAAAATAACGATATGATGGCTTTTGTCGAGTTAGAAGATTTATATGGAATCATTGAACTTGTGGTATTCCCTAAAGTCTTTAATAAAGTTCGACAGCTTATAAATGAAGATGCCATAATACTGGCCAGTGGCAGGGTGTCCATTAGAGAAGATGAAGCACCTAAAATATTATGTGAGGACATAAGTGAGCTTTTAGTCAGCAGCATTGAAAAAGTATATATTAGGATAGATACAGAAGAAGAACTTCAACCAAGTTTAAGACAGTTAAAGATAATATGTCCAAGTTATAAAGGAAATGTTCCAATATATTTATATGTGAAAAGTATCAACAAGGCCTTTGTAATGAATAAAGAACTTTGGATAAATGGAGAAAAAGAACTTCTTACATTTTTAAAAAATCAATTTGGTATAGAAAATATTAAGGTAGTATAAAGTTCAATAAGAATAAGCAAAATAGTAGGAGGTAAGTATCTCATAATGTTTTGCTTATTTTTGATTATATTTATTAGGAAAAGATTGCATAAAAGTCATAATTTTATTAAAATTAGTTATAGGTAGTATTAGATGTCTTTATTATAAAAATAGTGGGACATAAAATGTCCAAGCGGCTTAAAAAATGTTATTGTCAATATACTTTTAAATATAAATAATAACAGTAAAAGAAATTTTTAATGAAAATTTGACTGCGGAGGGATTGTTATGAAAAAGATTGCTGTTTTAACCAGTGGTGGAGATGCACCTGGAATGAATGCTGCCATAAGGGCAGTGGTAAGAACAGGTTTAGATAAAGGTTTATCCGTAATGGGAATACAAAGAGGATTTAGTGGTCTTATAAGTGGAGAAATTTTTGAAATGGATAGAAGAAGTGTGGCTGATATCATACATAGAGGTGGAACCATACTTAGAACTGCTAGATCAGAAGAATTCAGAACTGAAGCGGGACAAAAAAAGGGAGTTGCAATATTAAATGCTTTTGGAATAGATGGATTAGTGGTTATAGGAGGAGATGGATCTTTTCATGGAGGGCAAGCATTATCAAAGTATGGAATAAAGATGGTGGGGATTCCAGGAACAATTGATAATGATCTTTCTTATACAGACTGTACTATAGGTTTTGATACTGCAGTAAATACAGTACTTGATGCTATAAATAAATTAAGAGATACCTCTACTTCTCATGAAAGAGTAAGCATAGTAGAAGTTATGGGAAGAAACTGCGGAGATATAGCGCTTTATGCAGGACTTGCAGGTGGAGCAGAAAGTATAATAGTTCCTGAAAAAGGATATGACATAAATTCATTATGCAAAACTATTTTAGAAGGTAAGCTCCGTGGAAAAATGCACAATTTAATAATAGTTGCAGAAGGCGTTGGAGGAGCTAATGAAATAGCAAGAAAGATAGAAGATGTCACAGGTATAGGAGCAAGAGCAACTATTCTTGGACATATACAACGAGGTGGAAGTCCCACTGCAAGTGATAGAATATTAGCTTCACGCTTAGGATACAGGGCAGTAGAATTATTGCTTGAAGGAAAATCAGCAAGAGTAGTGGGTATAAAGGATGGAAAAACAATAGATGAAGACATCGATGAGGCTCTTGCTATAAAAAGAAGCTTTGATGAAAAATTATATAGTATAGCAGAGGCGTTATCCTATTAAGAAATATTAAATAATAGATTAATACAATTTGGAACTTATAAGATAATATTATGAATTAAAACTGGAGGGGATTTTTATGCAAAAGACTAAAATGGTTTTTACAATAGGTCCTGCAAGTGATAATGAGCAAGTGTTAGCAGAACTTGTAAAAATTGGGATGAATGCTTCAAGACATAATTTTTCACATGGCACTCACGAGGAACACAAGATAAGAATGGAAATGGTAAGAAGTACAAGTAAGAAATATAATAAAGAAGTTGCAATAATACTTGATACTAAGGGACCGGAAATAAGAACAGGGGATTTTGAAGGCGGGAAATTAGAGCTTAAAGAAGGAAATAAGTTTACTATATATTGCGGAGAGGAAGTACTAGGAGACGAAACTAAGTGCTCAATAAGTTATGATAAGCTTTGGGAAGATGTAAAACCAGGCAATATAATTCTTATAGATGATGGTCTTGTAGGGCTTGAGGTTGAATCTACAGAGGAAAATAAAATTCATTGTATAGTGAAAAATAGTGGAATGGTAGGAAATCATAAAGGTGTAAATGTTCCAGGAGTATGCACATCGCTTCCATCTCTTACTGAAAGGGATAAGGGAGATTTGAAATTTGGATGTGAAATGAATGTAGATATGGTTGCAGCTTCATTTATAAGAAGGGGATCTGATGTTTTAGCTATAAGAAAAGTACTTGAGGAAAATGGAGGAGGAGATATTCAAATATTCTCCAAGATAGAAAATCACCAAGGTGTAGAAAATATAGATGAAATAATAAGACTGTCCGATGGAATAATGGTTGCTAGAGGAGATATGGGAGTTGAAATTCCAATAGAGCAAGTACCGCTAGTTCAAAAGATGATAATAGAAAAGTGTAATAAGGCAGGTAAGGCTGTTATAACAGCAACTCAGATGCTTGATTCTATGATAAGAAATCCAAGACCTACAAGAGCTGAGGCTTCAGATATTGCAAATGCAATATTTGATGGAACTGATGCTATAATGCTTAGTGGAGAAACTGCAAGTGGTAAATACCCTGTAGAAGCAGCTACAACTATGTCAAGAATAGCTCAAGCTACAGAATCACAACTTGATTATCAAGCAATATTAAATAAAAGAAAGGAATTACATGTACTTAATGTAGCAAATGCTATAAGTGTTGCAACTTGTACTGCAGCGTTAGAGTTAAATGCTTCAGCTATAATTACAGCAACCCAAAGTGGATATACAGCAAGAATGGTATCTAAATACAGACCATCTTGTCCTATAATTGCAGTAACACCAAGCGTAAGTGTAGCGAGAAAGCTTTCATTAAACTTTGGAGTATTCCCTATACTTACAAATCAAGTAGAATCTACTGATGAACTTATAGATGCATCCGTAGATATATCTGTAAAATCAGGCTATGTTAAAAGTGGCGATTTAGTAGTAATTGCAGCAGGAATACCAGTAAGTTTATCTGGAACCACAAATATGTTAAAGGTTCATGTAATAGGAGATATACTGGTTCAAGGAAGAGGAGCTGGAAATATACCTGGATTTGGTAATGTGAAAGTTGTAAAGAATCCAAGAGAAGCAGTTGAAGTAGCAGAAAAGGGAGATATTTTGGTAGTTAGAGATTCAGATATAGAATATATTTCCGTTTTAGATAGAATATCAGGAATTATAACTGAAAAGGGAGGATTAACTTCTCACTTAGCTATTCAGTGTATAACAAATGAAGTTCCTATAATAACAGGAGCTGGTGGTGCAACAGAAATATTAAAAAATGGTGCATATATAACAATGGATGTAAAACGTGGAATAGTTTATAATGGAAAAGTAAATATAGTATAATAGAAGTTAGAATAAGGGTACTAAATACTAGGGAATGTGAGAATTTTACTAAGTAAAATTTCATAAAATCATTGCTATATAAAATCAATGATTTAAAAACTCCTAGGCTTTAGTACCTATTGCCTTAAATCAATAAATAAAATTTATAGTTTTAAGGCGAAAAAGAGATTAAATTTAAAATTATAAACTTAATTACAATTAAATGGGGGTGTGAAGAGTTGAAATACAAAGTTTTAGGAAGTACGGGGCTTAAGGTATCAGCAGTTGGATTTGGAGGAATACCAATTCAGAAGGTGGATGAAAAGGAAACTGCAAAGCTTTTGGAATATGCTGAGAGTAAGGGAATAAATTTTATAGATTCTGCAAGGGGATACACAGTTTCAGAAGAGCTAATAGGAAATGCTCTCAAGGGAAGAAGAGATAAATGGATTATAGCAACTAAATCTATGGCAAGGGATAGAGAGTCCATGCTTAAGGATGTGGAGATAAGCTTAAAAAACTTACAAACAAATTATATTGATCTTTATCAATTTCATAATGTGAGAACCCAAGAACAGTTGGATCAGGTTTTAAGTGAAGATGGAGCTTATAGTGCCTTATTAGAATTAAAGAAAAAAGGTATTATAAAACATATAGGAATAACTTCACATAGTGCAGATATGCTTAAGATAGCTATAGAAACAGGGAAATTTGAAACAATTATGTATCCGTATAACATAGTGGAAACTCAAGGGGAAGAAGTCTTCAAAAGAGCAAAGGAATTAAATATTGGTGTAATAGCAATGAAACCTATGGCAGGGGGAGCTCTAACTAAGGGAGATTTATCAATAAAATTTATACTTTCAAATGATAATATAACCAATGCAATTCCAGGCATGGCTTCTTTAAGTGAGGTAGATGTAAACTGCGATGCAGGAAGCTCAGAATATACTTTAACTGAGGATGAAAAAGAAGAAATAAAAAAGATATCAGAGGAGCTTGGAACGGAGTTTTGCAGAAGATGCAGTTATTGTGCACCATGTACTACAGGTATAGATATTCCAAGTATATTTGTACTTCAAGCATATAAGGAAAGATACGGACTTCCAGATTGGGCAAATGATAGATATCAAAGCACAGAGCGTAGAGCAAAGGACTGCATAGAATGCGGAATTTGTGAGGAAAGATGCCCCTATGACTTGCCTATAAGGAATATGCTGAAAAAGGTAAGAAAGATTTTTAACGAATAAAGATCTAGAAAACTAAATTACAAAGTGTATGGAGCAAATTATGAACTATGAACTTAATATTATAAAACATAAGACTAATATTATAAGACAACTATTAAAAGATGAAATAATATTTACTATTTCATTAATTTTTGCGGTAGTAACATCTTTAATATCAGTGCCTAAGATGAAATATATAGATTTTAAGGTGCTTGGGATTTTATTTAATCTGATGGTGGTAATAGCAGCTTTTGAAAAGCTAAAGATACTAGATAAGATAGCGGTAAGCATATTAAGTAAGTTTAATAAAGAAAGGCAAATATCTCTTGTGTTAATATTTTTAACTTTTATAAGTTCTATGTTTATAACAAATGATGTAGCGCTTATAACATTTGTGCCTTTAACCTTAATAATAGGTAAAAAAACAGGATGGCATCCGATACTTACAATAATATTTCAAACTTTAGCTGCAAACTTAGGAAGCAGCTTAACCCCTATGGGGAATCCTCAAAATTTATTTCTATATTCCTTTTACAATATTTCCCCTATAGAATTTTTTAGGGTAACACTGCCAATTATTTTAATAGGAATATTGTGGCTTATGATAATAAATTACAGACTTAAGGAAAATGAAATAAATTTCGAATTAGAAGATATATACATAGAAAATAGAACTCAAGGCATTATTTATACTGGACTTTTTATATTTGTAGTACTTTCTGTATTTAATATTGTAAACTATAAAATAGCCTTTTTAGTGACAATTTTCATAGCAATTTTTACAGATAAGAGTTTATTAAAACAAGTGGATTACATTTTATTAGCTACATTTATATGCTTTTTTATAATTATAGGGAATCTTTCGCATATGCCTAGCTTTACTTCTAGCATAACTAAATTTTTATCTAGTAGTAAAAATGTTTACTTTTCATCAATATTATTTAGCCAAGTTATAAGTAATGTTCCAAGTGCCATATTATTATCTGGCTTTACCTCACGATGGAGGGAAATAGTTTTAGGGGTAAATATAGGGGGAATGGGAACACTAATAGCATCCTTAGCTAGCCTTATCTCCTATAAATTTTATATAAAGGAATATGGACAAAGTAAAAAATACTTGATTCATTTTCATGGATACAGCATTATAAGCTTATTTATCTTCTCATTTATTATATATTTGTTAATTTAGGGTATAAAAATAAATAAACTATTGTATAATAGGTACATATATGGTTAAAATATATTGATAATAAAAGTAAAATTAGGACAACTGATTCTTTTTTGCACCTCTTAAGAGGTGCGCTTTTTTTATATATAAGTAATGGTATTGTATAAAGGTAGTTGGTATTTTTAATATTATTTTGAAGCTAGGGGTTTAATTTAATATCTCAATAATTTATAATTTTTATAAGACGCTAGGAGTTAGGTGCAAGGGACTAAAATTAGAAAAAACTTTGCTATGCAAGGCTTTTTCTAATTCTATTACCTGGTACTTTTGTTCTAGCACCTTAAAACAGACAGGAGGGGCATATTTATGGACATGTTTATAAGAAAATTAACAAAAGAGGACAATAAGAACATTGAAAAAATCATCAAGGAATGCCTAATTGAATTTGGGGCAAATAGAGAAGGCTTTGCTTGGGCAGATCCAGAACTAGGATATCTTTCTGAAGCTTATAAAGACGCGAATTCAGAATACTGGGTTGTGGAAAAGAATGGGGAAATTATAGGGGGATGTGGAATAGCACCTATGAATGGTCTTGATGGAGTATGCGAACTTCAAAAAATGTACTTTATAAAAGAAGCGAGAGGTACAGGTGCAGCAGGGAGAATTATAAAAATTGCGTTAGATTTTGCAAGGGAAAGATATAATAAATGTTATCTTGAAACATTAAATAGCATGGAAGCTGCTAATAAGTTTTATCAAAAGAATGGTTTTTATAAACTTGATAGACCTATCATAGAAACAGAACACTTTGGCTGTGATGCATGGTACTTAATAGATTTATAATTTATAATTAACTGTTTATCAAAAAGAATGGCGATTGACAAGCCTTTTGATAGTGATCAAAGATTGAAAAAGGGGGCTATAAAATGTTCGGGGTTATAGTAAATTCTTTGGCAGTAGCTGCTGGGGGATTAGTAGGAATGCTTATAGGCAAGGGGATTCCAGAGAAAATAAAGGAGACAGTATTTACTGGATTAGCTCTTTGCGTGATGCTTATAGGAATTTCAGGAGCAATAAAGGGACAAGATACTATACTGATCATCATGAGTATAGTTATAGGAGCTATTATTGGAGAAATTATAGATATTGATTTAAGACTTAGGAAATTAGGAGATAGCATACAAAGTAAGTTTCAAGGAAAGCATGGTAAGTTTTCCGAAGGATTTGTAGTATCTACTCTTCTTATGTGTATAGGAGCTATGGCCATAGTAGGACCTTTAGAAAGTGGACTTACAGGAAATAACAGTACTTTGTTTGCTAAGTCTGTTATAGATGGATGTTCTGCAATAATATTATCTTCTACATATGGCATAGGCGTGGTATTTACAGGAGTATCACTATTTATATATCAAGGGTTAATAGCATTATCTGCTGCTTTTATAAAGGGAATATTGGTGCAATCTGTAATAACAAATATTACGGCAGTAGGAAGTTTGCTTATATTAGGACTAGGATTTAATATGTTAAATCTTACAAAAATTAAGGTAGCAAATTTACTTCCAGCAGTACTTGTGCCATTTGTATATCAGCTTATTTTAGGATGGTTTTAGATATATTTATTTGTATATAGTTAAACATACAACCCCTGTAGATAATTTTCATTTAAGTGTAAATATCTACAGGGGTTAATATAATGTAAAATCATATGTGGAGTTTTCTTAATTTGGGTTATAATATAAAAGAAATATCTTATAATTATTTAGAAAGAAATTAAGTAGGCTAATTTATTGGTGTTGGTTAAGATAAATTAATTTTTAAATAAAATATTATTTTAAGGTGGTAAATATGAAAAGAGTTATACCAGTAGAAAAAAACAAAGATTACATAGTAGAAATAAAGGGTATGGGATATGAAGGTGAAGGAGTAGGAAAAATAGATGACTTTACTATATTTATTCCAGGAGCAATTAAGGGAGAAAAGGTAAATGCCAAAATAGTGAAGGTAAATAAAAATTTTGCCTTTGGAAAACTTTTAGATGTGGTAGAAGAGTCTAGTTTCAGAACTGAGCCTATATGCGGTATATATAAAAGATGCGGAGGATGCCAACTTCAACATCTATCTTATGAAGGGCAGCTAGATTTTAAAGGACAAAGAGTTAAAGATGTCATAGAGAGAATAGGTAAGATAAATCCCGAGGTGCTTCCTGTCATAGGTATGGAAAACCCTTATAATTATAGAAATAAGGTTCAACTCCCTGTAGGCCAGGCAAATGGAGAAATAAATATAGGGTTTTATGCACTGCGCTCTCATGACATAATTAACATGGAAAAGTGTTATATACAAGATGAAATAAGTGAAAAAATAATGGCGTTGGTAAAGCAGTGGATGATAAAAAATAATATAAAGGCCTATGAAGAAACCACTCACACGGGAGTTTTAAGACATCTTATGATAAGAAAAGGTTTTAAAACTTCAGAGGTAATGGTAGTACTTGTTACAAAAACTAATGAACTTCCATATAAGGATGAAATTATAGAACTTTTAACTAGCAATGTAAAAGAAGTAGTTAGCATTATTCAAAATATAAATTCAGAAAAAACTAATGTAATATTAGGATTAAAATCAAATACCCTTTGGGGGAAAGATGTTATACAAGATTACATAGGAAAATTTAAGTTTAACATATCACCATTATCCTTCTTTCAAGTAAACCCTGTACAAACGGAAGTGCTTTATAATAAAGCATTGGAGTATGCAAATTTAACTGGAGATGAAATAGTTTTTGATGCTTATTGTGGAACTGGAACTATATCACTTTTCTTAGCTCAAAAGGCAAAAAAGGTATACGGAGTAGAGATAATTCCTGAAGCTATAGAAAATGCTTGGGAAAATGCTAAGCTAAATAGTGTGGACAATGTGGATTTCTTAGTAGGAAAGTCTGAACAAGTTATACCGGATTTAATAAACAAAGGTATAAAAGCAGATGTAGTAGTAGTAGATCCTCCAAGAAAGGGCTGTGAGAGAGTTCTTTTAGAAGCCATAGCTAAAATTAATCCTAAAAGAATCGTATATGTATCCTGTGATGCAGGAACCTTAGCTAGAGATTTAGCTATTTTAGATGAGTTAAATTATAAAACGCAAAAGATACAACCAGTAGACATGTTCCCGCATACCGCGCATGTTGAGAACGTAACTTTACTTATCAAGGACCGAAGGGACGAAGAAAAGTAATTAGTACGTTCCGTGCAAGGTCTGCCCAAGAAGACTAGAGTTAGCGAAGTCTGATTGGCTGCAATCTACTGAGGAGTGTGCTGCTCTGATAGAGAAGAGGCATTAAATGTTTTGTATTAAAAGTGATTGACAACTGATGGGTTGTATGATAATCTACGTAATAACAAAGTTTCAATTATGAATATTTGGTTTTGGAGTTGAAGAGGATGATATTCAAAGGAAGTTCGATGACAAAAGGACAAATTGAATCGAAATTAAGCGAAGCAATAAGTAAATTTGAAATTGAACAAATGGGTAGGGGTCCTGAGAAAATTCGTACAATTATTCTTCAAGACTTGATTCTTATAAGGCTCAAAGGCTTTTTAAGCATGTCTGAGAAAAAACTAGCTCACAACAAAGACGGCGTTGAGCTAATAAAAAAGGTAAGAACTTCATTGTTTGAAAATGCTCGGGAAGAACTTGAATCAGCAGTAAAATCAGTTATTGATGCGAATATTGTAAGTACTTATTCTGATGTGAGCACAAAAACCGGTGAAAAAATTATAGCAATAATTTTAGATCAGGATATAGAAGAGTTTTTTAAAAAGTAATTTGGAAGACTTATTGAAAGGTTAAAAACCAGTCATAGAGTAAGCCGATAACAATTTTCCTAGTAGGAAGTGTTGTTATTGGCTTTTTTTATTTGGTAAAAAAAGGAGGAATACAGATGGAAAATAAGTTGATTTTAGGGAAAAGTATGGAATCTGGTTTGAGATGGGCATATGTATTTTTAGGAATAATAATAATGATGTGCTTTGGCACAGTTTATTCCTGGGGGATTTTCAGGATGCCTGTGGAAAAAGCTTTCAATATAGGTTCTACTCAAAGCGGTTTACCCTATATGGCATCCTTGGCGTTCTATGCGTTGTTTATGATGTTATCAGGAAGATATTTTAATAAATTCGATCCCAGGGTAATTATTTTAATTGGATCATTACTGTTATCATTTGGATGGATATTAGCCTCCTTTTCATCAAACATATATACTTTGACAATAACATATGGGGTTATTGGCGGTGCAGGGGTTGGTATAGCTTATGGCGTTCCTTTAGCAATAGTAACAAAGTGGTTTCCAGAAAAAAAGGGATTTGTTATTGGACTTGTTTTGTTAGGTTTTGGAGTATCACCATTGGTCACAGCCCCACTTGCAAGACTTTTAATTGAAATATTGGGAGTTATGAGAACTTTTCTTGTATTAGGAATATCCTTTGGCATTATAATTCCTATTCTTTCTTACCCATTTAAATATCCTTCTGAATTGGAAGTTGATGTACTAAAAGAAGTGATAGATAAAGATGATGAATCAAATGATATTGGCACCAAGGAAATGATTAAGGCTGATAGTTTTAAAGGATTATATGTAAATTTTATTATTGGAACTATGATCGGATTAATGTTAATCGGACTGACAAACAATGTTGGTATACAATTAATTGGATTATCACAAAAGAAGGTTGCATTGATGATTTCTTTATTTGCAATTTTTAATGGAATTGGAAGACCTGTATTTGGATGGATAACTGATAAGCTATCATCAAAAAAAGCAATGATAATTTCATATAGTCTTATTATTATAGGAGCATTGTTGATGTCTTTTGCAGACGGTGGCAGCATTGTTTTGTTTGGCATAGCGTTTTCAATATTCTGGTTTAATCTGGGGGGATGGCTTGCAATAGCCCCAACTGCCACAGGAATGTTGTATGGAGCAAAACACTATAGCCAAAACTATGGAGTGGTATTCACGGCCTATGGTATAGGAGCTATTTTAGGCGTATTAGGATCTGGATTAATTTTAGATATTTTTAAAAATTATTATTATATTTTTTATTTCGTAATAGGGCTTTGCTTTATGGGCTGCCTCTTTACGTTTAAATCAATTAAAGACTAAAGAAATTGCTATTAATATTTTCAAGTATTTAAAGAAAGGAGTGCTAGTCATAATGCATGATATTATATCAAAAAAAGTTGGAATAATAGGTGGGGGACAATTGGGTAAAATGTTAGTAAGTGAAGCAGCCAAAATGGGTATTTATACAATTGTACTTGATCCGGATAAAGATAGCGCTGCAGCTTGTCTTGCAAATAAAAAAATTATTGCAAGCTTTGATAATCGTGCAGCCTTGCTTAAATTAGCAAAAGAGGTAGATGTTTTAACTTGTGAATTTGAACATATATCAACAGAGGCCTTGAAGTATTTAGAAAGCAAAGGGTTTACAGTTTATCCTCCAGCAGAAAAATTGGAAATAGTTCAAAATAAATTTAATCAGAAGGTAGAGCTTAAAAAGCATGGCATACCTGTAGGGGATTTTTTAAAAGTTCATGGCATTGAAGGGATAAAGGATGCAATTAAAATATTTAATTATCCCATTATGCTCAAGACTTCTATAGGAGCCTATGATGGAAAAGGAAACAGCATAATTCGATGTGAAGAAGATATTGAAAAAGCTTTCATGGAACTTGGAGGTAACGCTGATTCTATTTATGTTGAAAAGTTCATTCCATTTGTTAAAGAGATATCTGTACTTTGCTGTGGAGGGATAAATGATGAAGTTGTGGTATATCCTATTGCAGAAAATATTCATAAAGATAGTATTCTTTATGAAACTTCAGTCCCAGCGATGATAAGTGATGCTCAGAGAAATAATGCAATAGAAATTGCCAGAAAAGTTTACAGAATACTTGGAAGTGTGGGGATGCTGTGTGTTGAGATGTTTTTGACAAGAAGTGGTGACCTGCTTGTGAATGAAGTTGCCCCAAGGCCGCATAACTCAGGTCATTATACAATAGAGGGGTGTATTACATCACAGTTCGAAAATCATATACGTGCAGTAATTGGACTACCTTTAGGTAAAACTAATTTAATAATGCCAACAGTTATGAGAAATATCTTAGGTGAAGATGGTTTTAAAGGGACTCCTGTTACTATGGGGGCATATGAAGCTTTAGCTATTGGAGGAGTGAGGCTTCATATCTATGGGAAAAAGGAAACGAAACCTAAAAGAAAAATGGGACATATAACAATTACAGCATCAACATTAGACAAAGCACGTGAAAAAGCTGATAAAGCGCACAAAATAATTAAAATAATTTCAAAGTGATATGAAAGGAATGAGAGAAAGATGAGACCTATTGTTGGAATAATTATGGGAAGCGATTCAGACTTTCAAGTAATGAAAGAGGCTTCAGATATGTTAAATTATTTTCAGATACCACATGAAGTAACAATTGTATCCGCACACAGAACCCCTGACAGATTATTTAATTATGCAAAGGAAGCAAAAGATAAGGGTATAAGAGTAATAATTGCAGGGGCAGGTGGCTCTGCGCATCTGCCTGGAATGACAGCAGCCCTGACTTCACTTCCTGTTATAGGAGTTCCGGTTAAGAGCAATGCACTTAGTGGCATTGATTCACTATATTCAATCGTACAAATGCCAAGTGGAGTTCCAGTTGCTACCGTGGCAATAAATGGAGCAAGAAATGCAGGAATTTTAGCAGCACAGATTTTAGCTGTTTCCAATGAAAAATTATACTGTTCCCTTGAAGAATATAAGAAGGAATTAGAGGATTTGGTGATGAAGAAAGCTGAGGATCTTGAAAAAGATGGGTGCGGCAAATAATCGAATCTGAAGCATTGACAATTTAATATGTTTTTTATGTTCCCTCAGACTGATTAGTTTGAGGGAATTTTGCTTTAGTGTGTCTAACTTTTATGCACAATTAAACAAAGGCATAAAAATAAAAATAAATAATTGACAGAATATTTGGGGCAGGTGTACAATGTTAATAAACCGACGACGGTATATTAATTAAAAGTATTATAAATTGCCATAGTATGGAAGGGAATGGTTATAATGAAAGAGAAAAAATATTTTAAATGGGATATACATCACCACATCGTTCCAGATTTTTATGTAGAAGAAATGAAGAAAATGGGGATGGCAGAATTCAATACTTTGAAATGGCCAAAATGGAACCCTGAAGCATCTTTAAAGCTGATGAATACTCTTCAAATTGAAAAAGCTTTTGTGTCAATATCTGCACCAGGTATCTTCTTTAAGGACGCAGCATTTAGCGAAAAACTTAGTAGAAGGTGCAATGAGTATATTGCTAAAATGGTAAAGGATCATCCGGAGAGATTTGGAGGATTTGCATCGGTGGCTTTACCGGATGTTACCAGTGCGCTTAGGGAAGTAGAGTATGCATTAGATATTTTAAAGCTTGACGGTATTGGTTTGATGTCTAATGTGAATGGCAAATATCTTGGAGATGAGGATTATCGTGAATTTTATGCTGAACTTAACAAACGTAATGCAATTGTATATATACATCCCAATGGAATAGCTCCTAGAGATGATCATCGATTTTTAAATCCTTTATATTTATGGCAAAACGATACAACAAGAACAATCATTGACTTCATAAAAAGCGGTTATCATAGAGAATATCCAAATATTCGATGGATTCTATCTCATGGGGGAGGAGTTCTGGCGCCTCTCTATGAGAGTATCATACAATCGTTGAAAGGTGAAAATCCGAACATTGAGGCTGAACTCCAACAGTGGAAGTCCCAGATTTTCTTAGATACCGCTTCAAAGGCTTATGATGAACAAATTCCACAGCTTCTTAATTTCTCTGATAGACAGCATGTGTTATTCGGCAGTGATATCGGATGGGCCAATAAAATGGCAGCTACAGTATTGATTAAGAGTTACAGCAAATTGGATGAAAAGCTAGGATTGAAGGAAAATGAAATTGAAGATATATTTATGGGAAATGCAAAGAGACTGTTTGCTCAAGACAAAGTATCAATAAATAAAGAAAATCAGACATCTATTGTTATTAAAGACTATAAGCCAGCTGGACAATTTGAAAAAATAAAGTACCATTATCACTGTATTCCTGAAAAGGTGATTGAAACAATAAAGTCTATAAATCCATCTTTTGAATTAAATAGCATAACCCCTTGGAATGAAAAAGAAACGTTGGAATGGATGAAAGAAAAGGAATATAATAAAGTGATGTTATCTTTTGATCTGCCAGAGCTATGGAAGATGCCAGAGAAAGACATCGTGCACATTCTGAGAGTTTATAATGAAGAGGTTGCGAAAATTCGCAATCAAAGCCCTGAAACTTTTGGAGCCTTCGGTGCAGTGGATATAAATCAACCACTTTATGCTATTAGTGAAATAGATTATTGTCTGCAACAGCTAAAACTTGATGGAATTACTCTGTCAACCAATATAGATGAAACAGAATTTGATGAGTTTTTAGATGAAAGTTTATTAAAAAAATTATCCAGCATTAAAGCACCAGTGATGATTCATCCTCAGGATAGTACAGGAATTCCTCTAGTGAATGAAAATTATCTTGATTCTATATATTTTATGGCAAAGTCATTTTATTTAGGGTCATATGCAAAATACCTAAGTAATACACAGTTCATATTAACTCATACCGATGGCGTATTGCCTTATGTGGCACAGCCTCTTAATATATTATTTTATATGACAGTTAAAAAGCCAAGGGTATGGCTGTACCTTATTGATAATATGGTAAGAAATAACCCTAAGGGATACAAAGCCCTAATGAATATGATTGTTGACTAGGAGGAGATATTGTGGCAAGATCGGCAGATAACCATGAGAATAAGAAAAAAGAACTACTGGAAGTTGCAGAAAAGCTTTTTTTAGAAAAGGGGTACGAGCAAACCAGTATAGATGATATTTTGAAAGAGAGTGGAATTTCCAAGGGAGGTTTTTATCATTATTTCAAGTCAAAAGATGAAATACTTTCTGGAAGCATCAATAATATCATTGAAGAATCAATAGAATATCTAAAACCCATTGTGGAGGATAATAAACTTGGAGCATTGGAAAAGTTTAAGCTCTTCATGAAGAAAAAATCGGAGTTTCAAAGTTCAAAAATAGAATATGCACGACTCTTAGGTAGTATTTTACAATCTGATATTGCGCAGTATAAATATAGTTTGATAATGTCACAGAAAATGGTGGTACCTTTTGCTAAGATTATTGAGCAGGGGGCGAAAGAAGGAGTATTTGATGTGGATTATCCCTGTGAGACTGCCGATATTTTAATACGCACAATTACTAGCGTAGTACAAAGTGCATCCTATGATGAATATTTGCATGATGAAATAAAACACCGTCAGTATTTACTTTCTTTGAGAAGTTTAATTGCTAAGACTTTGGGTATATCTCCAAAAGAATTCGCCATATACGATGAAGACGTGGATATATAGTAATTATAAAGTTAAAACAAGTATATTGTATGTTCCCTCAGACTGATGGTTTGAGGGGACTTTGTTTTAGGATCTAATAAATACTCAGAACTAAAGATATTTGTGATAAGGGTAGAATTTGGCGTAATTGTTAATTGAGATAGAAAAGGGTCGTCTAAGCTGGAGTGGCGAGCAAAATGGTATGAGAATAGCAGGGGGTTGTGATATTATGTGGAGGGAAGCTCACCTTCGATATAAGATTAACTATATCACAAAAAGACACTTATCTAATGACAAATGTCTTTATATTGACACAACAAAATAAAAGTGATAAACTTAGCTCATGTCACTTTTATCAGAAATATAATATAATCCTCTAATTATATTATATACCCTGGTAATAACAATGTCAATAGAATTTAAAAAAAATCTCACTTAATTATTTGCTAAAAGGGAGGGGTATATTTATGAACAAAAAGGACCTTGAATGGAAGTTTGAAAATGAATGGCTGCAGGAAGTACTTAAAGAGCTTCAAAAACAGCTTGACGAAAAACATGATTTAAAAGAAAGATTTAAAAAGGATTCTATTGAAACACAAAGAGAACTGTGGCAGGATATAGGTTCTATTTCTGTAAACAATGGTTTAGAGCAGGTGGTAGACTTTATGCAATTTATCAATACAATGAAAATACAAAAAAGAAGCTATGAGTTTACCAGAAAACTTGAAGAAAAATATGAGAGAATGCTTTTGTCACCCTATTTTGGAAGAATTGATTTTATTGAAAAGGGTGAGGAGAAAGCTGAAAGGTATTATATTGGAATCTCAAATCTTATTAATGATAGTTATGAGTTTCTAATATATGACTGGCGGGCACCGCTCTCAAGTATGTTTTATGATTATGAAATCGGAGAAGCAAGTTATAAATGCCCCGAAGGAATTGTTGATGGAAGATTAACACTAAAGAGACAGTACAAAATTAATGATGGTAAACTTGAATATATGTTTGATAGTAATCTTAAGATAGACGATGAAGTGCTGCAGGATATGCTGAGTAAAAGTACTGATAGTAAGATGAAGGCAATAGTAACAACTATTCAAATGGAGCAGAATAAAGTAATTCGCAATGAGGAATACAAGAATTTAGTTGTACAAGGTCCTGCTGGAAGTGGGAAAACTTCTGTTGCGCTTCATAGGATTGCTTATCTTTTATATAAGCATCGGGAAAAAATAACTCCTCAAAATATAGTTATATTTTCCCCAAATGATATTTTTAATGATTATATTTCTAATGTATTGCCGCAGCTTGGAGAAGATAATATGTGTCAGGCCACATTTAAGGAATACATGCATAAGGCATTAGGTAATGAGCTTATAAAGGAAAGCTATTGCGAGATGATGGAATATATTCTCGTATCTAAAAAACAAGATTCCTACCAAAAGAGAATCGATAATATAAAATTTAAGTCTTCCATGGAATTTGTAGACATATTAAAACGGTATGTATGCTATCTAGAAAAGATGGATAGAAATTTTACAGATATCATTTTTAGGGGGCATTTGATAATTTCATCTAAGGATATAGAAGAACTATTTTTTAAAGATTATGTAGAGCTTCCACTTAAAAGGAGGCTTCAAAAGATAAGAGAAAGAATTTTGTTTCTTGTAGAGCCTTACCAAAAACAACAAATAAAAGAAGTAACTAATGAACTTGCGAGCTCAGATTCTTATATAGATAAAGTAGAGACTATAGAGCGAAGTGAAGCTATTGTGAAGGATGAAATAAAGGATATACACTATGAAATTAATAAAATGACGGAGTTTGATTTAGTCGATATTTATAAAAATCTCTTTAAAAATCTAGAGCTTTTCTTAACAAAATC
Organism: Clostridium pascui; assembly: GCF_016908015.1. Taxonomy (GTDB): domain Bacteria; phylum Bacillota; class Clostridia; order Clostridiales; family Clostridiaceae; genus Clostridium_AK; species Clostridium_AK pascui. The sequence goes on from NZ_JAFBDB010000002.1 coordinate 182,426, forward strand.
AAATACCAAATATAATGAGAAAAACATTGATGAAATCAAAAGCTATACCCTTGAAAGCCTAAGGACTCGAATGCTTAATTATGAGGATCAGCCACCCCTGCTATATCTAAAAGGTGCACTGGGGGATTTTCCTAAAACCTCAGAAATTAAATATGTTGTTATTGATGAGGCGCAGGACTATACACCACTGCAGTATGAGATTTTTTATCAGCTTTTTAAGTCTGCGAGTATGACCATACTGGGTGATTTACAGCAATCCATTAATCCGTTTATGAACGTAGGAGACTATAGTAATATATCTAATATATTTCCCAAAGATAGTACCTGCGTAATAAATTTAACCAAAAGCTATAGATCTACAATGGAAATTACTAAGTTTTCAAGAAAGCTGCTTAATAAGGAAATTGCAGATGAATGCGTAGAAAGAAGCGGAGAGGAACCTTTAGTTCTTGGTTTTGAAAATAAAGAGGATATAAAAAATAGACTTCTTAATGATATTAAAATATATAAAGAAAAAGGGTGCAAATCAATTGGTATCATAACAAGGACTGTAGGAGAAGCCCAGGAGGTATACAGTTTCCTAAAAGACAAGGTTCATGTTAAGGCTATAATGAAGGAAGATGATGAATATGTGAGTGATACCTTGGTAATTCCAGCTTACCTTGCTAAAGGATTAGAATTTGATGTGGTGCTTATTTATAATGCAGGGGGTGAAAATTATGCTTGTGAGGAAGAAAGGCTGCTGCTCTATACTGCTTGCACCAGAGCACTTCATGCTTTATGCATATACTATTCAGGTAAGATTACACCATTGCTGAAAGGAAGTTGTTAAATTTATTACTATAAAATAAAGAACTAAATTGCCTAAGGAGGGGAATGTATGAATTCATATGTACTTGGCTTTCAGGAAGTTGATAAAACGAAGCTTTCCATGGTCGGAGGTAAAGGCGCCAATCTAGGCAAACTATCCAGCCTTACAGGGATTCTAGTACCGGAAGGTTTTTGTATTACCACAGAAGCGTATAAAAAGATAACCGAAAATAATCAGGAACTTGACGGTTTATTATATAAATTATCCCATCTTAGAGTAGAAGATAGGGAAAAAGTTTATGAAGTTAGCAAAAAAATTCGCATGGTCATCGAAAGTATATCTATTTCTAAGGATATAGTAGAAGAGATTATGGATTATATAACAAAGTTTGGTGAAAAAGATGCCTATGCTGTGCGTTCCAGCGCAACTGCGGAGGATTTACCGACGGCCTCCTTTGCCGGTCAGCAGGATACCTATTTGAACATTATTGGAAAGGAGGCAATACTAAAGCATATCAGCAAGTGCTGGGCATCGTTATTTACCGAAAGGGCAGTAATTTACCGACTTCAAAACGGCTTTGACCACCGTAAAGTCAACCTATCTGTGGTTGTTCAGAAGATGGTCTTCCCACAGGCATCAGGAATTTTGTTCACTGCCGATCCCGTGACTTCTAATAGAAAAGTGTTATCCATTGATGCCAGTTTCGGACTTGGTGAGGCCTTGGTCTCCGGATTGGTGAATGCTGATAACTATAAAGTGTGTAACGGCAAGGTTGTGGATAAGAAAATATCTACCAAGAAGCTGGCTATTTATACCTTAAAAGATGGCGGTACGAAAGAACAACAGATTGGATCTGATATGCAGAATAGGCAAGCACTCACCGATGAGCAGATTTTACAGCTTGAACGCATGGGCAGAAGGATTGAAGAACATTTTGGCCACCCTCAGGACATCGAATGGTGTTTGGCAGATGATACATTTTATATTGTCCAGAGCCGTCCAATCACTACTTTATACCCAATCCCTGAAGTAAGTGATGAGGAAAATCATGTTTACTTATCTGTGGGGCATCAACAAATGATGACTGACCCCTTGAAACCATTGGGAATGTCTTTGTTCCAGTTAACATCTTTTGGACCCAGGTTCAAAGCTGGTGGAAGGTTGTTTGTTGATGCTACGCCTATCCTGGCTTCACCTGACAGCAGAAAAATGTTATTAGATGGCATGGGACAACACGATCCACTCATGAAGGACGCGCTCATGACCGTAATAGAGCGAGATTTCATAAATATTTTACCAAATGATAAAGAGGAGCAGAGTAACCTTAGAAGCAATAAAAGTGTGTCGTCTGCGGATTCAAAACCACAAGTGGAAAATGGCCCCACAATTGTTTCTGATTTGATTAAGAGTACTGAAAAATCCATAGAAGAGTTGAAGCAAAACATCCAAAGGAAATCAGGAGCGGCTTTATTTGATTTTATTCTAGAAGATATAGAGGAGTTAAAGAAGATTTTATTTAACCCACAAAGTACAGCTGTATTTATGACTGCTATAAATGCTTCATTATGGGTCAATGAAAAAATGAACGAATGGCTAGGTGAAAAAAACGCAGCAGATATCCTTTCTCAATCTGTACCAAACAATATTACTTCAGAAATGGGTCTGGAACTATTGGATGTGGCAGATGTGATTCGTCCTTATCCAAAAGTAATTGATTATTTGGATCAGGTAAAAGATGATAACTTTTTAGATGAATTGCTTAAGTTCGATGGTGGAATAAAAATCCAAGCCGCTATTTATGATTATCTAAACAAATACGGAATGCGATGTGCGGGAGAAATCGATATTACAAGAACTCGTTGGAGCGAAAAACCAATTACCCTTATTCCCATGATTTTAAGTAACATCAAAAATTTTGAGCCTAATGAGGGTAAGCGGAAATTTGAGCAAGGGCGGCAGGAAGCTTTGGCAAAAGAACAAGAGTTATTAGAGAGATTGAAGGAGTTGCCGGATGGTAAACAAAAGGCCAAAGAAACAAAAGAGAGAATCGACCTAATCCGAAATTTCATCGGCTATCGTGAATATCCAAAATACGGCATGGTTAGCCGCTACTTTGTTTATAAACAGGCTTTAATGAAAGAAGCAGAACAACTAGTGCAAAAGAGCGTTATTCATGAAAAAGAAGATATATATTACCTGACTTTTGAAGAACTTCGCGAAGTCATAGTCACAAATAAACTAGATTACAATATCATCAGCAAGCAAAAAGAAGAGTACAAATTATTTGAAAAACTAACCCCTCCACGTGTTATCACCTCTGACGGTGAAACACTCTCCGGTAAGTACAGACGAGAAAATACTCCAGAGGGCGCTGTTCCAGGTTTGCCTGTCTCTTCAGGAGTTATAGAGGGAAGAGCCCGTGTAATCTTGAACATAGAAGATGCTGATCTAGAAGATGGCGATATATTAGTTACCTCCTTTACTGACCCTAGCTGGACACCATTGTTTGTATCCATAAAGGGCCTAGTCACCGAAGTTGGTGGGCTGATGACCCATGGAGCAGTTATCGCACGTGAATATGGTTTGCCAGCAGTTGTGGGAGTAGAAAATGCCACCAAGCTGATAAAAGATGGACAGCGAATTCGGGTACATGGAACAGAAGGGTATGTAGAAATCCTATAATGGTGAAGATGTTGTCTTCCTCCTCCATAGTTAAATAAAAGATGAAAGCTAGGAAAGCCACCCAGTCAGGGTGGCTTTCTAAAATGGAAAAAGTAATTACAATAGCATAAAATTACTCAGGAAATTTATGTGCAATAAGTTGTATAATGTAGTTAGTACTTATTAGTATTAAAGTGCAAATATTTAAGCATAATGAATAAAGGAACAATCTCTTGTGAGATTTTACAATTTAAGGTGTTTTGAATCTGATAATTTTAAGTGTTCTTAAGGAGAATAGAGACATGGCTATAGATAGTAATAAAGAATCAAAAAAGAAAATATACAGGATAGTGACAAGGTTTTGCATAGCTATTGTGATTTTAGCTGCTTGTTACTTCGGTTATTACAAATACCAGCAAAGTAAGATTAAGTTTCAATCACCAGAAGGCTTCTCCGTTGAAGTTAATACAAAAGATCTTACTGTAGTGGGGACAAAGTGGCTTGAAGCATATACTGAGCAATACCGAAGGAAATACGTGACTAGAAATCAAAAGATAATTGAGTATTCTATTAATAATATTGAAGTTAAAGAGACTAATGTAATTCAAGTTGATTTTTCCATTGTACCAAAAAAGTTAGATGAAAGAAGTACCTATAATTGGGATGGGATTGTAGAGGAAAACAAAATTAAAAGTCAATGGGTTTTATGGTTTAAAGAAGAAACAACCTCCAAAGGAACTTTTGTTTATACCGTAACAAAATTACAAAGACCTGCTGGATATGATTTGGAGAAATATCAAACCAGTGGTAAGAAAGAAAGAGACGAGTATAAACATGAATATGAAGATGAAATTCCTTATGAAAATCAGCAGTATACCTATAAGATAGAAAATACAATCCTCTATGTAAGTTATGATAAGGGAAATACATGGGAAGAAGTCCCTGTTCCGCTGGAAACCTTGGTAGCAGTTGGAGATGGAAGGCCTTATTATAATAAATTGCAGGAAAAAAGCTATGTAATAACACCAGAAAAAACTGCATTTGTCTATGGAGGCACTAGAGAAAATCCTCTTATAATGGTTCATTCAGAGAATAGGGGAATCACTTGGAAAACATCTGAAATAAGTAAAAACTTAGATAGTACAAGAGTGAAGTTTTGTAGTTTTCCAACAGCTACAATAGGTTATGTCATTGCAACAGGTGGAAGGGCTATGTCTCAAGAAGGACAGATAATCTATAAAACAACAAATGGTGGTGATACATGGAAAGAGGTAGGGGCTGGACCTAGCACCTGGCTTTTACAGTCAGCTGGTTTTATAGATGAAAATCTGGGCTTTATGAGTTATCCAAGGGTGGAAGGAGCTGTTACTAATTTTTATAGAACGCAAGATGGGGGCAAAACCTTTGAGCCAATAATACTGCCTGTTCACAAGGAAGAATGGATGGGTGCCACCTTTGAGCCTTTTATACAACCAGAAACTCCTTATGTTGAAAATGGCCAGTTGTTTCTTTTAGTAGGACAGGGGCAACAAGGCGATTTCAAGGGAGGTACTGTTATGGCAAAATACAAATCAGAGGACAGGGGAAAAACCTGGAGTTTTGTGGAATTGGTGGAGCCGCCTTCTAAAGAAATAGGGTGATAAAAAGTTAATATCCTATGAAAACACACATTGAAACAGTTTGCCTTCTTAAACGAAAGTAATCAGGAAATCAAATGCATAATGTGGTATTTAAAAAACATAAGTAGTAATATGGAAAATGAAATGAGTGGGGGAAATGTAATTTATGAAATCCTTAATTATATATTTTTCTAGTTATAAGAACAACACTAAAAAAATAGCTAAAGTATTTGCTGATAAAATTAATGCTGATTTAATAAACTTAAAGAACCTTAAGGAGATTGAAATTGATAATTATGATTTAATTGGATTTGGATCTGGAGTTTATAAAGAAAGTCTATCTCCACAATTATTTAATTGCATTGAAAAATTAAATTTGAAGGGTAAAAAGTTTTTTGTATTTTCAACCAGTGGAATTGGAATGAAGTTCTATAATAATAAGCTAATTAAGCTATTGGTATCAAAGGGAGCAATAAATAAGGGCAGTTTTGCATGTAAAGGTGCCCTTGTGGCGCAGGAGTTTAGTAACAATAAGATTTTTGATATTGTAGGAAGATTATCACAAGGGCATCCGAATGATAAAGATCTTAGAAAGGCAGAAGAATTTATTGAGAAGGTAGTACTTTATTTATAGGTACACCTAACTAACTTAAAATATCAATCTGTTAAAGATATTGCTTCCATAACAGGAAAAGTTCCAAGAATATTACATTACTAAGAGACAAGGCATAATTAACTTGTCTCTTAAGAATCTGTTACTCTATTAAGTTCCATTGATATCTAATGCTATTATATCTCTATAAGGGGCATTTATGAAAACAATTAATATAAACAAAAATAAGTTCTTGATTATAGTTATTAAACTCAAGGGCTTATTTTTGTTTATATTAACCTGTAAAGTTAACTAATCTTCTTTTCCTAACAAGCCATAAAAAAATAACTTTAGTATTCCCATCTTGTATTCAGGACTAGTTTTAAGATAATCAGACTGCTCAATAATGGAAACTGAGGATAGAAGGAATGCTAGAATCGCATCGTCTGGAATGCTTCTGTCAATGGCACCTTCTTTTTTACCTAACTCAATAAATTTATTGTATACTGTGATTGCTTTTGAGTTTGCAGCCTCTTTATATACCTGTTGTAAAGTTTTATCTCCCCATGCGTACTTGCTAAAAGCTGAGCGGCTTAATTCAGCTGTGGCCTCATGTTTTTTATCCATAATAATTTTGAGCTTTTCAGAAAAAGGAATTTCTCTTTCTAGTATTTCATCATATCCTTTGATTGCTTTATCTAAATAAGAAACAAGTACTTCCTTGGCAAGAGTATTCTTATCGCCAAAATAATTATAGATGGAAACCTGTGAAACTTTAGCCTTTGCAGCTATTTCGCTTATACCAACATCAGTTATGCCTCGATTAGAAAAAAGTTCCCATGCAGCACTAATGATGGAGTCTTTTTTTAGTTTTGTTCTTTTTTCATATCCATTCATGTTCATCACCTAGATTCAATTATAACATAGTTTTGAAATATGACAAACAATATTTCAAAAGATATTGACAATAGTATTTTGTAGATATATTATGAAATAAAAACTTAATTATTTCAAAACTTTATTTCCTGCTCTTTTTAACAGGAGTGGAGCATAGGAGAACTTGGATATTAAAATATTATAAGAATTATGGAGGATGCTATGAAACCATATATTTTGACTTTTAATGAAATAGATAAAACAAAACTCATGATTGTCGGAGGAAAAGGTCTAAACCTTGGACAACTGTCAAAAATTGATGGGATATCAGTGCCAGATGGCTTTTGCATAACAACCGAAGCCTACAAAAAATTCATTGACAATAATGCGGATCTGAAAGTGCTAATTGATAAGTTAAGAGAATTAAAATCTGATGACAGGGACAAAATTTCAGAAATTAGTAAGAAAATACGTTTAGTTATTGAAAACCTAAGAATGGGAGCTGATATTGAAAATGAAATAACTAGGGAATTATCAAAATACGGCAGTAATGAAGCCTATGCTATACGTTCAAGCGCTACAGCAGAAGACCTTCCCCATGCATCATTTGCCGGACAGCAGGACACATACTTAAATATCAGGGGGAAGGATGAGGTTATACAACATATAATTAAATGCTGGGCGTCACTTTTTACTGATCGAGCAGTGACGTATCGTATACAAAATGGTTTTGATCACAGAAAAGTATTATTATCTGTAGTTGTACAAAAGATGATTATGTCAGAAGCCTCAGGGATTATGTTTACAGCGGACCCAATGACCTCTGATAGAAAGACACTTACCATTGATGCAGGATTTGGACTTGGTGAGGCATTAGTATCTGGATTGGTGAACCCAGATATTTATAAGGTTGTAAATGGTAAGATTACTAAGAAAAATATAGGAACAAAGGAGATGGAAATCAGGACTGACCAAAATGGAGGCACTAAAGAAATAAGAATTGAAAATGGCAGACAGCAAAAACAGGTACTGGAAAATGAGAAGATACAAAAGCTTGCTGCTATAGGAAAGAAAATCGAATCCTATTTCGGATCTCCTCAAGATATAGAATGGTGTCTTGTAGATAACGAGTTTTATATTGTTCAAAGTCGTTCTATTACCACATTGTTTCCGCTTCCAAAGGTAATAGGCTCCAAGAAACCTCGTGTATATATGTCAATTGGGCATACGCAAATGATGACGGACGCTATTAAGCCATTGGGTATGTCCTTCTTTGAAATGATTTCTGAAGTCTCAATGGAGAAGATAGGAGGTAGAGTTTACACAGATATTACTCATGACCTAGCCTCGACCATAGGGCGCAGCCGTTTAGTGATGGCAAGCGGTAAGCAGGATCCACTAATACAGAGTGCTATAAAAAATCTTATAGAAGATAAGAAGTTTATGGCATCTCTTCCAAAGGGTAAAAGAAATGTAAAAGGTGGCATTTTTACCTTAGGTTCTATTATCGAGACAATAAAAATAAGTATAAAAAATGACCCTTCGATTATTAAAGAATTAAAAAATGAATTTGAGAAAGAGATTAGGGATATGGAGCAACAACTCTCCAAGCTTTCAGGAGATCAGGTCTTTCAATTTATAGGTAAGGATCGTGAGAAACTATTAAAGGTGGCATATAATCCCAAAATGCTGGGTGCTATAATTGCAGCCATATTGGTTAACGACTCTCTCAATAAGAAAGTTGGGAAATTGTTAGGAGATAAGAGTGCAGCTGATACACTTACCAAATCTCTAGATCATAATGTTACTACTGAGATGGGGGTAGCTTTATGTGATATAGCGGATATTATCCGTAAACACCCAAAAGTTCTACAATATATTTCACAGAATCCTAGTGATGAGAAGTTTTTTGAAGAGATGGAAAAGCTAACCGGAGGCGAAGAGACAAGCAAAGCATTTAGACTGTTTTTAAATAAATACGGAATGCGATGCCCCGGAGAGATAGATATTACTAGAGAGCGTTTCGAAGAAAAACCTACACAGCTTATTCCTATGCTTCTTAATAATATTAGTGTTCTAAGGCCAGGTGAGCATAGAATCAAATTCCAGGCGGGAAGACAGGAAGCAAAAAATAAGGAAGAGGAGATCATCCTCCGTTTAAAGAATTTGCCAGGAGGTAGTAAGAAGGCGAAAAAGATTAAAAAAAGCATTAGCTTACTTCGCAACTTCATAGGATGCCGTGAAGATCCTAAATATTATATTGTTCGACGCTATCAGGTTTATAAGAAGGCACTTATGGAAGAAGCACGCAAGCTTGTAGAAAAGGGAATTATCAAAAGTGTTGAGGATATATTCTATTTGTATTTGGATGAACTTCGTAATGTGGTAAGGACAAATAAGTTGGACTATTCGATTATAGTAGAAAGAAAACAGAATTATGCGCGTTATGAAAAGCTTACTCCTCCACGTGTATTTACTTCCGAGGGATTTGTTCCGCCATTTAGCTTCTCAACAGGAAATGTACCTAAAGGAGCAATTTCAGGTATCCCTGTTTCTACTGGCATAGTGGAAGGTCGTGCTAGAGTAGTTTTATCAGTAGGTGAAGCTAAGCTGGAAGATGGCGATATTCTTGTGACTCAGTTTACAGATCCAAGTTGGACTCCATTGTTCGTCACCATAAAAGGATTAGTTACTGAAGTGGGAGGATTTACTACTCACGGGGCAGTTATTACACGAGAATACGGTCTTCCAGGAGTAGTAGGCGTTGAAAATGCCACAAAGCTTATAAAAGACGGCCAGAGAATTAGGGTAAATGGGACTGAAGGATATGTGGAGATACTTGGGGAATGATAAGAGTAGAGCTGCAGGATTTAGTATCTAGATTTAAACTGATTAAAATCATGAAATATAATATATAGTATAGAAAAATAGCAAAATTAGGTATATAATGTATATAAATGTTAAATTGGCTAATTGAAAATTTATTTTATTTAAATAGTTTTGTGGGGAATGGGATGTTAATTATGGACTTAAAAAATGATTTTTTGATAAATGAATTACAGAGAGTTGAACAACTTGGAATATTTATCTATGACATAAAAAATGATATGTGGACTAGTTCAGAGATATTTGACGAATTAGTTGGAATAAATGATAGTTATTCTAAGGATTTTAAAGGTTGGCTAAATATTATTCACCCAAGTCAGAGAGCAGATGCTGAGACATATGCCAATGAAGTAATTATGAATGGTAAAAACTTCAACAAGGAGCATAAGATAGTACATCAAATTGATGAAACTGAAAGATGGGTAGTAGCAAAAGGAAAAGTATATTTTGATGAGTACGGTATGCCGGAGAAATTAGCAGGTACCATTCGCGATATTAGTGAGCTTAAGAAAAGCGAAGAAAGATATAAAAAACTTTATGAACAATTTCAACAAAAAGAAGCTTTTTTAACTTCTCTTGTTAATTTAATTCCAGACCTGATTTTCTATAAAGACGTTAATAGTACATATTTAGGCTGCAATAAAGCTTTTGAAGATTTTATAGGAATTGAGGAAAAAGATATTGTCGGACAAACTGATTTTGAAATTATGGATAAGGAACAAGCAAAACATTTTAGAGAAATGGATTTAAGAACGATGCAGCAAGGAAAGCATCTCAGAAGAGAAGAATGGATTAAGTATCCTAATGATAAACGTGTTTTAGTAGATACAATAAAAACACCTTACTATGATTCTGAAGGCAACATCTTGGGACTTATAGGGGTAAGCAGGGACATCACTGAAAGAAGTAAAAAAGAAGAGTTGCAAAAAAGTATCCAAGAGGAAAGAAGAAGGTTAAATGAAGCAAGAGAGGCTGATAGAATTAAAACAGAGTTTTTTACCAATATTTCTCATGAACTAAGGACTCCAATAAATGTTATATTTTCAGCTTTGCAGATGGAAGAACTTATGTTAAAAAACTATTCAAGCGATAATATTTTTATGGACAAATTTAAATATATAAAGATGATGAAGCAAAATTGTTATCGACTTTTAAGATTAATTAATAATTTAATTGATATAACAAAAATTGATAATAATTATTTTAGCGTAAATGAAAGCAATCATGATATTGTAAACTTAATTGAAAATATCACATTATCTGTAGCTGATTATATTGAAAATAAAGGTATTTCTATTACATTCGATACTGATGTTGAGGAAAAAATTATTGCATTTGATCCAGAGAAGATAGAAAGAATTATGTTAAATTTATTATCAAATGCAGTGAAGTTTACTCCTTATAATGGCAATATATTTGTTAAAATGGAGGATAATATAAGCAGTATATGTATAAGAGTAAAAGATAGTGGAAGAGGTATACCGGATAATAAACTTAATTCAATATTTGAACGGTTTGTACAAGTTGATAAGTCCCTTACAAGGAATCATGAAGGGAGTGGAATAGGGCTCTCGCTTGTTAAATCATTAGTTGAGCTGCATGGCGGAAAAATATCCGTAAAAAGTAAAGAAAATCTGGGAACAGAATTTATTATAGATATTCCGTATAAATTAGTTGAAAGTGAAATCTATGTTGAAAGTGCATGTGATGCTCAGATAGATGAAAATTGTATTGAAAAAATTAATATAGAATTCTCGGATATATATAACTAAAAATGAGTACACCTTCTAAGGGGCGCACTCTATCTATATGATATCCCATAGGAAAGAAAAAGTCTATAAATTTATTTTTATTTATCCTATAATTTTTATTGTTGCAACAAAAATATAATTAGATAGGAGAATAAAGATGGTAAAACAGAAGATATCAAATATTCCTTTTGGACCATACATTGCCGTTTTAGCAGGAGCTACTGTTAATGGGAAGCCAAACTATGCTACCATTGGTGCATATGGAGTTGTAAGTCAAAAGCCTGTGCTTTACATTTCACTAAAGAATACCCACTGTACTACAAAGGGAGTTATAGAAAATGGATTTTTCAGCGTAAACATTCCATCATCGGACGAGATTAAAAAAACTGACTATTGCGGCACTGTTTCTGGCAATAAAGTAGATAAATCAAAGGTATTTGAATCATTTTATGATGAAGCAGGAAATGCACCATTGATAAAGGAATGTCCTGTAAATTATCTTTGTAAGGTGATACAGACTATTCCTATGTTTGATTTTACAATGTTTATTGGTGAGATTGTTGCTGCATATGCGAGCGAAGAGTGTTTAGAAGACGGGAGACCAAACGCTTTAAAAGTTAAACCAACTATATTAATGGATTCTGGGTATTTTGATTTAAATGATAGAGTTGGATCAATATTTAAAGCATGTGAGGGCAATAAATAAAAACGTAATTTAGTGATAAAGGAAGCTATCAGCTATTCTAATAATAAAGTAATCGATTATTTTAGTCAGAGGTTAGATATAGTGGATATTAAAAATATCAACTATAAATTTGCTGTGGATGAAGAACTTTTACCACATTTCATTAAAATGACACCATTAATCTGGGGAAAAAGTACTGAAAGTTTAAATTATATATTTCAAAAAAATATATCTTCTATAACTGTAGATTTAGCCATAATAATTGGTATGAAGAAAAATTAGAATTCACAAAAGATAGGAGGTGTTTTTACATGACTATTAACGGTGGTATTTTCCATATAAGATTAAGAGGATAAGGCGCGGTTTATGGCGTTGTCTTTCCAAATAAGAATAAGAGTTTTTAAATGAGAAAGTAGAATAGTCATAATCCGTGCTATTTGAAATTAAAAATAGCAAATCGAAGGAGAATGATTATGAATAATAAAGTTAATAACAATTGGAAAAGGATATTTTATACTATTTCAGCGGGACAGGCATTTTCATTGCTTGGAAGTTCAATGGTACAGTTTGCTATTATATGGTGGTTAACTGTTAAAACTAATTCAGCTGTGGTATTATCTGCGGCATCTATTGCTGGTTTTCTACCACACGCAATACTTGGGCCTTTTATTGGAGCGCTAGTAGATAGACACAGTAGAAAAGCAGTAATGATAGCGGCAGACCTTACTATTGCAGCAGCTACTTCAGTACTGATTATGTTCTTTTTTATTGGAGAACCATCAGTATGGGTAATATATTTAATTCTTACTGTTAGATCTCTTGGCAGCGCTTTTCACATGCCAGCAATGCAGGCGTCTATTCCTATGATTGTTCCTGAAGAGAGATTGACTTCAGCTTCAGGAGTTACTCAGCTTATACAATCAGCATCGTACGCATTAGGACCAGCACTTGCAGCGCTTATGCTTGGTGTGTTTTCAATTGAGTATGTAATGATGATAGATATATTGGGAGCAGTTATAGCAACTATTACACTTTTAGTAGTTAGCATACCTAATCCTAAAAAAAGTATTGAAGATAGTGAAAACATTGGTATGTTAAAAGAGGTATTACATGGAGTTAAGACACTAAGAGGTTATAAAGGATTATTCATTCTTACTGTTATTTCATCTATTTATATGATTATATATATTCCTGTAGGCTCTCTATTTCCATTAATGGTTAGGGGACATTTTCAAGGAGGAGCTTTTGAGGCAAGTGCTGTGGAGGTAGCTTTTGCTCTGGGAATGTTTCTAGGGTCTATAGTACTTGGAGCAATAGGCGATAAGCTTAAAAAGGATTTTATAATTAGCATATCAATATTACTTATGGGGGTGGCCCTAGTAATATCTGGATGCCTACCGAGTTCAGGTTTTATAACTTTTGTGATATTATCAGCGATTATGGGATTAAGTGCCCCTTTATTTTCTGGAGCATACATGGCATTACTTCAAAGCAAAGTTGACCCTAGTGTATTAGGAAGAGTTATGGGTGTTGTTAATAGTATGATGCTGTTTGCTACACCTTTAGGGTTATTAATTGCAGGACCTGGAGCAGAGAAGTTGGGTATTGCTAGATGGTTTTTGATATCAGGGATAATGATAGCTATTTTAGCTGTTATTTGTAAGCTTAATCCTAGTATAAAAACTATAGAAGATTAATTTTGTCTTAACAATTAAATTTTAATTATTAAGCTTTAATTATTAAGTAAGGGCTGTTTCAAAATAATTATACTATTATTTTGAGACAGCCTTCTTTTCTATAAAAAACCTGAGTACCTTCAAAGTTTTGCAGGTTTGCAATTTCACAAAACATAAGGCAGGAACGGTAGAAAAATTAAGGTGAAATTAAGGATACCTAAATTTAGAGTTAATTTGGGGCTTATATAATTATAAGTAGTTAGAAGTAATTAACTTTAGGGGGTATTAAGGATGAGTGAATTCATTATTGAAACAAATAACTTAACAAAAGAATTTAATAAGTTTACAGCAGTAAAGGATGTAAGTTTAAAAGTACCTAAAGGTGCTTTATATGGTTTTTTAGGTCCCAATGGGGCTGGGAAATCAACTACTATACGTATGCTTTTAGATTTAATGAAACCTACGAAGGGTACAGTGCATATTTTTAATAAGGATATAAGAAACCATCGCATGGATATATTAAGAAAGGTAGGAGCAATGGTAGAGTCACCTTCATATTATGAAAATTTAACAGCCTATGAGAATCTAGAGATAACAAGAAAAATTCTACAAGTAGATAAAAAGGAAATTGATAAAGCTTTAGAAATAGTGAATTTATCTAAGTGGAGAAATAAAAGAGTTAAAAACTTTTCCCTTGGTATGAAACAGAGATTGGGCATTGCTCAAGCGTTAATAGGAGATAGAGAACTTCTAATACTGGACGAGCCTACGAATGGACTTGATCCTGCAGGAGTAAGAGAAATTAGAAATTTAATAATCAGCTTGCCGGAAACTATGGGAGTTACTGTATTAATTAGTAGCCATATTTTAAGTGAAATTGAATTGATAGCAGACCATGTAGGAATTATACGGAAAGGAAGTTTATTATTTCAAGGAACTTTAGAAGAACTAAAGACAAAGGGAAATAGGGAAATTGCCATTAAAGCAAAGCCGCTTAAAGAAGTAGAAAATTTCTTGAGGGGAAAAGGCATTTCTGCAAATAATAGGGAAGGAACACTTTATATTCCTAGGAGAAACATAGACATAGAAGAATTAAATAAGACATTGGTATTATCTGGGTATGGAGTTTCTCATTTAAGTGAATGTGAAAAAAACTTGGAAGAAATATTCTTAGAATTAACAGGGGGCATAGAATAATGAGGGAATTTTGTCAACTATTAAAAGGGGAATTTTTAAAACAAAGAAAAAGCTTTACCTGGGCTATAGCTATTTTAACACCTGTGCTAGCAGCAGGACTTACATTTATTAACCTTTTTATTCGATATGATTACCTTATGAGTCTAGAAGCTAATAAAGGTGCAAGCCCTTGGAATATGTTATTATTACAACATCACTTTATATGGTTCTTGCTTTTTTCCTTAGTGGTTACGATTTTTGCGTCCATGGTGAATTATATAGAATATAAATCTAATAGTTGGAAAAACACATTGGCACTTCCAGTTTCAAGAAACAAAGTATACTTATCAAAATGGTTTTTAGTATATATATTGAGTATTATAATGATATTTTTTAATGGGATTCTTTTAGTAATTGTAGGTAAAATATTAGGATTTCGCGAAGCTGTGGATTTAACGCTAATTTTAAAATATGAACTTTATCAGATGGCGGCTGTTACTAGCTTGATAAGTCTTCAATGTTTTATAAGTGCTGAGATAAGTAATACCAATATTTCTCTAACTATAGGAGCTGTAGGGGTAGCATCTTCCATGTTTTTTGCACAGTCAAAGATCATGTCTAAACTAATTCCCTATGCACATATAATCTATTCTCTTCCAGATTCTACTATAGATAATACAATTACTCTGCAATATGGTCTTAGCTTTGGAATAGTTTTTTTGATAATAGGAACTTTTTTCTTTAACAAAAAAGAAATATGTTAGGGGTGAATCGTATGAAGGATATATTTGAGATAGAAATTTTAAAATTAAAGAATTCTAAAATACTTAGTATTGTTATTTTAGCACCTATATTTATGGTAGTTCAAGGAGCTCTAAATTTAATTAGATACTATAATTTGTTTACAGGAAAGGGGCAAGATGTTTGGAAGCAGCTCTATAGTCAAAGCATGATCTTTTATGTAGGAGTTCTTCTCCCAGTCTTAGTAAGTATAGTCATGACTTTAATGGCTAGAATAGAAAATGCTAATGGGAGTTGGAAACATTATTTAAGTTTACCAGTAAAAAAAGAAAAGATATATGGAATAAAGTTTATTATTGGCTGTGGACTTGTTTTTATAAACATAGCAGTGTTGATTGTAAGTATGATAATAGCAGGAAAAGTTATTGGAATCCAGGGACATATGCCCTATAATATGATTCTTATACAACCTATGGCTGTCTATGTATCATCTCTGCCTATTATGGCTATTCTTTATGTTTTAAGCATTAGGTTTTCACATATGGCTCTTCCCTTGGGAGTTGGCATCGGGTTAAGTATACCAGCTATGATAGTGGCTAACTCCAAGTTTTGGATGTTTTACCCTTGGACTTATCCTATTATGGCAGGTTTAGGAGGAGATATGGATACTTTTAGTAAGGGGAATATAGTATATAAGATTAGTTTTATATTTCTGATTATAGTATTTAGTTTTGGATATGTTAGGTTTAAAAAGAAAGATGTTGCTTAAATATGTAAATTCCTTAAAAACCATAACAAAGTTGCTCACAGTTATTGTATAATGGGCAGTAGTAGGAGGTGAGATCTTTGATGGATATGTACATGACAAGTATGGGTGATAAGAAAATACTATTAGTAGACGACGAAGTTGATATATTAAATTTATTAGAGACTGTTCTTTTAAAAGAAAGCTTCGAAAAAATTTATAAAGCTGTTTGTGGTCATGAAGCTATTGAAATATGCAGAGAAGTGAAACCTGATATTATAATTTTAGACATTATGATGCCAGATATTGATGGTTTTGAAGTATGTAGAAGATTAAGGCAAATTACCTTAGTGCCTATCATTTTTTTATCAGCTAGGACTGAGGATGTAGATAAGCTTTTAGGATTAGGAATTGGTGGGGATGATTACATTACTAAGCCTTTTAGTCCAAAAGAAGTAGCCTTTCGTGTTAAAGCTCATTTTAGAAGAAATGAGTACATGGCTATAGAGAATCAAATTAAGGGAAAAAGTATAATAAGTTTTGGGGATATTGAAATCCATGAAGAAAAGGGGGAAGTTAAAAAGTCAGGAATATCTGTAACTTTAACAGCTAAGGAGTATAGTCTTTTATTGTATTTAGCCAAAAATCCTAATCAAATTTTAAGCAAAAATAAAATATTTCAGCAAGTATGGGGAGACGATTTTCAAGGTTACGATAATACTTTAATGGTTCATATTAGACATCTTCGTCAAAAAATAGAGGATGATTCAGCTAACCCTAAGTATATTATTACGGTAAAAGGCTTAGGGTATAAGCTCATTATAGGGGATAAGTAAAATGAAACGAAAAATTTTACTGCGGTTTTTATTAATAATTGTATTGTCTGTAATTATTATTTTGAATATCAGCATGTTTGTGCAGTATAAATTTTTGGTTGAAAGTCAAAATGGTGATGAGAAATGGAGTTATGTAAAAAATTTTTCTTTGAATTTTCAGCAGTATATTGTGCAAAAGGATGGTAAGCCTATAGTAACTGAAGCTGGAATTAGGGAACTCCATATTCGAAGTGCTTGGATTCAGATTTTAGATGAGGAAGGATACGAAGTCTATAATTTGAGGAAACCCAAGGAAGCTTTAAGCCATTATGCTCCGAGCCAAATGGTCTATTACAATATTTATTCTGGAGCTATAAAAGATTATACAATTTATTCCGGAACAGCTAAAATAAATAATTATAGATGGAGCTATATTATAGGTTTTCCAATGAATAAAGTTGCTAAATATATTTTTGAATTTTCACCAGAAAAAATAAAAACTAATATATTTAAAGCATTGATTTGTCTGTTAATAGTTCCAATCATGGTATTTATAGTTACTGGGTATATTTTTGGCAGGAATATTGCTAATCCAATTATACATATCATTAAAGGTATAGGACAATTATCAAAGGGTGAATATGATAAAAAGTACGCTGAAAAAGGCTTATATAAAGAAGTTTATAGTAGTTTTAACAATTTATCCAGTATACTAAAAACTAATGAGGTTGAACGCGGCAACATAGAAAAAATGAGAGAAGAGTGGATTCAGAACTTGTCCCATGATCTAAAAACTCCTCTGGCTTCTATTAAGGGGTATGGAGAGCTGATAGCTGACGAAGAATATGCTTTAACAGCGGGGGAAATAAAAAAATATTCTCATATAATTCAAGAAAAAGCTCAATATATGGAGAAGTTACTGGAGGATCTAAAGCTAACTCAAGTTTTGAAAAGAGGATTGATACCAATAAATAGTAAAGATAAGGACCTTGTAGAATTGTTGAGGGATATTACTATTGATGTGTTAAATAACCCACAATATCAAAAAAGAGAAATACAGTTTAACTCAAACAAGGAACAGATTATTTTTTCTTTTGATAAATCTCTGCTGCAAAGGGCTTTTACAAACCTTATTTACAATGCTATAGTTCACAATGATGAAAATGCCAGGATTATTATTAATATAGATAAAAGAGACAAAATTTATGTTGAAATAGAGGATAATGGGAGGGGCATTTCAAAGGAAGATCTAGACAATCTCTTTGAAAGATATTATAGGGGAACAAGTACAGGGGAAAGCCATAAAGGTTCAGGACTTGGAATGAATATAGCTAAGCAAATAATTGAAGTTCATGGCGGAACAATAAATGTAGAAAGTACTTTAGCAGTTGGAACAAAGATTACTGTAGTATTGTCATGAGATTGTAAGAAGTGTAATTTATAATTTAGATTGTGGCATCAAGTGATTCTTAGACTCAGGTGGAGTTTGCTTATAAAGAATACTTATCTCCAGCTGAGTCTTAGAAGAACTTATCCAGGGGCGTATCAGCCGTTATGCACAGCATAAGAACTCTAACTGACTGAAGTCAAAGAGTTCTAATATCTCCCACCTAAGAAGATGGGAGTATTACGGATGGTTGCCATCGGATAAAGCTGCAATCTAATTTTTTTGGAGATGATTTATTATGAGTATATTAAAAACAGAACAATTAAAAAAATATTATGGAAAAGAGCCCAATATAGTTAAAGCACTTGATGATGTAAGTGTTGAAATAAATGAAGGAGAATTTATATCCGTTGTTGGAACATCTGGAAGCGGCAAAAGTACACTTTTGCACATGCTTGGTGGACTTGATAGAGCAACAAGTGGAAGTGTAGAGGTAAGTAGTAAAAATATATTTTCAATGAATGATGAACAGCTTACTGTATTTCGACGCAGAAATATTGGATTTGTGTTTCAAAACTATAATCTTGTGCCCATATTGAATGTATATGAAAATATTACTTTACCAATAGAACTCGATGGTGGGATGATTGATAGGGGTTTCCTGGAAGAGATTATAAATACTTTAGGGCTTGAGAGCAAGCTAAGGAACATGCCCAATAATCTTTCAGGAGGACAACAGCAGCGTGTAGCAATAGCAAGGGCATTAGCAACTAAGCCAGCAATCATACTTGCAGATGAACCTACAGGGAATCTTGACAGTAAAACAGGTATGGAAGTTATTGGACTTTTAAAAATGACAAGTAGGAAATTTAATCAAACCATAGTTATGATAACTCACAATGAAGAAATTGCTCAGTTAGCGGACAGGATAATTCGTATTGAAGATGGTAAGATAGTCGGAGGTACATGTATATGAAATTTGAGAATAATAATAAAGCTATAATAAATAAACTAACAAGAAAAAGCATAAAGGGAAATAAATTAAGGAATATTTTTGTAATTACTGCAATAGCGCTAACAACAATTTTATTTACAGCTTTATTTACCATAGGCATGGGTATGGCAAATTCAATGGAGCAGCAGTCCATGAGACAAGCAGGGGGGTATGCTCATGGAACATTTAAAGAGTTAACAAGAGAAGAATTTGACAATATAAAAGATAATTCACTTATAAAAGAATTAGGTTATTCAATTATGGTAAGTATGGGAGAAAATAAAGAATTTATAAAGCATCATACTGAAGTTAGATATGCTACTGATAACCAAGCGAAAATGTGGTTTTCTTATCCCACGAAAGGAAAAATGCCCCAAAGAGAAAACGAAGCAGCAACGAGTACAACTGTCTTAGATTTATTAGGGGTACCACATGAAATAGGAGAAAAGATTACAATCCAATATTACATTGGACAAGAGAAGATGTCTACAGAATTTGTTTTATCTGGATTTTGGCAAAGTGACAAGGCGTCTGGCGGGGATATGGTGTTTGTATCAAATGAGTTTATAGACAAAAAACTGAAAAATGTAGAGATTTCCAATGACAGTAAGACAGGGCTTATCTTTGCAGATGTGATGTTTAAGAATAGTTTTAATATAAAAGAAAACATGGAAACAGTGCTTAAAAGTAGTGGGTATAGTAGTGATCAAAATTCACCAAACTTTATAGCAACGGGAGTAAACTGGTCATATATGTCCACAAATTTTCAAATCGATATTCCAACTGTAACCGCAATTTTAGGTGCTACTCTTTTGATTGTTTTCACAGGATATTTAATTATTTACAATATATTTCAAATATCTGTAATAAGAGATGTACGTTTCTATGGCTTATTAAAAACCATTGGAATGACTCCAAAGCAAATTAAAAAGTTTATTAAAAAGCAGGCATTAATGTTATCTATTATAGGAATACCAATTGGACTTGGCGGTGGTTATGCAATTGGGAATATGCTCTTGATAACTATTATGAATACCTCCAACTTTAAAGAAAGCTATAAGTCATATAGTCCTCTTATTTTTATTGGTGCTGCCTTTTTTTCACTTATTACTGTATTTATTAGCTGCAGGAGGCCTGGTAAAATTGCATCAACGGTTTCTCCTGTGGAAGCCACAAAGTATATTGATGCTAATAATGAAGGTAAAACACATAAAAATTCCTTAAATGGTGGAAAAGTACACAGTATGGCTTTTTTTTATATCTTAAGAAATAAGGGAAAAACTGCTGTGGTAATCATTTCAATATCCCTAAGTTTAATTCTTCTCAATTCTACATTCACGCTTACTAATGGTTTTGATATGAATAAGTTTTTACAAAAGTTTGTAATAACCGATTTTATAGCAGGTAATGCAAACTACTTTAATGTAACTAAGACTTTTGAATCTGAGGATGATGTCATATCAGAGGAGATGATTAATAAAATCTCTAGGCTTCAAGGCATAGAAGCTAATGGAAGAATTTATTATAATTTAGGAAATACTAGAACAAGGATTGATGATAAAGAAGCAACGGTGCAACTATATGGATTAGATGACTTCCCAATATCACAGCTTAATATATTTGAAGGAAATTTTGATTTAGAAAAATTTAAAACAGGAAACTATATTATTGAGGGTGTAGGATCTGATGATAATGGTAAGATAAAATATGAAACAAGCAAATTTAATATAGGAGATAAGGTTACTATAACTCTTGATAATAATATTACAAAAGAATATGAGGTTATGGCAAAGGCAGAGAATAAATATACTATGTCTGTAAGATACTCTTTTATGGATAACAATTGCATAATGTATCTGCCATCGGATAAATTTATAAGTGAAATAAAGAATCCTTTAACAATGACCTATGTGTTTAACGTGAAAGATGAGTATATAGAACAGACAGAAGGTTTCTTACAAGATTATACAAGAAAAATTGAACCTCAAATGGATTATGAATCAAAGCAAAAGTTTGTAGATGAATTTAAGGACTTACAAAACATGTTTTTAATAGTAGGTGGTACACTTAGCTTTATTATTGGGATAATTGGGATACTTAACTTTATAAATGCCATGTTAACGAGTATTATCTCGAGACGAAGAGAATTTGCTATGCTGCAAAGTATAGGTATGACAAATAAACAACTTAACAAAATGCTAATATTGGAGGGGCTTTTTTATGCACTAGCCACAATAGTTGTTTCAGTAATTTTAGGCAGCTTAGTATCACTAAGTATTGTTCAGTCCATAGGAAGTAGTTTATGGTTTTATAACTACAAGTTTGTAATATTTCCTATTTTAATTACAGCACCAATTTTAATTTTTATATCAGTATTTGTGCCCTTTATTTCATATATAAGTGTAAATAAACAAAGCATTGTTGAAAGATTAAGAGAAGCAGAATAAGTTGCTAAATTAAGGATACATAGCATTTATGTATCCTCAATTAGTTGGTATAATATGTACATGATATGGGGTGATTTTTTGATTAATATATTAATAGTGGAGGACGATAAACTCTTAAATAAAGGTATTTCATATGCTTTAGGAAAGAGTACTTATAATGTTATAAGCACTTTCAATTATGATGAAGGTCTTATTGCTTTCTCAAATAACAGTATTGATCTGATACTGCTTGATATCAATTTGCCACATAAAAGTGGATTAAAACTTTGTGAGGAGATCCGGAAGAATTCTGAATCACCTATAATTTTTATAACAGCTAATGATACCGAACAAGATATTATTCATGGTTTCCAAACAGGATGTGATGATTATATCACAAAGCCATTTTCTATAGAAATTTTAAAACAGAGGATTATTGCTGTACTAAAAAGAAGCAGTATAAAAGAGAAGAACATATTTGTATATAAGAATATAACCATTGATTATGATATGATGATTTTAAAAAAACTAAAAGAAGTTATCAAATTAACTACAAAGGAATATAAGCTAGTAGAGCTGCTTGCCAAAAACAAAGGACAGGTTATATCAAAGCAGATTATATTGGGAAAATTATGGGACGATCATGGTAATTTTGTTGATGAAAACACATTAAGCGTAAATATTCGTAGACTAAGGCAAAAGATTGAGGATGATCCTAGAAATCCAAAGTATATAATTACGGTATTTGGAATTGGATATACATGGGGTGAGATGGAGTGAATATTAATTTTAAAATAGCTATGTACTTTACCGCAATTATAATCTGCTGTACTTCCTTTGGATATTATATATGGATTACCTATAATAATACTGCTTTGCTCATGGCAATTGTGATATTTTGCAGTATAATGGCAGCCCTATCTATAATATTAATATGCGCTGTAAGAAAGCATATCGAATATATATTAAGTAAACTTTCAAAACTTATTTATTCTATTATAGATATGAATGATCAGGAAGTATTTTCAGTTTTAAATGATGATATGCTAGGGAAGCTGCAATCACAGGTGATAAAGTTAACAAATATATTAAAGGCACAAAATTCAAGAATAAAAAAAGAACGGGATGAAATAAAGCTGCTTATTTCGGATATTTCTCATCAACTAAAAACTCCCTTGTCAAATTTAAAATTATACTATGAGCTTTTACAGGATAGTTCAATTTCAAAAGATGAATACACTGAATTTAGCAAAAACATGCAAAGTCAAATTGAAAAACTTAGCTTTTTAATGGAAAGTATGATTAAAATGTCCCGTCTTGAAGGTGGAGTAATCAAACTAACTCCAAGGCAAACCAGTTTAAATGATGTTTGTTTAACTGCAATCAAGCAAGCATACCAAAAATCTAAAGCAAAAAACATAGAAATTAAGTTTAATGCTGCACAAGATGTTGTTTTAAATATTGATAAAAATTGGACAGTGGAAGCAATTTTTAATATTATTGATAACGCTGTAAAATATACAAACTTTGGTAGGAGTATTATTATTGAAGTAATACAATATGATATGTTTGTAAGAATAGATATTATTGATAATGGAATAGGCATAAGTGAAAAAGAGATTAACAACATATTTAAGAGATTTTATAGGGGAGAGGGTAGTAAAGATGAGGAGGGAATAGGGCTAGGACTGTATCTTACAAGACAAATTGTCTCTAAGCAAAATGGCTATATTAAAGTAAAATCAAAAGTAGAGCAAGGTTCTACTTTTTCAGTATTTCTGTCTTTGAATTAGAAAAAGAATAATTATATAGAGGAGAGGTTACTATTCTATTCGAATCTTCAAGAAGAATATTATAATAATAAAACTACTAGTTGATGAGTCTCTCAGGGAGCAGATGTTAGAACGTTGTGGAAAAGAGAATATTGAGAACTATGGAGATAATAAATTAATTGTAAACTTTCCATTTATAGAAGATGAGTTTGGCTATAATATTTTGCTTGGTTTTGGGGATAAATGTGAATGCTTAGAGCCGGCGCATGTAAGGGAGGAAGTTATTCGCCGAATTAAAAATATGCTAAATGTTTATAGAAGCTGACCAAATCATTACATTAATTAAGTAAATGCATGGATTGACAAGTGCATATGCTTAGTATATAATCAAAATGAACAATGTTCAGGTGGTGATATGGGGGCATGAAGAATCATACTAGAAACAATAAGGATATTATTTTATCAGCAGCTAAGGATATTGCTGCAAGTCAAGGCATCACAAAGATGGATATACGATCAGTGGCAAAACAAAGTGGTATTGCGATAGGAACGGTGTATAATTATTTTCCTTCAAAGGGAGATTTACTGGTAGCTGTTATCGAGGATTTTTGGGAGGGAGCCTTTTCAAATGTTGATTGGGAAAGTCTTGCCTACAATGATTTTTATAATAACTTAGAAATAATATATGATTTATTATATGTTTATCTTCATAAGTTCAAGGAAAATTGGTTAGATCAGCTTTCACTTTTAAAAACACAAGAAAAATTACTTGGAAAGCAAAGGCAGAACGAATACTTTAAAAAAATATATTCAAGAAT
Organism: Clostridium pascui; assembly: GCF_016908015.1. Lineage (GTDB taxonomy): Bacteria > Bacillota > Clostridia > Clostridiales > Clostridiaceae > Clostridium_AK > Clostridium_AK pascui. The sequence continues at coordinate 206,857 of NZ_JAFBDB010000002.1, forward strand.
TATAATCTTAATGGATATGGATAATAGTTTAAGGGATTACCCTTGGAATGATATTGTTTCAAAGGAAAAAACAGCACAGTTTATATTTGAAAATATGCTTATGATGCTTAGAAAAGATGAAAAAGACATGAAGTTTTTAACTATGATTTTAAAAAGAATATTATGTAATTAAAGGTCATACTTATGTATGATTTTTAATATAAACAAAAATGAACAATGTTCATATTGCAAAATAAGGAGGATTAATATGCAAGCAATTATGGAAACTTTATTTGATGTAGTTTATTTACTTAGTGTTATTACACTAGGATTAAAAATGGCAAGAAACAGTGGTGACAATAAAGAGTATAAGCTTTTTGGCTGGATGGCGATTTTACTAGGAGCAGGGGATGCGTTTCATCTAGTACCTAGATCCTATGCGCTTTTAACAACTGGACTTGAGGCAAATGCTACTGCACTTGGATTTGGCAAATTAGTAACATCTATTACTATGACTATATTTTATGTGATTTTGTACCACATATGGAGACAGCGTTATAATATTGAAGGATATAAAAATCTTACACTTTCAATTTATGTGTTAGCCGTTGTTAGAATAGTATTATGTTTATTTCCTCAAAATGATTGGCTAAACTATTATGCTCCAGTTTCATGGGGAGTATATAGAAATATTCCATTTGCTATAATGGGAATTATCATAATATGTATTTTTTATTCTGAAGCTAAAAAGTACAATGATAACAATTTTAAATTTATGTGGCTTGCAATTGTACTATCCTTTGCATTTTATATCCCTGTTGTGATTTGGGCTACTGAAATCAGATGGATTGGAACATTGATGATACCAAAGACCCTGGCCTACGTTTGGATAGTAATTATGGGATATAAAAGTGCCACCCACATGGCAAGTGGCAAGTTTAATATTTAAATATGAAATTCAATAGAAATAAATATGCCGGATCAGGTGGTTAAATAGCACCTGATCCGGCTTTTTCTAATAAATTAATTAACTTCTCCAAATATGCCATAGAGCATTATTTGTACCTCTAGCAAATACGTCAGTTCTGTTTGGTCCCCAAGATACCGCAGCTGGATCAGAAGTTATTCTTCCTCCAAGGTTACTCCAATTGCTCCAGCGAGAGCCATTCCAAGACATTGTCATCAATTGATTGTTTTGTCCTCTAGCAAATACTTCAAGTCTATTAGCTGCTCTGGAGGATACTGCAGGAGCTGAGGTTAAGTTTCCACCAAGATCCTCCCAGTTACTCCAGCGGGAACCATCCCACCATTTATGATATAAGCGGTTACGTTCACCACGGGCAAATACATCAATTCTGTTATTTCCCCAGGAAACTGCAGCAGGTGCCGAGGTTAACGTTCCACCAAGGTTTTCCCAATCACTCCAGCGGGATCCATCCCACCATTTGTGATATAAAGCATTATCGGTACCTCTTACAAAGGTATCAAGTCTGTTAGCGGCCCAAGAAGAAACAGCAGGGGAAGATGTCAAAACTCCGCCAAGGTCTTCCCAATTACTCCAGCGGGATCCATCCCACCATATATGCCACATAGCATTATTTGTACCGCGAGCAAATACATCGATTCTATTATTTCCCCAGGAAACTGCAGCAGGGGCAGAGGTTAATGTTCCGCCAAGGCTTTCCCAATCGCTCCATCGGGAGCCATTCCACCATTTGTGATATAAAGCATTATCACTTCCGGCTACAAATACATCAAGTCTATTAGGTGCCCATGAGGAAACACCGGGACCGGAATTTAAAACACCACCAAGATCCTCCCATTGACTCCATCTATCACCGGGAGCAGGTCCAGGGCCAGGCCCAGGTGAAGGAGGTCTGCTAATATTTCTTAGAACAAATTGTATTATATCTCTAATGGTTGAATTTATTATATTGTTAGGGATACCGGCTGCACGAAGAGCGGAGAATATCCACTCATTATTTCTTCTGAAGTCATTAAATATGGCATTTGTTCTTGCATTTATGTTTCCACTATGCCTTCCTGCATTATCTATTGTATAGTTTATAACATTCCTAAAGTAATTATCGACTATAGGTTGAAAACTTCTGCCAAGTTGAGGCTGCTGAGTATTAAGTAATGATAGTATTCTGCTTACTTCCTGCTGAGGAGCTCTAAAGCCGTCGAATTCATATTCTTCATAAAAGGAGGGAACGGTTTCAAGTTCATCTTCTTCATAGAAGGGGTCAAAGTTTTCAAATTCATCAAATTCATCAAATTCTTCAAAGTCATCAAACACATCAAATTGTCTCATTTGGCTGCTTGAAAATGGACAAGTAGTTGGTTCTATGCAATAAGGACAATAAAAAAACTCATTATACATTGGAAACCTCCTTGGATTTTGCTAAGGGTTAAATCCTCATCAATTATATTGTATTCGGAAAGATGAAAAAGGTGCCACCCACATGGCAAGTGGCAAGTTTGTTTTGAAAAAAATGGGGGACAGGTAACAATGTTTGTACTAAAACAGCTCCCTATTTAATGAAATGTAACAAGGTTATTGGTTAGTACATAAGATATTATGAAAGTTTATAATATAAAGGAGCTGCCATGTATAATTGTTATTTTAGGTCTAATGCGATATATCCAAGAATTGTTGCTTATGCGAGAGGAGACGTAAATGGTGATAGGATACCTGATAATGTATATTTAACTGGCACAAAGACACCTGATAGTCCATTCATTCAAAATATCACTCTTATAATACAGGATGGAATGTCAGGCAGGGTTAAGGGAATACCCCTTAGTGAAAATGCAGGATATAATCCTACGCTATTTTTGGGAGACTTCACGGGAGATGGGGTAGAGGACATATTAGTCAGCATTAACTCAGGTGGAAGTGGAGGGATAATGTACCACTACATTTATTCTTTTGCTAACAATACAGCAAGATTACTATTCAATTTTAATGTGTATAATGAAGAGTACAACTATGATGTTACTTATAAAGACAATTATAAAGTGGAATTTATTAGCCAGAAAAATAATGAAAAATATATTATAGACATAACTTATAAGGGAGCAGATTATTTAAGCGAAATATATGATGATAACGGAAAACTAAAGCAGCCAATTAGCGGATTTGTAAATCCATTAAGCGGCTTATATCCTGTGGATTTTGACTCAAATGGAGTATATGAGTTACTAGCATATCAAAAAATAGCTGGCAGGTATAATGCAGATTCTTTAGGATATGTTTTAAATACATTGAAATATGAAAATAATAGGTTTGTTTTGAATAACCAAAATGTTGCTATCTTTGGATCACAAGCATAGGTATATTTATAATTTAATGAAAAAGACCGTCTACTAGAAAGGCGGTCTTTTCAAGTGAAGTTTAAAAGTCCTAATTTTAATTTCTACTTATATTGTAAAACTGTCACTGAGCTCAACTGGATTCGGACAAGTCATAGCCTCAGACATTATACACATTCCAGCTGCCCCTGCATTTATAACATCTTTTACTTTATCCTTTGTTATGCCGCCGATGGCAAATACCGGAATTGAGGTGCAATCACATACTTCCTTTAAGAATGAGAGGCCTCTCGGTGGAACTCCCTTTTTACAATCCGTAGAAAAGATATGTCCTGCGATTAAATAGGAAGCTCCTAAATCCTCTGCCTCCTTTGCTTCAAGCAGGGAATGAACAGAGGCGCCTATATTAGTAAATTGATGTAATTCATTTTTATGTGCTCTTAAATCTGGCATTGATAAATGGATATTAGGAAGCTTTAGTTTTGAAGCTACCTCAATATTTTTATTGATAATAAGCGGAACTTCATTTATATCACAGATTTCTTTTGCTTTTATAGCCAAGCATTTATATTCTTCTAGGCTTAAGTCCTTTTCCCTAAGCATTATTGCATGAGGCTTTCCTTTTGCTATTTCATTCATTCTATTAAAAAAGTCATCTGTGCAAAGTTTTCGATTGGTTAAACAAATTAGCATTTTGCCCTCCTAAACTCTAACATAATCCGTATAAACAGGCTGTAGTCCTCGGTTTAAAATAGCTTGATGAACTTCGTCTACATTTCTAGGATCGGAAATTTCAAATTGCTCATCACCTTTTTCATCCCCATTATGACCTCCAACACCAACCTTTACACCTGCTGATATTTTTGTAGCTACCATTCCGATAACATGGTCACGGAATCCTGCTCTTTCTCTTGTGGAAATTGTGATTCCCGCAAAAGGCATAAGTAATCGATAAGCAAGCATTACTTGTAAAAGCTGTTTTTCATGAACATCGTTAGGATTATTATCTGAATTATTGATGTAAGGTCTTAATCGTGGAGTGGAGAAGGAGATTTCTGCATGAGGATATTTTTGTTGTATAAAAAATGCATGTGCACCAGCTGCAAAAGCATCCTTTCGAAAATCATCTAGCCCAAGCAGTGCTCCAAAAGCAACCCCACGCATACCACCTAATAAAGCACGTTCTTGTGAATGGAAGCGGTAGGGGAAAATTCTCTTTGGACCGCTTAAGTGAACCTGTTCATACTTATATGGATTATAAGTCTCCTGATAAACAGAAACGAAGTCAGCACCACAATCATGTAAATAAGCATATTCATCTGAGTTTAATGGATATATTTCAATACCAACTGTAGAAAAATATTTTGCAGCTAATTTAACTGCTTCTCCAATATACTCTATTCCAGACATAGGACGAGATTCTCCTGTCAAAAGTAAGATCTCTTTCAAACCAGTGGAAGCAATTTCTTTTAATTCTTCTTCTATTTCATCTAAAGAAAGTTTGCCTCTGTGAATTTTGTTTTTACAATTAAAGCCGCAGTAAACACAATGGTTTTCACAATAGTTGGAAATATATAATGGCGTAAACATACAAACAGAATTACCAAAATGTTTTCTGGTCTTTGACATTGCCCTCCTTGCCATATCTTCTAAATAGGGCATAGCGGCAGGGGAAAGTATGGCTGCATAATCATCCAATGAAAGGTTATCTTTCATTAGGGCATTTTTTACATCACTATCGGTATATTGATGATAATCATACTTATGAACTAAATTTAATACCTTGTCCATGATATCGGAACTTACAGCTTCCATTTCATCTAAATATTCCATATGATTTATTTTATTTGATTCCATAATTAATCCTCCAAAAACCCAGTTAATGGACTAGATGCTTCAGCCTTTAAATCCAATACTCTACCAAGGCCTGCAAGATAGGCGCTGCGTCCTGATTCAATAGCTTGTTTAAATGCTTTTGACATTACTGCAACATCCTTTGCTGTTGCAATTGCAGTATTACACATAACAGCATCTACGCCCATTTCCATTACTTCACAGGCTTGAGATGGACGTCCAATACCAGCATCTACAATAATAGGTAAGTTTATTTCATCTACTAAGATTTGTATAAAATCCTTTGTGCAAAGGCCTTTATTGCTTCCAATAGGTGCAGCTAATGGCATTACTGCTGAGGCACCAGCATTTACAAGTGATCTTGCCACATTCAAATCTGGATACATATATGGCATAACAATGAACCCTTCCTTAGCTAGCATTTCTGTAGCCTTAATTGTTTCATAGTTGTCCGGCATCAAATATTTAGAATCATGAATAACTTCTACTTTTACAAAATTGCCGCATCCAATTTCTCTTGAAAGGCGTGCAATTCTCACTGCTTCCTCTGCAGTTCTTGCTCCAGAAGTGTTTGGAAGTAATGTAATTTCCTTTGGTATGTAATCTAATATATTTTCTTCTCCACCTACATTTGCGCGGCGCAGTGCAAGGGTTACCATTTCTACTTCACCATGTTCGATAACTGCTTTTGTTAGATCCAATGAAAATTTACCCGAACCTAATATAAATCTTGATTTAAATTCATGACCACCAATTATTAATTTATCACTCATCTTTAACATCCTTTCTTATACATCTTCTATTCCAAGTAATAACCTTAAAATCATATTTGCTTGATGACCAGCGCATATCTGTACTCTTGGTGCCATCAATCCTTGTCCGATTTTTGCTCCGTTTTCTAAATCTCCACATAGATATAAGCGATTCATAGGTTTTACTGTTTTAATCAAATTTGAACTATCATAACCAGCCATACCAGAAGCTGCTACTATTTTAATATCAGTAAGTTCTTCTAATGCTGTATTTACAAGCATAGATTTTGCCTCCGGTTTATCAAAAGCTTCGCAAACAATATCATAGCCACTAAAAAGCTTACTAACATTGTTTTCAGTTACTCTTGTGTTTTGAGTTTCCACCTTGATAAATGGGTTAATTTCTTCTATCTGTTTTTTTAGAGCTAATGTCTTTGGCATCCCTAGATGACCAATATTATAGCTTTGTCTATTTAAGTTGCTTGGCTCAACAATATCAAAATCCACTAGAAGTAACTGGCCAACACCTATTCTTGCAAGCATAACTGCAATGTTAGATCCAAGACCTCCAAGACCCGCCACGGCAACTTTACCTTTTTTAATCTTTTTATGTACATTTGGAGTGTGTCTTGCCATCATCATGCTTTCAAGTTCGTCTTCCTTAGGCATAGTGCCTTTGCGTATTATATTTAATACATCATTTTCTGATATTTTGCAGTCAGCATCTATTTGAAAGCCATTTAAAATTACAATGTCAGTTTCATTTCCAATTTGATTTCTCAGCTGAAATGCTGTGCTGCAAGTTAGCTCCAGTTCTTTGCCGTTTACTGTTACTTTCATTTATTAGCCTCCTCCTACAAATCTAACAACCTCTAAAGTATCTTCATCATCAAGCATAACGATTTTATATGCTGATTTCGGAACAATTTCACCATTACGCTCTACTGCAATTTTAGTAATATCGTAATTTTGTTCTTCTAAGAAATCAAATAAACTTTGAGCTTCATTTAAGGAAATATCGGTTCCATTTACTCTCATATTTTCACTTCCTTTCCAAAATACCCGCAAAAAAAGCACAAAATGGCCTTACACCCTTTCGGTGGTGTACCCCATTTTGTGCTTATTATTCACGAACAATATTATATTGGTGATATTATATCATAGTGCCACCCACGTGGCAAGTGGCAAGTAATATATATTTTATAAATTGACTCTTGTTATCATGTTTGACTGCTTTGATTTAGGTAGTATCACTTTAAATTTGTTTTATTTTTTAAATCCTGCCACTTTTTATCCCTTTGTTCTTCTATAAGTTTTATATCTTCATTGGTTAAGTGTTTAAATCTACTTTGCTTTTTAAGATAATCTTTTACGCTGCTAAATTCTTTAACTTGTTTATTTATTTTATACTCATTATTTTCATATTCTGCTAGATACCAAAGCCCACAATCTAAAGCATCTTTAGCTATTTCAATAGTGCCTGAACTGTCTACTCCCCAACCAGTAGGGCAGGGTGCCGCAACATGTATGTAGGACGTTCCCTCAACCTTGCTTGCTTTTTCTACTTTTTTAATGTAGTCAGGTATATTTCCAACGCTTGCTGTTGCAGCGTATTGTATTTTATGTGCAGCAACTATATCGAACATATCCTTTTTAACGTTAGTACTACCATGAATCCTATCACCTGCAGGGGTTGTTGTTGTTCTTGCCCCATATGGAGTTAGTGAACTTTGTTGTACTCCAGTATTCATATAAGCTTCATTGTCATAACAGATGTAAATTATTTTATCACCTCTATCTATTGCACCAGACAATGCTTGTAACCCTATGTCTGCCGTTCCACCGTCACCAGCAAAGCCTACTACATGTACATCTTTTAAGCCTAGAGATTTTGCTCCAACATAAACTCCAGATAATACTGCTCCTGTGCTAGCAAAAGGGGAGATAAGAGCATTAACTCCAAAAGCTAATTGTGGATAAACAAATCCAACTGCAGACATACACCCAGCTGGGAGAACTGCTATACTATTTTTGCCTAAGACCTTAAGAGCTAGCCTTACAGCAAGACTTCCTCCACATCCAGCGCAGGCCTTATGACCATAAAAGTATTCGTTTTTATCTAAAAGATTATTCTTCATTTCCTGCCACCTCTATTCCTACAAATCTCAAATCACCATCTTTAAGGGTAGAGGTTCCTTGTGATTTATTATTTTCATTTATTTCTTTTAAATCTGTGAAAATATCGATTATTTCTTCCTTCTTTATATTTCTACCGCCAAGTCCTGCTATATAGTTAACAATTTTAGCATTACTACCTCTAAGAGAAGCGGAAACATTAGTAAATACGGTTCCGCGATATCCAAATGATATATCCTTTTCCAAAACTGCTAGTGCCTTAGCATCTTGAGTATATTTTCTAATCTCATCTTCTGGAAATGGTCTCATATATCTTATTTTTAGGAGGCCTACCTTTCGACCATTTTTTCTAAGTTCATCAACCACATCTCGTACAAGTCCACATACGCTTCCAAGGGTTACGATAATTTCATCAGCATCTTCGCATTTATAGGCTTCTACTAAACCATCATATCCTCTCCCTGTAATGTTCTTATATCTCAAATCTATTTCTTCAATTATTTTCTTGGATTTTTCCATAGCCATATTTTGCTGATACTTAAATTCTAAATTATTACTTGGAGAAGATGAAAAGAACAAATTTTTGGGATTATCTAAATCCATTTTGTGTTCCAATTCAAACTTTGGCAAAAACTCTGTCACTTGATCTTCAGTAGGGACATCAACAGATTCATAAGTATGAGTTAATATAAATCCATCTAAGTTCACCATTACTGGAGTTAAAACGTCTTTATGTTCAGCTAAGGCATAAGCTTGAAGAATCATGTCTAAACTTTCTTGAGCATCTTCTACGTAAACCTGTATCCAACCACTATCTAGTAAAGATAGGGAATCACTTTGATCTCCAAATATACTCCAAGGAAGTGCTACTGATCTATTAGCATTCATCATAACTAGAGGGACTCTTCCACCACTTGCATAATGCATTACCTCTGCCATATATAAAAGTCCTTGTGAAGAGGTAGCAGTAAAGGTTCTTGCACCTAAAACACTAGCACCCATAACTGATGCAAGAGCAGAATGCTCTGATTCTACATACATATATTCTGCATCAATTTCGCCGCTTTCTACCATCTCAGAAAGTCTCTCTACAACTATTGTCTGAGGGGTTATAGGGTATGCTGATATTACATTTGGCTTAGCAAGTTTTACACCTATGGCAACCGCTTCATCTCCAGATACGAATTGTTTGTTTGAGTTCATCTTTATACCTCCTCCTTCATAGATATGCATCCTTTTTTACATTCTTTAGCACATATACCGCAGCCTTTGCAAAATCTATAATCTATATTCATTTTATTATCGTCTTCATATATAACACCTTCGGGACATACAAGGTAACACCAATTGCATAAATTGCATGCTTTTGTATCTATTATTGGGGCTGCGCTTCTCCATCCTTCAAAGGTTTCGCTAAGCTGCATTGCCTTACCATAGGTTCCTAAAGGTAAATCATTAACAGAGCTTGTTTTGAAATTTTCGTTTAGTTTAGGTCTAGACATGTTCTTTTCCTCCTATCTCATGAGAGATATGCTCTACTAATTTTTGATTTTTTTCAGCGAGTTTTGAGGGCATATCATATTTAATAGCTTTTACAATACTTTCTATAGTTACAATTCCAGTATTCATAGCAAGAACTGCTAACATAGCAGTATTGGTAATAGGATGACCCAAGTATTCTTTGCACACACTAGAAGCATTAAAAGTTACAATTCTTTCATCTGTATATTTATCTTTACTAGTATCATTTATTATTAGCTTTCCATTTTCTTTAAGTTTTTGGAGCAGCCCATCGTTATATAAGCTGCTGTCCAAAAGTACAAAGTAATCACTTTTTTCACTTTGGCTTCTGTCTCTGATTACTTTGCCATCAATTTTTGTATATGCAAATACTGGTGCGCCTCTTCTTTCTGGTCCAAAGCTAGGAAAGCTGAGACTATACATACTACCATATAGATTTGCAGCTATTCCAAGTATTCTTGAAGAAGTAAAAGCTCCTTGGCCTCCTCTTCCTAAAAAGGTAATCTCTATCATCCTTTATTCCTCCTAAGTCAAATATATTTTATTAAAAGAACTTTCGAATATTTTGAAGTCTATTAAGTGCGGCTTCCAATGTGCTTTCTTTTTTAGCAAAGTGGAATCTTATATATGTGTTTACATCTTCTTTGAAAAATGAAGACCCTGGAACTCCAGCTACACCTACAGTTTTTATAAGCTTTTCTGCAAATTCTACATCTGATGCCATGCCAAATTCCTCTATATCAACCATTACATAATAGGCGCCTTCAGGTTTGAAGTATTTTAGCCCTATACTGTCTAATCCATTTAAGAAGAAATCTCTTTTTTTGGTATATGCTTTTGTCAGCTCTTCATAGTATTCTTTACCGAATTTAAGGCCCACTGTTGCTGCTCTTTGGAGTGGGGCAGCAGCACCTACGGTAAGAAAATCATGAACTTTTTTGCAATTATCTAATACTTCCTTAGGTGCAATAACATAACCAAGTCTCCAGCCAGTAATGGAATAAGTTTTAGAAAGAGAACCACAAGAAATAGTTCTTTCAAGCATTCCAGGTAGTGTCGCAAAATATATGTGCTTATGAGGTTCATATACTATGTGCTCATAAACGTCATCAGTTATAACAAAGGCATCATACTTTTCTACAAGAGCTGCAATATCTAAAAGTTCCTCTTTTGTAAACACTTTACCTACAGGATTAGATGGATTACATAATACAAGAGCTTTTGCACCTTGTATAAATGCATCTTCTAATGCCTTTATATCAAAATTAAAATTTGGTGGATTTAGAGGAATGTAAATAGGATCAGCACCACAAAGTATCGTATCAGCACCATAGTTTTCATAAAATGGAGAGAAGATAGCTACCTTATCGCCAATTTCACATACGGACATCATTGCAGTCATCATTGCTTCTGTACCACCGCAAGTTATAACTATATTTTCTTCTGGATTTATCTTTAGACCAGTAAATTTTTCTTGTTTTTCTGCTAAGGCTTCTCTAAAGTCCTTTGCGCCCCAGGTAATTGAATACTGATGGGGACCCTCATAAGCTGCTCGTGCAAGTTCGTCCAAAATTTCCTTTGGGGGATCAAAATCAGGGAAGCCCTGAGCAAGGTTAATTGCATTATATTTATTTGAAATACGAGTCATTTTTCTTATTACTGATTCCTCAAAACCATCTAATCTAGTGCTAAGTTTAGCCATTAGTTTATACCTTCCTTTCTAAGATCTACTATTCTTTTTGCTTTATGAGTTGCTCTTGGAAGTTCACCATCTTTTAGTACAATAACTTCCTTTGGCTTTACTCCAAGTCTGCTTTTAATATCATGCTCAACTACTTTTTTAAGCTCATCTACTGATAAATTTGCTGTTTCTTCTCTTTCAACTTCTAAATTAAACTTTGTGATATGTTTATCTGTGATAAGGCTTATTCTATATTCTCCTGTTATTCCTTCAATTTCTCTTATTACATGTTCTACATCACTTGGAAAAATATTTACTCCCCCTGAAATAAACATGTCATCAGTTCTTCCTACAACTTTTATACGTTTGTGGGTTCTTCCACACTGACATTTTTCAGATGTACAAGTAACAATATCTCCTGTTGTAAATCTAATCATAGGTCTAGCTTCTTTTCTAAGAGTTGTGAGAATAAGCTCTCCACGTTCTCCTTCAGCTACAGGAAGTCCAGTTTCTGGATCAATAACTTCTACAATCATATGATCCTCTGCAATATGTATCCCATCGTTGAATTCACAAGCTGCACCACATGCCCCAAAGATGTCAGATATACCGTAAAAATCATATAATTTAGCATCCCATAGTTCTTCTATAGCTTCTCTAGTGGATGTTATAGAACCACCTGGTTCACCTGCAACAATAATAGTTTTTATACTTAAGTCTTTAGCTGGATCTATGCCTTGTTTTTTAGCAGTTTCTCCTAGGTACCAAGCATAAGAAGGAGTTGTCCATATTACTGTTGGCTGATACTGTTTTAAAAGAAATATTAACCTATCGGATGGAATTGTACCCGCCCATATGCAAAGTGCTCCCAGGTTTTGCGCACCAATAACATCAGGCCCGCCTACAAATAGTGTAAAATTGAGAGCATGTATGTATCGATCATTTGGTCTCATTCCAGCCTGCCAGAAGAGTCTGCTTTCTACATCTTGAAATTCATCAAAATCCCTTTTGCTAAATGGACTAGCTGTAGGAGCTCCAGTTGATCCGCTGGATGAGGATATGAAGACTACCTGGTCTTCATCTACTACTGTTAAATCTCCTAAAATAGGTTTTACATCTTGTCTTGCTCTTACAATCTTTTTAGTTAGAACTGGAAGTTTTCTGATATCTTCTAAAGATTGAATATCTTTAGGATGAACGCCAGCTTTATCAAAGCTTTCTCTATAATAAGGCGATTTTTCGTAAGCTAAAGTAATCTGCTCTTTCAATTTACCTAATTGATAGATTTCTAGTTCCTCCCTTGGCATAGTTTCGACTTCTGCATTCCAAAATTCTTTGTTCATAATAATGTTGCCCCCTAATACTTTAATTTTTTGTATAAAAAAACTTCCCATGAATAAATTCACAAGAAGCGTTTTTTTAAACTATAGCACAGAAAACATACTTATTTACTAAGATATTGTTTTCAAAAATAGTAATAAAAAAACTGCTTTCTTCAACTAAGAAAGCAGTTTGATATAACTATCTTATTGCTTTCTCATCTTTCAAACTTTACAGTTTGTAGGAATTAGCACCTTGAGTAAAATGTTGTTATCATTTTATTCAGGTTGCTGGGCATCATAGGGCCTGTCCCTCTGCCTCTCTTGATAAGAAAAGTCTTATTTAATTTTCTGTTATTAGAATTATTTTCATTTTTATGACTAAGTTTTTTTAAGTATAATTTGTTTTATATTCGTTGTCAATAGTTTTTTTTAGTAGTAGCGGCATCCACGTGCCAAGTTTTAGGTTATATATTAATATTAAGACCACCTTGGGGCATTGGCACAGTAATATTATTAGCTCATAACTTTATTGACAGAAAAGGTTATTTATGATACTGTGTGACTATAAGTACTAAAATGGTCATACAGTATGGAGGTAACTATGGCAACTGCATTTAGTGAAAGTGAAAAAGAGTTAATAAGAATAAAATTAAATAGTGCGGCACAAGAGTGCCTTGGTAAATTTGGGGTAAAAAAAACAACTGTTGATCAGTTAGCTCAGATGGCAGGCATATCAAAAGGAGCTTTTTATATTTTTTATCCATCAAAGGAAAGTTTATTTTTTAAAGTATTTGAAGAATATCAAAACTCCATTATTGATGAAATGTTCAATGAACTTAATGAATTAGAAAGTGTAGGTTCAGAGGAGCTTTCTGACTTGATCTATGAAATTTATAAAAAAGTAAGGCATTCTTTTATTATGAATATAATTGAAAATCAAGAACTTGAATATCTTATGAGAAAAATACCCGAGAAAGATATACTTGATCATCATTCATTTGATGATATATTTATAAAAAAGCTATTACTGCATTTAAAAGTAAAAAAAGATGTTGAAATTGGTACTGTATCAGCTTCTCTAAGAGCAATATTTATGACTATGCTCCATGTGAAAGAAATTGGGGAAAAGGATTTTGACAACGCTTTAAAATTATTAATAAGTGGTCTCCTACAGCAGTTAATAGAGGAGGATTGAATCTATGAATGAAATTATAAATACTACTCAGCTAACAAAGATTTATGGTAAAACACTTGCTGTAAACAATGTCAACTTGTCTATTAAAAGCGGAGAAATATTTGGCTTTCTGGGACTAAACGGTGCAGGAAAAACTACTACGATACGTATGTTACTTGGAATGATAGCTCCAACATCAGGGCAGTGCTATCTACAGGGTAAAAAGGTAAGTGCCGGAGATACAAGTATATGGAATAACGTAGGATATATCGTTGAAACACCATACTCATATCCAGAACTCACAGTAAAGGAAAATCTAGATATAATTCGAAAGCTGCGAGGCATTAGAGGAATAAATTGTGTTGATTGGATTATGAATAAACTAAATTTAAGTATATACTCTGATAAAAAAGCTAAACATCTTTCTTTAGGAAATGCACAGCGCCTTGGGATAGCAAAGGCGATTATTCATAGACCTAAAATACTAATATTAGATGAGCCAACTAACGGGTTAGATCCAGCAGGAATTGTTGAAATTCGTGATTTGCTACAGGATTTGGCGAAAAATTTTGGTGTAACAATATTGATATCAAGTCACAAGCTAGATGAAATTTCAAGGCTTGCTACCAATATAGGAATAATAAATAATGGAGAATTAATTAAAGAGATAGATGGAGCAGAGCTTAAAAATCAGGTAAAGAAAACATTATTTTTAGATGGAAAAGATAGATCTAGTATGGCATCAGTTTTATGTAAAGCTGGGTATAAGGTGCATATGGCAGATGAATATCAAGGAAAAGATATATGTGCATTAGAGATTCAGGATGAAGATGCCATAAATCATTCTGACAAGATTGCAACGCTGCTTGTAGGTGCTGGATGCCCACCAACATTGTTAAAGGTACAAAGTGAGGATTTAGAAGAATATTTTTTAAGAACTATTAAAGAAGCTGGAGGAGATTTAAGGTGAATAAAATATTGATTACAGTCTCTGTAGAAATTAAAAAGTTTTTTTGTTCTAAAGTACCTCTAATAACAATGTTTGCTGCGCTGATTATACCATTTATAGGAGGCTTATTCATGTTTATTTTAAAAGAACCTGATTTGGCCCAGAAGATGGGAGTGATTTCTGCGAAAGCTCAGATTGCAGGAACTGCTGATTGGGATTCTTATATTAGTCTTCTTACACAAGCAATATCTATAGGGGGGTTGATGATATTTGGGTTTGTGACAAGCTGGGTTTTTGGAAGAGAATATTCGGATAGAACAATAAAGGACTTACTTGCGCTGCCAATTTCACGAAATATTATTGTATTTTCTAAATTTATAGTAGTAATTTTATGGTGTTTACTACTTTCCATACTTGTATTTGCTTTGGGTTTAATTGTAGGTCAAGTTGTAGATATACCTGGATGGTCACTTGAATTTATAATTCAAGGTCTTAAAGTTTTCTTTACTTGTTCTTTGCTTACAATAATGCTTTCTACACCAGTAGCTCTTTTTGCATGCATTGGACGAGGATATTTATCTCCTCTTGGGTTTGTAGTGTTTTCTCTTGTACTGGCACAAATAGTAGCTGCAACAGGATATGGGCAGTTTTTTCCATGGTCCATCCCTGCTCTAGCAAGTGGAGCTGCTGGAAAGGAGAGCGCAGCACTTGAAAATATCAGTATTATTATCGTACTTCTAACTAGCATGATTGGCTTTATTGGGACTACCTTTTGGTGGAGATATGTTGATCAAAATTGATGATGCGTTTAAATTTAAGATTTTCTTAAGAGGTTTTTAATCTAATTTTAAATTATATACTTCATAATCAGTATGTACAAATAGATAACTAGGAGGATGAATACTGTTTATGAATATACATAAGAATAAATTAAAATTCTATTTTTTATTATTAGTAACTCTATGTGGGCTAGCAGGAATATTTATTTATGCTAAATCCAGTGGTATCTTGAATCATATGACTTCTATGGAGGATTTAAAAAAGTATATTGAGGGATATGGTAAAAATGCATATATTATATTTTTTATAGTGCAATTTGTATCTGTTATTATCGCACCCATACCTAGTAATGTAAGTGCTGTAGTTGGGGGAATGATGTTTGGCATGTGGGGATCTTTTTTTATCAGTATGCTGGCAATAATAAGCGGATCTGTAGTAGTATTTATTCTTGCAAGAAAATTTGGAAGATCTTTTACAAACAAGTTTGTAAGCCATAAGGTTTCAGATAAGTACGAGCAGATTATTTCATCAAAAAAGGGGGAACTATTAATTATGTTAATGTTTCTTCTTCCGTTTCTACCAGACGATATTATTGGCTTTTTAGTTGGACTTAGCAAAATGAGCTTAAGCAGATACTTTATAATAATGCTATTAGCAAGGCCGTGGGAAATACTAGCTGCATCTGCATTAGGATCTTCGAATATAATAATACCATGGTGGGTATGGGGAATAATTGCACTATGCATGATTTTTATAATAAAGAATAGTAATAAGATGGAAGACAAGTTAATCAGTGCTGTTAAATAAAGGTTAAATATACTTTTTTAACAAAATATTTTTAATTTTTTTTATATTGACTACTTCTTAGGCTGGTTTATAATTATTTATTATATAAGGACGTATGAAGCTTAATGTATGCTTTTAAATTTGCAAAAAGAATTATTATATAAGGAGAAAGTTATATGAAAAAAATATTGTTATTATCTACAGGGGGAACTATTGCTTGTGCAGAAGGCAATGATGGACTTGCACCAGCTCTTACGGGAGAAAGTCTTTTAAGTTACACAAAAGAAGTACAAGATATTTGCCAAATTGATGCCGTACAAATATTAAATATTGATAGTACTAATATGCACCCAGAATATTGGATAAATATTGTTGAATATATTGAGAAAAGTTATAATAATTATGATGGATTTGTTATAACTCACGGAACAGATACTATGGCATATACCTCTGCAGCACTTTTTTATATGATACAAAATTCTAATAAGCCAATTGTTATTACAGGTGCTCAAAAGCCTATTATATTTAAAGAAACAGATGCAAAAAGAAATTTAGTAAATGCCATTCAATTTGCATGTAATGGGGTAGGCGGAGTATTTATTGTCTTTGATGGTAAGGTAATCTGTGGATCTCGTGCGGAAAAATTAAGAACAAAAAGCTATAATGCTTTTGAAAGTATTAACTATCCTTATTTAGCTAGTATTGAAGAAAATAAGATTAAATATAATGATCAAGTTTCCATTTATAAAAAAGAACAGGAACTTACATTTTATAAATCTCTATGTACTAATATTTTCTTACTAAAGTTAACTCCTGCAACGGATCCTGATATACTTGACTATTTAAGTGATAAGTATTTAGGAATAATTATAGAAAGCTATGGCAGCGGGGGAATTCCTTTTGAGAATAAAAAGAATTTCTTGGCTAAATTAAAAATGCTAGATGAGGCGGGAAAGATTGTAGTTATAAAAACTCAGGTGCTTTTAGAGGGCACTGATTTGAGTAAATATGAAGTTGGACAAAAGGCCTTGAAGTATGCAGTAATTCCAGGGCATGATATGTCAACAGAGGCAATAGTAACAAAGCTCATGTGGGTACTTGGACAAACTAAAGATAAGGAAAAAGCAAAGCAGCTGTTCTTAACATCCATACGTAATGACTTGATTATTGAAAAATTAGCTTAAAATTTAAATATAAAAATAATATTTATTCAAGGGAGAAAATAAGTTATGAAATTTTGTTGGAGTACATTAATGGTTAAGAATATGGAGGAATCTCTAAAGTTTTATCAAGAAATAGTTGGACTTACAGTTGATAAAAGATTTAAAGCTGGTCAAGGGACTGAAATTGCATTTTTAGGAGATGGAGAAACAAAGATTGAGCTAATATACAATGAAAATAATAAAGGGATTGATGTTGGACAAGATATTTCATGGGGATTTGAAATAGAATCTGTGGACAAAATGATGGAGTTTGTTAATAGTAAAGGCATAGAATATAGTGAACCATTTCAACCTAATCCACATGTTAAGTTCTTTTATGTAACAGATCCAAATGGATTAAAGATTCAGTTTGTAGAAAATATGTAGTCTATATGATTAGAGCATTTGGCACCTCCCATTGAAGGTGTCTTTTTGCTTTGAAAAAAACAAAAATGGACTTGATAATATCTTTCATTGTTGTTAATAAAGTTAGTTAAGATTAAATAAAAATAAGAAAATTTGATCCAGAAGCCTCTTAAAGAAGCTTATATTTAAATTATTAAAGGTTGGATTAAAAATATTAATTATAAAATTAATTATTTTAAAAAATATATAATTTTGGATTGATTATTTTAATTAAATTATTGATTTGTTATAAGAATAGTATTATAATGAAGATACAGAAAAGGAGAGGATGATTATGGCTTATAGGGTAATAAGCAAATGTCCTATATGTAACGGAAAATTAAAAGCTATCAAGCTTAGATGTGATAAATGTGGCACTATTATCGAAAATGACTTTGAATTTTCTAAGTTCGAGTATTTAGGAGAAGAATATCTTAATTTTATGGAAGTTTTTTTAAAGTGTAGAGGCAATATTAAGGATGTTGAAAAGGAACTTGGGATATCTTATCCTACTGTAAGAGCTAAGCTAGATGAAGTTGTTTCAGCTCTTGGCTATACCGTAGTAAAAAAGCCTACAGTAGACAACAAGGAAATACTTGACATGCTAGAAAAGGGTGAAATATCAGCTGAGCAGGCTTTAAATATGATGAAAGGGAATTAAAATTTGAAAGGGTGGATTGTAAAATGAAGGAAGAGGTTAAAAGAATTTTAAAAATGGTTGAAGAAGGTAAAATTGATTCAGAAAAAGCTACAGAACTTATTGAAGCACTTGATAAATCCAGTAGTGCACAACAGCTTACTGTATCAAAAAATTTAGATAAAATGCTTAAAGTTAGGGTGTTATCAGGCACCAATGATACCGTAAATGTAAATGTACCAGTTAAGTTTCTAAAAGCTATAGGAAATGCGGTTAATAATATTAAAATACCAGGCATTTCAGAGCAGGATGGAATAGATATAAAGATGATTATGGAGGCTATTGATTCAGGTCTCGAAGGTAAGATAGTGGATGTAAAAAGCAGCAATGGAGATATAGTTGAAGTTTCTATAGAATAAAGGTTTTATTAAGTCGCTGGATTAAATATGAAGTAAACATGCTCAATTTAATTTGCAAGTTAAATGAAAGGGAGAATAAAATTGAGAATTTATATAAAGCTTAATACTGGAAGAAGCTTTAAAATACCAGCACCAATGGCACTTATAAAAATAGCCCTTGGCTGTGGCAACTTTGGACTCACAATTGCAAAGCGATATATTACTGAAGAACAAAGAAAATATATTGAAAATATCGACCTTAAGGAACTTAAAAAAGGATTTGATATGTTAAAAGCTTATAAGGGATTAAAGATGGTAGAAGTAAAAGCTGGAGATGGAACAGAAGTAACTATAATAGTTTAATTATAAGGAAAATATGCGAACGTAATCGCTGATAGCAACAATTACCATAAAACAAATTTATAAAAATCTTGACAATAAAAGTCGTATAATATATAGTATTCCTATAAGAATACTTTTAAAGTATATAGATGAAAATAAAAATGCTGTGATAAGAATTAGTAGTATAGACTAAACTTACAGAGAGAAACCCTCTAGGCTGAAAGGGGTTTTTAGTGTAATCTATGTGAATGCATCTTTGAGCACTGTCTCGAAAATAAGTAGACGGCAGCGGGTACGCTCGTTAAAGCGTTAAGGTATGTTTGTACCTAAATTGATGAGAGTCATGAATTTATTTATATTCGTGATAATTAGAGTGGGACCGTGGAATATAACTTCTACCTCTATATTTTAGAGGCAGGAGTTTTTTGTTTTCAAGATGTATTAATGTATTTAAATAATTATAACATAGAAAAAATTGAAACAAGGGGGAGTTATTGATTAAATAATTTTTCAAGAAATATAAGATACTATAAATAAAATTAACATAAGAATATTATAAAAATCGGAGGGAATAAAAATGAAAAAAAGAAATATATTTGTGAGTGCTGTTTTAGCTTTAACTTTAATTATAGGTGTTACAGGATGTTCAACAAAAGATAATAATGCAGGTAAAGAAACTGCACCTAAAAACTTATTAGAAACAATAAAGAATGATGGCAAAATTCGTATAGGTACTGAAGGAACATATGCTCCATTTACTTTCCATGATAACAATGGAACTTTAACAGGCTTTGACGTGGAGATAGCAAATGAAATAGCAAAACGTCTTGGTGTAAAAGCAGAGTTTGTTGAAACAAAATGGGATGGTATGTTTGCAGGACTTGATGCAAAAAGATTTGATGCAGTATTAAATGAAGTTTCAATAAATCCTGAGCGTGAAAAAAAGTATGATTTTTCAACTCCATATATAACATCAAGAGCTGTACTTATCGTAAGAAGCGATAACCAAGATATTAAAAAATTTGAAGACTTAAAAGGTAAAAAATCTGCTCAATCTTTAACAAGTAATCTTGGTAAGATTGCAAAAAGTTATGGAGCAGAGCTGGTTCAAATTGATGGTTTTAATCAAGCCATTGACCTTTTAACTTCAAAGAGAGTAGATGCCACTATTAATGACAGCCTATCTTTCTTGGATTTAAAAAAGCAA
The DNA here is from genome assembly GCF_016908015.1 of Clostridium pascui. Lineage (GTDB taxonomy): Bacteria > Bacillota > Clostridia > Clostridiales > Clostridiaceae > Clostridium_AK > Clostridium_AK pascui. Next base: position 227,297 of record NZ_JAFBDB010000002.1, read on the forward strand.
AAGCCAGATGCGCCAATAAAATCAGTAGCAGATTATAATAATGCCGAGCAAAGTGCTGTATTATTTAGAAAAGGAAATAAGGAGTTAGTAGATGCAGTAAATAAGGCACTTGCAGATATGAAGGCAGATGGTACTTACTTAAAAATTTCTCAAAAGTGGTTTGGTACTGACGTATCAAAATAACGAGGTGACAAGATGAATTTTGATGAAAGAGCATCAAGAATAATAGAAATATTAATAAGCTCATTTTTACCTATATTAAAGGCGGGATTGGAATTTACAGTCCCCCTTGCCATTATATCCTTTTCTCTTGGATTAGTTCTTGCTTTAATTACAGCTTTAGCAAGAATATCAAGTTTTAAACCATTGGTGTTATTAGCTAAGTTCTATGTTTGGATAGTAAGAGGGACACCACTTCTAGTTCAATTGTTTATCATATTCTATGGGCTTCCAGCAGCAGGTGTAACACTAAACGCGCTGACTGCAGCTGTAATTGGTTTTACCCTAAGTGTAGGTGCGTATAATTCTGAGATTATAAGAGCTGCTATTACATCTATACCTCAAGGTCAGTGGGAGGCTGCATATTCCATAGGTATGACGTATAAACAAGCACTAAGAAGAGTAATTCTTCCTCAAGCTGCTAGAGTTTCCATACCCCCACTAGCTAATTCTTTTATAAGTCTTGTTAAAGATACATCACTTGCTGCAACTATAACCTTTACTGAAATGTTTATGATAGCTCAGAGAATTACAGCTGCAACTTATGAACCTCTTTGGTTATATATTGAAACAGCAGTTATCTATCTTATGTTCTGTAGTGTACTATCAGTGCTTCAGAATAGGTTAGAAAAAAGACTTGAAAGATATACAACTAGGTAAAGGAGGGATTTTATGATTAACATAAAAAACTTACACAAAAGCTTTGGTAAGAATGAGATTTTAAAGGGTATAGATTTACAGATTAATAAGGGAGAGACAGCGGTTATTATTGGACCATCAGGTTCAGGAAAAACCACTCTATTAAGATGTATAAATTTATTAGAGACTCCAAATGAGGGATCTATAACAATTGGGGAAAATGAGGTAATGTTTAGCGGAAATAAAAAGATCTCTACTAGTGAAGTACAAGCACTAAGAAGACAAACTGGAATGGTATTTCAAGGCTTTTATCTTTTTCCTCATATGACCGTTATAGAAAATATAATGGAGGGACAGGTAACAGTATTGAAACGTTCAAAGGAAGAGGCTCGTGAAAAAGGTCTTAAGCTTTTACAAAAGGTTGGACTTTTAGAGAAAAAAGATCAATATCCATTTGAACTTTCAGGAGGTCAGCAGCAAAGAGTAGCTATTGCCCGTGCCATGGCAATGGAACCGGAAGTTTTATTATTTGATGAGCCTACTTCTGCATTAGATCCAGAACTGGCAGCTGAAGTTACAAAGGTAATGAAGGATCTTTCTAAAGAAGGAATGACTATGGTAGTAGTAACTCATAAAATGAGTTTTGCAAGAGATGCAGCTCATAAGGTTGTATTTATGGAAAATGGGTCAATTGTTGAAGCTGGTACACCAGAGCATGTTTTTGAAAATACAGGCAATGAGCGTTTAAAGAAGTTTTTGAGTATAATAGATGATTAGTGCCACCCACGTGGCAAGTGGCAAGTTAGCAAATCGAGGGCACTTAATTTATAAACTATGGGGGAAAAATGGACAAATTTAAAAAGGTAATAAAGAAAAAATCGGCAATATTTTTTATAATATTATTTACATTTGTCTATGTGAGTAACAGCTCACTGTTTATAAAGCAGCGAACAGGAAAAGCAACTATACTTGCACATCGTGGGCTCGCACAAACTTTTAGTATGGAGGGAATAACTAATGAAACCAATACGGCTCAGCGCATTCATAAGCCTGAGCATACTTTTTTAGAAAATACAATTCCTTCTATGGAGGCAGCCTTTAAATATGGAGCGGATATAGTTGAGCTTGATATTCAGCCAACCAAGGATGGAAAATTTGCTGTTTTTCATGATTGGACATTAGAATATAGAACCGATGGGAAAGGACTTATAAAAGATTATACAATGGACGAGTTGAGATTACTTGACGTTGGGTATAACTACACTGCAGATGGAGGAAAGACATTTCCTTTTCGAGGTAAAGGAACAGGACTTATGCCTTCATTAGATGATGTTCTTACTAAATTTCCAGAAGGTTCTTTTTTGATTCATATCAAAACTGATGAAACAGAAGATGGGCAGCAGCTTATTCAATATCTTTCTAAGCTATCCAAAGAAAGTTTAAATAAATTGGCTGTATACGGAGGAGATAAACCTATTGCTTTATTACAGAAGGAGTTACCTAATCTTCGAGTTATGTCAAAGGAAACGTTGAAAAAATCACTGCTTTCTTATATTGCTATAGGGTGGACAGGATATGTTCCCAAGGCGTGTAGAAATACTGAATTACATATACCATTAAAATACGCTCCTATCCTATGGGGATGGGGAAGCCGATTTTTAAATCGAATGGATAGTGTAAATACTCGTGTAATTGTTGTAGGCGGCAGCGGAGAATTTTCTGAAGGATTTGATACTGTCGAAGACTTGAAGAACTTACCACCTAACTATACTGGAGGTATTTGGACAAACCGCGTTGATAAAATAGCTCCATTATTTCAGAAATAGAAATTTCTTATATAAGTTTATATGGAATGAGTTAACACTTGCAATATAAGCAGGATTTATAGTACAATAAGTATACTAAATTAGTAGTTTATAAAATAGGTTCAATAGATTTTATCTGTTGATTAAAAGAGAAGCTGGGTGAAAGTCCCACACGGTCTCGCCGCTGTAAGAGAATAGTTTTTTCAATATGTCACTGGGAAACTGGGAAGGCTGAAAAAATGTTGACGCTCGAGTCAGAACACCTGCCTGTTTTATATTGCCAAAAACTCTACGAGTAATAGGGGGAGGAAAATTAAAATGACTTATATGCATTTTGGATAGACAGCCCTTTAACTAAACGTTGAAGGGTTATTTGTTTTATGATTTTACGATAATGAGAAAAGAGGAGAATAATATATGAAAATAGCTATTATAGCATGTGAAAACACAAATGGTACATGCTCAACCATGGGATGTTTTAAGGCTTATAATAATAGAAATAAGGCTTTTAGTATTTATGAAAAGGATGAGGATTTGGAAATGATGGCATTTGCTACATGCGATGCTTGTTCCAAAAATTCTGATGAAAATTTATTAAAGACTGCAAAAAAACTTCAAGAAGCAGGTGTTAAAAAAATTCATTTAGCGGTTTGTATTATTAAAAAATGCAAGGCTAATAGGGCCCATGAAATAAAACAAATTTTTGAAAATCATAACATAGAGGTAATAGAGGGAACACATTAGTGCCTAGTGCCACCCACGTGGCAAGTGGCAAGTTGATATTTAATCTATATAAAATTTAATTATTTTATTAAAGAGGGAACCTTGTAGGGGTTCCCTTAGCTGATAAATTAATGATACTTTATAGAATTTCTAATTTTATGTATATTTTTTATGAAAATGTGAATAGTTTAGATATACCATTTACAGGAGTGAAGTCATATGTCAAGAAAGAATAGAATTATCTATGAAGGAGCGATATACCATATTTATCAGCGAGGAAATAACAAAGAATACATATTTCAAGATGATAATGTAAAATCATTTATTTTAAGATGCCTGAAAAAATATAATACAAAGTTTGATTATGAGATTTTAGCCTATGTAATTATGGATAATCATTATCATTTACTTATAAAAACCAACAAATCTCCAATAAATGAAATAATGTTTTATTTGGACAATTTATTAGGAAAGTACATAAAAGGTGTGTTAAATAGGACAGGTCACGCATTTGATAGTAGATATAAGAGTAAGTTAGTTGACAACAATGCTTATTTAGTATGGCTTTTAAGGTATATACATAGAAATCCAATAAAGGCTGATATATGTGATAGTTTAGAGAATTATCCTTGGAGCAGTCATTATTTTTATAAAAACAACATAAATTCGGGTATCAATGCTAATTTTATATTAAGTATCTTAGGGGACAGTAGGGAAAGGGCTTCTAAGCAGTATTTAAAGCTTGTTAATTCACCTGGAGATGAAATTCATGAAGATAAAGATTATGAAATTACAAAGGCAGCACTTAATCTTAAAGAAACTCCATTTTCAAATGAGGGCAAGGATTTTAGTAATTTTGTAAGACTAAATCGTAAACCATTAGATGAAGTAATTTCAAAACTAAATATAAATAAATCTATACTTATGGAGATTAGGAACGGGAGCAGGAAACAATGCCTCACCGCAGCAAAGATAAAAATTATAAGATGTGCATTAAGTGAATGTTATTCCTTAAAGGAAATAGCAGAATATTTTAATGCGGCACCATCGACCATAAGTAAGTTAATTTCAAGAAATAAAATAGTGTAACTTGCCACTTGCCATGTGGGTGGCACTTTAGGAGGATGGTAGCAATGGATGATAAAAGCTTACAATTAATCAAAAAAGCTGAGGAAACTCATAATTTAAGCAAAGAAGAACTGGTTATGTTACTTAAAGATAATAGCATAAATGAGGAACTTTTTAGTGCAGCTGACAGAGTTAGAAAAAGGTATGTAGGAGATGAGGTGCACTTAAGGGGAATAATTGAGTTTTCAAATACATGTAAACGTAATTGCTTATATTGTGGATTAAGAGCAGCTAATAAAAATGTTGAAAGATATAGATTGATGCCTGATGAAATAATAGATTTAGCTAAAAAGGCAGTAGGTTATGGATACAAAAGTATTGTTATGCAATCTGGAGAAGATGATTATTACACAGTAGACATGCTTGCATCTATAATATCAAATTTAAAGAAGATGGATATAGCAGTTACTTTAAGTTTAGGGGAAAAAACTTTTGAAGAATATAAGGCTTACAAAGAAGCCGGAGCAGATAGATATTTAATCAGAATAGAAACTACAGATGAAAAGCTATATGAAGAGTTAGACCCAGCTATGAGTCATGAAAATAGAAAAAGATGTATTAGAGATTTGAAATCATTAGGATATCAAATAGGAACAGGTAACTTAGTAGGGCTACCTAACCAAACTATAGAATCTTTGGCAGATGATATATTATTTTTCAAAGAAATAGATGCAGACATGATAGGACTTGGGCCATTCATTCCTAATGAAGATACTCCTTTAAAGGATGCAAAGGGCAGGGAATTTACAATGAGCTTAAAGGTTATGGCTTTAACAAGGCTCTTATTACCAGATATAAATATACCTGCTACAACAGCTATGGAGACTCTAAATAAAAATGGAAGAATAATAGCACTTCAAAGTGGTGCCAATGTTGTTATGCCTAATATAACTGAGGGGGACTATAGAAAATTATATGCTCTTTATCCAGGTAAGATATGCATAAATGATACACCAGGACATTGCTTTAATTGTATTTCAGGAAAGATAAGGTCTATAGGAAGAACGGTTTCAACATCTAAAGGACATAGCCTTAAATCTTTAAGGAAATAAATAAAAGTGCCACCCACATGGCAAGTGGCAAGTTAAACTAACTTGCCACTTGCCATGTGGGTGGCACTATATTTTACTATATTTTAATCCATCTGCAGAGCTTATTTTCTAGTATATCAATAATCTTAAATATTAAAAATCCCATTATGCTAAGGGATAATATTCCACTGAACATCTCAACATAGTTTGCCATTAGCCAGCTATTCATTATAAAATAACCAATACCATAGGTTGTTGCAAAATTTTCACCAAAGAATAGCACAGATATGCTCACACCAACACTAATTCTTAAAGCAGTTATTATTTTAGGAAGCACTGCTGGAATTATTAAATGCCTATAAGTCTGAGATTTGTTTAATCCAAGGGAGGTTACAGAATAAAAGAGTTCCTTTGGTATTTCACGAACTCCATCCCTTGCAGCTACAATGATTTGAAAAATAATTATTATAATTATAAGTACAACCTTAGGGGTGTTACCAAGACCAAATAAAATCATTAGTATTGGCAGAAAGGCTATTTTAGGCAGCGGATATAGTATGTATACTATGGGTGTTATAAGTTCATCGGCCTTCTCGCTCATGCCAATCCAAAGTCCAATTAAACTTCCAAATACTAATGAAATTAAAATTGCTGTAGTTATTCTAGCTAGGCTTACTGATAAGTGAAGGCTTAATATGCCTGGGAAAATTTCAATAAAGTTTAAAAGTGTTTTATAGGGAGAGGGAATTGCTGATGAACTTACAGTTAAATGAAGTATGTACCAAAATAGCACTACTATAAAGATTCCATATAAAGTTTTGTTGTAGATGAAGGCTTTAAGCTTCTTCATTTAACCACTTCCTTACCTCAAGGCATATTTTGTAAAATTCTAAGTTGTTTCTTAAATTTTCATCTCCAAAGTATGGATTATTTATTATATGATTAATCTTTCCATCACCCATAACTATAATCCTTTGTCCAAGGAAAACAGCTTCTTCAATATTGTGGGTTACCATTACTAAAGTGAGATGCCTTTCCTTATATATATTTAATATAAGATTTTGAATATGCTCCTTTGTTATAGCATCTAGAGCTGAAGAGGCCTCATCCATAAGAAGCAAATCAGGTTCTAGGGCTAAGGTCCTTCCAATTGCAACTCTTTGTTTTTGTCCACCGCTAAGTTCGCCAGGAAGTTTCTTTTTATACTCATCCATACTTAAGCTTTTTAATATTGAACAAACTTTATCATTGATTTCAGATTTTTTAAAGCCTCTAGATTTTAAAGGAAATGCAATGTTATCCCAAACAGTTTTCCAGGGGAGAAGGCCATAATCTTGAAGAATTAACCCTGTATCTTTTCTTATGTCAGTAAGCTTTTGGCCACCAATAAATATATTACCTGAAGTTGGTTTTATAATCCCGGCTAAGGTATATAAAAGTGTAGTCTTTCCGCATCCTGATGGACCAATCACAGCACAAGTAGTATTCTTAGCGATATTTAGAGAAAGCTTATCTAAGGCTTTCTCCTCACCATAACACACATCTATGTTTTTGACTTCAATCATTATTTTACGAATTTCCCTTCAACTAAGTCCTCATATTTTAAATCTATTTTTTTCTTTAGTATCTTTTCGTTCCAGTCCATAATAGTTTCAAGATACTCTTTACTAGGTACTCTTGCCTTATTGTATTTTGGTAAAATGATTTTATCTTTAATCTCTGGTTTTAGTTTTAGCTTTTCTATTAATACTTCTCTTGCTTCAGTATCGTTTTTATTTATTTCCGCAATAGCCTTGTTGTAACCTTCGTGAAATAGCTTAACTGCTTTCTCGTTTTCCTTTATAGCTTTTCCTGTAAATACCATTATATCTGGTGAAAATTCATCGGTATTTTGTATCAGTTTTTTGCCAAGTCCATTTAATTCTCCTTGAGAAGCCATTGGCTCAGGAATAACAGCCATATCCAAGTTACCCTTATTAATCATTTCAAGTCTAGCAGGAATTTCATTTATATAAACCTTTTCTACATTGTATTTATCTCCCAAACTTCTATCAGATAAATAGTTGGATACGCTTACTTCCATCATCCCAACTTTGATATCTTTCTTTTCTTCAAAGGCTTTTTTTATTAAGAAAGGGAAGGATCCATCTGTGCTTGTTGTAACCTTTATATCAAAACCATTTTGAACGTTATTTACTAAAGCAATAACATCTGTCATAGCTCCATCTAATTCACCACTCTGGAGAGCGCTTTGTCTATTCATTGCATTTGTATAAACCTGTACATCTACATCTAATCCAAGTTCTTTAAAATATCCTTTTTTAGCTGCAAGAAATATAGGTGCTGAGTCTACTGCTGGCATAACTCCAATTTTTAATTTGAAATTTTCTTTTGAAGTTTTAGGTGTAGTATTTTTTGAACTACATCCAACTGTAAATGCCATCATAACAGCTAATAGTACTGCTGATAACTTCTTGATATTTTTCATTTTTACATCCCCCATCTGTTTTTGTAGTGCCACCCACATGGCAAGTGGCAAGTTGACGCTAACGTGCCACTTGCCATGTGGGTGGCACTATTTAATTGTAGTACTTTGTTGTTGAGTTTTCAACACGCTTATGTATAATTAAGTGTGTGTTGTAAAGCTTATATAAACTTTTGGGAGATGTGATTATGAAATATACAAAGGAATATATTATAAAACTCGTAAAGGATTTATGGATTGCGCTAAGACCCTTATCTCTTACACTTGCTGTGGCATCAACCACTTTAGGTATGTTAATGGCTCATAGGGAAGGAAAGTTATTAACAGGAAACCTCAAATTAGATGTGTTTAAGATAGTATTAGTTACTATAGGAGGCATGCTTGTACAGGGGTGCGCAAACTTAATAAATGATTTTTATGAAGGGTCTTTTAAATATCATAGGCCGGGAGAAAGGACCTATAAATTTTTAAAGTACGAAAGAACTGCCTTTGATCTTTTAGTATTTGCATTTAGCATGTTATGTTTAGCAGGAACTGGGCTTATAGGACTAATACTCATGTATTTAAGTACTCCAAAGCTCATTTATATTGGAATAGCTGGTATTGTAGGTTCCTATGCCTATACTGGGGAACCATTTGTATATAAGAAAAGAGGATTAGGAGCTATATTGTCCCTTATGCTTATGGGACCTTTAATGGTGTTAGGCTCTTATGTTGTATTTACAAGTGAATATTCTATCATCCCTGTAATAGGTGCGCTACCAGCAGGATTGATGATTCCACTACTTATGATGTCAAATGAGATAAGAGATTACGAAAGGGATAAAAATCTTGGAATAAGAACACTTACAGTGATGTTAGGAGTTAAGGCTGGCAAAGCAATCTATGTTTCATTAATAGTTGCAGCATATGTAATGACAACTATATTAGTTATTACAAAGGGCTTACCAATATTAGCATTACTAGTTTATATAACCTTGCCAATAGCTATTAGGGCTTACAAGACGGTTTCTAAACCCAAAACTAGCGGAATACGTGTTACAAATATTCTACACATAACTTTTAATTTAATAACTATAATTGCATTAATAAACTAGTGCCACCCCCGTGGCAAGTGGCAAGTTACATTAACTTGCCACTTGTCATGTGGGTGGCACTAAAAATTATGTATTATTTTTTTACTTCTTGCTTTCCAGTTATGCTGCTCTTCTCATCCATTTTGAATCCAGCTTTAGCTTCTTCGCTAGAGAAGTATACGTTACCTTCAACCTTAGCATCAACTAATTGGAAGTCTTTAGTTTCAACATATAAATCACCTTTAAAAGTTCCGCTTTGAATTCTAGCAGTTGGGCTCTTTATAGTTAATTTTGGAGCAGTTAAAGTAAATCTAGCAGTTACCTTTTTGTCTTTGTCTTGAGTGTAAAGAGCTATTTTACGTTGAATAGCATCCTTACCATCTTTATCTTTTTTACCATTCTTAAATTCGCCTTCTAATACAAGGTCCTTATCAATAGTGATATCGTTTAACGTTGCTATAATCCAAGTACCATCTTTGCTTATAGCTTTTTCAAAAGCTTCTGCCTTGTCCACTATTGAAGCAGTTGTTACAGTGTCAACCTTTTCAGCTGGAGCCTTAGTTTCTGTCTTAGTTTCAGGCTTAGTTGCTGTTTGTTCAGCAGGTCTGCTTCCGCATCCAGCTAATAAAGTAAGTGATAGAGCAAGTGTTGATAATAAAACCTTAATTTTCATTTAAGATCCCCCTATTTGTAATAATTTTTGATACAGATTATATTATAATATAAACTATTTTAAAATAGTATAGATTTTCATATTATTTTATAAAAAAAATATCAGGAAATTGATGGGAATAGTAGGTGATTATCTGTCGAAGGAGTAAAGAACATATAATGAACTGCAATAACTTATACATAAAAGGTAAAAACCCTACGGCAAGCATAGGGTTTAAAGGTAATCCGAATTAATTGATAAGCTAAGTTCATTATTATATAAACTATTTCTTAACTTCTTGTTTTCCAGTTACGCTGCTCTTGTCATCCATTTTAAATCCAGCTTTAGCTTCATCATTAGTAAAATATATATTTCCATCAACTTTAGCATCAACTAATTGAAAGTCTTTAGTTGAAACGTAAAGGTCTCCTTTAAAAGTTCCATGCTGGATACTAGCATTTGGGCTGTTAATAGTTAATTTTGGAGCAGTTAAAGTAAACCTAGCAGTTACATTACGTTTTTCATCTTGAGTATAAAGAGCTATTTTACGCTGAATTATATCCTTGCCATCTTTATCTTTCTTACCATTTTTATATTCGCCTTCAAGCACTAAATCTTTATCAGTACTTACATCTTTTACTATAGCAATAATCCAGGTACCATTTGTGCCAATTGCCTTTTGAAAAGCTGCAGCATTATCAACTATCGATGCGGTTGTTACACCATCTGGTTTGCTTCCTTGATTTTGATTTTGGTTTTGTGTTGTATTTGGTGATTGATTATTAGTATTTTCTCTAGCGCATCCAACAGATAGAGCAAGTGATAGAACTAGTACAGATAATAAAACCTTAGTTTTCATTTGAAATCCTCCTTACTACTGCTTATTTTTAATATAAATATATTATTTGCTAAATTGGCAAAAAAACACGTGTTTTTATATTTTTTAATCAAAAGTTGCGTTATTATAAAAGGAGATAAGTAATAACTAATATTAGTTGTTGACGGCATCCAAATCATTGAGATTGTAAAATTATGCTTAAAACAATAGAATGAAAAGAACATGCCACTTGCCACGTGGGTGGCACCTTTGTTATTATTAATATAAAAAAAGGGTAAAGGTGAAGGAGTTTTATGAAAAATATCAAAATGTCAAAAATAAAATTGTGTAGCTTGCTTTTAATTACCCTAGGGATATTTATATATATAATTAATGGAAGTTTAAATGTAAGTAATACCAGTAAGCCAAGTCCTGTGGCTAAAAATGGTGTAATAGATTTAAGAAATTGGGATTTTCAAAGTGATGGAATGACCAAGTTAAATGGAGAGTGGGAGTTTTATAAAAGTCAATTTTTAGAACCAAAAGACTTTGAGAATGCACATCTAAAAAAGACCTATGCTTCTATTCCAGGAACTTTGGGGGGAGCTGGATATGGAACTTATAGATTGAAGATTCTTGTCAGTAGCGATGATTATCTATACTCAGTTAAAATCGATTACATTCAAAATGCATATAAACTTTGGGCTAATAATCGTGAGGTGGTATCTGTAGGAGAAGTAGGCAAAAATAGAAATGCAATGAAACCAAAATTGATGCCTGAAACAGCTTCTTTTTATACAGAAAATGGAGAAGTATATTTGACCCTTCAAGTTAGTAACTTTTACGCTAAGTTTGGATTTATAGATACCATATTAATGGGAGAAGCTTCAGAAATAGATGCCTATGAGGAAAAAAAGCAAGCCCTTGATTTATTCCTTTTTGGAAGCAGTGTTCTAGCGGCAATTTATAATTTAGCAGTGTTTTTTAAAAGGAAAAAGAATAAAGCGCCTTTATATTTTGCAATAGTTTGTATTTTAATTGCTATTAGAACAATATTTATAGGAGAAAGATTCGTTATTTCTGTATTTCCTGACTTTAGCTATTTATTTGCAGTAAAGATAATGATTTGGACTTTTTATTTATATATGCCCTTCATTGTATTGTTTATTAACAAAAATTATGACGGAATACTTTCGGAAAAGGTTGTAAAAGTTTCAAGTTTCTCAGGTCTTTTATATTTTTTCATAGTGGCTATAAGTCCAACAGAGTATTATATTCAATTAATAGTTCCCTTTGAAGTTTTAGCTTTATCGCTAATATTTTATATGATGTTTAAAATATGTAAAGTATATATCAATGCAGAAACCAATGATTATATTACTGTAGTAGGTCTTTTTGCACTATTTATAACAAGAATAAATGACTTTTTATATGAGTACAGCATAATTATAACCAATTCATTTGCCCCTTTAGGAGTATTTATCTTTATAGTAGCTAATTATTATGTCTTGGCAGAAAGGCAAGCTAGAGCTCTTTCAAGATCAGAAGATATAGGAGAAAAGCTTAAATCCCTAAATAATTTAAAAGATGATTTTTTAGCTGTAACATCCCATGAACTTAAAACGCCGCTAAATGGGATAATTGGTTTATCTGAAAATCTTGCTGAGGGAGCTAACAATTATATGACTGAGGATGAAAAGTATAACTTGTGTTTGATTAAATCAAGTGCAATAAGACTATCTAACTTAGTTAATGATATTATAGTATTTTCTAAACTTAAAAATAACGAAATAATATTACAAAAGAAGCCGGTAAAAATTAACAAATTACTAGAAATGGTAATAAAATTTTGTGAGCTATCAGCAAATAATAAATCTATCCAGTTGGTTAATTTGGTAGATGAAGGAGCGCCCTATGTTGATGGAGATGAAGATAGAATACAGCAGATTTTTTATAATTTGATTGGGAATGCAATTAAATTCACACATGAGGGGGAAGTAATAGTATCTTACAGCGTAAAAGAAAATTATATAGAAGTGTCTATAGAGGACACTGGAATTGGAATACCCAAAGAAGGACTTAATACAATCTTCAATATATATGAACAAGGTAATGGAATTTCTGAAAAGTATGGGGGTACGGGATTAGGACTTTATATAACAAAGAAATTAGTTAAGCTTCATGGTGGAGATATAAAGGTTAAATCTTCTATAGGGAAAGGGAGTAAGTTTACATTTAGTTTGCCACTGAGTTCTGCAGAAGAAGTTAATAATACTCATGAGTGCGCCAAAGATATGTTAAAAGAAGTAAATTATGAGCATTTAAATCTTATATCAAATGATAAGTATAGTGAGTTAAGTGGGAGTTTAACTACTAAGGTTAGTAAAAACTATAAAATACTCATAGTAGATGATGAATATGTGAATCAAAGAGTACTAGAAGGTTATCTTTCACATCTTAGTGAATATATATTAAAGGCTTCAACAGGAAAACAAGCATTAGAAATTGTGGAAAAAAATGAAGATTTAGATTTAGTTATTATTGATATGATGATTCCAGATTTATTAGGTTATGAAATATGCAATATAATTAGAAAGAAGTATTCAATTTTTGAGCTGCCTATACTTATTATGACTGCAGATAATAGGCCGGAAAATTTAGTGATATCCTTTGAAAGTGGTGCTAATGATTATCTGAGAAAGCCATTTAATAAATATGAGTTGTTATCAAGAGTAAATACTTTGCTAACACTAAAGGATTCAGTGGAAGAGGCATTAGTACTTGCAAAGCAGGTAGCGGTAGCTAACGAAAGAATTCAAACACTTAATTCTGAAAATGATGAAAGTAATAAAAAAGTAGAAGAGCTTATGGAATATGATAAGGTAAAAACGGAATTTTTTTCCAATATGTCTCATGAACTTAAAACTCCGTTAAATGTTATAAGCAGCACGATACAGCTTCTAAGATCTTTAGATGAATCAAAGAACTTAGCTGATGATAGAATTCAATATTATTTTACTATAATGAATCAAAATTCATTAAGGCTCCTTAGATTGATCAATAATATAATTGACACCACAAAGATAAATGGTGGATATTTAAATCTTAATTTAACTAATGATAATATAGTGTATGTAGTTGAAGAACTGGTGCAATCAGTTGCAGATTTTGTAAAGTCAAAAGGAATAAATATAATCTTTGATACAGAAGTAGAGGATAAGATTATTGCATTTGATGAAGAAAAGATTGAAAGGATTATACTAAATCTTTTATCCAATGCAGTAAAGTTTACAGATGCAAAAGGAAGTATATTCGTTAACATTTATGATAAGGGCGATTTTGTAGAAATATCTATAAAAGATACAGGAATAGGTATACCAGAAGATAAGTTAGATTTTATTTTTAAGAGATTTGCTCAAATTGATAAGTCTATAACTAGAAAAAAAGAAGGAAGTGGTATAGGTCTTGCTCTTGTAAAATCCCTTGTTGAAATACAGGGGGGAACTATTCGTGTAAAAAGTGAACTTGGGAAGGGCAGTGAGTTTACTATAACTCTTCCTGTGAAGGTAGTGAATGTTGAAGGAACAGAAAATAATATAATAAGTGAAGAATCCTGTGAATCAAAATATAAAGAAAAATTGCAAATGGAGTTTTCGGATATATACTAAAATAAAGTGCCACCCACATGGCAAGTGGCAAGTGTGAAAAATAGGGATGGCTAACAATTATTTATTATTAATAGTTGTTAGCCGTCCCTTAAACTATTATGAACTTTATAGTAAAAGTTATTTTTTTAATTCTTGCTTTCCAGTTATTTTACTTTTATCATCCATTTTAAATGTTGACTTAGCGTCATTATTAGTAAAATATACATTCCCATTAACTGTAGCATCTATTAATTCGAAGTCTTTAGCTGAAACATAAAGGTCACCTTTAAAAGTTCCATGTTGAATACTAGCCTTTGGGCTGTTAATAGTAAACTTTGGTGCAGTTAAAGTAAATCTATTAGTCACATTACGATTTTCATCTTGAGTGTAAAGAGCTACTTTACGTTGAACAATATCTTTACCATCTTTATCTTTCTTACCGTTTTTAAATTCACCATCAAGTACTAAATCTTTATTAATAGTTAGGTCTTTTACTATAGCAATAATCCAAGTGCCTTTGTTGCTAATTGCCTTTTCAAAAGCAGCGGCATTGTCTACTACAGATGCAGTTGTTACAACGTCGGTCTTATTTTCCTGAGCCTTGCCTTGATCTTGGGCTTGAAGAGGAGTTTGATATTGAGCTTGAGTGTTAGTTTGATCTTTGGTTGTTCCTGGCACTGGCGTAGGATTGATATTTCTAGCACATCCGAAAGATAGTATAGTGAACATAAGTAATACGAATGAGATTAATTTTAATTTCATTTGAAATCCTCCTTGTCTTTAAATAATTATTACATTAAATACAGTATTACCTAAAAAATAATAATTAACACATGATTAAAAGCAAGGAAGGTTTAACAGCTATAATTTAAATATAAGCTAAATTATTTAGAAGTTTAAGATATAAATAGGGGTTTATTGGCTAAAATAAATAATGACGTATAATTAATATAAAATATAGAGGTTAGGAATATTTTCATATATAATAGAGATATTATAAAATTTTAATATAGAATCATAGTAAACATTAAAAATATAATGAGAATTCGGGGTGACAATAAAATGAGATTACCAAACCATATTGGAATAATTCCTGATGGTAATAGAAGATGGGCAGTTGCTAATGGAATGCCTAAAGATAAGGGATATGAGATAGGAATTGATCCAGGGCTAGCTACCTTTAAGTTATGCCAGGAAACTGGAATTAAGGAAATCACATACTATGGATTTACCATAGATAATACAAAAAGGCCAAGTGAACAAAAGAAGGCCTTTACAGATGCATGCATTGAATCAGTAAATCTAATTACTAAGGAAGATGCAGAAATATTAGTAGTTGGAAATACAGATTCGCCAGCCTTTCCAAAGGAACTAGAATCCTTCACCACTAGAAGAACCTTTGGTAAGGGAGGAATTAGAGTTAATTTCCTAATAAATTATGGATGGCAATGGGATTTAAATGAGCTAAAAACAGCTGATGCATCGAAAAAGAACATTATAAATAATATAAAGTCTCATGATATATCAAGAATAGATCTTATTATACGATGGGGAGGAAGAAGAAGATTAAGCGGACTACTTCCAGTTCAATCTGTATATTCAGACTTTTATGTAATAGATGACTATTGGCCAGATTTCAAGCCTAATCATTTTTCAGAGGCTCTAGAGTGGTATGATAAACAAGACGTAACGCTTGGTGGCTAAATAGCAGGAAAGTGCCACCCACATGACAAGTGGCAAGTTAATGTAACTTGCCACTTGCCATGTGGGTGGCACTAATATTTCTAATATTTGCATAGATTTATTTAACAAACAAATAATAACTAAGTAGTTGATGAGTTTGCAAAGCACTTAAGAGAGGTGAAAAGTATGAGAAGCATGAGAAATGATAATCCTAACCATAAGGCTTATACTATAAGAAAAGTTGAAGATAACTTAAGCGGCATGCCACAGCATATAACACAAGGTTCAGATGTAGGCAGTGAACCATTTCCATTTACAGAGGAAGATAATAAAATGAAAGAACAATATCAGTTTGGTGAGGTCATGGGAAGTAACGAGAAACTTTAAAATGGGAACGGTTAACAACTATTTACTGGATTTAATTGTTGTTAACCGTTTTTATAATTTATAATTTATATATGTAAAAATAGTGAAGTAGGTAAGGAGAAATAAAATGAGCATAAAATCTATACATCATGTATGTATTCAAACAGAAAATTACAAGGAATCATTAAAATTTTATACAGAGATACTAGGTTTTGAAATAGTTCAAGAGACACCTAATTTTCATACTAGAGATTTTAATACTTGGATAAAACTAGGATCCTTTATGATTGAGCTTCAAACTGCCAAAAGGGGAGATAAGCTAAGTAAATGGAACTCTTTAAATGAAGGAATAGTACATATGTGCTTTTTAGTAGATAACGTTCAAGAAGAATATAACAGAATAAGGAGACTTGGATACAATAGTTTTAAATTAAAAAATGGCAGTGAAATATACAAAGTTGAAAATGGGTATTTATTTAAGATAAAGGCTCCAGAAGGAACTGAAATAGAAATGAGAGATGAAGAATTATAAAGTGCCACCCACGTGGCAAGTGGCAAGTTAATATAACTTGCCACTTGCCATGTGGGTGGCACTTTTTTGATGAATCCCTCATATATTTTAGTGATATGACTAATTGGAGGGATTTAGTAAATGTATTACCCCTTTAAATTTAGGGAGGTTTACAAGAATTATATTTGGGGTGGAAGAAATCTGGAGTTCTTGGGAAAGGTTTTGCCAGAAGGAAAGGTTTCCGAAAGCTGGGAAGCTTCTTGCCATGAGGATGGACTTAGTATTATAGGTAATGGAGAGTTTAGTGGAAAAACGCTATATGAGGTTATAAAGGAAAAGGGTGCAGAAATTTTAGGGGAAGATATATATATAACATATAAGGATAAGTTCCCCATACTCATAAAGTTTATTGATGCTAATGACAAGCTTTCTGTTCAAGTGCATCCTGACGATGAATATGCAAAAAAATACGAGAATAATTCCTTAGGTAAAAATGAAATGTGGTATATAATTGCTGCAAAGCCTGAATCAAAGCTTATATGTGGATTAAGGGATAGTGTAGACAAGGAAAGGTTCAAGAAAGCTTGTGATGAAGAAAGGGTAGAGGAGTGCCTAAATTATATAGAAGTAACTAAGGGGGATATAATAAATATACCCTCAGGAACGGTACATGCTATTGGTGAAGGACTTTTAATTGCAGAAATTCAGCAAAGTTCAAATATAACTTATAGAATATATGATTATAATAGAAAAGATGCCAATGGAAATGAAAGAGAGCTTCATTTAAATAAGGCACTTGAAGTTATAAATTTTAGTGAAAAAAGTAATCAATCAGGTAATAAGCAAATCTGCAAAGAAAAATACAAAGGAATGAAACTAACTGAAAATGCCAGCATATCTGTAATAAATTCTCTTGAAGATGAAGGGAACAAAGAGTTAATCGAAAATGAAAACACTGCTATAACATACATTGCCTTAAACAAATGCTTTTGTGTAAAGCTTTATGAAACGTCCTGTGGATTTAAAGAAAGCACAAAAGGAGAGAAGTTTCATATATATACTTTTCTTGAGGGTGAAGGTACTATAATTTATAGTGAATCTTATAATAAAATATCTTCACAGGATGAAAAAACATTATCCCCTGAAAATAAGGAAGGAATGACAAGTAATAAAGCTGAAGAAAGATTTACTAAGGGACAAACGATATTTATACCTGCATCCTTAGGAGAATATGAATTAAAAGGGAGATTTAAAGCGTTAAATATATATTTGGAAAATGAGCAAAAGTTAAAAATGCAATTGGATTATTTAAGAAAAAGCGGATATAATTTAGATGAAATCATCAAATAAAAATATAAATATCAAAGAATCAATAATAATTGCTTAGGAAATTCGGTTATTGCTGGACTGTAATCTTAGCCATTATTTATATTTAAACAAAAGCGGAGGGTATTATGAGTGAGTTTTTTACAAATTCTATGAATATAGCAAAAGAAATATGCAGGTTAAAGATTAAGAATGGAGACAAGGTGGTGGATGCAACCGTGGGAAAAGGCAGCGATACCTTGTTTCTAGCAAGTCTTGTAGGGGAAGAGGGAGAGGTATACTCTTTTGACATACAAAGTGAAGCTATACAGGCCACAAAGGAAAAACTTGAAAATAATAATATAAAGACTAAGGTAAATTTAATATTGGATGGGCACGAAAATATAGATAGATATGTGGAAGGTGGAGTAAAGATAGTTATGTTTAACTTAGGATATCTACCTTCTTTTTCGCATAACATTACCACAAAAGCACACACCACAATTGAAGCGGTACAAAAGTCGCTGAAACTTTTAGTGCCTAAGGGAGTAGTAATACTTGTAATATACCATGGACATGAAAATGGGAAAGCCGAAAAGGAAGCTTTAGAAAATTATACAAAAACATTAAATCAAAAGGAGTATAATGTGGCGCAATTAGAATTTACAAACCAAATAAATTATCCGCCACAATTACTTATTATAGAAAAAAGATAAGAGGTTTTAGAGACAAAAATAAAGAATAATATTTTGGCTAAAATTCAAGGAGTTTTTTTATTTATGTAGAATATATAAACATCAGTGATTGTCAAAAAATGCAGAAAAATTATTAATATACAATGTATTGCCTATGATAAAGCACTTGGAGGTCATAACATGGCTAAATATAAACTTGAAGAATTAGTGGATATGGAAAAGCTTCAAAAGTTAATGGATAAGTTTTACAGTGTTACAGGACTGCCCCACGGGGTACTAAATTTAGAAGGAAAATTGCTCATAAATACAAGATGGCAAATAGTATGTGAAAAGTTTCATATGGAAATATATGATTCTCAAACCCACTGTCTTATAGGAATGATGAAGGACAGCGAAGTAGAAAGAGGAGAAGATTATATTCTTAATCAATGTAAAAATGGCCTCATGAGTGCATTTGTTCCTATTGAAATAGATGGAGAGATTATTGCAAACTTTGTTATTGGTCAATTTTTTATAAAAGAGCCAAATTTAGAAATGTTTAGAGACCAAGCTAAAAAATTTGGAGTGGATGAAAAGGCTTATCTAGAAAGTATAAAAAGCGTACCTATAATAGAGAAAGAGCGACTTGAAGATATAATTTGTTATTATAAAAGTCTTGCAAAGATATTTGCAGAAATGGGATTAAGCAAGATTAAGGAAATTCAATTAAGAAATCAGGTAGAAGTTTGTAATAGGCAGCTGCAAGAAGAATTAAAGCAGCGTAATGCAGAACTTCAGCAAAATAATAATCAACTATTAAAAGAACAAGAAAGAATTAAACAAGTAAAAGAAGCTTTAAGGGAAAGTGAAGAGCAATATAAAAGGCTTGTAGAGCTGTTGCCTATAGGGGTATACATAAGAGATAAAGAAAGATATCTATATTGCAATGAAGCGGGAGCTAGGCTATTGGGGGCAAAGGAATCTCATGAGGTAATAGGCAACAAAGTAAGTGACTTCTTAAGATTTACAAAGAATCAAGAGCAGCAGTTTCAAAAGGATTATGAGGATGTAATACAAAGCAACGAAAAACCCTTTAGTCAATGTAGATTTTTTAGAGTAAAGGACAAAAAATATATATACTTAGAAGGGATTGGAGCTAAGTGTCCTTACAATGGAGAAGACCAAATGCTTATAGTATCTCAGGATATTTCAGATAGAAAGGCAAAGGAAAGGCTGCGTACAACTGTGGCTGAAAAAACTCGCCAGCTAAATGAAGCAGTGGCATACGAAAAGTTAAGAACAGACTTCTTTGCAAACCTATCCCATGAATTAAGAACTCCTTTAAATATAATACTCACATCCCTTCAAGTAGCCAATATAATATTAGAGAACATGAATATAACTGATAAAAGTGAAAATATACAAAAACTTTTTAGATACAAGGATTTGATTAAGCAAAATTCTTACAGGCTTATAAGGCTTGTGAATAATTTAATAGATATAACAAAAATTGATGCAGGATATTTCCAGCTTTTCCCTAATAACTGTAATATAGTGAGCCTTGTTGAAGATATAACCTTGTCTGTAACGGAATATGCAAAAAATAAAGATATAAATCTTATATTTGATACAAATATAGAAGAAAAGATAATGGCTTGCGATGAGGATAAAGTTGAGAGAATGATACTCAATTTACTTTCTAACTCTTTGAAATTTACTCCTAAGGGTGGAGAAATAAAAGTCAATTTTGAAGATCAAGATAAATATGTACTGATATCTGTAGAGGACAATGGGATAGGAATACCAGAAGATAAATTAGAGTCCATATTTGATAGATTTGTACAAGTGGATAAATCCTTATCAAGGAACAATGAAGGCAGCGGAATAGGACTATCTCTGATAAAATCCCTAGTAGAGCTCCATGGTGGGGAGATATGGGCTCGCAGCAGATGGGGAGATGGGTCTAAATTCTTTATTAAACTTCCTGTAAAAGTACTTTCTCAGGATGAAGATAAAAATATGGATGTGCCCTCAGGTACAAATAAGGGAGAAAAGATAAATATAGAGTTTTCAGATATATATTTTAACTAAAAATAAAAAGTCAGCCCGAGGGCTGACTTTTTTACTTTCCGCAGCAGTTTTTGTATTTCTTCCCACTATCACATGGACAAGCTTCGTTTCTTCCTATTTTTTCAGGAGTAACTAGTGTTTTAGATGGGCTGTACTTAAGCTTAAGCTCTGCAAGCTTTTCCTTAGGTAAAATTACATTCCATTCAGGAAGACTTGATAACTCTTCAGCTTCAGCTTCTGCTATATTTATGTACAATTTTTCAAAGTCTATATCAATTGATATTTCTGTATCCTCTTGTATGTCTTCTAAATTTAGAGGATTTTTTAACGCTGTATTCAATCCATCAACTACTCCAATGAATAATGCAGGAGATGTATTAAACTCTTTGGATAAATCTACAACTTTTCCACTAAAAACGTTTTTATGATTAATAAGAATCTTTCTAATTATACCTTCTTCAACATTTACATATTCATCCCAAAAGGCATCTTCCCCCTGAGTTTGAACAAAGTATACAACTAGGTCTTTCCACTTACTGTATAACCCCATATTTTATTTCTCCTTTATAATAAATTAACTATGTAGCTTTAATTATAATAAAAAACCAATATATTTTCAACTTAAGACAATATATTTCCAATTTTTATATAACATAAGAAGATAATGGACAAGTATATCAATTATTTATCCTATTAAATATATGTATTATAGCACTAAAAGTCGCTTTTAGGTTTAATTTGATGAACGCAAAGCATAAAGAAAATGTATTGAAGCTGTAACCAGATTGTGACAATCAAATATTAAAATAAAATATATATATGATTCATATATAGTGCATATATGGGAAAATTTAATAAATACTTAATAATTAGTTAATAAATAATATATGAATAAAAGTTATTATTTAACTAATGATTGCTAACCGTCCTCAAAAGGTAATTATAGGTGATAACCGTCCCCAAGGTTTCCAATGTTAGAAATAGTTGACAAATAATTGCCAATAATTGATAATTAGAAAAGATTTATGAGAATCAATACTTAAAATTTAACATTAGGGGACGGTGACTCAAAGGATGAAGTTGCATGAAGGAAATGTACATATTAATAAAGATCCTGATAATACAAAAGGCAATAAAAAGAGAATTTTAGAAATGGATGTATGCAGGGCACTTGCTACTATAGCAGTAATTGTAATTCATACATCAGCTTATACTTTGTCAGGAGTTAAGGATAAAGGCAGTGAACTTTATTATATTACTTTAATAATAAATCAACTTGCCAGATTTTCTGTGCCTGCCTTTGTATTTATATCAGGAGTTGGTTTAGCACTTAGCTATAAAAAGAATACAAATTACTTTAAATTTGAATTTAAAAGGCTTTTATCTATAGTACCAGAATATTTGATATGGTGTTTTATTTACTTATACATAATAAGCAATAACAAAAACTTTCATACATGGCCTTCGCTTATATTGAGCGGAGATAAAGCATATTATCATTTCTATTTTGTTCCTATGATAGTAAAGCTTTATATACTATTTCCGATACTTTATATTGTTATGAAGAAAAAGATAGGGCTTTTAGTTTCCTTCTTAATAACTGCAGGAATTTTAACTACAGGTCACTATTATAATATTCCTAATTTAACTTTAGATTTTTATTCAAAAAGGAATATATTATTTTGGATATTTTACTTTTCGCTTGGAATATATATAAGTGGAAGGCTATATACATATATAGGTAAGCTTAAAGGATACAAAAAATTTACAACTCTATTATTTATAATATGTACTGTATTAATAATGATGGAATCCATACAGGGAGTACTAGAAGGTAAGCTGATAGATTATTATACAACCTTTTTAAGACCTTCTATAATAGTATATTCATTAAGTGCCATTGCACTTATATTTTCATTAAACCTTAGGAATAACTTACCATTTAAGTTTTTAAAGGCTATATCCGATAAATCCTATGTAATGTACTTGGCACATCCTTCAATACTTTACTATTATATGAAATGGATGAAGGAACAGGATATATCACTAGGAAGCAGCTTCTTTTTGATATCATCTACTATAATTTGTATTTGTATCACATTGCTTATAGGAAAAATAGTAGAAAGAATTAAACTGTCAATTACTAGAAGTGACTATTGAATTATTAGTTTATCTTTAGTTAGGAACTATTTAATCCTTGAAAATTGCAATATTATAACCAGTTAACTTCAAAAGTCTGCAAAAGTGGTATGTTATATTTACATTTATTAGGATAACGGTGTTTTAAAAAGGGAAAAAAGTAATGGTATTTAGAGCTTTAGCAATTGAGACTTATAAGTATAAAAATATTTAATATTTAAAATTTCTTAAAAACTAAAGAAGGATTTTTTAACAATATGTAGAATAATATAGGCGATAAGTAAAATTTAATCAAAAATCTCTGGAGCTATTTACCATAAATTACAAAATAAAAGGTATAGAAAAAAGGGGAATATTACTGTATAATAGAAAATGAGGTTAATAATAGTAAAAAAAGAAATTTTTTATAAAAAAGTAATATATGACAAACTAATACACTCAAAACTACGTACATATATTATGGGAAAATAAAAAATTAATTACTTATTAAAAAAAATGAATGATTAGTGTAGAAATGCAAAATAAACTATGCTATAATAAACCTTAAGTCAATTGGAATAATTAACCTTTATAATTTACAATAGTTACATTAGTTAGTAAAATATTTAAATATATTTTAACATATAAACAATTTTACTTAATTTGAGGAGGTTATCTTTAATGAAAAAGAGAAACAGAGCACTAGCTAGTGCTACAGTACTTAGCTTAGTATTAACTTCAACAGTTACTGCAACAAATGTACAAGCAGCTGCTGAGGTTACAAGAGTACCAGGAGCTAACAGAGAAACTACAGCAATGGAAGTTGCAAAACAAGTATTTGGAACTGCTGAAACAGTAGTTTTAGTAAATGGATATGGATATGCTGACGCAGTAAGTGCAACACCACTTGCTAAAGCATTAAATGCTCCAATATTATTAACTAACAAAGTAGACGTGCCTACAGCTGAATTAAAAGCTACATTAGCTACATTAGGAGCTAAAAACATAGTTATCGTTGGTGGAACTGGAACAGTTACTCCAGCTATGGAAGCAGCTTTAAAAGCTAACTATTCAGTAACAAGAATAGGCGGAGCTTCAAGATACGAAACTAACGCAGAAGTAGCTAAAGCAGTTTTAGCTAAAACTGGCGCTAAAGCAGGAGTTCTTGTAAGCGCTGAAGGATATGCTGATGCTTTATCAGTAGCATCTATAGCAGCAGCTAAGGGAATGCCAGTATTATTTGGAAACAAAAATGAAGTTCCAGCACCAGTTAAAACTGTAGCTGCAGGACTTGATGTAGTAGCAGTTGGTGGAGCAGGAGTTTTACCAGCATCTGTATTAAATGCAGTTAGCGCTACAAGAGTAGCAGAAGGTGCTACTAGATTTGAAACTAACTTAGCAGTATTAGCTCACTTCAAAGGTGACTTAAAATTAGAAAATATATATGTAGCAGCAGGTGGAGCAACTACTACAGGATTTGCTGACGCATTAGTTGCATCCGCAGCAGCAGCAAAAGCATCAGCACCAGTTGTATTAACTGGAGCAGGAGCTAACGCAACAGCTGTAAGCAATGCTAACAACTACATTGCTAACAACAAGACTAAAGACACTAAAGTTACTGTAATTGGTGGAACAGGATCAGTTTCACAGGCTATATACAATGATATAGAAGCTATAATCAATGAAAATGGTGAATTAACTGTTGACACAGTTAAAGCTGTTAGCAGCACTAAGATTGAAATAAATGGTAAAAACTTAGCTGAATTAAAAGCAGCTGATGTTACTGTATCAGATCATACAGTAGATGCAGTATCAGTAAATGCAGCTGGAACAACAGCAACAGTTACATTAGCAGATGCATTATCAGCTGATGAACAAGTAACTGTAAAAGTAAATTCTAAAGAATTCAAAGTTACTTTCGGAGTATCTGCTGATACAGTAGCAATAAAAGAAGCTACTTATGACAATGATACATCAAAACAGTATGTTGCTATAACAGTAAATGGTAACGCAACAACTGTAGCTGATCTTCAAGCAGCTGGTTATGATGTAGAATTCTCAGCAGTAACTGCAAAAACTGGTGGAAGAAATATAACTCCGGATATATTTGATGATACTACTACTGGTAAATTATTAGCAAACTTAAATGATTACTTAGATGGAAGCACAAGCAAGAGTCCTTACATCCAAGTTACATTAACTAAGGGTTCAGACATAATTGTTTCTCCTTTACAGAAGATAACAATTAAGAACCAAGATATAGTTGCAAGTTCTATTACAGACGTTGTATTATACAATGTTGATGGTGACTTTGATCAAAATAGTACAAAATTAGTTACAGGTGAAGAAGCTAACATTAAGAAGATTAAAGTTAGCGTTGATGGTAACACAGAAACAGTTTATCCAGGAAACTTTACTGTAAAATCTTCAAACCAAGCTGTTGTATACACAAATGACAATGGTGATTTACAAGCTATGGCTCCTGGTACAGCAACATTAACTATTACTTATGGAAGTACTACAAAAACAGTTTCTATCAATGTAGTAAAAGACGAACGTGAATTAAATAAAGTAGTTGTTGAAAAACACAATACAGATACTGCAATTACTTCACTTAAAGTTGCTGAAACTAAAGAAGTAACAATAGAATTAGTAGCACTTGACCAATATGGAGATCCAATGAGCAAGGAGATATATGTTAAGAGCTCAAATGCAGACATATTCCCAACTCAAGTTGGTTCAGTAACTACTGATGCAAGTGAAGATGGAACAGCAATTCCATTAGGTACTCCTGGAGATACAGGTACTACTACTTTAAGCTTCTATGATTCTTCTTCTTATTCTTACAGAATAGGTAGCTCTGCATTAACTTTAACTGTATTAGAAAATGGTGACGTTTCTAAATCAGTATTAGAATTATACAAGCCTATAAGTGATGCAGATGCAACAAAAATTGTATCTGGCACAGATAAGGATAGCTTCTCAACTGATACAACTATTGATGTGTCAGATGATAATTATGTTGCTTTCCAATTAAATCAATTTACTTCTCAAGGTGTATTACTAGGAGCTGCTGGTGTAACTGATGAAGTAACTGTAGCTCAATCAAGAGCTGATGTTTTAGATCCAGATTTCGGTACAAACGGAGTAGAAATCGCTGGAGATAAGATAGTTGTTAAAGCAAACAAAACTGGTACTGCAACAATTAAAGTTATAGATCCTGATACTGGATTAGCTTACACTAAGAAAATCACTGTAGTTGATGAAGGAAATGAGATTAAGTCAGTAAGCTTTAAGTCAATAGCTGCACCTACTTACTCTACAACACTTAAGTACAGCACAGCATTAACTAAGACTGACTCAGGAGATCTTGATCCAAAGATCAGCGGTATCACAATGAAAAAATCAGTTTCTCAATCAATACGTCTACACCTAGCTGATGGAAAACTATACATCGACAAGAATGCAGATGGAACTTACACTGATGGAACTGATACTGAAATCGGAACATTTACAATAACAGCAGTGGGAGATTTCGACGCTGGTTCAGGTTCAGTTGATTTAAAAGATGGTATCAAAGTAGTTTCAGGAGACGACGGTACTGTAATATTCAAAGTTCTTGATACTGATGGAGACGTAGTTTCTGCTACTTCAGTAAAAGTAGATTTCTAATCAACCCACGTTAGACTTTTAAAAGTCATAAACGAAGGAACGAATTATAAGTAAGAGGGGGATAATCTGAAGGTTATCCTTCTCCCATGTAAATAAATGAGCGGATTTTACATTTCAAATATCATAAAATGGTTAGAGCATATCCCTAACTGAAAAAAATTAAATACATATCTTTTATGCAAGGGTACTTAATGTGCCCTTGTTTCTTTTTGTGTCTTCAAAGTAGCGATTTTTGTCACATTAGTTTGTAAAGTAATAACAGTTATCAATTGAGAGTAGAAATGTGTACAAAGATTCGTAATTATGGTAAAATAATCTAAGTGGGAGGTATGTGATAAAAATGAAAATTAAAGAAAGATTTCAAAATAAAAACTATATTAATACATTAATACTTAGTATATGCCTTGTAGTTTTAGTAAGCAGTACAGCACTCGCAGGAGGGTCTAAGACATTCTCTCAGGGAAATGCGGATACTAATAAAACTCAGTGGACAGTTAAGTTTAAAGGAGAATACTATAAAGGCTCAATAAATAGTAAAACATTATATGTTATTCAGGAAAGTACTGGTGAGAAGATTTCTTGTACATATTCATATCCAGATGATAGTACCGTAATTATTAAGGCAAAGAAAGACTTGATTGCTGGAGAAAAATACACAGTAGTGGTTACAAATGAAATTAAAAATAAACAAAAAAGCAAGAATATTAAATCAGCTGCATCTAAATCTTTTAATGTAAAAGAAGCCTTGGAGGTAAAGGAAATCTATGAAATTGATACAATCACTGTAGACAAGGGAGAAAAAGTTGATTTACCTGAACAGGTAAAAGTAATATATTCAGATGATAGTACAGGATATGTAGATGTAACATGGGGCTCTGTCAGCACAAGCACTACTGGAACAAAAACAGTTACAGGTAAAATTAAAAACTCAGATTTAAAGCCTGTAATTAAAGTTAAGGTAGAAAGTGACGATGAAAGTAATAATGAAGATATTAAGGAGAAACATATATATGATGTTGGTATGGAGTATTATTCATACCTAGGCATTTATAAGGTAAAGGTTAAAACATCATCACAGGTATTTAATGTATATGTAGGCAGCACAAAGCTGGACTATGAAGGAGACGGAATTTATACCACAACTATAGCGCTCACAAAAGGGGAAGTAGCTAAGATAAGTGCCTATGACTATGATAAAACTTTACTTGATACAAAAGACCAAACTATCAAGTAGCATAAAATAAGGAGGAGATAAAACAATGTTAAGACAAGCTTATAAAAGTATCTCGAGTAAGTTTTTACTTAATCTAGTATTAATAATGTCTTTTGTAATGGTGCAAGCTGTTCTTTTTTCCTCAGAGGCTAAGGCAGCAGTACCTTATACATACACTTTAGAGAGAGAAGATAATAGTAATATCATAAAGATTACATTTGATGAGGGTATATATGTTGACTCAATCAATAATAGTCAAATTACAAGTAGAGTAAGAATTGCAGCTGCAGGAAGTGCTGTACTAATGAGAACACCTACAATTGTTGAAATGAATGCGGTAAATTCAATAGACAGCAATGAAGTTGAAATTGTTGTAGGTGACTTGGATCCTGATATTATTAATTATGAAATAACTATACAGCCAGGAGTTATAGTATTTGATAAGTATACACAGCTTTCTAATTTTAAAATAGCATTTTCATCAAGTGAATTTGCTGATGGATTTGAAGATGTCTTTATAAAGAAAAGTGCATCTGATATCAATGATAATATTTTGAAATACAATGCTCCGAGGGATGTAAATGTATTTATTCCTAAAAGATACATAACTAAGATAGAAACAATTCATAAGTATAATGGAGTTTCAAATTCAACGAAAAGTAATGCGGCTCCAAAATTAACTAATATTGATATACTTACACTTGATGATGTTAAAAAAGTCATAGTGGATATAACAGATTCAAGAGACAGAGTTATTATGGAAAGTAAAATTTTAGAGCGTAGAAGTGATTTTAAGGGATTTACTTTAGGACAAGCTGGCTTAAACATTGATACTTCAACAAAATATAAGGTGAATATTAATGCATATGATGAAAATGGAAAGTTAGTAGACAAAAGAAGTATAGTTCCTAGAATTGGCAGCGATAAGACAAAAGACTTCATTATAAATGATTATATAGATTCTAAATCATCAAGTTCCAAATCAGATAAAAATGTTACCTTATATGATCTTATGAAGGATTTAAAAACCTTAAATTATGCTTTAACTAATTTTAATGAGGAGCTCAATTTAATTAAGGTTGCATATTCTAACACACGCGATTACCGTGTGATAAGGAACAACGGCTCAGCATCTGATATTTTAAATGTCTTAGCTGATGCAATAAATGATGATGATGTTAGATATATTAAGTTTGATAGTGCATTAAATATTACTCTACCTCAGAACATAACAATATCAAGACCTAATGACTTTGATAGCAACCATGTTCTAATTGAAGGTAATGGAACTACAATAAATGGTAATATAACTATTGGTGGTGGAAGCGGCGACACAAATACTTATGAATTAAGGAATATGACAATACGTGGAACTTTAACTCGTACCAATCCAAGCAGGTGTATTCTTACAAACGTGCAAGCCACTACAATCAATTAATTAATGGGGCCAGACCCCTGGGTAAAAATCCCAGGGGTCTGGCCCCTAATTACATTTGCAGTATGAAGAATGTAACAATTATTGATGCTCCGACGGATAATACCATATTTCCTTTAAACCAAGATAAAACTCCTCCAAAGACAAGACCTATAAAGGTTGCCACAAGCATGCTGCCATCTAAATCTATAATTCCTTTAACAATTATAGTGCTTAAAGCAGTGTAAGGAATATAAGTTAAAAATCTTCTAAGCAGAGGATTTAGCTCTCGACTTGTTAATGTAATTAAAGGCAGAAGTCTAGGTATATATGTAACAGCTGCCATACCTAATATAAGAGGTAAATAACTCTTCATATTGTAGCCTCCTTTGTCTCGTCCTCTACTAATTTTTTATGGGATGATAAAGTCTCATCTTTAGATTGCTCTTCGTCTTTAAATATCATAACTCCTAGTGCTGAGGCTAGTATTATAGTAGTAATAATGCTCCAAGCTTCTGGAACAATGTTGAAATAAGAAATTACTACATATATAATACCTGAGAGAATTGATAAAAATACTACATTTAAAGATTTTTTCATTTCAGGAATGAGTATTGATAAAAACATAGCATACAGCGCTACTCCAAGGCTGCTTTGCACAGTTTCAGGTAAAATAGACCCAACTAAATACCCGAGCACAGTACCACCTACCCAAGAAGCATATGCAGTACCTTCTAATGCAAGTATAAAAGGTAGAGTAAGCTTCTTATTATTTAAGGATGCTATAGAAAAAGATTCATCTGTAACTCCAAAAGCAATTAAAAATAACCATTTTCTTTTAATCCCCTTAAGACGCATGGATAAAGCAGCACTCATCATAAAGTGACGTAAATTTAATAAAAATACGGAAAGTATAATGCTTCCTGCGGAAATGCCAGCTTGTATAAGCCCCAATGCTAAAAACTGACTTGACCCAGCAAAGACTACTGAAGAAAATAAAAAGTTGTCTTTAAAAGAGACGCTCATGGATTTTGCAAGTAATCCAAATGCCATAGCCACTGGAATATATCCAATAACAATAGGCAGTGCTGAAATAAACCCCTCTTTCA
This sequence comes from Clostridium pascui, assembly GCF_016908015.1. Lineage (GTDB taxonomy): Bacteria > Bacillota > Clostridia > Clostridiales > Clostridiaceae > Clostridium_AK > Clostridium_AK pascui. The sequence continues at coordinate 257,654 of NZ_JAFBDB010000002.1, forward strand.
AAGTGGTGGAATGTTCACATTCCAAGTTTTGTACTTCCATTTTGAATAAGCCCCCTGTCTATTAATTTGGTATGTTAATATTATACAATATCATATAATGATAATAAAGAAAAGGGGCCAGACCCCTGGTTAAAAGTGGAAAATATCTTAACTAGGGGCCAACACCCTCGTTAAAAATAGTAAACAGGTAAAAATTACCCAAAAATCCCAGGGGTTTGGCCTCCAGAAAATAATGGTGGTGAAAGTTATGGAAAATGAATTATTGTTAAAAGCAATAGGTGAGTTATTAGATCAAAAATTGGAGCCAATAAACCAAAGGCTAGAGAGTATTGAGGTAAGCTTAGTAAAAATAGAAGAAACACTAGAAGATATTGAATCTAGATTAGACGATATAGAATCAAGGCTAGAAAATATTGAAGAAACACTGGATGATTTGACTTAAAGTTAAATACGAGGTATTATATACTATATAATGAATATTTTGTAAATAAAGTTTTGAGTAAATTTAACGATAATAGCCATGATAACCTTAGAAAAAGTGCAAAACATTTTTTCAATCTCTGGTTGCTAGTCCTAATCACTAAATTTGACAGTGGGTTAGGACTAGTGATTAGCAATTAAGGAATTTGTATCGCAATTTTATTATAGTATGGTATAATTAAAAGATAACATAAGATGAAAAACTTAAAATAGAATTTTTATGTACATACGGTTTATAAGGAGGATAACAACTAATGAAAAAGAGAAATTTAAAAGCCATTTTGGGAATTACTGTGGCAGGACTTATAATAAGTACTTCCTTTAACTTTTTGGGAGTAAAGGCTGCCAGCGTAGTTAGAGTAGGTGGCAGCAATAGATATTCAACGGCACAAGACTTAGCTAAGCAAACTTTTGGTACAAGCACTAATGTAATACTAGTAAATGGAGAAGGATTTGCGGATGCAGTTAGTGCAACGCCTCTTGCAAAACAATTAAATGCTCCAGTGCTTTTAACTGAAGCAAAGACTTTATCAAGCGGAGTACTTGATACTATAAAGACCTTAAAAGCAACCAATGTATACATAGTAGGCGGAAATGGCGTTGTAAGTGCAGATATTGAAGCTGCATTAAAAAATGCAGGACTTACTGTTACTCGTCATGGCAGTGCTACAGGAACAAGATATACTACAAATGCAATTGTTGCACAGGAAGTAATTAAAAAAGCAGGAGTTAAAAAGGCATTCCTTGTAAATGGAGCATTAGGCTATGCGGATGCTTTAAGCGTATCTTCAATTGCTGCAACTATGAATATACCAGTACTTATAACAAGTGCTACCTCACTGGATCCTGAAGTTAAAAAGGTTATAACAGACAACAACCTTCAAGTAATGGGAGTTGGAGGAAGTGGAGTACTGCCAGATGCTATATTAAAAGCTGTAAATGGAACAAGAGAAGCTCAAGGAAAGAATAGATTCGAAACAAATATAAATGTATTAACTAAATATAAATCCACAATGTCTCTTACTAAAATGTATGTAGCAGCTGGAGGTGCAGACTCAAAAGCGCAATTTGCCGATGCATTAGTAGCATCAGCAGCAGCAGCAAAAGATGGATCAATGGTAGTTTTATCAGGACTTGGTGCAGGAAGTGCTGATATAACAAGAGCAAATTCATTCATAGGAAGTACAGTGGCTCAAGATACTCAGGTTAAAATAGTTGGAGGAACGGGAGTTATTACTAAAGCAATTGAAACACAAATAAGTACTGCAGTAGCAGAAGCAACAGGAGATTTAGAGGTAATATCCATAGAATAATAAGTAGTACACCTTAAATTATTTAAAACATAATTATAAATTACAAGGTTTTGGAGGATTAACATGCAGGATAAAAATGCACTCGATATAAAGCTTTCATTAGCACCAGAAGTTGAAGTTGTGATGTCTGAAGTACAAAGGGACTACTTAGAAGAAGAAATGGCAGAAACGATTCCCCAAATGGAAAAAGGACAAATCAACATTTCAGGAGTTTATGCTTATAAGGATGGAGACAAGTTAGAAGTTAAATTTTATATAGTAAATGGACTAAATCAGGAAATTAACCTTGAAAAAGTTCCTTTAAAAATTATAACTTCAACAGGAGAGGAAATCGCTTATCAAGTATTTGACTTGAAAGGAATGGGAAATATTCCACCTTGCAGTGCAAGACCTGGGAAAATCTACTTTAATAAAGGAAATGTATTTATAGATGAAATAAAGCATGATGATTGGAAGTTGGTATTTGATGGAAATATGCAAGCTGTAAAGTATGCAGATATTGAATTTGAAAAATTTCCTGAAGATATGACAGAAAAAGATAAAAATGCTTTTAATGAATTTTTGAAAAAAATCCGTAAAATTGAAAAGGGACAGTTTGCAGCTAATGTATTTACAATGCTTCAATATAAAAACGGGGACATACTTATAACATTGGTTCTTAGAAATGGAGCAGATAAAGAAGTTGAAATTGAAAAACTTCCTCTTACATTAGAATATGAAAATAAAGAGATAATATTTTCAGCAATTTATACATTAGAGGATTTCAAGATAAGTGCACAAAAGGCAAGGATTTTAAGTGTTGTTGTTAAAAAAGATATTCTATTAAAGGATGAAGTGGATTTAACGAAGGCAAAGCTTGTATTTAATTTATATAATTAGGGACAGTTAATAACTGCTAACAAATGATTACGGTATTGTGAAAATAAAAGAAAGATGCATCTTATGGTGCATCCTTTTTTACTGTATACCCCCATGGTAATTTTGAAAAATGGGTCTGCCTATAGGGTGGTTACCATAAATTAAAAGGAGCATAAATTTATGAAAAAGTTTAAGAAGTTTTATATTGAAATTACAAATATGTGTAATCTTGCCTGCAGTTTTTGTCCGCAAACCCAGCGTAAACCTGAGTTTATGAGCGTAAAAACCTTTGAAAAAGTATTAAATCAAATAAAACCCTACACAGATTATATATATCTTCATGTAAAAGGGGAACCGCTTCTTCACCCTGAGATAGATAAGTTTTTAGATTTAAGTTATGAAAAGGGACTAAAGGTGAATATAACAACAAATGGAACTATGATAAACAAAGCAAAGGACAAACTCATAACAAAACCTGCATTAAGACAAATTAACTTTTCTCTTCACAGCTTTGATGGAAATGAGGGCGGGGAGGATAAGGATTCTTATATTAATAATATTATCTCATTTACCAAGGAAGCCTTAAATAGTACTAATATGTTAATATCCCTTAGATTGTGGAATTTGGATCAGGATAATGTAACCAATCTTCAAAGACAAAGAAATCGCCACATACTTGAGCTAATTGAAAATGAATTTAATCTTCCGTATAAAATTGAAGAAAAAATTACTCCAGGAAGAGGAGTGAAAATTGGTGACAGGCTATATTTAAATCAAGATTATGAATTTAAGTGGCCGAGCTTAGATGAAGAGGAAGATACTACTGGCAAAGGGTTTTGTCACGGGCTTAGAAATCAGGTAGCAATACTCGTAGATGGCACTGTAGTTCCATGCTGTCTTGATGGGGAAGCAGTGATTAATCTTGGCAATATAAACAACACTGATTTTTCTGAAATAATAGAAGGAGAGCGAGCGAGCAACCTTTTCGATGGGTTCTCAAGAGGTAAAGTAGTAGAAGAATTATGCAGAAAGTGCGGATATAGAAAAAGGTTTAGTTAAACAGCCACCCCTGGGGTAGAAACATTTTACCCCAGGGGTGGTAAGTAGAGGGGAACGGGGTCAATGAAAAGTATTAAAAAAATAAAGCAATTTTTATCAGCTATACTTATTTTCTCGTTTGTAGTTTTTAATTCAAATGCAATTTATGCAGCGGAAACCATAAGAGATTTAGCGGCCTATAAAACATTAGAAACTCAGTATGATGTGCCGCTTCAAAAGGCTTGGACGGTAAAGGTCACATATCCTTTAGATGGGACTTCGGTAAATAGCACAAATATAGAGCTTGTAAGCAAATCTACCAAGGAAGCTATACCTTTAGCTTTTGAATATAGTACAAATGATAAGTTTTTTAAGGTCACTCCTGATTATACAAAGATTAAGTATGAAGAAACCTACACATTATACATTCATGATTTGAAAACTAATAAGGGGACAAGTTTAAACACTCCAGCTAAGATGGATTTTGTAGTGGAGAATGCTCCAGGTGCTGTTCAAAATGCCTTTAATGCAATAGAGCAGGCAACCTATGAGCTTACATATGATATTAGGTTCAAATATAGCTCCCTTTCCACTGTAAACAATGACTATAGAGTAGCAATTAATTTAGGGAAAATTGATGGGACCTTCCAAAAGTATATAAGCTCAAGATCTACAGATTTTAAATTAAATGAAGATGATACAAGCATAACTTCATTGGCTTCAGGTACAGTTAGTGGTGGAGTACAAAAATCTTTTAAAGTATCAAAAACCTACACTTTAAACAATATAAAATCCAAAGTGGATTTATCAAAGACCAAGGGTGACTACTCAAGGATAACAAGCGATATAAGTTACTATTTAAAGCCCACTTATCATGTGGAAAGCAATGAAAAGGAAATTATAAATTTGGCAAACAGTCTTTTTAAAGGAATAACAAATCCTTATTTAAAAGCAAAGAAGGCCTTTGAGTATGTGGTTTTAAATATGAAATATGACTTGAATAGCCCTAATGCTAATCAAGGGGCGTTATCTGCTATTAGGACTAAGGTAGGAGTGTGCGAAGATTATGCTGCACTTATGACAGCACTTTTAAGAGCGGGGGATGTACCAGCTAGGGTAAATACAGGATTTTGTTTTTATGACAATGAACTTATAGCTGCAAGTAATAATGGGAATTACTTTAGACATGCTTGGGTGGAGTTTTATCTCCCTGAATACGGATGGATTCCAGCAGATCCAACCCATGAATACACAAGGGATGGGATAAGGTATGTAAACTATGAGTTCTTCACAAGATTCCCACAGGGAAGAAGATATCTTAAAATCCAAGAAAGCATAGAACAATATGATGATGACAGCATGGTGCTTGAAACCTTCTCAAAATACTCAGCTCAATTTAATATAGACGCAAGAATCGTTAAAAAGTAAGGGAGGGTTAACAACTATTTGAGCAAAAGGCAAAGAGTTGTTAACCCTTTTAAGATCTCATTGTCTTAACAAATATATCTACTATTTCTGGATCAAACTGGGTGCCTTTATGAGAACATATATCCTGAAGAGCATCTTTTTCAGACATAAGCTCTCTGTATACTCTTTTGACTGTCATGGCGGAAAAGGCGTCTGCAATTTGAAGTATTTTTGCTTCAATGGGGGTATCTTGTCCTTTTATTTCAAAGGGGTAGCCGCCGCCATCATACCTTGCATGATGATATTTTATTGCATTTATTACCACATCGGATAGCTGAAACCTCTCAAGTATATTTAGTCCATCCAGTACATGTCTTTTCATTAAATTGTATTCTTCATTTGTTAAGGGACTCTTCTTTCTCAAAATATCATTTGGAATCAAAATTTTTCCTATATCATGGAACCAACCAGCTAAGGATATTTCTTCAATGGTATTATTTGGGAGATTCAAAGCTTTTGCAAGGGTTACTGCATAATAAACAACATATTGGGAATGCACATAGCTATACATATCCTTTTCTGCCAGTGTGATGAGAAGACTTTTATACTTATCTTGAATTAAATCAGTGGAGTTTAGCTTTACTGAAGAACTACGACTCTTTTGTTTGTTATAATACATATTCATATCTGCTAAATGAAAAAGCTCTTGAGGCCGTATAATAGAGCCTTTTTCTGCATAAGACATTCCAATGGAACAAGAAATTGTAATAGGGGTTAGAGCAGGGTCGCACTTAAACTCTTTACTCGCCAGAGATTGGTTTAGTTTTAAAAACATATCATGAGCTTCATCCTTGGGCAAGTTTTCAATCAGTGCTACATACTCATCACCGCCAAGCCGGCCTACAATTCCCTGAACATCTATTAATTCGTCCTCAAGGATTTTTCCCATCTGAATTAAAACATTATTTCCAATAAGATGTCCATAGGTGTCGTTAAAATGCTTGAAATTATCTATATCTATAATAAAAATAGTGATACTGGAATGTCTATTATACATATTTTCTCCTAAGTTAATAAGATAACTTAAATTTGGAAGACCTGTTAGAGAATCAATAATACTGAGCTCCTTATATTTATCACGTTCTTTAACAAGTTGTCTTATGAGATATCCAATCATCGTAGAAGCTGCTGAGCATAAAACAAGTGTAAGCATGATTTTATATATCATTATATCTAAAAAGGGTTGTAAGCTTTGTGATGACTCAAAATATCTATATCTCAAAAATAATAAACTAAGCACTACGCTAACAAGGTTTGGAAATATTACACTTGGCACGATATAAGCATAAACAATTGGTACATAAAATATAATTGAAGCATAATTCGTAAAACTTATGCCGAACAAAACCACTTGGGTAACCAAAACTATAAGAGAAATTACACATAAAATATATTTAAAAGTCATTTCCTCCATATATATTGCCGTGATTAATGCAAAAGCAAAGGTCAAAGAACATATAAGTGAAGGAAACACTATTTCAGATAAAAGCCCAATAGCTAAAGAAATCACAAAAATAAATAAGGAGAATATGAAGGCAGCAGGAAACTTTTTTAAGTTTTCTAGCACAAACATCACCTCAATTTAATATATGAGAAAATTACCCCTGGGGTGAAACAAAAAAATGTAAGTACCCCAGGAGTTCTGACATTTTCTTTCACCTCAGGGGCGCTGCATTGGGAAAATTAAATTTTGGTAAAGTCTTTTATTATGGTAAGAAGTTGAATATAATAGATAATGTATTTAAGAAGGAGTGATAACATGGATTTTTATTCGCTAACTTTAATTGCACTAGCATTATCACTAGATGCCTTTGGGGTAACACTTTGTGTAGGACTTAATAGAGGAGCAAATGTAAAATACAAGATGCTTTGTGTAATATCTTCGGCATTTTTTCAATTTTTATTTGCATTAATTGGAGCTTATGCTGGATTTTTATTTAATACATATATAGCATCGATTCCTGAAATACTAGGCGGAATCATAATTGGTATAGTGGGAATTTTAATGCTTAAAGAAGGTATGGAAGAAAAGGAAGAGTGTGCACTGTTAAGACCTGGGACTGCAATAGTTCTTGGGATTTCTGTAAGTATAGATGCCATGGTAGTAGGATTTACTGCTCTTCATGAAGTGCAAGGTCTTGCAGCAATATTTGAAAGTACATTAATTGTTGGAATTGTAACCTTAATAATGTGTCTTATGGCTCTTGCCATAGCAAAGTACTTAAGTAAAATAGAACTTATAAGCAAATATGCAGATTATATAGGCGGGATAATACTTATATTATTTGGACTTAAAATGATTTTTTTATAAAAGAAAACCAAGGACTTATGATGAAAATATAAATGCATGGGTTATGTTCCATAAATTTACATGATGTAATTTTATGTTATTAATTATTGAGGCAGTTATTTGTGATATAATTATATTTACAAACTGGAATAGAGGCTATGAAAAATATGATATAAAGAATTTTACATAAAGCTCGATAATAAAAAGTGATAACAAATAAATATTTATATAAAATATAAGTTGGAATTTTTGTGATTTTTAACTTAAAACAGTTTAATGTGACTTTAAATAAGATAATAACCATAATTTTACTTGGTTTATTTCCTAAATCCTTGGAAATATGTAAATATTGTAGTATAATAGTTTAAGAATGAGATGATTTGGAAACATCAGACAAAGGTCAATGTTAAATTATATTTTTCAATAATCAATTAAATATAATTTAATAAAATAATTTATAATTTTAAGGGGAGGTTTTTACATGAAGAAGACAACAAGTAAAGCATTAGCAAGTGCTGCACTTACTGCGCTTATTGCAGGAATTATTCCAGCACACCAAGTATCAGCAGCTAATGTAGAATTTCAAAGACTATCTGGTAAAGATAGATATTTAACAGCGGTAGAAGTTTCTAAAGCTGGATGGGCAGAAGGAGCTGACTATGCTGTAGTTGCAAATGGAGAGGCATATGCCGACGCATTATCTGCAGGACCTTTTGCAAAGAAAAACAACGCACCAATACTTTTAACTAGCTCAAAGGGAATAACAAATGAAACTATAAACGAGCTTAAAAGATTAAAGGTTAAAAAAGTATATGTTATTGGAGAAACTGGTGTTGTTCCAAATAACATATTAGAAGCAATTAAGAAGAATGTTACAACTGACGTAGAAAGAATAGGTGGATTAGATAGATATTCTACTTCCGCAAAAATAGCAGAAAAATTTGGAGCAGCTTCTGAAATTATGCTTGCTTCAGGTGAAGGTTATGCAGATGCATTATCCGCAGTACCAGCAGCAGCAATAAAGGGAATGCCAATACTTTTAACTAAGGCAGGAGAACTTCCAAAGGTAACTTCTGACTACATAAAAGCACAAGGAGTAAAGAAGACTTTTGTAGTTGGTGGAACAGCTTCCGTAAGTGATAAAGTTAAAGGACAAGTTCCTGATTCTTTAAGACTTGGTGGAAAAGATAGATGGGAAACTAACTCTGAAATAGTAAAGAACTTTGCACTTGACTTCAATTTTGATGCAGCATACTTTGCATTAGCAAATGGAGTTACAGGAAAAGAATTTGCAGATGCTTTAACAGCTTCAGCTATAGCTGCTAAAGGTGGACATCCTGTAATAATATCAAACAAAACTGCAGATGTTGCTACAAACGCACTTATATTAGAAAAATTATCTCCAACAGCTAAAATAACAGCTATTGGTGGAGCAGCTAATTTATCTGATTCATTAATAAAATCATATCAGGTAAAAGGAGAAACTATAGAAGCTTCTAAAGATGTAACTGGTAATGCTGTAGTTTCTAAGGATAACACAGCATTAAATAATATGAAAGTTACAGGAAATGTTTATTTAGAAGGAAATAATCAAACGCTTACTAATGTAACAGTTACTGGAACAGTATTTATAAATCCAGGTGCAAACGGTAATGCAACATTAGATAATGTTACTGCAGACAAAATAGTAGTATTATCTGGAGCAGAAAATAGTATACACCTTAACAACGTAACATGTAATATTTTATATGTTTCAAGTAAAGTTAAAACAAGAGTAGTTCTAGAAGGAACAGCAAATATTAAAAAAGTAGAAATATTCTCTTCAGCAATATTAGATGCTTTAAATGAATTTAAAGGAACAATTGTGGTTCTTAATAACTTATATATAAAAAATGTTGAGTTTTTAGGAGAATACACTGGAACTATTACAGTACTAGGCAAAAGTGATAATGTAAAATTACCAGGAAGCAACAACGGCGGCGGCGGTGGCGGCGGAGCCATATCATTTAATCCGCTAAAAGAAAAAATCACCAAAGCTGTAGCTGCATATAATGCATTTGCAGACAAGCATGAAGGTGAAGTTGAAAAGTATCCAGTAGTAAAGTATGATAACAGCAAAACTGTTACTGTTACTATAGATAAAGCTAAGAAAGATCAAAAGCTTGCAACAACATTTGATGCTAAGAAGGAAATGATAACAGCTGCAAGATTAGAAAAATTAAATGAGCTTATGGGTAATGCTGATATCAAAGTTGGAAACAAAACATTAATTGAATATGTAGCTTCAAAACAAGCTTCTGAAAATTATATTAATGGAGATGGAACAGTAAACTATAATGCTGTTGCTAATAAGATTGCAGAAGATGGATTTGATTTCAATCATGCAGTTAGCGTAGCAGAAAGATTAATAGCAAACAAGCTTGATGTAACAGCACCAGCTGTAACAGTGGATGGATTAACAGTACAAAGCATTTCAAGAGGAACTAAAACAGTAAACTTTGTAAATGCTAAAGGTAGTGATTTAAAAGCAGGCATGGATGCAATGTTTGGATCTAATTATGCAGAAATGACTTATGGCGACTTTGAAGGAAGTTACGTATTAAAGTTAAAAGATGCTAAAGGAAATGCTGTAAATTACACATTAAAGGTTCAATTCAATTAAATTAAATTATTAAAAATTAGCTCGGGTGATAATCTCACCTGAGTTATTTTTTAGCATAGCTTAATATCAGTTCCTCTAATAGCATCAATTGCCTTAATAAATTCGACAAATTGTACTAAAAATTATGCAAATTATGATGTATAATATGAATTATGAATGATAAATTATAAAACTTAATATAAAAATTTTAATCAGACAAAATTTTTAATTATCGATAACAAAAACTGATAATTAAATAATTATAACTGAAGGTGGTACAGGGTAATGAAAAGAACATTAAGAAACATATTGGCAACGTTGACAGCAATGGTCCTATTAATTGTAGGTTGTATAGCACTTGCTTTTAATAAACAAGGATATACTCTAAATGATTCTTCAGCAGAAAGCATCATAAATAAAATAACTGCTGCTGAGAAAAATGAAAAAATGATAACTTTGACAAAAGAAGAAATAAACTCACTGCTTTCAACGGTTTATAAAAAACCAAAACAAAAGGGAAATATAACCGTAAAGACTCCTCAAGTTGACTTAGAAGGGGATAAGGTAGCGGCAAAAATTCCTATAACTTATAAATCTATGGAAGTAGTTTTATGGACAAATGGAACTATATCTCAAAATGAAGGATACATAATATATTCCCCGGATAGCTTTAAAGTAGGAAAATTACCGATTCCAAAATCAATAGTTGTAAGTAAGTTAAAGTCTCAGCTTAAAGATGAAAATATAGCTATAAATGGCTCTGATATATTAATAAATAAAAAATTAATTCCATTTTCAATAACGGATATAAATGTAAAAAATGGAATAATGGATATAAAAATTAGCAAAATTTCCCCAAGTTTGTTGTTAGATGGTGGAAAAAGTGTTAAAATTGAATTGGGAAAATTAAAGAATGAGTTAAATGCATTAAAAGAAAAAGGACTAACAGCAGAGCAAAATCAAGAGATTCAGGAAATTATAAATAAAATAGATAAAAGTTTAAGTTCTAATTCCCAGGAAATATTGCAGAATATTGTAAAGGACATTGATAATATATCGAAAAATATAAAGGATGGAAGTAAAAAGCAGGAAGTTGAGAAGGTAAAAGAAGAGGTAAATAAGAAACAAGAGGAAATAAATAAAAATTTGGCGCAAGCTAAGACTTCACTTGCAAGACTTAGCGGACAGTTATCCGCGGCTCAGGGTGCGGTAACTTCTTCAGGAGGAAGGCAAGCTATAGGTATACTGATTTCAACAACAAGCAAAATGGCATCAAATCCATCCTATAATTATGGAGGAGATGCAGCAGCTGCAAGAAGTATATATAATAAGCTTACAGCGCAGGAAAAGGCTCAGGTAAAAAATGCCATATTTTCAAATGTAGATATGAGTAATGTAAGTCAAATAAGACAGTTACTAGGAATGTAAATAAAAATTAATACTAAATATTATATAGTTAATAGTTCTAAGGGAAAATTCACATATTAGCTTGTTAACTATAAAAATTAATTAAACGACTATGGGAGGGTTATGATGAATAATAAGAAGATATCTTTAGCACTGGCGGTAGGGTTGATGCTTATGCCTGTATCAGCAAAGGCTGCAGAAGATACTGGAAGTTTCAAGAGATTAAGTGGTAACAACAGATATGCAACTGCAAAGGCAATTTCAAATTACGGATGGACAAGTTCCAACTATGTAATAATAGCACAAGGAGAAAATTTTCCTGATGCGCTTTGTGCAGTGCCGCTTGCAAAAAAATATGATGCACCAATACTTTTAACTTCAAAGGATGCTTTAAATCAAGATGCGGAAGAAGAACTAATGAGACTTGCTCCTTCAAACATAATAATTGTTGGCGGAGAAGGTTCTATATCTGCAAAAGTTGAAAAGTACATAAAGGATACATTTAAAAGCGCAGCATTAGAAAGAATTGGTGGAAGAGACAGATTTGAAACCTCCACTAAAATTGCAGAAAAGTTAGATTTCAATGGAGAAGTAGCACTAACTTCCTCAGTAAGTTATGCAGATGCACTTTCCATGGCACCAATAGCTGCAGCTAAGCAGATGCCAATACTTTTAACTCCTAAAGAAAATTTATCTAGTTATACATCAAATTATCTTAAGGGAAAATCAGTAGACAAGGCTTACATAATAGGTGGAACTGGAGTTGTAAGTGAAACCTTAAAAAATAACATAGCAAATTCCAAGAGAATATATGGTGAAAATAGATTTGCAACTAACGTAGCAATTTTAAAAGAGTTTAGCAGTGAACTAAGCAAGGAAAATATATTTGCAGCCCTTGGAAACGGACCAAAGGGTAATGAATTTGCAGATGCATTATCTGGAGCAGCACTGGCAGCAAAGATGAATGCACCTATGATACTCACAGATAAAGCGCTGCCTAAGGAAATTAAAAACTATATAGCTTCTGACATTACAAAAGAAGCAAATTTATTTGCACTTGGCGGAGAAGCAGTAGTTTCAAATACTGTTGTAAACGAAATAAAGGCAAGTAAGGGGCAAGGAACTGATGTTACAGATCCAGAAGTTCCTGTAGACCCAGAGGTGCCAGTAGACCCAGAAGTGCCAGGAGGCGGTGGCGGAGTTCCAGGAGAGGTTACTAAGCTGGAGGTTGAATCTGTATACCTAAAGGCTGACAATGGGACTACAATAAATGGAAGTATAGGCGATGGTACAATTTCAGTAAAGATTCCAGCAGGATTTGATGCTAAATTTACTAAAGTAGTGGTAACAGCTTCAAATAATATAAAAAGTGCAGTAGTTGCAGGAACAACAGTGGATGCAGATACCATAAAAAGACTTTATGGAAGCAACAGAAAAAACATGGACTTAATAATATACTTAAGAGATCAAGGGTTGGATGCAGAAGGAGACGGGTTATCAGCTTCAAGCATTATGATGTTAAATAATAACTCTATAAAATTAATAGATGACAACGGAAGCAGCATAACTTATAGATTGTCAATTAAATAATAAACAGGCCGGCTTCTACCGGCTTCGTTTTTAAGGAGGAATAAAATTAATGGAAGAGGAAATAACCCTAGACCTTCGGGATCTTTTTATAATGTTAAAAAAAAGAGTTAAATTAATAGTTGCTATAACTGTGGCATGCACCTTGTTTTCAGCAATATTAAGTTTCTTTATAATAAAACCTACCTTTGAGTCAAGAACAAGTATAATAGTAGGTAAGCCTCAAGAAACTGAATCAAAGCTTAATAATAATGATGTTGCAATGTACCAAAAGCTTATAAAGACCTATGCTGTAATTGCAAAGTCTGAAAGAGTTGCTCAAAATGCATCAGTTAAATTGGGCATAAAATATACACCAAAAGAAATTCAAGGAATGATAAATGTAACGCCGCAGCAGGATACGCAGGTTCTTGAAATAAAGGCAGAAAACAAAGATGCTAAAGAAGCTGCAGCAATAATAGATGCAGTGACTTCAGCCTTTGTGGAAGAATCTAAAGCATCCTTCCCAACAGGAGGAACCATTGAGGTTCTTGATAGAGCAAAGGTGCCTGAAAAACCAATAAAGCCTAAAAAGGCTATAAATGTAGCTATAGCTTTCTTTTTAGGGCTTATGGTATCCGTTGGACTTGCATTTGTACTTGAATACATGGATAAGACTATAAAGACAGAAGAAGATGTTGAAAGATATTTAGGGCTGCCTGTTATAGGAATAATTCCAAAGCAAGTAGAAGAAACCCAAAAAAAGCATTCAGCTGTTTCGATGAGTAGAGTTATATCAAAACAAGCAGAGGGCTAAAAGAGGTGATACTCTATGTTTGATATACATAGCCATATAATTCATGGTATAGATGATGGTGCAAAGACTTTAGAAGAATCCTTGAGTATGATAAGTACAGCGCAAAGTGAAGGGTTTGAGTATATTGCTGCAACTCCTCATTATGCAAGAGGATATTATGAAAACTCATATGATAACATAAGGGAAAAAGTAAAAGAGCTAAATAATATCTTGAAGGAAAAAGATATAAAGATAAAAGTATTACCTGGACAAGAAGTGTATATAGATGATCATACATTAAGAGATTATAAAAGTGGGCTTTTAGGATGTATTGGTGATTCAAGTTATATGCTTGTAGAGTTTCCTATGGATACATTACCTAAAAATGCCCTGGATATTTTATATGAATTAAGGGTGAGAGGAGCAAATCCTATTATTGCTCATCCTGAGAGGTATAGATATTTTATAGAAAAACCTTCTTTGATAAATAGATTTTTAGAAGAAGAATACCTTTTTCAAATAAATACAGTTAGTTTAAAAGGGGTGTTTGGAAAAAAAGTTCGGGATACAGCGGTAACTTTTATAAAACATGGAATAGTGAGTTTTGTAGGATCGGACTGTCATAGCTTAAATAAAAGATGCCCGGGTATTAAAGATGGAATTGATTTAATAAATGAAATTTCACCAAATATTATAGAGGATATAGAAAAGAACTATGGATGTTTATTACAAGATAAACCTATGGAAGTTAATTATAGTTTAATTAAAGAAAGGAAGAGTATATTTAGCTTTCTAATAAAAAACAAGACATAAAATTAATTGGAGTGAAGAAAATGAAGGTTTCAGAACTTATTACTATAACAAAACCACTGTCACCTATTTCAGAATCATATAGAACACTTAGAACCAATATAAAGTTTTCATCTGTGGATAAGGATATAAAGGTCATAGTTGTTACAAGCTCAGGCCCTGGAGAAGGAAAATCTACTACAGCATCAAACCTTGCTGTAGTTATGGCTCAAACAGGTAATAAAACTGTAATCATAGATTGCGATCAAAGAAAACCAAGACTTCATAAGGTATTTAACCTATCTAATGAAAGAGGTATATCCGATGTGTTGGCAAAGGAAATAAAATTTGAAGATGCAATTCAAGATACTGGAGTAAAGGATTTAGCTATAATTACATCAGGTACAAAGCCTCCAAATCCTGCGGAGCTTTTAGCTTCGGGAGCTATGAAAGAGTTTTTAGAGTCATTAAGAGAAAAATATGACACTATAATAATAGATACTCCTCCTATAGTTGCAGTAACAGATGCCCAGCTATTATCAAGATATGCAGATGGATGCATACTTGTAGTAGCATCAGAGCAGGCAGATAGAGATGCAGCCATGAAAGCAAGGGAGCTTTTAGAAAAAGTGGATGCTAATATGCTTGGAGTAGTATTGAACAAAGTTGATGGAAGTCATAAAGGATATTATGGAGCTTACTACAGTTATTACGCAGAAGAAGAAGAGAAAAAATAAAAAAATATGTTGTACATCTAGTAGATTCTGCAGGAGATATTAAATAAATCTTGCAGAATTTCTATTTATCCTCTTATCTTGGAGAAAAATGTCGCAAAATTTTTTTGAACAATTAAATTCACATTACTTTAGCAAGATAACTATCTAATAACATAAATATTTTGAAAAAAGTTTAATAAAAATAAGGTTTTTAAAAGGAAAAATGGAATTAAATTCAACATTATCACACTAAAATTTGAAAATAAAAGCATGAAATATATAAAATACATAGCGCTTATTACATATATTGGAATAAAGGACAAGGAAAGATTTAATTACACTTTCAGCTGAATTAAAAAAAATCCTATAAGCATCTTTTTTAGTAAATCATGGAAGTCTAGCAAAGGATATAGAAGTTATTATAAGCTAAATGGAGTATTTCCGGAGTATTGCCCAATGAGTCAAAAATATGCCCTTTTATAGATGTTGGCAAATTGTTATATAATAACTATGCTGTTAACTATTTATTAATGATTTGTTAACGAATCAGAATGTATAATAAAGGGTAGAAGGGGGAGTAAGGATGCAAGAGGTAAGGCTTGAAAGAGAAATGGAAACAAACCAAAATATGTTATTTCCAAAGGAAATAGAGATACCGCAGAATTATTCAAAACAATATAATAAAAGTAAAACTTATTTTTTTATAAAAAGGACAATAGACATAATTAGTGCCTTAGCTGGGTTAGTTCTTATGGCTCCCATAATGTTAATTACAGCAATTTGTATTAAGATTGAATCTAAAGGCCCTATAGTGTTTTCTCAAGAAAGAGTGGGAGAAAAGGGTAAGATATTTAAAATGTACAAGTTCCGTTCCATGGTAATAAATGCTGAGGAACTTTTAGACAAGCTTCAAGAAAAAAATGAAATGACAGGCCCAATGTTCAAGATAAAGGAAGATCCAAGAATCACAAAGACAGGAAAGTTCATAAGAAAGACAAGCATAGATGAGCTCCCACAGTTGTTTAATGTGTTAAAAGGAGATATGTCATTAGTAGGCCCAAGACCAAGCCTTCCAAGGGAAGTTATGAAGTTTACAAAGCGCCAAAAGTTAAGACTCATAGCTAAACCGGGACTTACCTGTTATTGGCAGGTCAGCGGAAGAAACAAAATAGGCTTTGAAGAATGGATGGAGCTTGACATTAAATACATAGAAGAAAGAGACACCTTAACAGACGTTAAGTTGATATTTAAGACTTTTGGAGTGCTGTTTGGGGATGAAAATGCATCGTAGTTTAGGATTTGACATTGAAAGTTTATGATTTGCAGTTGAAAATTTAAGAAATAATGGAGGTAAATTAATGAAGGGAATAATATTAGCAGGAGGATCGGGCACTAGACTTTATCCAATAACGAAGTCAGTATCAAAACAAATATTACCTATATATGATAAACCAATGATTTACTATCCTTTATCAGTACTAATGCTTGCGGGTATAAGAGAAATACTTATAATCTCAACACCTAGAGATATAAATTTCTTTAAAGAACTATTAGGAGATGGAAGTCAACTTGGATTAAAGTTTGAGTATGCTATTCAAGATGAGCCAAGGGGCCTAGCGGAGGCATTTATAATTGGAGAAGATTTTATTGGAAAAGACAAAGTAGCACTAGTTTTAGGAGATAATATATTTTTTGGGTACGGATTTACAGAAAGATTAGAAAAAGCAGTAGCAAGAGAAGATTCTACAATATTTGGATATCATGTAAGCAATCCGAGAGATTTTGGGGTTGTTGAATTTGATGAAAATAATAATGTAATTTCTATAGAGGAAAAACCACAAAATCCTAAATCTAATTATGCAGTACCTGGACTTTATTTTTACGATAATGATGTAATTGGAATAGCAAAAAGTATAAAACCATCAGCAAGAGGTGAGTTGGAAATAACTTCTATAAACAATGAATACTTGAAAAGGAAGAAGTTAAAAGTAGAACTTTTAGGTAGAGGAATGGCTTGGCTGGATACTGGGACACATAGAGGGTTACTAAATGCATCTAACTTTGTTGAGGCAGTTCAAACTAGACAAGGATTATATGTAGCTTGTATAGAAGAAATAGCTTATAGAAAAGGTTATATAAGTAGAGAACAATTATTAACATTAGCTGAACCACTTTCAAAGGTTGAATATGGTGAGTATCTTATTAATATAGGTAATGAATCTGGTGAAGTAGCAAAGGAAGTTGCCGCTACTATGTAATGAATGTAAATAATTTGTAGCTTGGAGGAAGGGACATGAAAACTTATTTAGTTACTGGTGGAGCAGGATTTATAGGTTCAAATTTTGTTCTATATATGTTAAACCAATATAACGATATAAAGATTATTAATCTTGATAAACTTACATATGCGGGAAATTTAGAAAATCTTAAGAGTATAGAAAATAATCCTAATCATATATTTGTTCAAGGAGATATATGCGATAAAGAATTAGTTGAAGGATTGTTTAAAAAATATGATGTAGACTATGTAGTGAATTTTGCAGCAGAATCCCATGTTGACAGAAGTATAAGAGAACCAGAAATATTTGTAAAAACAAATGTTTTAGGAACTGTGACGCTATTGAATGCTGCAAAAAACTCATGGGAAACAAAAGATGGCTTTAAACAGGGAAAGAAATACTTACAAGTATCTACTGATGAAGTATATGGTTCTCTTGGAGAAAGTGGCTTCTTTATGGAAACAACACCTTTAGATTCACATAGTCCATATTCTTCAAGTAAAGCAGGAGCAGATTTGATGGTTAAGGCTTACTTTGACACGTATAAAATGCCAATTAACGTAACAAGATGTTCTAATAACTATGGACCATATCAGTTTCCAGAAAAGTTAATACCATTGTTGATAAATAACTGTCTAAATCATAAAGATTTACCTGTCTATGGAGATGGATTAAATATAAGAGATTGGTTATATGTAGAAGACCATTGTAAGGCTATTGATAAGGTTATAAATGGTGGAAGAATAGGCGAGGTTTATAATGTAGGTGGACATAATGAGAGGACTAATATTCAGATTGTTAAAACTGTAATAAGCTATATAAATGAACATGTGGACAAAGAAGTAACTGAGAATTTAATTAAATATGTAGAAGATAGAAAAGGCCATGATAGAAGATATGGTATAGATCCAAGTAAAATAAAAGAAAAATTAGGTTGGTATCCTGAAACCACATTTGAAGTTGGAATAAAGAAAACTATAAAATGGTATTTAGATAATAATGATTGGATGAATAATGTTACGAGTGGAGATTACCAAAATTATTACAGTAAAATGTACGAGGTTAGATAGGAGGACAAAATATGGGACAGTTTAAATTTATTAAGACTCCTATAGAGGACTTATATATTATTGAGCCTAAGGTTTTTGGAGATCACAGAGGCTATTTTATGGAAACATATAATTATGAAGACTTTAAGGAAGCTGGATTGGATATGGTATTTGTTCAGGATAATCAATCTAAATCGAGAAAAGGTGTACTTAGAGGTATGCACTTTCAAACCCAATATTCTCAAGGGAAATTAGTTAGAGTAATAAAGGGAGAAGTTTTTGATGTTGCAGTAGATTTAAGAAAAGAATCAAAGACATATGGACAATGGTATGGTGTACTTCTAAGTGAAGAAAACAAAAATCAATTTTATGTTCCCGAAGGATTTGCTCATGGTTTTTTAGTTACATCTGATGAGGCTGAATTTGTATATAAATGTACTAACTTATATCATCCAGAATTTGAAGGTGGGATTGCTTGGGATGATCCAGATATAAATATACAATGGCCTTTACAAGGAATAGATGAAGTACTATTATCTGATAAGGATAAGAATGCTCCAACCTTGAAAAAACGTAAAATAGAATTTTAATCTCGAGGAGAGAAATGATATGAAAATACTAATTACAGGCTGCATTGGACAACTAGGTAGTCAAATTGTTAATATATTAAAAACAGGAGCTTCAGAGTTAGGGTCTATATCAGAAGAATATAGAACAGCTGAGATTATAGGGGTTGATGTAGAAGAACTGGATATATCAAATTTACAATCAGTAAGGGAATTTATAAATGATATTAAACCTAATATTGTCATTAATTCAGCGGCTTATACTAACGTAGATGGCTGTGAGAACAATCAAGATTTAGCTTTTAAGGTGAATTCTTTAGGACCAAGAAATCTAGCAATTGCTTGTGAGGAAGCTGGTGCAAAGCTTATACATATATCAACAGATTATGTGTTTGAGGGTAATGGAACAGTGCCTTATACAGAATATGATATAACTAATCCAGTAAGTGTGTACGGGAAAACAAAGTTACTTGGAGAAAATTATGTTAGAGAGTTTTCTTCAAGATATTTTATAGTTAGAACTGCATGGCTTTATGGATATAATGGGAAGAACTTTGTTAAGACAATTATAAAAGCTGCGAAGGAAAAAGGACATTTGGACGTAGTAGATGATCAAAGAGGTAATCCAACAAATGCTGAGGATTTGGCTCATCATATTTTGAAGTTAGGTTTAACTGAGGAGTATGGAGTATATCATTGCACAGGTGCCGGTGAATGCTCTTGGTATGATTTTGCTAAGGCTATTGTTGAATACGCAGGGATAGATTGTACTGTTAGTCCAATTACTTCTGATAAAATTAATAGAGCAGCTAAAAGGCCGAGCTTCTCATCTTTGGATAATATGATGTTGATATGTAGTGTGGGCGATGAAATGAGAGAGTGGAGAGAGGCTTTAAAAATTTTTATTCAAAAGTATAGATAGACATTATTATAAGTTTAGAAGATAACAATAAAAGCACAATAAGATAGTAAAATATTATGTTGTAAGTCACAGAGGATTACTATGAATAAAAAGCTGATTTTTCAAATTAATATAATTATAAGTGAGAATGTGTGATATTATACAACATTATTGAAGCATTGATAAAAATAGATATTTTATGATAATATTTATAATATATTGTTCTTTTATGGAATTTTAGATTAAATTTGATAGTAGAAAAATTTTAGACAAGCAGAATCGACGTATTGTCGCGTTTTGATTGTCTAAATGCCATAAAAATATAGAATTCACAGTTTAAAAATGTATTTTACTTTAAAATGTCGTATGAATGAATACTTTATTTGATTATTCTATATTTAATGAAGGTGCTTATATATTTATGAAAAAATTTAAGTGGAGTGAAATAATATAGAAGAAACACATTACAGACCTAATAAGGGGTCAGATTGCTAAATCAAGAATGACTGTGAGTGACCATAAGTATTCAGGGAGTCACAGTCCATAAATACAGAGTTGTGGAGAGAAATACTATGCAGAAGAATGTACAACATGTCTTTTTAGTCGGTGCGAAGAGCCTCGGTGCTTATGGTGGGTATGAGACTTTCATTAATAAGCTGACTGAGTATCACCAGAATAATGAAAAAATTAAATATCATGTGGCATGCAAGGCCAACGGTGATGGCTGCATGGACGAAACGAAAGTGGATGGAGTAACTAAAATATCCGATACTGAGTTTACTTACCACAACGCTCACTGTTTCAAGATTTATATTCCTAATATCGGTCCTGCACAGGCTATTTACTACGATGTTGCGGCCCTTCATGAATGTTGCAAATACATCAAGAAAAATAGAATCAACAATCCTATCGTGTACATCATGGCCTGTCGTATTGGACCATTTGCTGGGCACTATTATAAAAAAATCCACAAGCTCGGCGGTAAGGTTTACCTAAACCCGGATGGACATGAGTGGATGAGAGCCAAGTGGTCTGCACCGATCAGAAAGTACTGGAAGATTTCTGAGCAGATGATGGTGAAGTACTGTGATCTTGCTATCTGTGATTCTGTGAATATTGAGAAGTATATTCATGAGTGTTATGACGGAAAGGGTATCCACGGAGTAAATCCAAGTACGACTTTCATCGCGTATGGTGCAGAGACTAGAAAGAGTCAGCTTGCTGATGATGACCAGAAACTGCTTGATTGGTATCAGCAGAAAGGCTTGACCGCAAAGAGCTACTACTTGGTAGTTGGTCGTTTCGTGCCGGAAAATAACTACGAGACCATGATTAGGGAATATATGAAGAGCAAGAGTGAAAGAGATTTCGCTATTATCACTAATGTGAATTATAAGTTCCTGGAGGAACTGGAGGATAGACTGCATTTCAAGAGTGATCCGAGAATTAAATTCGTTGGAACTGTGTATGATCAGGAGTTGCTTATGAAAATCCGTGAAAATGCGTATGGATATTTCCATGGTCATGAGGTTGGTGGTACTAATCCAAGTTTGCTTGAGGCACTGGGTAGTACTGATCTAAACTTGCTTTTGAATGTAGGTTTTAACCGTGAGGTTGGCGAAGACGGGGCTTTGTATTGGGACAAGGGTGACGGTGAGCTGGCAAATCTCATTGAAAAGGCTGATGAGATGAGCGAGAAAGAAATCAAAGCTTTTGGCGTGAGGGCGAAGAAGAGGATTTCGGATGAGTATAGCTGGGAACATATTGTGGATTTATATGAAAAAGTGTTTCTTAACGGCGTGAAATAAGCGTCTTTATGCCAAGTAAAAGGGTATGAGGAAATGATTAAAAAGAATGTAAGTTTTTTATGAATAAATCAAATCAACCTCGTATAAATAAATATATCATAATTGTAGAGGGATGATTAATAACTCATTAGGAGGAAATACAAAGCATGGAAAACAATAAAAACATTATCGGATATACAACGGGTGTCTATGATATGTTTCATATTGGTCACTTGAATGTAATACAAAGAGCTAAAGAACAATGCGATTATCTGATTGTGGGAGTAAGCACTGATGAACTCGTACAAGATGATAAAGGGAAAACACCGGTTATCCCATATGAAGAGAGGGTTGCTATTGTAGCTGCGTTGAAATATGTGGATCAAGTTGTCCCACAATCAGATAAGAATAAGTTTGGTGCATGGGCTAAATACCATTTTAATAAAATGTTTGTTGGATCAGACTGGAAAGGCACTCCGCAGTGGAAAAAGTTTGAGGAAGAATTTGAGCCCGTTGGAGTAAAGATAGTGTATTTACCACATACAGATGGAATTTCTAGCACTCAATTGACAAATTTTATTAAGAACACTTTAAAAAATGAAGAAAAATAAGGGGCGCAAGGTTATGAAAGAAGAATATTCCATCAAAGACATTCAAGATGTGATCCTGTCAATTGTGAAAGACATAGATTCATTTTGCCGTAAAAATGATATTACATATTATCTGATGGGCGGATCTGCGCTTGGAGCTATGCGTCATAAGGGTTTTATTCCGTGGGATGATGACTTGGACATCTTTATGACAGTTGAAAACTATGAAAAGTTCCTCTGCTTATTTCAACGGGAAGGAAATAAAGATAAATATTTCCTACAGCGTGAAAATACTTCTGAATGGCCTCTTTTCATGAGCAGGGTGTGTTTGAAAGGGACGACTATGGTCAGTGATGAGTTTAAGTTCAATTTTAAACAACATCACACCGTATTCGTGGATATTATGTGTCTTTATTCAGCACCATCAAATGATTTTGCTCACAGGATGCAGTATATTGCAGCACAGATGCTACGGATTAATGCACTCGCTATTTGCAATTTCCCGAATGAAAGTGTCGTAAAGCGCATGGTTCTTGGTGTTTCTAAGATTGCAGTAAATTCTGTGACTAGACCAATGTTGATTAAATATGTTCATGGATATGAGGGGAAAAATACTGAACTAATGGGGCATTACTTTGGCAGAGCACGTTATAAGAAGACTTCATTTCCTCGTAAGTATCTTGGAAAGCCAAGATATGTACCGTTTGAGAACACAGAGCTTCCGGTATTTGAGCAGGTTGAGGAATACTTGGAAACCAGGTTTGGCTCGAAGTGGATGGAGATGCCAAGCCAAGAAACAAGAGACCAATACCCGATTCACGGTAATTTCGTTGACTTGAAAAAGGATTATACTGAGTACATGAACAAAGAGCGTACAAAGTGGCTTTATGAGTAATTGCGATAATTCGATAATTTAGAAACTCACCTATGTGTATGATGAATAAGATTGTGCGTAGGTTCGCTGAAACTAAGAGTAAACATGTGAAAAATTCTACAGTAAATTGTTAATTGTGACGAGCGGTCTGGGCACAAGAATGAGCACGCGTATTCGCAAGAATGTCAATTTCAAACATGGTGGGTTAGGTACTGTAATTCATAAATATACCGTAATTGAAGAAAATGTAATGATTATGTCAAATTGACCGTTAACAGAAGTGATATTTGGGTGGCCTAGAAGCTAAAGCTCGTGAGGGGTAACACTTAAAGGCAGCACCATTATTTTTAATGGTGCAAGTAATCTTGTTGTAGGTGAAAACACCATTATTTGGGTAAATACTGACCTTACGACATCTACAGACAACAATGAAATTCTAGAATAAATTCCTGTAAGAAAGATAAAAGATAGAACAGACATTTGATGAGCGAAATATCGTTTAAATATAGCTAAGTAAGGTGGATACATTATGAGCAATTTGAAGAAAACCTTTGAAAAACAGGGTGGATGGAACTTAATAAAACAGTATTGGCAGAGCGGCGCCTTTTTCACAGCTGTTGGTGAATTCTTGTTGCTTGGCAAAAGCCGAACAGCTTTAGAAATACTGAGATTATCCACTCATCTGAAGGTAAAGCAGAAGCTACAAAAGAAGTATAGAGAAACGTTAAATATATTTGATAGTGAATACAATGAGACTTTGGCACATGAAGGCAGTAATAAGATTTGGGTATGTTGGTTCCAAGGAATTGAGAATGCACCTGTTATTGTCCAGAAGTGTTATGAGTCCATTTTGAGAAACCTTCCAGGCAAAGAAGTGGTGTTAATCACGACTGAAAACATGGCACAGTATGTGCAGTTTCCTGATTATATCATGGAAAAGTGGAAAAGCGGTCAGATTACCAATACTCATATGACAGATTTGCTTCGATTAGAATTGCTTATCCAAAATGGTGGGATGTGGCTAGATGCGACTGTGCTTTGCACTGACTCAAATATTCCAGACTACTTCTTTGATTCTGATTTGTTCTTCTACCAGTGTTTAAAGCCTGGTAGAGATGGACATAGCCATATCAATTCCAGTTGGCTGATGAGCTCGAAGACAAATAACAAGGTTTTAATGGCAACAAGATATTTGTGTTATGAGTATTGGAAAGAGAATACTCAGATTCTTGACTACTTTTTGCTACATGATTTTATTTCTATTGTGTTGGAGTATTATCCAGAAGACTGGAGACGCATTGTGCCGAGTGATAACGCAACACCTCACATTCTTCTACTGCGATTGTTTGATCAGTATGATGAGCAGATGTGGAAAGCAATTAAGGCACAGACACCGTTTCACAAGATGACTTACAAATTTAAAGAAGATCAGACGGAGATTGCGGGAACCTATTATCAGGAAATATTCGGGGAAAGTTGCATAAAATTCTGAAAAGGAAGAATGTAATATGGGCTATTCTATTTTATTTACAATTGGGCCAGAAAAAATTTTCAGAGAGGGATATTTCACCTAAGAGTTCTATACGGCCGTGATATTCCACGGAAGGATACAATAGAAAAGAATGTTGAATTTGAGCACTGCGGATTAGGAACGGTTAACAGTTCTTTTGCGACAATGGAAGACAATGTAACTATTCAGCATCACGTAACTATAGGAATACGGAATGATATGAAAACCACCACGATTTATAAAAATGTTTATATATGTGCATATGAACTGATTTTGGAGTATATAGAGATTGGAGAGAATGCTGTAATTGGAGCAGGTGCTATAGTTTTGTATGATATCGGGCCTCATAGCACATGTGTGAATCCGGTTGAACTAAAATAAATAAAGTAATAGGAGGGAATGGACATGAGGGTAGCTGTCTTAATGTCGACGTACAACGGTGAAAAGTATATAAGGGAACAGATTAACTCTATCCTTAATCAGATTGGCGACTTTGAGTTGGATTTATGGGTAAGAGATGATGGGTCCTCTGATTCAACCAAAGATATTCTTGAAGAGTATTCTGTAAAAGGAAAATTGAAATGGTATACTGGTAAAAATTTGAAGCCAGCACATAGTTTTTTGGATTTAGTTAAACATTGTGTTGGATATGATTTCTATGCTTTTGCGGATCAAGATGATTTTTGGATGCCTGACAAGATACAGAGTGGTATTTTAATGATTGAGAGGGAAAAAGGTCCAGCTTTATATTGTTCAAATGCCGAATTGGTGGATTCTAATCTAAGATCTCTTGGAAGAGCCGTCTATAAGTCAAAACCTAGGACGGATTTTGAAACCTTGGTGTGTGCAGGTGGATTGATGGGCTGCACAATGATATTTAATAACCGCTTATCATGTTTAGTTCAAGGAAAAGATTATCCTGAGAAAATTATTTTGCATGATTTTTATTTATCAGCAGTTTGCGCAGCTAATAGAGGAAGGATTTTTTTTGATCCTGAAATTCATATGAAGTATCGTCAACACGAAAAAAATGTTGTTGGTGTCTCGAGTGGATTTTTAAATAAAATTAGCAGGCGCCTTTTTGAAATAACACATAAAAATAAAGTGTGCATTTCGGAGCAAGCTCATTCATTAATTCTTTTATATGGTGATGGGATGAAATGTAGAGAAAAAGAATGGCTAAATAGAGTAGCTGAGTATCAAAACACTATTATGAATAGATTGATGTTGGCCTTATCTCATAAAACATGTTATAGCACAAGAAACGCTGCGTGCAAATTAAGAGTAGAAATTATGCTTGGAAATAGATAGGAATTGAAAATATGAAAATTAAAATTAAAAAGAAAAATATTGCAGTATTATGTATTCTTGAATTTATTTTGTTTTTTGGATTTTTTTCAAGATATATAGAGTATAGCGGTATATGGAATAGTATGCTTGCTATTGGGACCATTGTGGTTTTAGGAACTGAAAAAAAATGTAGGAAATCATTTATAAGAAATAGACGTTTTATGATTTGTTTGTTGTGCACCATTTTATTAATAGGTATGGGCATTATTTTTGCGAACAGTAATGAATTTTTGAAAGATAATTTGCTCACTATGCTTTATCCGTTTTTAATATGTGCAATTATTTTCTCTGTAGCGTATGCCAAAAGTGAAGCAGTTTCCAACTTTTTTGATATGAATTTTTATCTAGTAAATGCTATTTGGTTGATTAATTTATTTGTTCTTTCCCGACAGATTACTGGGTCTGGATTTATGATTAAGTCGTCTTGGTTAGCATTAAATGGATTTTATGCGGATCAATCTTGTGGACTATTTGGAAACTCTGGAACGCATGAATTGGGGTTATTTTCAATTTTTGTGCTTCTGTATAATTTTTATTATGTTGACTTTAAGGTGGAAAGTTCAATCAAAAGAAAAGCTTGTCTATTTTATACAATAATTACTGAAGGAATGATGCTATATTTCTCAACTTATAATGAAAATATGACTCTATTTTTGTTGATGCCGATATTTGCAATTATGTATATCCTTCTGAAAATAGACTGGACAAGTCACAATGTTGTGAAAAGAGTTTCAAAACTTGGGAAGTATTTTTTATTGATGTTGGTGATGGTTGCTATAATACTTAGCGTTCCGCAACAGAGGAATTATATCTATGAAGAACTAAGTGCTAGAGTTATGAAAATATTGACTTTTGATGTGTCAGTGATAAATGGAAGTAATGAGAGATTGGCGATTCCATATTACGGTTTAACAAATGAATGGGGTTGGAAATTTGGTAAAGGAATAGGTGCTTGGCGCTTACATAAAGGTGGATATCTAGGGTTTAATCACTTTGGTTTAAGCAGTGTTGGCTCTTTTATTAATTTAGGTGGTATATGGTTTTATCTTTTGTATTGCTTTTTGAACGCAATTATGTTGCAAGAAATTTGTAATAGAGGACGAAAATCAGGGATGTTTCTTATTGTTACATTGTGTTCTGTAATATTGTTATCTATCTATACGGTAATATTTACATCAAGTGTTTCTATAATTTGGTTAGCATTGAGCTTTGCCATTTTGGGTGAAATGAAGAAAGGTATAGATGGTAAGGAGGATTTTAATGGATAAGAGCATAAAAGTTAGCATAATCATCCCACTATATAATACACCAGAAGCATATTTCAAACGGTGTATAGACAGTATATCTAGCCAGCAATATACAAATTACGAAATTATAGTTATTGACGATGGCAGTAGAAATGAATTGAGTGCAGCCTATGAAAAAATTTGCAGTTCACATAAAAACATCTTATTTGTTACACAAGAAAATAGTGGAGTATCATCTGCACGTAATAGAGGGATTACTTTAGCGACAGGGTATTATATTGCCTTTGTTGATGGTGATGATACTGTAGCAAAGTCATTTTTAGCTGAGGCTTTGCGGTATACGATTGAAGAATTGCCAGATTTGATTATTGGGCAAATTCAATATATTCCAAACAATAAAGCTGTTAGCTATGAATGTGGAGAAGTGTACATTAATGAAGATACTATAGCAGACCTAAAAAAAGCTATCTTAGGAATCCCACAGAATCATATAAATTATCCAGTTTTAGGGAGCCCATGTGGAAGATTATATAAAAAAGAAATATTAAAGGATGTAAGATTCCCAGAAGGTGTTTCCCATTGGGAAGATCAGTTATTCAATCGTTCTGCTATTGAATACGTAAAGTGTGCTGTTGTGGCATCTCAGTGCTGGTATAATTATTATCAAAATGATTTTTCGGCAATGCATAATAATTTTAATCAAAACTATATTGCAAATGCGAGACCTTTTTGGGCTTTGTGGAATGAAATGAACATAAAAGAGACCGATATATTTATATCAAAGGAGTTATATAAGAAGAATATCAATTTCTTTTATGCGGCTATACATCTAAATCTTGTATATCTTCAAATACCGTGGAGTGAAAAAAGAAATATTATAAAAAAACTTAGTAATGAACCTATTTTTTTGAAAACTGTGAATGAATTACAATATGGAGATTTGGATAAAGTAAGAGATAAGATTAGATTATTTGGAATGAAACACAAGTTATATGCTTTTATGTATTTTATGGTTAAGCAAAAAATGCGATTTGAGTAATTGTAAAGAGATAAGACCGAGGCCATCGAGGAATAAATATGGTAATTGTCATCATGGGGATTTTCAAAACTACTATTAAAATTCTTCTAAAAAAGGCATAATTTTAAAATTAAATTAACAGATATATTATTTTATACTCAAGGAATAGCTAACTTGATTATTATAATTTACATATTTATATTGAATTATGCAAACAAGCAAGGATTAAAAAACTTTATAGTAAAAGACTTGTTCTGGATATTAAATATTTATTTTATTATGAATATTCCAAAAAAAGTAAAATAAATAGATGGAACTTACTTTTTAATGAGATATGTACAGTATAATCCTATGTATAAAGCTCATATAACTGAATTAATTGGAGCTAGTGGAACGCATGAATTAACTTTTTACTGGATTTTATTAGCACTCACAAACTTATATAAACATTTAAAGAGCAAAAGAATATATATATTAATATTAGCAGGTATGCAAATTATCTTTATGTTTATAATATCGATTCAAAATGATAATACAGCGTTTTTTGTACTTTTCCCAATTATAATAGTGCAATATTTTATTAAAATTATAACAAAGGGAACTGTATAATAGTTCTGAAGTTGTTAAATTATTTAACAATATGAAGGAGAGAAAGATTATGAAAAAAATCGGCATTATTACTTTAAATGGATACTTTAATTATGGAAATAGGCTGCAAAACTACGCTTTACAAGAGGTATTAAGGTCTTTAGGATTTCACGTAGAAACCATTCTGATTGATAATAATACTAGTAACACGAGAAGGAAGAATATTAATCTAATTAGTAAAATAAAAAAAATAAAAGGAATGAAAATTAATAAGATATTTGAAAAAACAACCTTTAAATTATGGTACTATACACATAAGAATAAAATTAAAAAGTATAATAATGAGAGGGTACAAAGATTTATAAAATTTACACATGATCATATATTAGAAACCAAGTATTGTATTTCTGATAATAAAATTCTAAATGATCTAGCTAATAGCTATGATTACTTTGTTACTGGAAGTGATCAAGTTTGGAATCCAAGATATAATAAAGGATCTTCTATATATTTTTTAACATTTGCACCAAAAATAAAAAGGGTGGCATATTCACCAAGTTTTGGTCTGTCTAGTATACCTACCGAATATTTAGAAAACTATAAAACTTGGATTTCTGAAATGGCAAGCATATCTGTTAGAGAAGAGGCCGGAGCTAGAACTATTAAGAAATTAACAGGAAGGGATGCTCCTGTGCTTATAGACCCAACGTTAGTTTTATCTAAAGGAAAATGGTTATCTATTGCAAAACACGCACCTAATAAACCGAAAAAAAGATACTTATTAACTTATTTTCTTGGGGAAGGTATACATAATCATAAAGATGTAATAAAACAAATTGCCTTAGAAAATAAACTGGAAATAGTAAATTTAGCTAATATTAAAGATTTTAAGGCATTTATTACATGTCCAAGTGAATTTATCGATTACATTAATTCAGCAAGTATGTTTTTTACAGATTCTTTTCATGGTTGTGTATTTTCAATTTTGTTAGAAAAACCTTTTATTGTATTTGATAGAATTGAAAATGGTCCTTCAATGAATTCAAGAATAGATACTTTGCTATCTACTTTTAATTTACAATCAAGAAAATGGGAAAATATTAAAGATAAAAAACAAGTTTTTGATATAGATTATTCGCATGTTCAACCAATTTTAGAAATAGAACGTCAAAAAGCTTTTAATTATTTAAAAGAGGCTCTAAATGTTAAGGATGAGGATAAGTTATGAAAATTAATCAGCTAAAAGCAGGAGCTATTTTGTCATATGCCTCAATGGGGCTTGGATATATTATATCAATAGTATATACACCTATAATGCTTCGCTTATTAGGACAAAGTGAATATGGACTATACAATTTAGTATCCTCAGTAGTCAGTTATCTAGGCTTACTTAGTTTTGGGTTTGGTAGTGCCTATATGAGATATTATTCTCGCTACAAAGTTAATAAAGATGAAGAAAACATTGCTAAGTTAAATGGTATGTTTTTAATTGTTTTTTCAACAATTGGGTTTATTGCAATTTTAGCAGGAATAGTACTTGTTTTGAATATAGATCTGATATTTGGAAAGAAGCTTACTACGAGTGAACTTAATACGGCGAAAATTTTAATGGCAATAATGGTATTTAACATTGCATTATCATTCCCAGCAAGTGTATTTAGTTCACATATTACTGCTAATGAAAAATATGTTTTTCAAAAATTACTACAAATGATTAAGACACTAATAAATCCTATGGTAATGTTGCCAGTTTTGTTAATGGGATACAAATCAATAGGAATGGTAGTTGTTACAACTAGTTTTAATATTATAATAGAAATAAGTAATACAGTATTTTGTCTTAGAAAGTTAAAGATGAACTTTATATTTAATAAGTTTAATTTTTATTTAATGAAAGAAATAATAATTTTCTCATCATATATATTTTTAAATATGATTATAGATCAAATTAACTGGAGTGTAGATAAATTTGTATTAGGTAGGTTTAGAGGTACTGTGGCTGTGGCTGTGTATGGTTTAGCATCGCAGTTAAATACTTACTATTTATCATTATCAACTGCTATTTCAAATGTGTTTATACCAAGAGTTAATAGAATGGTAGTAGCAAGTAATGATAATAGGGAGCTAACCAACTTATTTACACGTGTAGGTAGGGTGCAGTTTATCTTACTTTCTTTGATTTGTTCAGTGCTAATATTCTTTGGACAACCTTTTATTAATATGTGGGCGGGAAGTGATTATAGTGAAGCATACTCAATAGCATTGCTTCTTATTATTCCGGTTACAATTCCTTTAATTCAAAATTTAGGTATTGAAATCCAGAAAGCTAAGAATATGCATAAATTTCGTTCTTGGATCTATTTATTTATTGCAATTGGAAATATGTTTTTAAGTATTCCACTTACTAAATCGTACGGTGGAGTAGGAGCAGCATTAGGTACAGCAATTTCCTTAATAATAGGAAATGGAATAATTATGAATGTATATTATCATAAAAAAGTTGAGCTTGATATGAGATATTTCTGGAGTAAAATATTGAGTTTCATTCCAGCCTTGCTATTACCAGTAATAGTAGGTATTATAATGGTTTTATTTGTAGACATGAATCATATTTTAGTGCTCTTAATGTGTGGAATTATTTACGTAGTTGTATTCTCTATTTCTATGTGGTTCATAGGAATGAATCAATATGAGAAGGATTTAGTAGGTAAGCCAATATCAAAATTAATCAAAAAAGTAAAGTTAAACACAGGAAAATGTTATGAATAATAAAACTAATAAACTATTGGGATTTTAGCATAGAGGGAGAGAATTATGATTACAATTAATGATAAGAAAGATTGTATGGGATGTCATGCTTGTTCAAATATCTGCCCTAAAAGTTGTATTACTATGAAAAGTGATAGTGAAGGTTTTTGGTATCCTTCTGTAGATTATAATAAGTGTATAAAATGTGGCGTGTGCGTAAAAGTTTGCCCTATTATAAATAAAACAGTAGTTCAAAATAATCCTAGAGCTTATGCTTGTTATAATAAGAATGAAACTGTTAGGTTAGAAAGTTCATCAGGTGGTATTTTTACGCTATTTGCGGAACATATAATTAATAATGGTGGTGTCGTTTTTGGAGCAGTCTTTGATAAAAGTTTCTCAGTAGTTCACAGCTATGTGGAGACAAAAGAAGGATTAGAAAGATTTCGTGGTTCTAAATATGTTCAAAGTAAAATAGGAGATACATATAAGCAGGCTAAAGAATTTTTAGACGAAGGTACAAAGGTGCTATTTACAGGAACGCCGTGTCAGATTGGTGGATTGAAATCTTATTTGCAGAAAGACTATGGTAATTTATTTTGTATAGATATTATTTGTCATGGAGTACCATCACCAAAAGTTTGGGAGAAATATATTTCTTATCAACAGAATTGGAATGAGTCAACAATACGCAAAATTATTTTTAGATCTAAGGATAAAGGTTGGAAGCGATACTCAGTATCAGTCTCATTCAATAATGCTATAGAGTATCTACAGACTTTTGATAAGGATTTATTTATGAAAGCATTTTTAAAAAATATTTGTTTACGCCCATCATGTTATAAATGTGATTTTAAAACGTTACATAGACAAAGTGATATCACTCTTGCAGATTTTTGGGGAATTCAAAATGTATTACCGGATATGGATGATGATAAAGGGACATCACTTATTTTTGTTAACAGTATTATTGGACAATACATGTTAGAAAATATAAAAGATAAGATTTTATATAAGGAGACTGATATAAATGAAGCTATATTCTATAACTCGTCAGCAATAAAATCTGTTAAGTATAATCCAAAACGAGAAAACTTTTTTAAAGAAATAAATCAATTATCTTTTGATAAATTAGTACAAAAATACTGTTCGGATAATATATTAGTGAGAATAAAGAAAAAATTAAAAGCTGTGGTACGAACAATATTAAAGAAGATAGGGTTATTGGTTGTAGTAAAGAAATTATTAGAAATTTAATATATAAGATTTTTATAAGGAAAGTGCTATAGGGCAGAATCTTTATAAAAAATTTATCAAAGATTAGCATTTGTTTACAGGGCTTATGAGGGGGAGTTATAAATGAAAATTAGAAAAGCAGTCATTCCAGCGGCAGGTCTTGGAACAAGATTCTTACCTGCAACTAAAGCTCAGCCAAAGGAAATGCTTCCGATAGTAGACAAGCCTACTATTCAATATATTATAGAGGAAGCCGTGGAGTCGGGGATAGAAGAAATACTTATAATTACTGGCAGAAGTAAAATTTCTATAGAAAATCATTTTGATAAATCGGTGGAACTAGAATTAGAACTTGAGCAAAAGAATAAACAAGACTTACTTAAGGTTGTACGAGATATAAGTAATTTAGCAAATATACATTTCATTAGACAAAAGGAACCTAGAGGACTTGGACATGCTATAAGCTGTGCTAAGAGCTTTGTAGGTAATGAGCCCTTTGCTGTAATGCTTGGAGATGATGTGGTAGATAATGAAACTCCTTGCTTAAAGCAGCTTATAGATTGTTTTAGTGAATATAAAACTTCAGTACTTGGAGTTCAGCGCGTGGCACAAAGTGAAGTTTCTAAGTATGGAATTGTTAAAGATTTAAAGATAGAAGGCAGAGTTTGCAAGGTTAAGGATTTAGTAGAAAAACCAAGCATAGAAGAATCTCCATCAAACATAGCAATCCTTGGAAGATATATACTTATGCCAGAAGTATTTGATATACTTCAAAATACAAAGCCAGGCAAGGGTGGAGAAATTCAGCTAACGGATGCACTAAAAACACTATTAGCTCAGCAAGCCATTTATGCCTATGAGTTTGAGGGCAGAAGACATGATGTGGGTGATAAATTAGGTTATCTACAGGCAACGGTAGAAATGGCTTTAAAAAGAGAAGATTTAAGAGAACCTTTCATGGAATACTTATTAAACACAATTAAATCAGAGGAAATTAAAATCTCTGCCGCAGCTTCTAAGGAAGCAGCCGCAACTAAACAAAACTAAGGACAACTAGTTAAAGTAAAGTGAGAATATCAGACCCAGCAGAATAAAGAAATATTCTGTTGGGTTTTTATTTTTATAGTTATAAATTGTAAATAAAAGAAGGAAAATGTTTAAGAATATAGAAATTAATATATAAAGGGGGAGATATAATGAAAAAGTTAAAAAGTTTATTCTTATCGCTATTAATAGCATTACTTTTTAGTAGTACTTCTTTTGCACATCCAGGCAGAACTGATTCTAATGGTGGACATTATGTGAGAACATCTGGATGGGGATATAAAGTGGGAACTTACCACTATCATAGTGGCCCTTATGCTGGGTGTACAGTAAATTATAGCGGTGAAATACCACAGGCATTTAAGACTAAACCTACAAACAGTTCTAGCAGTTCTAGCACAATAAGTAATTACGGACAAGTACAAAAAATTCAAACTAAATTAAATAGCCTTGGTTATAATTGTGGAACTCCTGATGGAATTATGGGAGCCAAGACAAAGGAAGCCATCATGAAATTTCAAAAGGCAAACCAATTAACTGCAGATGGCATAGCAGGGCCTCAAACTTTAAAAAAATTGGGATTATAAATTATATTGAATATATATTATTTTTTCAGTAGAGCAAGGTTTCTCTACTGGATTTTTTATTTTACCCTCTATTTTCTCCATTAACCCTATAGTTATTTTCCTTCCCTAGTATTTCTATGGTGTTGCCCCTGCACATTTCAAGTATTCGGCTTCCTACTGCCTCGTCAAGTTCTAGAAGCTTTTCCATGGTGCATTCGCTGGAAATTATCATGGGAAGGGTATTTAAATACCTGTAATTTATTATTTCAAACATAATGTTTATGTCTGATTCGGTGATTTTGCCTTTAAATAAATCATCTATTACTATAAGTTCTGAGGTTTTGTATTTTCCAAGAATTAAGCTATAGCATTCTCCATCCAGCATGTTTTGTTTAATTTTAGTTATAACATCCCTATAGGGCATATAAATCCCCTTTACTCCCTTGTCCATTAAATTAAGAGCTATAGCCGTGCACAGGTGAGTTTTTCCACTTCCAACTTGTCCAAGAAAGGCTATGCTGTTATTTTTTTTGTGTTTTATTTCGTCAAAACTCTTAAGATAGTTTAAAGCTGCCATTTTACATTTTCTGCTTACAGCATTATATATTTTATAGTTTTTTAAATTAAGCTGTGAGCTATCCACATTTAGCCCTGCAAGCTTCCACTTGGACTTAATATTACTTTTCATGGTGCAGCTGCAGGGAGTGATAATATCTTGATATCTGGCATCACTTTTTACAATAAAGCCAACCCCTCTGCATATAGGACAAATATCATAAAAATTCTGCGAAGTCCTCATCTGTAAACTCTGGGAACTCTGGTTCATCAGGTCTAAATCCTGCGTATTTTCCTTGGACCTCTCTTTGAGTCTTTTTATTATAGCTTGGATGTTGTCTGT
Source organism: Clostridium pascui (assembly GCF_016908015.1). Lineage (GTDB taxonomy): Bacteria > Bacillota > Clostridia > Clostridiales > Clostridiaceae > Clostridium_AK > Clostridium_AK pascui. Next base: position 293,266 of record NZ_JAFBDB010000002.1, read on the forward strand.
TTCCCCAGTTTGAGCATTTCTTTGTTCCATGACTATCATCCTTTCTTTCCTTTGCTACCTCGGAGGTAGAACCTTTATTTTCCAGATGATCCCTTTGGATTTTCAAAGCTTCTTTATAGCTTTGCATATACTCCTGCACCTCACTTATGGTATGCAAACCAAGATCCGTCCAGTTGTATAAAATGGACTCTATATATCTAAAGGTTCTAACCCTGTTTTCCACAGCAATTTCCATGGCTTTTATAATTAAATCTCCGCCGTTTAAATCCTCATACAAAAGCCTTAGCTTTTCACGCTCATAGGGAGTTGGCAGGTGCAGGTTTGAGCTGAAAAAGTTAATTATATATTCAAAGCTTACTTTTCCTTCCAGGGGTCTGGCACCGTTTTCTACCACTACAACATCCTTGAGGTTAGTCTCTGGAGTAATCTCTGGTATTGCTTTAGTTAAATTAATCTCATCCACTGCTAAGTTTGAGTAGTTCCCCTGGTGAGTGGCTTCATCCATTTGTTCTTTATTAGCATAGATTAAGTTATCATCTTTTTCTTGAAGCTTATTTAAGGCATCATAATCTATGCTGTACCACTTGGTTTTATCCATCTTACATTTGTTAAAATTTGAAGATAGGATTATTCCCATGTCTTCAAGTTTTTTTATAAGTCTTCTTATGGTGCTTTCACAAAAGAAAGGAAGCTGTTTTTGCCAATTTGCATAGCTGTTAAATATCCAGGGTCTTCCTTCTATGATATGAGTAGATTTTTCAAGCCAATAGCTCATTTGCTGAAGGATTATACTTTCAGACACTCCAAGTACTACTGCTAGATTTACATCAATAACAACACATTTTTTATCCATTATGTTTTCCTCCTTTTTTCTTTTGAACCAGACCCCTGGGATTTAACCCCATGGGTCTGCCCCCAAAAGAAATCCTCTCTCTATACATAAACAAATCAGCTTGCTCAAAAAAGACAGCAAAGTAAAAAACTTTTTTTATTTTCCTGTCTTTTTTGGAGGAACTTATTTGTTTTATATAATATACAGGGATAAATTATCCTAATGTGTAAATATAAGTATTATATGGGGGGAGTGTTATAAGATGACAGATTATGAAGCTAAAAGATTATTAGATGAAATGCAGGATGTATTTGGGGAAGAAACATCAGAGCACTGGGATGATGTTGAAAGATGTATAATTTCATATGCTAAAGGATGCTGCAATAGCAAATATTTTTCTTGGCAGGACTTAGACGAGCTTATTTCACAAGCAATTATGGCTCTTTTTAAGCTGCATAAAAAAATTGAAAAGGAAAATAAGAAAGTAAATCAGTATTATATTATAAAAACCATGAAAAACTCTTTTATAAACACGTTTAGAAAAAGAGAGAGAAGGAGAAAAATGAGGAAGGAAGATAAATATTTAAGAGAGACCTATGGAGAAGATGGGTACCTTGATATGCTTGCTGAAGAATCCAGTCAAGTAGTGCTTCATACTGTAGAAGATGAACTTGTATATAGTCCTTTAATTAGTACTATTGAAGATAAGTTAAGTGATCAAAGTAAAGATGTGCTGAAGTTTATTTTAAAAAATCAAGATATTACTGTTGAAGCCTATGCAAGGGAGAGAGGATTAAGATATCATACAGCTTTAAAAAGAATTGAAAGATTTCAAAGACAAGCAAAGGAGCAAATGTATGTGTGGGGGAAAGAACATAAAGATGAGGCTGAGCTTATGGCAGAGGTATTTAAGTATATATCTGCTTAATCTTAATATCCACTAGCATTATTATTGAAAGGAGAACCTTTTGAGTATGAATGAGTTTAAGAAGGAAAGCTCTATATATTTAGAAGAATTAGCTCTTAAAGCTCAAGGTGGAGATAATAAATCTTTAGAGGATTTAATTATATATTTTAAGCCTTATATAATAAGACAAGCCCGTTATACCTATGTAAAGGGGTGTGACATAGAAGATTTAATCCAAATAGGATATATAAGCCTCATAAAAGCTATAAATATGTACAGGCCTTTAAATAAAAACTTTGAGTACTATGCCTTGGCATCAATTAAAAGAAACTTTTACTATCTTATAAGAAAAGAATCCCGTCATAATGCTGAGTACAGTATGGAATTTGAAACTGGACCGGGGCTTACTCTCCAAGATGGGATAGAAGATGATTTTAGCCTAGAGGAGGAGTATTCAAAGAAGGAGACATATAAAGAGCTTAAAAAAGGAATTAAGTCATTAAATAAAGAAGAACAGGATATGATAAAGTGGGTATATTTTGATGGCAAGACCTTAAAGGATTACACACAACTAAAAGGCATTACTTATAACCAAGGAAGGTATAAGATGAAGAAGATACTTCAAAAGCTTAGAGAAGCTTTTGAGCAATAAGTGACTAGGTGCCAGTGACTAATCCATTAATCCTAACAAAAATTGCTTTGAAATTTTTTCTCACTATCCTTTTTTCTGCATATTAAATAGTGAAACATCTCAAATGAATTGAGATGTGCTGATTTATAACGAAATGATAGATTCTTATAAATCATGCAAGTGAAAGGAGTTGATAGTATGGCTGTTACAGCTGACATGGTTAAAAAGTCTTTAATTCTTGAATATGTGGTGGGAACTGATGATGAGGGGAAAGACGTTATTGGAAGTCAAAGATTCTCCAAAATCAAGACTACTGCAACTGATGATGCTTTAAATTCTGTGGCACAGGCAATGGCACCAGTACTTAAAAATGGACTTTTATATGTTAAAAAAGAAGAAGATAGCGTGCTTGGCTAATTAAAAGGGAGGAATGATTTATGGCTAAGAGTTTAGTTTTATCCTTTGTGAACGTTGGAGGAAAGAAGACAAGCATCACTGTGAATAATATAAAGGATGCAGTAACTCCTGCAGAAGCAAATACTCTTATGGACACTATAGTTGCTCAAAATGTATTTGAAACTAAAGATGGCGATTTAGTCAGCAAGAGCGGTGCTTACGTGGTGGACAGAGAAAAAACTGAAATAGAGTTGTAGTTATCAGCCTCCGAGAGTAGTATCTCAGGGGTGAAATTACCACATTTATTAAACTCGACAATTATGAAGAATAATCATTCATAATTATCGAGTTTTTTGTATTTTATTGCACTTTAAGTCGCCTATTAATAGGGATATTTAAATGTAATTTAAAAAGAAATTATAGAAAAAAATACCTTGAATTATTTACTAAAGTTAGTGGAAATGTGGATAAAATCTGTTGTATAATGATTTTAGGAAATATTTGGATATTAAATTTTTGTGCAGTCACTAAGAGGTGAATAAATATATAAAATTAAGCTTAACAAAAGGGGGAGAAGCTTTGTGGAAAAAGAAATAACCTTAGATCTTCGAGAAATTTTAATGATACTCAGAAAAAAAATCAAACTAATATTGGCTATAACAATAGCCTGCACACTGATATCTGCAATAGTAAGTTTTTTCATAATAAAGCCTGTATACGAGGCTAGAACAAGCATAATAGTTGGTAAAGCAAAATTAGCTGAAGGAAAACTAGAAAATAGCGATGTGACAATGTACCAAAAGCTATTAAAAACCTATGCTGTAATTGCAGAATCTGAAAGGGTGGCGGAAAATGCATCAGTTAAATTAAAACTTAAATATACACCAAAAGAAATTTTATCTATGATAAGTGTTATGCCTCAGCAAGATACTCAAGTACTTGAGATAAAATCAGAAAATAAGAATTCTAAAGAGGCTGCAGCGGTAATAGATGCAGTAACTTCAGCTTTTATGGAGGAAGCAAAGACAGTTTTCCCAGCAGGAGGAACCATTGAAGTATTAGATAGAGCTAGTGTTCCTAAAAGTCCAATAAGTCCTAAAAGGACTCTTAACTTAGTTATAGGTTTCTTCTTAGGGATTATGATATCTATAGCTCTTACATTTGTATTAGAATATATGGACAAGACTATAAAAACTGAGGATGATGTAAAAAGATATCTAGGATTACCTGGCATAGGAATAATACCACAGCTGCCAGAGGTAAATAAGAACACAACTATCCTGTCAGAAAGAACAATGATATCAAAACAAGTAGAAGTGTAAGCTCGTATTTTTCTTTTATAAAAATAATTATTATAGTGTAATTGGAGTGAGAATAATGAAAGAATCATACTTAATTTCCATAAAGAACCCCATGAATCCTATCTCAGAAGCATATAGAACACTTAGAACTAACATAAAATTTTCATCCTTTGATAAAGAAATAAAATCTTTAGTTATTACAAGTTCAGGTCCTAGTGAAGGAAAATCTACAACTGCTTGTAATTTAGCAATTGTAATGGCTCAAACGGGAAATAAAACTATACTTATAGATTGTGATCAAAGAAAGCCAAGACTCCATAAGATATTTGAATTATCTAACGAATGTGGATTGTCAAATATACTGGCAGATGAGGTAGAATTTAAGGATGCAGTTTATAAAACAGAAATAGAGAATTTAGAAATGCTTCCTTCAGGAACCAGGCCTCCAAATCCAGCAGAAATTTTATCCTCAGAAAAAATGAAAGGGTTTTTACAAGGGTTGAAGGAGAAATATGACTCAATTATAATAGATACTCCGCCTATAGTTGCGGTAACAGATGCTCAGCTTTTATCTACATATGTAGATGGATGCGTACTTGTTATAGCATCAGGTCAGACGGATAGAGGTGCAGCTATAAAGGCAAAACAGCTTTTAGATAAAGTAGGGGCTAAGATACTAGGTGTAGTATTAAATAAGGTAGATACAAGTAATAAAGGATATTATGGGGCTAGATACTATAACTATTATTCAGAAGATTATGAACCTAAAAAGAGAAAAACATTATTTAATATATGGGTCAGACCCTTGGGGTAAAATTTAAGTAATGATGAAACAGCTCAGCAAAGAAGAGAGAGATTTTGCTGAGTTTTATTTTTTTGTAATTTATATAGTTTAAAGAGAAAATAAATATGAAAAGCATTACATAAATCACAGTGGCATTTGTTATCATGTGAGTAGGTATTATACGACAGTGCATTTGGAAAAGTTATGGTATACTTAAGTTATTGATATAACAATTATAACTTAATGGGGGATTAGTTATGTTAACATCTTTAAAAATAGCCGTAAGATTTCTAAGAAGCAGCAAGATACAAACTTGTATTATAGCTATTGGTATTGCCATAGCGGTATCTGTACAGATTTTTATAGGACTTATAAGCCAGGGACTTGAAAAAAGCCTTTTAAGCAAGGTTGTAGGAAGCTTTGTACATATTAGTATCACATCATCAACTAAAGAAGATATAGAAGCTTGGAAGGATATAAAAGAAAAAATAAGGTCTGTGAATGCCGAGATAGATACGGTAGCACCAGTAGCTGACTATTATACCTTTGTAAGTCTAGGGGATAAGAAGAAAAATGTGCAAGTCAGGGGCTTACTTCCTGAGGATATTAATACACTTTATGATATGAAAAATAAGGTTTATGAAGGGAAGATGATTAATAAACCTGGACAAGCCGTTATTGGAAAGGAATTAAGGAATAAATTAAATGTAAATATAGGAGATAAAATAGATGTAACAAGTTTTCAGGGAATGAAAAGTCAGCTTACTGTATCAGGCTTTTATGATTTAGGGGCGGTAAAGCTGAATAGTGCATGGATTATAACTGACTTAAATACTGCTCAGGGTTTATCTGGACTTGGAGATAAGATTACTTCTATGGAGATTTCAGTTAAAGATGCTTATAATGCAGATTACATTGGAAGTGATATACAAAATCATCTTAAAGGCAGAGATTTAAAAGTTGAAAACTGGAAGGAACAAAATAAGTTTGTAGCTAGTGCTATAGTTGGGCAAAGGATTTGTTCAATTATAATTCAGTTTTTTGTGCTGCTTGCAGCGGTACTTAGCATCATGAGCATACTTAATATAAGTGTAGTACAAAAATATAAACAAATTGGTATTTTAAAGGCCATGGGAATAAAGGATGGGCCAGCAGGTCTTATATTTTTACTAGAGGCTTTTATTTTAGGGGTAATAGGAACAGCTTTAGGGATTTTATTTACATTAATATATATAAAAGGTTTTAATAGATACATAGTTGCCTCTGATGGAAAGCCAATTGTGAACATAATTATTAATAATAGGTTTATAATTCTTTCTTCTTTAATTTCTGTAGGAGCTTCAATCTTAGCTGCAATATTTCCAGCATTAAAGTCTCTTAGATTAAGTGCAATGGAGGTAATTAAAAATGGGTAGTATTATAGAACTTAAAAACATAAATAAAACTTATGGAAAAAGAGTAAAAACGGAAGTATTACATAATGTAAATATGTCCATTGAGGAAGGTTCCTTTAACTCCATAATAGGGGCTTCAGGCAGCGGCAAAACTACTCTTTTAAATATAATGGGAACATTAGACAAACCTACAAGCGGAGAGGTTTATATCGAAAATAAAAGAATTGATAAAATGGGAAGAGGAGCTTTAGCATCACTTAAGAACAAAACAATAGGTTTTGTATTTCAATTTCATTATCTGCTGCCAGAGTTTAATGCTCTAGAAAATGTACTTATGCCTCACACTATAAGTAAAATTTTTCATAGCAGAAAAACTCGTCATAGGGCAGAGATGCTTTTAGATTTAGTTGGGCTTTCAGATATTAAGAAGAAAAAGGTTTACGATTTATCCGGCGGGCAGCAGCAAAGAGTTGCTATTGCAAGAGCACTTATGAATAATCCTAAAATTATACTGGCAGATGAGCCTACAGGAAATTTAGATTCTAATTCAGCAGAGGACATATACAACATATTTAGGGATGTAAATAAAAACTTTAAGACCACCTTTGTTATAATAACTCATGATGAGAGAATAGCTAAAAAAGCAGATAGAATAATTGAAATAAAGGACGGAAAAGTTTTGTAGTTGGGGGCCAGACCCCTGGGGTATTTAACCAGGGGTCTGGCCCTTGGGATAAAATGTAAGTGAAAAATAAGTGTATTTTCAGCAAATTTTGTTTAATTGTGATATAATATAGATTAAGGCAATTTTAGTTAGAGACCATAATGCTAATAGAAGTCATTATGGTCTCTAATATTATATGCTTTAAAGTTTTTTTCTAAAACCACAAAACTTTTAAAGGAGTTGATTTTTATTATGAAAAAGCCAGATAAGGACAAGGTATTAACTCAGGAACAGGCAGAACAGAAGATACTGGAGATTATGTCAGAACCACAGTCAGCACCTACAGAAGAAACAGCTCCAAAAGTAAACAAGCCTTTAAACTAACAATGGTAATGTTTAATGTTACGTAAGATCAGGCTATTATCTTCAGACAAAGCCTGATTCCAATACTTCTGTAATAATGAAGATCCTAGATAATTTCTAGTTTAATAAAAACTGCCCTTATCATTAAAAGTAAGGGCAGTTTCTTATTTACTCATAATAATTTTACACTAATAACATATGGGTTCTTCCCACCATCCAAAAGCAATCCTACCGGAAGCCTGTAGCTGAGGCATTTCTGGATTAGATAAGAAAATGAGGAATGATCCGCCGGGTGGGAAAATAAATTTTCCCTGTTCATCATCTACTAAGGTAGTTTCTGGCTGACCCCTTCTTACGAAAGCTTTAATTCCTCCAGTAGGATCTCCCTCCACATTATTTGCATATTGAAGTTTTACTCTAGGCTCAGGAAGTGGACAAAGCGCTTGGTTAGAAGGAGTTACCAAGGATGATATCTGAGGTGTTCCAGGCGGTTCTGCGTTAAACCAAATTTGAGCTCTAAATGGAGACTCAGATACATCGCTTACAGTCCAAACAGTTACATGCAAGTTTACTCCTGAATTAATTGGATTATATAATCTAGCCCAAGCACTTGTACCCATACCAAAGGAAAGATTATCAGCATAACCTACAAAGTATTTTCCTTCTAGGGACTTGGCTAAGTTTATGGGCACCGAAACAGTATATTCTAAAGATGGTTTATATATAGATGGCCTTGGACAATTACAATATGGATAACATCCATAGTATTGTTGAGGAAAGTTCATCATATTATAGCAAGGACAGCTAGATCCATTTTGACATTGTCCAGGGCAATTGGCATTAGTGTAGTTACTCATAACTCGCAGCTCCTTTTAAATAAGGTTCAATTTATTATATGATTTAAAATATAATTTGTGAGTAACCTGAATGGGGGGAAGACCCCTGGGGTTTTACCCAGGAGTCTGGTCCCTAGAAAAAAATGTATTTATATTTTAAATGATTTGATATAATAATATCAACAGAATACATTTTAATATCGTTAGATATATGATATACGGGGGAAAACTTTATGAAGTTGTTTAACATGAAAAAGACAAAAACTAAAACCATAGGAATTATTGCATCTTTAGTAATACTTATAAGCAGTTTTAATTATTCATATGTCAATGCAGCAGAAGGAAGTGTTTTATCAGAAGCTAAAAACATAATTCAAAGTTATTATTTGAATGATGTTTCTAATGAGGTTTTAAATTCTGGTTCTGTACAAGATATGGTGAAAAAGCTTAACGACCCTTATTCTAGCTATTTTACTAAAGAAGAATATGAAAGTTTCACCAGCAGTATAGATAATAAGTTTACGGGTATTGGTATACAGGTGCTTACGGATGAAGAGGGCATAAAGATAACTAGTGTTTTTAATACTTCTCCAGCTGAAGAAGCAGGATTAAAGGCAGGAGACATTATTATAAAAGCAGATAATGTCACTCTAAAGGGCTTATCTTCAGAACAGGCTATAAGCTACATAAAGGGAGAAGAAGGAACTAGTGTACATCTTGTTATACAAAGAGATACAGGCATCTTAGAAGCGGACGTAATAAGAAAGCAAATATCTCTTCCTACAGTAGAGGGTGAAGTTTTAAATAATCATATAGGATACATAGAAATTAATTCATTTGGAGAAAACACCCCAGATGAATTTAGACAAAACCTAGAAAAACTGGAAGAGGCTAATGTAGAGTCATATGTAGTGGATTTAAGATATAATTCAGGTGGATATGTAGAGGCAGCTAGAGAAATTGGAGGATATTTTATAGGAGACAATTCTCTTATGGTAATAAAAAATAGGACAGGTGCTTCAGTAAGTTTTAAAGCTTATAAACATGACAGGATAATAGAAAAACCAGTGATATTTTTAATTAATCAGTATAGTGCCAGTGCTTCTGAACTTTTATCAGCAGCGGTAAAGGATTATAAAAAAGCTATTTTTATTGGGAAAACTACTTATGGAAAGGGAGTTGCTCAAGGTGTATTTCCTTTAAGTAATGGAAGCTTTCTCAAACTTACTACCTATGAATTTTTATCTCCATATAAAAATACTATTAATCATGTAGGAGTAAGTCCAGATTTTCAGGTGGATGATAATAGCATTGATTCTCTATATTTATCAGATTTGCTTTTAAGTGAAGCAGATGATAGTAAGAATATAGAGTCCTTAGATAATAAGCAAGGTTATATAAAGGTTTTAATTAATAATCAAAGTTTTTATATAAATATGAATGAAGCTAGAAAAGATGAAAATTGGGAAGCTTATAAATATCTTATGGATAATACAGATACTGATAACTTGTTTTTAGGTAAGGGAAATGGATGGACAAGTTTCGTTGATGAAGGTTTAGATGAAAAATTAGAAGATAAGACACGCCTTCTTTATCCTAATAGTAAAGTTTTAAAAAGCTTAGCTAAAAATAGTAAAGATAAAACATTTACCATAACATTTAACAGAGAAGTGGATCCTAAAACTGCAAATGGTGAAACTATTGAATTAATCAATGGAGACACTGGACAGCGCATATCAGCAAATATAGAAGTGGCACATGGGGAGAAAGTAACTCTAAGTTTGAAGGATGAACTGCAGCAGGGGGATTATTACCTTGTAGTAAGTGACAAAGTAAAGGATGAAGAGGGTAAAAAGTTAAGAAAGGAAACAGTAACAAAGGTTCAAGTAGCAAATTAGGGGCCAGACCCCTGGAGTTTAATTCCAGGGGTCTGGCCCCAAAATAAGCTAACTTATTAAATAATCTAGTATATCTTCTATAGAAATAAAACCTATCAACTTATTATTTTCAGTAATCGGTAAAGCAATAATATTATTTTGCCTTAATCTTAATGCAACGTCTTTTATATCCTCTTCTGGATTTGCAGTAATAACGTTTTTACTCATAACAAGGTTTAAGGGATATTCTTCTGTATGACCATCACTTGTCAAAAATCTATAAATATCTGCTTTTACAATCATTCCAACTACTTCATTATCCTTATTAATTACAGGGGCTCCGTTTATTTTATGCTGGTCCATTTTGCTAAGAGCATTTACAACTAAATCCTCTTCAGTAAAAGATACTGCAGGTTTATTCATAAGGTTCTTTATTTTCATCAGAATACCACCTTTCCATAATAAAATTTTATTCTAATAATTAGTATTATAATATTTATTAAACAATGTGTTCTATACGCTTGTACACATCGTTATCTAGTAATATTATTATATCATATTCATATTAATTAAAGGTGATAATCTTTAATTAACATTTCAGTAGTTCTTGTTTAGTAAGGCTTGATGAAGCTTTTATTTATTGTAAAATACAGAAAATTTTTAATTGGGAATGTAGCCTAATATCAGATTATGATATACTTATATTGGTATTATACAAGATTGGAGTAAGTAAAATAAAGGATGGGGAAATTTTATTATGAAATGGAATAAAACATATTTTAAGTGGATAATGGTACTAGCTTGGATGATAGTCATATTTTCATTTTCAAACGACCCTGCGGCAGTGTCGGATGAAAAAAGCGGGTTTGTATTAAAAATCATAAATGCCTTAGGTATAGATTTAAACAGTTATTTTGGAGAACTTGCTAATTTTATAATTAGAAAAGCTGGCCACTTTACGGAGTACTTTATATTATATGCATTGTTATTTAATGCTTTACAAGACACATCTTCCTTGAAACAAAGCTTAATTATATCTTTGGTAATAACATTTTTATATGCCTGCTCAGATGAGTTTCATCAAATTTTCATTCCAGGAAGAGAAGGAAAGTTTAAAGATGTTTTAATTGATACTTCAGGTGGGATTTTTGCAGGTATGCTTATGAAAATAAAAAGTGCCACCCACGTGGCAAGTGGCAAGTTGATGTGAAAAGGGGCCAGACCCCTGGGGTTTATTCCCAGGGGTCTGGCCCCTTAGTAAATTTATATTTCACAGGCTGCTGTAAATCCTTCTTCCACAGCATCCATTATTCTTCTAGCTTTCTTTGCATCACCTATAGTATATATTTCTTTGAAGTTATTTTTAATGTCCCCAGCAATTTCATCATTAGGCTTATATCCAGCGGCAATAATTACATTGTCAGCTTTGATTTCGCCATCTTCAAGAATAACTCCGCTTTCAGTTATTTCTTTTACTTTAGCATTAACGTGCTGCTCAACACCATGTTTATTTAAAACTTCAAATAAGTGTCCTACAAAGGTAGCACCGATATCCTTTGCGATGGCATCCATCATTTCTATAATGTGAACTTTAATGCCTTGAGCAGCAAGATATTTTGCTGTTTCAGTTCCTACAAGTCCTCCGCCTATGATTGCAACGGTGGAGCCAACCTTAACATCTCCATTTAGTACATCTTCAGCAAGAAGTACACTTTTAGATTCGATTCCCTTTATTGGAGGAACAGTTTGTGAAGCACCAGTTGCTATAATTACTGCATCTGGGTTTAATTCTTTTATATCCTCATGGGATTTAACATCTTGCTGTACAAATTTAATTCCAAGTCTTACATATTGATTGTATAAGTAATCTCTAAAGAATAGGAATGTATCTTTTTCAGGTGGAGTAGATAGGGTTTCCATCTTACCGCCAACCTTATTTTGTTTATTGACAATTGTTACATTGTGACCTCTAAGTCTTGATACTCTAGCAGCTTCAAGTCCAGCAGGGCCTGCACCAATAATTACGACATTTTTAACTTTAGATGCTTTTTCAATCTTTCTTTCTCTATCGTATCCAGCACGAGCATTAACCAAGCAGTTTATGCCTTGACCTAAAAATACTTTATCGATACATCCCTGATTACAAGCAACGCAGTAACGTATGTCTTCATAATCTTTATTTTTCATTTTAACTACAAGTTCTTCATCTGCAATAAGTCCTCTACCTATGGCAACCATGTCAGCTTTATCTTCTTCAACTATGCTTTCAATTAGCTCCGCGCTGTTAAGTCTTCCAGCTACTATAACTGGAACATTAACTTCTTTTTTAAGCTGCTCACCAAATGGGATTAAAAATCCTTGATTAATAAACATTGGCTGAATTGTGTATTCCACAGCATCATAGCTTCCAGCAGTTAAGCTTATAGCATCAATACCAGCATTTACAGCTTTCTTACATATTGTTTTTACTTCCTCAAATTTTAAGCCGTCTTCTAAATACTCATCAGCACTTATTCTTATGATTACAGGTACTTCTCCCTTAGAAACTTCTACAATTTCTTTTAAAACTTCCATAGGAAAACGCATTCTGTTTTCTAAAGAGCCGCCGTATTCATCATCTCTCTTATTGCTGTGAGGGGATAAGAAGCTGTGAAGTAAGTATCCATGAGCAAAGTGAACTTCTATTAAATCAAAGCCAGCTTCTATGGATCTTTCTGCAGCCTTTTTAAACTTTTCTTTTATTTCTATAATATCTTCCTTAGTCATTTCACGAGGGTTATTTCCAAGTATGGCACATGGAATAGCGCTAGGGGCTATTGGCTGGATTCCAGTTACAGCTTCACTAGCTTGTCTACCAGCGTGATATATTTGAGCTCCTATTTTAGCACCAGCTTCATGTACTGCATCAGTCATTCTCTTGAGTCCTGGAATAAATTTGTCATCGTATATGCTTAATTGAGTAGGAAGTCCTCGGCCTTCAGGGGAGATTCCAACAGATCCTGAGATTATGATAGCAACTTCATTTTTAGCTCTTTCAACAAAGAAATCAATTATTCTTTGGTTAACTTCTCCTCCAAGGTCTGCTAAACCATTTTCCATAGGAGCAAGCATAAATCTGTTTTTTAACTCTAGGTTACCAATTTTAATAGGTGTAAAAAGTTTTGACATAATAAATACCTCCTAATTTTTATGATAGTATGGCAATTTTAATGTTTTTTTATGAGCAGCATTAAAACAGTGGGATTCGTTAACGAATTTTATTTATAAAAAAATAAACAGCTAATTTGATATGTTAGATTTAGTAAAATGGTATTAAATTTACAAGAAATATAGTGTAAATTAATAACATTTGCTGACGAATTTTATCTCTATATGTAATATTATATAGAGATAAATAAAAAAATCAAGAGGAATATGTTATTTTTTTAACAGTTTTTCTGAGGAAAGTTCTAAAAATTTCTGGAAGTCCGTTAAATCCCAGGTCCCAACCATGTCAGAAATTTTTTGCAGGGTTTTTAGAAAGGACTCAATTTCATCATGTTCAAAGTGCTCAAAAAGCCCCATAAATTGAAAAGCAGACTTAGTTCCTACACTTTTTTCTAAAGCTTCTTTACCTGTTTCAGTTATAAAAATTTTAATAGTTCTGCTGTTATTTAAAAACTTTTGCTTTTCTATATAACCTTTCTTTTCTAATCTGCTTATGAGGGCAGAGGTGGTGGATTTATTCCAAAGGGCGATATTTCCAAGTTCTTCTAAAGTTAAACCATCATCAAGATGTAATATCCAAAGAGCATGCATTTGGGCATGGGTTAGACCAGATTCCACTGCGAGACTTTCCCAATCCTTTTCTAAATTCATGTAGGTAGCTCTAATTAGGTTTAAAAATATATTAAAATAATAATCTTTAAGTGTTTTATCCATAATGCGCTCCTTTAAGAGGGCAAAGCCCTGTAATAAACAATAGTATTATAACAGAAATATCGTTTTGGGGATAGGGTTATGGTGACTTTTGCCAGGTACCGAGCTTCGGGTTACCGATTTAAAATTTCACTATATGTCAATAATCATAGATAACAATGAAAATGAAGGTGAGAAACAAGGCATTTGTTGAAAGTGTGATATAATTGAATAAAAGGGGCTAGACCCCTGGGAATGTAATCCAGGGGCCTAGCCCCTGAAGAAAGTGGAGGTAAAAGTTTGAAGAAAGTTATATCTATAATATTATGCCTAGCATGGATGGGATTTATATTTTACAATTCATCTCAAAATGGATTGGAGTCAAATGCTAGAAGTGAGGAATTTTTAAAGAGTATAAAAAAATATTATATAGAGATGAAGAACACTGTAAAAAAACCTAAGAGTGTGGAAAGTTTTAAGGCTTACAAGGAAGATAAGAAAGCAGATAGCTCCAGAGATAAAAATAACAATATTATAAATAAGAACAATGATACTCAAGTGCCTAAAGACAATAATAATGTATCTAGTAAAAATAATAATTCAAATTCAAACACTGTAAAAAAGTCTAATAGTACAGCAAATGATAAGAAGCTTAAATTTGAAAATTACCTTGTAAGAAGAGGTGCACATGCACTGGAATATATAGTGCTTGCTATATTAATTGCAAATGCATTTTGGCAGTTTGGTATAAGAAATAAAAATGTTATAATATATGTTTTATTTATAGCTTTATTTTATGCGGTATTAGATGAGTTTCATCAAAGCTTTGTGAAAGGCAGAACCTCTGAAGTAGGGGACGTGCTGTTAGATTTTTCAGGAGCGATTTTTGGAACAATCACTTGGTGTTTTTGGCAAAAAATTAAGGGCACATTTAAAAGACGATTTTCTAAAACTCAAAACAATGGAATATAATAAAAGCACCCCAGGGGTCATTCTATTTTATGGAATGACCCCTGGGGTAAAATCTATTTTAACCATTTTTCTAACTGCTTGCAGTTATCTTTTTCCATTGCCTCAATGCCGTTCAGCCTGTACGGAATCCCAAGCTTTTCATATTTATTTACTCCCAAAGTGTGGTAGGGTAGAAGTTCTACCTTTTGTATGTTCTTGAACTTAGATATAAACTTTTTAAGCTCAAGTATGTGTTCCTGACTATCGGTAATTCCGGGAACCACTACATGCCTAATCCAAATAGGCACATTTGATTTAATAACGCTTTCAACAAATTCATCAAATTTGTCCATGCTATGCTTAGTGATTTGTTCATAACCGTCCCTAGCATAATGTTTCACATCTAAAAGAACAAGATCCACATATTTAAGTATTTCGTCATAGTTTCCTAGACCAACTCCTGAAGTATCAAGGGTTGTATGAATATTATTTTCCTTGCAAAGCTTTAAAAATTCCAGTAAAAACTTTGGCTGCATTAGGGGTTCTCCGCCAGAACATGTAACGCCGCCACCGGATTTTTCAAAGTAGGGCCTAAAGCGAAGAACCTTCTTTAATAGCTCATCAGGGGATATTTCCTGTCCGCCTTCAAAGCTCCATGTGTCAGGATTATGACAATAGGAACATCTAAGCGCACAGCCCTGAAAAAACACTACAGTTCTAATGCCTGGTCCATCCACTAAACCCATAGTTTCAGTGGAGTGAATATATCCTTTTATCATATTGAACTCTCATCTCCTGTATCTCAATCTCCAATCACTAATTACATAAATTTAGAGGAGCTTTCGCCAAAGCGAAAGTTATCCTTAAAAATCCGTATTACACTCTTTCGTGGAAAGTTCTCTTAATAACTTCTAGCTGATGCTCCTTTGAAAGTTTTACAAAGTTTACTGCATAACCAGACACTCTTATAGTAAGAGTAGGGTAATTATGAGGATTTTCCATAGCATCAATTAGAGTTTCACGATTAAGCACATTTACATTTAAATGATGAGATCCTTGTGCAAAATATCCATCAAGTATGGAAACTAAATTATCAATTCTTGAATTTTCTTCTTTTCCTAATGCATCAGGAACTATAGAGAAGGTATTTGATACACCATCTTGGCAAACATCTCTATAAGGTATCTTTGCTACAGAGTTAAGTGATGCAAGGGCTCCATTTACATCTCGTCCATGCATAGGGTTTGCGCCAGGAGCAAAAGCTTCACCTGCTTTTCTTCCATCTGGGGTTGAACCAGTTTTTTTACCATACATAACATTTGAAGTTATAGTAAGAGCAGATAATGTATGTTCTGCATTTCTATAAGTAGGATTTTTTCTAAGTTCCTTTATAAATCTCTTAACTATTTCTACAGCAATGTCATCAACTCTATCATCGTCATTTCCGTATTTAGGGAAAGTTCCTTCTGTTTCAAAATCTACAGCTATACCATCTTTTCTTATAGGTTTAACTTTAGCATGTTTTATAGCACTTAATGAATCTGCTGCAACGGATAATCCAGCTACACCACAGGCTAAAAATTTATGAACTACTGTATCGTGAAGTGCCATAAGTCCTGCTTCGTAGGCATATTTATCATGCATAAAGTGAATTATATTTAAAGCATCTATATAAATAGTTGCCACATATTCTAATACTTTAAAGTAGTTTTCTTTAACTTTTTCATAATCTAATATTTCATCTTCTATCTTAGAAATTCCAGGTACAACTACTATGCCTTTCTTTTCATCTACACCGCCATTTATAGCATAAAGTAAGGATTTTGCTAAGTTACATCTTGCTCCAAAGAACTGCATTTGTTTTCCAACCTGCATAGCAGATACGCAGCAAGCTATAGCATAATCATCTCCATATAAAGGACGCATAATATCGTCATTTTCATATTGAAGTGAGTCTGTTTCTATGGACATCTTTGCACAATATTTTTTAAATCCTTCAGGAAGTTTTTCTGACCATAAAACTGTGATATTTGGTTCTGGTGCTGGGCTTAAATTTGTAAGAGTATTTATAAATCTAAAGGCAGTTTTTGTAACTAAAGTCTTTCCGTTTAGTCCCATTCCGCCTATGGATTCTGTTACCCAGTTTGGATCTCCTGCAAATATCTGATTATATTCAGGAGTTCTTAAGTGTCTTACAAGTCTAAGCTTTAATACAAACTGATCTATAAGCTCTTGAGCCTCAATTTCAGTTAATAGTCCATTTTTTAAATCTCTCTCAATATATATATCTATAAATGTAGTGTTTCTTCCAATGGACATGGCTGCACCGTTATTTTCTTTTACTCCTGCAAGATATCCAAAGTATAAAAATTGAATTGCTTCCTTAGCATCTTTAGCAGGACTAGATATATCAATGCCATAGGACATGGCCATATTTTTCATTTCTTCTAGTGCCTTAATTTGTTCGCTTACTTCTTCTCTAAGTCTTATTGTTTCCTCAACTAGTGGCCCCTTAATTTTGGATAAGTCAATTTTCTTTTGTTCAATCAAGAAATCTATTCCATAAAGAGCTATTCTTCTGAAATCACCTATGATACGTCCTCTGCCGTAAGCATCAGGAAGTCCAGTTAAAAGTCCTGCGCTACGAGCTTTTTTAATTTCATCTGTATAAGCATCAAAAACTCCTTGATTGTGAGTTCTTCTATATTGTGTAAATGTCTTATGCATTTCAGGGTCAACTTCATAACCGTATTCATTTAAAGATTGTTCGGCCATTCTTATTCCACCAAAAGGGTTAACCATTCTCTTAAGCGGGGCATCAGTTTGAAGACCTACAATAAGCTCATTTTCCTTATCAATGTATCCAGGAGCAAAATTATTTATTCCAGCTACGGTTTTTGTGTCTACATCTAATAGTCCTTTTTCGATTTCTTCTATTAATAGTTTTTCAACCTTTGACCAAAGAGCTTTTGTTCTATCTGTTGGCTTAGCTAAAAAGCTATGATCGCCAATATATGAAGAATAATTTTTTTGAATAAAGTTTCTAACATTTATTTCGCCTGTCCATAATCCCTCATTAAATCCTGTCCATTCATTTCTCAATAACAACAACCTCCTTAACAATGCATATAAAAATTATGGTTAATGTACGTGGTATTGCAAACAATGTATATAAATTATAAATTAATGTACTGAAGTATTACTACAATATAAAACTACCATATAAAAATATATATGTCAATTTTAAAAATATAAATAAAATGGGAGATATGAGCAGTAGGTTAAGTTTGCTTGTTGAATTTGGACTAAAATAGTATAAATTACTTGAGAATTAAATATGTATAAGTAACAAATAATATATACAATTATGAATTAGTGAGGTTTTTAAAATGATAGAAATAATAGCTCAATATGCTATAATTATAGTTTCAATAATTGTATATGGATTGAAAAGAAGTAAATTTAAGAAGTATATATATATGAAGTATTTTGTAATAGTGTATTCAGGAACTTGGGCCTGGACGGCAAAGACTCTTAATTTATGGACTTATCCAGCACGAATAATAAATATGCCTATTATTTCAGTAGCATTTAACTTTTTCTTAATACCCGTTTTAGCTTTATTATGGCTTGGATATTCACCAAAGGGGTTAAAGGAAAAGGCTATTAAGGCACTGAAGTGGACTACTATTTTAATAGTATTTGAATTTTTTGCAGAGAGGTATACCAATTTGATAAGTTATGGGCCCAGATACAATATATTTTATTCTTATATTATTTGGTATATCAGCTGGTTTATTTGGTCTGGATATTGTTATTGGTTTCGTCTGCAAACCAAGGATGAACCAAAGTATATTGAAAAGGTAGTTATAAATCCTGATACTTGTATTATAAGACATAATAGCAAAGGGAAGGTTAAGGCTCAAATTATATCCTCACTAGTTGGCTTTGGGGCTGGATATATTTTTAGGAGTTTACATTCACGAGATGACATTTGATAAAGAATAATCCTTAGTTTTATACAAAATTATTTAATTGGTAGCATTATATGATAAGAAGTATCGTATTAATAAAGTGAAAATATATTTACAGAGGTGATACTAATGAGACGCACAATAAAAGTTATTTTTTCAATTGTTTTAATATTAATTTTAGCAGTAGGAGTATCTATGAGCCTAGCCTTTAATAAGTCAGGATATACTTTAGAAGAACCTTCTTTTAAGGCATTAGATAGAATTATAGTTGCAGAAAAAACAGGAGGAACAGCGGCATTTACTGAAAAAGAGGTAAATTCACTTCTTGCAGCAGTATATAAGTCCCCAGAGGAAATAGGAAACATTATAATAAAAACTCCTCAATTTAAATTTAATGATGATAAATTAACCGTGGGAATACCTGGAGTATATAAAGGGGTAAGTGTAGTAGTTTGGAGTACTGGGAGCATAGAGTATGATGAAGATAATATAATATATAATCCTACAAATTTCAAGGTGGGCAAATTTCCGATTCCTAAGGCTGTGATTTTAAATGGAGTTAAGAGTAATAAAGCTCATGGATTAGAGGTAAGAAATGAGAAGATATATATAAATAAAGATATAGTACCTGTAGACATAAGTTCTGTGGTGCTAGATAATAGCATATTAACTCTTAAAATAGATAAATTTGATCCATCAAAGTTATTTAATAATAATGAGATAAAAAATCAGCTGGAAGCTTTAAAAAATAAACTTAATGATTTGAGAAAAAAGGCTTTAAGCAGTGAAGAGAAAAAGCAAATTGAAGAGCTTTTAAACAGGCTTCAACAAGGAATTAAAAACCCATCGCAAAATATATTAAATGAAATATCAAATGGGTTAAAAGATATTTCAAAAAATATTAAAAGTACAGAGGGTAAAAAACAAGCAGAAGATATAGCAAGTGATATAGATAAAACAATTGAAAATGATAAGGCAGAGCAGGAACAAAAGGAACAGCAAGAAAAAATAAACCTTCTTACGAAGGCAAGAGGCCAACTTTCAGGAGCTCTAAATAATACAGGGTCTGAAGAAGGAAATAAAATAATATCACTTATGATACAGACATTAAATAAGCTTATAGCTAATCCATCCTATAATTATAGTAATGATGCTGCAGTGGTAAAGGGAATATATAGTGGGCTTGGCCAAAATCAAAAGGATGCTTTAATAAATGCAATAATGACGAATACAGACACAACTGTGTTAATACAAATTGCAAATATATTTAATTTGCTTTAAAGTTCATTTGCAGGTTAAAAAATAAGTGCTATTATATTAACTAATAATAAAAAACACATTTGTCCATAATAAGAATAGGAAATTAAAAAGTAAAATCAGTAGCCAGTAGTCAGTAACCAGTAAATTTAGTTTTTGTCTTGCAAAACATCCATACTGACTACCGGCAACCACGATAATGTTACTAAAAAAGAAGGATGTGATACATATGAAAAGTGTTTTTATAAAGGATATAGCTCCAGGAAAAACTATAGAATCAACATTTATGATAAAGAAGATAGTCAGCAAAGGAGAAACAAGCATCACCGCATATGTAGGAGATATTACAGGGGATATGAAAGTTACCTTGCTTGATGTTAAGCAAAAGCTAAAGGTAGGGGATGTATTAAATATTAAAGGTACTCAAGGAAATTTTTTTGATGTACAAAGCGCAAATAGAGTAGACTCCTATGATATTTATGATTATATTCCCAAAGTTCAGCGTCCTATAGAGGATATTATGAAGGATATAGAGGATATATCTAAAGAGGAATTTTTAAGCAGAGAAACCAAAGCTTTAGATGATTATTTCTTTAAGAATGAGAAGTTTTTAGATAAGTTTAAAAGGGGAATAGGCGGAGTAAGTCAACATCATAATTACTTAGGTGGATTAGCAGAGCATACTTTAAATGTTATGTATCTTGCTAGGGTGTTTGCCCATAGGTATGATATTAGAAATAAGGAAATTGCAATTTTAGCAGCAAAGCTTCACGATATAGGAAAAACAGAAGAACTATATTATGATGGGCCTTTTTCGTATACTTTAAGAGGTGATATGGAAGGTCATATTGTAATTGGGGTATCCATGCTTGAAGAGGCTTTTAATGCAGATCCTAAATGCTACAGTGAGGATTTTAAAACCAGGATGAAAGCTTGCATAATTCAGCATCATGGAAAGCAGGAATATGGTTCTCCAAAATCACCAAACACACAGGAGGCTTATGTAGTACATTTAGCTGATTATACGGATGCAATTTTCAATAAGTTAGATATAATTACAAAGGATTTAGAACCTAATACATGGACTGCTTACGAAAGAAGAATAGAGGGGAGACTTTACTTTTAACATCATTGAAAATTGTATTATTTAATGATAAAATTAATAAAGGATTTTATGATTAAATTGAAAGCAGTGAAATAATTATGGAAAAAATTTTAAAAGAGCATAAAATAAAGATAACTCAAGGAAGGCTAATCCTAATTAGTATTTTAAGTAATAGTGAAAATGCTCTCTCTGTGGACGAGATAAATGAACAGCTTAAAAATAGAGGAGAGTCTTTAGACCTTTCTACAATATATAGAAACCTTGAACTTTTTACAAACAAAGGAATAATAAACAAGTTTGATCTAGGTGATGGAAGGTATAATTATGTAATTAATCATGAAGAACATAAGCATATTTTAGAGTGTGCTGTATGCCACAAGGAAGTAGAAATAGATTGTCCCATGCAGCAAGTAGAGCAGCTTATAAGAAATAAAACTGGGTTTACTTTAACTGAAGATGCACATTTGGATTTGAAATTTCAAGGTGTTTGTAAGGACTGCAATATAAAAAAGCATAAATGATATGAAAACCGCTAGTTTCTAAAATTGTAGATACTAGCGGTTTTTTAGTATTATTCTATTATAGGATATAGTTTTTTTACTTTCCATACTCCTCTAGAGGTTCTTTCAAGAAATACATTATAAAGTGCTTTTCGATGAGATTTGTTTTTTTCGACACCTTCAACTCTGACTACTGCAATGTTTCCATCAGAATAAGACATTTCAAGATTGTTCACACTGTAAAGTTTATAGCGATTAAACATTCCATGGGTAAGGTTATACTCCACTGCATAGTTAATTTCTTGAGATTTGTAGCTAATAATTCGAGTACGTAATACTATAGAAAAAATTGAAACCACCGATAATAAAATTACAAACTTTAAAACTTTTTTATTTCTCAATAACATCACCTTTAAGCTTTTTACTATAAATATATTATATATTAATCAAGATTATAATTAAATATTGGAAAACAATATGAAAGAATATAAGATTTTTTCAATTTTTGAGTTAAACTATAAGTTTTACTTAAAACTGCTGAGCTATTTATTGAATTTTGCTGAAAATTCAATAAAATGGTTAGGAAAGTATTCTATTTATTTGACACTTGTGGTATTATTTACTTGAGATAGCATAAAATATGAGGAAAATTAAGGAGTATTGCTATGAGACTGGAGTTTATTAACAGAGTTAAAGAGCAAGAGGTTTTAGGTAAAAGTATTTTATCAAGTGATGGAAAAATTCTTTTACGTGCAGGTATGAAGCTCACTGACTCATATATAACGAAGCTTAGAGAATTAGGGGTATTTTATATTTATGTGGAAGATGAAAGATTAGATGATGTACAAGTAGAAGATGAACATTTATCAGAACTTAAGCAAATTACCATGAAAACCATGGGAAGTCTTATAAATAATGTAAATAACGTAAATAAGAAAGAATTAAAAGAATGTTTAAATGTTGTTGAAAATCTAGTCGAATATATTATAGACTTAGGCGATGTAAATAAAAGTCTAAATGATATAAAAACCTTTGATAATTATACATACGTACATTCATTAGATACTTGCATTATGACTTCTTTTTTAGGGCTTAACTCAGGATTTAATGAGGCAAGCTTAAAAGATTTAGGAATAGGTGCAATTTTACATGACATAGGAAAAACTAAGATTCCTAATAAGATATTAAATAAAGAAGGAAAGCTTACAGATGAGGAATTCAAAGAAATAAAGAAGCACCCTGTATATGGAGCTGAAATTCTAAAGAAAAATATAAGTATTCCAGATTCTATAGTAAATATGGTAGAGCAGCACCATGAAAGAGTGGATGGGAAAGGGTATCCATATGGACTTTCAGGTAATGGAATTTCTAAGTCAGCTAAGATAATTTGCATTTGCGATGTGTACGATGCTATAAGTAATGATAGATGCTATAGAAGAAAGTTCAGTCCAAATGATGCATATGAACTTATACTTTCAGGTGCAGGAACAAGTTTTGATATGAACGTTGTTCAAAAGTTTAAAGATACTTTTGCTATATATCCTTTAGGATGTAGAGTAAGAATTTCTAATGGCGAGGAAGGATATGTTATAAGACAAAATAGGGGATTTCCAGATAGACCTGTAATTAGAATGTTTTATGACGTAGAGCAGAATTCTCCAATACCTTTTTATGAAATAGATTTGCTAAAAAATCCTAGTTTGGTTGTTGAAGTTGTTATTTAAATCTGATTTAGGACACAGGAAATATAAGCTAGGAAAGTATTAACTATCAACTATTAGAAAGTTATAGGTTGCAAATTAATAGGTTACTAGCCTCTAATCTTTAATAACTGCGCTGTATTGTTACTTTAGCGCGGTAATTAGGTATAGGGGCTAGTAATTTTTATTATCTCACACTAATTCCGTTTGGTTCAGCACCAACTTTTATTGTTTTAGTTACATCATCTTTATTTATATCAATTACGCTAACTGTATCTTCATACATATTTGTTACAAGTATGTATTTATTATCTGCACTAGTAACGATTCCATGAGCACCTTTACCAACTTCAATGGTAGCAATTACTTTCTTCTGTTCTAAATCCACTTTAGATACAGTATTTGAAGGCTTCCCTTCAGTACCTTGATTTGCAACAAAGGCAATTTTATCATTAGGATCAATATAAAGCTGTGCAGGACCATCGCCCACAGCTACTTTATCCACTTTATCAGTATCTAAATTTACAATGGCTACAGAATCTTCAGCATTTAAAGTAACAGCTAAAATCGAACCATCTCTAGTTATGCCAGTAGTTACTGGATTTTTTCCAACTTTAATCTTTTTAAGTTCCTTGGCATTTACAATATCTATAACGCTAACTGTATCTTCGGCCATGTTAGCAATATAAGCATACTTGCTGTCTGCTGATATTCTAAAGCCATGAGGGCCTTTTCCAGTTGAAACGTTTTTCACTAATTTATAATCCTTAGTATCTATTATAGATACGTTATTATCATCATTATTTGTAACCAATACATACTTACCATCTTCAGTAAATACTATATGAGCTGGATGTACGCCCACTTCAACTTTTTTTATTAATTTGTCAGTTTCTACATCATAAAATAATGCAGAACCCTTCATACTCATAGTCCCATGCTCTGTTTTACCTTCTTCCATTTTAACCGCAGAAGTAAAGGCTACAACTCTTCCATCTGGAGAAATTTGAACATTATGAGGAGAGCCTTCATTTTTAATTGTACTAAGTACTTCATAGGTGCTGCCATCTATTTTTGATACAGTTCCACCTTCGTTAGCAGTGTAAACAACAGGAGATAATTTTTTTTCTACCTGTGATTGTTTTTGATCATTATTTGGAGTTTGCTCCTTAGTTTCTTTAACTGTGCTGCCACAAGCTGTTAGTGATAAAGTAAGCAGTGTTGATAGAGTAATGAATTTTAAATATTTTAGTTTTTTCATTGATGAAACCTCCTAATAAATATAAAGTATACCAAAAAGGTATATAATTTATTTTAATAACTAAATATAAAGATTATATGAAGCAAAAATAATTATTTTATGGAACGGATTACCATGTTATTATGCTATAAAAATTAAAACTTTATTCATAAAATTTTAATTTAAACTATGTATGTATTAAGGTAATATTTTAAGTAACAATATAAAAAATTAGATAATAAAACATCAATAAAATTTTAAGTTCATGGGCATACTGAATTGGAAATAAAAATCAATTAAATAAGAAGTGTGGAAAAATGACTATTATATGGTGACTAATTCACTGCTATGCTATAATAGTTCTAATTGAGAGCTGGAAACTTAAGATTCGTAGTTATAAACTGATAATTATATAAAGGGGAATGTTTAATGAATGAATTTACAACATATATTGTAGAGGCCTTAACAAAACATTTTGGATATACTTTAATAGAGCTTCAAAGTGAAAGCGGAGGAATTGCATCACCTTGGGGGCTTTTAAGGGAAAATGAAGAGGGCCAGCTAAAGGGGATAGTGTTTTGTAGAGAAGACTATGGTGTATCTGATGACAATTGGGTTAAATATAACTTCAGCAAAAATACCAATGAATCATTTGTGAAAATTACTAGGATATATCTAATAGATGGAGAGGTAGCAGCTAGGAAGGTAATGGACGAAGCTAATAGCAATTCATTAAATGGAGACAATTATATAGCCGTAGATTTACAAAGTAATACTATTGCCTTTTATACAGGTGATGAGGAAGAAGTATTACAGACAATTTCTTATTATTTAAATAGGGGAAACATCATACAAGATGAAAAGAAAATAAAAGAAGAAAAACCCATACTTACATATATCTTTGTAGGATTAAATGTGCTTATGTACTTAATCACTGCATTTCTATCAGGAAATATAATAGACAGCAATACAAGAGTTTTAGTGTTTTTAGGAGCAAAGGTTAATCTCTTAATAGATAGAGGCCAGTATTATAGGCTCATTACAGCAGCTTTCTTACATGGAGGATTAATGCATATAGGCTTTAATATGTATGCTTTAACTGCACTAGGACCACTTGTTGAGAAGGTATTTGGAAAAGTTAAATATATTATTATATATTTTGTTTCAGCAATTACTTCATCTTATTTAAGCTATATTTTTTCTAACAGTATTTCTGTAGGTGCATCTGGTGCTATATTTGGGCTTTTAGGAGCATCCTTAGTATTTGCAGTTAGATCTCAAGACAAAGTTGGAAGAGGATTTGTAAATAACATTATGTCTGTTATAGTTGTAAATTTAATTATAGGTTTTTCTATGGCTAATGTAGATAACTTTGGACATATTGGGGGATTAATTGGAGGGTTCTTGGTATCACTGATTTTATATAGGCCCAAATCGCTAGTCTCTAACGGATAACTATAGCTAACTACTGGATAAGTTCTTCTAAGGTTCGGATGGAGAAAAGGTATTCCTTATAAGCAAACTCTACCTGAACCTAAGAATCACTTGATATAACATTTGCCAAGCGTTAGCTTGTAGTTAATACAAAAATCTAGTTTATTTAAAACTAGATTTTTTATATGTAATAATATTTTAGGGGCTATGCAGTAAGCTGAAATTTAACTAAATAAACACTATTCTTTTAAAAACTTTCCTTGTTCTGGTATAGCAATTTCTTCAAATTCATGAACAAGTAAGGATAGGTGTTTTGAAAGTTCTTTACCCTCCATAGGCTGACCATGGCTTGGAAGGGCTAACAAAGGATTTAGATCTTTTAGTACTTTTACGGATTTTTCAGCAGAATCCCAATTTGTAGTGAGATATTTTGGAGGACCGCTTATTTCTTCTTTTTGAGTTATTACAGATATAAGAGACTCTTGTTTTACTGTGGTAAAGGCATCACCAACTATAAGCACTCCATCTTTTTCTCTAAATAATGATATATGACCTTCAGTATGGCCAGGAGTATGTATCCATTTCCAATTTGGCATGCCAGGAACGGTACCATCAGATGGAAGAGCTTTTACATGATCTTTTAAATCAATACTTGTGTGAGGAAAAGTAGGTGATAATTCTGCAACCATTCCTCCACCAACGGTTGGATCTGCTAAGGGATAATCTTTTCTGCCTGTTACATAGGGAAGTTCCAGTTCATGAATATAAACAGGCACATTCCACATATTAATAAGCTTTATTATTGAGCCTACATGATCAAAGTGTCCATGAGTAAGTATAATTGCTTCAGGACGGCTATCCTTTCCAAAACGCTTTTCAGCGGATTCTAAAATAAAATCTGCTGAATTTTCAAGGCCGGCATCAACAAGTACCCATTTAGAGGACTTATCCTTAGGAGTACCAACTAAAAAGGCATTTACAACAGTAAATTCTAAAATTAAAATATCTGAATTAATTTCCATGGAAGAAGTAGTTAGCTTGGACAATCCTTCCACTAGAGCATTTCCCATATATATTACCACCCTTCGTAATGTAGAGTAATTCACAGTAATTCACAGTAATTAAGAAAGACATCTTAGTTAAAACTAAAATGCCCTACTTAGTTGTAAATTAATAATTTTACTGCTGTTTGTATTGAGGTTCTTGTTGTTGTATATATTGATTTCTCTGCTGTAATGTTTGAAGTGCATTATCAAGGTCTTGAGCAATATTTTGATAATCTTTTTTAGCTTGAGTATCTTCAGTTTCTAAAGCAAAAGTTTTCATAGTTGCTGAAGCGCTTTGAATACCAGCAATAGCTTGTTGCATTTGAGTTCCTACTGTCATATAAATCACCTCCTTTCAATAGTAATTAGTATGCTACTAGAATCTAATCACTGGTTACCAATTTTATCCCTTTGGTTTGAATATAAGTGATGCTAAAAATGCAAATATTATAGCAGCGGAAATTCCTGCACTGGTTATTTCAAAAATTCCCGTAAGTACACCAATAAATCCAGTTTTCTCTGCTTCAGTCAAAGCACCTTTGACTAATGCATTTCCAAAACTCATTATTGGGGTAGAGGCTCCAGCTCCTGCAAACTTTATTAGAGGGTCATACCAGCCAAGACCTCCAAGTATAGCTCCCACAACTACCATTGTACTTGTTGTATGAGCAGGAGTTAGTTTAAATACATCCATCATTATTTGTCCTAAAACACATATTCCACCACCTACAATAAATGCCCAGAAAATTTTCTCCATATGTTTGCACCTCTTTTACATTTCTATAGATACTGCATGAGCTATGCAAGGGATACTTTCCTTTTGTTGATAGGACAAAGGAGATAGAAGCGCCCCAGTACCAATGATTAATATCCTTTTAAGCTCTCCCTTTTTCATGCGGTTTAATAAATGGCCATGTAATACGGTTGCTGAGCAAGCACATCCACTAGCTCCAGCAAATACTGGCTGATCTTCTTTATAAATTAATAGTCCACAATCAGTAAAAGTCTTTTTAGGGATTATTAATCCATGCTTAGTTAGCAAATCGGCACATATTTGATGACCAACTCTTCCTAAGTCTCCTGTTGCAATTAAATCATAGTAAGTTGGATCTATGTTTAAATCTCTAAAATGTGCTTCAATTGTATCTACTGCGGCAGGGGCCATAGCAGCTCCCATATTATATGGATCTGTAATTCCCATATCAACCACATGACCAATGGTAGCTGAAGTTATCTTGGGCCCTTCGCCCTTTGAAGCAACCAGGCCTGCTCCAGCGCCAGTTACAGTCCATTGAGCAGTTGGAGGTTTTTGTGCTCCATATTCTGTAGGATATCTAAAGAGCTTTTCTGCAGCTACATTGTGGCTTGATGCAGCGGCAATTATGTAATTGGCAGCACCACTGTTTATAAGCTGTGAACCTATAGCTAAACCTTCTATAGCACTTGAACAGGCACCAAATATTCCAAGATAGGGTATACCAAGGCTTCTAGCTGCAAAGCTGCTTGAAATTATTTGATTCATAAGGTCACCACTCAAGAAAAAAGTTATATCTTCTTTTTTCATATTGGCTTTGTGTATTGCAGTTTCTGCAGCTTCTTGTAAAAGTGTTTTTTCTGCTTTCTCAAAACTATCTTGACCAACCCATGTATCTTCATGGAGTATATCAAAGTCCTCGGCTAAATTTCCTTGTGCTTCAAAAGGACCGCCTACAGCAGCAGAAGATATAATTACAGGTTTTGATTCGAAAATCCATGATTGATTGCCTTTAAGCATTTACATCGCCCCCAACCATTGAAGAGTAAGTTTTATTATTGCAACTACAAAGGCAGAAAATGTTCCAAATACAATAACAGAACCTGCGAGTTTGAACATATTTCCGCCAACACCTAAAACGTATCCCTCAGTTCTGTGTTCAATAGCAGCTGATGCCATGGTATTCGCAAATCCAGTAATTGGAATAGCTGTACCAGCTCCAGCCCATTGTGCAATATGGTCAAAAACTCCAAAGCCAGTAAGTATAATAGAAACTATTATGAGCACTGCAGAAGTCGGATTGCCTGCAGTTTCAGGCGTAAAGTTGAAGCTTTTTATAAAAAAGAATTGTAAAACTTGACCTATAGCACATATAAGTCCTCCAACTAAAAAGGCTCTTATACAATTTTTAAACACAGGGCGTTTTGGCTCTCTATCCTTTGCAAAGTCTTGATATTCCTGCTGAGTTGGAGTTAATTCTTTCTTTTTTTTGTTAGACACAAAAATCACCTTCCAATAAAATTTAGCTAACGCATAAGATAAGGCTCTAATTTATCCATGACCTTTTTTAATCTATTTGCATTGTTAAAGTATGCCCTTTTAACCTCTGGGTTATTTACCTCTAAAGAAAATGAAAGTAAATCGGATTGAGCTTTAGCAATACTTGCATAGAGCAATTCCTTAACTTTAGCCTGAGGTGCGTCTATAGAATCCATAAAAAGATCTATATACAAATCACCAGAAGAATCAGCTTGAGCAATAAATACATTATCTAGTGATACCCCAGAACTTGACAATTGAACCTTTAACCATTCCCTGTTAAGCCCTATATTTTTTAAGCCTTCATCAACGATATTTCCATCCAATATTACAGTTTCAGGCTCTGAAGTGGGATTAACCTTTTGATGTAGGTCGTGAGGAGTTACGGGTTTTTTATCAGATTTTAATAGGACGTTTACATCTCCTGTGGTTTCCATAACTGCAAACTCTACATCAGCTAAGTTAAAGGCATTTTTTGAACGAAGCTCCCTTAAAAGTTCATCACCTGTAAACTTTACCTGCATTAAATTATTTTCAAGAACCTTTCCATCTTTCATAAGAACAGTTTCTCTGCCATTTATGAAATCGTGAAGTTTTTTACTTTTTAATGATAAATAATCTAGTGCAAGCAAGAGTAAAATCCAGCTTGCTAGGGCAACAAATGCAAAAGCAATGTTTGGTACTAAACCTAGAGAAATCAAAACCGTTATTATAGATACAAATATGTAACTTATCACTTTAAAAGGAGAAGATTTCGATAAATTTTCATTTCCTATAATTTTAGTTATACCTATTGCTACAAAAAATAAAACTACAGTTCTTAAAAGTACTATAAACCAAGCTTGCATACATATCCCTCACTTAATTACCTTTATATTGTGGCTCTTCAAATTCTAGTGTTTTAATTCTATTTTCCATGTCGTAAATTACGGATTCAGCATCTTTTAATGCTTCTTTATAAACACTTTTTTCTTCTTCATTTCTACTTTGTAGTGAATAAATTCTTAGTGTACTTTCAATCCCTTTTAAATTAGCAAGTGTTTGTTTCACTTTTGAACCAACTGTCACCTTAAATACCTCCTTAGAACGTCATTTATCCGATGGCAACCATCCGTAATACTCCCATCACACTCTGTGAAAGCGACTATCACCAAATCATACATTTGGGATATCTGCTTTTCTTTAGGTGGGAGATATTAGAACTCTTTGACTTCAGTCAGTTAGAGTTCTTATGCTTTGCATAACGGATGATACGCCCCTGGATAAGTTCTTCTAAGACTCAGATGGAGAGAAGTATTCTTCATAAGCAAACTCCACCTGAGTCTAAGAATCACTTGATCTTAAATGATTATTAATTTTAAAAATATATTAAAAGGTTGCCAATTTATTATTAGTAGTATTTATAAAAAATATTAGTCTTTTAGTAAAATTTTTATATTTCCATATTTAATATATTATTTAAGAAATTATTAAATATGGATGAACATTCTGAAAAGTATTTCTTTGGTAAAATTAACTATATGTGTTGACATATTATGAATAAAAATGTAAAATTAACATAGTAAAACTAAGTAAACCTATAGGAATAATTACAAACGTGACGTTAATTTAAAGTAAAATGATAAAATTATATAAAACATGAAATAACGCATCTCAATGAAATTGAGGTGTATTAATAAATAGTTAAACCTAGTATTTGTATATGAATACTATAACAATCTGGAGGTGTTGAAATGAACAGTAGGCTCAATTTTAAGATTTTTTTTCCATTAATAGCTTCGGCTATTGCAATACTCATTAGTAAATTTGTACCTAATAAAATACAGGCATATAGAACAGTTTACTGGATTCCTTTTATTTGTACATTTGCAATAATTTTTTTATTATTAGTACTTATTTCATTGAAAAATAAAAAGCTTTTACATAATTTGAAGGAAAAGGCACCATTAATTACGGTGGCAATTTTTATATTATCTCTAATGGAAGTTTTAACAGCTAAAACAAGGATATTACCACTGCCATATTTTCCAGCACCAGGGCAAGTAGTAGATGCTATGATAACTGATTGGAAAATGCTTTTAACGAGTGCGTTATATTCACTTAGAATGCTGTTCTTAGGTTATTTTGCAGGGGCAGCTTTGGGTCTTATAACAGGTACAATGATAGGTTGGAACAAAAGATTAAACTATTGGCTTTCTCCACTGCAAAAGGTAATTGGACCAATACCAGCAACAGCATGGATTCCAATTGCAATGACAGTTTTTCCTACAAGCTTTACAGCAAGTATATTTATACTGGCGCTAACAGTGTGGTTTCCAGTTACGGTTATGACAAGCTCTGGAATTGCAAATGTTAGAAAGTCATATTTTGAAGTAGCAGAAACCCTTGGTGCTAATAAGTGGTATTTAATATTTAAAGTAGCACTGCCTTCAGCTCTGCCAAATATATTTATAGGATTATTTATGGGACTTGGAACATCCTTTGTTACATTAATAGTAGCAGAAATGCTGGGAGTTAAAGCTGGTCTTGGATGGTATATTAACTGGGCTCAAGGGTGGGCAGAATATAAGAAGGTTTATGCGAGCTTAGTTGTTATGTCCTTATTATTCTCTACAATTATAACGCTATTATTCAAGGTTAGAGATAGAATACTGATATGGCAAAGGGGGCTTATAAAATGGTAAGAAGTGAAGGGAAAATATTAGTGAAAAATTTGAGCTGTGAGTTTATAGACCATGAAGGTAATAAAATGACAGCCTTAGATAAAGTTAATTTAGAATTTAATGCTGGAGAATTTGTATCAATTGTAGGGCCAAGCGGCTGTGGAAAGTCAACATTACTTAGAATAATTGCAGGCCTTCAAAAGCCAAGTGATGGAGGTGCATTATTAGATAATGATGAAATTAATGGTCCAAGTTATGAAAGAGGATTAGTATTTCAAGACCCAACACTATTTCCATGGCTTAATGTCCATGATAATGTGGCTACAGGGCTTGTGGCTAGAAAATTATATAAGGAAAGAAAAAATGATGTAACAGAATACATTGACCTTGTTGGACTTAAGGGCTTTGAAAAGTCTTATCCTCATCAATTATCAGGGGGAATGGCTCAGAGAGTAGCTATTGCAAGAGCACTGGTAAATCATCCTAAGGTATTGCTTTTAGATGAACCTTTAGGAGCGCTAGATGCCTTCACTCGTATGTACATGCAGGATGAAATTTTAAGAATATGGAAAGAACGTAAAAGCACAATGATTTTAGTTACTCATGATGTGGACGAGGCGATTTATCTTAGCGATAAGATAGTAATAATGTCCCCGCGCCCTGGTCGAGTTCAAAAGGTTATAGATGTTAGTATGGCTAGACCAAGAAGAAGAAATGGTAAGGAATTTACTGAGCTTAGAAATGAAATATTAGAAGTGCTTAATTTTGCTAAAAAGGATTGAGATGAAATATCTGATAAATTAAGGCATATTAGCTTATAACGGATTTAAATATTCATATAAATCATG
The DNA here is from genome assembly GCF_016908015.1 of Clostridium pascui. GTDB lineage: Bacteria > Bacillota > Clostridia > Clostridiales > Clostridiaceae > Clostridium_AK > Clostridium_AK pascui. The sequence goes on from NZ_JAFBDB010000002.1 coordinate 326,159, forward strand.
CAAAATAAATATTTTGGGGGGTAACAATTTTGAAAAAAGGTATTATAAGAATTATTAGCGTATTATCAATTACAGCGGTGCTTGCCACAGGATGTTCAAGCAAATCAAAAGAAACTGCTTCAAAGGACACAAAGGGTGAACTTACAAAGGTTACACTTGGAACATATAACGGTACTTGTGAGGCACCACTATATGCAGCAGTTGAAAATGGTACTTTTAAGAAATATGGTTTAGATGTAGAACTTGTAAATATAAATTCAGAAACTCTTAAAGAAGGACTTGCTTCAGGAAAAATAGATGGAGCTCAAATTTCTCCAGGAATGTTTAAGGCAATAGAACAGGGACTTAATATTAAGCTTACAAATGGAGTACACACAGGATGTATACAAGGAGTTGTATCAAAGGACTCAAAAATACAATCTGTTAAAGATTTAAAGGGTAAAAAGATAGGTGTAGATGCTATTGGGGGAGTTCCTCAGGTACTTTTAACTCTTGAACTTGGTAAATATAATATTGATGCAAAAACTGACGTAGAGTGGAGAGTATATCCTCAGGCGAACTTACAACAGGCTCTTGACAAGGGAGATATTGATGCATTTGCAGCTTGGGATCCATATGGAGCTATGGCTGTATCTTCAGGAAAGGCTAGAAAGATATTTGGAAACAACAATAGTGAAAGTGGAGCACAGGATAGCTACTGCTGCTTCTTAGGGGTAAATGGAAAACTTGCCAAGGATAAACCAGAAATTGCAAAGGCAATTGATGATGCTTGGAAGGAAGCAAATGAATGGGTGCAGCACAACCATGAAGATGCAGGAAAAATGGCCGTTGATAAGAAATATGTAAGCAGCGGAGATGAAGTTGCAAATAGCAAACTAATTGGAGATTATAAGTTTGTATCTGATAAAGAAAAGGCAAAGGTAGACTTTAAAAATACTTTAGATGCTATGAAAAAACAAGGAATACTTGATCAAGCAACAGATGTTGACCAGCTTGTAGACGACACTTTTATAAAATAAAGTAAAATAAAGTGCCACCCACGTGGCAAGTGGCAAGTGGTAAGAGAATAATAGGCAATGACTAAAATTATTAATATTGATTAATTATTTTATTTGTGATACTATAAAAATAAATTAGTAAAGAAATAACTTTAATGTTAAAAGGGAGTAGCTGCCCGTATTAGGGTGATAAAGTCAACATACTGGCTTTCGAGTCTGGCTTTATCGTGGCTTATTTTAGTCAAGTGAGACTTTTAGCACAATGGCTTATTTGTCGTTGTGTTGAAGGTCTTTTTTAGCGTAATGATTATGTTAAAAAAGATTTTCAACACATAGATAAGCGTTGTGCTGAAGGTCTTTAATTTTTTATATTTTAATTCAAAAAGGAGGTTATAATAATGACAGCATTTATCAAAGCATTATTATTTGTAGTTGTGGCAGAAATGGGTGATAAAACTCAGCTCCTAGCGATGGCTATGGCAAGTAAATACAAGGCGAAGCAGGTACTTATAGGAGTCTTTATTGCTACTATTTTTAATCATGCTCTTGCTGTAGCAGTTGGAAGCTATCTAAGTGCTTTTATTCCAATGAATAATGTAAAAATTGTTGCAGCAATATCATTTTTAATCTTTGGTCTTTGGACGTTAAGAGGGGATAAGATTGATGATGAAAATGAGAAAAAGGCTAAATTTGGCCCAGTCGTTACTGTAGCTATAGCATTTTTTATAGCAGAAATGGGAGATAAGACTCAGCTTATGACTGTGGCTATTTCAGCACAATATCAACAACCAATTTATATACTTATGGGAACAACTGTTGGGATGATGGTTGCAGATAGTATAGGAATTATAGGTGGAGCATGGATGTGCAAGAATATTCCTGAGGTATACATAAAGTGGATAGCAGGAGTGATATTTATGTTCTTCGGAACTTTAACACTATATGGCTCAGTACCTGCAAGTATGCTAAATGCAGCATATATAAGTTTATATCTTATAATAATAGCAGTACTTATATATCTAGCAGGAGTTAAATTTGCATATCATGATGAGGTTTCTAATATAGTTTCAGCAGAAAAGAGTAATCCACAAAGTGAGATAAAATAGATATATGCTAGAAATATTCAAGCATATACTTAAAAATGGAAATAAGATTGAGAGGTGCAAAAAATGATTAAAGAACTTATATTAAAAAATAGATCCTATAGAAGATTTTATGAGGATAGAATCATTGAAATAGACACTTTAAGAGAGCTTGTAGATTTGGCTAGATTATCACCTTCAGGTGCTAACAGACAGGGATTAAAATATGTTATATCAAATACTAAGGACAAAAATAATAAGATATATGATTGCTTAGGATGGGCAGGGTATTTGAAAGATTGGGGCGGCCCAGAAGAGGGAGAAAGACCAAGTGCATATTTAGTAGTTGTTAGTGATACGTCTCTAGGTGCTGTTCTACCACAGGACGAAGGAATAGCAGGTCAAAGTATTTTACTTGGAGCTGTTGAAAAAGGTCTTGGAGGATGTTTTATTAAAAACATTAATAAGAAAAAATTAGCTGAGGCGCTTAATTTAGATGAGAGATATGAAATAATGCTTGTATTAGCATTAGGTTATCCAAAGGAAGAAGTGGTTATTGAATCTATGAATGAAAATGGAGACATTAAATATTGGCGAGATGAAAATGCAGTGCACCATGTACCTAAGAGAGAGTTGGATGATTTAATTTTATAATAATCAGTATGCTAGTAACCAGTAACCAATGTAGATGTTTTATAAGGCAAAACTACATTTTATTGGTCACTGGTTACTAGTAACTGGCTGCTAAAAAATGCTTAGTATTTTTTCTATATTTCTTTAGAATATATAGTGGATGGGTTTGGCGTTAGAATAACAAAGCAGGACATGTTTTTATCTCCTGTATTTTTTAAAGCAAACATTGCTGCTCCATCGCAATGTAAAACATCACCTTCAGTAAGCTTACTCATAGTTCCCTCTACAGTAACTTCTCCTTCACCTACAAGCACATGAACAATAAGATCGCTATTTTCATGGTTGTGAGGAGGCACTTCTTGGCCAGGTTTTAGATTTAAAATAAAATTAAGAACCATATCTTCATTAAAAAGAACTCTCTTTGTAATAGTCTCATCTAAGTATACCATTTTATCTGATATTTTTTCTATTTTCATAATTATCCCTCCATAAATAAATTTCCATGAAAAACTTTACTTTAAGCAAGCTTATATTATTCAATTATTATTGCATTTACTGGGCAGCTTGTTTCAGTATCCTTTGCACTTTCTATTAGTGTTTCCCAAATTTCGTCTTCTGATGCTTCTGCTTTCCCATCATCTTTCATTTCAAAGATTTCCGGGCACATTCCAGCACATAATCCGCATCCTATACAGGTATCTTTATCAACAAACGCTTTCATAAATAACACCCCTTATAAATTATTTTTATATCTTCTATGTTTAGATTGTAAATCATTGGCATTAAAAATAATGTGATTCAAATCAAAAACTAGAAATATTACGGCATTTTTAATACTCTGAGTTGTATAGAATTTTCATCTAGGAAGGCGTTCATTTCCCCGAGAGCGGCTAATATTTATAAATTTAAAATCCCTAAGCTGCCTAAACTCGCTGTCGCTCAGACAGTAGGCGGCTCTTAACGGTATTTTAAATTTATAAATAAATCCGTTCCAAGGCTCATTCAATGCCTTCTACGATGAAAATTCTATGATTCTAGAGCATTAAAAAGTTCTTCATGTGAGCAGCTGAAGGAAGAAATTCAGCAAACTGAATTTCTGAAATATTTTAGGAATTAGTACACAAAGATCTTTTAGGGCGGCAGTCCGTACGTTACAAGAGCTGATACGAAATAAATGAGGAAATTTAATTCACAAGTTAAAGATAAGGTAATATAACAAAAGGTTTTTAGCAAAAATAGAATGATTAATATTTTACGACCTATCGGTCCGCGGGCTTAGCAGCCCTTTGATAAGTGGCCATTTAAAGAAACTTTCGCCAAAGCGAAATTTCTTCCTTCAGCAGTATACATAAAGACATTTTTAATGTTGAATTTAGTATGAGATTTGCATTGTAGGAGGCTTTGAACAAGCAATTAGAAGCTCTTTATTTATGAATTCAAAGCACCGTAAAGAACTTTTTACTGTCTGAGCGACAGCGAGTTTAAAAAGTTTAGGTGCTTTAAATTCATAAATATTAGCACTTCTTTACGTAGTGAACGCCTTCTTAAATACAAATCCCATACGGAAGATTCAACATTAAAACCGTCGCAATTTCCTTTAATTATGCTATAATAACAAATAAAAATTAAAATAGTAAAGATAGGCATTGCATATATACTATTTTGTAATAAAGGGGGCTAATATTTTGAAAAAATTATATGGATTATTGGGAGAAAAGCTTGGGCATAGTTTTTCGCCGCAAATACATTCGTCAATATTTAAGGAACTTAATATAGATGGGTATTACCATCTATTCGAAGTAGACAAACTAGACTTACAACAGGTAATCTTAGGATTTAAAGCTCTAAAATTAAAGGGAGTAAATGTGACCATTCCCTACAAGGTTGATGTGGTAAAATATTTAGACGATGTATCACCAGAAGGCAAGAATATAGGGGCAATTAATACAATATGCTTTAAAGATGGAGAAACCATAGGATATAATACAGACTATTATGGTTTTGGAATGATGCTGGATAAATTTAATGTGAAGGTAAGAGGAAAAAATGCAGTTATTTTGGGTTCAGGGGGGGCTTCCAAAGCTGTGCTTCAATTCCTATTAGATAATGGTGTTAATGAAGTTACTTTTGCAAGCAGAGATGAAGAGCAATGTAGGAAAAAGTTTAAGGAATTTAAAGCTATTGATTATAATAAAATTAAGTATCTAGATAATCAAGATCTAGTAGTTAACTGTACTCCACTAGGAATGTACCCTAATGTAGAAAGCTCTCCTTTAAGTAAGGAAGACGTTTCAAAGTTTAGCTCTGTTATTGATTTAATCTATAATCCAGAGGAAACCTTATTGTTAAAATATGCAAGAGAGCAAGGAGTACAAGGAGTAAATGGTTTATATATGTTAATAGGGCAAGCGATAAAGGCACAGGAATTGTGGAATAGTATAATAATTAATAAAGAAACTGTGGATAAAATTTACGAGGAATTCAAATAAAAATGCGATTTTAGAAGGAGCAAAAAAATGAAGTGGTTAAGAAATTTCATGATTGGAAGAAATGGTGTGGATCATATATGTATAGCTTTAATAGTAGGCTATATGGCTATTTCTTTAATAGTTTCTATTACAGGCATTAGAGAGTTAATGATTATTGGCTACATTTTGTGGGGAATATGTTTATTTAGAATATTATCCCGCGATATTATAAAACGAGGAAAAGAAAATATGGCATTTTTACAGTGGTGGAATAAGATATCCTATAAATTTAGAAATAAATCTAATGAAATAAAATCCATGAAGACCCACCGCATTTTTAAATGCCCAAACTGTAAGTTAAAACTTCGCGTGCCAAAGGGAAAGGGAAAGGTTACAATTACTTGCTCAAGGTGTAAGACAAAGTTTTCTAAAAGGACTTAGGGGGAAGTGGACTGGAAAAGGCAGTAAGGGATTTACCTGAGACGTATTGTAAAGAGTCAAATAAAGCATGGGATTTGTAATTAAGTTTGATAAAAAATGATGGGGGGTATAGTGCATGGAATATAAAATTGAAGAAATAAAGTCATCTGATTGGGAACAGGTGAAGAGTATTTATTTAGAAGGAATAAAGACAAAGATAGCAACATTTCAGACGGAAGCACCTACTTGGGAAGAGTGGAATAATGGTCATATTAATTCATGCAGATTAGTTGCACGTTCAGGGGATAATGTATTAGGTTGGGCAGCATTGAGTCCAACTTCAGGTAGATGCTGCTATGTAGGAGTAGTAGAGGTTAGTATTTACATAGGAGAAAAATATAAAGGACAAGGTGTAGGAACAGCTCTCTTTGAACATTTAATTAAACTATCAGAGGAAAGTGGCTTTTGGACGTTGTATTCTTCGATTATAAGAAAAAATGGTGCAAGCATAGCTCTGCATAAAAAGTGCGGTTTTAGAGAAATAGGAATAAGAGAAAAGATAGCTAAGACCAGTGAGGGTATATGGCATGATGTAGTTTTAATGGAGAGAAGAAGTAAAGTAGTTGGAATAAATTAAATTATAGCTGTGTGAAAACAGCTGGAATTTAAAATGAAAACCATGGGTAAATATCAGTTTCTAAAGCTGAATTATCCATGGTTCTTTTACTGAATATTTAATATCTAATTAATTCATTGCAACTTGCCACTTGTCACGTGGGTGGCACTTTTTTACCATTCCCCAAACCAAGATACAGCTTCATATTTATAGGATTTTAGAGATGGTGAAGCAGGGGATGAAATTTTAATATAATATGTTCCAGCAGGAACTTCAGCAGATAATCCTGCCGATGATGAAATTATACCAGTTGGATAGAAATTAGTGCGGATAATCTCTTTTCCAGTACTGTCAAGCAGAGACAATGCCCCAGCTGCTTTCTTATCGGGTGAATAAAGAAACACATTTAAATTTTGAGTTTTTGTATTGTTTATTTTATACAAATCAATATCATCATTTTGTACAACTCCAGAAATTAAAGGCGAAAGATTTATATCTTCCTTAGCAGGATATGGTTGTGCAAAAAATAAAGAATCATTAGCTTCTTTATCGTTTATATAGTAACTTAGAAAAGGTACATCCACGGTTCCATCCAGCTTTATTTGATAAAGTGAATTAGAATTTTCTCCAAAGGTCTCGTAAAAAATCCAATCACCCATTACTGTAATTGCACCAGCTCTATTAGTTGACATCACGTTTTTAATGCCTGAGCCATCTGTGCGAGCTCGATACAATTTAAGAGAATCCATATCATTTGCATAATAAACCCAACCATCATATACATTAATATTTGATGTAAAAGTATCCTCTAACTTAGTGTGATTTAAGCCATCTACGCTTATTTTATGAACACCTCTATTTTCACCATTTCCAGCATAGTAAATCCATCCATTTTCAACATCGAACACATCTATCGGGTCGCCATTATTTATGATTGTAACCTTATTTGTTTCATTAAGTTTCATCTTATGTAGCGAGTAATTTGTTAAGGAATCTGTATAATATAAGTATCCATCTTCTGCAAGCATTTTCCAGACTCTTTCATCACCTAGCTTAACTTTAGATGAACCATCAACTTTACATTTATAAAAGCCAGATTTAAAGTTGCTCCATTTACCATAGCTATAATAAATATCATCACCTACAACAACAAAAGAATTTATATCTTCACTTAAAACTAATGTTTTTTCTGAGCCGTCTAACTTCATTTTATAAAGCTTATCTCCATCAGATAAGTTTCTATAATAAATCCAATCATGTACTATATTTATTTGGTCAACTTTATCATCACTTATCTTTATCAAACCTGTACCATTATAGCTAAGTTTATATAATTTATCATTATCAAAATAAGCTGTAAAATAAATATTGCCCTTATAGTATGCAAATTTTCCGCCATTTACAAGGTTTCCATACAGGCTTCCTGTTTCTTCAACAACTTTTGTAGTAAGTTTAACTTTTTTATCCCAGCCATCAATAGTTCCATAAATAATGTGAGTTCCAGCCGTGGAAGTATCCAGAGAGTTTTCTTCCCATTTAACAGGAACAAGCTTTGTGCTTGAATCATCATACATAACTAGTACATTATATGGAAATGTATAATCTTCTCCAATAAATGCTGTGTCTGAAATATCATCTGCTTTGGTTATAATTAAGTATTTAACCGTATTTGTTAGTGTGTTTTTTAAAGAATCAGTAATAGCTCCGGTCCCACCAATGATATTTAAATTTTTAGTGCTGTGAAGTCTCAAATAGGATCGTGTTATTGACGGAAGATCGCTATCTACCAATACAATTGGTGCATCTTTTGAAGCAGCCAAAGCACTTCCTGAAAGGGCATCTGGAAAGTTCTTGCCTGAAGCCACATACAAATTAGTGAAATCAATTTTACCTTGGAATTCTTTAAGTATAGAGATATTGGTATCAAATCTATTTAGTCCGCTTAATCTTTTAGCATTTGGTAATGATGTTTGTACACTTTCGCTTATAGAACCTGTTCCACCAATAATATAAGAAGCAGGAATATTCTTATCTTTAATAAAGGCGCTTACTTTGTCAGGTAATTTACTTTTACTAGATAATAAAATTGGCATTTGCATTTTTGCTGCAATAGGAGCCATGCTTAATGCATCAGGAAAGTTTTCACTGGATGCTACAGCAATTCCGTTTTCTGTACCAAGCATTTCAGCTATTTTCACTGAAGTTTCATAGCGATCCTTTCCAGAAAGCCTAGTTGTAGTTACATTAAGTGTTTTTAATTGTTCCTCAATATTTGGAGAAACAACTCCTGTACCACCAATGATATAGGCACTTTTAACCTCTAAATCTTTAAGTGATTTTAAAGCATCGGAACTTAAGCCATTTTTCGAAGTTAAAAATATAGGAGCATTTTTAACTTTTGCTAAAGGAGTTGCACAAAGGGCATCAGGGAATGCCTCTCCACTTGCAATTATGGCATAAGAAGATTCAGTCCAGCCTTTTTTAATAATTGATAGATTTGTGCTATATCTATCTTGTCCATATAATCTATCTACAGATGGAGTTGCTGCGTGGACATTTGTAGATAAAAGGCAAGATGAGGTAAGGGTTGTACAAATAGAAAGCACTAAAGCAGCTAAGAGTTTTCCTTTGGTCACGATTACATTCAATCCTTCCGTTGTTAATATTTTTTATACTGAATGAAAAGTAAAGAGAAATTTCATAGTAGTGAAGTTTTTCTCTTATAACTTAATGCAATAAAATGATAACATGTGGTTGGTAAAAAGTTAACAGTTAATATATGGTATATGTGGATGGCTTGGTATAAGTTAATTATGAAATAAATATAAAAAAGGACTTTGCACCACAAAGTCCTTCTTTCTTTAACTTGCCACTTGTCACGTGGGTGGCACTTTAAAATTTGTTCACAATTTCAATTAGTTTTTCATTGTGAATAGTTTCTTTTTCTAGAAGTTCCTGAGTTATAGCTTCTAAAAGATCTCTTTCTTTTAATAAAAGAGCTTTTGTTTCTTCATATAGTGAGTCGATTAATTCCTTACATTCATTAACCAAGTCTGCTTGTTTTGCATTTCCTTCACCTAAGGCTGCTATGCTTAAAAGACCTAAGGATTTTCCCATACCGTATGCACCAAGCATGTGATAAGCAATGTTTGTACATTGTTTTAAATCATGGCTAGCTCCTGTTGTGATGTTGTCTTCACCAAATATTATTTCTTCAGCAGCACGTCCACCAAGAAGCATCATTATTCTTCTCTTTAAATAGGTTTTATCTTGATATAGCTTGTCCTCAGGAATTGTCATGGTATATCCACCAGCACCCTTTGTGCTTGGGATTATTGTTATCTTAGATACTTTTTCATTAGGCAGCATCTTAATTCCTACAAGTGCATGTCCTGTTTCGTGATAAGCTGTAACTTTTCTGTCCTTTTCAGTTATATAATCTCTATCTTGTTTTTCATGACCTGCTATAACTATTGAAAATGCTTTGTCCATGTGGATGTTTTCAATTGCTTTTGCTTCATCCTTACAAGCAAGTATCGCAGCTTCATTTACAAGACTTTCAAGTTTAGCTCCAGAAAAGCCGGATGTCTTTTGTGACCATTCGTGTACAGTGATATTTCCAACTGGTTTATTTTTCAAATGAAGATTTAATATCTTTTCACGAGCAGATATATCTGGCAGCATAATTTCTATGTGTCTGTCAAATCTACCTGGTCTTAAAAGTGCTTCATCTAGTATGTCCAGCCTATTTGTGGCTGCCATAATGATTATACCTTCTTTTTCATTAAAGCCTGACATTTCAGTAAGAAGTGCATTTAATGTTTGATCTTTTTCATCAGAGCCGCCAGCTTTTCCACCATCTCTTTTCTTACCTATTGCATCTATTTCATCTATAAATATTACGGCTTTACCATTTTGCCTTGCTTTCTTAAATAATTGTCTTACTCTACTTGCACCAACACCTACATAAACTTGAACGAAGTCAGAACCTGACATTGCATAAAAAGGAACTCCAGCTTCTCCAGCAACAGCCTTTGCAAGCAAGGTTTTACCTGTACCTGGGTCCCCGTAAAGTATAACTCCCTTAGGCATTCTAGCACCATAAGCTGCATACTTTTCAGGATTTTTTAAGAAATCCACTACATCTTTAACACTTTCCTTTGCTTCTTCATTTCCGGCAACATTTTCAAAGGTGAAAGGTGTATCTTCAAGAGCTGAAGTTTCAAGTTTGTCCACACTAAGTAGTCCTTTATTTGATAAACCAGATTTTTTAGCCATTACAAATACTAAAGAGATAATTGATACTAAAAAAGCTGAGCCAAATATTACAGAACTTCTTTCTGTAGGAGAGTACTCTAAGACTTTAACGCCTTCTTTTAATAGTACTTCCTTAAAAGTGTCTATACGAGGGTTATCTGTTTCATAAGATGTTCCATCGCTTAATACAACCTTAAGCTGAGGAGCAGGGGATAAATAAACTTTGCTTATTTTATGAGAGTTTAAATCCTTCAAGAAATTTACGTAAGATTTATTTTCAGTAGTTTTAAAACCAACTTGAGATGCTATAAGTAGCACTAGAGATAGTGCGGCAGTTACTAACGGTAATAAAAAAGGCTTTTTCTTCATCATATTCATCAAGATACCTCCGATATTTCAATTATAGTTGGGAGCCATCGAACATTTATTATTCTATAATAGCTATTTGATATTGTCTAATAAATCTCATAATTTTTACTAAAGTAATTTATGGAAGCTTTCTTAGTAATTGCAGAAATTTCTATTTAGGGTATAATCTTATATATAGCAATTATTATTTTGGTAATTAATACACAGTAACTAGCCTTAAGGGATAATTACTGGGCACTTGAGAGTGCTAATTAGGAATTTAATATTATAGGTATAAATTAATGTTTTAATAGGAAATTTAAAATAGGTGAGGGAGTTGATTAATATGAAAGTAAGTTCAGTAAAGCTTACTCTTCATGAGGAAGAGATATTAAAGGGGTTAAATGAGTTCATTGATTTAGAAGGGTTAAAATTTAATAATTTAGAGGTAGCAGAACTTATAAATGTCCACGGAAGTTATAAAAAAGGGGTAGAGATCCCATTTACCGCAGTAGTTGGTCTTGGAAATGTAATAGATAATAAGGTTAAAGTAAAAATTTTTGACGTGAAGGTCGCAAAAATCGGGATGCTTGCTGGTATAAAAAATATCATATTAAAGCAGGTAGGGAAGAAGACCGAGGCATATGGTGTTGAGGTTGAAGGTGATGTAATTACAGTAGACCTTGATACTATAATAAAGCTTATACCTAATGTAAATATGAAGGTGAAAAATATATCTCTTGTTCACGGACAGATAGTAGCTGATGTAGAAGATTTAGTTTATTCTAAGGATAAGGAGACCTTAAAGCCTCACGAAGAAAAGATAATTTATGAGATGGATAGGAAAACTACTGAGGATTCCTATACAAAATTTAGAGCAGCTGTAGATGTTAAGACTCCTGACAAATATGAAAATATTAAAGAATATGCAATGCTCATTCCAGATATAGCAGCACTTTTATGGAGACTTTTTAAGGATACAAGAGTTGAGTCTAAAACTAAGGCAAAGGTAGCTGCTGTGGCAGGATATCTTGCTATCCCAATTGATATATTACCAGATTTTATACCATTTGTAGGTCAAATAGATGACATTGCAATAGCCTTTTATGGATTAAATACTATATTAAATGAAGTTCCTGAGGAAATAATATTAGAAAACTGGCAGGGAAAGGGAGATATAATTCTTATTGTAAAAAAAGGGGTAAAGACAATTTCAAACTATGTTGGTGCAGATAAGGTAAATAAGCTTGGCTCATATATAAAAAGGGGCATGGAGAAAATGGGGAAAAGGGTTGAAATAACTCATAATAATGTGGAGGAAAACAACGATTAATTAAGGAATATTCCTCGATAAAAGTAAAAAATTGCCGGGGAAATATGGGGGAATTACACTGTAATTTCCCCATAAATTTCCTTAAAATTATTATGAGTAAAATTCATATCCATTTTTTCCGGACTTTTTTACCTTGTACATTGCAAGATCAGCTTTTTTTATTAACTCGTCCATCTCAAATCCGTCTTTGGAGTAAATTGAAATACCTATACTCACACCGATAGTAAATTCATGATTTTTAATATATATTTTTTCATTTATCACTTCGATGACACGTGAAGCAATTATTTTAAGTATTATATCATCAAGTATATAAGGTATTAAAATAACGAATTCATCCCCGCCTATTCTGGCCACAGTATCAATATTTCTTACACTTTTTGTAAGACGTCTACTTATTTCCTTAAGAACTTCATCACCAACATCATGTCCAAAATTATCGTTTACAGGTTTAAATCCATCTAAATCCAAAAATAAAATCCCAAGAATAAAGTTACTGCTGTCATATTTTTTTAGATAATCTTCAAATAAGGATAATAAGTAGCATCTATTTACGAGTCCGGTCAATTTATCCGTATAGGACAGCTTGTATAAATGTTTGGTAAGTGTTTCTTCATCTTCTAATCGAGCATGAAGAAGTTCGAAGGTTCTTAAAATAATGTATACATAATAAAGCATGATGAAAAAACCAATCACATTTAGGAAGATTATTATGTTATTTATAAGTACAGTTATATAGAAGAATTTTATTATGAGGCTTGCAAGGGTTACCACATATAAATAAGTTATAATGGCTATAGAGTTAGCCATAAAGTCTTTTCTTAAATTTTTACGAGTTTGAAAAATACGCCTAATAAATAAAAGGGTAAGCTGCAATATATTTGCAATTGATGCTCTAATAATAATAAGTTCATAGTTTATTTTTTCTGCCCAATTTAGTCCCAGAAAGTTATTAGTCCTTCCAATTAAAAGTAAATGTATTAGTAAACAAATAAATCCTATAGATACTAATGTATTAAAAATCAATGTGATGATAAGACTTTTATTTTGAGTAATACATACTTTTTTAAACAAGAGTTCCTCTTTAATTTTAGTGAACATCATAAACACACCTTTTAAAGTAGTATTTTATATTAAATTAGTTTTATTAATATTATAGTATGTTTATAGTGGAAAATATGACCTTGATATTTTTATAACACTTGAATATTTGGAATATAGTTGCATAACGGAATGAACAAAATTAATAATCATTTAGATGAGGTATATGATAGCAAACGGAGATAATTAAAAATTTTAGTATTTCACAAAGACTTTATTAGTTGTCAATCCCCAATAGCTAATCTCTAAAAGTTATAGTTGATCTCTTAGACACTAGCAATTGGAGATTATGGAGGGGCTTTGTTTTTTGCGCATAATTAGGATGAAGGTTTTAAATTTAAATTGTCCTCTGCAGTAGGCATACATGTGTATATAAATGGAATGATTACCAGTACTATTCCATGGATTTTAACAGTAATTTAATGTAAAATTTACATTGTATTAATTTTTATATAAAGGGTGGAGGAAGAATACATGAATTTTAAAAGAGTTTCAAGGTTAATGATCACAACTATCTTAGCTGTTACAGTTGCACAGGGATTTAATCCTATAAGTGTACAAGCTGAAACAGTAGAGGAAACAAACAATGTAAAAAGAGTTCAAGGCTTAGACAGATTTAAAACATCAAGAGCCATTGCAGAGGAAATTGGATTTGGTGAATTAGAAAATGTAGTTATTACATCTGGATTTGGCTTTGCAGATGGATTAAGTGCTAGTACCTTTGCTAAAAAGTTAAATGCACCACTACTTCTTGCAGGAGATTTAAAAAGCAGCAGTGAGGCAATAGCGTACATATCAGGTAAATTAAAATCAAACGGAAACGTTTATATCATTGGTGGAGAAGGAGTTATAGGAAAGGACACTGAAAATGCACTTATAAATAAAGGATATAAGATTACAAGAATATTTGGTAAGGGCAGAATAGAAACAAATAATGCTATTATAGATGAATTAGAAGTAACAGAAGGAACTCCAGTATTTATATCAAATGCTCTAGGCTATGCAGATGCATTAAGTGCTTCAGGAGTTGCTGCAATAAAGGATTATCCAATGCTTCTTACAAATGCGGACAAACTTCCGGATTTAATCAAGAATCAGTTAGCTAAAATAAAGCCAGCTAAGGTTTATGTAGTTGGAGGAGAAGCAGTAGTTAAGCCAGCAGTTGTAAATGAAATTAGGACTATGCTTCCTTCAGTAGAAATAGTTAGACTAGGCGGAAGCAGTAGATATGAAACATCAATGAGCATATTTAATGAATTTAATTTAGATACAAAAAATATTGTACTAGCATCAGGTAAAGGATTTGCAGATGCATTATCAGGAAGTCAGCTGGCAGTTAAATTAAATGCTCCAATGGTACTTGCAGATGAGTCTAACTTAGATGACCAATATGCTAAATTTGAAGCAAAGGGAATGGAGAACTACTACTTATTAGGAGGTAAGGGCTCCCTTAGTGATAGTTTAGAATTTGTTATAGATTTTGATATGGAAAAACAATATGTTGAAATATCAGCAATGTTTGATGTCCTTGCACAAGCAATAAAGACTAAAGATGTAAATAAGTATATGTCGGTTATTGATCCAAAATCTGAAATATATCTTCCAATTAAAGAGTTATATACAGAGGTATTTAAAGAATTAAAAGCGAACGGTATAAATATTACTGTAACTTATAAGGATATGAAAATAACTGAAATAAACTATAAAGAGGCAGTAGTTGAAATAGTAGAAAGTGACTTGCTAGAAATTCCAGCTGAAAGATATAAAGAAACCATAGAAGAAAAGGGAATTTACTATTTAAAGAGAATAAATGGGAAATGGATGTTTTATGAAAGTGAAATAATAGAAGAATAAAGGGAATTTTAAGAAGTGAAGTTTTAACATATAGCAAATAATTTTGGCAGAAGGTTCTTTGTAGAACTTTCTGCCAAAGTTATCTACTGAATAATATTTAAAACGTAAGGATGAGGAAATTACTAGTACATTATTCTGTGCCCAAGTTGTTGCAGCTGGAAACATGGGTTCATTTATATATAACATATTGAGGTGGTAATAAAAATGAGTATGAGTGTTAAAAAAATAAAAAGATTAAATGTGGTCATTGCATTATTATATATTTGGATTGGAATTACTGGAATGATAGAGGGAGCAGATCCATCAAGCAGATTTTACTATGTTGATAATATAGTTCTTAGAATTATAGGGGCGGCACTTACAGTTACAAGTGTTGGACTATTGCTAAAGAAAGAACTTGCGCGTAAATCCTTTATAGGGTTAATGGCAGCTTGTGTTTTGGAAATGATAATTACCTTCGATATAAGCATTGAAGAAAAGGCCGTAGTTATTATAACAGCAGTGTTTGCAGTAATAATTTATATTTTACCAATGATATTTTATATGCTTCCCAAGGTAAAACGATGCTTTCAGCTTGGTGAGTGGAGCCAGTATGAAAGTACCTTCGCAAATTATGATGAAAAGCAAGATTACAAGCATTCAGGTTTAGGAATTGCTTCATTTGTAATAGCTTTAGTTAGCATAGTTATATTTATAGTAGGTGTGATAATAACTTATAACAGTGTTATAGCGGGTATATCATCAGAGGAAGTAATGCAAGCATCTCCTATAGTAGTCTTAATTGGAATACTTTTTATTGGTTGTATGATTTCAAGTGTGGTGGGATTAGTTCTTGGAATTATAGGAGTGTTTGCAAGAGAAAAGAAAAGGGTACTTGCTGTTTGGGGAATTATATTAAACTTAATAATTACAGCTATATTTACATTATCAACTGTAAGTAATATTTTTAATGAAAATATTTTAGATGGCAATTACTATATGCTCTTTATTAGATGATAAGTATATTCATTCATTAATATCCATTACTATCCAATAGATTTTCTTTAGGATTTAATATAAAATGGAAATATAAATGGAATTATTTATGAAGATTATACGGAGGAAAACAAATGAATTTTAAGAGAGTATCAAAATTAATGTTATCAACATTTCTAGCTTTTACTATTGCTCAAGGATTTAACCATACAAATGTACAAGCTGAAACACAGTTAATTAAAACTGCTAAAAGGGTTCAAGGATTAGACAGATTTAAAACATCAAGAGCTATAGCAGAGGAAATAGGATTTGGTGAACTAGAAAATGTGGTAATTACATCTGGATTTGGATTTGCAGATGGATTAAGTGCAAGTACCTTTGCTAAAAAGTTAAATGCTCCACTGCTTCTTGCAGGAGATTTAAAGAGCAGCAGCGAGGCAATTGCATACATATCAAATAAATTAAAGGATCAAGGAAATGTTTATATTATTGGTGGAGAAGGCGTTGTAAGTAAAGAAACAGAAAATGCACTTACAAGTAAAGGGTATAAGGTTACAAGAATTTTTGGTAAGGGAAGAATAGAAACCAATAATGCTATTATAAATGAATTAGAAGTTCAAGAAGGAACTCCAGTGTTTATATCAAATGCGTTAGGGTATGCAGATGCACTAAGTGCTTCTGGGGTTGCAGCAATAAAGGATTATCCAATGCTTCTTACAAATGCAGACAAGCTTCCGGACTTAATTAAGGGCCAGTTAACTAAAATAAAGCCATCTAAGGTTTATGTGGTTGGTGGAGAAGGTGTAGTTAAGCCAGCAGTTGTAAATGAAATTAATGCTATGCTTCCTTCAGTAGAAATAGTTAGACTAGGTGGAAGCACTAGATATGAAACTTCAATGAGCATATTTAATGAGTTTGATTTAGATACAAAAAATATTGTACTAGCATCAGGTAAGGGATTTGCAGATGCATTATCAGGAAGCCAATTAGCTGTTAAGTTAAATGCTCCAATGGTGCTTGCAGATGAATCTAATTTATATAAACAGCAATCAAAATTTGATGAAAAGGCACTTGAAAATTATTATTTATTAGGTGGAGCAGGTTCACTTAGTGATAATGTACAACAATTTGTAGTAATGGACTTAGATAAAGAGTTTGCAGATATGAAGGAGGTTCTTAATAATATTGCTGAAGCAGTAAACTTTAAGGATATTGAAATGTATATGGCTGAGATAGATCCAAGTACTCCTGGATATAAAGACACTAGAGATATATATACAAAAGTTTTTGCAGCTTTAGCTGAGGAACAAGTAAATATTGAAGCAATTTATGAATCTATAGATATGATGTCAATGACTGCTAAAGAAGCGAAAGTTAAAGTGATAGAAAATGATAAAATAACATACAAAGATCCAGAAACAGGAGAAGATGTTGCGGAAGAAGAAGTATATACTATGACATTAACTTTTAAGAAAGTAAATGGACAATGGAAAATTTACTCGTCCGAAATTATAGAAGAATAGAAATGGCACGATATTTTTAATGCTGGGTGGCGTATAGAATTTTCAGCTAGGAAGGCGTTCATTTCCCTAAAAAGGGCTAATATTTATAAATTTAAAATACCTAAGCCTCCTAAACTCGCCATAGGCTCAAACAGTAGGAGGCTCTTAACGGTATTTTGAGTTTATAAATAAAGCCCTTTTAGAGCTCATTCAATGCCTTCTACGATGAAAAATCTATACTCTTCACCATTAAAAATATCTTCAAGAAAACTGCTGAAGGAAGAAATTCAGTGAACTGAATTTCTAAAATATTTTAGAGCCTTAACACACAAAAGTCTTTTAGGGCGGCAGCCCAGGAGGTTACAAGAACTTATAGAAAATAGATGAAAAAATTTAATTTATAAATTAAGGCTCTGTTAAAGAACAGTGTTGATAGTATGCTATATTTAAGGGAACTTAAAAAGTTCCCTTAATCCACGTTTTAACATAATTGTAAACTATCAATTATTAAACATCTTATAATGCTATCAGTTTTTCTGTAGGTAGCCATCCATCTTCTAAATCAGTCAATCTACTACACCATAACCAACCATTGAGTTCTAATTCTCCATCAACTATATCACCTTTACTTACGTCCAACTCTTTAGCCGAATAATCATTTAATACAATTCCATATTCATTTTGAGTTTGAATAATCTGTGCAGGAGTCCATCCTTCACTATTACTATGTAAACTGTAACAGTATATCCAATTATTCCAACCATCATCCTCACCAGATTTTCTACCTAATTTTACAGTTTCACCTTTCTCTGCTTTTATAGGATTAATATTATTAGGTTTATGTTCTTCAATAACCTTATACTTCATTTAGTTTGTACCTCCATTTATAAATTCATTGTGTAAATAACCTCTATTATACAATTAATAATATCCTACTTTTGTAACTTCCTTACATAAACTACATATAGATTGCTTCTCTAACCCTAAAATCCTTGTATTATTAATGTTTCCCGACCTATCGGTATGCGGGCTTATCAGCCCTTTGATAAGTACCAATTTAAAGAAATTTCGTTAAAACGAAATTCCCTCCTTCAGTAGTGTGGATGAAGACATTTTTAATGTTAAATTTAGTATGGGTTCTGCATTGTAGAAAGCATTGAACAAGCAATTAGAAGCTCTTTATCTCTCGATTTAAAACACCGTAAAGAACTTTCTACTGTCTGAGCGGCAGCGAGTTTAGAAAGTTTAGGTGATTGAAATTGAGAGATATTAGAGCTTCTTTGCGCAGTGAATGCTTTCTTAAATGAAGAACCCATACGATAGATTCAACATTAAAAATGTCGTAATATCCTTATTATGAAGCATTTACTTATTCTTTAGTTTTAAACTTGTTAATTTCATCTAGTACCTTACTTGTCATTTCAGTTAAGTTTTGTGCTGTTGTTGCTACATCTAGAGAGGAACCATTCATTTCTTCAGTTGAAGCTGAAATTTCTTCAGAAGATGCAGATATTTCTTGAGCAACGGAAGAAGAAGCTTCAACCTTTTCTAGTATAACATCTTTGTCTTTATTGATTTCTTCAACAGAATCAGTGATATGTTGAATTTTAGGAGCTAACCTGTCTATACCATGTAATATATCTTGGAATGAATCAATGGTGTTTTTTATAACATTAACTTGATTTTTTAATTCGTCGTCCATGGTATCAGTAGTGCTTAAAATTGTATTGGAGCTATTTGATATATTGCTTACTAATGAATTTATAT
Source organism: Clostridium pascui (assembly GCF_016908015.1). Taxonomy (GTDB): domain Bacteria; phylum Bacillota; class Clostridia; order Clostridiales; family Clostridiaceae; genus Clostridium_AK; species Clostridium_AK pascui. Next base: position 345,513 of record NZ_JAFBDB010000002.1, read on the forward strand.
TATCTGATGAAACCTTTGTTTGTTCTGCAAGTTTTCTTATCTCATCTGCAACTACAGCAAATCCACGACCAGCTTCTCCAGCACGAGCTGCTTCAATAGAGGCATTTAGCGCTAATAAATTTGTCTGGTCTGCGATGCCATTTATAATGCTTGTTATTTCATTTATTTTATGTATATCTTGTCCAAGTGTTGATATTTTTAAAGCAAAGTCGTTAAAAGAAGATCCTACATTTCTTACTGAATCAGATAAAAAATTCATATTATTATTACTATCGCTTGCCATAGCATTAAAGTTTTTGGAGGCTACATCAACATCTAATATATCTTGAACAATTTTTTCAAGCTTTTCTCCAAATTGATTTAAAATAGATGTGATAGAGACCAAATCTTGTGCTTGAGAGCCTGTACCTTCAGCTACGTCTTGTATTGCACTTGCTACATTTTCTGATACTGATGTCATTTCTTCAGATATTGCAGCTAAGGAAAGTGATTTTTCATCTATGTTTTTAGAAGTTTCCTTAAAAGACTCAAGTATGGATGAAACATTATCCACAGTTTGCTTAACTGCACCTGTAAGTTCTCCAATTTCAGATTCGTTTACAGGAAGATTGACATCTACAGAAAAGTCTCCTTTAGACACTTCAATTAAAATATCTCTTAATTTTTTAATAGGGTTTATAAGTTTAGTTGTATAAACGTACACGTTTACTAAAGTAGATGCAATTAGAGCAAAGGTTAAAATCATTAAAAGTATTATATATCTAGCTAGCACTGCTTCAGCTATTTTTAGCTCTTTGGCTGACTTGTCATCTATGCTATTTTCGAATCTTATTAGCGCATCTGTTAAAGCATTTGACTGAGTATCATAATTAGAATCAAACATTAATTGGCGTGCTTTATTAAAGTCCTTTTGTGCAACTGCCTTAACTGCTTCTTGCTCTATTTGTCTTAATGCATCAGATGATGTCTTAGCTTTTTCAAGTAAACTTAGCTGTTCCTCAGGTATATCAAGTTTTATTAAATTTTCTTTTGCATTTTCCATAGATTTAGTTTGGTTTAATTCTCTCATGTAGTTATCGTAATGTTCCTTTTCGCCAAATTGAACATAACTTCTTGCTTCTGATGATAAATAATCAGTGGCATCTCCAAATTTTAATCCCAAATCTTTAAGATTCGTTCTTTTAGCTTGTATATTTTGTTCCGTTTTAAATGCCATTTTAATAAGTACGCCGCCGCTAATTAATAAAATTGCAAGGACGATTGCAATGGTACTTAAAATGCGATTAAGCGTAGATTGTTTCATTGCTTTTTTTCTCATGTTGATAACCCTCTTTTGTAAAAATTTTTTATAATATTGAAGATTATACCATATAGTGCAACAAATAGCTAATGCCAAAAGTAAATTTATTTTTAATATTTAAATACAAATTTATCTTGAAAAGCTAATATAATATTTCAATTAACCACAAGCAATTCAGCGCTTGATACTATAGAAAAGAGATCGGGGCTTGAATTTTAAGGTATAGGGGGAAAGTGAATGGTTAATACTAATTTTGAATTAGAAAATGGGGGCGATTATTATAAAAACTAAAACTCAAATAATTCAAATATTAGTAATAATAAATTTAGGGATACTAGTCTTTATTTTATTGGGAAGATTAAGTATTATTCATAAGCTTATGCTAACTATAGCTAAGGCATTCTTAATTCCTCTGTTTATTTCAGCACTGCTATTTTATATAATAAGACCTCTCAATGATATTTTTATAAAAAAGGGACTTACTCGAGGCAAAGCAAGTTTACTTTCATTAATAATATTTACATTTATTTTAAGTGGATTATTATCTTATTTTAGTAAATATGCATATGGACAATTCGAACAACTTACAAGACAGATGTGGGCAATTTTAAATAATAAAGAACAAATTGATGGATTTATGAGTTGGATAAACAGTTTTATAAATGTAGGTAAAATATATGCATTAATAGCAGCCTCTGCTACAAATTACATTCAGCAAATAGGATATAATTTTATGAGAGTTATAGGATATTTTATGAATGCATTTTCCACAGTATTTCTTATAGTAGTTATAGTCTTTTATATGCTTAAGGATGGAGATAAGTTTAAAGATAAGATTTTAAGGATGATACCTACAAGGCATAAAAAAGTTTCAAATGAAATATTGTCTGAAAGTGATACCATACTTAGCCATTATGTCACAGGTCAAGCAAAGGTAGCATTGTCACTAGCCAGTATGATATTTTTAGGCTATAAAATTATAGGGATGCCAAATGCACTACTTCTTTCAACCATAACGTTTATACTTGCATTTATACCCTTTGTAGGATTTTTTATTTCAATGATAATTCCTGTGGTCATAGCAATAGGAATGGGACTCCCTATGTTTTTAAAGCTTATAGTTTTATTTATCATTGTTCAAACTTTAAAGGGAAGAGTTGTAGTACCATTAGTAATGGCTAAAAGTATGAACATACATCCTTTAACTGATATATTTTTGGTAATAGGGGCAATAGCCATAGGAGGACCATTTACTGCTTTTGCAATAGTACCAATATATGCTATTATAAAGAATATAGTGATGATATTTTTTAATGCTAGATAGGTAGTGTGGTCTTTGCATCTAGGAAAGCAGTTCATTTCGCTAAGGGCGGCTAATCTTCTAAAATTCAAAATTTCTAAACCTTCTAAACTCGCTAACGCTCAAACAATAGAAGGCTCCTAACGGAATTTTAAATTTTAAAAGAAAGCCGCTCTAAGGCTTATTCAATGCTTTCTACGATGTAAATACCATACTCTATAAGCATTAAAAAATATCTTTATGTAAACTGATATATTTAAGGAGAGAATTTCGCTTTGCGAAAGTTCTTTTTAGATCTATATAATTAAAGAAATTCAACGATACGAATTTCATCAATAAGTAGTTTAAATGATATTTTTAATGTTGATTCTATACTTGGTAATCAACATTATCTTAAAAGGAGGAACATATGGGGAAAAAGGTTTACGCAATTAAAGAAGGGTACGATTTTGAAAGTAATAAAAAGATAGAAGATTTAATAGTAGGCACTTGGGCTGAATGCTTAAAATATGTTAAGGGAGTTAAGGGGGCTAAATATAAAAGCTTTGAATCCATGGCGGAAGCTAAAAGTTTTTTAACTGATACAAAGAAGCTCTTAAAGAAGGGTGAGGATTCATATCCTTTAGATATACCTCATGCATATGTAGATGGAAGTTTTAATATGTCTACGGGTAAATTTGGGTATGGACTAGTAGTGGTTTGTGATAATGTGATAGAGTATATAGAAAATGGAGCACCAGAGGATGATTCTAAAAAGGCTTTAAGGCAAATTGCAGGAGAGCTCAAGGCTTCAGTTAGAGCAGCAGAATATGCAGTAGAAAAAGGATATAAAGAAATTGTAATTCTTCATGATTATGAAGGGATTTCTCATCATGCAACAGGATACTGGGAAAGAAGAGATAAGTCATCTGAGGAGTATTACAATACAATGAATAGGCTTATGACAAATCATAATCTTAAGGTGATTTTTGTAAAGGTAGATAGCCATACCGGTGATCTTTATAATGAAATTGCTGACGAGGAAGCTAAAGCAGCCATAAATATGGAGCTCCCTAAGATTACATTGAAATGGCTTAAGGAACATAAAATTAAGGTAATAAATGAAGAGATTAAAGAAGAACTTTTAAATATAACATCTCAAAGTGTAGAAGAAAACATAATAGTATTAAATAATAACATTGAAGATATTAACCCAGTTAATAATGATGAAAATATAGAGATTGTAATATCAAAACTTATTAATGCATATAAAGAGAAGGATATTAACTTACATAAATATATTAAAGGATTAAATGATAGCTTGAAAGATGAAGTGATATTGGAAATGATAAAGAAAATTTAAATTCTATTAGCACATTTTTAAAAAAGTCTTCATATTATATAACGTAACATTTTAAAAATAGGGGTGTAAATGTGAAAAGAAATATGAGGAGTAGGTATTATCAAGAAATGTACAGGGATGATAACGAAATAAATAAGAGTAAATATGACTCAGATATGAATAACATGGATGACATTTACAATATTAAGGACATAGGGGATACAGATAACGTAGCTGGAGTAAAAGATGTTTACGACATGGACGACATGAATAATATGACTGGAATGAAAGACATATATGATATGAGCGACATGAATAATATGACTGGAATGGAAGACATATATGATATGAATAATATGAACAATATGACTGGAATGAAGGACATATATGACATGAATGATATGAATAACATGACTGGAATGAAAGATGTTTATGATATGGATGATACGGAAAACTCAATGATGCATCATTGTATGGATTGTCCAATGTCACAAGGATTACAAGGGACACAGACAGGCAGACCAATGTGTCCAATGATGGGTATGCATGATATGCACCACGGAATGTGTCCAATGATGGGTATGCACGATATGCACCATGGAATGTGCCCAATGATGATGTGCTGCATGCCATGTGGAATGCATCCAATGATGGGAATGCACGGTATGCACCATGGTATGTGTCCAATGATGCCAGATGTACAGGGAATGTATGATATGGATGACGATGATGATTATGATAAGTGCCATAAAAAAGTAAAAAGTAAAATGAAAGAAAATAAATGTAAGTGCGGTATGAAGGATATAGATGACATAAAAGATCTTCATGATAAGAAATGTGGTAAACATGACAAATGTAAAAAACATCGTATGTATGGAATTTATTTAGACGAAGACTAGAAAAAATACGGTATTTTTAATGTTAAATCTTTCGTCTGGGTTCTGCATTTAAGAAACCGTTCACTGCGCAAAGAATCTCTAATATCTCTAAATTTCAACCACCTAAACTTTCTAAACTCGCTGTAGCTCAGACAGTAGAAAGTTTTTTACGGTGTTTTAAATTGAGAGATAAAGAGCTTCTAATTGCTTGTTCAATGCTTTCTACAATGCAGAACTCAGACTAAATTTAACATTAAAAATGTCCTTATCTACACTGCTGAAGGAGGGAATTTCGTTTTGACGAAATTCCTTTAAATTTATAAATATTATCCGCTCTCAGCGAAATGAACGCATAAAGATCTTTTAGGGCGGCAGCCCAGGACGGTATAAGAACTTACACTAAATAAGTGAGGAACTTTAATTTAAAAGTTAACGCTTTCTTAAATTCAAATCCTATACGGAAGATTCAACATTAAAAACGTCTCAAATTCCTTTTTAGATTAGAATTAACAATTGAAAACTTTATGGTAAAGTAATATAATCTTATTAATTTAATAACTTGTGAATTTGTTGCGCTAATTTATTAAATTAAGGGGCAAAAATTGATAATTATTTGACAAAAAACTAATGAAATAGGGGGCTTTTTTATGAATGAAATTATTGTAGCAAAATTTGGTGGCAGTTCTTTAGCAGATAGTGAACAATTTAAAAAGGTAAAGTCAATTGTAATGGAGGATTCAAGAAGAAAATACATAGTTCCTTCAGCACCGGGAAAAAGATTTAAGGAAGACTATAAGATAACTGATTTATTATATCTTTGTCATGCCCATGTTGAGCAAAACATTTCCTTTGAGGAAGTATTTAATATAATTGAAGAAAGATATATGGGGCTTGTAGAAGAATTAAATCTAGATTTAGATATAAAAAGTGAACTTAATATAGTAAGAGAAAAGGTTAAAAATGGGGCGAGTAAAGATTATACAGCGAGCAGGGGAGAATATCTAAACGGACTTATACTTGCAGCTTATCTAAACATTCCTTTTGTTGATCCTAAGGAATTGATATGCTTTAATGAAAAAGGAGTACTTGACTTAGAAGTTACTGTTAAAACGGTAAATGAAAAGTTATCAGATATCCCAACAGCGGTAATACCAGGGTTTTATGGTGCCTTAGAAAATGGAGATATAAAGACATTTTCAAGGGGCGGTTCAGATATAACAGGATCTATAATATCAAGAGGAGTTAATGCAGCTCTATATGAAAACTGGACAGATGTTTCAGGATTTTTAATGGCAGATCCAAGAATAGTAGATAATCCAAGAAATATAGAAAAAATAACTTATAAGGAATTAAGAGAGCTTTCTTATATGGGAGCTACAGTGCTTCATGAAGAAGCTGTATTTCCAGTAAGAGAAGCTGGAATACCTATAAATATCAAGAATACAAATAGTCCTGAAGATAATGGAACTCTTATAGTTAGTGATGATAACTTTGAAAATACATACAATACTATTACAGGGGTAGCAGGTAAAAAGGACTTTACTGTAATAACAATTGAAAAGACAATGATGAATGCTGAAAAAGGATATTGCAGAAGGGTACTTTCTATCCTTGAAGATCATAATATGGCATTTGAACATATGCCTTCAGGAATAGATAACGTATCTGTAATAGTTTCTAATTCAGAGTTAAATGGAAAGCTTGAGGAAATACTAGAAGAAATAAGATTTAAATGTAAGCCTGATTTTATAGAAGTTCATGGAGATATGGCTTTAATTGCTGTAGTAGGTAAGGTTATGAAAAGAAATGCAGGAATTTCAGCAAAGTTATTTAATGCATTATATGAAAGCGATGTAAATGTTAGAATGATTACTCAGGGCTCCAGTGAAATAAATATAATTATAGGGGTTGAAAATGGAGACTTTGAAAAAGCACTAAAAGTTATATATGAAGCGTTTTAATGTTGAAACACAAGTATGAAATTTGCATTTAGGTAAGCGTTCGCTTCGCAAAAAAGGACTAATATTTCTTCATTTTAAAACACCTAAGCCTTCTAAACTCACTTCGTTCAGACAATAGAAGGCTTTATACGGTGTTTTAAAATCAGAAATAAAGTCCTTTTAATGCTTGCTCAATGCTTACTACAATGCAAATTCCATACTTGTAAAATCAACATTAAAATCATAGTTAGCGTGTGCTTAATGGCTTTCTACAATGCAAATCCCATGCCTTTGTATTCAACATTAAGAATTCAGTGTTGAGTGGTAACTGAAAAATACTTTCTACGATGCAAATTCCATACTATAATTCAACATTAAAACATGGTTGGTATGTGTGCGGAAGGAGGAAATTCTGTTTGTACAGAATTTCTTTGATAACTATTAACTATTTAGTATTAAGTATTAATTTTTTTTAGCGTTAGGCTCATACAGGCTAGAGATTAATAGTTAGTGATTAGGGATTGATAAATAGAAAATATAATAAAAAGTAAAAAAATCGATAAAATACTGATAATCAGTGCCTTAATTAAAAAATATTTCATATCATAATATGTAACAAAATTATAGGGCGGTGTTTAAATGAAGATAGGGGTAACAGCAGATACCCATTTGAGTAAGCATCCTGAAAAAATAGAAGAGATTATAAAGAGATACTTTTCTGATGTGGATTTAATTATTCATTTGGGGGACTTTACCTCAATTGAGGTGCTTCATAAAATGCAAAAGTATAAAAAGGTTATTGCAGTTTACGGAAATAATGATAAGGGAAAACTTACAGAGGAACTTAGGCAAAGTGAAATAATAAACATAGAGGGCTATAAAATTGGACTTTATCATGGGCATGGTTCTGGGGAAAATACCATGGATAGAGCATATAATGAATTTGAAAAAGATAAGGTTGATATAGTTATATTTGGACATAGTCATCAGCCTATTATAAAGACTAAGAGAAAAACGCTTCTAATAAATCCAGGCTCTCCAACTAAAAAACTTAAGGAAAGATGGTACTCCTATGTGCTTCTTGAAATTACTAAGAAAAAGATAGAAGCAAAGGTTGTATTATATAATTAAAATGAAAAGCACTAATCTAGAATTGTGATTATGTGCTTTTTTATATTTATCATTTATTAATGTTTAGTTATCCTTTTTTTGGGAACAATAAAGTTTGTTAATATATTGATAAATAGGTTGTTAAATTTAAGGCAAAGTATAGCATAATGTTAAACTGGTTAGTATAAGTAGTATAGCACATTGGTGTAATTCAAAAAAAATATGTCATGTAAAACGTTGACATTGAATATATAATATTATATAATTTAGTAAACCGGTTTAGTAAATCGGTTAAGTATTGTTAGGTGGGTGAATACTTAATGAAAAATAGTATTTGTGTACTAGGAAGTCTTAATATGGATATAGTGCTTAAAGTTCAAAGAATGGTTAGAAGCGGAGAGACGATACTTGCTAAGGGATTTGATAAAATTCCAGGAGGTAAAGGCGCTAATCAGGCAGTAGCAGCAAGAAGACTTGGAGCTAACGTATATATGGTAGGTAAAGTTGGAAACGATGACAATGGCAACAGCCTAGTTGAAGCTCTTAAAAATGATGATGTAAACTTAGAATATTTATATACAGATGAAAAAGAACCTACAGGGATGGCAATAATACCTGTAGATGATGAAGGAAATAACTCAATTATAGTAGTTTCTGGATCAAATATGGCTATAACCAGTGAAGATATTAAAAAATCAGAAAAAGCTATAATAAATTCAAAGGTGCTTATAACTCAATTTGAAACACCAGTTGAAGTAAGTATAGAAGCATTTAAGATGGCAAAGGAAAATGAAGTTATAACTATATTAAATCCAGCGCCAGCAAGAAAAGTCCCAGAAGAACTTTTAAAATATACGGATATAATTGCGCCAAATGAAACAGAAGCATATGAACTTACAGGAATAAAAGTGGATAGTGAAGATACAATAAAGGAAGCTGCTAAAACTTTTTTAGATAAAGGAGTTAAATTTGTATTAATAACTTTAGGGGAAAGAGGAGCAGCGCTTATTTCAAGGGATGAATTTTGTATAGTCCCAGCTCATAAGGTTAAGGCTATAGATACAACTGCAGCTGGAGATAGTTTTATAGGTGGTGTGGCAACAAAACTTTGTGATGAGGAAAGCTTAAACTATACAGTTTTGACAAAAGCAGTAACTTTTGCAAACAAGGTTTCTTCAATAGTAGTACAAAGAAAAGGAGCTCAAACGTCACTACCTACACTTGAAGAAGTAATGAAAGCTTAATTATTATTAGATATGGGAGGAACACCGATGAAAAAGACCCCATTATTAAACAGCGAAATATCAAGAGTTATATCTCAAATGGGTCATACAGATAGTATTGCCATAGGAGATGCAGGTCTTCCGATACCTAACTCAGTTGAAAGAATAGATTTAGCGGTTATAAAGAATTTACCAACATTCATAGATACATTAAAGGCAATTTTAACTGAACTTGAAATAGAGGAAGTTGAAATTGCAAGAGAAATAAAAGAGGCTAGCCCTGAAGTTTATGAGAGTATAGCAAAAGAAATAGGAAACGCAAAAATTACATGGATAAGTCATGAAGAATTAAAGGAAAACTTAAAAAAATGTAAGGCAGTAGTTAGGACAGGAGAGCAGACACCATATGCCAACATAATTTTAAAATCTGGCGTAGTTTTTTAAAGGGGGAAATGATTATGGAGAATAAGACACCTCTATTGGAAATGCAAAATATATCAAAATCGTTTCCAGGGGTAAAAGCCCTTCAAAATGTAAACTTAAAAGCTTATGGTGGAGAAGTAATGGCTCTTTTAGGTGAAAATGGAGCAGGTAAATCCACGCTTATGAAGATTTTAAGTGGTGTATATACAAAAGATGAAGGAAAGGTTTTTATAGAAGGTAAAGAAGCAAACGTAACAGGAATAAAAGATGCTGAGGCTCTAGGTGTATCTATAATACATCAAGAATTAAGCTTGCTTCCGAATCTTACCATATATGAAAATATATTTTTAGGAAATGAAAAATATAACGGTATTTTTAGAAAATTAGACAAGAAATATATGATAGAAAAAAGCAGAGAGCTTTTAAGTAGAATTGGATTTACTACAGATCCAAGTACTATGACATCCGACTTAACTGTAGGGGAAATGCAGATGATAGAGATAATAAAGGCTGTATCCAAGGATTCTAAAATAATAATTATGGATGAGCCAACTACTGCACTTACAGATGTGGAGACAGAAAAGCTATTTGAAGTTATAGAAAAGTTAAGAAGTGAAGGAATAGCAGTAATATATATATCTCATAGAATGGATGAAATATTTGCAATATGTAATAGAGTAACAGTTTTAAGAGATGGACAGTATGTTGGAGAGGCAATGGTAAAGGACGTAGATAAGGACAGCCTTATTGCTATGATGGTAGGAAGAAAACTTGAAGAACAATTTCCTTATAGAGAAGAGAAAAAGGGAAATATAGTTTTAAAGGTTGAAAACTTAAGTTACAAAAATAAAGTAAAAGATGTTTCTTTTGAAGTTAAAGCTGGAGAAATAGTAGGGTTTGCAGGCCTTATGGGATCTGGTAGAACTGAGACCGCAAAAACTATATTTGGAGAATACAGAAAAACTTCAGGCGAAGTATATATAAATGGAGAAAAGGTCAATATAAATTCTCCAAAAGATGCTATAACACATGGGATAGCATATCTTTCTGAGGATAGAAAGAAAGAAGGATTAGTGCTTAATATGACTGTTGGAACAAACATGACATTAAGCAATCTTAAAAAGTATGAAAATACATTTAAGAGAATAGACACTAAAGAAGAGCTTAGGGAAATTAAAGAGTATATAGAAAAACTTTCAGTAAAAACTCCTTCTCATGCTCAAATGATGAAAAATTTAAGCGGTGGTAATCAACAAAAGGCAATAATTGCAAAATGGATCATGCTATCACCTAACTTACTTATAGTAGATGAACCTACAAAGGGTATAGACGTAGGAGCTAAAAAAGAAATTTATGAAGTTTTAAATGAACTTAAAAAAGAAGGAAAAGCAATAATTATGATTTCTTCAGATATGGCAGAAATACTTGGTGTAAGTGATAGAGTTATTGTAATGAACGAAGGAAAAGTTACAGGAGAGCTAAGTCGCAGCGATGCAACCCAGGAAAGCATAATGAAATATGCAGTAGGAATTAGAGAGTAATCAGTTGTTAATAACTAATGATTAGTGAAAATGAAAGGGGAAGAACTGATGAATAAGGATGTAAAGAGCACGCTTTTGAAGTTTAAATCATTACTTGGATTAATAGTTCTTTGTGTGATTATATCAATTGCAACTCCAAGATTTTTAAATATAAACAATATATTAAACGTACTAACTCAGGTTTCTGTTAATGCAATACTTGCAATAGGAATGTCTTTTGTAATACTTACTGGAGGAATTGACCTTTCCGTAGGCTCAACTTTAGCACTTGCAGGAGCAATAGCAGCAACTTTTGCTAAAGGAGCGGGTGGTGGAATAGTGGTTCCACTTTTAATAGCAATTGTCTTAGGCGCTATAATAGGACTTTTTAATGGTGTATTTGTTTCAAAGGGCAAGATGCAGGCGTTTATCGTTACCTTAGCAAGTATGACAATATTTAGAGGAGCAACTTATGTATACACTAATGGTACTCCGATATCAGGGATTTCTGGAAACTTTATAAACATAGGAAATAAGAAAATAGCAGGAATTCCAATGCCAGTTCTTATAATATTTTTAGTTTTCATAATAGCTTGGTACATTTTAACTCAAACAAGATATGGAAGATATGTATATGCACTAGGTGGAAATGAAGATTCAGCAAGGCTTTCAGGTATAAATACTGATAAAGTGAAAACACTAGTATATGTAATAAGTGGAATTACTGCAGCACTTGCAGGAGTTATAGTTACTAGCAGAGTAGGTTCTGCTTCACCAAATGCTGGAGCAGGTTTTGAATTAGATGCAATAGCAGCAGTAGTACTTGGAGGAACAAGCCTTTCAGGTGGAGAAGGTTCTATAACAGGAACTTTAATAGGTGCTATGATAATAGGAGTTTTAAATAATGGATTAAATCTTATGAATGTTTCTCCATATTATCAGTCTATCGTAAAAGGTGCAGTAATATTATTTGCTATATTACTTGATAAGAGAAGTAAAAAATAATTAAAAAATAATTAAAAAATTAATAAATGGAGGAGTTTAAAATGAAAAGAACAAAGGTAAAAATGCTTTCACTTGCTCTAACTGGAATGCTTATGCTAGGAGGTCTTACAGGCTGTGGACAGCAAGCAGGACAGAAAAAAGATAGTAAGAAAATTGGTCTTGCAATATCAACTTTAAACAATCCTTTCTTTGTATCTATGAAGGAAGGCGCTGAAAAGAAGGCTAAGGAACTTGGATATGAATTAGTAGTTTTGGATTCTCAAAATGAAGCTGCAAAAGAAAGATCTAATATTGAAGATTTAGTACAGCAGGGAGTTGCAGCAATAATTGTTAACCCAACAGATAGTGATGCAGTAGTAAATGCTATAAAAGTTGCAAATGATGCAGAAATTCCAGTACTTACTGTAGATAGAAAGTCAAATGGTGGAACTGTAGCAACTCATATAGCTTCTGATAATGTTAAGGGCGGACAAATGGCAGCAGAATTTATACTAAATAAATTAGGCGGGAAAGCAAACATAGTTGAACTTCAAGGAATACCAGGTGCTTCTGCAACAAGAGATAGAGGTACAGGGTTCCACAAAGGAGTAGACAATAAAGCTGGGGTTAAGGTTGTATCAAGCCAGCCAGCAGATTTTGATAGACAAAAAGGATTAAGCGTTATGGAAAACATAATACAGGCTACTCCAAACTTTGATGCTATATTTGCTCACAATGATGAAATGGCATTAGGTGCTTTAAAGGCATTAAAAGGTAAAAAAGCTTTAGTTGTAGGATTTGATGGAACAGCAGATGCTATAAAAGCTGTAGAAGCTGGAGAAATGGCAGCTACAATTGCACAACAGCCAGATTTAATGGGAACTATGGCTATTGAAAATGCAGTTAAAGTTATAAAGAAAGAAAACGTGGAAAAAGAAATACCGGTAGATTTAAAAATTGTAGAAAAGAAATAATTTAGTAACTAGTGGAGGTACTAGGTTCTAGGAATAAGGAGATAGGAAATGTAGAAAGTTTTTATATGGAAACTTTCATCCAGTTCTAAACCCTAAGTCCTAATTCCTAGTACCTTTTTACTCTATAGGAGCTTTTTTTATACTATATGTTGTAATTAATTTGTACAAATGGCTTACTATGTTATAAAATAAATTAGGATATATGAATTTATTGAGAGATTTACCATAACTAGTAACTATTGATTTTTAACTATTAACTAGAACAAGAGGGGTTTTTATGAAGAAAATTACAATGAAGGATATAGCTGAAATGGCTAAGGTATCTAAGACCACTGTATCTATGGTTTTAAATAATAGAGAAACAAATATAAGTGAGGAAACTAAAAATAGGGTGTTGGAAATAGCAAACAAATATAATTATATTCCCAATTCTATTGCAAGAAGCTTAAGCACAAAGAGAACAAATACTATAGGAATAATTTTACCTGATATAACAAATCCATTCTTTTCTGAAATTGCAAGGGCAATAGAAGATGGAGCAGGAAGCTTAGGGTATAATGTAATATTCTGCAATACAGACAATGAGGAAGAAAAAGAAAAGAGATACACGCAGCTTCTCATAAGTAAGCTTGTGGATGGAGTTATATTCATTTCAGGTGGAGAAGGATATCAAAGTATAAAGGTATTAAAAGATAATAATATTCCCTTTGTAGTGGTGGACAGACATATAGAACTTGAAGAAGAACATTACGGAGTGTATGTTTTAAACAAAGAAGGAATACGAAGGGGAATGGAGTATTTATATAATAAAGGAAAGAAAAAAATTGCCTTTGTGAAGGGGCCTTATGGCTTAAAGACCTCTGAAGAAAGGTTTTTAGGATACAAAGAGTGTATGGATATAAAAGGATTCTATGATGAGGCTTTAGTGGCACAAGGAGACTTTACTATTGAAGGTGGAATAAAGGCTACAGAAGAGATATTAAGTAAAAATGAAAATGTAGATGCAATATTTTATAGTAATGATATAATGGCTTGTGCAGGCATAAAATACCTTATAAAGAAAGGTATAAGAATACCCGAAGATATAAGTGTAATGGGATTTGATAACATAACCTTAGCAAGTTTTTTTGAGCCAGAACTTACAACTTTAGCACAACCAATATATTTAATGGGAAGAGAATCCTGCAAAATGCTTATAGATTTAATCCTGGAAAATCCTATAGATAAAAATCAGATATATTTTGAAACAGAACTTATTGTTAGAAAAACAGTCTAGAATATATATTTAGTTAGTTTAATTTAAAGATTAATTATTAAATAAAAAGGAGGAGATGAAGGTGTTTGAATGGAAAGAACAATATGACACTGGGGTTAATGCAATAGATGAGGAGCATAGAAGACTTTTTGAAATAGGAGGCCAAATATATGCTTTAGCTAAAAACGATAATTACATTGATTACTATGATAAAATAATGGATCTTATAGAAGAACTTAAAAGTTATACTGTGTATCATTTTAATAATGAAGAAAAAATAATGAAACTTTATGAATATCCTAAATATGATGAACAAAAAGACATGCATTATAAGTTTATACAAAAGATTAATAATTTAGACTTAAAGGCAATAGATGCAAACCAACAAGGATCGATCTTAGAACTTCTGGAGTTTGTATGTAAATGGATAGAAAGTCATATATTAAAGGAAGACGTTCAGATAAGAGATTATTTAGAAGATTTAAAAACAGGAGTAAAACTTAAACTAGGAAAAAGATACTAACTAATAATATGGAGGGTACTGTGCTAAATTTTAATAATGAGCTAGCTAGCTGTAATGAAAAGCAACTTTCAATAGTACAGGAATTAGACAAAAATGTACTGCTATTGGCTTCAGCAGGAACGGGAAAAACCAGAACACTATGTCTAAGAATTGCAAATATATTAGAGGGAAAAAGGGCAGCGGCAGAAGAAATACTATGCTTAACCTTTACAAATAGAGCATGCAGGGAAATGACAGAAAAAATAAGTGAAATGCTTGGAAAGATTGGACAAAGAGTAAGAATAAAAACATTTCATAGTTTTTGCTTTGATATTATAAAAGAAGAGGCAAAGGAACATACGGACATACCTTCTGATTTTATAATATATGATGAAGAAGACACAAAGGAAGTAATAGGGGAGTTTAATATGAATAAATTTCCTGTAAACTCCCTTCAATCCTTTATAAGAGAGGTTAAAGAAAAAAAGGCAATTTATAAACAAGGTACTTATGAGGAAATAATAGCTTCATTATATAAATATGATATGGAAAAGATAAAAGCCATATGTGTAGATAATAACTATAAGGTAAGGCTGGATATGGTAACCTATCTTGAAACCTATGGGGCTAAATTTATAGAAGCCTATAATTCAAGGCTTTCAGAAAGACATGCAGTGGATTTTGATGATCTTTTATTGAATTGCAATGAATTATTTTTAAAGGAAAAGATAGTAGAAAAATGGAGAAAAAAATTTAAGTATTTACATATAGATGAAGTTCAGGATACAAGCGAACTTGAATACAACATCATTTCTAAATTGTTCCTTAAGAATAACATCTTGATGTGTGGTGATAAATTTCAAACCATATATGCTTGGAGAGGATCTAATCCAGAAATTATACTTAAGAAATTTAAAGAAGATTACACTCCTACATTTGTTGCTTTCGATGAAAACTATAGAAGCAGCGAAACACTCTTAAATGCCTCCTATGAATTTTTAAAAAATGCCTTTAATGAGGAAGTAAGTGAAATATATAAAGATGGGATAGAATCTAAAGTAAGCTTTACAGGAGATAAGATTAACCTTAAAATTGCTTCAGATTTTAATGAAGAAGCTAAGTGGATTTTTCATAATATAAGTGCTCTTAAACAGCAGGATGTAAAAAAAATTGCAATACTTACAAGAGGAAATAGAACAGCTAAAGATTTAAGCTCTATTTTTACTATGATTAATGCAAGCCTTACTAAGGAAAAAAGGTTAGAGTTTTTACTTGTGGATGATTTTAAATTTTTTAGACGACAAGAAATTAAGGATATACTTTCTTATTTAAAATTAATTAAAAATCCTTTTGACTATACAAGTCTTAGAAGAATAATCAAAAGATTTGTAAAAGGGGTAGGAGATAAGAGCATAGAAGAAATAGAAAGTAAAGATGCTAAGGCGCTTGGGATTAGGCTTACAGATTTTATTAATAGCTTTACACTAGATTATGGAGAGCCTTATAGACCACTTTTGGATGGCTTAAGTGGGGGAAATGTAGTTATATTTGATGTGGAGAGCACAGGAGTAGATACTGAAAAGGATGAAATAATTCAAATATCTGCAGTGAGAATAAATGATGAGGGTAAGATACTAGATAAATTTGAAAAATTCTTAACACCCACAAAAAGCGTTGGAACTTCCTATGATGTTCATGGATTTAGTGATGATTTTTTAAAGGAAAATGGAGAACCTAAAGAAAAGGTTTTAAGAGAATTTAAAGAATATGTGCAGGATAGAATTGTACTTGGACATAATGTATCCTATGACATAAATATTTTTAATAGCGAGCTTAAAAGGTTAGGTTTAGGATATGCAGAATTTATAACTCATTTTGATACCTTGGATTTGAGCAGAAGATTTTATCCAAAACTTAAAAATCATAAGCTTGAAACCTTAAGTAATTTATTTGATACGGAAGTAAAATCTAGCCATAATGCCATAGATGATGTACTTGCAACTAAAGATATACTTTTAAACATCTTAACAGATAAGCTTTTACCTATTCTAGATGAAAGAGAAGAATTTTATAGTAGATATAGTGAAAAGTTTATGGAGCTGTGCGATGATATTAATGATTTAAGGGAAGAAGCAAAGATTGCAAGAACCTTTGATATCATTACACACATAGTAAATATTTCAGGAATAAAGGATGTATATAGTAAAGAGCCTCAAAGAATTGAAAATGTAAGGAATCTTTACCTCATAGCTAAAGAGGGAGATAATGAAACAATGGGACCAATGGAAGCTTTAGCAGAATTTTTAAAACTTACAGCTCTTTCAAATACTGAAATAGAAAGTATAACTTCAAAGAGGCCTAAAATTCCAATTATAACAGTGCATCAAGCAAAGGGAGCAGAGTTTGATCACGTATTTTTGGCAGGTCTTCAAGAAATGATATTTCCAAGTTACCAATCAGTAAAGTCAGGTGACTTAAGGGAAGAGGCAAGAACCTTTTATGTAGCTATGACCCGAGCTAAGAGAAATTTATATTTGAGTGCTTCAAGAAATGGTGGCAAAAAGCCAAGCAGGTTCTTGGATATGATACCAAAAGAGTTTGTTGATAACAACTAATTGATATCAGATATAAACAGAAGCATGATTAAATAAAAGGAAAATGCGACATTTTTAATGGTGAATGTTCCGTATGGGATTTATATCTAAGAAAGCGTTCATTTTGCTAAAAACGGCTAATATTTATAAATCTAAAATATCTAAGCCTTCTAAACTCGCCTTAGCTCAGACAGTAGAAGGCTCTTAACGATATTTCAGATTTATAAATAAAGTCGTTTTAAAGCTCATTCAATGCTTTCTACGATATAAATCCCATACTGCATTCACCATTAAAAATGTGTGCATATTAGTCGATGGGATAATCAAATTTATCAGGATAATTTAAAAATAAATTAGAGTCTCCTTGTGTAGAATTATTACCACGATATCTATTTTGAGGTACTATTACGCTAGTTCGTCTAGTTGAAAAATCTCCGTCTGTGTCAAAGGCTTCTATGGCAACTTCAATTCCTCTATCAGGTCTAACTCTTACTCGACTTAGAGGAATTACATAGGAAGTGGCATTTTTGCTTAAGGTAGTTATATAATTTGCATTTGCAAATAAGTTATATCCATTTAAGTCTATGTCAGGGTTCTTATTCCATGAAACATAAATATTTTTGCTATCCATAGTTGCACGCAGTCCAGAAACTGGTACAGGAGGTCTTAGAAGATCTATGCTGTCAGGACCCCAGTTTAAGTCTACAGGATTGCTAACACCTCTTATTATTCCGTTTTCTGTATACTGCCAAATTCTCCATCTTGTCCAGCCACCAGCATCTCTAGGAATTGGTGGGTTTCCTGGAATGCTTGGATACATTGCTATCCATAAAGGCATATGACTAACAACAAATCCACGGCCTGGAATGAAGAAATTATTATAAAGTTCAATAAAGAAAGCTCCAGTATATAACATAAGTTGTCTTCTAGTTAATCTTTCAAAGGTGGATTCAAACCTCAATATCCAATTAAGTAAAACTGAAGTAGGTATGGACCTATCAGTTGGGGTCTCAACGTCAACAACAGGGAATATATCGCCGTAATCTCCTTCACCAAAAGCTGCCTCTAAGGTATTTGCGAAGTCAGTAGCTTGAAGTTCTGCAGTTCTTAAATCATAATTTGGAAGTGCATAGTGATAGGCACCAACAGGAATTCCAAATTGTCTAGCACCTCTCGCAAATTCAAAAAATTTCCTATCTATTCTAAATCTGCCGGTACCAGAACCGGATGCTCTAAGATATATAAAGTCTACAGTTCTAGCTAGCTCTTGAAAGTTTACGTTTTGACTAAATTCATTCAGGTCTGTTCCAAAAAGGCTATTATCATTTCTAGGTTGCATTGATTCCTCCACAAAAAAAGTTCTCTTACATAGTATATTAAGTTAAGCACCATTAGGTGACATATTTTAGTTGTAGAATATTAGAAATTTATTTTATTATAGTAAACAGAAAAATTGATATTAGCCTAAATAAGGTAAATAATATATTAAGAGAAAAGAAATAAATATGTGATTTAAGAAAGGATGTATGTACTATGGATATTAGTGTAGTAAAAATAGAAACCTTCATTCCAGAGGAATATGTAGATAAGTTAAGAGAAGCTTTAAACGAAATTGCAGCACTAAGCATCGGAGGAAATTATGATAATTGCATGGCAGTTTCAAAGGTAACAGGATATTGGAGGCCGCTTAAAGGCGCAAATCCATTTGAAGGAGAAGTAGGGGAGCTTTCCAGTGAAGAGGAGTGTAAGGTAGAATTTTGTTGCCTTATAGAGGTGGCAAAACAAGCAGTGGAAACAATAAAAAAGGTGCATCCTTATGAAGTACCTGTAATAAATGTTATGCAGCTATTAAACTTCTAGAAATATTACGACATTTTAAAATAATGTTGAACCTACCGTATGAGATTTGCATCTAGGAAAGCGTTCATTTTGCTAAGAGCGGCTAATATTTATAAATTTAAAATACCTAAGCCTCCTAAACTCGCCGTAGGCTCAAACAGTAGGAGGCTCTTAACGGTATTTTAAATTTATAAATAAAGCCGCTCTAAAGCTCATTCAATGCTTTCTACGATGGAAATCCTATACTATATGTTCAACATTAAAAATATCACCTACAGCTGCTGAGGGAAGAAATTCAGTCAACTGAATTTGTAAAATATTTTAGGAATTAGTACATAAAAGTCTTTTAGGGAGGCAGCCCTGGAGGTTACAAGAAATCATAGCAGTAAATGAAACGAATAGAAAAGTTTAATTTGATAGTATGATAATAAATTGTTGTTTATTATATCATAAACTAATCCTCTATCTAATTTCATATAATCGTGGACCAAGATATTTCTAAATCCAGCCATATTACATAAGTTATTTTTTAAAGTTTCATTAATTATTTTATCTCCTAAAATATTCACCATTTTTTATTTTTTCAATCATTGTATTATCATATATATCTGAGTAGTATTTAAAATCAAAGTACTCTCGCAAAGATAAAGATTCAAAATCAGCTCTTTCATCATGATCTTTGATAAATATTCCCTTATGAATTATTTCATATATTAATAATAAAGAAGAAACACTATTTAAGGAAACAACATCTACGTCTTTCTTAAAAAAAGTTTTACCTTCTTCTATAATATCGCCTCTTTAATCACCACCAAGTTTAATCTTAAAATATTAATGTTAATTGTAAGTATATTAACCATTATATTATAGCACATACTTATAAATTTCAGACATACCATCCAAGTATTTAGTGACAATGCAACTAAATCATTATCTTTATAAACAAGTTTCTATTGTTTTAATTATTGATTTTTCGTAAATACTAACCATAGATTGATGATATGCATACAAAATTGATACATATGCAAGATAGATTAATGAAAATAGGGGTTGTAATAAATATACGAGGAGGAAAAGTAATGAAAAAAGGTATAGCTGCGTCAAATGGATATGCTATAGGGCAAGTATTTATAAAAGAAGATAAAGAAATTTCTATAGTAGAAAGAGTTATAGAAGATTTAGAGGAAGAAAAAAATAGACTTCAAAGTGCTATAGAAAGTTCAAAAGATCAATTAACAAAGATAAAAGAAAAGGCAGAAAGAGAACTTGGAAGTGAGAAAGCAGCAGTTTTTGAAAGTCATATTATGCTTTTAGAGGATCCGGAATTTACTGGAGCTGTTGCTATGAATATAGAGTCAAGCAAGATAAATGCGGAAAAGGCGTTAAGTGATGTTATAGAAATGTATATGGGTATTTTTGCTGCTATGGAAGATGAATATATGAGAGAAAGAGCTGCAGATATAAAAGACGTTGGGAATAGAGTACTATCTAACTTAGCAGGAACAGTAGAAAATGCATTAGAAGACTTGAATGAAAACACAGTAATTGTAGCGCATGATTTAACTCCTTCTGATACTGCTGGGCTAGATAGAAGCAAGGTTATTGGATTTATAACCAATATAGGTGGAAGAACATCACACAGTGCAATAATGGCAAGAACCTTAGAGATCCCTGCTGTTTTAGGTTTAAATGATATAACTGAAAGCGTTAAGAATGGGGATATAGTAATTGTAGATGGATACCAGGGAATAGTCTTAATTAATCCAGATGAAAGTACTATATCTAATTACAGGCAGAAAAAGATAGATTATGATAAGGAAAAAGAAGAACTTAAAAAGCTTATAAATGTAGCAACCGTGACTAAGGCTGGAAAGCACGTAGAAGTTTCAGGAAATATAGGTAAGGCAGAAGATATCTATCAAGTTCTAGAAAATGGAGGAGATGGCGTAGGATTATTTAGAACAGAATTCTTATATATGGATAGAAATGATATGCCATCAGAAGAAGAACAATTTGAATCATATAAATATGTGGCTGAGAAAACAGAAGGTAAACCAGTGGTTATAAGAACACTTGATATTGGTGGAGATAAAAAATTACCATACTTACCACTACCTAATGAAATGAATCCATTCTTAGGCTATAGAGCTATAAGACTTTGCTTAGATAGAAAAGATATATTTAAGATACAATTGAGAGCATTACTTAGAGCATCTGCTTTTGGTAACATAAAAATAATGTTCCCGATGATAGCTTCCTTAGAAGAATTCTTAGATGCAAAAAAAATACTTAAAGAATGCATGGATGAGTTGAAGAGAGAAGGAAAGGACTTTAATGAGGAGCTGGAAGTTGGAATAATGGTGGAAATACCATCTGCAGCTATTTATGCAGATGAACTTGCAAAACATGTAGATTTTTTTAGTATAGGAACTAATGACTTAATTCAATATACTTTAGCTGCTGATAGAATGAATGAGAAAATTTCATATCTATATAATCCGAAACACCCTGCAGTTTTAAGGCTGATAAAGATGACAATAGATGCTGCGCATAAAGAAGGAAAATGGTGTGGAATGTGTGGAGAGGCAGCAGGAGACGAAGATATGATACCAATTCTTGTTAAATATGATCTTGATGAATTTTCTATGAGTGCAACTTCCATATTAAAAGCTAAACAAATTATAATGAACAACTAATATATAAGAAGCTTAATAGAGCAATAGGAGGTATTATTATGAGAAAGATATTTGCTGTCTTGCAAAAGATAGGTAAATCGTTAATGCTGCCAGTATCTGTTCTACCAGCAGCAGGATTGCTATTAAGATTTGGTCAACCAGATTTATTAAATTTACCCTATATGGCTCAAGCAGGAGATGCTATATTTAGCAATCTTCCAATGATTTTTGCCGCTGGAGTTGCTATTGGTTTTACGGGTGGAGAAGGTGTTGCAGCTTTAGCTGCTGTTGTGGGTCAGTTTGTTTTGCAAGCAGCTATAAAAGTAGCAAGTGCTAGCGGTGCGGCAGCACTCGCTACAAAACTTGCCTCTGAGCAAGGAATAACATTAGAAGCATTTATGAAAACAGCAGCCTATACTGATGTAGTTTCACAGACAACTATTAATATGGGTGTTTTTGGAGGTATATCAATAGGTTTAATATCAGGTGCTCTATATAATAGATTTCATGATATAAGGCTGCCACAAGTTCTTGGATTCTTTGGGGGAAAGAGATTTGTACCAATTATAACTTCCCTTGTAGCTTTAGTCTTTGGAATTATTGGAGTTAGCATTTGGGCACCTATTCAAAATGGAATAAACGTATTTTCACATTGGGCATCAACTTCTATATTAGGACCAGCGTTTTATGCAGCAGGCAAAAGATTATTGATTCCAGTAGGATTACATCATATGTATTATCCTGCATTCTTATATCAATTTGGAGAATATGTATCAAATGGAGTAGCTTATTTTGGTGACTCTCCAAGATACTTTCATGGTGATCCTACTGCGGGATATTTCATGGCTTCAGAGTTTCCAATATTGATGTTTGGACTTCCAGGAGCTGCTTTAGCTATGATTGCAGCAGCTAGAAAAGAAAATAGAAGAAAAGTATCTGGCATGATGATTTCAGCTGCATTTGTGGCTTTTCTTACAGGGATAACAGAACCAATTGAATTTTCATTTATATTTGTAGCACCTATGTTATTTGTATTTCACGTTGCAGCTGCATTCTTATCTGGTATTATTACAAGTTTATTAAATATTAGACTTGGGTACACTTTTTCAGCTTCCTTTATTGATTATCTATTGGGATTTAAATTTGCAGGTAATCCATGGTTAATGTGGTTAGTTGGATTAGCTTTCTTTGCATTATATTTTGCAGTTTTTTATTTTACAATTAGGGCTTTAAATTTAAAAACTCCTGGTAGAGAAGATGAGGAAGAAGCAGTAGTAGCTCCTATAAATGCTAAAGGTAGTGAAAAAGCTGCAAGGGTACTAGAAGCAATAGGAGGAAAAGAAAATATTGAAGTTTTAGATGCCTGTATCACAAGGCTTAGGCTTACTTTAAAGGATCCGTCAAAGGTTGATAAGGGTACACTAAAAGCACTTGGAGCGGCGGGAATATTAGCTGCAGGCAATAGTATTCAAGTTATTTTTGGAACAGAAGCAGAAAAAATTAAGGATAATATAAAAGCTATTATAGCAAATGGAGGTTATGTTAAACCATGTAGTAATGAGACAAAAGAAGAACTTAAGGAAGTAGCTATCGATGATAATAAAAACGCTGTTAAAGGTTCTTATTCATTATATAATCCAATTGATGGTGAAATTGTTGAACTAGAAAAGGTTCCAGATGATGCCTTTTCACAAAAGATTTTAGGAGATGGCTTTGCAGTGGTACCTTCTGGGAATAAGGTGTATGCTCCAGCAAGTGGAGAAATAACAGTATTGTTCCCAACTAAGCATGCTGTGGCAATTACAACAGAAGAAGGATTAGAAATTTTAGTTCATATAGGAATAGATACAGTTAACTTAAATGGTGAAGGATTTACAGCTAATGTTGAACAAGGTGATAAAGTTAAAAAAGGAGATTTATTAGTATCTTTTGATGCCGAGTTTGTTGAGAAAAATGCAAAGAGTTTAATTTCTCCTGTAGTTATAACCAATATGGAAAAGGTAGAGAATCTTACAGTTGACTTCTCGAAAAAGAAGGCTATGGAAGAGGCCGCAAAAATTATAACGAAATAAAATTTATATAAGAAGTATTAGAGAGGGATCTATGTTATCTCTCTCTAGTACTTCTTTATTTATATATGTAATAAAGTCGTTGATTTTTCTATAATAGCACTGATTTATTACCATTTTAATATTATATATTACAACATTAAATACTTTAAAAGTTGAGAAACAATAATTTTAAAAATTAGGGGGAAGATTTATTATGGGAAGATGCTATGAAGATGATTTTATATGCAATCCAAGATGTAATGAAAATAATTTTATATATAAACCAATAAAAACAAAGAAATGTTCTAAATGCGGTAATTTGCTGGAGAATCCAAGCTTTGAGGCAGGTTTAACTGACTGGGTTACAAATAACGTAAGTGCATCAGGAGAAAAACCCTTTGAGGGAACAGCTATAGCAAGAATGGGACAGACAGCGCCTAGTATGTTTCAAGATGTTCTATTAAATAAAAACTGTAGAAAGCCATTGCTATTAAGTTTTGAAATTCTTCCAAGTCTTATTGAATTTGATGTGTTTGTTGGTAATCTTATAGTAGAGGTACTTTGGCTGAATGATGAAGGAGAGATTATAGGTACTGGACTTAGAACTCTTATACCTGAGGAAAGAACATCTATTACTCAAAATAGATTGACCTTTGTTGAGATAACTGATTTGCCACCTAGTGATGCAGCTGCGGCAAGACTTCAATTTAGTAAAGGATCAACAACTGATAATTCGAAAAATTTACTAGATATAGATCAAGTAATACTTGCCCCAATAGATTCAATTAATTTAGTAAAAAATTCAGGATTTCAATTAGCTTTAACAAATTGGAATGCCATTGATACCACAGCACAATTTACAAATGTTTATGAAGGAACGGGAACAGCGGAATTGGATGCTAATGGTAGAGTTTTTCAAAGTATACCAATTAATCAATTGCCCCGCAATTCTAAGTTTTTATTGAGTTTTGCTGTTATTGCAAGTTTTGATGTAGGCTCAATTAGAGCTCAAGTTATATGGTTAGATAAATTTGGATCTCCTATTGGAACAGGATTAGATTTATTAATAAATGGAGGTGTATTTGAGGATCAGCTTAACTACACAACCTATGTAGATATAACTAATGAAGCTCCTAAAAATGCAGTTACAGCTGAAATTAAATTTATAAACACCAATGCTCTCAATGTGTTTCAAATAGATAAAGTTATATTTGCAAGGGTTATGTCAACAAATCTTTTGCAAAATCCAAGTTTTGAAAATGATTTAACATTAAGTCCGTGGATAGGGGAAGGAGCTAATGTAGTACAATCTATTAAATCATATGAAGGGAATAGACTTGTAAGAATTGATGGTAATGGAGGGTTCGTAAGTCAAGAGGTCCCAGTAGAATCAAAGCAGTGCTATCTTTTAAATTTTGGATATGAACCTTTTAGTTCTGATGCTTCTGGAAATTTGCTTGCAGAAGTATATTGGTTGGATCAGAATGGACAAGAAATTGGACTTGGACTTAGTATTAATCATAAAATTGATTTTGAAACAGGTGATAGATTGCTAACCTATTTAGGAGTTACTGAGGCTGCTCCAGATAATGCAGTTAGAGCAAGAGTACAGTTCTCCAGATCCGTTAGTGTTGAGGCGATTGCAATTGATATAGATAAAGTTGTATTTGCACGACTTGTATAAAATATAATTAGGAAATTCTGCCTAGGCAGAATTTCTTTTTTATTTGAAACTTTTTGCGTAGTAATAAAGTCTAATGGGTGTAATAATTGTATCAGCTGATGCTTTAAAATATATTGGGGGGTGTGAGCTATATTTAGCTTTACAAGAAATAAGATTATTAATGATAAGGAATTTGAAAATTTAATAAAAGAAAATAAGGAAAGGTTATATAAAATTGCATATAGTTATGTAGGAAATTCTTACGATGCTATGGATATTGTTCAGGAAGCAGTTTATAAGGCCTATGTTAAGAAAAGTAATTTGAAGCAGCCTGAGTATTTTATAACTTGGATAACGAGGATATTAATTAATTGTGCTATGGATTTCTTGAAAAAGTCAAAGAGGGCAACGAATTTTGAAGAGAATTTTTATGAAGCTGATAAAAGGAAGATTAGTTCAGAAGAAATAATTGATTTGTATTCTGCTTTAAAGGATCTAGATGAGAGGTCAAAAACTATAGTAGTCTTAAGGTACTTTGAAGATATGACACTTAAAGACATTTCAAATATTCTTGATTTGCCACTAAGCACTACTAAGACCATACTTTATAGAGCACTTGGCAAGTTAAAAATAAAATTAGAGGAGAATGATTAATTATGAGTAAAAAAATAGATGAGTTTAAAAAGAGCTATGATGATATAGAAATTCCAAAGGAACTTGATGATAAGATTAATTCAGCAATAAAAAGAGCAAAAATAAGAAAGAAGTTTAATGTAACAGGGGGAGCAGTAGCAGCGGCAATTGTTACTTTTACCTTGTTTATAAATACCAATGCTGCATTTGCAAAAAGCATGAGTTCAATGCCAGTACTCGGAAAACTAGTTCAAGTTCTTCAGTTTAATAAGGGTATAGGATACGGTGGAAATATAACAGATGGAGCAGATATATCATCCATAGAGAACGCTAATAAGGGTAATACCTCAAAAATTACAATCAATGTATCAACCATTATGAATACTATGAATAAGTTTAAAGTGGAGTATAAGGATTATCCAAGTACTATGATTTTTACAATGTATGGAACAAGAAATATGAGTGCAGAAAAAGAATTTGAAGAACTAAAAAAGAACCCTTTCATAAAAGATGTTTATAAAATAATAACCTTAGATGATTCTACCGTAAGATTTGCAGTAGTCTTTAATTCCCCAGTGCAGTATGAAATAAAGGAGTATAAAGATCCTGCTAAAATTGAAATAAGCTTAAAAAAGCTTAAGTATGATAAATCAAAATCTATATATTCTGTTAGAACTGCATCTTATGAAATGGGAGAAGGCATTGGGATGGTTGATGAAATGTTTTTGTACGTTGAAGACAGAAGGATACTAAAAGATGAAAGTGAAAAGTTTGCTGTAGAGCTTAAATACTATGACTCTAAAGAAGAAGCTGAAAAAGCTCTTAACGATTTTAAAAATGAATTTGGAGATATAGTTAAGTTATTCATTGAAGAAAGAAAAGAAGGGAAAGCTCTAAAAACTATTCAACAGTAGATGATATATTACCACGTTTTTAATGCTCTGGGTCATATAGAATTTTCATCTAGGAAAGTCATTGAGTTATGGTAACATCTCAGCAAACTGAGATGTGCTGATTTATAACGAAATCATAGATTTCTATAAATCATGCAATAACGGCTAATATTTATAAATTCAAAATACCTAAGCCGCCTAAACTCACTGTCGCTCAGACAGTAGACGGCTGTTAACGGTATTTTGAATTTATAAACAAAGCCGTTCTAAGGCTTATTCAATGCCTTCTACGATGAAAATTCTATGCTCCCAGAGCATTAAAAAGTTCTTTATGTGAACTACTAAATGAAGAAAGTCAGCTAACTGAATTTCTAAAATATTTTAGAACCTAGCACAGAAAGATCTTTTAGGGCGGTAGCCCTGGAGGTTACAAGAACTTATACGAGATAAATAGAAAACTTAATTTATAAGTTAAATATAAGGCAATCTTATGAAAGATTCTTAATAAAAAATAGAATAATTAATATTTTACGACCTATCGGTCTGCGGGCCTACCAGCCCTTTGCCAAGTGTTAATTTATTAAAAAGGAACTTTCGCCAAAGCGAAATTCCTTCCTTTAGTAAGGTAAGCGTGAAGACATTTTTAATGGTGGATTTAGTATGAGATTTGCATTGTAGAAGGCTTTGAACAAGCAATTAGAAGCTCTTTATCTATGAATTTAAAGCACCGTAAAGAACTTTTTACTGTCTGAGCGACAGCGAGTTTAAAAAGTTTAGGTGATTTAAATTCATAAATAGTAGAGCTTCTTTACGCAGTGAACGCCTTCTTAAATGCAAATCCCATACGGAAGATTCAACATTAAAAATGTCGTAATATTCTTTTTGTATCATATAAGATTTTTTTCAAGCATAACTATAATATTGTGGAAAGCGCAAGAATTATAAGGAGTTGAATTATGGAAATTAAGAGTGATATTGAAATAGTGGCGGGAGTTTTGGGCTCAGGAAAAACCTCACTTATAAATGCACTACTTAATATAAATTTAATACCTAAAGAAAAAGTTCTTATTTTACAAGAGGAAATAGGAGGAAGAGAAATTGAGAAAAGATTTAAACAAAATAGTAATATAATAATTAGGAGTATTTGCACTGAACAGCCACTTACAAAAGAATATTTTAAGTACTTAGCAAATTTACATCATCCTAATAGAATCATAATTGAAATGGATGAAACAAAAAATCTAGAAGAAATACTTGGAATGCTAAATGAATCAGAAGTGAAAAAAATTAGTAAAGTATCTACTATATATTATGTGGCAGAGGCTCAAAACTTTGAAAATTATTTAAAAAACAATAATTCATTTTTAGTACCTCTATTAACTCACAGCAATTTAATACTTTTAACAAAATGTATATTTTTAAGAAAAGGCCAATGGGAAAGTATAAAGCTTGCTATAGAAGATATAAATCCAAAAGCTTTTATGCTAAGAGCAGACAGTATGGGAAGTATTGAAAGAGTACTTAAAGAATCTCATTTAATAGATAGAGGCATACTTAAGAAGTTAAGATTTAGGCTTAATAAAATTCTATGTATTTAATGAAGGCTTTAAATACTGTTAGTTGCGGGGGAGGGATTAAGCATAGAGAGATATTCATATTTAACTTTTAAAAACCTCATAAAGCTTATAGGAACAATATTAATTATGTGGGCTTTATGGATAATTTTTGTACTAAATGGAGAAGAACTTTTAGGACATGGATTTAAAGAATTTTCTATTATATTTATAAGCATATTACTTACAGCACTTCCATTTATATTATTAATATCATTTATAACTTCATTTATCCAAGCTTTTTTTAGCCAAAGTGTAATCTCAAAGAGAACTTTTAAAAGTAGGAAAGTTTTGAAGTATAATAACCAATCATTAGATATTTCTAAATTGCTGCAGGAAACTACTTATAAATTCATGCTTATAGGAAAATATTTTATATTTGGTGCTTTAGTATATTCTTATTTGTATTTTTAGTAGTTTTAGATTCAACTATTAATGATATTTTAAGGTGATATTATGAAGAGATTTAATATGGAACATTTATTAAACTTTATAGTTTTATTTAGTTTGGTCACAGCACTATTTTATTTGATTAAAACAGGAAACATAAATAACTTGTTACATCCTCACATGCAAAAGTTAACTTTAATATCCTTAGGTGGGTTAATAATTCTTACTATAAATGAGTTTTTTAATATATTTTCAATGATTGAGAAAAAAAAGTTAAACATTATAGGATATGAAATATTTTTTGTAACCATAATTATAGGAATGTTTGCTTCAGTAGGTGGAATGCATGTGCATGAAAATACTAATAAAAATATAATTTTAAATTTTACTGAAAAAAGTAGCAATATTAAAGGTGATACACATGAAAGTGCAAATGTTGAAGCTATAGCAGGCGGAAGTATAATAATTGATGAAAAAAATTATTTATATATGATAGGGAAAATAAACGAAGATAGGGATGTATATAAAGGAAAAAGTATAGTTTTAGAAGGCTTTATATTTAAAAATGATAGTTTTAAAAATGATAAATTTATAACTGCACGATTTGTTATGAAATCTAGTGCTATAGATGCTCAAATAGTAGGGATACTTTGTAAGGATAAGGACTCTTCTAATTTTAAAATAAACGATTGGGTAAGAGTTGAGGGAATAATCGATTATGAAAAGGTTTCTGAAAAAGACTTAACTGTATTAAAGGTTAAACGGATTCAGAAGGTTGAAAAACCAGAAAATAGCTGTATCTATTAACTTTTATACTGATTTGTTTAATAAATTGTAAACCCTGTTGACTTTATAGGTGGCTGAAACTATTATTAATATAGTCTTTGGTTTAAAAAATTATTTATGAGTGATTTTTTAAACCAAAGACTTATTTTTAAGCTACGAGGTGAAAAGTTTGTTAAAGAAAATCATGCGATCTATAGCAATTCTTGCAATCATGGTAATTTTTCCCGGATGTGCTAATGATTCAACAGTAAATGGTGATAATAAAGATCTACCAAAAGGCTCTGATAGTAAAGTTCCTGTTGTGGTAACTTTTAATCCAATGAAGGAATTTGTAAAGGCAATTGGAAAGGATAAAGTACACATAACCACTATGATACCTACTGGAATGGTTCCACATAATTTTAAGCCGCGAAAAGAAGAGTTAAGTCATTTAAAGGCAGCAAAGCTATTTGTGTATAATGGTATGGAAATTGGTGAATGGGTAGATGAAACACTTGAAAATATTAATAATAAGGATTTAATTGTTGTAGAAGCATCAAAGGGAGTAGAGTTTTTACAAAATCCCGAAACAAAAGCAGGGAAGTATTATGGAAACTATGATCCCTATACTTGGTTAAGTTTAAAAAATGCTCAAATAGCATCAAAAGATATAAAAGAGGCGCTGGTTAAAATAGATCCTAAAAATAAAGATTACTATGAGAAAAACTATGATGATTTTTCTGCAGATTTAGATAACTTATATACAGAATATAAGCGTAGATTCTCTCAGGTTAGCAAAAAAGTAGTATTAACGGGGCATCCAGCATTCGCATATCTATGCAGAGAATTTGGACTTGAACAGGTAAGTATAGAAAATTATATTTCAAAATCTGTACCATTGAAAGAAGAAATAAATAAATTGTCTAAATACTTTAAAGATAACTCTATAAAGGTGGTTCTTGTAGAAAATGGGGAAAATATTGATATTTTAAATGCTCTAGAAAGAGATGTAGGAATTGAAGTTAAAACAACATATTGTATGGAAAAAGGACAATCGGATAAAAGTTATATAGATAGCATGAGAATTAATTTAGATAACATATATGCGAGTTTAGCGAAGTAGGAAACTACTTCGCTTTTATGTTATAATTAAGTTAATGTATTACAATAATGGGGGACTTAGGAATGCAGCTTATATATATGATATTTATAATTTTTTTTATGTTTTTTATTATAATGATAGGAAGGGAAACTTATTTTATAATAAGATATTTTAGATATGATGGAATTAAAGTAAGAGGTAAGTTTTGGAACAATGCTTTCTGGTGTGTATTTAATATAGGAATATATAGTTTGCCTATTTTTATGGGATTAAAGTCAATGGAATATGAGTATAAAGTTATTATTTATATGAATTTAATAATGATTTTATTCAATATAGTAAGTATATTTTCTAAAGGAACTAATATTTTGATAAATGAGGAGGGAATAGTTTATCAAGGAAAGATATATCCTTTTTCAAAAATGGAGTATTGTCATATAGATAAAACGAATAAATTACAGTTTAAAGGTAAAAATTATAAAGATATAATAAAAACTACTTCAACCATAGAGTTTGATATAAGCGAAGAGGATAAGTATGAAATAAATTCCTTAATTAGAGGAGGAGTGAAAAACACAAATGAGTCTATGTAATAAACTTGTGAGAGATAAAATACCTGAGATACTGGAAAAAGAGGGCAAAAGGTATGTAATACAATATGCAGAAAAAGAAAAGATGTTAGATTTATTAAAAGATAAGCTTAAGGAAGAAGCAAGAGAATTTTTGCAAGATAACAGTTTAGAAGAACTTGCAGATATAGTTGAAGTAGTTTTTTCTTTAGCTAATGAACTTGGCTACTCAGAGGAAGAAGTTTTAGTTAAAAGAACTGAAAAAAGAGAAGAAAAGGGCGGCTTTGAGGAAGGTATAGTACTTGAAAGAGTATGTGAATAAAAAATTTTCATGAATGTTTATATTTTGTAGCTTAAAAAAGTTTTTGTTAAAATAATATTTATAAGACAGCAAATAAGAATATTAGATAAAAATCGGAGATAATCCGATTTTTTTATTGCTCGTTTTCTCAATATTAGAATTGTATACTTACCAACTATATTTTATTTAATTAAATAGGCATTTAAAGCTGTTTGTTTACATATAATTGTATAAAAACAGCAAGTGGAAACTATTAACTATTAAATAAAATGCGGGGGGATTAAACTATGCATATAAAGGATTTAATTGAGAAGTACGGAAGTGATTTAAGCCATCTTACTTTAGAAGACTTTAAAGATGTGGATTTTACTAAAACTTATAGGGATATATTAGAAAATCATAAATACACAGTAACTCACCTTCCTAATCTACCAGAGCTTTTTCAAGTTATAAAAGATAAGAGCTTATATTTAGGTTATATTCCAGATGGAGATTATTCTAACTTTAATTTTCAGGATGTAAATTTAAATGGATGCACTTTTAACGAAAAGTCAATTTTACCTAGTGATTATGACTTATTTCAAAATATAAGATATAAAAGTTTAGAAGAAGTAACCTTACCAAAAGGAGATTATTCCAATTATGATTTTACAGATGTAAGTGTTTTTGGGACAACATTTACTTCAAGCTCTATAATTCCTAGGGACTTTTTTAGTAAGGTGTATAAAAAAAGCGTAAAATATGCATTATTACCTTTAGCGGATTATACTGACTACGATTTCCAAGGAGCAGACTTAAATATGGCATTTTTTAGACAAGGTTCTGTGCTTCCAGAAGAACTTAAAAAATCAGCAGTGAATCTTTCATAGCTATTAAGCCTAGTTGTTTTAAACTAGGCTTTTATAATTTACTATTTATATTACCTCATCGAGATACTGATATGTTATGCACATAGGAGTTTTAAACAAAGGGCACTCAATTATTTTTGAATTTATTCCAAATACATCTTTAATAAGTTTTTCGCTAATAACTTTTTTAGGGTCTCCTTCAGCATAAACCTTACCATCTTTTATTGCAATTATATGGTCTGCATATCTGCAAGCTAAGTTAATATCATGTAAAACTATAACAATAGTTCTCTGTTCTTTTTTATTTAGCTCCTTTAGCAAGTCAAGTACTTCAATTTTATACTTTATATCTAAATGATTTGTAGGCTCATCTAGTAAGATAGTATCAGTTTGCTGTGCCAAAGTCATAGCAATCCACACTCTTTGTTTTTGACCACCAGAAAGATCTGAAATTCTTTTATGTTTAATATCACTTAAGCCAGTTTTCTCTAAAGCATAATCTACAATTTTCTCATCTTCCTTGCTCCATTGACTAAAAAAACTTTGATAAGGATATCTACCTTGCTTTACAAGATTGAATACAGTTAAATCAGATGGAGCTGAAGGAGTTTGAGTGAGTATAGCAAGCTTTTTAGCTATCTCATTTGAAGACTTTTCAAATATATTAATATCATCTAAGAGGACTTGTCCAGATTGAGGTTTTGCAAGTCTTGAGATAGTTCTTAGTAATGTAGATTTCCCACAGCCATTACTACCCACTAATATAGTTATTTTATTTTTAGGTATAGTTATATTTATATCTTTAAGTACTATATAATCATCATAAGCTAAAGTTAAGTTTTTTGTTGATATACTCATTTTTACTACCTCCTTTTAAGAGAATCTTGATTTTTAATTAAAAGATATATAAAAAATGGGGCACCTATTCCAGCAGTAAATATTCCTACCGGTAAATCTAAAGGAGAAAATAAAGTTCTGGCTGCCACATCTGATAAAACAACAATTATTCCACCCACTAATGTGGATAGTGGAGCTATATTTTCAAAAGATGAATTAGTTAATTTTCTAGATATATGAGGAGCAATAAGTCCTACAAAACTAATTCCGCCGCCAACTGCTGAAGCACCACTGGCTAAAGCAGCACTTAAAATCATAAGTATAAATCTATTTTTTTCTACTAAGCTTCCTAATCCCATAGATATACTATCGTCTAAATTTTGCATGTTTAGCTCTCTAATGTATATCATGGTTATTAAAAATAAAGCCAAAAACCAAAGGGATAACAGCTTAACATGGGTCCAATTAGTGCCATATACTGTTCCAGTAATCCATAGTTGAGCTTCTTTTATAAATATAACAGGCCCATTAATTATAAGTATTGACGTCAATGCTTTTGCTGCACCTGCTATAGCTATACCAATCAGTATAAGCCTGTAGGGAGTAACCCCTTTTTTAAAGGATAAAAGGTAAACTAAAATTACTACCAAGAAGGCACCAGCAAAGGCAAATATAGGCATATAAAATATACTAGTTGTTAAGGCGTTATTCTTAGGGTCAGTAAATAGTGTTAAGAAAATAAGTGCACCTACAGATCCACCATCTGTTATTCCCATAATATTTGGAGCTGCAAGGGGATTCTTGACAACTCCCTGGAGTATTGCGCCAGATAACCCTAAAGAACCTCCAACTAAAAATGCAACTAAAGTTCTTGGCAGTCTTATAGTGTTAACAATTAAGGAATTTCCACCAGTAAGATTTCTATCAAATAAAATTTTAATTACTTCAATAAAGGATAAATTTTTCTGCCCTATGCTTAAACTAAATATTATGGACAATAATGATAGAATTATAGTAATTAGTACTATAAGAGCGCTTCTTTTTTCATATATTAAAGAAAAATTTCCTTTTCTAAATATCAAAAACTTTTTCATCAGTTATTTTCCGCCTTTCTAGCTATATAGATAAAGAATGGGGTACCTATAATAGCTGTAACTGCACCAACAGGAAGTTCCTTTGGATATATAATAAATCTTGAGGCAATATCCGCAGATAATAAAAATATAGATCCTAGGACTATACTATAGGGTATTACCCATTTAAATTCAGAACCAACTAAGAAACGAGTAAAATGAGGAATAACTAAACCTACCAATGCAATTGGGCCTGCAACTGCCACAGAAGCACCAGCAAGTATAACCACTAATAAGATTATGCTAAGCTTTAAGAATTCTGTATTTAGTCCTAGACCCTTAGCCATTTCCTCACCAAGAGAAAATATATTTAATTTATCTGAAAGTAAAAAACAAACTATCCAAGCTATAACTAAAAATGGCATTACTTTTAATAACAAGTCTAAGCTTCTACCTTCAACAGATCCAGTAAGCCAGTATAAAATTTCTTCCATAGTTTTCTCATCTTTATATAATACAATTTGAGTAAAAGACATAAAGAATGCAGAAATTGCAGCACCGGAAAGAGTTAAGTCAAAGGTTTGAACAGAACCCTTTAAGCCTCCAGCTAGTCCATATACAAGAATTACTGCTATAAAAGCTCCGATAAAGGAAAAGAGTACAGCAAAATCTTGAGATAAATTAGGGAAATAACTATATATAAAAACCATAAAAAATGCAGAACCAGAATTAATACCAAGTAATCCTGGAGAAGCCATAGGGTTTTTGGTAAGAGTTTGCATGAGCACTCCAGAAAGGCTTAAGCTTCCACCTATAAATAATGCAGTTAGAGCTCTAGGAACTCTAGAAGTTTTTAAAATTATCTGTTCAGTAGTGTTTTCATAGTTTGTATATGTATTTAATAAATCCCAAGGGGAGGTCTTTATATAACCTAAAAGCAAGCTGCCTAAAAAACAGCATGCTAAAAAAACAATAAGTGCAGCTAATACTATAAATTTTGATTTATTACTTTCTAAATTAATTTTTTTAATCTTAATCAAGATAAACATCCTTTCATATATACTATATAAGTGCGTGTAAAGTTTATTGAAATAGTTCACTTTTAATATAAACTATTATCAGCTAATCGTCAATGAAAATCATTAACAAATGTAACTGAAAATCATTTGCAATTACAAAAGGTTTATGATAATATATAAATCGTCATAAAAAATAAATTTTTAAAAGAGGTGTACATATGAAGGCAAGAAAAATTTTAAAGACTTTAGCAATATTAACTGCATTTGCAAGTATCACAGCATGCTCAGGGAAGAGTAATGAAGTAAAACCAGAAGCAATTGCAGAAAGCAATAAAAGAGTAATAGAACATGCTATGGGAAAGACAGAAATAAAAGGAGAGCCTAAAAAGATAGTAGTACTTACAAACGAAGGTACAGAGGCATTATTAGAGCTTGGAATCAAGCCAGTAGGTGCTGTTCAGTCATGGACAGGAGACCCATGGTATAAACATATAGAAAAAGAAATGGAAGGCGTTGAAAACTTAGGACAAGAAAGCCAAGTTAATATAGAAGCAATAGCAGCTTTAAATCCAGATTTAATAATTGGAAATAAAATGAGACATGAAAAAATATATGATCAGCTTTCCAAAATTGCACCTACAATATATTCAAATACATTAAGAGGCGAATGGAAAGATAACTTTAAGTTTTATGCAAAAGCATTAAATAAAGAAAAAGAAGGAAATGAAATAGTTAAAAAATTTGACGATAGAGTATCAAGTATATCTAAATTAGCAGGAGACAAATTAAAGACAGAAATATCTATAGTAAGATTTATGCCTGGTAAAACAAGAATTTACCTAGGAGATACTTTCTCTGGGACTATTTTAAAAGAAATAGGATTTGCAAGACCTGAAAATCAAAGAAGTAATGAATTCACTGTAGAAATAGGAAAAGAAAGACTAAAAGAAGCAGATGGACAAGTTATGTTTTACTTTACCTATGAAACAGGGGATGGTAAGGGAACTGCTAGAGAAAAGGAATATTTAGAAGATCCTATGTTTAAAACATTAAGTGTATCTAAAAACAATAGGGTTTATAAAGTAGATGATGCTATATGGAATACAGCTGGAGGAGTTAAGGCCGCAAATCTTATGCTTGACGATATAGAAAATCTAATTAAATCAAACAAACTATAGAAGTATTACGACATTTTTAATGTTAAATCTTTCGTATGGATTCTGCATTTAAGAAAGCGTTCATTTTGCAAAGAAGCTCTAATATCTCTGAATTTAAATCGCCTAAACTTTCTAAACTCGCTGCCGCTCAGACAGTAGAAAGTTTTTTACGGTGCTTTAAATTCAGGGATAAAGAGCTTCTAATTGCTTATTCAATGCTTTCTACAATGCAGAATCTATACTAAATTTAACATTAAAAATGTCTTCATCTGCACTGCTAAAGGATGAAATTTCGTTTTGACGAAATTTCTTTAAATTGACACTTATCAAAGGGCTGGTAGGCCCGCAGACGGATAGGCCGTAAGATATTAAGTATTCTATTTTTTATTAGAAATCTTTTTTTATATTCCCATATCTTTAATTTATAAATTAAACTTTTTCCTTTATTCCTTACAGGCTCTTGTAGCATTCCTGGGCTGCCGCCCTAAAAAATCTTTCTGTGCTAGATTCTAAAATATTTTAGAAATTCAGTTATCTGAATTTCTTCCTTCAGCAGCTTATATGAAGAACTTTTTAATGCTCTGGGAGCATAAAATTTTCATCGTAGAAGGCATTGAATGAGCCTTAGAACGGCTGTATTTATAAATTTAAAATACCGTTAAGAGCCGCCTACTGTTTGAGCGACAGCGAGTTTAGGCGGCTTAGGGATTTTAAATTTATAAATATTAGCCGTTTTCGGCGAAATGAACGCCTTCCTAGATGAAAATTCTATACGACCCAGAGCATTAAAAATGTCGCAATATCCTTTTAACGTATAATAGGTGCTGTCATTAAATTTCTGTTATCTATGACTTCTAAAAACTCAGAAACTTCTTCAAAGGGTAAAGGCTTGCTATAGTAGTAACCTTGAATTTCATCACATTTTTGCTTTTTTAGTAGTGCCCATTGTTCTCTGGTTTCAACACCTTCAGCAATTACTTTAAGCTTAAGATTTTTAGCAAGAGATATAACTGTATCTACTATAGATTTAGAATCCTCATCTCTCACCATATCACGGATAAAACATGCATCTATCTTTAAGGTGTTTATTTTAAAATGTTTTAAATATTGTAAGGAAGAAAAGCCTGTACCAAAATCATCTAAGGAGATACTAACTCCCATCGAATGAAGCTTGTTAAGTATATTAATTGTAAGAGCTACATCTTGAACAGCTATGCTTTCTGTAATTTCGAGTTCAAGCCATTTTGAATCAAGACCTGTTTCTTCTAATATTTTTTGTACTTTATAAGCAAAGTTAATATCAAGAAATTGCTTTACT
Organism: Clostridium pascui; assembly: GCF_016908015.1. Taxonomy (GTDB): domain Bacteria; phylum Bacillota; class Clostridia; order Clostridiales; family Clostridiaceae; genus Clostridium_AK; species Clostridium_AK pascui. The sequence continues at coordinate 383,583 of NZ_JAFBDB010000002.1, forward strand.
GAAAGATTTACAGCAACTTTAATAGGTTTAACGCCCATATCTTGAAGTAATTTATTTTGTATACAAGCTTCTCGTATAGCCCATTCTCCAACTTCAATAATAAGGCCTGTTTCTTCAAGAATTGGTATGAATTTAGATGGAGGTATTATACCAAATCGCGGGCTATTCCATCTTAAAAGTGCCTCCATGCCTATTATGCTCTCTGTATTTAAAGATTGCTGAGGCTGATAGTAAAGTATAAACTCATTGTTTTTAACTGCCTGCCTAAGACTGCTTTCCAGTTTTAAGTTTTCATTTAATTCATCGTTCATTGAGCTATTGAAGAACTTATATGAGCTCAATCCAGAGTTCAGTTTTGCTCTATACATTGCCATATCAGCATTTCGTACAAGGGAAGCATAGTTTTCTCCATCCCTTGGATAAACTGAAATCCCAATACTTACGCCAATGTAAAACTCCTTGTTTTTAAATACAAATGGAGTAGATAAAGCAGTTATTATTTGATCAGCTATAATAGCTAAATCACTTTCCTCACTTATATTAGGCACTAATACTGTAAACTCATCGCCGCCCATTCTAGAAAGTATACCAAGAGAGCCTATAGCTAAATTAATTCTCATTGAAACCAACCTTAAAAGTTCATCTCCAAAGTGGTGGCCCAGGGTATCATTCACAATTTTAAATCTATTTAGGTCTAACAGCATAACCCCAAAAGTTTCATTATCACTAGCAGCAACTTCGTTAAATTTATCATTAAAGGCAATTCTATTCGGAAGTTTGGTTAAAGGGTCCTCATAAGCCATAGTTTCAAGAGCATGTCTTGCTATATTGACTTGATTAAATTTCTCCTTTAATTTATCTGAAGTTATTTTAAAGTTTTCAATTAAGGTGGTATATTCATGGACTAAACTTGAATTCCAGTTTATAATCTCATTATTAAAAATCTTATTTGGTAGATTTGCAGTTGTAATGGTAAGTTCTTTTATAGGTTTTGTCAATGCATCAGAAGCTATTAACGCTAATACAAGCCCTATAATAATTAAAAGTGTTATAATAGATAAGGTTTGAATAAAGAAGTATTCCATTTGTTCATAATAAGGCTTAATGGGTGTTTCTATAATAACTCGAAATCTAGTATTATCAATAGTAAGCTTTAATTCTTTAACAACTAAAGAATATTTCAACTTACGCATAGGAGATAAATTTTTATATGTAGGATACAACAAGACCCCATAGTTTCCTAAATGTATATTGGCTTCTTTATATCCTGAAATGGTGTACTTAACTGAAAAGTTTCTATTAGGATTACCAACAGATATAACTTTATAATTATCATCAGCTAGAACTACAGATTGATTGTTACCAAAGTAGTCAGTATTTATGGCCTCATAAAGTGAATTTATATTTATGGATTTTGTAATTATAAATTCTGATCTCTTATTTATCTTATATTCTAGATCCTTTATTGTATCAGTAAGTTTAATTCTATAAATTATGATGACAAGAATTATAGAAGGAATTAATATGCAACCTACAACTATATTAAAAAATATTCGACTTACAGGTATCAGGGTATTCTTGGTGTACTTTGTAATTTTCTTCTCAAGTTGAAAATGAGTTAAAATTATGCTTGCAAAGAACGAATTTAATATACCATTTATGATTGCTTTAAGCGATATTATGGTTGCATGATAAGATTCAGTATTAAATACAAGCTTTGAAAAGATTACAGATATAGGTACACCGACAAAGATCCAAAATATAAGGTCACTAACAATTAAATATTTATTCCGTTTTTGCAGTAAAAAAACTATAAGTATTTCTAAAGGAAATATGATAAGTGAATCCCATCTATTTAATAAGGTATAGTTATGCAAGCTTGCTAGTATACTTATGAAAATAGCAGGTGTAACTCCATATATATCCATAATTAAAAATGCAGCTATACTCCCAAAGAAAATATATATACCTAGAAACGAAGTTATTGCAAAATAATTTAATGCAATAGCTAAAGTGGATAAAATCAAGAAATAAATTATTGACCTTTTATTAATAATCAAATCTTTATTGTATAACAATTTCACCTACTCCTAAACTGTATAATAATGATTTAATATGCATAAATCAATATATCTCAATTCATTGAGATATTTCTTTGCATGATTTGTAAAAATCTATGATTTTGTTATAAATCAGCACATCTCAATTCATTGAGATGTTTCTTTGCATGATTTGTAAAAATCTATGATTTTGCTATAAATCAGCACATCTCAATTCATTGAGATGTTTCTTTGCATGATTTATAAAAATCTATGATTTTGCTATAAATCAGCACATCTCAATTCATTGAGATGTTTCTTTATTAATGTTAACATATTATGAAATTTTTAGGAAGTTATTTTGTGTAGAATAGAAGACTTGATTTAAATAATTTATGGAAGTTATCCTTTGATTGTAAATTGTAAAACAAGATCCTTTTTACTACTCAGTGAATCCCTTAAGCTGCATTACCTCAGCATTCTTAAATAGTGCCATACCAGTTTTCATCTTTTTAAAGCCTAAACTTTCATAAAATCTTTCTTTGCCAATAGCTGCATATAATATGAAATTACACTGAGGAATGGATTCTATTATATTTTCAATAATCATTTTACCAATACCCTTTCCTTGATACTCGGGTATTACTGCTACATCATAAATTCCAGCTTGATAGGCTTCATCTGAAAGGGCTCTTCCAAAGCCAACCAGCTTCTCATTATCATAAACAAACACTGCAGTGTAACTATTGTCAAACGCTCTTTTATGAATCTCTGCATCAAAATATCCCATTCCAACTTCCTTTAAAATCTCAGGTACTAAGTTCCAATTTACATTCGATGAGTCATGTGTGATTCTTAAGTTCATTAGTAATACCTCCAAAAGTTTTAATTTAGTATATACAATTTTATATTAACAAATAATAGTATTAAATTGCATATAAATATAAAATTACTTATAAAAACATTTAAAATGTGAATAAAAATCATATATTTAATTTTCTTATGTACTAAGAGCAATGTAGTGAAATTATTTTTAAATTATATACAAATAAGTCTTTATTACTTTCTTTAGTGTAGGTATATAAGATTGATGGTATATTGTAATGTCATTATACTTAATAGTGTTTTAGGAGTGATATTTATGATAAAGGGTTTAAAACAAAAGTTAACTACTATATATCTAGTACTTGTATTAATTATTGCAATGGTAGGGGGCTCAGGTGTAGTTACACTTAGCAATTTAAAAGGTGCTGTAGAGGGACTTATGATAGCAAATTATAAAAGCATTAATGCAGCTAATAATATGATGGAAGTACTAGAGAAGCAGAATATAAATATTATCAATTATATACACATGGGAAATTCACAAATTACAAAGGAATTTTACAACAATAGTAATGAGTTTTATGAATGGTTCAATATAGAGTCAAGTAATATAACAGAAACAGGAGAAAGGGAATATGTAGAACAAATAAAAAATGAATATGTAGATTTTATGAGGCTATTCTCAAAACTTCAAGAAATAAGAAATACAAAAGGAACTGAAGAAGCTTTAACTTTTTATGATAATGAAGTTATATCTTCCGTTACTTTAATTAGGAAAGATTTAAGGGGGATATCTACAGTAAATGAACAAGTGATGTTGAAAAATAAGGATTTGGTTACAGGTGATGTAAGAAATTCAACGCAATTTATTTTGATATTATCCATAACTTCAGTATTAGGAGGGTTCTTCTTATCTATATTTTTGATAAATAAATTTTTAAAGCCTATTTATTTATTAACAGAGACTATTAAATTGGTGAAAGATGGAGACTTGAATCAGCAAACTCCTGTTATTTCAAATGATGAGATAGGTGTACTTGCTAAAGAATTTAATAATATGATTAAAAGACTTCAAGCATTTGAACAAAGTACTTTAGGAAAGCTCATGGAAGAAAGAAATAAGTCTATAACTATAGTTAAGAGTATATCTGACCCATTAATAGTGTTAGATACTAGTTTTAAAGTAATGGTATTGAACAAAGTTTGTGAAAAGTTTTTTAACATAAAAGAAGATAAAGCTATAGGAAAACACTTCTTAGAGGTTATAAGGCATGGAGAATTATTTGATTATATATGGGAAACCTATGAAGGAAATGAAGAGACTACTCCAAGGATAATGACAATAAAAAATAATAACAAAGAATACTACTTTAATATAACTCTTTCTGTAATAAAAAATGGATCGTCAACTATAAACGGTATTATAGTATTTCTTCAAGATGTAACTGAATTAAAAGAGTTAGAAAAGATGAAAAATAACTTTGTATCCTCTGCTTCTCATGAATTTAAAACTCCACTAACATCACTTATGATGGGGGCAAGTCTCTTAATGGAGAAAAATATGGGAGTTATAAATGATAAACAACAAGAAATTATAAAAACTATTCAAGAGGATGCAGATAAACTTTTAAATTTAGTAAATAATCTTTTAAAGCTCTCTACAATGGAATATGATAAGTCTTTGTTTAAGCTTAAAGAAGAAAATATTGAAGATATAATTAATAATTCGGTGAAAGATTTTTACAAACTGGCTGAAAGTAAAAATGTAGAAATATGTGTTGATATAGAAAAAAAATTACCTAAAGTAATGGTAGACTTTGAAAAACTTACATGGGTAATAAATAACTTATTAAACAATGCATTGAAATTTACAACATCAGGAGATGAAATATATATAAGCAGTTATAAAAATCATAGCAAAATATTTGTATCAATTAAGGATACAGGTATAGGAATATCAGAAGAGTATGTAGATAAAATTTTTGATAAATTTGTTCAAGTTAAGGGGCAGGACTCAAGTAATTCAGGCACAGGACTTGGACTCGCTATTTCTAAACAAATAGTGGAAGTACATTCGGGAGAAATTTGGTGCGAAAGTGAATTGGGAAAAGGAAGTAATTTTATTTTTACTTTGCCGATAAAGAATTGAGGTGGAAAAATGAAAAAAGCTTTAGTAATAGATGATACTAAGAATATAAGAACGCTGTTAACAACTTGCCTCGAGATGAATAACTATGAAGTTATAACAGCTAAAGGCGGAGAAGAAGCAGTTAATGAATTTAAGAGACAAAAGTTTGATATAGCTTTTTTAGATATAAAGATGCCTGAAATAAGTGGTACAGAGGTATTAAGACAAATAAGAAGTTTGAAAATTAATACACCAGTTATAATAATGACAGCTTTTGCTACAGTTAAAAATGCAGTGGATTGTACCAAACTAGGTGCTGTAGCCTATTTGCAAAAACCATTTACTTCAGAAAAGATTAAAAGCTTATTAAATGAAATTGAAAAGGATGAAACATTAATTACAGATATAAGCGGTTATATTAGTTATTCTAAAAAACTTATAAAAGAAAATAAGCCAGAAGAAGCATTGAAGTTTTTAAATAAAGCATTAGCCATGAAAGCCAACGATGGACAAATATATTATTTGATAGCAATATGCTACAAACGCATGGGCAAAGAAGAAGAATGCAGGAAGTTCTACAAAGCAGCTCAAGTTTTTGATTATAAGTAGTGTAAGGAGATTTGATTATGTTTAAAGATTATTGTGATTTTAATCATGAATGCATTATAAATTTTATTGGAAATATAATTGAGGGGGAATATGGAGTAAATAAAATCCACAAGATATTTTTAATAACAAAAAACAATATAGCCTATGATATGTTTTGTAATTTGCAGCATGCATCTGAAACATTAGTGTTTTCAAGGGGAAATAATTTAGATAAGACACTTCTTTTATATACTTTACTAACATCTGCTGGATTTGACTGCAATTTATGTTATGCAGTAGTTAAAGATAACTCAAAATTAATAAGTAGAAGTGGAAAAAATGTAAAATGGTTTTATGTAACAGTAAATTATTTTGGAAAGTTAATTGAATTCGATTGTAGTTTTGATAGAAGTTTTATGAATGCAGCCCAAATAAGGCATATTTCCCAAAGTTGGGATTTTAAGCTAGAAAATTATGTTTATAAAAATGAAAAGTTATTCAATGTAGTTAAAAGATGTTCTATAAATATGAAAGAAAGAAACGATGAGTTTTCTGAACTTGTTTGTACAAGCTATTAAAATGGAGGATATACATATGCATGTTATAATTGTAGGCTGTGGTAGATTAGGAAGTACCATAGCAAGATATTTAGGAGAAAATGGACATGACGTAGTTATTATAGATAATGATGGAGAGAGGCTTAATAATGTAGAAAGCTCATTTAATGGAATAAAGATAAAAGGAATAGAATTTGATACAGATACTTTAATGGAAGCCGGAATAGATAAAGCAGATATATTTTTAGCACTTACACCAGATGATAATAAAAATATAATGGCATGTAAAATAGCAAAAGATATTTTTCAAGTTAAAAAAGTAATAGGAAGGGTTAGTAATTTAAATATGGAAAGTGCTTATTTAGATTTAAGTATAGATGTGATAAATCCAATTAAGTTAGCAGTAAATAGTTTAAATGAAAAGATGTTTAGTTAAATAATTCTATTATTTAAAAGGAGATTTTGATATGAAAGCGCTTGTAGTTGGGGGAGGAAAAGTAGGGTATTATTTAGTAAAAACCTTAAAAAGTAAGGGGTATAAAATAACTCTTATAGAAAGAGATAAAACTTTATGTAACAAAATTGCTGAGGAGTTAGAAATAGACGTAATATATGGAGATGGAACAGATATAGAGGTCTTGAGAGATGCAGGTATATATGATACTGAAGTAGTAGCAGCAGTAACAGGAAAGGATGAAGAAAACTTTACCATATGCCAAATAGTAAAAATGAAATTTTGTTATTGTGAAACTATTGCTCGTATAAACAACCCTAAAAATAGACAAGTATTCAAGGCATTAGGTATCGATAAGACTGTATGTAGTACAGAAGTAATTGCAAATCTTATAGAAAGTGAATTAAATCATAACAAAATAAAGGTAGTGCAACCTTTAGATAAAGGAGAAATGATTTTAGTAGAGGCTGTATTAGATAAAAAGAGCAAGTGGAAGGATAAAACTATAAGTGCTATTGATGCACCAGAGGGATGTGTAATAGTATCTATATATAGAAATGACAAAATTATATATCCTAAAGGAAGTATAGGATTAAAAGAAGGAGATAAAGTGTTTATAGTTGTTAGCATGTCTAATAAATGCATCTTAGAAAAAATACTTTAAGGAGGAGCAATTGTGTTAAATAAGAAAAAGATATTAAATGGAGTAATAATGGAAGTTATATTTACATCTATACTTGTAAGTACAGTATTTATGATTAATATTATTATAATGAGGTAAATGCTATGATAAAAACAAAACACTATAATTTAAAGTTGATATTATATTATACAGGATATATCATTTTGGGAATTGCCATGCTTATGTCAATTCCCTTAATTACAGCCATATTTTTCAAGGAGTGGAATGTAGTACTAGATTTTATTATAAGTATGAGTATTTCTGCAAATATAGGTATTTTATTTATAATATTTTGTAAGAAAAGCAAGGATATTATAAAATTTGAATGGAAACATGGCCTTGTAATAGCAGCCTTTTCTTGGATTATATTGACATTGTTATGTGCCATACCCTATTGGTTAAGTGGAAATTTCAAACAATTTATTGATGCTTGTTTTGATGTAATGAGTGGCTTTACTACTACAGGACTTGTACTAATACAAAATCTTGACCATGTATCTTATGGGTTAAATATGTGGAGACACATAATAACCTTTGTTGGTGGGCAGGGAATGGTAGTTATGGCTTTATCTTTTCTTGTAAGAGATACCGTTGGAGCATATAAGATGTATGTTGGAGAAGGTAAAGATATAGAATTGGTGCCTAATGTAAAAGGTACTGCTAAAATTATATGGATCATAAGTATGATATATTTGGTTTTGGGAACAATTTTTCTATGGGTTAATGGGATTTTTATAGGAATAAAGCCTGTATCAGCTTTTTTTCATGGATTATTTATATATATGTCAGCTTGGAGTACGGGAGGATTTGCTCCTATGACTCAAAGTTTAAACTATTATCATAGCTTAAGTTTTGAAATTACATCAATTATATTTTTTACAATAGGTTCCTTTAATTTTGGGCTTCATTATGCTATTTGGCAAGGAAATAAAAAAGAGATTATGAAAAATATAGAAACTCAAAGCTTTTTTATAACCGCTATTTTAGCTAGTTATTTCGCAGTTATAGGATTAAATAAGTTACAAGTATATGATAATGCAATAGCCATGTTTAGAAGAGTAGTATATAATATACTTTCAGCTCATACTACCACTGGTTTTGGTAATATATATGCAAGACAATTTGCTTTACAATGGGGAGATTTTGGATTACTTATAATAATTATTGCTATGCTTATAGGGGGTTCGGCTTGTTCTACAGCTGGAGGAGTTAAGGGACTTCGTATAGGAATTTTATTTAAAGGGTTAATAGGAGAAGTAAAAAGGCTTTTATCTTCAGAAAGAAAGATAAATATAATAAAATATCATTATATTAAGGATAATGTTTTAACAGAAGGCATATTTAAAAGTTCTTCTATAGTAGTTATATGTTATATAGTTCTTTTTACTTTAGGAATTGCTATAGGAGTATATTATGGATATCCATTAGCTAGTGCAGCGTTTGAATCTGCATCCGTAGCAGGAAATGTAGGTTTGTCTATAGGAGTAACAAACGCAGATATGCCATATTTAATGAAGCTATACTATATAATTGCTATGTATCTTGGAAGACTTGAATTTATGTCTGTATTTGCTTTAGCGGGATTTATTATTGGAGGTATTAAGAACATATGCATAAAATGTTTAAAATAATTTTAGTACCAGTATTAGCGATATTTATGACTTTTATAGTATCAGCTGAAGAAAACATAAGCTTGAATGATTTAATAGAAAGATATAAACAATATAATAATAAAACTGTAGTTGTTACTGGGGAAGTTATAGGGGAGCAAATGAAAAGAGGAGAATATAGCTGGATAAATATAAATGATGGAACAAATGCTATGGGGATTTGGGTAAGAAACGATTTAGCTGAAAATATAAAAATATTTGGTAGTTATAAGAATAAAGGTGATATAATTCAAGTAAAAGGAGTATTTCATATAAATTGTGTAGAGCATGGCGGAGATATAGATATACATGCAGATAGTTTATCTATTATGGAAAGAGGATATAATATTTCTCATCCTATCCAATCTACTAAAAAAACTGTTGCAAGTATTTTAACTATAGTAAGTATGATCTTAATATTTTTATATTATAGAGTAAAATAAATTTAAAATGGAGATATAAAATATGGACTTGGGAAATTATATTAATGGCATAAATATCTTTAAAGAAGTAAATAAGGAGGCCCTGAAAGCTTTAACAGAAAGAGCTAGTATACTAAAGCTTAAAAAAGGTGAAAATCTCTTTATGGAAAAGACAGAAGTTACTAATATATATATTGTAGTAGAAGGAAATGTAGTGCTTTATAGGTTATCAGAAGGTGGACAAAAAAAGATAGTATATATATTAGGAAAGGATTATGTAATAAATGAAGTTATAATGGATGGAAAATTTGCATCAATTAGTGCAGATGCCTATGAAACTTCGTTGATTTTATCAATACCTAAAGATAGTTTTATGAAGGCAATGAGTCTTGATTGGGATTTTAATTATAAGATAATATGCTCCATGTCTAAAAAAATAAGAAGACTTTATAGGCAGCTTAAGAATACTGTTCCTTTAAAAATAGAAAGAAAGGTAGCAGCAAAGCTTTGGAAGTTATCTAAAGACTATGGAAAAACTGTTAAAGATGGAGAAGAAATAGCCTTAAGTATTACTGTAAACGATATGGCAGAAATGCTTGGAAGCTCTAGAGAAACTATATCCAGAGCAATTAAAGAACTTAAGGAACATGAACTTATAGTTACAGATAAGAGAAAAATAATAGTAAAAGACAGAGAAAAGCTGGCAGAGTTTTTTAGGAAGTAGAAAAAGGCTTAAAGTATTCTTTTAGTAACCAGTAGCCAGTTATAGAGTTTTTGCGATGCAAAACTATATTTCACTGGTTACTTGTTACTGTTTTGCTTGGTAGAATATGTTACATTTCATTGAGCATCCATATGGAAAGGTTCAAAACTCCTGCAAAAGATACCCAAAGTATATAGGGAATTAAAAGATAAGCTGATATCTTATCATGTTTTGCAAACTCAAAGGTGGTTAAAAGAATAAACACAAGAAGTACAAGCAATTCTATAAAAGCAAGTCCATAAAGGTTAAATCTAAAAAATATGAATGTCCAAAGTAAATTTAAGCCAAATTGGATGAAATAATATACAAGTGCTCGTGTAACATATTTCCCTTCCTTTTTTAATAATAATATTCTATAAAGGGCAATGGACATAAGTAGATATAGTATTGGCCACACAACTGCAAAGACCCATCCTGGAGGGGCAAAGGGCGGTGTTATTAAATTTGAATAAGTTTCTCTATTAGACATTCCAAAATAACTAGATAATGCAGCTATTCCTTCTGTTAAAATTATAATAGAAATTAACAATGGAATATTTCTTTTCCCATCTACTTTAAAGATATTTTTCATTTTCCATACTCCTTTTAATATTAACCAATATAAATATATTCCTTAAATTTTAGTTTATGTTACAGTAAAGCTTTTATGTGAATAAAAGTTTGAATATATACTCACTTTTCTTAAGTTGCCTTATTATATTACGAAAAGTATATTATTACCGAAAGGGGATGGAGATAAGATAAATGAAAAATATAAAAAGTATAAATATAAAAATTACATTACCTATTTTTGTTATGTTTGTTATTTTTGTCAGTGTTACGATTGTCCAAATTAGGGCTGTACAAAATAATTTATCAGAAGTAAAACAAATGAATGAAAAATACTTTGCTACGCTTTCAAAGGCAGAGGAGTTAAAGTTAAATGTTGTTCAAGTTCAACAGTGGCTTACAGATATTAGTGCAACAAGGGGAGCAGAAGGTTATAATGATGGTTTTGAAAAAGCAGAAGAGCATGCGGCAGGCGCGAAGAAAAATTTACAGGAGCTTATAGAAATTAATCCTGAAAATAGTAATGAGATACAGGCTATCGAAAAAGCTTTTGAGCCTTATTATGAAACTGGTAAAGTTATGGCTAATGCATATATTACTGGAGGTCCCAGCAAGGGAAATGCTACAATGCTTAAGTTTGATAAAATGGCCCAGGAAGTAAATGGACAAGTAGATAATTTTAAGAACAATTCTAATGAAAATATAAAAAATGTTATTGCAGATATACAAAGAAATATACATGTAACAATGGGTATAATGGGAATTTCAATTATTATAGCTGTAATAATACTTATTATGGCATGGTCATATGTTTCTAAGAAAGTCGTAAAGCCTATTTTTAATGTATTAACCAAACTTCGTGAAATGGCAAATAGTGAAGGAGACTTAAGCCAGCATATTGAAGTTAAAAGTAACGATGAGATAGGAGAACTTGCTCAAAATATAAATTTACTTCAAGACTCTTTTAGTAATATAATATCTACAATTACGTGTGAATCTTTACAGGTAGGAGATATAGTTAATAAAACAAATAATAATATACAAAATCTTACCTTACAAATTGGGAATGTACTGAAAACTACAGAAGAAATGGCAGCAAGCATGGAAGAATCCGCAGCTTCTACAGAGGAAATGGATGCATCAGCTGTAGAAATCAAAAAGGCCGTTGAAAACATTGCATCTAAAGCTGAAAATGGAACTGAAGTTATAAGGGAAATCAGTAAGCATGCGGAAGAGTTAAAACAAAATGCAGTAGTTGCTCAACAAACTGCACAAACAATAGGTATGACAACAAGTCAAAAATTAAGCTCTGCGATAGAGCAGGCTAAGGCAGTAGAGGAAATTGGATTGCTTACTGATGCAATACTACAAATAGCTTCACAAACAAACCTACTTGCACTGAATGCATCTATTGAGGCAGCAAGAGCAGGGGAAGCCGGCAGGGGGTTTTCAGTTGTAGCTAATGAAATTAAAAAACTTTCAGAGGATTCAAAGAATGCTGTAAGCAAAATTCAACAGGTCACAAAACGAGTAATGAATTCTGTGGAAAATTTAAGTGAAAGTTCAAGTGAGATTTTAGACTTTATCAAACAAAATGTAATAAAGGATTATGAAATTCTAGTAAATACTGGGGAGCAGTATTATAAGAATGCAGCGTATATGGAGGACTTTGTTTCAGGTTTAAGTAAAGTGCTAGAAGAGATAACAGTTTCAATGGAAAATGTAACAAAATCCATTGGTGAAGTATCTGCATCAAATAATGAAACTGCACAAGGTACTGAAAGTATTGCAGAAAGTACTACTGAGGTTTTCCAAAAGTCAAATGAAGTGTTGGAGCTTATAAATACTACAAGTAAAAGTGTTAACAAGCTCCAGGGTATGGTTGCTAAATTCAAAGTATAAAAAAATATTAATCAGACCTACTGACTGAAAGAAGGAATTTCGTTTTGGCGAAAGTTCCTTTTAAATTCAATAATCACAAAGTTATAAAAAATATTTAGAAAACATAAAAGTATGTGATAAAAATCACATACTTTTATGTTTTTATCATTTAAAATCATACATGTAAATTGATTAGAGAGGAGATATATCATGTTTAGTGAAGAAATTAACAAAGTTGGAAATGCAGGAGAGGCAAAAGCAAAATTACTAAAAAACAATCCTTTTGGGTATACGATATCATCAGCATTAGCTGGAATTTATGTAGGAATTGGTATAATACTTATCTTTACAGTAGGTGGATTTTTTAATGCAGTAAATTCACCAGCTACAAAACTTCTAATGGGAATTTCTTTTGGAATCGCCTTAAGCCTCGTAATAATGGCAGGATCAGAATTATTCACAGGTAACAACATGGTTATGACTATATCTTCTTTAGATAAAAAAACAACTTGGGGGGAGACCTTTAAAGTTTGGATTGTATCATATGTTGGAAATTTCATAGGTTCAGCACTTTTAGCGCTTATTTATGTAAAAAGTGGACTTGCATCAGGACCAGTGGCAAGCTTTATAGTAAAAGCTAGTGAAACAAAAATGAACTTACCTTGGGATCAATTATTATATAGAGGAATACTTTGTAATTTGCTTGTATGCTTAGCAGTATGGTGTTCTTTTAAAATGAAAGAAGAAGCTGGAAAATTAATTATGATATTTTGGTGTCTATTTGCATTTATAACAGCAGGATTTGAGCATTCAGTAGCAAACATGACATTGCTTTCAATAGGACTTTTAATTCCACACAGTGGAGCAGTAACATTAGGTGGACTTTTCCACAATCTTATATTCGTAACGCTAGGAAACATGATTGGTGGAATAGTTTTTGTAGCACTTGCTTATTTTTCAATAGCTAAAAACACTATTAAGGTTTCAAATTCTAATACAATCAAAGAAAGTAAATAAGAGGTGATAATAATGGGATTAAGAATGAGAAGACAAGACTTTAACAATATTATCAAAAATTTATCAAAAGAATATAAGGTTTATGCACCAGTAACTTTAGCTGGCAAGGGAAACTTTTCAGATACAGATTCTATAAGGTATGAAGAAGTTAAAGATGGAGAAAAGATAAATTTAGTAGATAAATCACATTTTTCATATAAGGAAGTTATACTTCCAACAACTCAAACATTGTTTTACTTCACTGAAGATCAGTGGATGGAACCTAAAATAGATGATAAAAAGATATTAGTGTTTTTAAGAAGCTGTGATATGCATGGGGTAAAGAGAGTAGATCAAATTTACTTAAAAAATGGCGCAGAAGATCCTTATTATAAGGCATTAAGAAATAAGGTGAAATTTGTTTTAATAGGATGTGAAAATTCCTTTGAAAATTGCTTCTGTGCATCCATGGGTACAAATAAGACAGCTGATTATGATATGGCAGTAAATGATGGTGGAGGGTACATTGAAATCGATGTAAAAGATAATAATCTTTCAATATATTTTGAGGGAGTAGAAGCAGAAAAATTAGATGTTACTCCAGCTTATGTAGAAAGTAATGATATAAATGTAAACATTCCAGATGAAAACAAGGTAGATCTTGGAGAAGTGGCTAAATTACCATTATGGAATGAATATAACGCAAGATGTATAGCTTGTGGAAAATGCAACTTTGTTTGTCCAACTTGTACATGTAACTCAATGCAGGATATATTCTACAGGGATAATAAAAATGCAGGAGAAAGAAGAAGAGTTTGGGCATCTTGTCAAGTAGATGGTTACACAACTATGGCAGGTGGACATGGCTTTAGACAAGATAAGGGACAAAGAATGAGATTTAAAGTTCTTCATAAAGTTTATGATTTTAATAAGAGATTTGGGTATCATATGTGTGTAGGATGCGGAAGATGTGATGACGCATGTCCACAATATATATCATTCTCAAACTGTGTAAATAAATTAACTGACGCTCTAGAAGGAGGAAAGGCTAATGAATAATCCATACATTCCTTTTAAATCCGAAATATTAGATATAAAAAAGCATACTGACATAGAATATACGTTTAGGATGGAATACCAGGGAGAAGCTAAGGTAAAACCTGGTCAGTTCTTTGAAGTTTCAATTCCAAAGTACGGTGAAGCTCCGATATCTGTTTGTGGAATAGGTGACGGCTTTGTAGAATTAACTATAAGAAGGGTTGGAGTAGTTACAGACGAAGTACACAAGTATGAAGCAGGCCAATGCTTCTTTATGAGAGGACCTTATGGTAATGGATTTGATGTAGAAAACTTCAAAAATAAGGATTTAGTTATAGTTGTAGGTGGAACAGCACTTGCACCTGTTAAAGGAGTTATAGACTATTTTCATAAAAACAGAGAAGAATGTGGAAACTTTAGCTTAATAGCAGGATTTAAAAATGTAGATAGCGTACTATTCAAAGATGATATAGAAGAATGGAAAAATAACATAGATGTAACAATTACTGTGGACTCTGCAGAAGAAGGATATAAAGGTAACGTTGGACTTGTTACAAAATATATACCACTTTTAAACTTAAAAGATAAGGAAAATGCTCAGTTTATAGTTGTAGGACCACCTGTAATGATGAAGTTTGCTGTAGCAGAGGTTTTAAAACTTGGAATAGAAGAAAAGAATATTTGGATTTCTCAAGAAAGAAAGATGTGCTGTGGACTTGGAAAATGCGGACATTGTAAAATTGGAGAAACATATATTTGTTTAGATGGCCCTGTATTTAATTATACAGAGGGTAAAAAGCTTATAGATTAGGGGGGAGATTAACTATGGATATAAATACTAAAGCTTTGAAGAAAAATGCCTTTAGAGTAACTAAAGAAAGAAATAAGACAGCTTTAAGAGTGAGAGTGCCAGGGGGACATCTTCCTTCAAAGGTTTTACCTGTAATATATGAAATCGCCGAAAAATACGGAAATGGAAATGTACATGTGACGATTAGACAGGGTTTTGAAATACCAGGAATTGATTTTGATAAGATGGATGAGGTAAATAAATTAATTCAACCTGTAATAGATGAACTTGATATAAACCAAAAACATAAGGAAAAGGGATATTCAGCAGCAGGTACTAGAAATGTGTCAGCTTGCGTAGGAAACAAGGTATGTCCTTTTGCAAATTATGATACTTCAAAGTTTGCAGCAAAAATAGAAAAGGCAATATTTCCAAATGATTATCATGTTAAAATTGCATTAACAGGATGTCCAAATGATTGTATAAAAGCAAGAATGCAAGACTTTGGAATAATGGGTATGACAATGCCTCAGTATGATGATCACAGATGTATATCCTGCGGAAGATGCGTAACTAACTGCAAAAAGAGAGTAACAGGAGCTTTAAAACTTGAAAACTTTAAGGTAGAAAGAGATCATGAAAAGTGTTTAGGCTGCGGTGAATGCGTAGTAAAATGCCCCAATAATGCGTGGACAAGAAGTGATGAAAAATATTATAAACTTGCTATCATGGGTAGAACAGGAAAGAAAAATCCACGTCTTGCAGAAGATTTTATAAAATGGGTGGATGAAGAAAGTATAATAAAGATTATATTAAATACTTATGATTATATCAATGAGTATATAGATAAAGATGCTCCAGAAGGAAAAGAGCATATAGGCTATATAGTAGATAGGACAGGCTATGAAGAGTTTAAGAAATGGGCTCTTAAAGATGTAAAATTACCAGAAATTGCAGAAGTTGCAGATAATATTTACTGGAGCGGAATTAAGTACGCTAAATAGGATAGTGCCACCCACATGACAAGTGGCAAGTTAATAAAACTTGCCACTTGTCATGTGGGTGGCACTTTAAGTTTTTTTCATTAATTTTGGGGTACACTAATCTTGAGGTGATTGGGATGAAGGCAATTAAAAAAATTATAGCAATTTTAGCTATTTTATTTATATTTCCGGCAACTATTTATGCAAAAGATTATAACGATATAGAAATTTATGATATAAAAAAAGATAAACTGATAAAAACAGTTCAGTCTAATAGTGAAATTGAAAATCTAGTGATAAGTTACCTTCAAGAAATAGACGGAATATATGCAAAGCTTAATCCCATACCAAAAGAAGGCTATGCAATTAAAGTTTCTTTAGAATCGCCGTTAGTATTACAAAATGAATGGATAAATGATATAGTAGATCAAGCAATTATAGTACTTCCCAAAGAAGAAGGACATAAAGCATTTTTTATTATTTTTGAAAATGAAGATAAGTTGATGTGTTTTACTTTTAAGGGAGATGTGGAGCAATTTTTAAGAAAATTAAAATTTAAGATAATTTAATAAAAGGATGATTTATATGCTATACTATGACTAGTAAATTCATAACTATTTTTAAAATTTTTTCTATTAGGTCTGCATAAGCAAAGTCTAGATTGAATAATATTATTAACAAAAAAGTATTTATGGCATATAATTATAATGTAAAAGGTGATGGAGTTCACCGTTAATGCTAATAGCTAATGACTCCTACAAACAGTGAGATAATGATGTTTGTAGGAGTTTTTTACATTAATTGTAAAAATTTTTGGCTTATTCTGACTGAAGTTATATCTTACATATATAGGAAGGGGAAAGTCTATACTATTTTATAGGGGGATGAGTATCATGAAGAAGTATATTTATATTGGTGCTGGAGGAGCCTTAGGTGCAATAATAAGATTTATAATTTAACATATACAAGCCTCTAGATCTATAGACAATATACCGTGGAATACTTTAGTGATAAATATTACTGGGAGTTTTTTATTATCTTATATATTTATCACTTATTATGAAGTATATAAGTTGAATGATAACTTAAACTTATCCATTACAACGGTTTTTTTGGTGCTTATACAACGTTCTCTACCATGTGTAAGGAAATTGCTAAACTTATAAATACTGCACATCTTTATTTGGCAGTCTTCTATATAATTCTTTCAATGGTAGAAGGTAACTTATATCTGTTATTAGCAGATGGATTTTTTGGAGCGTATACTACTTTCTCTACATTTATGTATGAAGGATTTACTCTTATTAAGGATAAACAAAGTTTAAATGCACTTATCTATATTTGTGGTTCATTATCATTAGGGATTTGCGGGTTTGAATTAGGAAATTTAATAGAAGCAATTATCAGATAAAATTGTGAATAAATGATCTTTTATATGGATTATTATGGACAAGTGTTTAAATCTATGATAATATTATTTAGGAAAATTTGAGGCGATGGAGTTCGCCATTAAATGCGTAAAGCTGATGACTCCTACAAAGTGGTAATTTTTATAATTGCTAGTTTGTAGGAGCATTTTTTGTTTTGTTGATAAACCAAAATAATTATTTATATATAAGGAGTAGATTATACAATATAAAAGAAAGGAGATACAAATTGAAAGAAATTAGAAAAGATACAAAAAACAAAGTAATCATTTTAAATAGTCAAAATAACAGTGTAGTATTGAGTTTAACATTTATTAAGTGGATTATCATTGGAGCAATAGTAGGTATTATTACAGGATTTGCTGCTGCTTTATTTTTAAAAAGTTTGGAATTAGCTACAGCACTTCGTATGAAGTATACTTGGTTATTATTCTTTCTTCCACTTGGAGGTGCTCTTGTTAGCTTTTTATATTCAAGATATGGTAAGAATTCTTCAAAGGGTAATAATTTAATAATAGAGAAGATTAACGAAAGTAGTGGTCGAGTGCCTTTCCGGATGGCTCCACTTGTTTTCTTTGGTACGTTTATTACTCATTTATTTGGTGGGTCTGCTGGAAGAGAGGGCACAGGCGTTCAGATTGGAGCTAGTATAGCAGAAGGAATAGGTGATTTGCTCAAGTTAGATAAGGTAGATAATAGAATTATTCTTATGGCTGGAATAAGCAGTGGGTTTGCAACTGTATTTGGAACACCTTTAGCAGGGACTATCTTTGGACTTGAAGTGGTTGAACTTGGAATTATGAGTTATGAGGCTTTAATCCCAGCATTTACAGGAAGTATTATTGGTGATTTTATGGTATCTTTTCTAGGTGTTCATCATACTCACTATAAAGTTGTAGGGGTTCCAGATTTAACGTTACTAACAATAATAAAAATAGCTTTTGCAGCAATCTTGTTTGGATTAACAAGTAAACTTTTTAGTGAATTAACACATAAATTAAAAGAATTGTTTACTGAGGGCTTTGAAAATTCAACAATCAAGAGCTTAGTTGGAGGTATGCTTGTTATTGTCTTAGTATACATGTTTGGAACTAGGGAGTTTCTTGGATTAAGTATTCCACTTATATCTGAATCATTTAGTGGGCAAGTTCATCCATTTACCTTTTTAGGTAAAATAGTATTTACTTCTCTAACTTTAGGAACAGGATTTCAAGGAGGAGAAGTGACACCACTATTTGTAATTGGTTCTACCTTAGGAAATACGTTATCAAATGCACTTAATATGTCACCGTCATTTTTAGCATCACTAGGATTAATTGGAGTTTTTGCTGGTGCAACAAATACACCAATAGCTTCATTTATACTAAGCATAGAGATGTTTGGTTCACAAGGAATAGTATTTGTATTTATGACTTGTGCAATTAGCTATATATTTTCAGGGCATACGGGCATCTATACTTCTCAAAAGATCCGAAGAAGTAAAAGTAAGTTAATTGAAGTGCCTCATAATGCAACACTTTCGTATTTTAGACAAAATAATAAGAATAAGACTAAGGAAACTAAACAAGTTTTAGTTGGTCAGTTTAGATTTGGACGTTCAAGTGTTGAAATTCCAACTTTAGAAGGACTGAATCTAATTAGGGTAAAGGTAAGTGGAAAAGGTGTTAGATTAGTACATCATTCATATAATCCTGATGGTTCAATTTGGTCTGCAAAATCTATTAATGGACAACTTGAATATATTAACTTAGATAATTATAGTAAAGAAATACATGCAATTTCTGTATCACAATCCTATGGGAAAAAGGATAAATTATTATTGATAAATGCTAATTTATGGGCAAGTGTTGAAATTGATTATATCGGCGAGCAGCCTAAAAATACGGAAGTAAAAACATCTAATAATGATTATGATGATGCACATGAAGAAGGCCAATCTCATATTATAAATATGGATAGTATACTTGTTGGACAGTTGAATATAGGGGAATCCAGAGTTGAATTACCAGCTGAAAAGGGAATAAATAGATATGTAATAAACGTTAAAGGTGGGGACATTAGACTAAACCACAGCTCATATAATCCAGATGGGCATACCTGGTCAACACCTCCAGGAAATAATGAAAGACAACATATTGATTTATATGAAGGTACTCATACATTAGATATATTCGTTAGTGAATACTATGGTAAGAAAAATAGAATTGAACTAGTTAACGGAAGCTTTTTTGACAGCGTAGAAGTTAGTTTTTTAGCTCAGAAAGTAAACCTTACAGAAGAGACAGTGGAAGATATTGATTAAATAATATTGACAAGTGTTATAAAAGGTATTATCTTGAATAAGATATGAATTTAATAAATTAATCTTTTAAACTTAATAATGTATTGTTAGGTGAGGCTCCTATACTAGATATATGCTACTGCCCAAAAATATCGAAAGATGCCAATGGGTTAACAGGTACTGCCGAATTAAGGTTTTACTTAATGTAGCTGGAATTATTCCAAAGCTGTATAGTGCTAAAGCTCAACGAAGGATATAGTTTTCTAGTTGTTGTTTTATAGAGCCTTTTTTGAGGCTCTTTTTTTATTTTTTATCAGGAGGTGAAATTAATGGAGGCAGACCCTAGTCATTTATGTATAAGCGGAATACAACTATTAAAAATCAATAAGTGTAGAGAAGTTCTGCTTCCGTTAATGGAAGTTAAGGATTGTTCTTTCACGAAATAGGGAGGATAATTTTATGAAAAAGAAGAATAAATTTTTATTTATACTAAGTATTATAGGACCAGGACTTATAACGGTTAATGCAGGTAATGATGCAGGTGGCATAGCAACTTATGCAACTGTAGGTGCTTCCTACGGCTATAAAATGCTATGGGGACTTCTATTAATAACCTTTAGCTTAGCTGTGATTCAAGAAATGAATGCTAGAATGGCTGTAGTTACGGGAAAGGGACTATCAGATTTGATAAGAGAAAATTATGGTGTGCGATGGTCATTATTGGCAATGAGTGTATTATTTATAGCTAACTTTGGAGTATGTGTTGGAGATTTTGCTGGAATTGCTGCAAGTGTAGAGCTATTTGGTATCAGTAAGTATATTACTGTGCCTATTATGGCGGTTTTAGTTTGGTTCCTCATAACAAAGGGTTCCTATAAGAAAACAGAAAAAGTTTTTTTAGCATTTACCTTTATATTTTTCACTTATATTGTAACATGTATAAAGGTTCACCCAAACTGGAGGGTGGTTATGAAAGCAACAGGTATACCTACAATAGATTTTAGTAAAGATTACATCTTAACATTTATAGGAATGATAGGAACAACAATAACACCATATATGCAATTCTTTCTTCAATCATCAGTGGTAGATAAGGGGATTAGCGTAAAGGAGTATAAGTACGAAAAATTAGACGTGTATTTAGGTGCTCTTTGGGGAGACTTAGTATCATTTTTCATAATTGTTTGTACAGCAGTAACTCTATATAAGGCTGGTGTCAAAATAGATAGTGCAGAGCAAGCTGCTATGGCTCTAAAACCTATTGCTGGTAATTATGCTACAATACTTTTTGCTCTTGGATTATTTGGTGCTTCAGTTTTAGCTACGATGGTAATTCCACTATCAACTACTTATGCTATTTGTGAAGCATTTGGATTTGAAAGCGGATTAGATAATTCGTTTAGCGAAGCAAAGGTTTTTTACGGTATATTTACGTTTATGATTATATTTAGCTCTGCTTTAGTACTAATACCTAAACTATCCCTTGTAGGTATTATGCTTGTTACTCAACAAATTGCTGGTATGTTATGTCCAGTAATTCTTATATTCATGGTATTGTTAGTAAATAATAAAGAGATTATGAAGGAATATACAAATAATAAGCTTCAAAATATAGTAATATATATAACTGTAATATTTATTATTACTTTATCTACGATACTATTTGCATATCCCATACTAGGTAAGTTAGGGATATTATAGAAGTGAATTTAGATAGGAGGCTATAAGTTAATATTAGAATTGAATAATATGCATAAAGTTATATATTTTTCAAGAGCCTTCTATGATAATAGTAGGCTCTTTTTATTCTAATTCCTTGAATCTATTATTCAACCCAAACAAGCGGAATCAGGCTTAGTGCTAGTCCAATTCCAAGTATTACACGGATATAAAGTGCAAGCCTTAAGTCATTTCTTTTCCAAACTAAATGTGCAAATGGCCAGTAAAAAAGTAAATTACTAAAAAGTTGCCATGGAGCATGAAAATGGTATATACAAAACAATATAGAATTTATAAAAGGTGAAGTAGATTCATACTCTGAAATTCTAGGAAGCAGGTATCCTCTAAAATATAATTCTTCTATCAAGGGTGCAATAATTCCGAGTACTATAAAGCAAAGTATAAATGTAACTACTAAAGTAGTAGTAGAGTATTTTGGCGCATTGTATATAATATCATTTACATTAAACCATTCAGGTAAAAAAGAAAAAACTTTATTTATAATTATTGGATCTATCACAAGTCCTATAAAACCAAGACATACAGCTCCCCAGATTACTAAAGCAGGTATCAATAAAAGATATTCATCCAAGGATAATTTGCTTTTAAAATTAAACATCTCTTTTAAGGACATTTCTCCATTAATTTGCTCCCCTTGATAAAGTAAGTATCCAAGTTCAAAGGGAAGGGATGTACAAATCATAGAAAGTATAAAAGCAAACATAGATGGAAATCCATATGCCACTGCAATAGGGGCAGTAAGGCAGTAAAAAGTAAGTGAAAGTAATCCTGGGAATAAGTGCAAAAATATTGATTTTAAAATAGAATGTTGTTCTATAGTTTGATTAGTTAAAGCTTCTTGAGACATAAAATCCCTCCTTAAACACTGAAGAAATGCTTATTATTTTTCTGCAGGAGAAATTACAGGGTTTCCTTCTCTATCTAAAAGGACAGTAAGTCCACCGGCATATCCATCATAGGTAAACAAATAATTTACTCCTGTTTTCTTATCAACAATTATCTTATAGCCAGAGAGTTTTCCTTGCTTGTAAAGTACCTGAAACCTATCTTCACCTTTATTAAACATAAAATTCCCCCTTAATTTTATCCTCTATCTATATATACTAATTGACCTACATGTAATATCACTAATAAAAAAATTTCTTTGCATAATTTATTAAGTTGTTTAAAATATAAGAGAATAGTGATTACTATACC
Organism: Clostridium pascui; assembly: GCF_016908015.1. Lineage (GTDB taxonomy): Bacteria > Bacillota > Clostridia > Clostridiales > Clostridiaceae > Clostridium_AK > Clostridium_AK pascui. The sequence continues at coordinate 406,572 of NZ_JAFBDB010000002.1, forward strand.
AATTAATTGGCGTAACTAAAAGTAAGATACTTCAAATGCCTAAGGGAACTACTGTAGGAAGTGTTAAGAATAAAAAATAAGGAGGAATACATTTTGGAAAATACATATAAAGCTTACTATAATTCACCAATTGGAATAATTGAGGTTATATCAAATGATAATGGGATTTTATCTGTAGACTTTGTTGAAAAACAAAAGGATATATCAGAAAGTCAACCAGAGGTATTAATACAGTGTATAGAAGAATTGGATGAATACTTTAAAGGACAGCGTAAAAATTTCACTGTGAAACTAGAAATTCAAGGTACTGAATTTCAAAAAAAGGTTTGGAATGAGCTTACAAGAATACCTTTTGGGGATACAGTAAGTTATAAATATATTGCAGAAGCTATTGAAAATCCGAAGGCAGTCAGGGCAGTTGGAAATGCCAATCACAATAATTCTTTAGGAATAATAATCCCTTGCCACAGGGTGGTTGGAACAAATGGTAAGCTTACAGGTTATGCAGGAGGAATTTGGAGAAAAGAGTGGCTGCTTCAGCATGAAAAAAATACTAACATGTAGAATTTTCTCAATAAGTATTAATTATTTAGTAGTAACTAAAATACGTCATTAAATACTTAGTATTTGTTTTAGAAGTGCTATTGATAATAATATACTTATTATAAGGGTAAGTCGCAATAGTAATATATGACGAGCTAAGGGGCTGTCGCATTAAGAAATTAAACCGCAATATATTGTATTAGACTTTTAAAAGTCTAATACAATATATTGTAGTTTTTATTCTTTGTGCGACAGCCCCTTTAACTTTAACATTATTCATAAATATAGCTAATATTTAATATAACAGTTACTACTAGCCATTGAGGATTAGAGACTGGTAGCTAAGTTAAGTCTTTAAAGTCTCCTCTAAGGATTTTAAGTGCTGTAATTTCAGCTAGAAGTTCATAAGGAGTTTTTTTCCCTAGTGATCTTATTATAGGAAGTGGAGGACACCAGCCTTGAATAGCATGCTGAAGGAGAAAGGCTGAAACTCCACAGGAAAGAATAAGCCATTTTCTATCTACGAATTTACCCAAAATTAAGCTTACAAGTATTACTGCAGCAGCATTGGCTTCTAAAATTCTTTCTGTATCCCATTCACGCTGAAGTTCATCTATTCTTTTAGAAATTTCATTTCTATCTTTTGTTTTATAATAGACTATATTTTTATAAATTCCAGTAAGTATTTTTTCGTTAGATTTCATATTTGTATTTAAAGCAACTCTATTTACACTCTTAGGAATAAGCCTGTCATATGTATATATGTCTTCTGTAAGTAGCTTTTCAATAGCAGTTAATATTTCCATTAAGAATCTCACCTTTCTAATTTAATATGGTTATTTTATGCATTTAAAGGCTGCATATACATAATAGTAAGAAAGATGTTAAACAAATATTTTATATATTTATGATGCTACATCATTTTCTTCATAATAATTTTAGTGCATGCAAGTTATTGAACAAAACGAAGTTGTTATAATATTTGCTAAGTCAAATCAATATACTTTAAGAGAAGCTTATTGATTTAATTGGAGGAAATATGACAAAAGCTAAAGGAAGAATTTTTACAATAATGAGTTCTATTTTAATAATTTTATTAGGAGGGTTTTTATATTTAAACTTTTATGGTTCTAGAGATAAGGCAACTATGGTTATGGGTGGACAATTTCAAAAGCAGCCAGTTGAAAAAAAAGAATATAATATAACTTCTCCAAAGACAGATGCTGAAAAATACTTTCGTCCATCTAAACTTGGTATTTTAAATGATAAGAATTTTGATTATAAGTTCTTTGATTTGTTTTCAGAAAAAGACTCTTCAAAAAATACACTTCCCGAATACCTTTTAAAGACTCCAGAGGATGCTATAATAAATTACTTTAGCGTTTTAAGAGAAGCAGAAAATTTAGATGAAAATAAAATGGGTGGATGCGGTACAATAGGTAATGCTAAGTACCCATATCCCGTAGCTTACTCATTTTTGTCAACAAATTATAAGGGGAAATTAAGTTTTGAAAAGTATCTCAAATCTTTTAAAAATATAGCCCATATAAATTTAATTAAATTAAAGAGAGTACCTTTTGATTTGAGTTATCCTACAAGTTTAAGATATTTTATAGAAATTGAAACTATAGAAGGATCAGAAAAAGATGGAACATATTTTTCTTATTATTATGGATATATATACCTTTCTCAAGAAGGGAATGGATATAAAATAGAGAATATAGACTTTTATGGAGAAGATTTTTTATGTGCAGCGTATCATGGATGGGCGCATAATGCCGAGGCATCTGTACTTGTTAGGTATGGAAATTGGTGTTCACTTGTAAAGAAACTTCAGCCTACCAAGCAAGATGGATATGTAAAAAAGATATATTTTGAAGGTACAGATGGGCATGATTATTTAATTGAATTTATACAGTTAACCAACGACACAGACGTGGAAATAGCGCAATATAGAAAAAGCAAAGATGGAAAGTGGGAATTTATAAGACTTAATCCAGAAAAGTGTTTGGAAGATAAAAAAGAGTAAAATAGAGAAGGATAAAAATTTTTAGAGAAATCAGAAGAAAAGACAGAGGTATAGATACAACAGATGATATAGAAATATTAAGAAAAGGTGAGTATGGAATTTTAAAAAGGTTATATGGAGCAGGAATAGAACATATTAAAGAAGCAAATAACAGAGTAAAAGTTATAAAAATATCTATTGAAAGTGTTACTGGTAAGGCAAGGACAGGGTAGTAATGTTTCAATTAATTAGTAGATAAAAGAGAGGGGATTTGCTATAAATCGCAAGTTCCCTCTCAAGTATTAACTCTTAATCATTAACTAAATCTTACACAAGACTAGCTAGAACAACTTTATCTATTTCAATGGTTGCATTATCTTGGTCAGAGAAAGATTTAGAAAATTGAACTCTTGCCATAGCTGCATTTTCTGGAGCAGGCTCTGTAATTCCTAAATAAGTGAGCCACTTAAGGACATCAATAGCAGTACCACTACCAATAATAATGCTGAGACCTAATCCAATTTCACGTCCAGTTCTATCAAGCCATTTCACTTGTACAAGTAGATTTCCGGCGCTATTTGCTCCAAAAGTTCTATATCCAAAGCTAAATAAATAGCATCGTTCTGGAATAATAGAAACATCTTGATAAATATAGCCTGCTATTTCAGGTAGATTGACTAATCTAGCTCCTTCATAAGAATCTGGATCTTGATATTGCTCTACAGTAGTTCCACCACTGGCTATCCATGGACTTGGAGAATTAGAATTCTCAAAGCTTGGATTTACCAAAAGATTTGTGGAAGTAACCTTTGAGAATATAACTTTATCAATGTTGAAGTTACCTGATATACCAGTAGCTGTAAACTTAATTTGAGCTGTATTTGCATTTTTGGGAACAGGTGTAGTTACATCAACATAAGTTACATAATTATGAGCAAGAACAATAGCTTGTGAATTTATTGATAAATCAAGCCCCGTACTAATTGGATTTCCGTTTTTATCCAACCATGTTACTTCAACCTTAAGCGTAGAATTAGCATTAGTGCTAAAAACAGCGAAGCTTAATAAGAAAGATGACCCACGAGCAAAACTATTAATTGGTATATTTTGCACCAAAGTACCGTTAATGGCATTGAGCAGTATATTACCAGTCCCCTCATAGTTTGACGTAAAGGATTCGTTGGCATTAGTACCAGTCCAAAATTGTTTACCTAGTTCAAATCCTGAGTTAGTTACCAAATTAATTGAACTTATTGGAGTAAGAATTATTTGATCTATATCTAATATATTATCGAGATTAATAGGCAGAGAGCCTCTAGTAAATTGCAATCTAGCCATTACAGCATTATCAGGTGGTAAATCAGTTATTTCTACAAAAGTTAATCTATTTTTAGAATTAGAAGTTCTTTCAGAAGGTATAAGTGTTCTAAGTCCAGTAGCTATAATACTTCCCATAGAATTTAACCAAAGAACTTCTATTATAAGATCACCAACAGCACCAGTTCCACTGTAAATTTGAAAACTTACAAGTAATGGAGAAGCACAGGTACCTTCTAGTAAAACATCTTGAGATAAGATAGCGACTCCTGAATCCATTCTTGCGTTGGAAGTTCCTTCAAAAGGTTCAGAAGATTGTGCATGTCCTAATATAAACACATTGTTGCTTTCCCAGCCAGTTAGGTTTAATTCAAAACTGGGATTTTCCAATAAATTATTACATCTTAACATAAAAACATCTCCTAAAGTTTTAATATATTTGTTTCTCATTTTTTTAGCATAGTATTAATGTTATAGTACATGATATTAGTGATATGTAATATGTGTTACAGACAAGCATAAAATCAAAAGAAAGTCCCTGTTAGGGGGACTTTCATCCAAATTTATTATCTGTTCATGATTATTTGCAATAGCAGTATCATTTGAATATTGATACTTAGAGATTAGCTGTCATCGTCTTGCTTTATTATTTGTATCTAAGCTCTTAAGTGCCTTTAAGTAATGATTTGCTTCCCTTAAAACGTGATCGGAGAGCAGGGGTAATATTATTGATTTTACTTTGCAAGATAGTATGCCCTCTGTTCCTTGAATTTTGAAATCTCTAAGCTTTGTAGTAGCTTTTAAGCTGTCTTTTGTCACTTCTTTAAGTTTTGACATATCATCAAAAAGCTTTAATGCTCTCTTATTTAACACATCAAATTCATCGCCAAACTTATCAGCCATTTCAATTAATACTTCTTCTGTTGGATCTAACATTCCTCTTATAAATTTTGAGTGTTCTGCCATAATTTCATTCCAGAAACTTTCCTGTTTTACTATCTCTTGATTTATGTCAATATCAACTCTTTTTTGTAGTTTTGCTAGCATACTAAAATAAAATAATGCTTCTTCTAAAACATGCTCTGTAAGTGCAGGATAAAGGCCTATAAACATCTTGCATTTAAAAACATTTTCTTTTAGCACTGATTTTATTTTAATAACGGAATTCATGACATCCATGATTTTTTGATTTAATGAAAATACTTTTTCGGTAAGTCCTTTCGTAGTCTCCATAGCATTGAATTTAGGGAGTGCAAGTTCTGCCTTTGTAAATTTTGTGTCAATTGTTAAGCCGGTATAAAATTCCGTAGTGTCTTCAGCTTTTAATGTATATTTTGTAACTATATCACCAGTTTCGTCCACAACTGGAGATATAACTCCTCGTGATAGCATAATTGTATTTCCAAGTAATTTTTCAAGATTACATTTTAAAGTATCAATATCATTTATTAAATAAGCATCTTTAGGCATAAGGAAAGCACTTACAAAGATTAGATGTTCCTTCATTATTCGTAAGAAGAATAAGTTTAGTTCTAATGAATTTTTTACAAATTGCTCGTTAGAAAGCATGATTTTCTCCTTTATTTTATAACTTACATAATTAGTATATTTAAATGTCCAGCCAAAGGTTCACAGTATTAGCAATATTATTAAATAAAATTTAATGATTAGTTTATGTTTACTAATTTCTCAACTGTAAATTTTAAAGGAAATTTCGAACAAGCGAAATTTCCCCCTTAACACTTGAGTATTTAATATTAACTTTTATCTAAAACGAGCAACTAATTCTTTCAGATGGTTGTTTCTAATAAATTTCTAGTTGGAGCCTAACAACGCCATTTTGAAACCCAGACTTCGCATCCTTCAAAAGGATTAGCAGTTCCAATGTAGAGTTTACCATTCTTTGAAGGAAGCAGATTTCTTAAACCATAATTACGAGGATTACCAAGGCCGTTTAAACTTATATATCTCCAGTCTGAGCCATCATTGGAAACCCATAAGTCTCCACCAAAGGTACCTTTCATAGTCGCTAAAGATTGTATAAGAGATTCTATTAGTGGTGCATAATTGTAGTCTAGGTCTAAGGAATCGATATTTAAGGATGCCTGATCTTCGGTATTTGAGGTAGATAATCTTGATATAATGCTAGGGAATTTTGCTATTAAAGTTTTTAATAAAGTGGCAAACAATATTGAATCATCCCAGGTGCCCAAATACAGCTTATTGTTATATACATCAAGCTGCCAGCAATAAGCATTAGAAATATCCCAAAGTCCTGCTGGAATATTGGGTCTTCTAATTCCTCTAGTAGTTGGGTTTGTAGGAGAAATAGCTTCATTTCCTATAACTACCTTCCAAGTATCATTAGATGAAACGCGTATAAGATCAAAGCCTTTTGGAGGAACAAATCTTTGACTAGGGTCTATACTGAAAACTCCAAACCATATTCCTGTTCCAACGTATAAATCTCCTTTGAATGCTTTCATGCTTAAAGGTAATTGATTCAAGGCTTCTCCAGCACCTTTATCTACAACAAGCTTCCAATCATTCTCTATAGGGGATACTCTATTGGTTCTCCAAACTTCAAATCCTCCAGGAGGAGCTGTGCCAATATAAAGATGATTATTGAAGCTTTCCATTGAAGCAATTTCTCCACGAGGATTATTTGCTCCCGTTCCTATTTGAACTCGTGTCCACCCATTTTCAGGCTCGTTTGTTTCATATAAGATAGTCTCTAAACTTCCACCAAGTCCTTTCATTACGCCTAAATACATTCTTCCATTATGCTCTACCATGGCTCTTGCTGTATCACCTTCTGTAAGACCATCACTTACGTCTTTCCAATTTTCACCATCCTCGGACATTAACATTTTGACTGCAGATGAGAATGAATTAGCAGCAGCTAATAATACTTTTTTTCCTGATGTTGTAGTGAAGTTAATCATATATCTAAAATCCCCTATGCCATCTTGAGGATTAGACTTATAAACTTGTGTCCAATTTTCAGATCCATCTTTGTTATAACGCCAAATTTCAGCTCCTGGATTTATAGAAGGTTTTGGTATAAATACTTCAGGTATATATTGTTCAGGTAGGTTAAAGACAAATCTTAAAACTGTATAAACTATATTTTTTCCTACTCCAACATATATATAATTGCCTAATTCTCCCATAGCCCAGGCATAATTATTCTGATGTCCTAGATTACGATCTTCATAAAAACCATTAAAAGGTGTTATTTTTTCAAATCTATTCATAAACATCACTCCTTATATGAGTTATACATGATTTTCAGAAATCTTTGACTTCGTTGTAAATCAACACAGCTCAATTCATTGAGATGTTCCCCTATAAAATTAAGATAACATCTCAAGCTTGTACTATAATATATGATGGAGAATTTATAATGTCACATTTTATAGAATCATTAGAAAAAAAAGTTATTGACAACCCTTGACGATGGTAATATAATAAAAAACAATAAAAGCGAATAGGACTTATCAAGAGTGGTGGAGGGACTGGCCCGATGAAACCCGGCAACCAATATATATTATTGTGATATATATAAGGTGCTAAATCCTGCAGCGTAAGCTGAGAGATGAGGGTAGACGGGATCTTTTCAGACCTAAGGTTATCCTTAGGTCTTTATTTTTTTATTAGATAGTAGGAGGTGCAGCAATGATTGAAATAAATAATGTTAATAAGTTTTTTGGAGAAGATCAGGTTTTGCAAAATGTGAGTATTACTATAGAAAAGGGAGAAATATATGGAATTGTAGGACACAGTGGGGCAGGGAAATCAACACTTTTAAGATGTATAAATGGTCTTGAAGGTTATGATGGAGGAAACGTAATAGTAAATAACAAAGAAGTAAAGGAACTTAAAGAAAGAGAGCTTAGAGAGTTTAGAAAAAACATAGGTATGATATTTCAAAATTTCAGTTTATTAAATAGAAAAAATGTGTGGCAAAATATAGCTCTTCCTATGGAAACCTGGAAGTATAGTAAGGAAGATATAAATAAAAGGGTAAGAGAACTTTTATCTCTTGTAGGATTAGAAGATAAGGCCCAAAGTATGCCAAAGGAGCTAAGTGGAGGACAAAAGCAAAGGGTGGCAATTGCAAGAGCATTAACTCTTAATCCAGAAGTTTTGTTATGTGATGAAGCTACTTCAGCATTAGATCCTAAGACAACAAAGTCCATTTTAGAATTACTAAGAGAGATAAATAATAAATTAGGTATAACAATTGTAATAGTAACTCATCAAATGGAAGTTATAAAAGAAGCTTGTTCAAAAGTTGCTTTAATGGAAGGTGGAAAATTAATTCAATCTGGAAAGGTAGAAGAAGTATTCTTAAATCCAAGTAAAGATTTAGAAAATCTTTTAGGAGAAGAAGAGGTATTGCCAGAAGAGGGGATAAATATAAAGTTGTTCTTCCCAAAGGAGATAAGTAAGAGTTCTGTAATAACAGCTATGGCTAGAGAACTTAACATAGATGTGTCCATTGTTTGGGGAAAACTTGAAAAGTTCAATGGAATAGTACTTGGAAGTCTTGTAATTAATACTACAGAAGATAAGAAGAATCAAGTTACTTCTTATCTAGATAGAAAAAATGTACATTGGGAGGTGCTATAAAGTATGGTAACTCAAATATTACTTCCGGCTTTAGGTGAAACTTTAATCATGGTTTTAATTTCTACAGCTTTAGCAGTATTAATAGGATTTATACCTGCAATTATAATGATAATAACAGCTAAAGATGGATTAAAGCCAAATGAAGCAGTTTATAAAATTTTAGATACAATAATAAATATTTTAAGATCATTTCCTTTTATAGTTTTAATGGTAATACTTATACCAGTGACAAGGTTTATAGTAGGAAAGTCCATTGGAACTCCTGCTGCAATTGTACCACTGACTATAGGCTCAGCGCCTTTTGTAACAAGAATTATAGAAGCAGCTTTAAAAGAGGTGGATAAAGGAGTAGTTGAAGCTGCAAAATCCTTTGGGGCCAGTATTTCACAAATTATATTTAAAGTAATGCTGCCAGAAGCACTTCCTTCTATTGTATCAGGGATAACCCTTACAGTAATTAGTGTAGTAGGATTTTCAGCAATGGCAGGAGCTATTGGTGCAGGTGGACTTGGATATGTAGCAATAAGATATGGGTACCATATGTTTAGAAATGATGTTTTGATAGCCACAGTAATAGTTTTAGTAGTTTTAGTTCAATTGCTTCAAAGCATAGGAACTTTAATATATAAAAAAGTAAACAAATAAAAAAAATTTTAATAAATGGGGGGCATTTTATAATGAAAAAGAAAATATTATCAGCAATACTTGCAAGTACAGTAGTTTTAGGGGCAATTGGCCTAACAGGATGTGGGAATAAGGAAGCAGCTCAGCCTGCAGAGAAAAAGAAGATAGTTGTTGGGGCAACTCCAGAACCACATGCACAAATATTAGAAAAAGTAAAACCTATATTAGAGAAAAAAGGTTATACTTTAGAAATCAAGGTATTTGACGATTATGTTATTCCAAATACAGCAGTTGAACAAGGAGAATTAGATGCAAACTTTTTTCAACATATTCCTTACTTAGAGCAGTTTAATAAAGAAAAGGGTACTCATTTAGCTTCTGTTGCAAAAGTTCACTTAGAACCAATGGGAGTATACTCTGATAAAATTAAAAATTTAAAAGATTTAAAAGATGGAGCAACAATAGCAGTACCAAATGATTCAACAAATGGATCAAGGGCTTTAAGATTACTTGAAAAAGAAGGAATTGCTAAGTTTAAAGAAGGAGAATTAATCACTAAGTTAGATATTACTGAAAATCCTAAAAATATAAAAATAGAAGAATTAGAAGCAGCTCAGCTTCCAAGAACTTTAAAAGATGTTGATGCAGCAGTAATAAATACAAACTATGCTCTGCCAGCAGGATTAAATCCAACTAAAGATGCTTTAGCAATTGAAGCAAAGGATTCACCATATGCTAACATTATTGCAGTAAAAGAAGATAATAAGGATAAGGAATATATTAAAGCTTTAGTTGAGGCTATTAATACACCAGAAATTAAGAAGTTTATAGAAGAAAACTATAAAGGGGCAATAATTCCATCATTTTAAAAATAAATTCGCCTTTAGAATATATTCTTTGTAATATTACAAAGAATAAGGTATACTAGAGATATTGTATAAAATCAAATTTTGGAGGCGGTATTATTAGTAAGGATGTTATGTTAAACGAACAGATTAGAGAAAAGGAAATTAGGTTAATTGATGGAGATGAAAGCAAAATTGTAAGCACTAGAGATGCTTTAATGATAGCTGAAGAGAGAGAACTAGATTTAGTTATGATTTCTCCTAATGCCAATCCACCTGTATGTAGAATAATGGACTACAGTAAATTCCTTTATGAGCAATCTAAAAAGGAAAAGGAAAACAGAAAAAATCAAAAAGTTGTTAATCTTAAAGAAGTAAGATTAAGTCCAACAATTGATGTGGGTGACATTCAAATTAAAGCCAATAATGCTAGAAAGTTTTTAACTAATGAAGATAAAGTTAAAGTTTCCATTAGATTTAAAGGAAGACAAAATAACAATACCCAAGTAGGGTTTAAAATTATGGAGTCATTTGTTGAGTTAATAGGAGAAATTGGAACTATTGAAAAACCAGCAAAACTTGAAGGAAACAATATGACTATGATTTTAGCACCAAAAAAATAAATTGCAGTGCAATTTAGTATAGTCACTAAATCCCTAGTGTCTAATCGTTATTAGATACTAGGGATTAGTTATTTTTTGATATTTACTATAATAAAATTAATCCTGAAAATAGGTGCACACTTTCTTGTAGGCATATTCAATGCAGGAAATTAAATTATTATTATCTTTTCCTCCGCCTTGAGCTGAAAAGTCGCTTCCGCCGCCCTTTCCATCAATTAAAGTTATGGCATCCTTTAAAAGTAAATTCATGCTTATAACTTTTAAATCCTTTGAACACATAAAAACTAATTGAGCTTTATCTTCAGTTTTTATTGCAAATAAAACTATAGCTTTAGGATAGGATACTAATTTAGAAGCTAATAAGTTTATGTACTTTAAATCCCCATTGTCAAATATGTTTTTAATTATTTTAACACCATTTATATTTTCAGAGTTATTTAAAATCTCCTTAACTTCATATTCCGCAACCTGTGCCTTTAAGACTCCCTTTTCACTTAGAGCATCATTGAGTTCATTTCTAAGATTTTGCACTTTTGCTAGAGCATCTTTTTCATTATCACATTTTAGTAAATTAAACATAGATTTTATGTACTCATGTTTTAAAACGTAATCAGAAACTGCCCGTAAGCCACACAAAAATTCTATTCGAGTATTCTTTCCTAAAGGTTCCCATTTGACAATTTTAATTACTTGAGCCTCTATAGTGGAATTTGTAAGTAATTGGGTATATGGAGCTATAATAATGTCTTCAATTTTAACTACTCTAATCTTTTCATTTCCCTTTGGGGAGACTTTCTTAACCGATAGTTTTTTTAGCTCTGATTTTGTTGCATAAAAGCTTTCGATGCTAATGTTATTAAAAACTATTTTATTCGCTATTTCCTCAACTCTTTTGATTTCATCAAAGCTAATAACCTTATCTATATCAATATAAGTGTAATTATCCTCATAGTGAAATTTAACTGTATTTGCATTGAATAGTTCTAAAAAGTAATGAGAAAGTAATACCTTCCCAATATTATGCTGCATATAATTATATTTTTTGCTCCAATTTATAGTACATTTCACCTTATGAATTTTTATAGGCTTTGTTTCAAGTACATGATATACTTTTTCATCATTCTCATAGACATAAATTACAGGGATAGAACTTATTTCTCCTGTATCACAAGGCATATTTTCTGAACCAGGATAAAAATAGGTTTTATCTAATTCAACATGATATTTATTATCTTTTTCAACTATATTTAATATCTCAGCAGTAAATTCATTCATATATGGATTTTCATAATAAAGCTTTTCCAAAGTATTCACTCCTTAAAATGTGGCAATGTCCTTTTATTTTATCACAAAGTATAATAATAGTTTATCCTTTTGGTGGAAATATATAAAAATATAACCTATAATTTTAGTATGTAATAAAGTTTTCGTATAATATTTATATAGATAAGGGCTATAGAAGAAATGGAGTGGAAAGTTATGATAGAACATAAATTAAGCCTTAGCTTATTAAAGGATAAATTTGGGGTATGTAGATTAGATATTAATGAAGCTATTCCAAGTTGGGGAACAAAGGGTGAATTTTTTTCAATAACTAAAACAGCAGATGAATTATCAATTGTATGTAATGAAGAAAACATCCCAAGCAATATAAAGTGTGAAGTGGAATGGAAAGCATTAAAAATTGAGGGACCGTTAGATTTTTCACTCATAGGTATACTTTCTAAAATCAGCAGTTTACTAGCTAAGGATGGTATAAGTATATTTGCTATTTCAACCTATGATACAGATTATATTTTAGTTAAGGAAAGCCATATTGAAAATGCAATAAGCGTATTATTGAGAAATGAATATGATGTAATTAAATAAAACATATTTTTAATATAATAAATAAGTTATGATTTAAATATTTAGTAAAGGTATTATTTACAAACTAGTACAAAGGAGAAATTTCTAAATGAACATTCAAATTTATGGAACTAAGAAGTGTTTTGATACAAAGAAAGCAGAAAGATACTTCAAAGAAAGAAAAGTTAATTATCAATTTATAGATTTGACAATAAAAGCATTAAGTAAAAGAGAGCTTGAAAGTGTTAAAGCAGCAGTAGGACTTTCAAATTTAATAGATAAAGAATCCAAGGAATATGAAAAATCAAATCTTCAAAATATCAGAAATGATAGTGTCAAAGAAGAAATACTTTTAAATAATCCAAAGCTTTATAAAACACCAATAGTAAGAAATGGTAAACAAGCAACTATAGGCTATGAACCAGAAGTATGGAAAGAATGGGAGTAAGTTAGGCATTAGGAGTAAAGTACTAAGGAAAATGAAATGGAAACTTCAGCAATGAGAAGTTTCCATTAAATATATTTATACAAGGTATCACTAAATTAAAATCTTCCTAGCACCTATTAGGACATACTTCCTGATGAGCTGCTAGAGCTATTTTGTTGCTTGTTTTGGGTAGAATTTTGACTACTTTGTGATTGACTTTGGCCCTGATTTTGATTCATACCAGGTTGCATCATATTCTGGCCTAAAGTTGATAGTGCCTGAGGAATTTTATCCATCATTTGTCCCATAGTACTTTTTTCGTTTACTGGAAGCATTGATACATTATCCTTATCTATAACCATAACTGAACTTGTAGAAACTCTAGCACCTAAACCAACACCATTGGAGGCGTTAGTACTATTTACTGCTTGCATTTTTGTTGACATACCAGTATTTCCATAACCAAGTGTAACAGACATTACAGGAACTAAAGTTTTATCTCCTACAGATAGTGGTTTACCTAAAACTGAATCTGTATCTACAAAATTGTGAAGATCTGAAAATAATGTACCTAGATTTTGTGAAAAGTTTGTAGTATCATTCATAATAAAATCCTCCCTTTATTTATTAGCATTCAAAGGCTGCATTGCTAAATTTAATTTTCTTAGTTTAAAAAACGTAGTTATTATTGAAATTGCACTTATTTGAGCTGTACCCGTTATATTGAAGTAGTCGTAATTCGCATTGAAATCAGGATTATTGTATATAACATTTATACCAAGATAAGTTGATGCTAAATTAATAGCACCGCAAACCATTCCAGTGATAGAAGGATCCTTAAAGCTATAAGAAGCTTCAATATCAATGGAATAAGGTTTTAAATTACGTGTAAGTTGTATTTTTTCAATATAATCTTTAGCATGATTAAGTGTTTTATTTGTAAGATTTTTAGTTGAAACTTTTTTATTAAGTAAATATAGTGTGTAAAACATTTGTTCATCAGTTTTAACTATGACTAATTTTAATAATGGTTTTAACCATGTTGTAATTAGATTGAAATTTGTATACTCATAAGAACTAAATGCAAATGAAACTTTTAAAGGTACGGTAATTAATAATGCTGCAAGTATCAAAGATAAAAACACAAGTAAAAGTATCAAGCTTGAAAGTATATACATAGACAACATCTCCGTTTACTATAAGAAGCATGCATGGGCTATAGAAAATTATAATTTTGTTATAAGCCAATACATATCAATTTGAAAGCATAGTTGATTAATTATGCTTCTATATATAGTATGGAAAGTATTAACCAAAGTATTAGTTGTAAGTTATTGATAAGTTATCAATATTTGATGTTATTATAATAAAATGTAATTTTAAATTTAATATCAGGGTAAATTTGTGAGCAAGATAAAAAATATAACGTTTATTGGAGATGAAGAATTATGAAAAAGAGATGTTCATGGTGTGGCGATGATGAGCTTTATATAAAATATCATGATGAAGAATGGGGAATTCCTGAATTCAATGATAACAAGCACTTTGAATTTTTAGTATTGGAATCTGCTCAAGCAGGTCTAAGTTGGATTACAATTTTAAGAAAAAGAGAAAATTATAGAAAGGTATACGATAATTTTAATGTTAATTTAGTGGCTCGGTATGATGAAGAAAAAATTCAAGAGTTGCTAAAGTATGATGGAATAATAAGAAATGAAAAAAAGATTAGAGCTTCTATAAGTAACGCTGAAAAATTTATTGAAGTTCAAAAGGAGTTTGGAAGCTTTAGTAAATATATGTGGAATTTTGTTGGCGATAAACCTATAGTTAATTCTTGGGAAATAGAATCTCAGATTCCATCTAAAAATGAATTATCTGAAATAATAAGCAAAGATTTAAAGAACAGAGGATTTAAGTTTTTGGGACCAACTATAGTATATTCATATTTGCAAGCTATGGGGATAATTAATGATCATATAGTTGAATGCTTTAAGTATGAGGAGTTGAGATCTAAATAAAAATAATGAAGTGTTTGAAGGAATTTAATACAAGACAATTGAAATATTAAATATAGATTCTATTTATTTATCAAGTTCAATTTTTGAGTTCTAGAGAATTGTTTTATGGCATATTCTCTCTTTTGGGCAGAAATTTTATCCGCATATTCTTCAAAATACACAAGTTTTACAGGAAGTCTGCATCTAGTATATTTTGCGCCCTTACCACTAGAATGAGTTTTTATTCTTTTATTTAAATCATTTGTCCAACCAGTATATAAAGTTTTATCAGAGCACTCTAATATGTAAACATAACACATAAAGCTAGTCCACCGTCCTTGAAATAGGAATAAGGTGCTGGATACTAGAAAACTACTATGCACCATTAAGTAAATTATATCATAGTTTTATTTGTAATCACTAGTCGCTAATCTCTAATCTCTAATCTTTAGC
The DNA here is from genome assembly GCF_016908015.1 of Clostridium pascui. GTDB lineage: Bacteria > Bacillota > Clostridia > Clostridiales > Clostridiaceae > Clostridium_AK > Clostridium_AK pascui. The sequence goes on from NZ_JAFBDB010000002.1 coordinate 421,892, forward strand.
GATTGGAGAATAGTGATTACATAAAAGGGGGGTAATAATGAAAGAAAAAGGTTATCTAAGGATTGTTAAAGTGTTAAGTTTAGCAGTAATTTTAATGTTTACTTTATATTTTCAAGGCTGTAATAGTAATAATACAGGTAAAGAAAATAAGACTGATATAGTTAAAAGCAGTGGAGAAATTGTAGAAACAAAACTTACGGATAGAGAAAAGGAATTACTTCAAGGGTTAGATATAGATAAATATTTTATATTTGATGCTAATATTAAAGATAAAAAGATAGGTTCTTTAGAACTTTGGGTGGATTATTATGAAAAGGGAAGTTTTAAAAATAAGTGCTTTGGGTTAAAAAACGATATTCAATTACCTAAAGAAAAAAATATTAAAATGATTTTTTCAACTCAAAAATTTATGGGAAACAAATCTGAAGAAAAATGGACATTTTCTACATCATCTAATAGAAGTGGTGGAAAGGGAAGCACTAATATTAAAGTTTCTGAAAGCATTCGAGGACTAACTTGGGCAAGTATCCAAAAAAGTGAAATAGTTACTGAAAAAGAGATGATTTTAGCAGCTATCGCTGGAACCGAAGAAAATGGCATGTCAAGTATTTCTATTGATGAGATTAATGCAGATGATGAAGTTATTAAAAATAAAGCAACTGAAAGGCTTTTAAAAAATGATTATGTCTATATAATAAAATGCAAATTTAGATAAAATGTCAGACATATTTTAGGCAATAGGTGTTAAGTACAATGTATTAGAAAATATAGAAACGTTGCTGTTCAAAGTTTCATCTAATACTAGTACCTAGCACCTTTGGCCTAACACATAATAAGATTTTTACTGATTTTGATTAACCATTGTTTGAGATTTTTTATAACTATCAGAGAGCTGCTGATTAGGGGAAATATAAGGATTTTCCCAACCACGATTTATTGCAAGTTCTAAACCTCCAGAGTGTCCAGCGATAACCTGGCTTAAAGATGATGAATATATTGCTCTAAGTTCTGGAGTAGCACTTGTTAAGGCTGCATTAAGATATGCATTAGCGAGCCCTGTTGATCCAGCTAACATATCATGAGATATAACTTCATCATTAATATCTGTAGTATTTTGAACTATATTACTTAATAAAGTCATATTACTGTACCTCCTGTATTATATTATTTTCGTTGATAAATTGCTGAATTCCTTTTATTCTGCCTTCTGCTGCTAATATACCTGCTTCAGCCTGCTGTTTTAATTCTTGATCAGAAATTAAACCCTGCATAGCTTTTGAAACTGCTAAACCATCTTTCTCCATTTTAAGCATGGATGTTAAAGATAATACTTCTGCTTCAGAAAGTTTTCTCATATTAATTACCTCCAATTTATAAAATCTAACCGAATTTATTGTGCGTAATTTTAAAATTATTAATCATGTAATTTCTTGGATTGTAAGTATTGGATTTGTAGAGGTTTATATATAAATTCTAAGTTAATTATTAGTCTTTATAAATTAAAGAGGAGATGTATAAATGAAAAAAAGAATATTATACGGTATTATAATATTAATTTTTATATTAAATGTAAAATTATTTTTTGATGTGTCTTACATTAAAAATGAAATTAACTCAATACGAAATACTACATCACACTTAGATAATAGAATAAATGACATTAGTTCTAATGTTTCAAGAACCCTTAGTGAGTTTTATGAACAAAAAAAGTGGATATATAACACAGAGCATAATGTGATTAGTTTAAGTAAAGATCTGAAAGAGGCAAAGATTGATTTTAAATGGAGTTTACGCGAGCTTAGCAATGACTACCAGGTTTATCTTTTCTATGGGGTAGTGGAAGGAGAGAACCAGAATGTGGTTAAGTGGAATGAGATTAAGGCTGAAGACTTAGGAAATTTAAATTATGCATGCACATTAACTATTCCGTATCTAAACAATTATCAGTTTAAAGTAGTTGCCAAAAATAATAAAAATATAATCAATGAAAAACTTGAATATATTCCGTTTTTAGATAAATTCGACAAAAGAATTAATATAAATGCTATGCCCAATACGAAGACATTTTCAAAGGGACAGGTGGATTTGAAATTTGATGTAGATATCTCGAATAGATATGATTTAAGCTTTGAGACAGGTGCTTCAGAAATTGATGGAAATAAACTTAAAATAAAGAATATAACAATAAAGGTCTATAGCAATAATCAATTGAAAAACGAAAATAAAATATTAGAAAATGGAAGCATAAAGGATAAGAATACCTCTTATAGAAAACCTATTGGAATGCCAGAAGAAATAAAACTAGAAGAAATACATTATGAAGGCAACATTGAATATGATACAGATTCCAATGAACATAGTAGAGAAAAGATAGAAGTAATAGTAGAAGATTATATGGGAAAGGTTTATACCAATATTAGCCATGAAATATAAAAACATTATTGATTAATCCCTAATAGGTAAAAATGTGAGTATCACTAAATTATCGTTAGGGATTAATTTAATTTCATGATATTTTAATATTTTTATTTATATAGGAGAAAATTAATAGAATGAAGGAGAGGATGAAATGGAACATAAAGAGTATTTATTAGATGCAAATATAATTATAAAGCTTTGGAAGAAATGTCCCCAAGTAATAGATGCAATAGAAAGTACAGAAAACGTTGATTTTAAAATTTCTAAACATATAGCAGAAGAACTTTCTACTAAGGAATTTAAAGAATTTAATGGAGTACCTGTACTTACAAATAAGTTTCTAAAATTACTAAATCACGTAATAGAAAGAAGTAGTTGTAGTATACAAGAGAATTTAGTCCCTAATGCAGATATTAGATATGATTATAAAAAAAATATATATTATATAAATGAAAATAAGCTCTCTAAAAATGATTATGAGCTTATATGTATTTGTAATGATGAGAAATATGTTTTAGTTACTGATGATAAGAAAATACAACGTGGAGCTAAAATTATATTAGGAAATATTAGTGTCTTAAATTTTGATGAATTTATTGAAGAGCTAAAAGGTTTTAATATATTTATTGAATAAGAGGGGGAAGTAAATGCTAAGACAATTTGAATTCATTAAAAAAATCGCTAAGCTCTAACCACTAACCGCTAAATGCTATTAACTAGTTTAATATAGCAATTAGTAATTGGAGATTAGCGACTAAATAAATAGTAAGACAATATACTCAAAATATATTAATTCTGATGTTGACTTTTAATCTAGAACCTAGTTCCTGAATTAAAACATCTTGCATCTGAATACAATAAATTATAAAGGCTACCATGTCTAAGTTCATCGCTTATGATTTCAGATAACATATTTAACTGAACTCTATCTTGAATAGCAAATACAATTTGTCTATATTTTTGAATGGTATCAAGTTCACTAAGTAATGCTCTTTTAATTCCATCACAATAAGAAGTAGGTCTTTCAAACCCACTAGGTTGAGAAGGGCTAAGTCTTCTACTTGTTAGCCTAAAATAAATTCCTCTAAACATCTGATTATGTCTTCTTTCATCATTTCGTATAGTTGTAAGTATATTTCTTGCCTCTTCTGTAGGGGCGATGCTGATTAAATAATTATAAAATAATTCATCTTCTGTCTCACCGATTACTGCATCTTGTATAAGATTTAGTGCTGATGAAAAGTTACCAGGATAGGTATATGGATCTACTTGGCTGAATATCATATCTTGTTGTTGGCTTGGTAGTCCTTGTTGGCCCTGCATGCCTTGCTGCTGGCTTGGTAGTCCCTGTTGACTCATCATGCCTTGTTGTTGGATTGGTAATCCCTGTTGACCAATCATACCTTGCTGCTGGCTTGGTAGTCCTTGTTGGCCCTGCATGCCTTGCTGCTGGCTTGGTAGTCCTTGTTGACCCATCATGCCTTGCTGCTGGATTGGTAATCCCTGTTGACCAATCATACCTTGCTGCTGGCTTGGTAGTCCTTGTTGACCCATCATGCCTTGTTGTTGGATTGGTAATCCCTGTTGACCAATCATACCTTGCTGCTGGCTTGGTAGTCCTTGTTGACCCATCATGCCTTGCTGCTGACTAGGTAATCCTTGTTGACCCAGCATACCTTGCTGTTCTAGCATACTTTCTTGTTGACCCATTATATCTGGATCACCAAATATATCTGGTTGATCAATAATTTCTTCTTCTACTGCAAATCTATAGTCACATGGGAAAAAAGGACAGTTATAAAAATACATTTGATTTCCTCCTAAAAACTAAGTACATTAACATGGTATGAAAAGTATTAATGGAGTGTTACAATATAGAAAAATTATAAATATAAATAGCAATTAGGGGGAAGATTATATATGTATATTGATACAAAGCTTGAGAATTTTAAATTAAGATTTGCAGAAGAAAAAGATGCTGTATTAATTTTAAAGTTTATTAAGGAATTAGCGGAATATGAAAAAATGTTAGACCATGTAGTTACTACAGAGGAAATATTAATAGAGTCATTATTTCAACGTAAAACTGCTGAAGTTGTTATTGGGGAATATGAAGGAGAGCCTGTGTGCTTTGCATTGTTTTTTCATAACTTTTCAACTTTTTTAGGCCGCCCGGGGCTCTATTTAGAAGATTTATATGTAAAACCTCATATGAGGGGAAAGGGAATAGGAAAGATTATGCTTTCTTTTTTAGCTAGTGTAGCTGTGGAAAGAAAATGTGGAAGATTTGAATGGTGGTGTCTTGATTGGAATGAGCCGTCAATTAACTTTTATAAATATATGAATGCAGTTGCTATGGGTGATTGGACTGTATACAGATTAGCGGGAGAAGATTTAAGGGGGCTTGCAAGAGAATTTGAAAAATAATAAACTAGGAGGGTTTTCATGAGGGAATTAAAGAAGAATGTTTATTGGGTTGGAGCAGTTGATTGGATAGTAAGAGCTTTTCACGGAGGGGAATTATCAACACATAGGGGAAGTACATATAATTCTTACATTATAAAAGATGAAAAAACGGTACTTATAGATACTGTTAAAGAGAAACTTACAGATGAGTTTTTGCAAAATATAAAGGAGGTAGTAGATCCTACTACCATTGATTATGTTGTAGTAAACCATGCAGAGCCAGATCATTCAGGGGCTTTACCACATATTATGAAATATTGTCCTAATGCAACAATTGTAGTATCTAAAAAAGGTTTAGAAACTACTAAAAAACATTATCATGAAAATGAGAGTTGGAATTTTAAAGTTGTAGGCACAGGAGATAAGATAAATATAGGAGAAAATGATATTGTTTTTGTGGAAGCAAGTATGCTTCATTGGCCAGATAGTATGTTTACATATTTAACTGGAGAAAATACACTATTTTCTAATGATGCCTTTGGACAGCATTATGCATCTTCAGATATATTTAATGACATGGTTGATGAAGATGAAGTTTGGCAGGAGTCATTAAAATACTATGCAAATATACTAACTCCTTTTAGTAAGCTTGTTACTAAAAAAATAGAAGAGTTACAGGGGATGAATTTGCCTATTGATATAATAGCTCCGGCTCATGGGGTTATATGGAGAAAAAATCCTATGGACATTGTGCAAAAGTATTATGAATGGGCAAAGGGAAATTCAGAAAAAAGTGTAGTTATTCTGTATAATTCTATGTATGGTGCAACTCATAAAATGGCAGATTATATAGCTCGTGGTATTGGCGAAGCAGGATTAAGCTTCAAAATTTATAATTCAGCAACAGCAGATAAAAATGACGTTATTACAGATATTTTTAAATCAAAGGGAATATTACTTGGCTCATCTACCATAAATAACGGTATATTGTCTACACTTAGTCAATATATTGAAGAGATAATGGGGCTTAAGTTCATAAATAAAGTAGGGGCTTCCTTTGGAAGTTATGGTTGGAGTGGAGAATCTCCTAAGGTACTTAAGGAATATTTGGAAAAGGCTAAAGTAAAGGTGCTAGAGGAACCATTAAGTATAAAGTACACACCAACTGAGAAAGAACTGCAGCAATGTGTACAGTTTGGAAAGATCTTTGGGGAAAAGTTATTAAAAGAACTTTAAAAGGATATTACGTTATTTTTAATGTTGAATCTTACGTATGGATTCTTCATTTAGGAAAGCGTTCATTTCGCAAAGAAGCTCTAACATCTCTCAATTTAAAGCACCTAAATTTTCTAAACTCACTATCGTTCAAACAGTAGAAAATTCTTAACGTTGCTTTAAATTGAGAGATAAAGAGCTTCTAATTGTTTATTCAATGCTTTCTACAATGCAGAATCCATACTAAATTCAACATTAAAAATATCTTAATGCACGCTGCTGAAGGAGGGAATTTCGCTTTGGCGAAATTTCCTTTAAATGAACACTTATAAAAGGGCTGATAAGCCCGCAGACCGATAGGTCGTAAGATATTAAGCATTCTATTTTTTATCAAAAATCTTTTACTGTACTACCTTATCTTTAACTTGTAAAGTTTTTTATTTACTTAGTGTAAGTTCTTGTAATGTTACGGGCTGCCGCCCTAAAAGATCTTTATGTGCTAATTTCTATAATATATTAGAAATTCAGTTAGCTGAATTTCTTCCTTTAGCAGGTGTAGATGATATTTTTAATGTTGAACATATAGTATGGAATTTGCATCGTAGAAAGCATTGAATGAGCTTTAGGGCAGCTTTATTTATAAATTTAAAATACCGTTAAGAGCCTCCTACTGTCTGAGCCTACGGCGAGTTTAGGAGGCTTAGGGATTTTTAATTTATAAATATTAGCCGCTCTTATCGAAATGAACGCTTTCCTAGATGCAAATCCCATACGGTAGATTCAACATTATCTTAAAATGTCATCTTATTTCTATGCAACACATTCTGTAACGTTTCTGACCCATTTATCAGATAAAAGCCTTGGTATAGCTATAGAAATATTTACTACTTCTTGAATACATACTAGAGCTACTACCATATGAACTGGAAGTTTTAAGAATAATGCCCCTATAAAGGCTAACGGAACTCCTACTACCCAAAGAGTTGCCATTTGAAGCTTAAAAGAATATTTGGAATCCCCACCACCTTGAAGTATTCCAATGGCAAACACTGTATTAAACATTTTTAAGAACATGGTAGCTGAAATTATATATAATATATAAATACCGCTTGTCCTAACTACAGGGGAAACCTTGAAGAAGTCTATTATAGAAGGTGAACTAATTGCAAGTATTGCCCCCATAATAATTCCTAAACTTATTGATATAAATGCAAAGCGTCTTCCATAAAGCTTACCTTTATGTTCCTGGCAGGCACCAATAGCATTGCCTATCATGACTGAAGCTGCATTTGCAACTCCAAGATTTACAACCATAAATAGGTTTTGTATATTAGAGGTTATTTGGACTGTAGCTAAAGCCTCAGTTCCTATCTTTCCATAAGCAACTACATATGCAATATTACCTAGTGCCCAACAAGCTTCATTTAATATAACTGGAAGTATTATTTTTGAAGAACTTTTCACAAGTTTTAAGTCGAAATTGAACATATCCTTAAGGTTTGAAGCAAGCACACCGCCAGTTTTATATATATAAATAATCATTATTGTGGCTTCAACTATTCTTGCAATTAAGGTAGCGAGAGCGGCACCCTTAACACCCATAGCTGGAAGTCCTAGGTATCCAAATACAAATATGATATCAAGAATAGCATTTATTAAAACAGCTATGCCGCTAACCATCATTGGAACCATTGCTTTACCTACACATCTAGAGGCGCAAGCATAGTTAAAACTTATTGCTGTGAAAATATAACTTAAACTTACAATCCTTAAAAAGTTAACTCCATGTTCTATGACTATAGGATCACTGTTGAATATAAGAACAATTTGTTTTGGGAAAATTAAAGCTACTAAAGTAAATACTGTAGATAATATAGCAAGTCCTAAAAATCCTAATCCTAAGAACTTCTTGATATGTTCCACATCTCTTTTACCCCAAAATTGAGATATAAATATGCCGCATCCTCCTACAATCCCAAGAATTAATAGATTAAATAAAAAATAATATTGATTTGCAATACCTACTGCTGCAATTTCTTTTTCTCCAAGTCTACCTATTATAACAGTATCAATCATGTTTAATGAAGAAGTAAGGAAGTTTTGAATAGTTATAGGTAATGCAAGTTTTAATAAGTTAGTTTTGAAGCTTTTATCATTAATAAGACTTCTAAAGAAACTATGTGATTTTGCTTTCATTGATGTTCCTCCTATGTAATAAAATACTTATAATGCAATTAGTCTATGTCTATTTGAGATGGAATTGGAAAATACAAATTGCTAACAAATTAGGGTAAATAAAAAAACACTTTGATGAAGCTTTTCAAAGTGTTTACCTTCGGCACTTGGACAACTATAGTTTTACAATTGTCAGTTATATAAAGTTTTTATAAAATTATATATAATCATTAGCAAATAGTTACTGCTAAAATTAGATAATAATAGTGTTTTCTTTTGAAATTATAACAAAATATAACTTCAATATCAAGGAATAATGTGTTATTTTACTATAAACCACACTCCTACTAAAGTAAATAGCACTCCAATTATCTCATTTATTCCCAAGGGCCTGAATTTATATATAAATGTATCTAAATAAAAACTACTAAGTATTTGAGAAGCAATAACTAAAGTAAGGGTAACTGTTATTCCTAAGGATGGTATCGATTTAGCAGTAAGATATATTATAAGTGCCCCAAAAATTCCTCCTGTGAGTAAAAGTGGTTTAGTTTTAAAAACCTCAGAGGATTTAGCTACATTGCTATTTAACATAAGAGGAATAGAAAATATAATTACCCCTATAAAAAGATTATAAAATGTAGCTATAGAAGGAGTAGTTATTTCACCTAGTTCTGAACTTATATAGGATTCAGCTGTAGTAAATAAACCTACAAGTATTGCAAATATGTAGGGCAGCAGTTCCTTCAAGTATATCATCTCCTTAAATTCAAGTATATTATCTTAAATGTTATTTATCATAACAAATTATTGAAGTTTCAAGTTTAAATTCCTTAAGAATTTTTTCAGATTCTATTTTGTGACCAATGTAGATTAGAATAATTTCAACTATTAATATAAATATTAAAGTAAAAAGGAGCCTATAAAAATTAGATAGTTTTTTCATAATATCCACCCCCTAATGTATTTTATGACAAGGAGGTACGTGTAATGTTTAAAATCTATAAGAAATTATAAAGTAGTTTATCTAGTATAATATCTATAGTGATTAAAAGAAGTGTATTTTGAATTGACTTATAAAGTTATTTGCATTAAACTTATCAAGTATTAAGTTCATATATGTACAGGCAGTTCGTAACCATCCTGCCTTAAAATAAAACTATGGAGGTATTAAATATGAAAAAAAATACACGGAATTTGGCACTAAGTGCTATAATTGCTGCAGTATATGCAGTTGTTACAATGTACTTAACTTACCCTATGAGTTATCAAGCATCTCAATTTAGAGTTGCAGAAGCTCTTACAATACTGCCATTTTTTTCAACGGCAGCTATACCAGGTCTCTTTGTAGGATGCTTAATATCAAATTTATTAAGTCCTGTTGGACCACTAGACATAATATTTGGGTCTTTGGCTTCACTCATAGCAGCCTTTATGACTTACTTAATTGGAAAGAGTAATTTAAAGTTTAAAAAGTATTTAGCACCACTGCCGCCAGTAGTAGTGAATGCGCTTATAGTAGGTTGGCTTTTAAACTATACTTTAAAATGGCCTATTGCAATAACTATGCTTCAAGTAGGGCTTGGACAAATTTTAGCATGCTATGGTCTTGGTTTACCGTTAATGCTTTTTATAGAAAGAAATCAACAGCTAAAAAGAATATTTAGTAGTTAGATAAAAAATTAAGCTTTGCACTAAAGAATTAAATTAATAGTTCTTTAATGCAAAGCTTTTTTATTTTATATTTGTAAAATCATAGATTAATAAACATGAGCTACAAACTCTTATATATAGAATAGTCCATATTAGGGAATATATTATCAATAGATTCTATTTTATCTAAATACTTTATATCGATTGTATTCTTAGTTATTTGTTCGTAAAGTTTATTAAATCTTTCTATATGAGTATTTAATCTATTTACTGCATATTGTACCGAAGTGTTATTTTTTATTATAAATGGCCAATCTGAAGATTCGGCTAAAACAAGTTCACGAGCAGCCTCATTAAGAGCTCTTTTTTGCAGCGAAGTAGGTTTTTTAAAACTATTAGCAAGTCTTATCATCTTCTCTGCAGCTTCGTGTAAATCCTTGTATATCCAATCATTTGAACTATTAATCCAAACTGAGTAATCTCCATGCTCACCCCAGCTAGAAGGAGAGGGACTTGAACACTGAACTCTAGTATGTTTTTCTAAGTATTTTTTAGGAGTTGTAAGTTCATAGGAAGTCCAATCTTCTGAAGATCTTTTTAAGAATTCATATATAAAGTCAGGGCCTTCAAACCACCAGTGACCAAATAATTCAGTATCATAAGGACAAGTTATTATAGGAGGTATATCCATATGAGAACTTGCTTTTTCTATTTGGTGATGTTTGCAATGTGCAAAGTGACCACCATGGCTTTCAGATTTAACTGAAGCATTTTCTGGCACATAATATTCTTTATTATCTGTAGAACCTGTTATTCTATGATATTTTAACCCCGTATCAACCCTTATGCCAGCTTTGTTTAAATAAGGCTGGATATATTCCATAGGAAGCTCATAGCCTATATCTTTATAAAATTCTCTATAATCAGGGTCACCAGGATAACCTATAAAATTGCTCCATACTTGATGAGAAGATTCCAAATCACGTCCAAAGGCACATAATCCGTTAGGGGTTACAATTGGAGCATAGGTTCCATATAAAGGCTTTGGTGAAGCATTTAATATACCTGTATTTTCAACTAAGAAATATTTTAGTCCATTTTCTTTAAGTACATCATCTAAATTATAGCTATAAGCGCATTCAGGAAGCCATATTCCAGAAGGCTCGTGACCTATACAATCTGTATAAGATTTTACTCCAGTATAAATTTGAGCTTTCACAGTTTCGGGATTTATAGAAAGTAGAGGTAAAAGTCCATGGGTTGCAGAGCAAGTTATTATTTCGAGAACTCCTAGCTTATCAAATTTTTTAAATGCATTCATAAGTCTTTTATCATAAGCTTTATATGTTTTTAAAAGCCCCTTAAACCTTTGGTTATAAAATAACCCTAAGTGCTCTAGCTCCTTGTTTCCTTTGTTTCTTAAGATTTCTTTTTCTGAAAGCTCTATGCTTTTTGTCAAATATTCTTCATATTTTTTATTTAAATAGTTATCCTCAAGCATTGCCATAAGAGGAGGGGTTATGGACATAGTTATGTTAAAATTTATACCTTCATCTAAAAGTTTGTCATAACCTTGAATTAAAGGTATGTAACATTCACTCATAGCTTCAAATAGCCATCTCTCTTCTAGAGCATCATCTATTTCTGGATGTCTTATAAATGGCATATGGCTGTGAAGCACCATAGCTACGTATCCTTTTTTCAAAAAAATCACTCCTTAATATCCTTGTAGTAAACTGATGTATCTTGAGATTCTATCATTCGTGGAGTTGTAACTCTGTTAGAAGTAACAACATCTATATAAGTATTGTCTGGAAGAAGTCTTTTAAGTTTTACTAAAATATCTATAGCATCTTTATCTAAATCTATATACCAATTATCAGCAAAAGTATCTATAAATATGCTTTCAATTTCCTTCTCTTCATTCCCATGTAACTCATAAACCTTAAGAACAGGTTTTGAGCTGTTCCACAGTGCCTCCCCGTGCTTATCACTAAATTCCTTTATAAATAAAGGAGACACTGAAAAATAGCAATAAACTCTACGTGCACTTTGTACCATAAGAACAATTTTTGATTTTGTGCTATTCATTAAGTAATTCACCCCATATCCTTGTAATTAATGAAACATCTCAATGAATTGAGATGTAGTGATTTGTAATGAAATCACATATTTTTATAAATTATGCAAAACAAATTGTATTTATTAAGTTCTACATATATTTAAAAACTCCTTTACTTAGTATATAATTTATAAGAAATCGCTATGCAAATTTAAGGAATTAGGATAAAGATGCTATGGATTAGTACCTAGAACCTAGAAGCTTGCGAACAACTTTTTAAATTTTGGAGGTAAATTATGAGTAGAACAAATTTTAAGGGCAGTGCTATGTTGAATCCTGTTCCTGTAGTTTTAGTAACTTCTAAGAACTCAGAGGGAAAGGTAAATGTATTTACAGCGGGGTGGGTAGGAACCGCTTGTACAAGACCTCCTATAATATCACTTGCTATAAGACCTGAAAGGCTTTCTTATGAATATATAAAAGAAACAGGAGAATTTGTAGTTAATTTACCATCTAAAGATTTGGTAAAAGCAGTGGACTTTTGTGGCGTTAAGTCTGGAAGAGATTTAGATAAACTAAAACACTTTAATTTAAATATAGAAGAAAGTGAAAGTATTTCAGTTCCATCTATAAAGGAATGTCCTGTGGCATTAGAGTGTAGATTAAAAGATATTATAAAACTAGGTTCTCATGATCTGTTTTTAGGAGAAGTGACCAATGTACAGGTAGAGGATTTTCTTATAGATGAAAAGGGAAAGATACATTATGAGAAGGCAAATTTGATGAGTTATTGTCATGGAGAATATTATCCATTGCCTGAAAAATCAATAGGTAAGTTTGGGTTTTCAGTACAAAAGAAAAAGAAAAAGAAAAAGAAGTAGACATTTTTAAAAAGATGCTTAAATCAACTCGCATATATAAAAGGAGAGGTTTAGGCATCTTTAGTTTACTTATACACGAAAATCTTCATGTTGTCCTTATTATCAACGGTTCCAAGCAGAACGTTTTTTACTTCAATTTGATATGAGTTTTTTAAGTTGGAAATAACCCAATCTTCATTCTTATGAATTTGTTCTAGTTCCTTGGTAATAATTTTACCTTCTTTAATAATTGTTCTAGGCAAATAAAAAGGTTCTGCTTTCAGTTGATAGTATGAAGGGGTAAGGGGTTCATATTTTGGATCCAAAAAAACAGAAATCTGTCCATCTGCTTCCCAAATTGCCAATGCTACCTTTTTTACATCATCTACTTTTGCTTCACGTAATTCTTCTAATAACACATCAATAGATATTCTTGCTTTTTTTAATCCTTTATAAAGGATTTCTCCATCTTTAACAACTATGATTGGTGAATTGTTAAGAACTTTTCTTAAAGACGGAAACCTAAGAATTCCAAATATGCCGCCCAGATAAAGAACAACTAACACAATTGTAGTAACAATAGACCCTTGTAAACCAAGCCTTTCATCAGATAAAGGATGAGCAATAACATTTCCAATTACTAAAGCAATAACAAAATCAAGGAGTCTTAATTGAGATATGGTACGTTGTCCTAAGGCTCTTGCAACTGTAACCAAAAAGAAAAAAGCAATAATAGCACGAAGAATCCACTGGAGGGTGGTAAGTGTTTCTTGACCTTGTAAAAAACTCATATGATGCATCTCCTCTATGTAAAAAGTTTATCACGCAGTTTAACACTAATGTTATTTTAACCAATAATAAATAAAAAAATTAAAAGAGGATAAATAAAAATTTATCCTCTTCGCAATAAAATATATATACGGATTATTGATCCATGTTAGCCGATACTGCTTCATCTTTAATATCTTTTATTTCAGCCGTAAGATCCTTTGGCTTAATATCATTAGAATTAGCAGCCATATCTTTATTAACAAAATTATTTAACACCTTTGATAAATCTACGCCGGTTAAGCTTTTTAATACTTCAAAACCATTTGCAGTTACATCTGTAACTATTTTGGACACTTTTGATGCGCCCTGAGTGCCTCCATTGTCTATTACAGTTAAATTATCTATCTGTTCTAATGGCTTAGATACTTCCTTCATTACATCTGGTAACTTATTTACAATCATTTCAACTACTGCAGCTTCACCGTATTTCGCCATTGCTTCTGCAAGTCTATCTTTTGCCTCAGCTTCGGCAATACCCTTTGCCTTGATAGCTTCAGCTTCTGCTAGACCTTTTGCTCTTATTGCTTCTGCATCTGCTTGAGCTTGTATCTTTTTCGCATCTGCCTCAGCTATTGCTCGTACTCTTATTGTCTCAGCTTCAGCTTCAGCTTGTTTAATTGCTTGTATTTTATGTGCTTCAGCAGCAACCTCGATTTCATATCTTTTAGCATCAGCAGGCTTTTTAACTTCAGCTATTAATTTCTTTTCCACAACTAGTGCTTCTTTTTCAGCAAGTTCGGCTTGTTGCTCAGCCAGTATTGCATTATTCTCAGCTTCTTGCAATTTATATGCAACGTCAGCATTTGCTTTCGCCTTATCCTGTTCAGCTCTATAGGATTCCAATTTTATTCTTTTATCTCTTTCACTTTGAGCTATTTCAGCCTCAGCTTCTAATTTTGCCTTTTGACCTTCCCTTGTAGCACTTGCAGTTTTAATTTCTGTATCTCTCTTTCTTTCAGCTTCAGCTATATCAGCTTCAGACTTTGCTGCTGCTATTTGAGGCTTTGCTCTGTTTTCAAGGTAACCACCTTGAGTGCTTATCTTTAAGATTGTATAAGATATTAGGATTAAACCCATTGATTCTAATTCATTTCTTATATCATCTTCAATTCTTTGCTCAAAAGAAGCCCTATCCTCGTTTATTTGCTCTACTGTTAAAGTAGAAATTATACCCCTTAATTTACCTTCCAATATCTGTTCAACTATGGTTCTTATAACATTTACGGTATTATTGTCTCCGCCGCTGCAGAATTGTTCAACAGCTTTTAATATATTTTCAGTATCATTTTTAACCTTTACTACAGCAGTACCTACTATATTTACAAATATACCTTGTCTTGCAGGAGCTTCATTTACATCTGTTGTCATGGATATATTCTCCAGTGATATAGTACAAGATGTTTCTAATATAGGGATCATAAAACCCCCTTTTCCTGATAAAACTCTTTTCTTTAATCCTGTAATAACAAGTGCTTTGTCAGCAGGTACCCTTCGCCAAAAACATAATATTACTGCTAATACTACTATTACAGCAATTATTATTGGCAGCAAATGAAATAGTGAATTTAATAAATTTTGCATTTTAATTTTCCCATCCTCCCTTTTGATAATTCTTTTGATGTATTTGTATATATTATATTCTACTATAGATACTTACACTTAAACACTATTTAGGAAAATTTAATAATATTTAGGAAAACTTAATAATATTTAATGTGAGAAATGATAGCATAATATTTTTTTGCAAGAAAGTTTAAACTTATATATACATCTTTATCATTTATATTTATTTTTATAAAGCTTGATTTTCTTAAGGTCATAGAGGTTAGGAGATAGAATAATTGACTTTCATAACTGGTGAATTAATGCAAATAAATTATGCAATTGATGGTATTTTTAAAATAGTGTTAAAATTAGCGAAAAATCATGTTATAATCAATCTCGTGAAATGCCAATAAAAGTGATAGAGGGGGATTATCAATGAAAAGATTAGCGATTTTTGTATCAACAATTGCGATAATAGCATCTCTAGCTTCAGGATGTAGCAATTCATCAGTAGAAAAATTAGCAGGGGCTAATGGTACACCAATAGCCATTGAAAATGGAGAAGGAACAAAGAAACCAGTAGATGTTAAAGAAGAAATTTCAAAAGTTGTGGATAATAAAGAAACTAATAATATACAATCCAAAGAGGAAAAGGATACTAATATATCTGAAGATAAAATATCTACAAATAATGAAGATAAAAAAGAAGTAATTGAAACAGAAGGTAAAGAAGTTGATGTGCGAAATAATGATGAATGTATTACTGATGAAAATCAGTGGACAAACATAATAAACCAAATTAGTAATTCACCAATTAAGCCAGAAGTTACTACACCAGTAAAGCAGCCTGAAGATAAGCCAGAAGTCACTGCGCCAGTAGAACAACCTGAAGATAAACTAGAGGTTACTATACCAGTTGAACAACCTGAAGATAAACCAGAAGTTACTGCACCAGTTACAAAACCTGAAGTGAAACCGGAAGCTCCAAAGCCAACTAATCCAGAGAATAATCTAGGACAAGCTGGGGATTCACAGGTAAATGAATTTGAAAAGGAAGTAGTAAGACTTACAAATATTGAAAGATCAAAAGAAGGTTTAAAACCATTAACATTAAATGTTGAATTAAGTAAAGTTGCTAGAATAAAATCTAAGGATATGGTAGATAAGAAATATTTTGACCACAATTCACCGACCTATGGATCACCATTTGATATGATGAAATCCTTTGGAATTTCCTATAAAGCAGCAGGAGAAAACATTGCCTATGGACAAAGAACTCCAGAAGAAGTTGTAAAAGGATGGATGAATTCTCCTGGGCACAGAGCAAATATATTAAATGGCAACTTCACTGAAATAGGTGTAGGTTTTTATAATAATTACTGGACACAGATGTTTATAGGAAAATAATATAATTTCCAATATGGATTTTAAGTATAGAAGAAAAAGAAAATTTACCAGCTAAAATTAGAATATATAAACAATTCTAAATGTAATTTCTGGTACTTTTTAAATTTTATTAAAATTTATAGAAAAACATGTTATAATGATTCTGGTGAATGGCCAAGAAAAGAGATATAGGAGGATTATCTATGAAAAGAGTAGCAGTTTTAGTATCTACAATTGCGATAATAGCATCCTTAGCTTCCGGATGTAGCAGTTCATCAGCTGAAAAACTAACAGGTGCTAATAATGCGCCAATAGCAATTGAAAATGGAGAAGGGATTAAAAGCCCAATTGACCTTAAAGAAGAAATTGCAAAAGTTACAGAGAATAAAGAAGCTATAAAAGAAAATGACAACAAGGTATCAGAAGATAAAACGTCTACAAGTAATGAGGATCAAAAAGAAGTAACTGAAACTAATAAACAAGAAGTTGCTGTGCAAAATAATGATGAATGCATTACTGATACAAATGATTGGACAAACGTAGTAACTCAAGTTAAAAAACCACAAACGACTAAACCAGTAGTGACAAGACCAGTGGTTACAAAACCAGTGGACAAGCCAGAAACTACTGCACCAGTAGCACAACCAGAAGCTCCAAAACCAACTACTCCAGAAAGTAATGTTGGACAAGCTGGAGATTCACAAGTAAATGAATTTGAAAAAGAAGTAGTAAGACTTACTAATATTGAAAGATCAAAACAAGGATTAAAACCATTAACATTAAATGTTGAATTAAGTAAGGTTGCTAGGATAAAGTCTAAGGATATGGTTGATAAAAAATATTTTGATCATAATTCACCTACCTATGGATCACCATTTGATATGATGAAATCCTTTGGAATTTCTTACAGAACAGCAGGAGAAAATATTGCCTATGGACAAAGAACTCCAGAAGAAGTTGTAAAAGGATGGATGAATTCACCAGGACATAGAGCAAATATATTAAATGGTAACTTCACTGAAATAGGTGTAGGTTTCTACAATAATTATTGGACACAAATGTTTATAGGAAAATAATTCAATTATTAATTAGAAGGGCTATCTCAAATTGTATTTTGAGATAGCCCTTTATTATACAGATGAATATTTTTATGGAAATGATATGAAAAATTAATATATAGATTATACTAAGAGCATTTTTTCTTTAAATATAAGTTCAATATAAGGTTAAGTGAGAGGCTAAGCAGGATAACTATAAATACAAGATTATTGGCATAATTAGTATTACCTGATTCTACTGAAAAGTAAATAGCTAAGGGAATGGTTTGAGTTTTACCAGCGATATTTCCCATAACCATAAGTGTTGCTCCAAATTCTCCAAGGGATCTGCAAAAGGATAATATAATTCCACTAATAAGTCCTGACCAACACATGGGAATCATTATATGAAAAAATACTTGAAATTCCGAGGCACCCATAGTGCGGGCTGCTTCTATATAAGACTTGTCTATACTTGTTATTGAAGATTTTACGCTTTGATACATAAGAGGAAAGGACACTATAACAGCTGCTATAACTCCTGCACTAGTTGTAAATATAATTTGTAAATTAAAGCTTTCATATAATAGCTTTCCTAAAGCGCTGTTTTTACTAAGAACTATGAGTAATATATATCCTATAACTGAAGGAGGAAGTACTAAAGGAAGGCTTAATATAGTTTCAATAAAATCTTTCATTAAAGTGTTGTTCTTCCAAAGAAGTTTTAAGACAATTAAGCTTAGTATAAGAACTATAGTTGTAGATATAATGGAAATCTTTAAAGATAAAATTATTGCATTACCCATAGTAAGTGTCAAACCTTTCGTATAAATAATAATTATTAGAAGCTTTCATATGACAATGATAAGTATTAATTAATAATTAAATCCGTGCTTCTCAAATATCTTTTTACTAGATTCTTCATTTAAATAATATAGAAATTTCTGAGCCTCTTGTTTGCTTTTAGAGTTTGTAAGTATGCCGCATTTATAAACTATTTCACTATGACTTTGTGGTGGAATGTTTACAATGCTTATTTTATCTTCTTTACCTAATGTATCTGTTTTAAATACTATTCCACCATCTACATTTTGTGTAAGTACGTAATTAAGGACATCTTTTACAGTTCTTCCATAAACAATAGTACCCTTTAAATTTTCAAAAATGTTATAATAATTAAGAGTTTCAAGCCCATATTTGCCTGCTGGGACTGTTTCTGGAGTTCCTATGGATAACTTGTCTAGCTTTGTTTTACGTAAATCTTCAATAGATTTAATATCTCCATGGTTTTTAAAACTTTTATTTATTATAAGAACTATCTCATTTTTTATGGTGTATTCTCCTAAAGTTTTATCTATTATATTAGATTTTAAAAGTTTATCATAGTTATCCTTATCTGCAGAAAAATATATATCTACAGGTGCACCTTCTTCTATTTGTTTTCTAAGGGTGCCCGAAGCAGCATAATTTATGTTTATTTTAATATTGTTTTCTTTTTCAAAATTACTTTTTATTTCATTTAATGGTTCCATAAGGCTTGATGCAGCTGATACCACTAGAGATTTATCGGTTTCTTTAGTGGATGAGCTACCACAGCCTATAAATATAAAAAAACAAGATATAAATAAAATACAATTTAAGATATATTTTTTCATAAAACCACTCCTTAAATTTATAAAATATGGGTATATTTACTTGTATTATATCACAGTATTTTATAAAAGGTAATTTTACTAAGATTAACATAAAAATATGTAGTAAAATATTCATTTCACTTTTAAGAGTATATAAATTATAATAAAATTGAGATATTTTTAGATAATGGTGATTAACAAAGTATAAAATTTGCACTTAGGAAAGTATTGACTAATTATTAACTATATAACTATTAATTTAAGCGTAGCAGAGGGAGATAACAATATGTTTGATTCAAAGTTAAGTACATTACCAAATGGTTTAAATTTGGTTTCTATAAAAAAAGATACACAGGTATTTTCGCTTCATGCAGGAGTTAAGATAGGTTCTATATATGAAGAAGATGATGAAAAGGGAATTTGTCATCTTATTGAGCATATGCTTTTTAAGGGAACTGAAAATAGAAGTAATGAAGTTATAAATAAGGAGTTAGAAGAATTAGGTGGAGAGTATAATGCCTATACAGATCTCGAGTGCACGGTTTGCAGTGTAACTGCCTTAAGTGAAGAGCTTGAAAAGTCGCTAGAGATAGTAAGTGATATGATTTTAAATTCTAATTTTCCTGAGGAAGAGTTAAAAAAGGAAAAAGGAGTAGTTCTAGCAGAGATAAGGACAAGCAAAGATGATGTAGAAGATTATAGTTTTAAAAGAATAAATGAGCTATCATACGTTAATAGTCCTTTAAAATATGATACTTTAGGTACAGAAAAACATGTGAAAAGTTTTACAAGAAAAAAGCTTATAGATTTTTATAAAAGTCACTATATACCTAATGATATGTATGTAAGTATAGTGTCACCTTATGATCATGATTTTGTATATAAATTAGTGGAAAAGTATTTTAAAAATGCTGAGGCTAAGGAAAGTATTAGTAAAAAGGTTAATGTAGAAGCAAATATTCCTGGCATCCACACATCATATAAAAAGGATATAGAGCAAAGTACGATTATTTATTTATTTACTTTTCCAAAGCTTACTAAAGAGGAAGAAATGGCTCTTAAGATATTAAATCATAAATTAGGGGATAGCGGCAATTCTATGCTATTTAGAAATTTACGAGAAGACAGAGGACTTGCTTATGATGTGTATACAAATCTTGATACTACTGATTATGTGAGATCTTTGTATATTTACACTGCAGTTGCAGAAGAAAATATAAAAGAAAGTATTAAAGTTATAGATAAGTGTTTACAAGATATAAATGAGGCAAGAATATCATTTGATGATGCAACTATAAATCTTATGAAAAAGGTGTTAAAGACCGGAATCGTATTTACATTAGAAGATCCTACCGACTTAAGTAATTACGTAATACATCAAATGATTGACGGAGAAAGTATACAAGGATTTTTAGATGATATGAAAAAAATTGAGGAAATTAAGGAAGAAGATATATATAAAATAGCGCATACTGTACTCTCAAATCCAACTATTCATATTTTAAAGAGTAATAAATAATAGTTAATGATTATTAGGTATTGATTGTAGCAACAAGGAGGATGTTTTGGAACACATTATAACAAAGATTGAAGTACAAAAGAGAAATAAAAATAGAGTTAATGTTTATGTAGATGAAGATTTTTTATTTGCATGTAGTGCAGAAATAATTTATAATTATGGACTTAAATCTGGAGAAAAAATAGATATAGATAAGATAAAAATCATAATTGAAGAAGATAATTATATAAAGTGCAAAAATGACGCTTTGCATAGTATAGAAAAGGCTTATAAGACAGAAAAACAAGTTGTGCAAAAGCTTTTAGCAAAGGGGTATGAAAAATCAACCATAGAGAAAGCAATTTTATTTTTAAAGGAGTACAACTTTTTAGATGATAGTAAGTTTGCTGATATGTATGTAAAAGAGAAATTGTTAAGTCAGGGAAGAAATAAAATAAAATATTCTTTAATGCAAAAGGGATTAGATGAGTCCTTGATTAAAGAAAAACTTCAAAATATAGATAAGGAAAAAGAAGGAGATTCTCTAGAAAGAATAGGTATGGCAAAGTATGAGCAGCTTATAAAAAGGGAAGAGGATACTCGCAAAATATATAAAAAATTAGGGGACTATCTTATGCGGAGGGGGTACCCTTGGGACGATGTAAAGTCCTTTTTAAATCGTGCTTTAAAGGAAGCATCTCAATTAGATTAAAGAAAATATCTAAAATTAATCCACTGTGCTAATTGCGACGCAATCAAGGATTTCTGCAAATTATGAAAGGGAGGGATAACATGTTGAAAAGTGTGAATCCAATTACTTTAGCTTTGATTTTGGTGTTTATATATCCAATAATTAAGGGATTTGTATTTAAGTTCTCATCTAAAAGTTTAAAATTTGACATACAAGAAATAAACAAAAGTATATCATTTATTATATCGCTGCTTCTAGGTGTAGTTTACGGAAAAAAACTTTTTATTCAGCATGATACAGGAGTATATAAAAGACTGTATGAATCAATACCTCCTAATATATTAGAGTATATAGAAGGTAAACCTTTTATAATATATATATTTATAATACCTGCAATCATGATGATTATATATAGGATAGCGTTATTTATACTTAATGCCTTAAATAGCATAACATCCTATCCTCTTTTAGATGGAATAGAAAGTTACTTAAGGCAAAAAAATAGTTTTTTCAAAAGTATAGTAGGGGGAGTATTTCAGTTTCCTAAGGCTATATCCTATATTTTATTTGTTACTTTAGCATTAAATATAGCATCAATATTTTATACAAATGATTCTTTTAATAAGTATTTGGAAAATTCTAAGGTTTATAATTATGTATGTAAAACTACAATAATTCCCGTAACAAATTCAAATCTTGCAAAGAAGCTTCCAGAAGTTATAAATAATTCATTTAAAATAGTTGTAAAAGAATCAAGTAATTCAACAAATATAGACAATCAGTCAAAGAGAACTGTTGTATATTATAATGGTGTAACTTTAAATGAAGGAATAAAGTCTAATAAGCAAATAGATAACTTTGCAAAAGAGCTTGTATCTAAAGACAAAACAAGTAAAGATAAGGCAAAAACATTATATACCTGGGTTGGTGAAAATGTAGAGTATGATTATGATAAAGCATACAAGGTTTTAAATAATAATTTTCAAGTAGAATCAGGGGCAATACCAACATTTGAGACTAGGGAAGGAATATGTTTTGATTATGCATGTCTTTATGTGGCTATGGCCAGAGCAAATGATATACCAGTAAGGTTAGTTACAGGACAAGGATTTAATGGAGTAAGTTGGGTAAGCCATGCTTGGAATCAGATATATATTGCTGAGGAAGATAAGTGGATAAATGTAGACCCTACATTTTATAAGGGTGGAAATTATTTTAATAGCAAAAGATTTGATTTAGATCATAAAGATGCAAATATTGCAGGAGAATGGTAGAAGCAGGGCGTTTACGAGCAAAAAGAAAGAAATTCTGTGGGAGCAGAATTTCTAATTTTTTCTATATTTTTTCATAATTATATTTATAGCTTTTTCGCAATCTTTATCTTCGTTGTCTAGTGCCCAGGCGGTATTAAAATATATTAAAGCTTTTTTATTATCCTTTAACATTGCATAACAGTATCCTAAATTAAAAAAGTATTTGCTGTCCCTTTTTAAGTTTACTGCAGATTTTAAAAGAGGAATTGCATTGTTATAATCTTTAAGTTTTATAAAACATACTGCAGAATTATATAAAGAAGCTGCTTCGTTTTCTTTAACAAGTATTGATTTTTGATAAAGGGATATAGCTTTTTTATACTCTTTTAAATTATAATAATCATTTGCCTCTTGAAAGTAATTCATTAAAAACTTCCTCCTTTGGTTACATTTCCTCTAGTATTAATATATTTTATATAACCTTTAAATATTACATTAGAAATAATAACCAAAATGGGGAAAAATATTCATGATTTATCTGCGAGATTGAGTATTAAATTTTTTTTCTATTAGAGCAACAGCTTCATACATAATATAGGCAAGTACAGAAAGTATAATTATACTCATCATTACCATATCAAGTTGAGAAATTTGTCCTCCAAATATTATTAAGAATCCTAAGCCGTCCTTCGCTACCAAGAATTCTCCCATTATAACTCCGACCCAAGAAAGACCAACATTTATCTTAAGAGCAGAAACTAAAGTAGGAACAGATGCTGGTACAATTAAATGAGAGAGTATCTGCCACTTATTAGCTCCAAAGGTTTTTAAAAGTTTTATTTTATCTTCATCTACTTCTTTAAATCCATTCAATACACCTATTATTGTTACAACTATGGATATAAGTAATGCAACCATTATTATGGCCTTCATTCCATTACCTACCCAAAATATTATGATAGGTGCTAATGCTACCTTAGGAAGAGCATTTAGAACTACAAGATAAGGATCAAGAACTTTGCACCAAAAATCCGACCACCATAATAGTATTGCTACAAGAGTTCCAAGCACAGTACCAAGCAAAAATCCGACGGTTGTTTCAAAGCAAGTAACCAATATATGCTTAAATAATGTGCCTTCACTGTATATTTTTAAAAGGCTTTTCCACATCCTTGATGGGGTACTGGTTAGGAATGGGTCTATCCATTTTAGCTCACCCGCAATTTCCCATAACGCAAAAAATAATATTAATATGAGAAGCCTAGTTAAAGTAATTTTCCATTTGTTTTTTTTGATATTTTGAATATAATTTTCGCGCTCTTTGTTAAAGTCAATCATTAGGAATTCAACTCCTTCCAAAGTTCATTGAAGTACACTCTAAAGTTTGAAGCTTCTCTACATTTTAATGGTGATTTACATTCTAAATCAGAAAAACTTATCTCTAATTCCCTCTTAATCTCAGCAGGTCTATTAGATAAAACTATTACTCTATCAGACATGGAAATTGCTTCTGATAGATCATGAGTTACCATAATTATTGTTTTTCCTTCTTTTTTCAATATATTATATATATCGTCACTTACATTAAGCCTTGTTTGATAATCCAGTGCAGAGAAGGGTTCATCTAGTAGAAGTACTTCAGGAGTTAAGGCAAGAGTTCTTATGAGAGCAGCCCTTTGACGCATTCCTCCAGAAAGTTCTTTAGGATAATGGTTTTTAAAATCCCATAAATTATAATCTTTTAAAAGCTGATCTATTTTTACTTTTCGTTCTTCTGTTAAATTATGTTGAATCTTTAAACCAAGTGTAATGTTGTCCCATACTGTTAGCCAATCAAATAGATGATCTCTTTGAAACATATATCCAACTTTAGAAGAAACCTTATCTACCCTTTCAGCATCTATAAATATTTCTCCAGAAGATGGCTTTAGAAGTCCTGCTATTATATTTAAAACTGTTGATTTACCACAGCCAGAAGGACCAACTATACTCAAAAATTCACCATCTTTTACATTAAATGATATATTGTTAATTGCCATCGTAGAATTTGATAAAGAGTGATAATTCATGTATATATCTTTAACAACTACTTTATCCACTAAAACCAACTCCTTAATATTTTCAATCAGTAAAGTTATATTTTAGTATATGTGAATAAAGACTAAAGTGATAATGAATATTAAGTTAAATGCAAATCTCATACGGGAGATTAAACATTAAAAATGTAATGATTACCCCAAAATGTTCCATAAAAGTAAATGGCAAACTATATAGACTGATTATATGAAGAAATTATTAGTTTTACACTCATTAGTTCAAATAATTTATGGTATATGATGCTTTTAAATCTAAAAATACAGGAGTACAATAAACAAATAAATATGAAAATGTTAATAAGAATGGTGAAAATTATAATGATAATTATATGAATGGGGTGAATATATGCAAAATGCAATTAAAAGTATTATATCTATAGATAAAGAAGCGGAAAAATTAAAAATGCAAAAGGAAGAAGAATTAAAGAGTAAGAAGAGAGAAGCCGAGGAAAAAGTAAAATTACTATGGAAGAAAACGGACGAGGAAATTCTTAAGATAAAAGAAGAGATTATAAGCAAAAATAAACTTGAAGAAAAAGCGATAATAGCAAGTATTGAGAAGGAATTAGAAGAAAAAGAAAAAAAATTTAAAAATAAATATGAAAAAATAAAAAATAAGGTGGTAAAGGATGCTATAGAAAATATTGTTGCCTTAACTAAGGAGGAATAACTATGAGAAGTGTTGCAAGTTTTGCAGCAGTTAATACTAAGGCAAAGGCACTTAAGGGGAAACTCCTTACAAAAGATCAATATGAGGAACTTATAAACGCCAAAGATTATGTACAGGCCATTAGTTATTTGAAGGAAAATACAAATTATAAAGAGGCACTAAAGAATTATAATATACAGGATTTGCATAGAGGACAATTAGAAAAAATATTAAAAATATATTACACTAAAAGTTTTTATAAGTTCAGTCATTATCTCAGAGGTGATTATAAAAATTTAATAAAAGTGCTTTTTATGAAACTTGAAATAGAAGATTTAAAGGTAATACTTAGAGGTAAGTATCTGGGGAGAGAGAAGGAAGATTTACAATCCCTTATGGCCTATAAAAATCCGTTAAGTGAAATAAATTATGATGGTTTAATCTCAGCGAGAAATATTGAAGAAGCTACTGAAATACTTAAGAATACAAAATATTATAATCATATTTTTCCACTGATTAATTCTATAAAAGAAGAGGGTATGTTTAGAGTAGAAATGTCACTGGATTTTTCATATTTTAGTGAACTTAGAAAGATTGAAGAAAAAATTCATAAGGAAAGCCGTGAAATCCTTAAAAGTATAATAGGTGTATACAGTGATCTTTTAAATATACAATGGATCTTTAGAGGTAAAAAGTACTATAATATAGCACCAGAAATTTTATTAAACTACACAATATATGATGGATATAGGCTTCACTTAAAGGATTTAAAAAATCTCTGCTATTCAAAAAATATGGATGAACTATTCACTTTGATAAAATATACTCCATATATAGAGGTGTTTGGAGAAGGGAAAAAGGACGATCACTTGATAGAAAGCGATATATTACGGTATATGAAAAATTTGTACTTAAAATACGCAAAAGAAAATCCTATGGATATATCTATAGTGGTCTCTTATTTAGAATTAGCTCTTTTAGAAATAAAGTATATAGTATCAATAATTGAAGGCAGAAGATATTCATTAGATTCACAAGAAATCCATAGATATATAAGTGACTGTTAAAATTTAGGAGGTGGGGATTTGTGTCCGTAGAAAAAATGAAAATGGTAAACATTATAGGAACTATGGATTTGCTTGAAAATGTAGCTAAACAGGTTGTGCTTTTTAATGGATTGCATCCTGTAAATGCTATGAATGAAATAGATACTACGGATTTTACTATTTCTGCTACAGAGGATAACTTAGAAAAAATTGTTGATTTAAATTATGTAAAACCTTATGTGCATGAAAGAGACTATACACCTATTGAAACACATATAAAAAGAATTTTAGAAATTGTAAATTTTAAGGAGAGCTTTCCGGTACAAGAAAAAGAACTTATTTTAAATTATGAAGAACTTTTAGATAAAATAGCAAGGATAGATGGGAAGTTTCAAGAGATTTATAAAAGGTTACTGGATAAAAAAGAAGCACAGGAAAAAGTAAAGCTATTTTTAAATAATATATCCTACTTTAAAGACATAGATGTACCTTTGCAAAAAATAAAAAATTTAAGCAATTTCTATGTGGAAGTATACAAATTAACACTGGAAAGTTCGCATAAATTAAAGATTAATTATGAAAATATACCATCTATGGTGAAGAAGGTATATAAGGCTAAGGATTATAGAGTCGTAATAATCATAACTCCTAATATGCTAAAAAATGAATCAGACAGAATACTGAGTTCTTTAAACTTAGAAACTGTTGAAATGCCATGGCAATATGAAGGAACACCGCTTCAAATACAGGAAAAACTAAGGCAGGAGTTTAATGAGCTGCAAAGAGAAATATTAGAACTAGAAGCACAGATGAGGAAAATATATGAGGAAAATAAACAAGAAATAAATATACTCAATGTAAGCTTAAGACTTCAGCTTAAAACTTCCGAACTTAAGGATTATGCTGCATGTACAAATGAATTTTTTTATCTTTGTGGGTGGGTTTCGGAAGAGAAAATAAAAAATCTCAATAAGAAGTTAAGTAATTTTGGGAATAAAATAATTATTTTGAGCAAAGAAGCTAATGAAATAAAAAATAAAACTACAGTCCCACCAACAAAGCTTAATAATAATTCTATTGTAAGGCCTTTTGAGGTTATGGTAAATATGTATGGTACTCCATCCTATGATGAAGCAGATCCTACATTATTTTTAGGGATTAGTTATATGCTTATATTTGGAGCAATGTTTGGGGATGTAGGGCAAGGACTTGTATTTTTGATTGCAGGATTATTTTTAAAGTATAGAATGAGAAGAGTAAATTTAGGAGGAATACTTGCAAGGCTAGGAATAAGTTCAGCTATATTTGGGTTTCTGTACGGAAGTGTATTTGGGTTTGAAGATGTAATTCCAGCAGCATTTATAAGACCTATGGAAAATATACAAAATGTTTTAATTATGGCAGTGATATTTGGATGTATGCTTTTAATAGTAGGATTTATATTTAGCTTAGTTAATAACTTTAAAAGAAAAGACGTGGAAAATGGGGTGTTTGGGAAAGATGGAGTAAATGGTCTTTTATTTTATATGCTTTTGCTTTACTTTGCATATTCAAAGATTTTGGGGATAAATACATTTAGAACTTCGGCATGGATGGTTTTATTTATAGCAATGCTTATGATGATGGTATTTAAAGAACCTTTAGCCAATTTAGTAACGGGAAAAAGACCATTTTATAGTGAAAGTAAAAGTGATTACTTTATAGAAGGAGGATTTGGAGTATTGGAGACTCTTCTTGGAATGTTTTCAAATACCATATCCTTTATAAGGGTAGGAGCTTTTGCATTAAATCATGTAGGATTATTTATAGCATTTAGTTCACTAGCAAACATGATGAATTCTGAGGCAGGGAGTGTATTTATGTATGTTTTAGGAAACATCATAATAATTGGACTTGAAGGGCTTATAGTATTTATTCAGGGATTGAGGCTGGAATATTATGAACTATTTAGTAAGTACTACGAGGGGGCAGGCACGGAATTTCAACCAATAAAACTTAATAATAGTAAAAGTTTAATTAGTGAAAATAGTTGAATTTATAATGAGGAGGAAAAGTAATGTTTTATTTATTATTAATTACATTTTGTATAGTTTTAGGGACAATAACTTATGGATTTACAGAAAAAACTAAAAGGGATTTAGATGGAAATAAAAAAATTAAAAAAATACTTAAGATAAATCTTGGAGCATTCATTCCAGTTATAAGTGCTGCAATAATATTTATGATACCAGACATAGTAAGTGCAGCAGAAACTGCTTCAATTGCAACTGCGTCAGGAATGGGCTACATTGCAGCAGCATTATGTACAGGACTTGCAACAATAGGTGCAGGCTATGCAGTAGGTGTAGTGGGCTCTTCAGCGCTTGGTGCAGTATCAGAAGATCCTAAAATATTAGGTAAAACACTTATATATGTAGGACTTGCAGAAGGTATTGCTATATATGGACTTATAATTTCTATAATGATACTTTCAAGACTATAACTTAAGGAGTTTACAATTATGAAAGCTTTTTTAATAAGTGATAATGTAGATAGTCTTGTAGGACTTAAAACAGCAGGAATAAGAGGAAGTGTGGTTCATAAAAGAGAAGAAGTATTAGAAGTATTAGAGGATTTATTAAAGGATAAAGAAATAAGTACTATAATAGTTACAGAAAAAATAGCAGAGCTTATTCCAGGGGAGTTAAGCAAAATAAAATTATCTAAATTGTTACCTCTTGTGGTAGAAATACCTGATAGACATGGTTCTAAAAAAGAAGAAGACCATCTTTTAAATTATGTAAAAGAAGCTATAGGGTTAAAACTTTAAAAGTTTGAGGTGATATATATGACTACTATTGAAGATAAGTTAAAGTTATTTACTAAAATAGTGTTTAATGAAATAGATGAGCAGTATAAAAAGCAAGAGGAAAAAAATACGAATGAAATAAATCAAATTATATTGAGCGAAAATGAAAAAGTAAAGAACTATAAAAATAAGACCATAAGAGATATAGAAAAGAAGATTACAGCAAAACAAAGAGAAGAGATATCTAAAGTTAAAATGGAGATGCAAAGAAAACTTTTAAATACAAAAGAAAAAATAATAATAGAAACAATAGAAGAGGTAAAGAAAGGATTAAAGGAATATAGCAGTACAGAAGAATACAGAGATTATTTACTGAGCGAAATTAAAAGTTTAAAAAACCATGAAGTACCTGAAAGGTTTATTTTATACTTATCAGAAGAAGATATTGAGAAATATAAAGAGGATATACAAACAGAGCTTCAGGACATTTCACAGTCCTTTAATATAAAACCTTCAAGAGTTCCCATAATTGGAGGCTTTATATTAGAGGATGAAAATAAGAAATTTAGAATAGATAATAGTTTGATTTATAAAATAGATAAATTAAAGGAAGTAGTAGGTGCTAAGGTTATGGATCAATTGAATGAGGAGGCATAAAATCTTATGAAGGAAGGAATAGTAATTGGAATAAATGGTCCTGTTGTAAAAGCCTCAGGTATGAGTAAATTTCAAATGAGAGAAATGGTAATGGTGGGGGAGCGAAAACTTATAGGAGAAGTAATTATATTAGAAGGAGATATAGGAACCATACAGGTGTATGAAGAAACAGGAGGGCTTAAAGCAGGAGAAAACATTGTATCTACGAATAGGCCGTTATCGCTGAAATTGGGACCAGGCATTATAGGAAATATATTTGATGGAATAGAGAGACCGCTAGAAAAGCTAAATCAGCTATCTTATGGATTTATTCCAGAGGGTATAGGACTGATTTCTCTAGATAATGAAAAGCTTTGGGAAGTTTCTATAACAGCTAAGACAGAAGAATATTTAAAATCTGGTGATGTATATGCTGAGGTTCAGGAAACTCCACTTTTAAAGCATAAGCTTATGGTTCCACCAGGTGTGGAAGGAAAAGTTGTATGGGCAGCGGAAAGTGGTAATTATAATATAGAGAAAATAGTTATAAAGCTATTAAAAGATGAAAAGAATTATGAACTTCCTCTTTATCAAATGTGGCCAGTAAGAAAACCAAGACCTGTAAAAGAAAGAAAAGCACTAACTGTTCCACTAGTCACAGGACAACGAATATTGGATACTTTTTTCCCTATAGCAAAAGGAGGAACTGTTGCAATTCCAGGGGGATTTGGTACAGGGAAAACTATGACTCAACATCAGCTTGCAAAGTGGTCTGATGCTGATTTAATAGTGTATATTGGCTGTGGTGAGAGAGGAAATGAGATGACAGAGGTTTTAGAGGATTTTCCCAAATTAATAGATCCTAAATCAAATATGCCTTTAATGAATAGGACTGTTTTAATTGCAAATACTTCAAATATGCCTGTGGCAGCAAGAGAAGCTTCTATTTATACTGGAATTACAATTGCTGAATATTTTAGAGACATGGGATATCATGTTGCTATAATGGCAGATTCAACATCACGTTGGGCAGAAGCACTAAGAGAAATATCTGGGAGACTGGAGGAAATGCCAGCTGAAGAGGGATATCCAGCATATCTACCTACAAGAATTGCAGAGTTTTATGAAAGAGCAGGTTATGTTGAGAACTTAAATGGAACGGAAGGGTCTTTGACGGTTATAGGAGCTGTATCGCCAGCTGGAGGAGATTTTTCTGAACCTGTAACTCAGAATACAAAAAGATTTGTAAGCTCATTCTTAAGTTTAGATAAGAGACTTGCATATGCAAGGCATTACCCAGCTATAAACTGGCTAACAAGTTATAGTGGATATATTTCTATGCTTTCAGATTGGTATGAGGAAAATATTTCGGACACAATGATGGAAATAAGAGGTAAAGTACTTAAGATATTATTCGAAGAAGATAAACTTCAAGAAATAGTAAAACTTGTAGGAGAAGATGTGCTGCCAGATGACCAAAGACTTATTCTTGAAGTTGCAAAGATTATAAGAATTGGATTTCTTCAGCAAAATGCCTATCACAAAGAAGATACTTTTGTACCATTAAATAAGCAATTTAAAATGCTAAATCTTATAAATGTTTTATATGAATGCTCAAGTATAGCAGTAAAGCAAGGTATTCCAATTTCCAAAATAAAAAATAAAGATTTATATGAGGAAATCACAAAAATAAAATATAATGTACCAAATGAAGATTTAAGCAGTATAGATTTATTGGAAGAAAAGGTTGAAAACTTTTATAAAAAGCTTATAGAGGAATATGGCAGAGAGGAGGCGTAGATATGAAAAAGGAATATTTAACTTTAGATAAAATTCAAGGCCCTTTAATAGTATTATCTCAAGTAAAGGGAGTATCTTATGATGAAATAGTTGATATAGTAGTAAATGAAAATGAAAGAAAAAAAGGTAAAGTAGTTCAAATAGATGGAGATAAGGTGGTAATACAGGTATTTGAAACAACTACTGGCATATCTACTCAAAATACTGCTGTAAGTTTTACAGGAGGGCCTCTTTCTATAAGCCTCTCAGAGGATATTTTGGGAAGGGAATTTAATGGAGTGGGAGAGCCTCGGGATGGTGGTGGAAAAATATATACAAGCACTAAATATAATGTGAACGGAAGACCCATGAATCCTGCTGCTAGAAAATATCCTCGAAATTTTATTGAAACAGGTATATCTTCAATAGATTGCTTAAGTACTCTCATCAGAGGACAAAAGCTACCTATATTTTCTGGAAATGGCATGCCGCATAATGAATTAGCTGCTCAAATTGTAAGACAGGCAAAGTTAAGTGGAAATTCAAAGGGTGAGTTTGCAGTAGTATTTGCAGCTATGGGAATAAAGCATGATGATGCAAATTTTTTCAGAAAAAAATTTGAAGAAGCAGGAGTTGTAGAAAGGGTTGTTATGTATACTAATTTAGCAGATGACCCAATAGTAGAAAGAATTGCTACTCCACGCTGTGCATTAACTGCAGCAGAGTACCTTGCATTTGAAAAGGGAATGCACATATTAGTAATAATGACTGATATAACAAACTATTCCGAAGCGCTAAGAGAAATTTCATCTTCTCGGGAAGAAGTGCCAAGTAGGAAAGGGTACCCGGGATATCTATATTCGGATTTAGCTTCTCTTTATGAAAGAGCTGGAATGATGAAAGGAAGAGAAGGATCTATAACACAAATACCAATACTTACAATGCCAAATGATGATATAACACATCCTATACCTGATTTAACAGGATATATTACAGAAGGACAAATAGTTTTAAATAGAGGTATATACCAAAAAAATATATATCCTCCAGTAAATATACTTCCTTCCCTATCAAGGCTCATGAAGGATGGAATAGGTGAAGATTATACAAGAGTAGACCATCCAGATGTATCAAATCAGCTTTTTTCAAGCTATTCCCATGTTCAAGATGTAGTGGCACTAGCTCAAGTAATAGGAGAAGATGAGTTGTCGGAAATAGACAAAATATACATGGAATTTGGAAGGCAATTTGAAGAAAGATTTCTAAAGCAAGGATTTGAAGAAGATAGAAGTATAGAAGAAACCTTAGATTTAGCATGGGATATACTTTCAATTTTACCTAAGGGGGAACTTGATAGAGTAAACCCTAAAATACTTGATGAATATTACAGAGGTGAAGCTTAATGGAAAATATAGCTCCTACCAAGGCCAATTTAATAAGTGCAAAAAGTTCACTTGAGTTTTCTAAACAGGGTTTTGAACTTTTAGATAGAAAAAGAAATGTACTTATAAGAGAACTTATGGAATATGTAGATAAAGCAAAAAGTATTCAAGATAAAATCAATAAAATATTTTCAGAAGCTTATAAGGCGCTTGAAAGAGCTAATATAACTATGGGAATATATGAAGTTGAAGAAATAGCTATGGCAGTTCCTGAAGCAAATGATTATGATATACTTTTTAAATCTGTTATGGGGGTAGAAGTTCCGCGTGTATATTTTAACAAAGAATATATAAAACCATCCTATGGATTTTATAAGAGCAATACTGCAATGGATTTAGCATACCAAAGCTTTAATGAGGTGAAATATCTTATATATGAGCTAGCAGAATTAGAAAATGCAATATATAGACTTGCAGTTGAAGTTAAAAAAACACAGAAAAGAGCCAATGCACTAGAAAACATACAAATACCAAAGTTTAAGGCAACTGTTAAAAGCATTAGTGAAGTATTAGAAGAGAAGGAAAGAGAAGATTTCTTTAGGCTTAAAGTTGTAAAGAAGAAAAAGTAAGGAAAACAAGCAGTTTTAAGAATAAATTAAGCTTTTGTGTGATTTGCTTTAAAGGTATGAAAATTATATAATACCCATATATTTAAAATATATGGGTATTTTTTGAACTGTAAAATTAATTAAATAGAAAGTTTAAAAAGGTGAGAAAGCTATGAGAAAGGTATTGCATTTAGGATTAGATGTGGGTTCTACCACTGTAAAAATTGCAGTATTAGATGATTATTTTAATGTATTATATAGCAAATATGAAAGACATTTTTCGGACATTAAGAGCACTATGATAAAAGTAATAAAAGAAACCTATAAAATCTTTAGCGATTATCATGTAACTATAAAGGTTACTGGATCTGGCGGTCTTGCAGTTTCTAAGTGGCTTGATATACCTTTTATCCAAGAAGTAATAGCATGCACAACTACTATAGATAAATTTATACCCGAAACAGACGTTGCAATAGAACTTGGAGGAGAAGATGCAAAGATAACCTTTTTTCAGGGAGGCCTTGATCAAAGGATGAATGGAACCTGTGCAGGGGGCACGGGGGCATTCATAGATCAAATGGCATCACTTCTTAAAACTGATGCAGGAGGACTAAATGAGCTTGCAGGAAATTACAATGTAATATATCCTATTGCAGCTAGATGTGGGGTTTTTGCGAAAACTGATGTACAGCCTCTTTTAAATGAAGGAGCAGCTAAAGAGGACATAGCAGCTTCCATACTTCAAGCTGTAGTTAATCAAACTATTAGTGGACTTGCTTGTGGAAAAGTTATAAGAGGTAATGTGGCTTTTTTAGGGGGTCCACTTTGTTTTTTATCAGAACTAAGACAAAGGTTTAAAGAAACGTTAAATTTAAAGGAAGATCAAGTTATCTTTCCAGAAAACTCTCAGATCTTTGTTGCTATGGGAGCTGCCATTTCATCAATAGATGATAAAGCAATTAAGTTTAATGAGTTAAATGATAGATTAAAAATGTTGAATGAAAATATAAATGAAGAAACTAAATCGTTGCAGCCATTATTTTCATCTGAAGAAGACTTATTGAAATTTAAGAAAAGACATGATGAAAATAAAGTAAAAACTAAAGATATAACAGAACATAAGGGAAGCTGTTACTTAGGTATAGATGCAGGTTCCACTACGACTAAGGTAGCTTTAATTAACGAAAAAGGGGAGCTTCTTTATTCTCGTTATGGAAGTAATGAAGGAAATCCTTTAAAATCTGTAATTAATGTTTTAAAAGATCTTTATGGAAAATTACCTAAAGAAGCTAGAATTGTAAATTCTACAGTAACAGGTTATGGAGAAGGCTTAATAAAGAATGCCTTATCCATAGATATAGGTGAAGTAGAGACTATTGCTCATTATAAGGCAGCAAATTTCTTTTTACCAGGAGTAGATTTCATATTAGATATTGGTGGACAGGATATGAAATGCCTTAAAATAAAGGATGGGGTAATAGATAGTATAATGTTAAATGAAGCTTGCTCTTCTGGATGTGGTTCCTTTATTGAAGCTTTTGCAAGTTCTCTTAATATGCAGGTTCAAGATTTTGCAAAGGCAGCACTTGGAGCTAAAAATCCGGTAGATCTAGGTTCACGATGTACAGTTTTTATGAATTCAAAAGTTAAACAAGCTCAGAAAGAAGGAGCGACTGTAGGTGATATATCTGCAGGATTATCATACTCTGTAATAAAAAATGCACTTTTTAAGGTTATAAAGGTAAGAAATGCTGAAAGTTTAGGAAAAAAGCCAATTGTTCAAGGAGGAACTTTTTATAACGATGCAGTACTTCGTGCCTTTGAATGTGTTTCAGGAAGAGAAGCTGTAAGACCTGATATAGCGGGTCTTATGGGAGCTTTTGGAGCAGCAATTATTTCAAAGGAAAGATGTGAGGAATCACATATTACAACATTAATTCCGTTAGAAGAACTTGAAAGTTTCAAGTGGAATACATCTATGAAAAGGTGTGGAAAGTGTGCAAATAATTGTCTTTTGACTGTGAATAATTTCTCGGATAATTCTAAGTTTATTTCAGGTAATAGATGTGAAAGGGGAGTAGAAAAAGAAAGTTCTAGTGAAAGTGTACCAAACTTATTTGAATATAAATATAAAAGGCTATTTAACTATATTCCTCTGAAAAGAGAAGAGGCTATAAGGGGAAGTGTAGGAATACCAAGAGTTCTAAATATGTACGAAAATTATCCATTTTGGTTTACATTTTTTAATGAACTTAAATTTAGAGTGGAAATTTCACCTAGATCGTCCAAAAACGTTTATGAACTTGGACTGGAAACAATACCATCAGAATCTGCTTGTTATCCAGCAAAAATTGTTCATGGGCATATTATGAGTCTTGTTAATAGGGGAATAAATTTTATATTTTATCCATCTATTCCTTATGAACAAAAGGAATTTAAAGAAGCAAATAATCATTTTAATTGTCCTATAGTTACATCTTACCCTGAAGTAATTAAAAATAATATGGATATATTAAATGAAAAACATATTAAATTTATGAATCCTTTTTTACCTCTTGATGACGAAAGAAAGATGTTTAAAAGACTAAGAGATGAATTGAGTGAATTTAATATTTCAAATGTTGAACTTGAAAGAGCGTTAAAACTTGCATATGAAGAGGATAAAAAAGTTAAAAGTGATATAAGAATAAAAGGCGAAGAAGTAGTGAAATACTTAAATACTACAGGTAAAAAAGGAGTTGTGCTAGCAGGGAGACCATATCATTTAGATCCTGAAATAAATCATGGGATTCCTGAAGTAATAACATCTTTTGGTATAGCTGTGCTTACAGAAGATTCAGTAGCACAGTTAGGTAATGTAGAAAGGCCGTTAAATGTTGTAGATCAATGGGTTTATCATTCAAGACTTTATGCTGCAGCAAGTTTTGTAGCTAAGGAAAAAAACTTAGAACTTATACAGCTTAATTCTTTTGGTTGCGGACTTGATGCTGTAACCACAGATCAGGTACAGGAAATATTGAATTCTTATGGAAAAATATATACTGTACTTAAAATAGATGAAGGAAGCAATTTAGGTGCAGTAAAGATAAGAGTAAGATCTTTAATGGCTGCAATGCAAGAAAGAGATAAAAATGGCTTTGTGCCACATAAGATAATTGAACCAGAGAAGAGAGTAATTTTTACAAAGGAAATGAAAAAAAGACATACAATACTTTGCCCCCAAATGGCACCAATACATTTTGAATTAGTACAAGAAGCTTTTAATGAAGCAGGATATAATCTAGAAATACTTCCATCTGTAGATAGAAGTGCCATAGATGAAGGGCTTAAATATGTAAATAATGATGCTTGCTACCCATCTATAGTAGTAGTAGGACAGATAATCGAAGCGTTAAAATCTAGAAGGTATGATTTAGGGAATACTTCGGTTATAATTTCTCAAACTGGTGGAGGGTGTAGAGCTACAAATTATATAGCTTTTTTAAGAAGGGCATTAAAAGAAGCAGGTTTTAGCAGAATTCCTGTTATATCTGCAAATGTAGGAGGGCTAGAAAAAAATCCAGGATTTAAAATAAGTTTAAGTCTTATTAATAAAGGACTTATGGCACTTATTTATGGAGATCTACTCATGAGAGTACTTTATAAAGTAAGGCCTTATGAAAAAATTCCTGGTTCTACTAATCAGCTTTTTAGAAAATGGATGGATAAGTGCAAAGATAGTATAAGAAGTGGAAATCATAAGGAGTTTGAAAATAATATTTGGAGTATAGTTAAAGATTTTGATAGCCTAGAGGTAAAGAATATTCTAAAACCTAAGGTTGGAGTGGTAGGAGAGATATTGGTGAAATTTCATCCCACTGCAAATAATGAAGTGATAGACATTTTAGAAAAAGAAGGAGCAGAAGTAGTAGTACCTGATCTTTTAGACTTTTTTATGTATTGTGCTCATGGTGCTATATATAAACATGAAGAACTTTCAGGTTCGAAGGTTGCAGCTATTATTTCGAGTTCTGCTATAAAATTTATGGAACTTTATAGAAAAGAAATGAAAAAAGCACTCAATTATAGTAATAGATTTAGTGCTCCGCAAAGCATTGAAGTCTTAGCAGAAGGAGCATCAAAAATACTTTCGTTAGGGAACCAAACAGGAGAAGGGTGGTTTTTAACTGGCGAGATGGTAGAACTTATTGAAACTGGAGTTAAAAATATAATATGTATGCAGCCCTTTGCATGTCTTCCAAATCATGTAACAGGCAAGGGTATGATAAAGGAACTTAAAAGAATTTATCCAGGTGCAAATATAGCTGCTATAGATTATGACCCCGGTGCCAGTGAAGTAAATCAGTTAAATAGAATAAAGCTTATGCTATCCGTGGCAAATAAAAATCTTCAGTTTGAACAAAATGCAGTACGCCATAAAGAGCAAAAACAAGATTTTGTTCAAGATTACAATGAAGGATTTCATTTGGGAATGTAAATATAGAATGTAAAATAAAAAGAAGTTCCGCTAAAGCGGAACTTCTTTAAAAATTATCAACTATTAATTAAATTTATTATTAGAAGAAGTTTACGAATGCAGTAATTATGATTGCATTTGTAAAGTCTATTAAGAATGCACCAACTATAGGTAATACGAAGAATGCTCTTGGAGCTGGTCCGAATTTTTCAGAAACTGATGTCATGTTAGCTATACCGTTTGGAGTAGCTCCCATACCAAATCCGCAGTGTCCAGCAGCCGCAATTGCAGCATCAAAGTCTTTACCCATGAAGTTAAATGTAACAAATGTTGCAAATAAAGCCATAAGTATTGTTTGAGAAACTAATATTACAAGCATTGGGCCTGCTATATCCGCAAGTTCCCATAATTTTAATCCAATTAAAGCCATTGAAAGGAATACATTTAATCCTATGGTTCCAATTGCATCTGTACATTTTGCATTAATGTGCCATTTGCCAGTAGATTCGCCAACGTTTAATATTATAGCAGCAATTATCATCGCACTAACGTAAGCAGGAAGAGTTAGTCCCATATTCTTAAATACGTTTCCAAGTACTGCACCAATACCTATTGAAACTAAAACTATAGCAAGAGTTTTAAATAATTCTTCATAAGTAATTTCATCTACAACTTCAGCAGAAGCAGCAGCTGTATTTTGAGCTTCCTTAGAAATAGAAGGCTTTAAACCTTTTCTTTTAATAAGACTTTGTCCTATAGGTCCACCTATTATAGAACCCATAACTAGTCCGAAAGTTGCAGCTGCCATTGCAGCTGTTAAAGCACCTTGCATACCTTGGCTTTCGAATAAAGCACCAAAGGCAGCACCAGTACCATGTCCACCTGTCATAGTTATAGAACCAGCAATTAATCCAAGCTTTGGATCAATTCCAAGTACATTTGATAATATAACACTTAAACCATCCTGGAATATACAAAGCACAGAAGCAAGTAACCAGAATATAACAACCTGTAATCCACCTTTTTTTATTAAGTCTATGCTAGCACCCATACCTATTGTAGTAAAGAATACCATCATAAAAGGAGATTGTAACGTAGTATCCATTTCAAGTTTTAAAAGTCCGTTTTGTCTTAATATAAGGTTTACAATTGCAAATACAAGTCCACCAACAACAGGTGCAGGTATACAGAATTTTTCAAGTACGCTTACTTTTGATCTAAGCCAACCACCAAAGTAGTATACAACAACTGCTAAAGCTGTGGTCTGCATCATATCTAATTTAAATTGCATAAAAAATACCACCTTTCCTAAATATAAATATTAATATAAATATTGTTAAAATATTAATTATGTAAAAATAATATTAAGTTAAAAATAAATCATATATTTGATATCCTTAAGGAACATTTAATATACTAGCATAAATATTTTCATAATTCAACATTTTTTTATAAATAATTTTAATAATGCAATATTTTTCAGAAAATATTGAATGAAGATGGGACAAAATGTCGATAAAAATAAAATGTATATGATTACACAAACAATAATTTTTGGTGAAAATTATATTAAAATTAAATAATTGTTAATTTTGTAACCGACTTAAACTAGGAGGATGCGAGGGAATTGAATCGAGCAATCATAATAGAATAATACCAAGTGATAATTTATTAAATACATAAAATGTCATAATTCGTTAAAAATGAAGGGATGATTTTATAAACGGTCATATTTTAAAATATATACTAAGTACTAGAGGAGTGCGAAGAGTAAATAAATTATAAGCTTAGTGTGAAAAGTTTATAAAATAAAAAAAGCACTGAGGAACTTGTCCATCAGTGCTTTAATTTTAATGTTGATAATGTTATTTTAAGAAGTTTACGAATGCAGTGATTACGATTGCATTTGTAAAGTCGATTAAGAATGCTCCAACTATAGGTAATACGAAGAATGCTCTTGGAGCTGGTCCGAATCTGTCAACAACAGATTTCATGTTAGCCATTGCATTTGGAGTGGCTCCCATACCAAATCCACAGTGTCCAGCAGCCATAACAGCAGCATCGAAGTCTTTTCCCATCATATTAAATGTTAGATAGTAAGCAACTAACCACATCATAACAACTTGTGCTGTAAGTATTATAAGCATTGGTCCTGCAACTGCTGCAAGTTCCCAAAGTTTTAATCCAACTAATGCCATTGATAAGAATACGTTA
Source organism: Clostridium pascui (assembly GCF_016908015.1). Taxonomy (GTDB): domain Bacteria; phylum Bacillota; class Clostridia; order Clostridiales; family Clostridiaceae; genus Clostridium_AK; species Clostridium_AK pascui. The sequence continues at coordinate 462,210 of NZ_JAFBDB010000002.1, forward strand.
AGTCCAATATTTCCAATCATATCAGTACATTTTGCATTTACACGGAATTTTCCAGTGCTTTCGCCTACGTTTAAGATGATAGCAGCTATAATCATTGAGTTAACATAGGATGGAAGAGTAATTCCAGCTTTCTTGAAGAATCCTTCAAGAACAGCACCGATTCCAATAGATACTAAAATAACTGCAAAAGCTTTGAATAATGAATCATAAGTTACTTCATCTTCAGCTTCAATAGTTCCAGCAGCTTCGTTTGAAGCATGAGCTGAAGCTGGCTTTAAACCTTTCTTTTCAATAAGCTTTTTACCAAGAGGTCCTCCGATTATAGAACCAGAAACAAGTCCGAATGTAGCAGATGCCATAGCAAATGTCATAGCGCCTTTGAGTCCCATGCTTTCAAATATTGGAGCGAAAGCACCACCAGTACCATGTCCACCTGTCATAGTAACAGAACCAGTTATAAGTCCAAGTAAAGGATTTTGTCCTAGTGCTGTAGCTAAAGCTACACCAAGGCCATCTTGAAGTATACATAATAGAGAAGCTAGTAACCAGAATATAACAACCTGAATACCACCTTTTTTAACAAGCTCTAAGCTTGCTGTAAAACCTATTGATGTAAAGAATACCATCATAAATGGTTTTTGTAATGTTGTATCTAAGCTTAAAGTTACAATACCGCTTTGCTTTAAAGCAAGATTTAAAAATGCGAATATAAGTCCTCCTACAACTGGGTCTGGAATACAGAACTTATAAAGTAACTGCCATTTTGATTTTACCCAGCCACCAAAGTAGTAAACTACTACTGCTAATGCAGTGGTCTGCATCATGTCTAATTTTAATTCCATAATAAGTCCACCTTTCTTATAAAAATTTAATTAAATTAGTGAAATATGAAAACGTTATGCTTGGTACACTTATTATTATACACAAAGTGATAAAAAAAGCAATCTAAAAAATTAAAAAAATGAATAAAAAATAAAAAAAAAATCATTTATCAAAAAAAAGTGAATAATATTTATCTTCTTGAATAAATATACCTTGATTTTTAACAAAAAATTTATAAAATTATAAGATTGTTATAAAAAATGTTAAAAAAATACAAATAATAATGCAAACAAAGATACAAAAATGTTGAAAAAAGCATTTTGGTGCTTTTGTATATTATATAATTATATATAAGTGATATCAATGGGTTGGTTATGAATTATTAAACAATATAATGCATTAAAATACTATATTTTAATGTTTTAAAGTGGATTTAAATATAAAATCAATATTAATGTATAATATGTTATAAATATTACCAAAATGATTAAATAATTATGAATAAGTCGTTTGTTGTTCTATTAGAATTAAGAAGAATAAGAAATGTATTCGATAAAGAATTTATTTTAAATGTGAAATAATACATACATGATATTTCATTTATCGACAAAAATATGGAAAATCAGAGATGGTATTTATATTAGTGATATATGATTGAATGATGCGTGTCTTTATGGTTTGCGAGAAAGGGTAGAAGAACAATATGATAAGTAAATACTAACCACCAATAATGAATAATATAAACATAATTTTCACTATTGATGATTAGTGTTCAACAACTTGAGCTAACTATACAAAAGTAATTGCAAGGTTCTATTTTGCAAAAAAGTTTGTGAAGGTTGTTATTATAAGAGCATTTGCAAAGTCTATTAAAAATGCTCCAACTATAGGTAGCACGAAAAATGCTCTAGGAGCTGGGCCAAATCTGTCTACAACAGATTTCATGTTTGCCATAGCTACAGGAGTTGCACCCATACCGAATCCACAGTGTCCTGCAGACATAACAGCGGCATCAAAGTCTCTACCAGTTAAATTAAATGTTACAAACATTGCAAATATAAATACTAGTATTGTTTGACATATAAGTATTACGACCATAGGACCCGCTACGGCTGCCAGTTCCCAAAGCTTTAAACCTATGAGAGCCATGGATAAAAAGACATTCAATCCTATGTTACCTAAAATATCCATACACCTACTGTTTACATTCCACTTGCCAGAAAGTTCACCGGTATTTAGTATTATTGCAGCAATTATCATAGAGTTAACATAAGACGGAAGTGTTAATCCTAAATTCTTGAAGAATTTTTCAAGTACTGCTCCTATGGCTATAGCTATAAGAAGAAGGGCAAAAGATCTAAACAATTCCTCGTAGGTAACTCTTTCTTCTATTTCATTTACTATGCTGCCTTTAGGTTTTTCTTCTTTTCTTGGTTCAAGTTTTTTTCTTTCTATTAATGATTTTGCTACAGGTCCACCTATTAGTGAACCAAATACAAGGCCCCAAGTAGCTGCAGCCATGGCAGCAGTCATTGCACCTTTGAGTCCCATGCTTTCATATAATGGGGCAAAGGCTGCCCCGGTCCCGTGTCCTCCTGTCATTGTAACAGAACCGCATATGAGTCCAAGTAGAGGGCTAGCGTTTAAAATTCCTGCAAGGGCTACGCCTAGAGCGTCTTGTAATACGGCAAGACCGGCGGCGCATCCCCAAAATATCAGAACTTGAACTCCGCCTTTTTTGATGAGTTCTAAGCTGGCTGTGAATCCTATAGAAGTAAAAAACACCATCATAAAAGGACTTTGGAGAGTGGTATCTAAATCAATTTTTAGTATATTGCTAAGTCTTAAAATTAAATTTAAAATGGAAAAGATAAGTCCTCCTACAACTGGAGCAGGAATACAAAATCTATAAAGTATAGTAAATTTTGTTCTTAACCATTCACCGAAGTAGTATATAACTACAGCTAATGCAGTGGTTTGCATCATATCAAGTTTTATGTTCATTAAACTCCATCCTTTCTTAATAATATTTAATCTTATAAAAGTTTTCCCTTAGAAAGGAATATTATACACAAGATATATGGAGTAAACCAAGTTGCAAGATAGAAATAAGAAACGTAAAAAAGAGAAAAGTAATAATTTTAAATTTTAAATGAAAAAACAAAAATGCCTGTTCGAAATGAACAGACATTTTTGTTTTTTCATAAATTCACTTTTAATATTTTATTAGAAAGGTATACTATTTGAAGATATTAGCAAATGTAGTTATAATTATTGCATTAGTGAAATCTATTAAGAAAGCACCAACTATAGGTAATGCAAAGAATGCTCTTGGAGCAGGTCCGAATCTTTCTACAACTGATTTCATATTTGCCATTGCGTTTGGAGTAGCACCCATACCAAATCCACAATGTCCAGCGCTCATTACTGCAGCGTCAAAGTCTTTTCCCATTACATTGAATGTTATATAATAAGCAAATAACCACATTACAATAACTTGAGCTATAAGTATTATAAGCATTGGTCCAGCAACTGCTGCAAGTTCCCAAAGTTTTAATGATATTAAGGCCATGGACAAGAAGATATTAAGTCCGATTGAACCGATTATTTCTGTACATTTTTGGTTAACGTGCCATTTACCATTTGATTCACCAACATTTAATATAATAGCAGCTATAATCATTGCGCTAACGTAAGCTGGAAGAGTTATCCCTAATTTCTTAAAGAAGTTTCCAAGTACTGCTCCGATTCCAAGAGCTACTAAAAGTAAAGCAAAGCTTTTAAATAATTCGTCATAAGATACAACTTCTTCAGCTGCAGCATTAACTTCTGCGTCAGAAACATATAGTTCTGGATGAGGTTTAAGATTTTTCTTTTCTATTAATTTTCTACCAAGTGGTCCTCCTATTAATGAACCGGATACAAGACCGAAAGTTGCAGCTGCCATAGCAAATGTTGTAGCACCTGCAAGTCCCATTTTTTCGAACTCTGGACCAAAGGCTCCACCTGTGCCGTGTCCGCCTGTCATTGTAACAGAACCAGTGATAAGTCCGAGTAAAGGATTTTGTCCTAATGCCTTAGCGATTGTTACACCAACTGCATCTTGAACGATACAAAGAACGGATGCTAATGCCCAAAATATAACAACTTGTATTCCGCCTTTTTTAACAAGTTGTAAACTTGCTGTAAATCCTATAGAAGTAAAGAAAACCATCATAAATGGACTTTGTAATGTGGTGTCTAAAGTTAATTTTAACGCACCACTTTGTCTTAAGAAAAGGTTTAATATTGAGAAGATAAGTCCGCCAACAACTGGATCTGGAATACAAAATTTGTAGAGTAATTTCCACTTAGATTTTACCCATCCGCCGAAGTAGTAAATTACTACCGCTAATGCAGTGGTTTGCATCATGTCCAATTTCATTTCCATAATAAGTCCACCATCCTTTTAAATAAATTTAAATAAAATAATAATGATAAAAATTAAACAACTTGTACTGAAAACGTTAACCTACAGTACAATTATTATTATACATCAAATTATAAAAAAATCAATCTAAAAAGTTAAAAAAATGAATGTTATTTTAAAAATTATTCATTTTTCAGTAAAAAATGAATAATATAAAATTGAAGTTATAATAATACAAAAAGTTATAAAAAAATTAATAATTTAATTATATTATGAAAAGAAATAACTATTTAAAATGATTGTTTTATACAAAATTTTACAAGATATAGTCGAAAAATAAATAATAAATCTATTGGTTTTATTGTTAAATATATTAATGATTATTGATTTGAAAGGTTGATAATAAATGGTTCTCAAAATAAAACTTATTTTGCATACTAATAAATTCTTTTAATTTATTTCAAAAAAATATATAAATATATGTATATGTGTTTATAAAACAATTATAATAAAATAAAAATATTAATAAAATGTTAAAAAATGATGGGTTAAGATGCGAAATTTGAAGTTTTTTACAAAAATTTAATAATATAAAAGATATTATTAAAAAGAAAAATGAAATATTATTTTTAATATATTTCATATATGTTCCATTATATTGAATTTAAGGGATATATATAAAAGCTGCTTTGTAATACAACAAAGCAGCTTTGAAAATACTATTTTACTTCGTTTAAAACTTTAGCTCCTATAGTGTTATTAACAATATCTTTGAATGGTGGTCTTTTAGGAATTAGATCTGATTTATAAGACTGTATTACATCCATTAATTTTGTCATAGATTCTTCCTTTAATATAGGATCTTCTGCAAAAGCATTTATACCTCTATAATTCTTTACAACAGATATGATTACATCCTTATCTGTTCCAGGGAAGAAAGATATTATAGATTCAGCTACTTTTTCGTCACTATTATTTTTAACCCATAGCTGTCCTTTATATAAAGCTTTTGTGAAGCTTTCCAGAAGAGCTTCATTTTTCTGTATATATGACTTGGTTGCAAAAAATGCAGTATATCCCATGTCTCCAACAGATTCTCCAATTGAAGCTACTATTTTACCTGAGTTATCTTTTTCAAGCATTGTGGCTGTAGGCTCAAATAAAGCTACATAATCTCCGGTACCTGCTTTAAAAGCTCCAGAAGTTGCAGTGAAAGCTAAGTTTGTAATGAGTTTAACATCCTTAGCAGGATCTAATCCATGATCTTTAAGGGCATATTCTAATGCCATTTCAGGTACGCCACCAGGTCTTCCGCCAATAATAGTTTTCCCTTTTAAGGATTCCCACTTGAAGTTATCTTCTTTAGTTCTTCCTACAAGGAAGGAACCATCTTTACGAGTTAAGTTAGCAAATATAACTGGAAAATCTTCTCTGTTTTGATTGTAAATGTAGATAACTTGCTCAGGACCGCAAAAACCTATATCAGCACTTCCGCTCAATACTTGCTGCATGGTTTTATCTGCACCTTGGCCTGTTGTAAGATTGATTTCTATGCCTTCTTCTTTAAAGAAGCCATTATTTACTGCAGCGTAAAATGGAGCATAGAAAACAGAACGAACAACTTCATTGACATTTACTTTTACTATTTTCTTTTCCTCGGTCTTAGTATTACCGCTGCAGGATACAAGTGCTGCTAGTAAAGTTACTATGACAATAATATAAGAAATAAGTTTAAGTTTTTTATGTTTCATAAAAACCTCCGATTAAACTTTTTTATATTCTTATAATATGTAAGATATGGTTAAGTGTGATAATATATAAAATAGCAAATAATAGTAATGATTTTGAAAGTTAAGCTTTTATAAGCTTGTTTTAATTAATACTAACTGTCTATATAAGAAAGGGGGATAACTGTGAGTGGAATTAGTAAAAAAAGATTAATACTTATTTTGATTATACCAATAATAGTCTCAGCGATATTCTATATCTATAAAAATAAACCCGATATAAAACAGCCACAAAATGTTGTGCTAGAAGTTGCAGGTGATATAAACTTTCCGCCATTTGAGTATTTAGATGAAAGTCATACATATGTAGGATTTAATGTGGATTTAATAAGAGCTGTGGCACTGAGAAGCGGAATGGAAGTTAAATTTACTCCTATGAAATGGGAAGATGCCTGTGAAAAGCTTAAGCAGGGAGAAGTAGATATAATAGAAGGAATGAAGCGAACTACTGAAAGGGATAAGCTATATGATTTTTCTGAAGAAATACTTACAAATTCCCAAAGTATTTTTGTGTTAAATGAAAATAATTACTTAAATAAATATGAGGATTTGGTTCAGCATACAGTAGCTATACAAAAGGGGGATGTAGCTGTTAATAATTTACAAAACATGGAAGGGGTAAAGATAATATTTACAAAGGATCAAGAAGATGCTTTTAAGAAGCTTTTAAGTAAAGAAGTAGATGCTTTTATAGGTAATACATTAACCGGCGTGTATTATGCAAATAAGCTAAGTATCAATAACAAGCTGAAAATTGTGGGTGGTCCTTTGAATTCTACAGCATATAGCATTGCAGTAAGAAAAGGAGACAAGGCAACTTTAGAACTCTTGAACAAGGGCATAAAAGAAATAAAAGAAAATGGCACTTATGATATGATTTATACAAAATGGTTTGGACAATCTTTTAAGTACTCTAATTGGTATGTAAGGAATACACTTAAATATTCATTAATAGCCATGTGCATTTTTCTTATAGTGCTTTTTTTAATGTATATGTGGAATGATAAGCTTAAAGAAGAAGTAGAAAAGAAAACTAAAAGTTTAGAAATGGCTAATGAATCTTTAAGAAAAAAAGATAGGATGGAATCTCTAGGAATCTTAATGGCAGGTATAGCACATGAAATAAGAAATCCTTTAACTTCTATTAAAACTTATGCAGAATTGCTTCCTAAAAAATATGATAATCCTAAATTTAGAGAAATGATAAGTAAAGATATACCTTATGAAATAGAAAGACTTAATAATTTAATAAATGAGCTTTTAGAGTATTCTAAACCTAAAAAGGCATTTAAAGAAAATACAAATTTATATGAAGTCGTAGAAAAAATACTAGCTCTCACAGCTAATAAAATACAAAAAGAAAATGTAAAAATAAATATAGAGATACCTAACAATATATTTATATATGCAGACAAGAATCATCTTAAGCAAATAATTATAAACTTAATACTAAACGGCATAGAATCACTTAATAAAGACAAAAAAATAATAAATATAAGTACTATGGAGAGCTTGGGGAAGATTTATTTAATGATAGAGGATAATGGTTGCGGTATGGATAAGGATGAGTTAAATAAAATATATGATCCATTTTATACTACAAAGGCATCAGGAACAGGATTAGGGCTTTTTGTATGCTATCAGCTTATGGAAGAAAACAGTGGAAGGATACATGTATCGAGTGCAAAGGGTGAGGGAACTTCATTTATATTAGAATTTAAAAGTTTAGGAGATGGTGAAAGTGTTTAAGGTATTGGTTATTGATGATGAAAGCTCTATATGTACAGCGTTAAGCTTTGCCCTAGAAGATGATTACGAGGTTTTCACAGCAAATAATGAAGAAACTGCGTTAGCTATTATAAATGAAGTTGATATAAATATTATACTTTTAGATTTAAGATTAGGGGATGAAAATGGAATAGAGATTTTGAAAAAAATAAAGATTGTAAACAAAGAAATAATGGTAATTATGATGACTGCATTCGGAACTATAGAGTCTTCTGTGGAAGCTATTAAAAATGGAGCGTTTTACTATATTACAAAACCTATTAATATGGAAGAGCTTGATATTCTTATGAAAAAGGCTGAGGAATACATAGGATTAAATAGTAAAATAAAATACTTAAGTGATAAGGTAGATAAAAATTATAATATAATAGGAAGCTCCTCTAAAATGAAGGAAGTTTTCAATCTAATAGATAGAGTTAAAGATGTAAACATAAATGTATTTATAACAGGAGAAAGCGGCACTGGAAAAGAACTTGTTGCAAGGGCGATTCATTTTAATGGAAAAAGAAAGGACAAGCCTTTCAATGTAATAAATTGCTCGGCAATACCAGATAATCTTTTAGAAAGTGAGCTCTTTGGATATAAAAAAGGTGCTTTCACAGGTGCAGCGGAGGATAGAAAAGGAATAATAGAACTTTCAAGTGAAGGTACATTATTTCTAGATGAAATAGGTGATATGGATATAAACTTGCAAACTAAGCTTTTAAGAGTAATTCAAGATAAAGAAATAAGACCTGTTGGTTCTAATAAAATTATAAAAGTGGACGTTAGATTTATATCTGCTACAAATAAAAATTTAAAGGAAGAGGTCAAAAGAGGTAATTTTAGACAAGACTTATTTTATAGATTAAACGTAATAAATATACAAATTCCTCCGCTAAGAGAAAGGATGGAAGATATGCCTGAAATCATAGAATATTTTATAAAAAAATATAGTAATCAGTTTGAAAAGAGAATAAATGGCATAACAGCAGGAGCGCTACAAGCTTTAGAAGGGTATAAATTTAATGGGAATGTACGTGAACTCCAAAATATATTAGAAAGAGCTGTGGTGTTAACAAGAAACGAGTATATAGATAAAGAAGATTTACCTCCTGAAATTTTCGAATCAGAAAATATACTCCTATTAAAAGATCATCTTATACCAATTTATGTGGGGGAGGATATGAAGACTATAGAAAAAAAGGTTATAGAATATAACTTAAAGAAATTCAAACAAAATAGAAAAAATACTGCTGAAGCTTTGGGGATCAGCGAAAGAAACTTAAGGTATAAGATTAAGGAATACGAGCTATGATAGTTGCTAACCTAGTAACCAGTGGCCAGTGGTTACTAGGTTAACATATTGGTTACTAAAAAATGCTTTGCATTTTTACCGTCTATAAACGGGAACGTCAAAAAAGTCGAATTTTAAGTTAGAAATTTCTGAATTTATAAAATACATAGACGTTTTAACGACGAAGCTGATATATAATAAGAGTGTAAGATAAATACGCAATATAAATATTTAACATATAGGGGGATTTAAAAATGATAGGAAATTTTGATATTTCAGAAGCTATGGAAATTAAACTTGATGATTATTTACCAGAAATGCCTAAGTTTGTTCAAGGAATAAGAAGAGCTCCAAATAGAGGTTTTCACCTTACACAGGCACAAACAGAGGTAGCGCTTAAAAATGCACTTCGTTATATACCAGAAAAGTATCATGCAGAGTTGATTCCGGAATTTTTAGAAGAGCTTACTACAAAAGGAAGAATTTATGGATATAGATTCCGTCCAGAAGGAAGACTTTACGGAAAGCCAATTGATGAATATAAGGGAAATTGTATAGAAGGTAAAGCTTTTCAGGTAATGATAGACAACAATTTAGATTTTGATATTGCACTTTATCCTTATGAATTAGTTACATACGGAGAAACAGGTAGCGTATGTCAAAACTGGATGCAGTACAGATTAATTAAAAAATACTTAGAAGTGATGACTCAAGATCAAACTTTAGTTCTAGAATCAGGACATCCTCTAGGATTATTCAAATCTAAGCCAGATGCACCAAGAGTAATAATTACAAATGCACTTATGATAGGTATGTTTGACAACTTAAAGGATTGGGAAATCGCTGAAGAAATGGGAGTTGCAAACTATGGACAAATGACAGCAGGTGGATGGATGTATATAGGACCACAGGGTATTGTTCATGGAACATTTAACACTATATTAAATGCAGGAAGGACAAAACTTGGAATTCCAAATGATGGAGATTTAAGAGGAAGAATATTTGTAACTTCAGGACTTGGTGGAATGAGTGGTGCTCAAGGTAAAGCAGGAGAAATAGCAAATGGTGTTGCTATAGTTGCCGAAGTTGATAAATCAAGAGTAGATACAAGACTTGAACAGGGCTGGATTAAAAAATGGTCATCAAACTTAGAAGAAGTTTGGGCAATGGCTGAAGAAGCTAAAGCTAAAAAAGAAGCTATGTCTATAGCTTACCATGGTAATATAGTAGATTTACTTCAATATGCAGTAGACCATAATATTCACATAGATTTACTTTCAGACCAAACATCTTGCCATAATGTTTATGAAGGTGGATATTGCCCAGCAGGTATTACATTTGAAGAAAGAACAAGACTTTTAGCAGAAGACCCAGCTAAGTTCAGAGAATTAGTAGACAAGACTTTAAAACAGCATTTTGAAGTTATCAAGACTTTAACTGAAAGAGGAGTATATTTCTTTGACTATGGTAACTCCTTTATGAAGGCTATATATGATGCTGGAGTTAAAGAAATCTCTAAAAATGGAATAGACGAAAAAGATGGATTTATTTGGCCATCCTATGTTGAAGATATCATGGGACCACATTTATTTGATTATGGATATGGACCATTTAGATGGGTATGCTTAAGCGGAAAACATGAAGATTTAAGAAAAACAGATCATGCAGCTATGGAATGCATAGATCCAGAAAGAAGATATCAAGATAGAGATAACTATAACTGGATAAAGGATGCTGAAAAGAATGCATTGGTTGTAGGAACTGAAGCTAGAATATTATATCAAGATGCTATGGGAAGAGTAAATATTGCCCTTAAGTTTAATGATATGGTTAGAAAAGGTGAAGTTGGTCCTATAATGCTTGGAAGAGACCATCATGACGTTTCAGGTACAGATTCACCATTTAGAGAAACTTCAAATATTAAAGATGGAAGTAACGTAATGGCTGATATGGCTGTACAGTGCTATGCTGGTAATGCTGCAAGAGGAATGAGCTTAATAGCTCTTCATAATGGTGGAGGAGTTGGAATTGGTAAATCTGTAAACGGTGGATTTGGATTAGTTCTTGACGGAAGCCACAGAGTAGATGAAATAATAAAATCAGCTATGGCATGGGATGTTATGGGCGGAGTTGCTAGACGTTCATGGGCTAGAAATGAGCATTCTGTAGAAACTGTTGTTGAATACAATAAGATGAATAAAGGAACTGATCACATAACAATACCATATATTGCAGATGAAAACATGGTGAAAGAAGCAGTAGGAAAAGTATTTAATAAATAATTTGGTTTTTAATAGTATACTGATTTCAGTAAACTAGGAGTAGAGGATATAAATTAGGGATTAGGCTAAGGTGCTAGGAGATAGGAAATGAGAAGATTTTGATTATACAAAGTATCTCAAAACCTAGTACCTAGTGTCTAACCCCTAAAGTCTTTATCCTAGTTTTTGTATATATAGATAATATATATTCTAAAGGTTGACAATTAAAACTTGTAAGTGGAGGATTTATGGGGAATGGGGATAAGATAGTAACTTGTGCCCCTAACTTTAGTGAAGGCACAGATATAAAGAAAATAGATAAAATTATTGATGAATTTAGAGGAATAGAAGGTATAAAGCTTTTAGATTATAGTTATAATAAAAAATTTAATAGATCATCAGCAGTTATAATGGGAAATCCTAAGGATGTTAAAAATGCAATGATGAATGCAATGGGGATAGCATTGGAACTTATAGATATGGAAAAGCATACTGGGGATCATCCAAGAGTTGGAGCTGTTGATGTGATACCTTTTATACCATTAAAGAACATGAGCATGTTAGAAGCTATAGTTATTTCGAAAGAGTTTGGAAAAGAAGCATCTTTAAACTATAATATACCAATATTTTTATATGAAAAATCTGCCTCAAGTCCTAATAGAGTAGATTTATGTAATATAAGGATGGGGGGATATGAAGGGATAAAAAACAAACTTAAAAGACCAGAATGGAAGCCAGATTTTGGACCAGATAAGCCTCATCCTACAGGAGGAATCAGTATAGTAGGGGCTAGAATGCCTTTGGTGTGCTTTAATATAAAATTCAACACATCGAATTATGCACTTATAAAAAAAATAGGTAAAAGCATTCGAGGCTCTGAAAGAGGGTTTAAATGTTGTAGGGCATTGGCAGTAAAACCAAGCAACGATGAGGCTGTGGTGCTTGCTGTGGTTTTAACGGATTATAATAAAACAGGACTTTATACAGTTTTTGAAATGGTTAAAAGAGAAAGTGAGAAATTTGGGGTAAATATTATAGGAACGGAAATAAGTGGACTTGTATCTATGGAAGCTTTAGTAAACAGCGCAGTGTACTATTTGCAATTAGAGGATTTTTCTATGGAACAAGTAATAGAATATAAATTAATGGAGTAGGTGATTTTATGTTAAAAGGAAATTTAATAATAATAAATTCAGCAGAAATAGTAACGCCTTTAGGAAATAAAGCAAGTTTTGGTAAAGAGATGGGTAATTTGAATGTAATAAAAAATGGAGCAGTTGTAATAAAAAATGGAATTATTGAGAAGGTAGGAACTACAGAAGAAATATTAAAGTTATATAATCAAGAAGATTTTCAGGTTATAGATGCAGAAGGAAAAGCTGTATTACCTGGATTTGTAGATTCCCATACTCATTTTGTATTTGGGGGATATAGAGCAGAGGAGTTTTCATGGAGACTTAGCGGGGTAAGCTACATGGAAATCATGAATAGAGGAGGAGGCATAGTTAACAGCGTAAGAGGAACAAGAGATGCTTCTGAAGAAGAGTTATATAAACTGGGGAAAGAAAGGCTAAATTCTATGCTATCCTTTGGAGTAACTACTGTAGAAGGAAAAAGCGGATATGGATTAGACTTAGAAACAGAATTGAAACAACTTAAAGTAATGGATAGATTAAATGAAGATCATCCTGTAGATATATGCAAAACTTTTTTAGGTGCTCATGCAGTACCAGATGAATATAAGGGAAGAACTCAAGAATATATTAATTTCATGATTGAAGAAGTGCTGCCAAAAGTTGCAAAGGAAAACTTAGCAGATTTTTGTGATGTGTTTTGTGAAAAAGGAGTATTTTCAGTGGAGGAATCCAGAGAAATACTTTTAAAAGCTAAGGAATTAGGCATGAAATTAAAACTTCATGCAGATGAAATAGTACAGCTTGGAGGAGCAGAGCTTGCTGCAGAACTTAATGCGGTGTCAGCAGATCATCTTTTACATGCATCGGATAAGGGAATAGAGGATATGGCAAGGGCAGGGGTTGTAAGTACTCTTCTTCCAACTACAGCATTTTGTTTAAAAGAGCCATATGCCAGAGGAAGATTTATGATAGACAAGGGATGTGCTGTGGCACTTGCTACAGATTTTAATCCAGGTAGTGGATTTACAAATTCTATACCACTTATGTTTGCATTAGCTACAATATATATGAATATGAGTATTGAAGAAGCAATAACAGCAATGACTTTAAATGGTGCTGCGGCTATAGGTAGAGCGGACAGCATAGGAAGTATTGAAGAGGGTAAAAAAGCAGATTTAGTGATATTAAAATATCCTTCTTATAAATTCTTGCCATATCATACTGGAGTAAATATAGTAGAAAAGACTATTAAAGATGGCATGGTGGTAATGATTAACCAGTAAGCTGAATTGGCTATTAACTAATGATTAGGCAATAAGAGGAAGTTTGTTGAAGGCAAACTTCCTTTTATAATATATACTAGTAACGGGTAAGCTCTTAGTGTTTAATTTTGCTCTGAATTTTGTTACAATATAATATGTAAACGAAGTCAAAGAATGGGGGAGAAAAATTTGAACCTTATGAGTGCTTTTGAGTTTATAGGAACTGTAGCTTTTGCCTTTTCAGGAGCTATAATTGGAATACGAAAGGAAATGGATATATTTGGGGCTATAATACTTGCAATAACTACAGCTATAGGAGGAGGGATTTTTAGAGATATAATAGTAGGAATACTGCCACCTACATCTTTTGTAAATCCAACGAATTGCTTTATAAGCATAGCTACTGCAATAATAGTTTTTGTTTTTTATAATAAGCTAAATAAACTTTCGCACCTTGTGCAAATTTCTGATGCTATAGGACTTGGAGCCTTTACTGCTATAGGAGGGAACGTAGCACTACATACACTTCCTACAAATTTCATGATAGTATCTTTAGGACTTTTTACAGGAGTTGGAGGAGGAATACTTCGAGATGTGTTTGCTAAAGAAATTCCATTTGTATTCAAAAAGGAAATATATGCAGTAGCTTCCATACTAGGAGGCATAAGTTTTATATTTACATATAAAAGCTTGGGGATAGATAGAGCTTCATACATATGTTTTTTTGCAACATTTGTAGTTAGAATTATTTCAATAAAAAGAGGATTACATTTACCAGTGGCTAAGGTTAAGCAATAAGAATTAAGTTGTATTAAAACTTTAATTTAGTGATGAGAGGTTGGAGATTAAAATCTCTCCAATACCTGAGAATTAGAAAGATGATTGGGGGGTAAAAATGAGTAAAATATATGGGAAGTTATTTGGTACACCAAAAGTTATAAAGGATGAACAAGAAGTACTATTTCCTTATGGAAAGGTAAAAGCCCTTTTTTATTATTTACTTATAAATAAACAGGCTAGCCGTGAAGAATTAGCTGGAATGCTTTGGGCGGAGGAAGATGAAGATATAGCAAAGAAGAATTTAAGAAATGCTATATATAAGATAAAGAAAGCATTTGATGAAGAAGTTATAATTTCCCCTAAAAAGTCTATGATTTTATTAAATCCAGAGATGGAAATAAAAACAGATGTGGATGAGTTTCTAAGTGATAAGAAAGATATTAAGGAATATGAAGGGGAGCTTTTACAAGGTTTTTTTGTGAAAAATGCAGAAGAATTTGAAAGCTGGCTAGATAAAACAAGAGAACATTATAAGAGTATATATGTATCGTCTTTATATGAAGAAATAGCTTCTAAAATTAAAAATGGAGATTTAAAAAATAGTTTAATAGAAAAATATTCGAAAATTTTAATAAGAATAGATGAATTTGATGAAAAAGCATATAGAACTCTTATGAGTTATTATAAAGAAAATAGCAGCTATAGTAAGGCGCTAGAACTTTATAATAAGCTTACAGAAATCTTAGATAAAGAACTTGGGATTACCCCTGATGAAGAAACCACAGCTATTTTTGATTCAATACTGGATAAAATGAATTCTACAGATAAAGAGAACATTAAAGCAGCTAAGAATTTTTTTTATGGAAGATGTAATGAGCTTAGAATACTGGAAAATAATTATAACAACTTTATTAAAGGAACATCTAATGCGCGCTCGATTATAATAAAAGGAGAAGCGGGAATAGGTAAATCTCGACTAAAAGAAAGATTTTTAGAAGGATTAAATACAAAAGAAGTATTCTTATTTGAAACCAACTGTTATCAATTAGAAAAAGAATACATACTAAAGCCATGGAACAGTATAATTTATCAAGTATCAAGTGTTCTAAAAGCTAATAATATTAGTATTCCTACCATGTGGGAGGATATTATAGCAAATGTTTTTCCTGAGTTTGGAGAAAAAAAAGCTGCATCAAATATAAAATTACTTGAAAACTTAGATAGTTTAAAATGCGAAATGATAGCAGAAGCATTATTAGATATTTTAAAAAAAATAACAGTAAAGAAAAAAATAATAATGATTTTTGATGACATACAATGGATGGATAATTTAAGTTTGCTTATTCTGAGTAGTATAATACTTCATGCAAATAAAAACGATATAATGTTTATAGGGACTTGTAGAAATGAATATGATGAAAACATAGATAACTTTATAACTACAATGAAAAGATATGAAAAAATACATTGTGTAAATCTTGAGAGATTTAATTTGAAAGAAGTTGAAAGTTTTGTGAGCAAGGCATTACCTCAAAAAAACTTTTCAAAGGAAGTATTTAAAAAGGTATATGATGAAACAGAAGGAAATGCCTTTTTTATAACTGAATATTTAAATATATTAAAGTCTAAAGGTGATACTAATATAATGTCTGTTAAAATGCAGGATGTACTACAAAGTAGATTTTTATATATTTCTGAAGAAGGAAAAAAAATATTAAATATAGCATCTCTTTTCTTTGATGAAGCACCTTTAGAAATAATAAAAAATGTAACTCAAAAGGATGAACTAGAAATAATTGATATAATAGAAGAGCTTACAAATAGGTTTATTTTAAAGGAAGTAATCACAGAAAATGGGACAAGTTTTAAGTTTACCCATCAAAAGCTTAGGGAATTTGTTTATCTAAAGCAATCGGAGGGTAGAAAGAGAATTTTGCATAGTAAGATAGCTAGTATATTAGAAAAACAGCTTAAAAATGATAAGAGTGATATAAACACTTATCACAAACTTATATACCATTTTAGTAGCGGAGATAATGAGCTGGAAGCATTAAGGTATAGGATAAAAAGTTTAAGTTATTATTTGAACTTTAGTCATGAACTCTTTCCGATATTATTTAATCAAGAAAGTAATGCTTATAAGTATGCTTATTTTAGTAAACAGCAAACAGAAAAACATCTTAAGGATTTAGAAAAGTCTTTAAAGGAAGTAAAGAAAAGAGAAGCTCCAGGAGATGAATTAAAGAAAATTGAAATTTCATATCTCCATATTAGAGGAAGATATCTTATAAGAGAAGGAAATTATGATGAGGGCACTATATTTATAAAAGAAATGATAGAAAAATCTGTAGAAATAAAGGATAATGATTATGCATTAGAAGGTTATAAGCAAATGATATATTATTGCATACAAACCAATGATACAGAAACTATGGTAAATT
Organism: Clostridium pascui; assembly: GCF_016908015.1. Lineage (GTDB taxonomy): Bacteria > Bacillota > Clostridia > Clostridiales > Clostridiaceae > Clostridium_AK > Clostridium_AK pascui. The sequence continues at coordinate 479,172 of NZ_JAFBDB010000002.1, forward strand.
ATATAGATTTAGCTTTGAACCTAGCAGTGGAATGCAATTATCATAAGGAAATAGGAATACTTTTAAGATTAAAAGGCCTTTATAATATAATGTGCGGAAAATATGATGAAGCAGAGAAGCTTTTGAATGAGTCTATAAATATATTTAACGTTACAAGGCAAGTTGCAGATAAATATGCTTTAAATATTGCAGCGGCATATAATTATATTGGAGAAATTAGACGATATAATATGAAGTTTTCTGAGGCTCTTTCTTATTTTGATAAAGCATTATCTATATGTGAAAATAAAAATGCGCTTGTGAGTTTATCTATATTTAATATAAATGCAGGACTTTCAGCCTTTGACATGGGGGATTATGACAGAGCAAAAGAACATTTTGAAAAGGCATATAATATTTTTGGTCAATTGGACTCTATATGGAAAAGATCTATAGTAGAAGCTTTTTTATCTCTATTAAATGTAAAGGAAGGAAACTATACAGAAGCTCTAGAGTATTTAAAAAATGCAGATATGTATTCGGGGAGGCTTAAAAATCCTCAAGAGTTTGGAATAGTATATAGGGTAAAAGCTGAAATTAAGGCTCATATGATTTTAAATGAAACTTTAAATAAAGTTTTTAGCAAGTATTTAGATAAAGAGGTATCTTATTATTGTGATGAGGCAATTAAATATTTAAAAGAAGCAGGGGATAAATATAGCATTGAGGTTATAGAAGTTATAAAAAGAGGAAACTAAACTAGTGCCACCCACGTGGGTGGCACTAGTCATATATTTGAAACCTATAAAATATATTATAGTATAAAGTTTAATAGTTTATAGGAGGAATTGTATGCAAACAGTTAAAGGCACAAATACACCTACTAATACTACTAATACATTTCGCTTTCTGGTATACAGCCTTATAGGAATATTTATGTTCTTTGTTCCTATAAAGATTAAAGGGAGTTCTACTATTCCAATTGATCACATGGTAAACTTTCTTAAGGCGGCATCCCCGAACCTTGTCAATATTTATGCACTTATAGTTATAATTCTTGGAGGGTTGTATCCCTTTATAAAAAAGACATGGAATAAGGATAAAGTAACCTTAGTATTTTCTATTCTTAAACTTGTAGGAATTATAGTTGGAGTTATGATATTCTTTAAACTTGGCCCAGCTTGGATGTTTGAAGCTGATATGGCACCATTTTTGTTTAATAAATTAGTTATCCCAGTAGGTGTAATAGTTCCTATAGGTTCAGCGTTTCTTGCATTCTTGGTTGGCTATGGACTTATGGAGTTTACGGGAGCTTTGGTGCAACCTATAATGAGACCTATCTGGAAAACTCCAGGAAGGTCTGCTATAGATGCGGTTGCATCTTTTGTAGGAAGCTATTCATTGGCTCTTTTAATTACAAATAGAGTATATAAGGAGGGGAAATATACCGTAAAAGAAGCTGCAATAATTGCCACTGGTTTTTCAACAGTTTCTGCTACCTTTATGATAATAATATGCAAAACATTGAATATAATGAATATATGGAATACGTATTTTTGGGTTACTTTAATTGTTACATTTATAGTAACTGCAATAACTGCAAGAATATACCCGTTAAGTAAAAAACCAGACACTTATTATACTGGAGAAGGAGATCCTGAGCCTATTGCACAGGGAAATAGGATTAAATATGCTTGGAATGAAGCTATGAAATCATCAGCTCAAGCGGTACCACTAGGCAAGAATATAAAAGATAACTTAAGAGATGGACTTATAATGGCAATGGGAATACTTCCTTCAATATTATCTGTAGGATTTTTGGGGCTTGTTCTTGCAAAGTATACTCCAATATTTGACATATTGGGTTATATATTTTATCCATTTACTTTAGTATTAAAAATCCCAGAACCACTTTTAGCAGCTAAGGCATCTTCAGTTGAAATAGCAGAGATGTTTTTACCTGCAATGCTCGTAGTTAAGGCTCCGCTTGTAACTAAGTTTGTAATAGCTGTGGTATCAGTTTCTTCTATATTGTTCTTCTCGGCTTCAATACCATGTATTTTATCTACTGATATTCCAATTAGCTTAAAAGATATAATTATAATTTGGATTGAAAGAACTATATTTACATTAATATTAGCTGCACCAATTGCATTATTAATACTATGAATAAGTGCCACTCATGTGGCAAGTGGCAAGTGAACAACACTTGCCACTTGCCATGTGGGTGGCACTTATTAATGTGATTTTATTAGTTTATTGTGGTAAAATGATAAAATGGTAATGAATTAAAAAAATGCTTTGCTAGTAAGTTAATGGTTTAATAAATCACTGAATTATTTCATTGTGTTGAAAATTTGAAATATTTTATTTATTTTTGGTTGACAAAGAGGATGATTTAGCTTGATAAATTGAGAAATTAATAAAGACATTTGACGTTTTATTGACGATAAAGTTCCCTAAAATAAGGACATATAATAGGAAAACAAAGTTAGGCTATGAAAATATAAGGAACCAATTTCCATATTATAGCAGATGTTATATAATTAAGGATAATGAAAGTGTAAAGTCACAATAATATTTTTATTTTTTAAAAAATTCACAATAGACTATTATTTGACGAAGATTATGATATAATAAATTTGTAGAACATGAGGTTAAGATTTGAAGGGAGGGGACAGGCATAAAGCTAAATTTTATAAAAATAAGTCCAGTAGAAAATATGACGGTGTTTATAAAAGACAGCCTGCCTAGAAAAATACATAAGGATGTAGCAAAGGAAATAATGCAGTATGGCAATGTCTATGCAGAACAAGTTGGATTTATTGAAACACCAGTTACAGAAGAAGGCAAGAAAAGGGAAACTTTAAGACTTCAAATGATGGGTGGAGAATTTTGTGGAAATGCAGCTAGATCCTTAGCAGCCTATATGGTATATAGCTCTTATCCAGGTTTAAATAAGTTTCAAGATAAATACTTGGTAGAATTAGAGGTATCTGGAGCAAAGGATATGGTTTTATGTGAAGTATCACCTACCCAAAAATCTAATGAATTTTATTCTAAAATTAATATGCCTTTACCACTAGGTATAGATGAAATTACATTTAATTATGAAAACGGTTCATTAAATATAAGCAAAGTAGAGCTTCCTGGTATAACTCACTTCATAGTATACAGTGATGGCATAAAGAATAAGGAAAGTTTTTTTGAAGAATTTAAATCTAAGTCTAACTTAGACAAGCTAGATGCTTTTGGAATAATGTTTTATGAACCTCATAAAAACTTTTTAGAGCCGCTAGTATATGTAAGAGAAACTGAAAGCTTATTTTGGGAAAGAAGTTGTGTGTCAGGTACTACAGCACTAGCGTATGCATTATCTTATGATAAAAAGGAAAATTTAAATATAGAAGTGAATGAGCCAGGTGGCAAACTTTTAGTTCACGTAAACTGGCATGAAGAAAAAATAAAAAGTATAAGATTGGATGGAAAAGTCACCATCGTAGCCGAGGGGACTTTACACATATAAAATTAAAAAAGGGGGAATTATTATGCTATTATTAAATCCAGTTATAATATCAGTTATTATAATGGCAGCACTGTGCCTATTAAAACTCAATGTTATGCTAGCAATACTTATAGCTGCAGTAGTTGCAGGACTAGCGGCTGGAATGCCAATAGGAGAAACCATGTCAACATTAATAGGAGGTATGGGTGGAAACTCAGAAACAGCACTAAGTTATATTTTACTTGGAGCATTAGCTGTTGCAATTAATAAGACAGGTCTTGCTACAATACTTGCAAAGAAAATTGCAAAGATAGTTAAGGGAAAAGCCATAGTGTTTACACTACTTATTGCATTTGTGGCTTGTTTCTCACAAAATCTTATCCCAGTACACATTGCATTTATACCAATTTTAATACCGCCACTAATTCCTATAATGAATAAGATGAAAATAGATAGAAGAGCAGTAGCTTGTGCATTGACCTTTGGTCTTAAGGCACCATATGTAACATTACCAGTAGGATTTGGACTTATATTCCACAACATTATAAGAGACCAAATGATACAAAATGGAGTTAATGTAACTACTAGTGATGTTGCAGGAGTAATGTGGATAGGCGGATTAAGCATGGTTGTAGGTTTATTCCTTGCAGTATTCATATTCTATAGAAAACCAAGAGAATATAGAGAAATGATGATGAATGAGGCTGATGAAGCAGCAGCAGCAATGGATGAAAAGATGACAAGCAAACACTGGTTAGCATTACTTGGAGCAGTAGCTGCATTTATAGTTCAGCTTAAGACAGGATCTCTTCCACTTGGAGCATTAGCAGGTTTAATAATTATGGTATTAACAAGATCTATAGTATGGAAAGATGTAGATTCACTTATGGATGGCGGAATGAAACTTATGGGATTCATAGCTTTCGTAATGCTTGTAGCAGCAGGATATGGTAACGTTTTAAGAGAAACAGGAGCTGTAGAAGCACTAGTTAATGTTACAGCAGGTATGGTTGGAGGAAAATTTGGTGGAGCGTTCTTGATGCTCTTAGTTGGATTAGTTGTGACTATGGGAATAGGAACATCCTTTGGAACTATTCCAATTATAGCAGCTATATACTGTCCACTTGGATTAAAGCTTGGAATGAGTCCAGCTTCAATCATACTTTTATTAGGTGTAGCAGGAGCACTTGGAGATGCAGGATCACCAGCTTCTGATAGTACACTTGGACCTACATCTGGATTATCTGTAGATGGACAGCATGATCATATTTGGGATACTTGTGTACCAACATTTATATTTTATGATATACCACTATTCATAGCAGGATTAATTGGTGCTACGATGTTAGGATAATAAATTATAAATTAGGTTGAAATTCAGCTTTAGCTGAATTTCTTCCATAATTATGACAATATGGACAACAATAGTTTGAAATTAACATAAATACATAACTGAAAGGGAGGAACTTAAAATGAGAGAAATAAGAGAAGTAATATTAAATGGAAATGACTTAACTTTAGAGGAAGTAGTAGCTGTAGCAAGATATGGTGCTAAAGTTTCTTTAAGTGAGGAAGCTAAAAATAGTGTATTAGAATCAAGAAAGATTATTGATGATATAGTTGAAAATGAAAGAGTAGTGTATGGAGTAACTACAGGATTTGGTGAGTTTTGTAATGTAAGTATATCAAAAGAAGATTGTAAAACATTACAAGAAAATCTTATTCGTTCACATGCTTGTGGGTATGGACCAGCATTCTCTACAGATATAGTGAGAACTATAATGCTAACAAGAGCAAATGCATTAGCGAAGGGATATTCAGGAATAAGAATAGGAACATTAAATACATTAATATCAATGCTAAATGCAGGAGTACATCCACAAATACCTGAAAAGGGATCTCTTGGAGCATCAGGAGATTTAGCACCACTTGCTCATATGGTTTTACCAATGCTTGGACTTGGTGAAGCTGAATATAAGGGAGAAGTAATGACAGGCTCTGAGGCTATGGAGAAAGCAGGTGTTCAAGTTATTGAATTAGATGCTAAAGAAGGACTAGCTTTAATAAATGGAACTCAAGTTTTAACATCAACAGGAGCATTAGCAACATATGATGCAATTGAACTTTTAAAAGTTAGTGATATAGTAGCAGCTCTTTCAATGGAAGCATTAAGAGGTATTACAGATGCGTTTGACCCTAGAACTCATGTAATAAGAGCTCACGAAGGACAAATGGCTACAGCAAGAAATATATTAAAATTAGTTGAAGGAAGTACTTATGTAACAAGACAAGGAGAACTTAGGGTTCAAGATGCTTACTCCATAAGATGTGTACCTCAAATACATGGAGCTAGCAAGGATACTATTGATTATGTTCAGAAAAAAGTTGAAATAGAAATTAACTCCGTTACAGACAATCCAATAATAACAAGAGAAGGGGATGTAATTTCTGGAGGTAACTTCCACGGGGAGCCAATGGCACAGCCTTTTGACTTCTTAGGAATTGGAGCAGCAGAAATTGCAAACGTATCAGAAAGAAGAATTGAAAGACTTATTAACCATCAGTTAAATGATCTACCAGCATTCCTTGCAAAACATGGTGGATTAAACTCTGGATTTATGATAACTCAGTATGCAGCAGCAGCTTTAGTATCAGAAAATAAAGTTCTTGCTCACCCTGCATCAGTAGACTCCATTCCATCTTCAGCTAATCAAGAGGACTTAGTAAGCATGGGAACAATAGCTGCAAGAAAGGCAAGAGATATAATCGACAATGCTAAGAGAGTAGTAGCAACAGAAATGATGGCAGCATGCCAAGCTATAGATTTTAGAAAAGATAAAGGATTTGAATTGGGAAAAGGAACTAAAGAAGCATACAAAGTAGTAAGACAAGCTTTAAACTTCATAGAATTTGATACTGATATACAAATGTATAAAGAATTAGATAAAGCTACAGAATTAATAAGCAGCGGAAAGTTATTAGCAGCAGTTGAAAAGGTAGTTGAATTAGAGCACTAAAAGAAGAGCCATCTCACCATTAATAGTGAGATGGCTTTTTATCATATAACAATAACTAAGGCATACCTAAATTTTACTTTATAAAAACAGAAGTATGCATGGATTTATATAAAATCTATGCATACTTCTGTTTTTTATAGAAGACTCTATTATGTTTTAATCAACAAATAATTTAGATAATAAATTCTTAAGAGGGGCCTCAATGTCCTTGTCCATATTCATAGTAAGTAGATCTCCATCTTTAACTACAATCTTCGAACTTACAAATACATCACATACTAATCCGTCTTTATTAGTTATTTTTATATCACAAAAATGTCCGTTATCAAGTGTTCCAATATATCCTTGATTAAATTTAAATGGTGTCTTACCTAAAGCATTAATTGTTTCCGGATTAACATCTATAAACTTACTTTTTAAAAAGTTACGTTCACCAGTTACGGATAAATCGTCGTTACTAGCTTCTCCATCTGTTCCTAGGTATAGTGGAATGTTCATTTCTAAGAATTTCTCTAAATTAGCTTCTCCGGCTTTTACCCTTTCATTCATTCTTGGATTTAACACAACGTTCATGTTATACTTTTCAATAACTTCGTATTCTTCATCATCGAGCCATATGCAATCGGATAAAATTACATGTTCAAGACTTTTAACTTCTTTATTTTTAAGCAAAGATTCTAAAAATTTTAGTGGACGCATACCGTATAACTCAAGAGATAAATCTACATCTCCTTTATCTTCCGATAGGTGAAACTGAATATACTTTCCATTCTCAAAAGCTAAGTTAATTCCTTTTACTATAGCTTCTTTTGTAGAAGCATGTATGCTATGAAGTGAAGGAGCAACTATTATATCCTTGTGGCACATTTCTCCAAATAACATATAAAAATTCATTTCTGCTTCATCTGGCGTTTCAAAGTAGCTCTTTTGAGAATACTTTTTTGCTTCATAGGCATTTTCAGTTAGTATATCATAGTTCATTCTACCAAAATAAAGTCTAATACCTGTATCTTTTGCTGCTCTTAATACTTCTTTATCTAAACTGTTACCTTTATTGCCATGGCAATAAAATGATACCATAACAGATGTAACCCCTAGTGTAAGCATGCGAGAAAATGCCCTCAAACATCCGTAATATATATGTTCAGGTTGTAACTTTACGCTGTATTTATATATTGTATTGCGACACCAAGTTCCTAGATCCCAAGATTTATCTACAATATCTGTGTATATGGATTGTTCAGGATGAGAATGAGCATTAAAATCTCCAGCTTCTATTATATATTCATTTGAATAATCATACACCTTTCCTGGAAATTCACCTTCAAAAATTTCATTTAACTTAATTTCATCAATTAAACCTGTATTTAGATTTGAAATAATATAACCTGGATGCACCTCCTTATCTTTTTTAATATTTCCTTTAATAAGAATTCTTTCTTCCATAGTTACCCTCTTTTCTATTTATATTAGTTATTATCAGTATTCTGCAAAAAAACTAGTATTCCTTTTAAAAATGCCAATGGTTTTTAAAAACTTACAATTGATTAGTTTTTAGTTTGTATATGTAGTAAATAGCAAGTAAAAATAGGCAAAATTTGCAGTGCGGCAAATTTTGCAGTGTACACAAAGTGAAAATATTGAGAAAAGATAGAAAATTGAGTCAAGTTTATTTGGCATGGATTTTGCTTTTATAAATTAGTGAAATAATAAATATGTTAGGAGGTATTTTTATGAAAATTGAAATGGTAAAAGGTATCTTGACATTCAAGATGGACATGATTGCTACATTAACCATTGCACTACTGTTATTATTTTTAGGGTATTATTTAAGAAAGAAGGTTAAATTCTTTGAAAGATTTTGTATTCCAGCACCAGTTATTGGTGGCCTAACATTTTCACTATTAGCTTTAGTTTTAAAACAAGCTAATGTAATTACAATTAGTATGGATACAACTTTTCAGTCACCATTTATGATTGCATTCTTTACAACCGTAGGACTAGGTGGAAGTTTTGCATTAGTTAAAAAAGGAGGAAAACCTTTAATAATTTACTGGATACTTTGTAGTATACTTGCAGTTGCTCAAAATGCTATAGGAGTTATCTCAGCTAAAGTGGTAGGAATTCATCCATTACTTGGAGTAATGATGGGCGCTGTATCTATGGAAGGAGGTCATGGTGCAGCAGCAGCTTTTGGACCTACAGCAGAATCTTTAGGAGTTGCAGGAGCAACTACTGTAGCAGTAGCAGCAGCAACCTTTGGCCTTATATCTGGAGGACTTATTGGTGGACCTATAGCAAGATATCTTATAGACAAATATAAGTTAAAACCTACAGAAGTAGAAGAATTTTCAGGAGAATCATATAGAGAAGCAGCAGGTATAGCTTCAGCTTCAAATGTTACTTCTCATGGATTCTTAGTTCAATTAGCAGTAATTACAGTTTGTATGACTATAGGGGCTGTAGTATGTGCATTCATAGCTAAAACAGGAACAGTACTTCCAGGATATGTAGGTGCAATGTTTACAGCAGTTGCATTTAGAAATTTAAATGATAAGTTCAAATTTATGAAACTTGATCACTATATTATAGATTTAGTAGGAGATGTTTCTCTTGGAATATTCTTATCAATGGCTCTAATGTCACTAAAGTTATGGGAACTTTCAAATCTTGCAGGACCAATGCTTATAGTTGTAATTATACAAGTGATATTTATAACTTTATATACAATATTTGTAGTATTTAGAGCATTAGGGAAAGATTTTGATGCAGCGGTTATGGCATCAGGAATGGCAGGACACGGTCTTGGAGCGACTCCAAATGCTATAGCAAACATGGGAGCTGTTACAGAAAAATACGGCCCATCCACTAAGGCATTCTTAATAGTACCTTTAGTTGGAGCGTTTTTAATAGACCTAGTAGGAATACCAAATATCGTATGGTTCATTAACTTCTTTAAATAAATCATATTTTGCATAATGTTGAATCTCCTGTATGGGATCTGCATCTAGGAAAGCGGTTCGCTGTGCAAAGAAGCTCTAATATTTCTAAATTCAAATCACCTAAACTTTTTAAACTCACTATCGTTCAGACAGTAAAAAGTTCTTGACGGTGATTTGAATTCATAAATAAAGAGCTTCTAATCGCTTATTCAATGCTTTCTACAATGCAAATCCCACACTATATGTTCAACATTAAGAAAATCATCTAAACCTGATAAAGGAGGAAATTTAGTAAACTGAATTTCTGCAACTATACTAATTTATGGGAATTTACGCTAAGTGAAATTCCTTCCTTCAGCAGTTTACATGAATACATTTTTAATGCTCACAGAGTATAGAATTTTCAGCGAAGAAGAGATTGAATAAACTTTAGAACAGCTTTATTTATAAATTTAAAATACCGTTAAGAGACTCCCGTTATTTGAGTGATAGCGAGTTTAGGAGTCTTAGGAATTTTAAATTTATAAATATTAGCTGCCCTTAGCGAAATGAACGTCTTCCTAAATGCAAATCCTATACGGTAGGTTCAACATAAAAATGTTTCGCATTTTTTATCGTCTATAAAATAATACAAAAATTTTAAATTGTTTGAATATATTATAAAAATTAGACGTTTTATTGATGAAACAGTGATATAATTTAAGTGTAAGGTAAATAAAACCACGACAGCACAGCTCTTAGATACATATTATAAATCATTAAAGAGCTACACTATAAAAATAAAATAACATTTTTCATAAATTAAGGAGGAGTTACTTATGGCAAAATTAGTTGAATGTGTACCAAATTTTAGTGAGGGAAGAGATAAGGAACTTGTAGAAAAGATAGTTGATGAAGCAAGAAAAGTAAAAGAGGTTAAGCTTTTAGATTATTCATCAGATGAAGATCATAATAGAACGGTTGTAACTTTAATTGGATCACCAGAAAAGATAAAAGAAGCTGTTGTAAATATGGCTAAAGTAGCAACTGGATTAATAGATATGACAACTCATCATGGCGCACATCCTAGAATGGGAGCAGTAGACGTTGTACCATTTACTCCAGTAGCAGATATAACTATGGAAGAGTGCATAGAAATAGCGAAGGAAGTTGGAAAAGAAATTGGAAGTTTGGGAGTCCCAGTGTACTTATATGAAGATGCAGCAACAAAACCAGAAAGAAAGAATCTTGCAGATGTGAGAAAAGGACAATATGAAGCATTCTTTGAAAAGATTGTAAAGCCAGAATGGAAACCAGACTTTGGTCCACAGGAAATGAATGCAAAGAGTGGATGTACAGCAGTAGGCGCTAGAGTGTCATTAGTAGCATTTAATGTAAACTTAGGAACTGATAGACTTGAAGTTGCAGATGCTATAGCTAAAAAAGTTAGATTCATAGGCGGCGGTCTTAGATTTGTAAAAGCTATAGGGTTAAAATTAGAAGAAAGAAATCAAGTTCAAGTGTCTATGAACTTAGTTAACTATGAAAAAACAGCAGTGTATAGAGCATTTGAAATGATTAAGATAGAAGCAAAGAGATATGGAGTTCCAGTGGTAGGCAGCGAAGTTATAGGAACAGTTCCTATGAAAGCATTACTTGATGCTGCAGAATATTATTTACAAATTGAAAACTTTGATATTAACCAAATACTCGAAAAGAGATTGTTAGAATAAGTTCCACGTTCACCTTGCATGATTTACAGAAATCTGTGATTTCATTGTAAATCAGCACATCTCAATTTGGTTGAGATGTTTCTTTTAAAACTACAAGCGTCTATAAATATTATAAGGGTTCGTAGACGCTTGTAATATACATAGGGCATTAAGGGGGGGAAGAGTTGAATACTAAAAAAGTAGTATACACAGCACTATTTATATCTATGGGAATTATAATAAGTAGGTTTTTTTCAATAACAACTCCAATAATTAGAGTAGGATTTGGATTTATCCCAACTATGCTTTCTGGGGTGCTATTTACTCCACTGTTCGCAGGAATTGTAGATGCAGCAATTGATTTGATTGGAGCCACAGTTTTTCCTACAGGAGCTGTATTTTTAGGATTTACGCTAAGCGCCTTTATATCAGGTATAATATATGGACTTTTCTTTTATAAGAAAAATATAGGATATAAAAACATTATTTTAGCTACAGTTTTAAAAACTATTATAGTAGATGTAGGATTGAACACTATATGGTTAAGTATGATTACTGGGAAAGCATTTATGATAATTATAGCACCACGACTTGTAAAGGATTTAATAATGCTTCCGATTCAGGTAATAGTATTTACAAGTGTATTATACTACTTGAGAAATAGTTCCATGGTTAGTAAAATTAATAATGTAGTTCAATAAACAATTAACATATATTTTTATAATATAAATTTAAAGAAGATGGGGTGTAAATATTATGACAAATAAAGTACCAAGTGATATTGAAATAGCACAAAGCGCAAAAATGAAGAAAATTGCTGAGGTAGCAGAAGAATACGGCATATTAGATGATGAGTTAGAACTTTATGGGAAATACAAAGCAAAAATTTCATTAGATATTTTTAATAGATTAAAAGATAAGAAAGACGGAAAATTAGTTCTTGTTACAGCTATAACTCCAACTCCAGCAGGAGAAGGAAAATCAACTACAACAATAGGACTTGGACAAGCTCTTAATAAAATAGGTAAAAAGGCAATTATTGCTCTAAGAGAGCCATCCTTAGGACCTGTATTTGGAGTAAAAGGGGGAGCAGCTGGCGGTGGATATGCACAAGTTGTTCCTATGGAAGATATAAATCTTCACTTTACAGGAGATATGCATGCTATAACTACAGCAAACAATTTACTTTCCGCTGCAATAGATAATCATATAAATCATGGAAATGCTCTTAACATAGATATAAGACAGATAGTTTGGAAAAGAGTTTTAGACATGAATGATAGATCTTTAAGAAATGTAGTAGTAGGTTTAGGTGGAAAAGTAAATGGTTATCCAAGGGAAGATTCATTCATGATAACTGTTGCTTCAGAGGTTATGGCAGTACTTTGCTTAGCATCCGACCTTATGGATTTAAAAGAAAGACTTGGAAGCATGATTGTAGCTTACAACGGAGAAGGTCAGCCAGTAACAGCTAAGGACTTAAATGTTCATGGTGCTATGGCATTAGTATTAAAAGATGCTATAAAACCAAACATTGTTCAAACACTTGAAAATACTCCAGCACTTATTCATGGAGGACCTTTTGCAAATATAGCTCATGGATGTAACAGTATAATTGCTACAAAACTTGGATTAAAGCTTGGAGACTATCTTGTTACAGAAGCAGGATTTGGTGCAGACCTTGGTGGAGAAAAGTTCTTAGATATAAAATGTAGATATGGAAACTTAAAACCATCTGCAGTAGTATTAGTTGCAACTATAAGAGCATTAAAGATGCATGGTGGAGTTAAGAAGACAGAACTTGGAGCTGAAAATGTAGAAGCATTAATTAACGGATTTGCAAACCTTCAGAAACAAGTAGAAAACATTAAAAAGTTCGGATTACCAGTACTTGTAGCTGTTAACAAATTTGCAAATGATACTGAAGCTGAAATACAAGCATTAACAAATCAATGTAAGGAACATGGAATAGAAGTTTCACTTAATGAAGTGTGGGAAAAAGGCGGCCAAGGCGGAGTTGAAATGGCTGAAAAGCTAGTTAAAATCATTGAAGCTGAAGAAAGTAATTATGCTCCACTTTATGAAATTGAAGCATCAATTCCAGAAAAATTAAACACTATTGTAAAAGAAATTTATGGTGGAGACGGAGTAGAAATAGATTCAGCTGCTATGAAGCAAATTAAGAAATTAGAAGAAATAGGTCTTGACAAACTTCCAATATGTATGGCAAAAACTCAGTATTCTTTCTCAGACGATCCAAGTTTAGTTGGTGCTCCAAAAGGATTTAAGATAAACGTTAAAGACGTAAGAGTATCAGCAGGAGCAGGATTTATAGTTTGCCAAACAAGTAATATAATGATTATGCCAGGACTTCCAAAAGTACCAGCTGCAAATAAAATGGATATAGATGAAAACGGAGTTATATCAGGATTATTTTAAAATTGGAGGAAAATAACATGCTAAGAGAGTTAACAGTTAAAGATTTTATAGATGAAACAGCTTCAGAATCACCAGCACCAGGTGGCGGAAGTATAGCTGCATTAAGCGCAGCTTCCGCTGCAGCTTTGATTACTATGGTAGCTAATCTTACATTGGGCAAGAAGGGCTATGAAGAAGTACAAGGTGAAATGGAAGAAATAAAGAAGGTAGCTGGGGAATACAAAGATAAATTTGTAAATTATATTGATGAGGATTCAGATGCATTTAATAAAATAATGGCAGCTTTTAAAATGCCAAAAGAAACTGATGAAGAAAAAAAAGCAAGAACAGCAGCAGTTCAAAGTGCATTTAAGGGAGCGGCTACAGTACCTTTAAATGTAGCAAAGGATGCATTTAAGTTACTAGACTTAGCTAAAGTTGTAATAGAAAAAGGAAACCAAAATGCAGTAACAGATGGAGCAGTAGCTGCAATGTCTTCAAGAACAGCAGTGCTTTCAGCATTATATAATGTAAAAATAAATTTAGGTTCTATAAAAGACGAAGAATTTGTAAATGAAGCTAAAAAGGAAATAGAAGAGTTAGAATCTAAGGTAAATGAAATAGAACAAAGCCTTCTTTCTAAAGTAGTACTTTAGTTAAATTAATAAAAAGCAATTAATACTTAAGAGCTATGAAAGGGAAATTTAAGTAAAACTTAAATTTCCCTCTTCAATTATTATTAATCAACTATTAAATCAATTAATTGTTGACAGTTTTAGGATTTAAGCTATAATAAAGATTATAAATTAAATAACAATTTGATATTAAAATGCTTTGAAAAAGAGGAGTAAAGGTTAATAATTCTAAGAGAGGAAAGTTCATAGGCTGAAAGACTTTCTGTACAAATGACCTTGAAGGTAGCTTTGGAGCTTCTTTGCTGAAATATTAGTAGGCAAAGACGGGTTTAATCATCCGTTAATAATATGAGAGCTTGAGTTTTACTCAAGAAAAAAGGTGGTAACGCGCGCTGTCGTCCTTTTAAGGATAGCAGGGTGCTTTTTTAATTTAAAAAAGCGGGAGGTAATACATATGAACGAAAACATAAACATAGCTACAACCTATAATCCTAAGGAGTTTGAAGAGAGAATTTATAAGAACTGGGAAGAAAATAAGTACTTTACTCCAGAGGTGGATAAAAACAAGAAGCCTTATACAATAATGATGCCGCCACCAAATATTACAGGAAAACTTCATTTAGGGCATGCATTAGATAACAGTATTCAGGATTTTTTAATAAGAGCTAAGAGAATGCAAGGATATAGTACATTATGGCTTCCAGGAGAAGACCATGCAAGTATTGCTACAGAAGTTAAGGTAGAAAATGAGCTTCTTAAGCAGGGACTTAAGAAAAAGGAAATGGGAAGAGAAGCCTTCTTAGAAAAAGTATGGGAATGGAGCCATGAGTACAGAGATAGAATAAAGGGACAGCTTAAAAAACTAGGGGTATCTGCTGACTTTACAAGAGAAGCATTTACTATGGATGAAAATTTAAATAAAGCTGTTAGAACAGTATTTGTTAAACTCTATGAACAAGGATTAGTTTATAGAGGTAATAGAATAGTTAACTGGTGTCCTAAATGTATGACAGCTATTTCAGATGCAGAAATAGAATATAGTGAGCATGAAGGTCATTTTTGGCATATCAAATATCCTGTAAAAGGAGAAGATAGATTTATAGAAATAGCGACTACAAGACCAGAAACTATGCTTGGAGATACTGCTGTAGCTGTTAATCCAAAGGATGAAAGATATGCTGACTTAGTGGGAAAAACTCTTATACTTCCACTTGTTAATAGAGAAATTCCTATTGTTGCTGATGATTATGTAGATATGGAATTTGGAACAGGTGCAGTTAAAATAACACCAGCCCATGACCCAAATGATTATCATGTTGGAAAGAGACATAACCTTCCAGAAATAATTGTTATGAATGAAAATGGAACAATAAACGGAATTGGTGGAAAATACGCTGGTATGGATAGATATGAAGCAAGAAAGGCCATAGTAGCAGATTTAGAAAAAGAAGGATTCTTAGTAAATATAAAAGATCATGCCCATAATGTAGGGTGTCATGATAGATGTAACACTGTAATAGAACCTATGATTTCAAAACAGTGGTATGTAAAAATGGAATCACTTGCAAAGCCAGCTATTGATGCAGTAAGAGAAAAAAGAGTTAATTTTGTACCTGAAAGATTTGATAAAACATATTTCAACTGGATGGAAAACATTCAGGATTGGTGTATATCAAGACAGCTTTGGTGGGGACATAGAATTCCAGTATGGTACTGTGAAGACTGCGGTGAGATGATAGTATCTGCAGAAGAACCAACTGCTTGTCATAAATGCAATAGTTCTAAGCTTAAACAGGATAATGATGTATTAGATACTTGGTTTAGCTCAGCTCTTTGGCCTTTCTCAACTCTTGGATGGCCAGATAAAACAGAAGACTTAGAATACTTCTATCCAACAAGCGTACTCGTTACAGGATATGATATTATATTCTTCTGGGTAGCAAGAATGATTTTCTCTGGACTTAATAGCATGAATGATATCCCATTTGAAACTGTGCTTATTCATGGTATAGTAAGAGATTCAAATGGTAAAAAGATGTCAAAGTCTCTTGGAAATGGGGTTGACCCATTAGATGTAATTGATAAGTACGGTGCAGATGCCTTAAGATTTATGCTTGTAACAGGAAACGCTCCAGGTAATGATATAAGATTTTATGAAGAAAAAGTTGAAGCAGCAAGAAACTTTGCAAATAAGATATGGAATGCTTCAAGATTCGTTATGATGAACTTAGATAAAGATCTTATGGATAAATATAAAAACGTTAAGGATTATACTATAGCAGATAAGTGGATATTATCAAGAGTAAATACTTTAGTACGCGAAGTTACTGAAAACATAGATAAATATGAATTGGGTATAGCATCACAAAAGGTTTATGACTTTATGTGGAGTGAATTCTGTGATTGGTATATAGAACTTGTTAAACCTGTATTATATGGAGAAGATGAAAAGGCTAAGGGTATAACTTATAATGTATTATTTGATGTATTAACTACAGGGCTTAAGCTTTTACATCCAATTATGCCATTTATAACAGAAGAAATTTATACTCATGTTCAAAGTGAAGAGAATACTATAACTACTTCCAAGTGGCCTGAATATAGAGAAGAGTTAAATGATAAAAAATCAGAAGAAAATATGAATTACATAATTGAAGCTATTAAAGCTTTAAGAAATGTAAGATTAGAAATGAATGTACCACCTTCAAGAAAGGCTAAGGTTGCAATATTTGCAGTGGAAGGAAAAGAGGCATTTAATGAGGGAACAGTATACTTTGAAAAGCTTGCTTCAGCTAGTGAAGTTAGTTTCTTGAACTCTAAAGATGAAGCGCCAGAAAATGCTGTTGCAGCAGTGACTAAAGGTGCTGAAATGTATATGCCACTTCTAGACCTTGTAGACTTGGAAAAAGAACTTGAAAGATTAAACAAGGAAAAGGAAAAGCTTGAAAAAGAAATAGAACGTGTAGAAAAGAAACTTTCAAATGAAAGCTTTGTAAAGAAAGCCCCAGAATCAGTAGTAGCTGAAGAAAAAGCTAAAGGTGATAAGTACAAAGAAATGCTTACATCTGTACTTGAAAGAATACAAAGCTTAAGTAATCAGTAATTAATATACTTAGTAACCAGTGGCCAGTAAAATATAGTGTTGATTTTTAAATCCCTATAACTGGATGCTGGTTACTAGCATACTGTCTATTAAAAATCAAGAATAGGGATTAGTGATTAAAAAATGGGGGGATTTTAGATGAATTATAGTGAAGCTATAGAATATATTGAAAGTACGGCTAAGTTTGGTAAAAATAAAGGGCTTGAGAGAACTAACAAAATATTAGAACTTTTAGGAAATCCTCATAAAGATTTAAAGTGTATTCACATAGCAGGAACTAATGGGAAAGGTTCTACTACAGCAATGCTTACTCAAATACTTATGGAATCTGGATATAAGGTTGGAATGTATACTTCACCATTTATAGAAGAATTTGAAGAAAGAATACAAATAAATAATAATAATATTCCTAAAGAAAAATTGTGTGAAGTGGTAGAAAGGGTAAAGATAGCAGTACATAAAACTTGTGAACTAGGATATGATGAGCCTACAGAATTTGAAATAATAACTGCAGTAATGTTTGTATATTTTCGAGAGGAAAAAGTTGACTATGCAGTAATTGAAGTAGGACTTGGAGGAAGAATAGACGCTACAAATGTAGTAAATCCTTTGATAAGCATAATAACTTCAATAAGCTATGATCATGTGAAAATTCTGGGAAATACATTAGAAGAAATTGCATATGAAAAGGCAGGTATAATAAAAGAAAAGACTCCTGTAATATTATATCCTGTGGAAGAAGAGGCGAAACTTTCTATTGAAAAAGTAGCCAAGCAAAAACAGAGTTCTATAATATATGTAAAACGAGAAGATTCAATGCTGAAAGAAAAGCTTTACAATGTACCTTATCAAGAAATTACAGTTAACACTAGTAGGAATACTTATGAAATACAGTTATCACTTTTAGGAACTCATCAGTTATTAAATTGTTCTGTAGTTATAAATGCAGCAGAAGAATTACAAAATATAGGGGTTAATATTAAAAAAGAACATATTATAGAAGGGTTAAAAAAGGTAAAATGGGCTGGAAGACTTGAAATGTTAAAGGCAAAACCTATGGTGGTAATAGACGGAGCTCATAATATTGATGGGATTAAAAGTCTTAAAAATAGTATAAATACTTATTTTAAATACAATAAGTTCATACTGATTATGGGCATACTTTCGGATAAACAAGTAGATGATATGGTAAAGGTAATTACACCAGAAGCTTCAAATATTATAACTGTGACACCACCAAGCTATAGAGCAGAAAATTCTTCTGGGCTTGTAGAAATAATAAAAAAATATAATCCTAATTGTGAAGCCATAGAAAACTATAAAGAGGCCTACGAAAAGGCTTTAGACTATGCAAATGAAGATGATTTAATACTTATATGTGGATCACTTTATATGGTAGGAGAAATGAGAAAAACTATAAGAGTGATTAATAGTTGATATTAAGTAGTAAAGAGTTTTAGTAGAAAATTATTGATATGAATTTGTAAAGTATAAAAACCTCCCACAAAAGTGGAAGGTTTTTTATTTTAACTGTTAACTATTAACTATTAACTGAACTTAGTGCGTCTTCCAATGCCTTTGAAAGCTGGTCTGGGCAAGATGTAGGCTTTTCTTTACAATGAATTCCTTTTAATCTTTCTATTGCTTCATTAACATCCATTCCTTCAATTAAGCTTGCAAGTCCTTGTAAGTTACCATTACATCCTCCAAGGAAACGCACATTTGTTACTTTGTTATCAACTATATCAAAATCAATTTTGCTAGCACAAACACCTTTTGTAGTATATGAATACATTAAATTTTCCTCCTTTAAAAGTATATAAGAATTATAACTTATTCAAATTTAATAGACAAGTACTAATGTTTTAGACATATATCAATTTATTTGCGATGTTTCATTTAACTATGCCCAATTTTTATGTACTTACATATTATATCTGTGAGGGGGGAAAAAACATGAGTCATTTATTCATATGCAACACATCTTCTGATTGTATATCTAGAATAAATCTATCTACATTTAAAGAAGAGAACAAAATAACATTAAATAATGGGTATTATAAAATTGGACCCCATGGAATATGCAGATATAAAGATAAGCTAATAACTGCAAACAGCTATTCAAATAGTATTTCTATAGTAGATATTACAAAGAATATTGAAATACAAAATTCTTTTATAGGAATGCACTGTAATGATGTAATTACAGTAGAGGATTATGCGTATATCGTATGTGGAGAACTAAATACTATAGTGGTGTTTGATTTGGCACAAAATAAGATTGTAGAGGAAATACCCTGTGGCAATTTACCTCATAGTATTCAATTCAATGAAAAAAATAACTTGTTCGTAGTATCAAATATGGGAAATGATACTTTAACCTTAATTAGTGGAGAAAAAAAGGGATGTATAAAAAATATAAAGGTTGGATCTTACCCAACAAAAGCCTTATTTACGAAAGATGGGGAATATATTGTAGTATGTGAAAGTAATTTAGGCTCAGATCAAAAAGGAAGCATAAGCATTTTATCGACCAAAAATCTTAGAGTATTATATAGAATATCTGTAGGAAATTCACCAGTAGATATGGTCATAGACGATAATATTTGCTATGTTTCGAATTTTGGAGATGGAACGTTGAGTTTCATAGATATAAATTACTATGAGGAAACAAGTAGAATAAAAATAGGAGGAATGCCTAGGGGAATAGCAAAAGAAGGAAATGAACTTTATGTAGGGGATAACTATAATAATATTCTTATAAAAATTGATTTAGAAAGTGGAAATAAAAAAAATATACCAATAGGAGGAGAGCCTACTGGTATGATTTTAATTTAATCGTCTAAAAGTATCTGTAATATTCTCTCATATTTTTTAGAAGAATCATTCTTCCATTTTGTGCATAATTCTCGAGCTAAATTATTGCTGTCTACAGTTATCTTTAAATCAATTAAATTTATATTACCCTCAATAGCTTTTAAGCTTACAACAAATTTATTTTTATTTTCAATTGTATAGTCAGAAGATGCAGAAACCTCTCTTTTTATATTTTCATGTTGATTTTCTAAATATATGTCTATTGTTTCAAGTTTAACTTTAGAAATCCTGTTTATAAAAAGAGATAGTACTTTTTCACCCTTTTCCGTAATTAAAAGTCTATGTTTATTTTCATCTTCAAGTATTTGCAAAAAGTTATTTTGAACAAGTTCCGAAATATATTGTTGAAGAGTAAAATAATTCATAAAATTATTTTCGAGTATCATTTGGGTAATTTGATTATTGGAAATAGGGGCGTTTATTTTTAGAAATATATATAGCAGCAGGAGTTTGTTTTCTGCGAGTTCTAAAGTATCTTCAAACATTAATAATCCTCCTAATAACCTTATATTGATTGTTAAACTTATCAATTATTATATCACAACTTATTAAGTATTAACAATTAAGTATTAACTAAAAAAAGTCGGCTATTATAGCCGACTTTTATATAAAGTTATTATTTACTACCATTTGCAAGTTGTTCTTCAGCCATTGAGATTAGTCTTTTAACCATTTGCCCACCAACTCTTCCGCAATTCTTTGAAGTTACTTCTCCCCAGTAATCTTCGGAGCCTTGATGAACTCCAAGCTCCATTGATTCTGCTATTTCATATTTCATATCATCTAATGCTTTATGAGATTCAGGTACAAGTTGAGTTCTTCCACTTCCTGATTGTCCTAATGCCATAATAAGTTACCTCCTTTTATAAATAATTATGTATTAGTCATTTATAGTATTTGTTCATATTAAATATAAATACTGTAGTGTTTCAGGAAATAAAGGCTTAATAAGGTAAGCTAATTAAATTTCACTAGAATATTTCACTTAAATTTTACATATAAAAAATAAGAAGGAAATTATATGGAGGGTAGTGTAAATTGAAGAGTAAAATTTACAAAAAGGTCTTATTTGCAGTATTGCTATTAGCAGTAAGTACCATATCAAGTATATTTTTAAATGTTAGCAAAGGAGTATTTATTCAGGATAAAAATATTCCCATATATTCAGTAGATACACAAGAAAAGAAGGTAAGTATAACCTTTGATGTGAATTGGGGAAATGATAATACTATTGAAATATTAGATATTTTAGATAAGTATAATGTAAAAGCTACCTTTTTTATAATAGGAAATTGGGCAGAGGATTTTCCAGAGCTTACTAAGGAAATATACAAAAGAGGACATGAAATTGGAAATCATTCAGATACTCATCCGGATTTTACTCAAGTTTCAAAGGATAGGATAATAAAGGAAATAAGTGTAGCAGATGCAAAAATAATGAAGATTACAGGACAAGGAACTAAATTGTTTAGATGCCCATCAGGTTCTTATAATGATAATGCACTTAATGCAGTAAAATCTGCAGGATATAATTGCATACAATGGGATGTAGATAGTATAGATTGGAAAGCAGAAGGAGCAGATATAGAATATGAAAGGGTTATGAAAAAAGTTAATGCTGGCTCTATAATACTATTCCATAGTGATGCAAAATTTACTCCATATAATTTACCAAGAATAATAGAGAATTTAAAGGCTAATGGATATAGTTTTGTTAAGGTTGGAGATTTAATATATAAGGAAAATTATAAAATTAATTTGGAAGGTAAGCAGATATTAATTGATGGTAAATAATTACTGTATTATAATGGAATTATATAATGCATAAAATATCAACCTTTGCTAAAAATACATATAGAAGAAAATTGAAGCAGGGGTTGATAATATGAGAAGAATAGCAATAATAGGAGAAAATACAAATTTAATTTATATTATAAAAAAGGAGTTGTTGCAGTTAGATATTAAATATGAATTAGTCCAGTTAGAAGACGCTGAAATTTCAGTAGATTATGTAATTATAAACGAGGATACTGATTATAATTTGAAAAATATTAGGGGTTTGTATTATCTTGTAAATATGGACTCGAAATTTAAAAAAAATTTAAATATTAGTGGAAATATAATCACTTATGGATTTGGAAGTAAAAATACAGTTACACTTTCAAGTGCAGAAAAAGATGAGAAATATTTAGTATACTGCCTTCAAAGATATATAGAGAATATGTCTAAAAATACAGTAGAGCCTTGTGAACTTCCTATAAAAAGGGGTTTTAACAATAACAATGAACTTTATGGGTATATGATAGCAGCAACTATAGCACTATTAGAAGCTGTAGATATAAGAAAATTAAATTTTATATTTAATAATGAAGAAATATTTAGTTGAATAGTAATATTATTGACGTTTTAAGAATATTTATAAGTAAGAAAATATTCTTATATACTAAGGGAGAGAGAGGGGTTATCATGGACAATTTATTACAAAACAACAAAATATATTTAGAAGGAAAGGTATGCTCAGAGCTGGAATTTAGTCACGAAATGTATGGAGAAGGATTTTATACATTTAACGTTGAGGTTCCAAGACTTAGCGATGCTAAGGATGTTTTATTTATAACAGTATCAGAAAGACTTATGGTAGGAATGGAAATAAAAATTGGAGCTGAGTTAATAATAGAAGGTCAGCTGAGATCATATAATAAATTTATAGATGGAAGCAATAGACTCGTATTAACTGTTTTTGCAAGAAATATAGTTCCTTGCATAGAAAAAAGTAAAAATCCTAATTTAATAGTTTTAAATGGATTTATATGTAAGCAGCCTGTTTATAGGACAACTCCTTTTGGAAGGGAAATAGCAGATTTATTATTAGCTGTAAACAGAGCCTATAATAAGTCAGATTATATTCCAACTATAGCATGGGGGAGGAATTCTAGATATTGCAAAGATTTAGAAGTTGGAGATAATATAAGAGTTTGGGGAAGACTTCAAAGTAGAGAATATCAAAAGAAAGTATCAGAAGATGAATCAATAAAAAAGGTAGCTTATGAAGTTTCTATATCTAAAATGGAAAAAGTAAATAAGGATGGAGAAACTGAAGAAATCCAAGAAGAAAATGAAGAAGGAACTGAAGAAATTTATGAAATAGAAGAATAGAATTTTACATTTTAAGATAATATTGAAACTCCAGTATGGGATTTGCATTTAATGAAACATCTCAGCAAACTGAGATGTGCTAATTTATAACGAAATCATAGATTTCTATAAATTATACAACCGTTCATTTCACAAAAAAAGCTCTAATATTTATGATTTTAAAATACCTAAGTCTTCTAAACTCGTTTCACTCAGACAGTAGAAGACTCTATACGGTATTTTAAAATCATAAATAAAGAGCTTTTAATACTTATTCAATGCTTTCTATAATGCAAATCTCATACTATATATTCAACATTAAAAATATCACATAAAGTGCTGAAGGAGGGAATTTCGTTTTGGGGAAATTCCTTTAGAAATTATATAATTACTGAAATTTATCAGTTTCAATTTCATCTATAAGTATTAACTAGAAAATAAACTAATACTTCAATAATAGGATAGAGATTAGTGACTAGCTAGTAGTGATTAATAAAAATGCTTTGTATTTTCTATCTTAGGTCGTCTAAAATTTCGGTTTTACCTTTAGTTTTTTCGTCTATGTTTTTAATTATTCTTGCAGGAGTTCCAGCTACAACTACTCCTTCAGGAACATCTTCAACAACTACAGAACCTGCAGCAACTACTGAGTTTTTCCCAATATGTACACCCTCAAGGATTACTGCATTAGCTCCAATAAGTACATTATCTTCTATAATACAAGGTTCCTTACTAGGGGGTTCAAGTACTCCGGCTACAACTGCACCAGCACCTAAATGAACTCTTTTTCCAAGTTTTCCACGAGCGCCAACCACAGCATTCATATCTACCATGGTTTCTTCGCCTATCTCAGCCCCTATATTTATTACAGCTCCCATCATTATAACTGCATTCTTACCTATACTTACTCTATCTCTTATAATAGCACCTGGTTCAATCCTAGCTTCTATATTGGAGATATCAAGCATTGGAATAGCGGAATTTCTTACCTGATTTTCTAGCCTGTATTTTGTTATTTTATTTTTATTTAAATTTAAAAATTCAAATATTTCCTCTTTTTCTCCAAATAATATGTAAAAACTATTTGAACCATAGATTTCAATATTTTGGCTATTTGTTTCAGATAAATCCCCATCTACATAAACTTTAAAAGGAGTAGATTTTTTTGCCTCTTTTATATATTTAGCTATTTCGTATGGATTGGTAAAATCATAATTCATAATAAAGCCTCCTTTGACAAATTTTTAAATGATAATAGTATTATTATAATATAATACATAAATTTATTATATTATAGTATAATTTTAATAATTAATAAATAATCTATATTAATTTAAACAAACCTTAATAATATAAGTTTTGTATAATAACTATTATTAATAATAATAATTAAATAATACTTGTATAAAGGGAGTTTTTATGGGAAAATCGGATATCTTTAAGACAATTGAAAATTACTTTGATATTAAGTACAAAAGTATAGGAGAATTGAAATTAAGAGAAGATATAGGAGAGTTCTTTTTATCAAATGATGAAAGATATAAAAAATACTATGCATTTGAAATAGCAGCTTTAGAAGTGCATATGAATCATAGAAAGTTACAAAAGTATGATCTTAGATTTTCTAAGTATAACTATTATCTTGACTATATAAGCTTAAATACTAATGATAACAAAGCTATAGTGGTATTAGATGAAAATCATGATGTTTATTTTAAATCTTCATCTAATATAAAATCTCAAATGAGCAATTTAAGACACAAAATTTATTTAGAAAAATTTAAAGATAAATGGTATATAATAAAAGATATTTACAAGGATTATTACAAAAATATTATAATGAATTATAATAAGTATACTTCTTTAGAAGAAGCAAAAGAAATTCTATTAAAACAAAATTATAATAATTATCTTCAATCTCAAAATGCAAGAAGTGTTAGCTTCAGAGATGAAACGGCGTTAGCACAAAATAAAGTTGGTAATGAAAAGTTATATAATTATAATAGGATAGCTGCAGTAAACTATGCAAGAATGTGGGCACTTAAGTTAAATCCTAAATGGGGAAACTATGAATCAAAAGGATATGGTGGAGATTGTACTAATTTTACTTCTCAATGCATATACGCAGGAGGAATTCCTTTTGATTTCTACGGAACTTCTGAGTTTGTTAAGTGGTATTGGTATTCAAATAACAAGAGGGTAGCGCCTTGGACTGGGGCTAAGCAGTTTAATTATTATGTTCAATACAATAAAGGCTATGGGTTAAAGGCACACTTTGCTGACTTAGCAGATATGATGCCTGGAGATATAGTACAGTTAGGAGGGAATTATCCCCAAACCTATCATAGTATGATTGTTTCAGATTATGTATACAATTCGAATGGATATGTAGAAGATTATTTAATATGCCAACATTCAACTTCTGTTGGTGGAAGATTAAAGGATTATCCGTTATCATCAAAACCACCTGTTCAAAAAGTTTATATTTCTATTGACGGGTACTATAAGTAAATAAAGGGGGCTTAACTATGGAAAAATTTAATTTAGAAGAACAATATGTGTCAAGTTATGTGAAAAATATTGAGATTTCAGGTATAAGAAAGTTTTTTAACAAGGTTAGTGAATATTCAGGGGTTATATCATTAACATTAGGTCAACCGGATTTCCCAGTACCTGAAAGGGTAAAAGCAGCTATGATAAAGGCTATAGAGGATAATAAAACCACATATACTTCGAATATGGGAATATTGGAATTACGTGACGAAATATCAAATTATTTAAGTAAGCTTCATATAAATTATACTCCAGAAGAAATTTGCATAACGGCAGGTGGAAGTGAAGCTATATTTGATACTTTTACAGCAATATTAAATCCTGGCGATAAGATATTAGTTCCAACGCCTGGATATCCTGCGTATGAAAGTTGTGCCAGGCTTTTGGGTGCTTCGTCTATACCTTATAATTTAAATGATGATTTTACATTAAATATAGATGAAATAAGAAAAGTTGTAGAAAAGGAAAAACCAAAGGTAATAGTAATATCCTTTCCATCAAATCCAACAGGAGGCATATTAACTAAGGAAGATGCAGAGAATTTATATTCTATAATTAAAGATAATGAAATTTTAGCAATAACAGATGAGATATATAGTTCTTTATGCTTTGATAAATACTATTCAGTAGCTCAGTTTAAAGATATAAAACATAAAGTGATATTTATAAGTGGATTTTCTAAAATGTTTTCAATGACTGGGCTTAGAATTGGATATGTATGTGCTGAAGAACAGTATATGAAACATATATTGAAAGTACATCAATATAATATGAGCTGTGCACCATCTATATCTCAATGGGCAGCGCTAGAGGGTCTTAAAAATTGTCTTGAAGATGTAGAATGCATGAAAAATGAATTTATAAAGAGAAGAGATTATGTATATGAAAGACTTAAAAGTATGAATTTTAAGGTAAACTTACCAAAGGGAGCTTTTTATATATTTCCATCTATTGAAAAGTTTAATGTGAAAAGTGAAGAGTTTTGTGAAAAACTTTTAGTTGAAGCAAAGGTTGCAGCAGTGCCAGGTTCTGCTTTTGGAGCAGGGGGAGAGGGCTATTTTAGAATATCTTATGCATACAGCATGGAACAATTAGAAGAAGCGCTTGATAGAATGGAAGAGTGGCTTAAAAATGTGATGTTTTAAGATAATGTTGAAACTTTAGTATGAGATTTGTATCTAGGAATGCTGTTCATTTCGCAAAGAATCTCTAATATTTTTCATTTTAAAATCCCTAAACTTTCTAAACTCTCTGTCGCTCAGACAATAGAAAGTTCTTAACGGTATTTTAAAGTCAAAAATAAAGAGCTTCTAACGCTTGTTCAATACTTTCTACGATGCAAATCTCATACTATAATTCAACAATTAAAAATATAGCCTAAACCTACTGTGAGAAGAAATCTAGTAAGTTGAATTTCTGTAATTTATAACTAAGGAGGGAATTTCATAAAGATGAAATTCCCTCCTCAATTATAAATTATTCACTATTGAAAAGTAACTAAGATACATTATTAGTTACTTTATATAACAAAAACTCTAGATTATGAACTAGTAATTCTTATTTTAACACGTCATCCATATCATACATTCCTGGAGCTTTTTTATACATATATTCTGAGGCTCTTAAGGCGCCTACAGCAAATACTTCTCTTGATATAGCAGAGTGTCTTATCTCAATTATTTCACCACTACCTGCAAAAACTACATCATGATCTCCAACGATAGAACCACCTCTGACTGCATGAATTCCTATTTCTTTTTTCTCTCTTTTGGCAATTCCTTCTCTTCCATAAACAAATTCAGTTTCTTCTTGTATGCTGTCTTTTATGGAGTTTGCAAGTAATAATGCAGTTCCGCTAGGGGAATCTAATTTTTGATTATGGTGTTTTTCTATTATTTCTATATCAAAGTCTTTAAAAAGCTTTGAGGAAATTTGCTTTAGTATATTGTTCACTATATTTATTCCAATAGACATATTTGCAGATTTAAATACAGGTATTTTTTCAGAAGCTTTTTTTATTTCTTCAAGTTGTTCTTGTGTATATCCTGTAGTGCAAAGTACTAAAGGAAGATTTTTTGGTATACAAAAACTCAATAAGCTATCTAAAGATTTGACGGAAGAAAAATCTAAAACTACGTCAAATTCTACATCACAATCTTCTAATTTTGAAAAAATGGGATAAGATGAATTTACAGAGGTATTTATATCTACTCCTGCAACTATTTCTAAATTATTAAATGATAAGGAAGTATGAGATATCATTTGGCCCATTCTTCCATTACATCCATTTAACAGTATTTTAACCATTATATCCTCCTAGGGCTATTTTAATAATCCATAAGCCTTCAATTCATTTTTTAATACAGCAAGGTTATTTTCGTTCATAGAGCAAAGAGGAAGTCTTAAATCACCTACAGACAAACCTAATACATTCATTGCTGTTTTTACAGGTATAGGATTGGTTTCAATAAATAAAGCATTTGTCAAAGCTAAAGTATCCAATTGAATTTTTAAAGCTTCTTCAAGTTTTCCTTCCATATAATACTTACACATATCATGCATTTCTTTTGGAAGTATATTTGCAACTACAGATATTACTCCAATGCCTCCTAAAGACATTATAGGAATTATTTGATCATCATTTCCTGAATATATATCCATCTTGTCTCTTAAAAGAGCTTTTATTTCAGCTATTTGACTGATGTTACCACTAGCTTCTTTAATTGCAACCACATTTTTGCACTCAGTGCATATATTTACTAAAGTAGAAGGTGCTATATTCATCCCAGTTCTAGCTGGTACATTATAAAGCACAATAGGAGTATTTACATTTTTATCTATTTCTTTAAAGTGTTCTAAAAGTCCCTTTTGAGTAGTCTTATTATAGTAAGGGGTAATTAAAAGAAGAGCATCTACTCCAATACTTTCTGCCCACTTACTATATTCTATAGTGGCTTTAGTATTATTACTACCGGTACCTGCAATCACAGGAATTCTTCCATCAACTTTATCTACAGTAAACTTAATAGTTTCCTTTCTTTCAGTTTCACTCATGGTAGAAGCTTCACCTGTAGTACCACATATTATTATTGCATCAGTATTATTTGAAATATGCCATTCTATAAGTTCTTCAAGCTTATTAAAATCAACACCATTTTCATCGAAAGGAGTAATTATGGCTACTCCAGATCCTTTGAATATACTCATAATTTACCTCCAAAAATCTGAATTAATAACTTAAATTATTCACTAATCATATACTCTGCAATTTGAATTGCATTTAATGCAGCGCCTTTCCTTATATTGTCAGCAACTACCCATAAATTTAATCCAGAATCTAAGCTGAAATCTCTTCTTATTCTTCCTACATATACTTCGTCTTTTCCTGATGAATTTAGGGGCATAGGGTATACTAAGTTTGCCACATCATCTTCAAGTATGATTCCTTTAGAAGTTTTAAATAGTTCAAATACTTCTTTAATATCAAAGTCTTTTGATAGTTCAACGTTTATACTTTCACTATGACTATTTAAAACAGGCACCCTAACAGTAGTAGCGGTTATTTTTAAATTATCATCATGAAGTATCTTTCTTGTTTCGTTTACCATTTTAATTTCTTCTTTTGTATATCCATCTTCTAAAAATGAATCAATGTGAGGAAGAAGATTACCTGCTATAGCATAAGGGAACTTTTTAGGAGTCTCTCCCTTATAGCCTTCCATTAAATCATTATATCCATTCATACCTGCACCAGATACAGCCTGATAAGTGGAATAAACTATTCTCTTAATTCCATAGGCATCATATAGAGGTTTTAAAGCTACTACCGCTTGTATAGTAGAACAATTAGGGTTAGCAATAATGCCTTTATGCTTTTTAATATCCTCTGGATTTACTTCAGGTACTACAAGTGGTACATTAGGATCCATTCTCCAAGCACTGCTGTTATCTATAACCACAGCTCCATAATTTGCGAAAATAGGAGCAAAGCTTTTGCTCGTATCTCCACCAGCTGAAAATAATGCAAAGTCAATTTTTTTATTCTTTATATTATCTTCCTTTAACTCTTCCACTGTATATTCTTTTCCTTCGAAGGAAAGTTTTTTTCCTGCAGATCTAGCAGAAGCAAATAAATACAACTCTGCTATAGGAAAATGTCTCTCTGCAAGTATTTCTAAAAATTTTCTGCCAACCATTCCAGTACAACCAACTACTGCAACATTATAATTCATAAAAGTCCCTCCCTAAAAATAATTACATCTCAATTATATTCAGATGCTTATATTATTATATTATATAATGAATAAACATATAAATGAAATACTCTGTATAATTTTTTATCAATAATATTAAAAGCAATAAATAAGAAGATTGCTAAATAAAAAAGAATAACATCATTCATTAGTAAGAAAACTTTGATGAATTTATATTCATTGAAATGAATTAATATAAGGGGTTTGTGATTGTCGTAGGAAGCCATCTGATTGACACTAGGAAAAAACTGTGATACTATATTTAAAATAATGTAATAAAAACGTAACAAATAAAAGAACAAAGATGTAATTATTGCAAGACTTATATTTTTATCTTGTATTTATATAAAAATATGACTTGGTCAGTACATAAAGTTAAATTGAGAATATTTGGAATAAAGTAAAGTTTATAAATGATTATTTTAGTAATTAATTGAAATATTTAATTTATAGGAGATCATAGATTTTTACAATCTATAGAAAACATCTTAAAGTAAAGGTTAACAATATAATTTTTTAATTATACAAAACTATAAGTAATTATAAAGGGGGAGTTTATAGTGAAAAGAAACAAGATACTAGCACTTATCTTAACTGCTGCGCTTACACTTACAACATTTGTTGGATGCGGTGGTGGAGACAAAAAGTCAGCAGGCGGAGAAGGTAAGCCAAAGGTTATGACTTTTGAGCTTGCAGATATTAAAACTTTAGATCCTGGCCGAGCATCAGATACGGCATCATTTACAGCAGTAGGTGCTGCCTTTGAAGGACTTGCAAGAACTAATAATGGAAAAGTTGAAAAAGCTGGAGCTGAAAGCTGGGAAGTTTCAGCAGATAAGAAAACGTACACTTTTAAACTAAGAG
Source organism: Clostridium pascui (assembly GCF_016908015.1). Taxonomy (GTDB): domain Bacteria; phylum Bacillota; class Clostridia; order Clostridiales; family Clostridiaceae; genus Clostridium_AK; species Clostridium_AK pascui. The sequence goes on from NZ_JAFBDB010000002.1 coordinate 510,144, forward strand.
ATTATAATTGGTCAGATGGAAAGCCGGTTACAGCTAAGGATTATGTGTATGGATGGACAAGAATATTAGATCCGAATACCAAATCAGTATATGTTGATTTCTTAAACGGCGTTAAGAATGCAAAGAACTTCACAGCAGGAAAAGCTAAAGCAGAAGATCTTGGACTAAAGGCTAAAGATGACAAGACTTTTGTGGTAGAACTTGAAAGACCAATACCATTTTTTGAGGAAATGATAGCATTCCCATTACTTGCACCTGTTAGAGAAGATATAGCAAAAGCTCAAGGGGATAAATATGGTACAGATCCAACTAAGATGGTTTACTGTGGACCATATACAATTACTGCATGGCAAAAGGGTGCTAAATTAACATTAAAGAAAAATGATAAGTATTATGATAAAGATGCTGTTAAAACAGATGAAGTTAACTTATCAGTTATAAAAGAAATGCAAACAAGATACCAGATGCTTATGAATAAAGAAATAGATGCAGTAGCTGTTACTGGTGAATATATTGAAAAACTTAAAAATGATGTAAAGGCAGGTAAAGTTTCTGGTATAGAGCAAGCAGATCCAGTTTCTTTCTATATGATATTTAACCAAACTGGAAAGAATAAGCTTTTAACAAATCCTAAGATTAGACTAGCTTTCTCACTTGCTATAGATAGAGAAACTTATGTTAACAAGATTTATAAGAGAGGATTTGTTTCTGAAGGGCTTGTACCAACAATAGTTAAGTGTGGAGATGTAGTATATAGAGATAAAGTTCAAGAACCATTAAAGGAATTACTAGATCAGAAGAAAGATCCTAAAGCATTATTTGTAGAAGGATTAAAGGAACTTGGGTTAGACCCAAATCCATCAAAACACACTGTAAAATATCTTCCACAGGACAGCAGTGCCTTTGATAAGCAGTCAGCTGAGTTCTTCCAAAATCAATGGCAGTCAAAAATAGGTGTTAATGTACAGCTTGATTCAGCAGCAAGCTTTGCGGATTCTGTAAAGAAAGCACATGATGGTAACTTTGAAATTGCTATGTCTGGATGGGGTGCGGATTACAATGATCCAGATTCATTTATAGGAATATTCACAAAGGGCCACGGAAATAACTATGGAAAATATAGTAGTGATAAATATGAAGAATTATATAAAAAGATTTTAAATGAAACTGATAATACTAAGAGATTAGAATTATTTACACAAGCTGAAAAATTACTTGTTAATGAAGAGGCAGGTATAGCTCCTATATTCTATAAAGATAGAAGAAACTTCTTTCAAAATAATGTAAAAGGACTTCAACATCCAGCATTTGGAGCAACATATGAATTAAAATGGGTTTATTCTGAAGGGAAATAATGTAAATAAAAGTATGAATACTACAATGGGGTTTGTATGGCCTTGTTGTAGTATTTGTATGTTGAGGATAAAATGTCATATTATGGAGCTGAAAAAAACATATGGAATTTGGAGGTTCCAGTGATCATATAAATTATAACTGGAAATGAAGGAAGGAGGATATAAATGATAAAATATATATTAAAAAGATTAGGATATATGTTAATAACTTTATGGGTAATAACTACAATAACGTTCTTTTTAATGAATTCTATCCCTGGGGACCCTGTAATGGTTCAAGCTCAAAAGCTTCCACCAGAGACTCAGGAAATAATAAAGGAAAAGTATGGACTTAATAAACCCCTTACTACTAGGTATGTTATTTATTTAAAAAATTTAACACAAGGAGAACTAGGTGATTCCTTTATAACTCCTGGATATAGTGTGCAGCAAATAATTAAGGACAAGTTCCCTAATTCATTAAAGCTTGGATTACAGGCAATAACTTTAGGATTAACTATAGGTATAATACTTGGTATAATAGCTGCATTTAGAAGAAATACAAAGGTGGACTACTCAGTAATATTCCTTGCAATACTTGGAGTTTCTATACCAAGCTTTGTTTTGGCTGCGTTACTTCAAAAGGCAGTAGGTGGGAAATTGGGCTTACCTAGTGCAGGATGGTTTGCGGCTGGAGAATATTTAAGTGGATTTAAATACACTATACTTCCAACTATAGCATTATCTTTTTCAAGCTTAGCAACTTATGCAAGATATATGAGAACTTCTGTTTTAGATGTTGTGGGGCAAGATTACATATTAACAGCAGAATCTAAGGGTGTATCTAAAGTGGCTATAGCATGGAAACATGTTATAAGAAATGCAATATTACCTGTTATTACTATACTTGGACCACAGGTAGCAGCAGTTATTACAGGTTCCATAGTAATAGAGAGAATATTTAGCATTCCTGGGCTTGGAAACTCGATGATAGATGCTATTATGACTAATGATTATAACGTAATTATGGGACTTACAATTTTCTATTCTGCTCTATATATAATTTCACTGTTAATAGTTGATATATTATATACAATAATAGATCCAAGAATAAGACTTACTGGTGGGAAAAGATAGGAGGTCAAAGGTGTAATGGTAAATTTAAATAAAGAAAAGTTTAAGGTTTTGGGCTATGATGCAGAAAATGCTAATGTTATAGTAAGACCTAATTTGACCTACTGGCAGGACGCATGGAGAAGATTAAAACAAAATAAGGTTGCTATGTTTTCTATGGTGTTATTGGGAATTATAATGCTTATGTGTATAATCGGTCCATTGATATCACCACATGATTATTCTGTTCAAAATACAGACAAAATGAATCTTTCACCAAACAGTGAATATTGGTTTGGAACAGATAATTTAGGAAGAGATTTATTTTCAAGACTTTGGATTGGTGGTAGAGTTTCTATCACTATAGGTATAATAGGAACGATAATTGAAGTAGTTATAGGTTGTATATATGGAGGTATTAGTGGATACTTTGGAGGAAAAGTAGATGATATAATGATGAGAATTGTAGAAATACTTATAAGTATACCGTATATGCTAATAGTTATAATACTATCCATATTTATGGGCAAAGGTATGATGTCTCTTTTAATTGCACTATGCATTACCGGTTGGACAAGTATGGCTCGTATGGTTAGAGGACAGGTTATGCAGCTTAAGCAATCAGAGTATGTACTTGCAGCTCAGGCATTGGGAGCAGACCCTAAAAGAGTAATACTTAAACATTTAATACCAAACACTATTGGAGTAATAATTGTTTATATGACTTTTGATATTCCATCATTTATATTTGCTGAGGCATTTTTAAGTTTCATAGGACTGGGAATACAGCCTCCTGAAACTAGCTGGGGCGCAATGACTTCTTTCGGACAAGCAGTTATGGATTTTTATCCATATCAATTAATTTTCCCAGCACTAGCTATTTCATTAACAATGTTAGCATTTAACTTACTTGGTGATGGATTAAGAGATGCTCTAGATCCTAAACTTCGTCAGTAAAGGAGGAGATAATTATGTCACATTTGCTTGAAGTTAAAGATTTGAAAGTTACATTTCACACTTATGCAGGTGAAGTGCAATCCGTTAGAGGAGTATCTTTTCATGTAGATAAGGGAGAGACCTTAGCTATAGTTGGAGAATCTGGTTGTGGTAAGTCAGTAACTTCTAAATCCATAATGAGATTAATACCTACTCCTCCAGGAGATATAAAAGAAGGTTCACAAATACTATTTGATGGAAAAGATGTTTTAAAGATGTCTGATAAAGAGCTTAGGGATTTAAGAGGAGAAGATATTAGTATGATTTTCCAGGATGCTATGACATCCTTAAATCCTACAATGAAAATAGGAGATCAAATAGCTGAAAACTTAATTATTCATAGAGGAATGAATAAAAAAGAAGCATTAGATGAAGCTGTAAAAATGCTTAAATTAGTTAATATACCAAATGCAGATAAAAGAGTAAGTCAATATCCACATGAATTTTCAGGTGGTATGAGACAAAGAGCAATGATTGCTATGGCACTTGCTTGTAATCCAAAAGTTCTAATAGCTGATGAACCTACTACTGCGCTAGATGTTACAATTCAGGCTCAGATAATGGATCTTATAAGAGAACTTCAGGATAAGCTTGGTACAGCGGTTATACTTATAACTCATGACTTAGGGGTAGTTGCTGGTGTAGCAACTAAAATTCAGGTTATGTATGCAGGTATGATAATTGAAAGAGGTACTAGAGAAGAATTATTTTATAATTCAAAGCATCCGTATACTTGGGCGCTTTTACAATCAGTACCAAGACTTGATACAAAACATAAAAATGAGTTATATTCCATACCAGGAACTCCTCCAGATTTATTAAAACCTCCAGTAGGATGTCCTTTTGCATCAAGATGTGCTTATTGTATGGAAATTTGTAATGAAGAAATGCCTGAAGTAACAAAACTTTCAGAAACTCATGAAGTACAATGTTGGTTACAGCATCCTCTTGCACCAAAGGTTGAGACTCCAAAATTTGAGGGAGGTGCAATATAGGTGGAAAAAGAAGTTTTAATTCAGGTTAAAAATCTTAAAAAATATTTTAAAGTTGGGAAAAATGCTACTTTAAAGGCTGTAGATGATGTAAGTTTTAATATAAAAAAGGGAGAAACCTTAGGATTAGTTGGAGAATCAGGTTGTGGTAAAACAACTTGTGGAAGAACAGTACTTGGCTTATATGGAGCTACAGATGGAGAAGTTTTATTTGAAGGCACCGATATACACAAGTTAAAGGGTAAAGCGAAAAAAGAATATACTAAAAATGCACAAATAATTTTCCAGGATCCTTATGCATCACTAGATCCAAGAATGACAGTAGGAGATATCATTGCAGAAGGAATAGATATACATGGCATTCATAAGGGAAAAGAAAGAACTAATAGAATATATGAGCTTTTACAATTAGTAGGTTTAAATAAGGAACATGCATCGAGATTTCCTCATGAGTTTTCAGGAGGACAAAGACAGAGAATAGGTATAGCAAGAGCATTGGCTGTTGAACCAAAGTTTATTGTGTGTGATGAGCCAATTTCAGCACTTGACGTTTCTATTCAAGCTCAGGTTGTAAATTTACTTATAAAATTACAAAATGAACTTGGACTTACTTACTTATTTATTGCTCATGATCTTTCAATGGTAAAGCATATATCTGATAGAGTTGGAGTTATGTACCTTGGCACTATGGTAGAGCTTGCTTCAAGTGAACACTTATATGCGAAGCCATTACATCCATATACTCAAGCGCTTTTATCTGCTATTCCAATTCCTGATCCAGAAGTTGAACAAAGCAGAAGTAGAATAATGCTTGAAGGAGACGTTCCAAGTCCTATAAATCCAAAACCAGGATGCAGATTTGCACCAAGATGTAAATATGCAAAGCCTGTATGCAGTGAAGTTTCACCTGTATTTAAAGAGGTTGAAAAAGATCACTTTGTAGCATGCCATCTATTTGAAGATAAATAGTATTTAATAATGCCCTGAAATCAGTGTAATGGCTGGTTTTGGGGTTTTATTTTGGATTTTTGGCTTAATTATTTTCTTAAATAGAGATTGGATTTTGATTTGAAAAATTGAATAAATATATCCTCATCTGTAAAAACTATTAAATAACGTAATTAATTTTTTTACGGAGGGGATTATTATGGGAAAAACACCACTTAAAAAGGTTATTAAGGCTAAATTAAAATCAAATAGAGAACTTACTGAAGCGGAAAAGCTTAGAGAACAAATTAAATACGAAATTGCTGATGAATTGGGTTTGATAGATAAGGTAGAGAAATATGGATGGAGCAGCTTAACGTCAGAGGAAACTGGAAGAATAGGTGGAATAATGACTAGAAGAAAAAAGCAAATGAATATTCCTAAAAATATTGACTTGCAAAAAAATAATTTATAATATAAATTTATAAGGAAACATCTCATTGAAATGAGATGTGCTGATTTATATTGGATAAAGGGGAACGGTTATGGAGTGTTACAAAGAATTTGCTCATATTTATGACAATCTCATCAAAGGTGATGTGGATTATTTAAAATGGGCAAATATTATATTGGATTTATGTAATGAGTTTAATGTGTCCAAAAGGGAGTATTTAGACTTGGCTTGTGGAACTGGAAATTTAACAGAACATATAGCAAAGAGTTTCTTAAATACTTGGGCAGTTGATTTATCAGATGATATGCTTACTGAAGCTGAAAATAAGCTTAGAGATAAGGGGATAAAGGGAAAGTTTGTATGTCAAGATATAAGTGAATTGGAGCTAAATAAGCAATTTGATCTTATAACATGCTGCTTAGATTCTACTAATTATTTAATAGAAAACGAAGAAATATTTAATTATTTTAAGGGTGTACATAAGCATTTAAAGGATGAAGGTATTTTTATATTTGATATAAATTCATATCATAAACTTTCTAATATATTAGGAAATAATATATTTACTTATGATGAAGAAAACGTGTATTATACTTGGGAAAATGTTTTTGAAGATAATATAGTGGACATGTACTTGACTTTCTTTTTAAAGGAAGGAGAGCTTTATAGAAGATTTGATGAACATCATACAGAAAGAGCATACACTGAGACGGAACTAGAAGAACTTATTATTAAAGCTGGATTTAAAATGGCAAAGGTACTAGATAATTATGAGCATGAGGATATATCTTCTACAAGTGAAAGAATAGTGTATGTACTCACAAAATAGGAAATCAGGAGGAAATAAAATGAGTGATAAATTAGTTAGAGCTATTGCAAGTAATGGTGACATAAGAATTATTGCAGCTATTACTACAGAACTTGTGAATGAAGGAGTAAAAATTCATGAATGTGCTCCTACAGCAGCAGCTGCATTAGGAAGAATGCTTACCGCAGGAACATTAATGGGTGCAATGTTAAAATCAGAGAAGGATTCTTTAACTATTCAAATGTCTGGAGGCGGAGAGGCAAAGGGTGTTCTTGTTACTGCTTATCCTGATGCAAGCGTGAAGGGATATATAGGAAATCCTAAGGTGGATTTACCTGCTAATAGTAAAGGAAAGCTTGATGTTGGAGGAGCTATAGGCATAAATGGCAAGGTTACCGTTATAAAAGATATGGGACTTAGAGAGCCTTATGTTGGTCAGATACCTATTTATTCAGGAGAAGTAGGGGATGATCTTGCGTATTATTTTACTGTTTCCGAGCAGACTCCTTCTGCTGTTGGACTTGGAGTTCTTGTAGATACTGACTTAAGTGTTAAGGCCGCAGGTGGGTTTATTATTCAAATGATGCCGGGAGCAAATGAATTAGCGGCTGATTTAGTCACTTATAGGCTTCAGGATATGAAATCTGTAACTGATTATATAGTACAAGGAATGAGTATTGAAGAAATACTTCAGTTTATATTTGAAGATATGGATTTAAAAATATTAGATAATATGACTCCAAAATATCAGTGTGATTGTACAAGAGACAAGGTAGAAAGAGTATTTATGAGCATAGGAGAAAAAGAACTCACTGAATTATATAATGAAAAGAAAACTGAGGAATTAAAGTGTCACTTTTGCAATACAAGTTATAAATTTACTAATGAACAAATAGGAGAAATTTTAAAAAAGTCAGGAAGCAAGAATTAAGCATGAGTTAATAACCATTAAAATACATTGTAATTAACAAAGAGATGTACTATAATTTTATTATGAAATATCTCAATAGCTTGAAATGAGTTCATTTATAATGAAATTATAAATTTCTATAAATCATGCATAGTTAGTAAAAATTTAATATGATTATTTTAGGTGCTGATATAGTTTAAAAGAGAAAGTGGTAAGAAGCCACTGCAGCCCCCGCTACTGTAAGAGTTGACAAATCCCGTTTATCCACTAGATATTTCTAGGAAGGAGGGAGGAGGAAGAAACTTAAGCCAGGAGAACTGCCTGAAATACATTGCTACAATGCTTCGGAGGGAAGATATAAGCTTACTTTGTATATGTATTCCCTTGCTTTTGCAAGGGATTTTATTTTTTAATGATATAACATACTTAAGTTATTTAAACCATTATATTAATAAGTATTACATATTTAAAATAAGAATTTCCCTGTTGATTTAGGGTGATTCTTATTTGTTTTTGTATTTAAAATCCATTAAGATTTGAGGTCTTGAAAATAAGTGCTATTAGTATTATAAAAAGTAATTTATTATTTTTAAATTTTAGGAGGAATGGGAAATGGAATTATTAAAAGAAACATTGCAAAGTATTTTACCAGCTAATGATGAGGCAATAAAAGATGCTTGGAAAAGAATGGATAGCCTTAGTAAACCTATAGGAAGTTTAGGTCAATTAGAAGAAATAGCTGTAAAGATATCAGGTATAACTGGGAAAGTTAAAAATAAAATAAATAAAAAAGTAACTATAGTTATGAGTGCTGATAATGGAGTATTAGCAGAAGGAGTTAGTGCGTGCCCTCAGGAGCTTACAGCTATTATTACAGATAATTATACTAAAGGTATTACAGGCATAGGAGTTTTATCTAATTATACTAAAGCAGATGTGTGCGTAGTAGATATAGGCGTAAATGCAAACTTTAATAATCCTAACATAATAAATAAAAAAATAGCTTACGGAACTAAAAATATGGCAAAGGAAGCCGCTATGTCAAGGGAAGAAGCTATAAAAGCCATTGAAGTAGGAATAGAGATAGTAGATAAGTACGTAAGTGAGGGGTATGATTTATTTGGTACTGGAGAGGCAGGAATGGGTAATACTGCTACTAGTGCAGCAGTTATAAGTGTGCTTTCTGGAATAGATTCTGACTTAATAGTAGGTAAAGGTGCTGGACTTACAGAAGAACAATTTATAAACAAAAAAAATGTAATAAAAAAGGCTATTGGATTGAATAATCCTGATAAAAGTGATGCCATAGATGTTTTAGCAAAAGTAGGCGGCTTTGATATAGCTGGATTATGCGGTTGTTTTTTATCAGCAGCTAAAAATAGAGTACCTATTGTAATAGATGGGGTTATATCTTCAGCAGCCGCATTATGCGCTTATAAGTTAAATCCCAATGTAAAAGATTTTATGTTTCCATCTCATATTCCAGTAGAACCAGGTGCAACTTGTGTAATGAATGAAATAGGTCTTAAAGCAAATTTAGGTTTAGATATGAGATTAGGAGAAGGTTCAGGATGTCCTATAGAGTTTTTAATAATAGAATCTGCTCTATGTGTAATGAATGATATGCATACATTACAAGAGGCAAGTATACACAACACTGAATTTTTTGTGGATATTAGAGAAAAATAGCAATCAGTAACCAGTAATCAGTTATAGATGCTTCATAAATTACAAATACAAGCCACTGGTTACTGGATAATAAAAAAATATTAGTAAAAAATATAACTTTTTGAATTTTATTTGTTGACAAAAGTCATATCAGCTTATATAATAATAATTGTCTTAAACGACACGCAAGTATTTATGGGAGCATAGCTCAGCTGGGAGAGCATCTGCCTTACAAGCAGAGGGTCACAGGTTCGATCCCTGTTGTTCCCACCATGATACTGCGGCCCAGTGGCTCAGTTGGTTAGAGTGCCGGCCTGTCACGCCGGAGGTCGAGGGTTCGAGTCCCTTCTGGGTCGCCAAATGGCTGGATAGCTCAGTCGGTAGAGCAGAGGACTGAAAATCCTCGTGTCCCTGGTTCGATTCCTGGTCCAGCCACCACAATGCGGGAGTGGCTCAGTGGTAGAGCGTCACCTTGCCAAGGTGAACGTCGCGAGTTCGAATCTCGTCTTCCGCTCCAATTTTATATGGCGCTATAGCCAAGTGGTAAGGCAGAGGTCTGCAAAACCTTTATCCCCAGTTCAAATCTGGGTGGCGCCTCCATAGCGAAAAGCTTCTAGAATTTCTAGAAGCTTTTTTTTGTGCCACCCACGTGGCAAGTGGCAAATTATAAGCATATTGTTAATCTGTAACTTGCCACTTGCCATGTGAGTGGCACTCAACTACAAAGATGCTTCCTCTATCAATAAGTTTTCCATTTCTTAAATAAACAGGTTTTACATTATATTTTTCTAGAAATGATAGAACTTCTTTGCCATAAGCGTAATGAGACAAGTCACCATAAAAGGCTACAGTATTATCATCTATTTTGCCACAACATCCTCCTATAAAGCCATAATCAAGTCCAGGAAGTTCAATATCACCTGGAGGTAATAAAAGTACATCAATGTCGGTGGTCTTAAGAGAGTTAGCTATGCTTTTATCACTAGTTATTAGCGCTCCTTCAGAAACTATAGCAGTGGAGCATTTAGTGTAACCCTGTTTTACATTTATTAAGGTTTTGTTTTTTATTTCATTAAGTAATGCTTCATCTGTGTATTTTAAGTAATGCATAAATAATTTTGATAAGTTAACCGCATTTAGTGTAATATCGTAAGGGTATTTATCAGAAATTGATGAGTTAGATTTCAATACATTGAAATTTAAGGATTTCAGCAATTCGACAAAATCAGTAGGCATATCTTTATGTACTAATATGCTTTCCTTATCTATTATATGAATAAGCATATCGGGATGACCGCATACAGCGGCATATAGTTTTTTATAAGGAGGACAAGTTAATACTTTGCATCCTAGTTCTTCTAAATTACTTTTTTCTACAGGATTTATTCTATAATCTACTAATGCATATTTCATATTTCTCACCCATATTACATATTAAATTAGTTATGCTATTTTTGTCAAATTTCCTGGGAAATATGTTCAAGCATGCTATGTATACACTTCTAAATTTCACATATACTATCCTAGAAAGGAGTGAGAATAGTATGGAGCACTTTACATTGGTATATGAAAATGAAATAGAAGATATTATAGATAGTGTTAATAGCTTGAAAGAATATTTCAAAAATAAAGAAATAGAAGTTGGAATATGGGAAAGCATACATGAGAGCACTCACTTTCTTAAAATATATTTTGCTAAGGAAAAGTTTAACGAAAAATACTTTCAAATTTTTAATTTATATATAGCTAATATATTATATAGGGAAGTTGTAAAAGAATTTTTTAAAAAAAATCTTGTGGATTTTTTAGCAGATAATTATTTTTTTCTTACTGATGAAGAAATAATAGAAATAAAAAATAAAAGTGTAGAGATATTTAATAATGAGAATTTTTTAATAGATGATAAGAATATATTTTATTTAAATAGAAAAAATGAAATGATAGATAAGATAATAGATTGTGTAAAAGAAAATAAGGAAATAAATATAAATGGGTTTGTAATGTTTAGGATGAAAGAATTAGAGATATACTTAGAAGGTATACTTGAAAAAATAGTAGAAGAACATATGGTTGAAAAGGAATATGATGAATTTATAAAGTTACTTCAGTACTTTGTAAATATACAGGAAAGCAGAATAGATGAATTGAATATAATTATAGATATAGAGGGAAGATATATACTTAGAGATAAAGATGGTAAAGATATAACAGAAAGTTTTATGGATGATATACATAAAAGTAAAATAAGTACTGAAGTTTTAAATGGTGTAAATTTTGAAGATATGCTTATAAGTAATTTAATAACTTATTGTCCAGAAAAAATAGTTATACATTGTTCAGAAAATTCTTTTAATCAAGAAATAATAAATACCATAAGTAAGGTGTTCCTTCAAAAGGTGGAGTTTTGTAGTGAGTGTAAGATGTGCAATAAAATAAAAAGAAAAAGCCCGTTGTAAAAGTCATAGTTTTTATTGACAGAATTTAATGTTAATAATATAATTAAAAAAAGCAATGAAAAGGAAGAGTAAGCAATTAAATTATTACTAGAGAGGAAAATCCACGGGCTGAAAGATTTTCTTAATGATGTTGTTGAAAACCACCTTAGAGCTGTATACTGAAATTTAGTAAGTATTACCGTTGCCTGCGTTAAGGGTTCAAAGAAGATAATGTATTATATATATTATTAATTTGGGTGGAACCACGGTTATAAATCGTCCCAGTGTATGGGAGGATTTTTTATTTTTTGAAATATATTTAAATTAAATAAGGAGGATATTATGATTAAGGTAACTTTAAAAGATGGAAAAGTTTTAGAGGTTGAAAAGGGAACTAAAGTAGCAGATGTAGCTATGAAGATAAGTCCTGCCCTTTACAAAAAAGCATTAGGAGCAAAAATAAATGGTGAGGCTAGTGAGTTAATGACAGAAATACATAATGACTGCTCTCTTGAAATACTAACATTTGAAGATGAAGGTGGTAAATTAACATTAAGACACACTGCTTCACATATACTTGCTCAAGCAGTGAAGAGACTTTACCCAGAAGTAAAATTAGCAATAGGACCTGCTATAGATACAGGCTTTTACTATGATTTTGATGCTGATTTTACCTTTACTCCAGAAATGTTCGATAAGATAGAAAAGGAAATCCAAAATATAATAAAAGAAGATTATGCATTAGAAAAATTCGAACTTTCAAGAGAAGACGCTATAAAATTAATGAAAGAAAATAATGAATTATATAAGGTTGAATTAATTCAAGATCTTCCAGAGAATGCGGTTATATCTTTCTATAAGCAGGGAGATTTTACAGACCTATGTGCAGGTCCTCATGTGCCATCCACAGGAAAGGTTAAGGCTATGAAACTTCTTTCAGTAGCAGGAGCTTACTGGAGAGGTGACGAAAAAAATAAAATGCTTCAAAGAATATACGGAACAGCATTCACTAAAAAGAGTGAGTTAGAAGAATACCTACATATGTTAGAAGAAGCTAAAAAGAGAGATCATAGAAAACTAGGTAAGGAATTAGACTTATTTAGCCTACATGAAGAAGGCCCAGGATTCCCATTCTTCCATCCTAAGGGAATGGTAGTTAGAAATCTTCTTGAAAATTACTGGAGAGAAACACACACTAAAGCAGGATATCAAGAAATAAGAACTCCTATTATATTAAATGAAAAATTATGGCATCAGTCAGGTCACTGGGATCATTATAAGGATAATATGTACTTTACACAAATAGATGGAGAAGATTTTGCTGTAAAGCCAATGAATTGTCCAGGATCAATACTTGTTTATAAGAGCGCAATGCATTCTTATAAGGAATTTCCACTTAGACTTGGTGAACTAGGAATGGTTCACAGACATGAACTATCTGGAGCTTTACATGGTCTTATGAGAGTAAGATACTTTACTCAAGATGATGCTCATATATTTTTAACTAGAGAGCAAATAAAGGACGAAATATTAAATGTAATTAAATTAATAGATGGATTTTATAAGAGCTTTGGTTTTGAGTACTTTGTTGAATTATCTACAAGACCAGAGGATTCAATGGGTAGTGAAGAAGATTGGGAAGCAGCTACAAATGGACTTGTAGAAGCTTTAAATGCTGCAGGATTAAGTTATAAGGTAAATGAAGGGGATGGAGCATTCTATGGCCCTAAAATAGATTTTCACTTAAAGGATTGTTTAGGAAGAACATGGCAGTGTGGTACTATACAACTTGATTTCCAAATGCCAGAAAGATTTGATTTAACTTATGTAGGAGCAGATGGAGAAAAACATAGACCAGTTATGGTTCATAGAGTTGTATTTGGAAGTATAGAAAGATTTATAGGAATACTTATAGAAAACTATGCTGGAGCATTCCCAACTTGGCTTGCGCCAGTACAGGTTAGAGTATTAAATATAACAGATTCACAAAAGGACTATGCTAAAAACATAGTTGAAACTCTTAAAGAAAAAGGATTAAGAGTAGAATTAGATGACAGAAATGAAAAAATAGGATACAAAATAAGAGAAGCACAGCTTCAAAAAATTCCTTATATGATTGTAATAGGAGATAAGGAAATGCAAGCAGGAAAAATAGCCCTAAGAACAAGAAGAGGCGGAGATTTAGGATCAATGGAATTGAATGATTTCATGTCTAAGATAGAAGAAGAAATCAAAACTAAATCAACTGAAGGATGCACTTTATAAAAAACTTGTTGACAAGTAGATAATATTATAGTAAAATTTGTTGTGTTAAGAAGAAACCAGCCGTTTCTCACCTTACAGCATCGCTAGTAGGGTTATATGGATAGCAATTTTTATTTTGTTGCATATAAAAGGACGGCATTTGCCGTCCTTTTTTTAATACATACAATAATCATTTATTTGATGTTTATTTCTCTTGGGAGGTGAATGTTATTAGTAAAGATTACCTTATGAATGAAGATATAAGGGAAAAAGAACTAAGAGTAATTGGCGATAATGGCGACCAATTGGGAATATTGAGTTCCTCTGAGGCTATAAAAATTGCAGAAGAGAAGGAACTAGATTTAGTAATGATATCTCCTACTGCTAAACCTCCTGTTTGTAGGATAATGAATTATGGAAAATTCATTTATGAGCAGGCTAAAAAGGACAAAGAGGCTAAGAAAAAGCAAAAAGTTGTTAACATTAAAGAAGTTAGATTAAGCCCAAGTATAGAGGAACATGATATTGAAATTAAGGCTAACAATGCAAGGAAATTTTTACTTGCAGAAGATAAAGTTAAAGTAACTGTTAGATTTAGAGGCAGAGAAGCTGATTACTCACATCTAGGTAAAAAAATATTAGATTTATTTTTGACAAAACTTGAAGATGTGTGTATAGTTGAAAAGCCAGCTAAATTAGAAGGAAAAAATATGACAATGATTTTAGCTCCTAAAAGGGCTTGATATTGAGAGGAGGAAAAGATTATGCCAAAAATGAAATCAAAAAAAGCTGCTGCAAAGAGATTTAAGCTTACAGGAACAGGAAAACTAAAGAGAGCTAAAGCTTTCAAGAGCCATATCCTAACTAAAAAGAGCGCAAAAACAAAAAGAAACTTAAGACAGACAGGATATGTATCTGAAACACAGGAAAAAGTAATGAAGAAATTATTACCATACCTATAATAGGTACGTTAAAAGGAGGTTTATTAAATGGCAAGAGTTAAAAGAGCTATGAACGCTCGTAAATATCATAAAAAAGTATTAAAACTTGCAAAAGGTTACTATGGAGCAAAAAGCAAGTTATTCAAAACTGCTAATGAATCAGTTATAAGAGCATTAAGAAATGCTTACGTAGGAAGAAAGTTAAGAAAAAGAGACTTTAGAAAACTATGGATAGCTAGAATTAATGCAGCAACAAGAATGAATGGTCTTTCATATTCAAGATTCATGAATGGAATGAAGCTTTCAGGAATAGATATAAACAGAAAGATGCTTTCTGAAATAGCTATAAATGATCCAAAGGCTTTTGCAGAATTAGTAGAAGTAGTAAAAAAACAGCTTAATGCTTAATAAAAAAATGCAGCTTTAAAAGCTGCATTTTTTAAATTTTATGGAATTATTTATTTAAAATTATTATTTTACATAAGTTTGACAATTTGTATTCAAATGCTATAATAGTTGTTAATGCTATAAGATTATAGTAATTATGAGGTGCTTAAAAATGAAAGTTAGTGTAGGTAAGTACTTTAAGCTTACTCCAGTACAAATTTTAGCAATAGGTTTTGCAACAGTTATATTAATAGGAGCAATTTTATTAAATTTGCCTATAGCTACGCAGGATAGGAGCAGGACTCCATTTATAGATTGTATTTTTATTTCAACATCAGCTACTTGCGTAACAGGTCTTGTAACGGTAGATACAGGGACTCATTGGAGTTATTTTGGTAAAACTGTAATAATGTTTTTGATCGAAATAGGTGGATTAGGATTTATGTCCTTTGCAACATTAATAGCGCTTTTACTAGGTAAACGGATTACTTTAAAAGAAAGACTAGTTATGCAAGAGGCACTTAATTCATTTTCTCTCCAGGGATTAGTAAAAATGGCTAGGTATGTGCTGATGTTTACATTTTCAATACAGCTAGCAGGAGCATTATTATTATCAACTCAATTTATACCTGAGTTTGGGTTTGGAAAAGGAATATATTATAGTGTTTTTCATTCCATTTCTGCATTTTGTAATGCGGGATTTGATATTTTAGGTGAATATAGAAGTTTAACTATATATGGAGAAAATTCTGTTATAATTCTAACAATAGGTATTCTTGTAATAATAGGTGGTCTTGGGTTTTATGTATGGCAAGAAATTTATAATTATAAAGGATTAAGAAAACTATCACTTCATTCAAAAGTAGCTCTTTCAGGTACTGCTTTTTTAATCATTATTGGAACTATACTTATGTTTATATTTGAAAGTAATAATCCTGGAACTATGAAGAACATGTCCTTTAAGGGGAAAATCCTATCTTCATTTTTTGCAGCTGTAACTCCAAGAACGGCTGGATTTAACTCGATTTCTACTAGCGACATGACTAATGCTGGTATATTTTTAACTATAATTTTAATGTTTATAGGTGGAGCACCAGGCTCTACTGCAGGAGGAATTAAAGTAACTACTGCAGGGGTTTTAGCTATGACGGTGTTTAGTATTGTAAAAGGAAGAGAAGATACTGAAATATATAAGAAGAGAATAGTAAAAGATACTGTTTATAAGTCTTTGTCCATCACTATAATCGGATTAGCGTTAATAATAACAGTTATTATGTTACTTTCTTTAACTGAGCCAAGTGCATCGCTTGAGTATATAATATATGAAGCAACATCAGCCTTTGGTACAGTAGGTATGTCATTAGGACTTACAACTCAATTATCCTTTGCAGGAAAAGTAATTGTTTCATTTACAATGTATTGTGGAAGATTAGGTACACTTACTGTGTTTCTAGCTTTAACAAAGAGAGCAAATTCAAATAAAATAAAATATCCTGAAGAGAAGATATTAGTTGGATAAGGAGTGTTATCATGACAAAGAAACAATTTGTTGTTATAGGATTGGGTAGATTTGGAACTTCAGTAGCTAAAACATTATATTCACTGGGGAATGATGTTTTAGCAATAGACGTAGATGAAGAAACAGTACAAAATATATCTGACAGTGTGACTCATTCGGTTCAAGCAGATGCTACAGATGAAAATACTTTAAGATCTCTTGGAATAAGAAATTTTGATGTAGCTGTAGTAACCATAGGTTCAGATTTACAATCTAGTGTTATGGTTACCTTATTGCTTAAAGAATTAGGCGTAGATCACATAATAGCAAAGGCAAATAGTGAGATTCATGCAAAGGTACTTTACAAAATAGGTGCAGATAGAGTTGTTCTTCCTGAAAGGGATATGGGAGTCAGAGTAGCTCATAACCTAGTATCTTCAAATATATTAGATTATATAGAATTATCACCAGATTATAGTATAGCTGAGATAGCAAATCCAAAAGCATGGCAAGGAAAAACTCTTCAAGAGTTAAATTTAAGAGCTAATTTCGGAATAAATATAGTTGCTGTAAAAAAGGATAATGATATTAACGTATCTCCTATGGCAGATGATAAGTTAGAAGCTGGGGATGTAATAGTTGCAATTGGATGTTCAGATGAGCTGAATAAATTAGAAAACCAAATTGGAAATAACAAATAAGAAAAAGGTGGAGTATTTTTGGAAAGGATAACTAGTAAAGATAATTCATCTATTAAAGAAGTAAGGAAGCTTAAAGAAAAGAAGCATAGAAGTTTCAATAAAAAGTTTTTGGTAGAAGGTTTTAGATTTGTAGAAGAAGCAATAAAATCAAATTTTTATATTGAGGAATTATTTATAGCAGAAGAAGCTTTAGAAAAGTTTTATAAATATAATTTTAAGTACAATATAATGGAGTATACAAAGATATATTCCGTGGAAGATAAACTTTTTAAAACTATAGGTAATACTGAAAATCCTCAAGGTATACTGGCTATAGCAAGATATAAGGATACTAAAATAAAAGATACAGATGGATTTTATATATTAGCAGACAGGATTCAGGATCCAGGTAATATGGGGACTATAATAAGAAGTGCTCATGCAGCTGGAGCACTAGGGGTAATTTTAACCAAAGGAACTGTTGATGTATATAACGATAAAACCTTAAGATCTACTATGGGTTCAATATTTCACATTCCAATAATAGAGGATACTGATCTTTCTATAACTAAAACTTTGCAGAATAATCAATTCAAGATTTTGGTAAGTTCCTTAGAAGAAAGTCAAGATTTTTATGATATAAATTTAAATAAAAACATTATAATATGTGTTGGTAATGAAGGTAGCGGTATAAGTGATGAAATACTAAAGTTAAGTGATGAAAAGTTTAAAATACCTATGCCAGGTAAAGCTGAATCATTAAATGTAGCAGTAGCAGCATCAGTTATGATGTTTGAAAGAGTAAGACAAAACTTAAAAAAGGTTGACAATTCAATTTAAAATAAGTAAAATTTAGAATTAAGATGTTATAATAAAATACTGAAACTATGAAGAAGAGAGTAAATATAAGTCCACTTCAGGGAGAAGGGGTCATAGACTGAAAGCCCTTTTATTGATATTTATATTGAAGTTCACTTCTGAGTTCTAACTGTGAATTTATAGTAGCAGTTAGCGGCAAAGCCGTTATAATTTTAAGCTGGACATTAAGTCAATTAGGGTGGTACCGCGGATATAAAGTTCGTCCCTTTATGGGAGGGGCTTTTTTTATATGTCTTAAAACTTATATAGAGAAAGGAGTATTAATAAAAATGCAAGAAAAACTAAATTTAATAAAAGACAACGCTATAGAAGAGCTAAAAAAAGTTAATGATGCTCAAGAGCTAGAAAGTATAAGAGTAAAATACCTTGGGAAAAAAGGGGAGCTTACTCAAATACTTAGAGGAATGGGTGCCTTAAGTGCTGAGGAAAGACCTATTGTAGGTAAAGTTGTAAATGAAGTGAGAAGTAATATTGAAGAACTTATAGAAAGTACATATAGAGTTATAAAAGAAAAGGAAAAGACAAATCGTCTGCAAAATGAAACTATTGATATATCAATGCCAGGAAAGAAGCAGTTTTTAGGTAAGAGACATCCCCTTGATTTAACGCTTGAAAGCATGAAAGAAATATTTATTTCTATGGGATTTACTATAGAAGAGGGGCCAGAAGTAGAACTTGACTATTATAACTTTGAAGCTTTAAACATCCCTAAAAATCACCCAGCAAGAGGGGAACAAGACACATTTTATATAAATGACAGCTTGGTTTTAAGAACTCAAACATCACCTATACAAATAAGAACTATGGAAAAACAAGAACCTCCTATAAAGATGATTGCACCGGGAAAGGTTTATCGTTCTGATGCTGTAGACGCTACTCATTCACCTATATTTTATCAAATGGAAGGTCTTGTAATAGATAAAGGAATAACTTTTGCAGATTTAAAAGGAACACTAGATCTTTTTGCAAAAAAAATGTTTGGAGATAAGGTTGTAACTAAGTTTAGACCTCACCATTTTCCATTTACTGAACCTTCTGCTGAAATGGATGCTACTTGCTTTGTATGTAATGGAGATGGTTGTAAGGTTTGCAAGGGAAGCGGATGGATAGAAATATTAGGTTGTGGAATGGTTCATCCACAAGTTTTAAGAAACTGTGGAATTGATCCTGAAGTATATTCAGGATTTGCATTTGGATTTGGTGTAGATAGAATGGTAATGATGAAGTATGCAATAGATGATATAAGACTTTTATATGAAAGTGATATGAGATTTTTAAATCAATTTTAAGATTAATATTTTAGTAAACTTTAAAATTACTTAAGGAGGAATAAGAATGAAAGTACCAGTTAAATGGCTTAAAGATTATGTTAATATAGATATTTCACCAGATGAGCTTGGAGATGCATTAACTCTTTCAGGTTCCAAAGTAGAAGAAGTTATAACTTCAGGAGATGAAATACAAAATGTAGTAACAGGAAAAATACTCGAGATAAAGCCTCATCCTGATGCAGAAAAGTTAGTAGTATGTCAGGTAAATGTAGGAGCAGAGGAGCCAGTACAAATAGTTACAGGGGCAAATAATATGAAGGAACAGGATATAGTTCCTGTTGCATTACATGGTTCAATGCTTCCTAATGGATTAAAAATAAAAAAAGGAAAGCTTAGAGGAATAGTTTCTAATGGAATGATGTGCTCGGAAGAAGAATTAGGTATAGCTTCAGAAGAACATGTACATGGGCTTATGATATTACCAGAGAATACTCCTATTGGAAAAGACATTAAAGAAGTTTTAGGATTAAATAATGCAGTAATTGATTTTGAAATAACTTCAAATAGACCAGATTGTTTAAGTGTTGTTGGAATTGCAAGAGAAACAGCTGCTACTTTGAATACAACATATACTATGCCAGAAACAACATATAGTGTAAAATGCAATGAAAATATACAAGATTCATTAAAGGTAGAAGTAAAAGATAAATTATGTAGAAGATACATGGCACGAGGAGTTAAAAATATTAAGATAGCAGAATCTCCTTCTTGGATGCAAGAAAGACTTATAGATGCAGGGGTAAGACCTATAAATAATATAGTTGATATAACAAATTTCGTAATGCTTGAACTTGGTCAGCCAATGCATGCTTTTGACTGTAGGCAAATAACTTCAGGTAAAATAGTAGTTGAAAGAGCTGAAGATGAAGATAAGTTTGTGACTCTTGACGAAACTGAGAGAACATTAAATGAAGATGTACTTTGTATAAAAGATGGAGAAACAACTATAGGACTTGCAGGAATAATGGGCGGACTTAATTCAGAAGTTAAGGAAGATACTACTGCAATAATATTTGAAAGTGCCAATTTTGATGGTACAAATATAAGAGTGTCTTCTCAAAAGCTAGGTCTTAGAACTGAAGCTTCAGCAAAATTTGAAAAGGATTTAGATCCTAACTTAGTGGAAACTGCCATGAACAGAGCTTGTCATCTAGTAGAACAGTTAAATGCAGGAGAAGTTATTGAAGGAACTATAGATATATATGAAGAAAAACTAGATCCACATGAATTGGAAATAAGTTCAAAGTGGATAAATGAGTTTTTGGGAACAAGTTTATCAAAAGAAGAAATGAAAAGTTGCTTAGATAGATTGGATTTATTTACTGAAGTAAGTGAAGATACACTTCATGTAAATGTTCCAACTTTTAGATGTGATGTAAATATAAAAGAAGATGTAGCAGAAGAAATAGCAAGAATTTATGGATATAACAATATTCCTACAACGCTTATAAGAAGTGTAAGTGAAAGAGGAGGTAAAAGTAAGAAGCAGCATTTAGAAGATGAAGTAATAGCAGCCTTAATGGGAAGCGGATTAAATCAATCTATAAGTTACTCATTTGTAAGTCCTAAAGTATTTGACAAGGTAAAAATATCTGAAGACAGTGAACTTAGAAATGCTATAAAGATAAGAAATCCATTAGGTGAAGATTATAGCATAATGAGAACTACCACAATTCCTTCTATGATGGAAGCTTTAGCTAGAAATTATTCAAGAAATAATGAAGAAGCAAGACTTTTTGAAATAGGCAAAGTATATATGTCTAAAGAAAATGAAAATGAAGTGCCAGAAGAAAGAAATGTGTTAACTATTGGATTATATGGAGATGTCGATTACTTAAATTTAAAAGGTGTAATTGAAAACATAGCAGAGCATTTAGGAGTAGAAAGATTTAACTTTACACGCGAAAGTGAAAATCCTACATTCCATCCTGGAAAAACAGCTTGTGTAAGTATAAGAAAAGAGCTCTTAGGAATTTTAGGGGAGGTTCACCCTGATGTAGCTGAAAATTATGGTATAGAAGAAAGATGCTACATAGCAGAATTGAACATGGATGTATTATTTGCTAATGCAAATTTAAATAAGGTATATAAGGTGCTGCCTAAATTCCCAGCAGTTACTAGAGATATGGCGCTTTTAGTAGATGATGCTATATTAGTTCAGGAAATAGAAGATATCATCTTAAAGCAAGGTGGAAAGATGGTAGAAAAAGTTAAACTATTTGATGTTTATAAGGGTAAACAAATACCTGAAGGCAAAAAGAGTGTAGCTTACTCAATTCTTTATAGATTAGAAAATAAAACTTTAACTGATGAAGAAGTAAATAAGGTTCATGATAAAATAGTAAGAACTCTTGAAAATAGACTAGGAGCACAACTTAGATAAATCCGACAAATTGATATTTTAACCATAGTTGATTTGTGTTAAAATAGATATAATAATATATGATTTATCTGAGAGGTGTTTACATGAACATAGTAACTGTTAGGATAAATGGAGTAGAGTACAACTTAAAGGGTGATGAAAGAGAAGAGTATTTACATAAAGTTGCTGGGTATGTGGATAAAAAAGTTAGGGAACTTATAGAAAGTAACCCTAAATTGAGTACATCTTCTGCATCTATACTTACTGCTATAAACACAGTAGATGAGTATTTAAAAAAGCAGGAAGAAGTTCATGAAGCTTTTGAAATAGTTAAGAAAAAAGAAGAACAAGAAAAAAACTATAAACAAGAAATTGATATACTCAAACAAAAAATCTTACAGCTAGAGGCTTATGTAGAAGAACTCACAGTTGTCTTAGAAGAACCTAAGTATAAAGAACAGTTAGAAGTTAAGGAAAAGGAATTAGAAGTAACAGTAAAAGAAATTGAAAATATTACAAAAGAAAGAGAAGTACTTCAAGAAACCTGCAAAAAATACATGGAGGAAAATAATATACTTAAAGCTGAATGTAAAGAATATAAATTTCAAGTGCAGTCTCATAAGTATAAAACCATTGACCTTCAAAACAGACTAATTGAAGCTCAGGTTGAACTTGCTAAGGCCAAAAGACAAAGTTACCCGTTTGTGAGTAAGGAAGTAACAATAAAAAAATAAGTACCTTAAAGGTACTTATTTTTTTATATCTAAATTTATCACATATTAGCTATTCAAAAATAATATATTTTATTAGAGTATATTATTTTTGAAAGTTGAGGATGAGTATGAGCATGAGCATTTATATAGATAATGCAGCGACCTCTTTTCCCAAACCAGAAGAGGTTTATAATGAAACATTAAACTGCATGAAAAACTATGCAGCAAATCCAGGCCGAAGTACACATACTATGGCATTAGAATCTTCAACCAAAGTATCTGAAACAAGAGAGGTACTAAGTGATTTCTTTAATATAACAAGTTCCTTTAATATGATATTTACAAGTAATGCAACTGAAGGATTAAATATAGGAATAAAAGGGGTGTTAAAGCCAGGAGACCATGTTATAAGTACTGTAATAGAGCATAATTCAGTATTAAGACCATTAAATAGTTTAAGTAAAAAGGGAGTCAAAGTAACATTACTCGCAGTAGACAATTATGGAAAGTTAAATATAAATAGCTTAAAAAAAGAAATACAGAAAAATACAAAGCTTATAGTTGTAAATCATGCTTCAAATGTATTGGGAACCCTGCAATATATAAATACTATTGGAAAGATTGCAAGAGATGCAGGCATATTATTTATGGTAGATGCATCTCAAAGTGCTGGAACTATTAATATTGATGTAGAAAAGTATAATATAGACTTGTTGGCTTTCCCAGGTCATAAGGGGCTAATGGGGCCTCAAGGTACTGGTGGATTATTTATAAGAGATGGCATATCTATAGCTAATTTTAAGGAAGGCGGCACAGGAAGTAACTCTATGTCTATGACACAGCCAGATTTTTTACCGGACAAATTTGAAAGTGGAACTCTTAATGTTCCTGGAATTGCAGGATTATGTGAAGGGGTTAAGTTTATCCAGAAAATCGGAAGGAGAAATATTCAAAAACATGAAGAGGGACTCATACAATATCTTTTACAGGAATTTAAAAAGATGCCCTATGTAAAAATATATGGATCAGGTTGCACAGAAAAGAGATCTGCAGTTATTTCTATAAATATAGATAACATGGACAGTTCAGAAGTAGGGTATTTATTAAATAAAAAAGGTATTGCAGTACGAACAGGATACCATTGCGCAGCACTTATACATCCTATAATAGGTACATCCAAAACTGGCACTGTGAGGCTCAGTCCAGGTTATTTTAATACCTATGAGGAAATGGAACAAGTGGTGAAGGTTATACAAGGAATATATAAAGGCAATGTTTAGAAATAAGACGACATTTTTAATGCTCTGGGTCGTATAGAATTCTCATCTAGGAAGGTGTTCATTTCGCCGAGAACGGCTAATATTTATAAATTTAAAATATCTAAGCCTTCTAAACTCGCTGTCGCTCAAACAATAGGCGGCTCTTGACGGTATTTTAAATTTATAAATAAAGCCGTTCTAAGGCTCATTCAATGTCTTCTATGATGAAAATTCTATGCACCAGAGCGTTAAAAAGTTCTTCATGTGAACTGCTGAAGGAAGAAATTCAGTGGGCTGAATTTCTGAAATATTTTAAGACCTAGCACATAAAGATCTTTTAGGGCCGTGGCCAGAGGAGTTATAAGAATCTATACGAACTAGATGAGAAAATTTAATTTACAAATTAAAGATATGGTAATATAATAAAAGTTTCTTGATAAAAAATAGAATTATTAGTATTTTAGGACCTATCGGTCTTCGGGCTTACCAGCCCTTTGATAAGTGTCAATTTATTGAGAGGAACTTTCGCTAAAGCGAAATTCCTTCCTTCAGTCAGTGAGCCTGAGTGATATTTTTAATGTTGAACAGAAGTTTGGAATTTGCATTGTAGAAAGCATTGAACAAGCAATTAAAAGCTCTTTATTTCTGATTTTAAGGCGCCTATAGAGACTTCTACTGTTTGAGCTACAGGCGAGTTTAGAAGGCTTAGGCGCCTTAAAAGGAAGAAATATTAGAGCTTTTTTGCGTAGCGAACGCTTTCCTAAATGCAAATTCCATATGACCCGTTCAACATTAAAAACGTCGTAATTTCCTTTTATAGTACATTCGTAAAAAATTATCATATACTGCTATTAAGAAATAATTACTAATAACAGGTTATTATTTACTTTAATGGTGGGAGTTGAATCTTATATGAATTCTTTTAATGATAGAAATTTTATTATAATTATTGCATCCAGCAATAGAGGTGCATTTTTATATAAGAAATTAATAGAGCTTGGAGTTAATGTAGAAATTATGGCTACTCCTTGCAAGCTTTCTAAGGGATGTACTAGATCGATAAAATGCAGCAGAGAGCAATTTGATATAATAAAGGATCAAGCACAAAAGTACAATATTACAATAAATGGTATATATGAAAGGATTATTGAAAATAAAAAGTATAAGTATGTTAAAGTAGAATAATATTTTATAGAAATTCAGCTTAGTCTGAATTTCTTTTTCATATTAATCTTTTTATATGCATAATAATAATCTAAAGAACAACTAATTTATAAATCATATAAGTATAAATTACGAGGGGGATATTTTGATGAAAGTTTTGTTCTGCATGAGAAGTGATTATTACAGAAATTTTGGAGAAGACTCTATGCAGGCTTTAAAAATAAAAAAGTATTTAAACAAAATTGGTGTAGAGGTAGATGTAAATTATGGTCAAATAGACGATTATTCAAGTTATGATATAGTTCATTTATTTAATCTGAAAATTACAGGGGAAATATATAAGTATTATAAAACTGCAAAATACTATAAAAAGAATATAGTTATTTCACCATTATATTGGGATCAAAATAAATATTATAACTACATTAATGATTTAGAAGGAATTAAGTTGTGGGATAAAAGTAAGGTATATAGGCAGAAAATATTAAAAGGATGTACTATGGTTTTTCCAAATAGTTTAATGGAAGAAGAATTTATAAGAAAAGAATTTGGGAAACTTATACAATGCAGTGTGATTCATATAGGAGTAGACATACCCAATGATGAAATTCCTCTTTATAACTTTAAGGATAGATACAATTTAGATAATTATGTTATATCCGTAGGAAGAATAAATAAAAAAAATAATCAAATAACCCTTGCAGAAGCATGTGATAGGATAGGTATGCAGCTTGTACTTATAGGTAGTGCAAGAGATAAGGAATATTTAAATAAAATTATGCAATTTAAAAATGTGCTGTATCTAGGAAATGCAGATGATTATGATAGGTATAATGCTTATAAGTTTGCAAAGTTATACGCAAATTTATCTTTTGCAGAAATCGTTCCTGTATATTGCCTTGAAGCAGCAGTAAGTGGATGTAATATCCTTTCTACAGAAGAAGGAAGTTCTATAGAATATTTTAAGGATATGGGAAACTATTGTAATCCTTATTGCTCTGATAGTATATTGAAAGAATTGGAAATTGGACTGAAAAAGAAAAAGAATAGAAATATAAAATCCTATGTAATACAAAACTACAGCTGGGAAAAGTCTGCTAAAAATTTATATGAAAACTATTTAAAAATAAAAAAAACCAAGGAATATACAGCAAATCCTTAGTAGATTTTTGACGTATAGTTGCAGAAGTTTATTTATACCAAACTCCTGCAACATTTGTTTTAGCAATTAAATGTTAAAATTGTTGCAAAAAGCTTTACGGTTTTAGATTTATAATTTTATTAAGTTATAATTATCCAATAACCTCTTCTGGACAATTTTCGCAAGGACATGGGCAGTCTATTACATAATGAGCGGAAACTGCAGCTGCAAATTCTCTTGCACTGCCATTAGGTCTGCACTCATCAGCAATTAAGAAGGTAAATGTTCTGGTTACAGTTGTGCAAAATACACCTGGGTCTGCAGTTACTACTTCTTCTATAACTTGAGTAGCTATTGCTCTGCATATATCAAAGTTACCATCGCCATCTGTATCAAATTTTTCACAAAGAATAGCTCCTACAGATAGTGTGCTGCCTACGCATACATTTGCTACAGTAGTAGTTACATTTATTAGTATACCAGAATTTAATACAATAGGTTGTGTAATATTTATTTCTGCACACAATTGACAATTTTCAACAGGAACCTGTTCACTACAAACTAATGCCATTATAAATTCACTCCTAAATATTTAAATTTTATAGTATTTAAACTATAAGTACAGCATTTTTTAAAATTAACTAGTATAACGTTAATTTTGATATGTCTCTAATGTTTTTAGTTACTAAAAAAGATTAAGTTAAAATATTTGATATTATGCAAATGTTATTAATTATAATAATATCTATTAGTACAATTTGAGGGATAACAGCAACACCTATACAAAAGTAAAATAAATATTAAAATAACTAGCACCTTGTAATTAAACTTACATGGTTTATTTGGCTTTGGACAAGGAGGCATTTTTATGTGAAGTTCAACATTTTTACAACTTTCACAGGGGTTAACTATTATAGGTTCTGAGCATACAAAGCAAGAGTTTCCATGTAATTTTGTATTCAATATATACACCCCTAAGGATTATTTAATGCTTTCTAATATAATAATATGAAATGCATTTGATTTTGCCACTAGATATGTTAACAATATATTCAATATACATTAAATAATAAGTGTCATAAAAGTATATGCATTAATATAATACAGTAGAGACAAAAATTAATAATAGAAATAAATGGGAGTGATAATATGCCACTTAATTATAGTATAGCCTTAGCGCCAGGTTCACCTGAATGTGAATTTAATGCTGCTGAAAATAGATTTGAACAGACTTGGACTTATATAGTAACACTAACTGCTCCACAAGATCCTGAAATAAGTCACTGGGAGTTAGAGCTCTGTCCAGGTCATAATGTATTAAGAGTTTCTAAGAATGGCACAGAAGTTCCAATAGAGCAAGCTGCAAATTTAGATATAGAAGTTGCAGCACCAAATGTAAATGATTGCTTATTAGGTTTAGCTGCAAGAAGAATAAAATGGAATGATTTAAGTAATGCCGAAGTAGCTCCAGCTGCATTAGGGGAATTTAATTTTGTTTTAGAAGGCTGTTATCAAACAGGATTAGTAGACGCTGCAATAAAAGCTGGAACTGAACCTTGTGATATACGCCAAGTACCTGGACCAATATGTGTACTTCAGCCACCAAATAGAGGAATTAAACTTTCACAATTTGAAGAGTAATTAATAAATTATAAATTAGATTAAATTTTAGGCTGATGATAAGTATATTTTGTCATCAGCCTTTATGGTTTCCTAAAAAGGATTGTAGGTAAATCGCATATAATTTTATTATCATATAATGAAAACTTATCAACATTGTTATAAAGTTATCACAAGTTAGAACTAGATTCATATATTATAGTGAGAGTAACAATACAAGTTACTCTTAAATTCAGAAAGCGGAGATGTTAAATTATGGCTTTTAATTATAATGAAGCCCCAGTAATAACCCAAATTAATGATGGTAGTGAAGTAGTTGCTACAGTTACAACAACATTTGATGTAACTTTTAAAGTAAATGTTTTAGTTGATGCACTTGTTACAAGAGAAGGAGGAGCAAAAGAACATTATTTTGCTTCTAGACAATATAACGCTGGCGCATGGACAGGTTCTGACATTTTTAATATTGCTATAGATCCAACTGTAGGAGCTGCAGATACTGTAGAAGTAAAAGCATATGCATCCTATCTTTATGTAGAAACACCATAATGTTAATATAAAACAGTTTTGGAGTACTATTGTACTCCAAAACCCTAAATAAAGAAGGTGTATGTGTTGTCATCAATAGATATTCCAGCATCTAAAAGTTTAACACTATTAAGTAATTACACTAAAACAAATATAAGAAGTAACGTTATAACTATAGGTAAGAGAAAAAAATATGATTATATAAGTTATTTATATTTTGAATTGCCGCTTATTCCAGCAAATATGGAAGTTTATTCAGCTGAAATAGTATTATTTAAGACAGGCAATTCATTAAATGAAGCTGATAATTATTACTGGATCTACCCCCTTTTAGAAGACTTCAGCACCTATACAAATTATTACAATAGACCTAATTATGAATCTTCATTAGGAATGGTATTTTCAACATCTAAAGATAAGATATATTCACAAATCAATATAACTCCTATTATTTTACAATGGATAAATAATAATTTATCTAATAAGGGGTTAACTTTGTTTGGAAGAAGTGAAACAGCAGGAGTAATAACCTATGGTTCAGCGCTAAATAAAGATAAATATCTTGTTCCATTTTTAAGGATGTATTTAAAAAGGTATCCAGATAATTGTTGTATAAAGACAGTTCCTATTTCTTGTAAGTATTCTATATTACCTCCTATAGGTAAAGAAAAATTATAATTAGCTATTAATATAATTATTAATAGCTAATTTATTTTATTGAAAAACTATATTAATTATTATCTATAAGTTATTATTTACATGGGGAATAATAACTTATAGAAAAATACCCTTAACTACTATAGTTAATTATTGTATAATAAACCTTAGGATTTCAAATGGGAGAGATGAAAATGAGTAAAATAGAATTATTAGCTCCAGCAGGAGACATGGATAGTTTAGTAGCTGCAGTACAGGCGGGGGCTGATGCTATATATTTAGGAGGAAGTAAGTTTTCAGCTAGAGCTTATGCCTCTAATTTTGATGAAGAAAATATGAAAAAGGTAGTAAAGTACTGCCACTTATATGGAGTTAGAGTATTTGTTACAGTAAATACTCTGCTTAAAGAAGATGAAGTTTTAGAAGCACTTGAATATGTAAAGTTTTTATATAATATTGGAGTAGATGCACTTATAATTCAAGATTTAGGACTTGTAAGCTTAATAAATAAATATATCCCTAAAATGGAACTACATGCATCCACTCAAATGACAGTACATAATTTAGAGGGAGCAGAATTTCTTAAAAAACATAATTTTAAGAGGATAGTGCTTTCCAGGGAGCTTTCTTTAAAGGAAATAACACATATTTCAAATGAATTAGGTGCTGATATTGAAATATTTGTTCATGGAGCATTGTGCATATGTTATTCTGGTCAATGCCTTATGAGCAGCCTTATAGGAGGCAGGAGCGGAAATAGAGGAAGGTGTGCTCAACCTTGCAGGCTTCCATACAAATTAGAAGAAGAAGGAACTGAAAAAACTAAGCAAGGATATCTGTTAAGTCCTAAGGATATATGTACTTTAAATGATATTAAGGATATAGTAAATAGTGGAGTAACTTCGCTTAAAATAGAAGGAAGAATGAAAAGACCTGAATACGTAGCAGGAGTAGTAAGTATTTATAGAAGAGCGATAGACAGTATATATAATAATAAAGAATTTGAATTCGAACAGGAATATAATAAACTTCTTCAATTATTTAATAGAGAAGGTTTTTCTAAAGCTTATCTTTATGGAAATGTAGGAAGAGACATGATGTCTTATTCATTTCCTAAAAACACTGGAGTTTTCTTAGGAAATACAAGTAATAATAAATCTATAAAACTTGAACAAAATATAGCTGTAAAAGATGGTGTAAGAATTGGAGACAAAGGATTTATTATAAATAAGATTATAGTAAAGGGTAAAGAAGTAGAAAGGGCTTATAAAGGAGATATCGTAACGCTTTTACCTCAAAACTATAATTCAGGAGACAAAATATATAAAACCTTAGATAACGAACTTATGGCAAGTTATGAAGAATATTATACAAATCATTATAAAAGAAAAATATCTGTGGATATCAGCATAGACTTCAAGTGTGAAAATCCTATAACGCTATATGCTAATATAAATAATAAACAAATCATAATAAAGGGTGAGGAAGTTCAAAAGGCTATAAAAAGACCATTATCTGAAGAAAAAATCATAGAAAGCTTAAGTAAAACAGGAGATACTCCTTTTGAATTTAAAAATATCAAATTTAATATTTTTGAAGAAGGATTTTTGCCTGTATCCTCTATTAATGAGGTGAGAAGAAAGCTTACAGAAGCAATACATAATGAAATCATAAATTCCTATAATGAAAATAAAAAGCTTAATGAAAGAAGTTTTAAAGAGCTAAGTTATGATTATGTAAAAGCTGAAGTACCAGAGAAGATGTTTTATGTAACAACTGTAGAGCAGTTAAAGGCTTTAAAAGAGCTTGGGGAAATAGATATAATATTTAATCCTTTCATAAGAAACAGCAAACTTAATATGGAGAGGCTTTTAGAAGAAGAGGTAAATATTTATTTAAAGGCTCCAAACATAATTAAGGAAGAATTTAATTATGTAGAAAAATATATTAATGATAACCTGAAAAATATAAAGGGAATTGTAACTGCAAACCTTGGAGTAATAAATAAGTTTAATAGTGCTGTCCCTATAATTGGAGATTATAAGTTAAATATATTTAATAGTTACTCACTAGAGTTCTTTAATAAGACTATAAACGGAAGCTTGATTAGTGTAGAACTTAATAAAAAGGAAATATATTCTTTAAGTAAAAGAATAAGCTCAGGACTTCCAATGCTTGTATATGGAAGAATAGAAGTTATGGTAAGCGAATATTGTCCTATAGGAAGTACTTATGGTGGAAAGTGTGATTCTAAGCAGTGCGACAATTACTGTGAAAGAGGCAATTTTAAATTAATAGATAGACTGAAAAATAAATTCCCAGTTTATACGGATAAATTTTGCAGAAGCTATATATTAAATTCTGTCCCATTAAATTTAATACCTAATATTAAAGAATTAGAGAAGTTAAATATAAATAGTATGAGAATAGATTTTACAGATGAAAGTTACGATGAAACTGTAAAAATAGTTAAGGCGCTTCAAGATAGGCAGTGGAATGAAGGATTTGAAAATTACACAAGGGGACATTTTAAAAGAGGCGTAGAGTAAATAATAAGGTGGTTTTAAGAAATGAACGAAAGAGCACTTAGAGTATTAGAATTTAATAAAATAAGAGAAATGATTAAGAATTATGCAGTAACTGGAGCAGGTAAAGATTTAATCGAAAGTTTAGAGCCTTATAAAAGTTTATATGAAGTTCAAGAGCATCTTGAGGAAACTCATGAAGCATTAATGCTTTTAACTAAAAAGGGTGCTCCTCCCTTTGAAGGAGTACATGATGTACGAGAAGGAATAAACAGAGCTGAAAAGGGTTCTGTACTTTTGCCGGGACAGCTTTTAAGGATTGCAGCACTACTTAGAAGCGCAAGAAGATTTAAGGATTATGTATCTCATAAAGAAGAGGAAGAAGCATATAAGGTTATTGAAAACATATGTGAGGGAATTGTACCCCTTAAGAGTCTTGAGGATGAAATATTTAATGCTATCATAGGAGAAGAAGAGATATCAGATAAGGCAAGTTCAACTCTTTATAATATAAGAAGAGCTTTAAAAGATAAAAATGCTTCTATAAGAGATAAAGTAAATTCACTTATGAGAGCACATTCAGACCATCTTCAAGAGAGCTTATATACCATTAGAGGAGATAGATATGTGCTTCCTGTAAAAGCAGAGCACAAGGGAGCTGTACCAGGTCTTGTTCATGATCAAAGTTCATCTGGAGCAACACTCTTTATAGAACCTATGAGTTTAGTTAATTTAAATAATGAAATAAAAGAACTGATGCTAAAGGAAAAGGCTGAAATAGAAAGAATACTTCAAGAGCTTTCAGGAAAAGTATATGATAATATTTTTGCTGTTAAAAATAATGCAGAGATAGTTTGGGAACTAGATTTTATATTTGCAAAAGCTAAGTTTGGAAGTAACATGAATGCAACGCGTCCTCATGTAAATGATGATGGAGTAATAGATATAATAGAATCAAGACATCCTTTAATAGATCCTAAAGTAGTGGTATATAATGATATATATTTAGGAAAGGACTTCACATCACTTATAGTTACAGGACCTAACACAGGAGGGAAAACTGTTACTTTAAAAACTGTAGGACTTCTTCATATAATGGCACTAAGTGGTCTTATGATACCTGCAAAGGAAAATTCTACAGTAAGCTTCTTTAAGGAAATATTTGCAGATATAGGTGATGAGCAGAGCATTGAACAAAGCTTATCTACGTTTTCGTCTCATATGACAAATATAGTAAAGATTATGGATGAGGCAGATCAAAACTCCTTAGCATTATTTGATGAATTGGGGGCTGGTACAGACCCTACAGAGGGAGCTGCTCTTGCTGTAGCTATACTTGAAAATTTAAGGAAGAGAAAAACCAAAGTAGTAGCAACTACTCATTATAGCGAAATTAAGGGATATGCACTTAAAACTTCAGGAGTAGAAAATGCTTCTGTGGAGTTTAATGTGGAAACTTTAAGACCAACCTATAGACTTTTAATAGGTGTTCCAGGAAAATCGAATGCATTTGAAATATCTAGAAGACTGGGACTTCCAAATTATATAATAGATGATGCTAAAGAAAGTATTTCTAGTGATAGTTTAAGATTTGAAGATTTGATTCAAAGCCTCCAGGAAAAAAGTATAAAAGCTGCGGAAGATGCACGTAAGGCTGAAATATTAAAAATTCAAGCTGAAAATTTAAAAGAGAAGTACGAAGAAAAGCTAAATACCGTAGATAGAACTAGAGAAAAGGCCTTAAGAGAAGCTCAAAGAGAAGGGAAAAATATATTAAGAGAAGCTAAAGAAGAAGCAGATACTATACTTAAAAATATAAGAGAATTAGAGAGAATGGGTTATTCCTCTGATGCAAGACAAAAGCTTGAAAGTGAAAGAGCAAAGCTTAAAAATAAAATGGATCAGTTAGATAGCATGGAAGAGGATATTAAAAAGGATGAAGGGCAAGAATTAAAAACTGTAAATGTTGGAGAAGAAGTTTTCCTACCTTCATTAAATCAAAAAGTTATTATACTTACAAAGCCTGATAATAGAGGAGAAGTTCAAGTTCAAGCCGGTATAATGAAAATAAGCGTAAAGGTAAAGGATTTAAGGGCAGCTAATGGAATAAGCAAAGAAGAAAAGAAAATTAAAAAGAGAGAAGCTAAATTGAACTTAAGAAGTGTAGAATCATCCATAGATTTGAGAGGATTAGACGCAGAAGAAGCGGTTTATAATACTGATAAATATTTGGATGAAGCATATATGGCAGGTCTTGGATCAGTAACAATCATACATGGAAAAGGTACTGGGATTCTCAGAAAAGCCATACATGATATGTTAAAGCGTCATCCTCATGTAAAAACTTATAGAATAGGAGCATATGGAGAAGGCGGAGAAGGGGCAACAATTGCAGAATTAAAATAGTGCCACCCACATGGCAAGTGGCAAGTTAAAAGGTAAGCATATCTGATATGCTTACCTTTTCAATTCCCCCTAAATGTAATACATTAAGCACTTCTATAACCATACAATTACTGGCAGCATTTATTAATATAAGAAATAATCTTTAGATTTAGGTTTTATTATACAGCTGAAGTGGGAAAGATATAAGCAATTAAAAAATCAATTATAAAGCAGAGGGGATAGAAATTAAGAAGATTAAATTAATAATTATTACATTTACAGTAATTTTTTTAATTACAATATTATCTATATACATATATAGATCTAAAAATATCGTTGAATCTGCAGCAAAAGGAGCCTCAAATGTAGATCTTGCTTTTGCTGTGTTAGGAGATATCCATGAAAACACTGGTAGCCTTAAAAAGGCTATCAAGGACTTATATAAGATAAACTCTAATATGGATGCATTAGTATTAAATGGTGATATTGTAGATCAAGGTTCAGAGAAGCAGTATAAATCAATAAAAAATGTATTAAATAAAAATAAGAAATTATTGCCTGCAATAATTATCAAAAATATTGGTAATCATGAGTTTTTTGAATATGATATTAACATTAATTCACCAGAGCAAGTTCGAGGATTTATAAATAAATATCTTGAATTTGCTGGGGAGAGTAATGTATATCATGATACATGGGTAAGAGGTTACCATTTTATATCATTAGGCTCTGAAGATGGTAATTCTGAAACATTAAATTCAATAACAGCGTTTATATCAGATAAGCAGTTAAAATGGTTTGAAGAAAAGCTTGGCGCAAATTATCAAAAGGGAAGGCCAATATTTGTGTTTCTTCATCAGCCATTAGATTATGGTAATGGAGGCTGGATTGGTGTTAAGCAAAGTGAACAAATTAAAGAAATATTATCACAATATCCAGAAGTAATATTATTTTCATCTCATAGTCATAGTGATTTAAATGAAAATAGTGTAATTTTAAATAAACCATTTACTATAGTTAATACGGGAGCGGTTCATTATACTATTATTCATGATGTAAACAGTAAAAGTGGAAGGAGAAGGGAACGATATATTAAAGGTGTGTATGTTGAAATAAAGGGTAATAATGTTACTATTAAGGGGAGAGACATTAAAGAGAAGAAGTGGATATTTACTAAGGAAATCACCTCCAATATTCAATGATAAATCATAAAGATGAATAAAATATGACTGTGGAATGGATAAATTTAAACAAGGTGCTGTCCTGAATGATTTAGAAAATCACTATAGGACAGCACCTCTATTATTTATAGATTTACAACTTTTATATAATTAACTTCAGGATCTTCAGTACCCTGAACGTACAATCCGGTATCTTTAAGTCTTTGAACATATTCTATTATTTCTTTAGTTATAACTTCTCCAGGGCATAATATAGGAATTCCTGGTGGATAAGCCATTAGAAATTCTCCGCTAACTTCTCCTATACTTTGCTTTAATGGAAGAGAAACTTTGTCACTATTAAATGCTTCTCTTGGATTTAACTCTTGTCTTGGAATAGCTGGAATATCTATGAAGTCAGATTTTGCTTCTCCTTTTCCATAGTAGTCCCCACTTATTTCTCTTAAAGCATTTAAAAGTGCATTTATACTTTCTTTAGTATCTCCAAAGGAACCTACAGCAAGTACATTATATAAGTCTGATAGTTCCATTTGAATATGATATTTATTTGAAAGTATCATATCTAAATCATATCCTGTTATGCCGAGTTCTCTACAAGTAATAGTTATCTTTGTAGGATCTAATGCAAACGCACCAGGCTTATCTAAAATTTCACGTCCAAAGCAGTGAAATCCTGGAATTTTATTTATTTCTTCACGGGCATAATTTGCAAGTTCAATGGTATTATCTAATAATTCACGTCCATGCAGAGCAATTTGTCTTCTAGCACAATCAAGTGAAGCCATTAATATATAAGAAGGTGATGTGGTTTGAAGTAAATTTAATTGTTGTTTAACTCTGTGAGTATCTACTCTTTTAGAACATACTTGGAGTAGTGAGCATTGAGTTAGAGCACCAATTATTTTATGTGTACTTTGAGCACATATATCAGCTCCAGCTTCAATTGCAGACATAGGTAATTTTTCATTAAATCCAAGATGAGGGCCATGAGCTTCATCTACTATTAATGGAATGTCGTAGCTATGAACTATATCAGCTATTTTTTTGATATCTGTAGCCACCCCATAATAAGTTGGATTTATAATAAGTACTGCTTTAGCATCTGGATGTGCTTTTAATGTTTCTTCTACTGTTTCAGGAGTAACACCATGAGCTATTCCAACTGTTTTATCTAGTTCAGGCTGCATATAAACTGGTTTTGCTCCGCTTAAAATTATACCTGCAGTTATAGATTTATGAACATTTCTAGGAATTATTATTTTGTCCCCAGATTTTACTACAGACATAATCATAGCTTGAATAGCACCAGAAG
The DNA here is from genome assembly GCF_016908015.1 of Clostridium pascui. Taxonomy (GTDB): domain Bacteria; phylum Bacillota; class Clostridia; order Clostridiales; family Clostridiaceae; genus Clostridium_AK; species Clostridium_AK pascui. Next base: position 546,588 of record NZ_JAFBDB010000002.1, read on the forward strand.
TTCCATGAATAGAAAAAAACGTTGCATCAGCACCATAAGCATCTGCAGCTAGTTCCTGTGCTTTTTTTATAGGGCCTGTAGGATGATGCAGACTATCTACTAATTTAAAAACAGTTACATCTATTTTAAATGGATTTATCCCTATAAAATTTTTAAATTCCTCATCCATACCTATGCCCTTTTTATGGCCAGGAACGTGAAAAGGAATTGTCTCTCTATTAACATACTCCATTAATGCGTCGAATAAAGGAGTTTCATTTTGATCTAATTTATACACCTTGATAAGCACCTTCTTTCACAAAATTACACCCGTGAAACTATGTCAATTCAATGGTTTCCGTGGATTTTTTATAAAACAATATCATTATAAGGTAAATGATAGGTAAATGCAATATAAATTGAAAAATATTTTACTGTGTCAATTTGGAATTTATATGGTAAAATATATATACAATTACTTGAGGTATAAAGTAGATTTTTAGAATAAAGGAGTAGTATAATTATTTTTATATATACTTTAAATTTACATAAGGGAGAGGGTAATTATGGCATATGTAGACAAGTATAATCTATGGATTGATTCTGATTACATAGATGAAAAAACAAAGAAAGAGTTAAGAGATATTAGAGATGAAAAGGATTTAGAGGATAGATTTTATAGGGAATTAGAATTTGGTACTGGTGGACTTAGGGGAATAATAGGTGCAGGGACAAATAGAATGAATATATATACTGTAAGCAAAGCTACTCAAGGCCTGGCTAATTACTTAAATTCAAATTATACAGAAGATAAGTCTGTAGCAATTGCACACGATTCAAGAATAATGTCTAGAGAATTTGCGGAAGCAGCAGCAGAAGTTTTAGCGGCCAATGGAATAAAGGTATATATATTTGATTCTTTAAGACCAACTCCAATGCTTTCCTATACCACAAGACATTTAAATTGTAGTGCAGGTATATGTGTAACAGCTTCTCATAATCCTAAAGTATATAACGGATATAAGGTATATGGGGAAGATGGAGGACAGATAACTGATGAAAAGGCAAAGGATATACTTAACTCTATAGAAAATGTAGATGATTTTGAACTAATAAAAAAGATGGATTTTAACGAAGGAGTCAAAAATGATATTATAAACATAATAGGAGAAGAAGTAGATAAAAGCTATTATGAAAAGGTAAAGGCGTTAACTATAAGAAAGAATTTAGTTAAGGAAAAGGCCAAAGATTTAAAAATTATATATACGCCTCTTCATGGGTCTGGAAATATTCCAGTTAGAAGGGTATTAAGTGAATTAGGATATACAAATGTATATGTGGTAAAAGAGCAGGAAGCTCCAGATGGCACTTTCCCAACTGCACCTTATCCAAATCCGGAAAAAAAGGAAGTATTTGATATCGCATTAACTATGGCAGAAGAAATAAATGCAGATATTATTTTTGGAACAGACCCAGATTGTGATAGAATAGGAGCTGTAGTAAAAGATAATAAGGGAGAGTATAAAGTTCTTACTGGGAATCAAGTAGGACTGCTTTTGTCTCATTACATGCTTTCATCATTAAAGGAACTTAATAAATTGCCTTCCAATGGAACTGTAATAAAGACCATTGTCACAACAGACATGATTGAGGAAATTGCAAAGGATTTTGATATCACTGTAATGAATGTGCTAACTGGATTTAAGTATATAGGGGAAAAGATAAAGGAATTTGAGGAAAGCAAAAAGTTTAGCTATATATTTGGATTTGAAGAAAGTTACGGTTATCTTGCAGGAGATTTTGTAAGGGATAAAGATGCAGTAATTGCAGCAGCACTTATATGTGAGATGACTTTATATTACAAAGAGCAAGGTTTAAGCTTATATGAAGGATTAATCAAACTTTATGATAAATATGGATATTTCAAAGAAAGCTTAATATCTATGGATTTTGTTGGAAAAGAAGGTCAGGAAAACATAGAAAAAATACTTCAATATTTAAGACATTCCATGAATCCAGCTATAGCAGGAGTAAAAATAGTTAAAAAGGCTGATTATAAGCTTGGAATAGAAAAAGATATTGCGAATATTCAAGAAACTACCATTGACCTGCCTAAATCTAATGTTTTAAAATTTATACTAGAGGATGGCTCTTGGTTTGTAGTAAGACCTTCTGGAACTGAACCAAAGATGAAAGTGTATTTATCAGTTAAAGAAAAAAGCATTGAGAAAGCTGAAACAAAAATAAAAGATTTTGAAAAGAATGTAATGGATATAGTAAATAGTGCTCAAACCTTATAACATATTAGGAGGTAACGCTTATGGGTATACAATCTCGTTTTTCCGACAAGCTCACAAATATACTATTTTTAGAAGTAAATAATGAAAGATTAAGCAATATATTTAATATGAATATAGAAGACAATGTCTATATGCCTATAAAAGCTCAAGATATTATAGATAAGGTTAAGTCAGGCCAGAATGTAGATTCAATTCCTGTTATATATTTCTTAGAAGCTATGTGTTTTGTAATGGGAGCAGATAATAATTTTAAGTTTAATAATATATATAAAAACATATTATTAAATTTTGATGAGGGTATAAATTTTGTTAAGGGCAAGATATACAAAGCTGTAGAAAAAAATAATTTTGAAGATGCATATATATTATTAAAGGGCTTAGTTCAAGTTGAAGAAAATGAGGAAAATTACAGTAAATTAATAATTCTAGCAGATAAATTAAGAAACTTAGATAAGGAATATATAGAAGAGGAAAAAGCAGTACTCGATAAAACTAAGGAGATACTAGAAGAACTTTCAATTACTTATTTATATGAAGCGCTTTTGAAAAGAGATGAAAAGGACTACGAAGGTGCGTTATTTGCATTAAATAACTATATTTCTAGAGGTGGAGAAGAAAATGCTGATATTATAGATTTAAAGCTTTCACTTAAGAATATAGTTGAGTATGAGAAAGGGAAAAAGCTTTCCTATGAAGATCCAGCTCAAGCATTAAAGCTATTAGTGCCTCTTATTTCAGAATTTAATGATGATGCTGTTTTATATTATCATATAGCTGTATGTTATAGGAATTTATCAATGCATGAAAAAGCAATTTATTATTTAAATGAAGCTTTGAATATAGATAGTGCTATGCCTGAAGTGGTAAATGAACTTGGAATAAATTATGCATCCATGGGAGATTTTGATAAAGCTATAATTTATTTAAGAAGAGCTTTCGAAGCTACTAAGTCTGTAGAAATTTGCACGAATCTTATAATGTGTTACTTAGATGCTGGTAAAATAGAAGATGCAAAGCTTCACTTGAATATAGCTAAAAAGTTAAATCCTAACGATGAAATTGTAATAGAAATAGATAATTTATTTAAGGATATGTAATTAAATTATCCTTCACAAGAGGGAAAGGAAGTACATGAAGTAATGAAAGTAAAAAAGGCTATTATACCTGCAGCAGGGCTTGGAACAAGATTTCTTCCTGCTACAAAAGCTCAACCTAAGGAGATGCTTCCTATAGTAGATAAGCCTACTATACAATATATAATTGAAGAAGCTGTTGCATCAGGTATAGAAGAGATACTTATAATTACAGGTAGAAATAAAAGGGCCATAGAAGACCATTTCGACAAGTCTATAGAATTAGAAAACCAATTACAAAGTACAGGAAAAGAAGAATTACTTTGCATGGTAAATGACATATCAAATATGGCAGATATATATTATATAAGACAAAAGGAGCCAAAAGGACTTGGACATGCTATAGGATGCGCTAAAACCTTTGTTGGCAATGAACCTTTTGCAGTTATGCTTGGTGATGATGTGGTAGATAGCAGCGTTCCATGCTTAAAACAACTTATTGATTGTTATAATGAATATAAAACTACAATACTTGGTGTACAAGAAGTTCCAGAAAATGATGTTCATAAGTATGGTATCATAAAGGGAAATTATATAGAAGATAGAGTTTATAAGGTGAAAGATTTAGTAGAAAAGCCCAAAACAGAAGATGCACCTTCAAATATAGCAATACTTGGAAGGTATATAATTACACCTCAAATATTTGAAATACTTGAAAATACCAAACCTGGAAAGGGTGGAGAAATTCAACTAACCGATGCATTAAGATCATTATCTTCAGGGGAAGCCATGTACGCATATTGCTTTAATGGAAAAAGATATGATGTTGGAGATAAATTAGGATTTTTACAGGCCACAGTTGAATATGCACTTAAAAGGGATGAATTAAAAGAAGAATTTATGAATTATTTATTGAACTTGAAAGACAGTGAAAAATTTAATGAATTATATGGACAACGTTAATTCAATATAGACTAATGATAGAACAACCCACTTTATTACATTTGATAATTACTAAAAATCAAATATTGATACAAATTATGTGAAATCCCTTAATATGCGTATTTGCATATTAAGGGGTTTTGTATCATATTATGCAAAAATTTATATATATTTCTTTATTTATATGGTAAACTCTTAATATGTAGGCATATTAAGAGTTGAATAATTTTTTGAATGATGTAAAATAATTAAGGAAACATCTCATAGAGATAAGATGTGCTAATTTATAACGAAATCATAGATTTCTATAAACTATGCAAGGAACATCTCATATGATGAGATGTACTGATGTATATGTGGCATCTCAATAATTTTGACATAGGATGTGATTAAAGTGCAAAAGGACAAAAAGTTAATTTTTTATGATATTGCGTTGCTTATTTTATCGTTATATATAGCTCTTCTCCTAAGGTTGGATTTTAAAATTCCTAGTGAATATGCGGAATTTTTTTACTTATCATTTCTACCTGTAATAATTATTACATTGTTCTTTAATAAGATTTTTCATTTGTATGATAGTATATGGAAGTATGCTTCTATAGAAGAACTTATTTCTATAATATATTCAGTTTCATTATCAAATGTAATATTTATTTTATATAGTTATTTCATAAATTATAAAATACTAGAGACTAGATATTTTAGATTTCCATTTACAGTTCATATAATATTTTGGCTTTTATCAGTGGTTTCACTAGGCGGAACCAGGTTTATATTTAGATTAGTAGATGAAATGAATACTAATAAAAACTGTGAGGAAAAGAAAAAGAGGCTTCTTATTATAGGAGCTGGGGATGCGTCAGCACTTCTTATAAAAGAAATAAAGAAGAGCGACTATCTAAATTATGACATAGTAGGACTTATTGATGATGATTCATCTAAACAAGGAAAGCACATAAGTGGAGTTAAAGTAATTGGTGAGAGAAATGATATAGTTAGGATATGCGCTGAAAATAAGGTGGAAGAGATTATTTTTGCCATGCCTTCAACGGAAATAGAAACAAAGAGAAAAATAATAAATATATGTAAAAATACTTCAGCTAAATTAAAAACCTTACCGGGTATTTATGAAATAATAGACGGGAAAGTAAATGTAAATAAGATAAGAGATGTAAATATAGAAGATTTACTTGGAAGAGAAGAAGTAAGATTAAATAATAATGATATAGATAAATATATAAAAGACAAGGTTATATTGGTAACAGGTGGAGGAGGCTCCATTGGTTCAGAATTATGCAGACAGATAGCTAAATTTAATCCAAATAAACTTCTTATAATGGACATATATGAAAATAATGCATATGATTTGCAAATGGAGTTAAATTATAACTATCCTGGTTTAGATAAAGAAGTTTTAATAGCTTCTATAAGAGATGAGAATAAAATTAAAAGTATATTTGAGGAATATAAACCAGATGTTGTCTTCCACGCGGCGGCTCATAAGCATGTCCCTTTAATGGAGAGTAATCCTGGTGAAGCAATAAAAAATAACGTTATAGGAACTTATAATATTGCGAAATTTAGCCATGTTTATGGAGTTAAAAAATTTGTACAAATAAGTACAGATAAAGCAGTAAATCCTACAAATATAATGGGAGCAACTAAAAGATTTTGTGAGATAATAATTCAGGCTTTTGATACTGTAAGTAATACAGAATATGTAGCTGTAAGATTTGGAAATGTACTTGGCAGCAATGGGTCGGTTATTCCGCTGTTTAAAAAACAAATAGCACATGGAGGACCTGTTACAGTAACACATCCAGAGATAAATAGATACTTTATGACCATACCTGAAGCTGCCCAATTAGTTATACAAGCAGGAAGTATGGCTAAGGGGGGAGAAATATTTGTACTAGACATGGGGGAACCTGTTAAAATAGTAGATTTAGCTAAGGATTTAATAAAACTTTCTGGATATCAACCAGGACTCGATATAAAAATAGAGTATACAGGATTAAGACCAGGAGAGAAGCTGTATGAAGAACTACTTATAGATGAAGTAGCTTTAACATCTACTGAACATGATAAAATATTTGTAGAAAAGCCTACGGGTAATAGTATTGAGTTCATAGAGAAATCAATTGAAGAATTTAAACAAGTAATTCATAAGAGTAAGGAAGAAATATTTAAGCTTATGGAAGAAAAGGTTCCTACTTATAAAAGAAAGAAAAATAACTAAAAATAGTGCAAAAGGAGAGAAGAATATGAAGGTTGATCTATTAGATCTAAAGGTGCAGTATCGTAATATTCAGGATGAAATTGATAAAGCCATAAAAGATGTGCTAGAAAGCACTCACTTTATCATGGGGCCTAATGTAAAAGAATTTGAAAAAGAAGCAGCAGAATTTACAGGTGTAAAACATGCATTAGGGGTGGCTAATGGGACAGATGCTATAATGCTAATACTAAAGGCATTAGGAGTAGGACCTGGAGATGAAGTTATAACTACTCCATATACTTTCTTCGCATCAGCAGAAACTACATCAGTTTTAGGAGCTACACCTGTTTTTGCTGATATAGATAAAAATACTTTATGCATAGATTCTGAAAGTATAGAAAAGAAAATAACTGATAAGACAAAAGCAATTATACCAGTTCATATATTTGGACAGATGTGTGATATGGATAAAATAATGGAAATAAGCAAAAAGTATGATATACCTGTAATAGAAGATGCTTGTCAGGCAATCGGAGCAGAATATAAAGGTAAAAAGGCAGGTTCTATTGGTATAGCAGGAACATATTCATTCTTTCCTACAAAAAATTTAGGATGTTACGGTGATGGAGGAATGGTTGTAACTAATAGTGATGAATTAGCAGAAAAGATAAGAATGCTCAGAGTTCATGGTGCTAGAGAAAAATATCGTCATGAAGCTATAGGATACAACAGTAGATTAGATGAAATACAAGCAGCGGTTTTAAGAATTAAATTAAATTATTTAAATGAATGGAGCTCAAATAGATATAAAAGAGCACAAGTGTATCATGAATTATTAAAGGATACTGATATAGTAGTTCCATTTGAAGATAAAAATTGTAAACATGTATATCATCAATATGTAATAAGATGTGAAAGAAGAGATGAACTTGCAAAATACTTAAATGAAAAAGGTATAGGAACAGCAATATATTATCCAATACCAGTTCATCTTTTAGAAGTTTATAAAAACTTAGGATATAAGGAAGGGGATTTACCTATATCTGATAAAGCTTGTGAAAAAGCACTAGCATTACCTATGTTCCCTGAGCTTACAAAAGAGCAGCAAGAATATGTAGTTCAGTGTATAAAGGATTTTTATAATAACAATTAATGTGTAAGGATGAATTAAAATGAAGGTTTTAGTTATTTCTCATATGTATCCTTCAACTTTTAACCCCATGGCAGGAATTTTTGTTCATGAACAAGTTAAAGCTTTAATAAATAATGGCTGTGAAGTAAAAGTGGTAAGCCCAGTACCGTGGGCCCCTTTTCCTTTACAACATTTAAATAAAAAGTGGAAGCTATATTCCGAAATTCCTAATAAAACCGATTTAGAAGGTGTAGAGGTATATTATCCGAGATATATAGAGTTTCCTAGAGGACTTTTATTTCATAAGTCTGGTAAATTTATGTTTAATGGGATAAAAGGTATTATAGCTGATATATATAAAGAATTTAAATTTGACGTTATTCATAGCCATGTAGCTCTCCCAGATGGGTATTCAGGAATGCTTATAAATAAAGAATATAAAGCTTTGCATGTAGTAACTGTACATGGGCAAGACTTTCAACAAACTTTACATAAGAATGAACAAACTAAAAATGCGCTTTTTAAGGTTTTAAATTCAGTGGATAGTATTGTAGTTGTTAGTAATAAGTTAAAAAATATAGTTAAGGGATTTGAGTTTTCATCTAAACTAACTGTAGTTCATAATGGTATAAGCAAAGCGTATATTGATTATAGTAGTGAAGAAAGCATTAATAAGGATTACGTAGAAATTTTAAGCATTTCTAATCTTATACCTATTAAGGGATTAGAGTTTAATATTAAGGCAGTTAGTGAGCTAGTAAAAAAGTATCCTAATTTAATTTATACAATAGTAGGAGACGGTGCGTTAAGGGATGAATTGGAGAATCTAGTCAAGGAATTAAATATAGAAAAACATGTTACATTTATAGGAAGAGTTAAGCATGAAGAAGTGTTTGATTACATAAAAAAATGCGACATATTTTCACTACCAAGCTATAATGAAGGTTTTGGAGTTGCATATATAGAGGCTATGTCTCAAGGTAAACCTATTATAGGAGTTAAAGGTCAGGGAATAGAAGATATCATAGTAAATGGCGAAAATGGATTTTTGGTTAACCCTAAAAGCCATGAAGAAATTTATAATATACTTGAAACTCTTATAGAAAATAAGGATAAGAGAGAGCAAATCGGTAAAAATGCTAAAAAGTGTGTAGAAGAAAATTTAACTTGGGATATAAATGCAGATAAGATGATAAAAATATATAATAATCATTTAAAAACACCAAAAATATAACACATATGTTATTTAAAATATATATTATAAAAAAATTTGACCATATTAATCACAAAGTGTATAATTTTATGTGGTTATTTAAATTTACAAACCTAGGAGGTTCAAAACATGTCACAATTAAGAGATATGCTTATAGAAAAATTAGAAAATAAAACAGCAAAACTCGGAGTAGTGGGACTCGGATATGTAGGATTACCACTAGCAGTAGAAAAAGCTAAGGCAGGATACGAAGTAATAGGTTTTGATGTTCAAGATAAAAAAGTAGAAATGGTTAATGAAGGACACAACTATATAGGAGATGTTGTGGATGCTGATTTAAAGAATATAATAGAAGAAGGAAAGCTAAAGGCAACAACTGATTTTAGTTTTGTTTCAGAAGTAGACGCAGTATCCATTGCAGTACCAACTCCACTTGATTTATATAAACAGCCAGATTTATCATACGTGGTAAGCTCTGCTAAAAGCATAGCTAAATACTTACATAAGGGCATGCTTGTAGTACTTGAAAGTACTACATACCCAGGGACAACTGAAGAAGTTCTAAGACCAATACTTGAAGAAACAGGATTAAAATGTGGAGAAGACTTTTTCTTAGCCTTTTCACCAGAAAGAGTAGATCCAGGTAATAAACAGTTTAAAACTAAAAATACTCCAAAGGTTGTAGGCGGATGCACTCCAGATTGTACAGAAGTGGCTGCGGTATTATACAGAAATGTATTAGAAGGAGAAATACACACAGTATCCTCACCAGCAGTAGCAGAAATGGAAAAAATACTTGAAAATACATTTAGAAATATAAATATAGCGCTTGTAAATGAAATAGCTATGTTATGTAATAAAATGAAAATAGATGTATGGGAAGTAATAGATGCAGCGAAAACAAAGCCATATGGTTTTATGCCATTTTATCCAGGTCCAGGATTAGGTGGACACTGTATACCACTAGATCCATTCTACTTAGAATGGAAAGCTAAAGAATATGACTTCCATACAAGACTTATAGAAACTTCTGGAGATATAAATGATAGAATGCCAGAATTTGTAGTGGATAATGTTATGAAGTTATTAAATAAGGAAAAGAAGTCCATGAATGGAGCAAAGGTACTTTTAATGGGAGTGGCTTATAAAAATGATATAGATGATATGAGAGAATCTCCAGCATTAAAAGTAATAGAGCACTTAGAAAAGCATGGAGCAGATGTAATAATTTGCGATCCATATGTTCCAGAATTTGAGCATAAGAACAACCAATACTATTCAGTGGATTGGAAAGAAGTTATAGATGAATCTGATATAGTAGTTATAACTACAAATCACAGCAATATAGATTATGAAACTTTAGTAGAGAAAGCTAAGATTGTATATGATACTAGAAATGCTACTAAAGAAGTTAAAAATAATAGAGAAAAAATTTATAAATTATAAGATAAAACTTAGTTTAGATGGAGCAAAAACTCCATCTAAAATTTAGTTGAATAAATTTATAAGAGTAAAGTTAAAGGATAGGCTTAATATAGCTTATCCTAATTTATAATTAAGGTAAGAGGTGTTTTGGGTGAAAAAATTAAGGTTTGCAATCATTGGTTGTGGAAGAATTTCATATAAACATGTGGAAGCGTTGATAAACAATAAGGAGGAAGCGATACTTGTAGCTACTTGTGACGTAGACAAGGAAAAAGCAGAATCTAAGGCTTCCGAATACATAAAGGGAATGAATACTCCGGTAAATGTAGGAATTTACGTTGATTATAAGGAAATGTTAGAGAAAGAAGATATAGACGTTGTAGCTATTGCTACAGAAAGTGGATATCATCCTGAAATAACTATACATTGCATGAATAAGGGTAAGCATGCAATTGTTGAAAAGCCAATGGCTCTTTCTATAGAAGATGCAGATGCTATGATAAAATGTGCTAGGGAAAATAATGTAAAGCTTTGTATAAGTCATCAAAATAGATTTAATGAACCTATACAAAAATTAAGAGAAGCTGTAGATTCAGGAAGATTCGGAAGACTTATTAATGGTACAGCAAGAATACTATGGAACAGAAATATGGGTTATTATACACAAGCTCCCTGGAGAGGTACCTGGGAACTTGATGGTGGTACACTTATGAATCAATGCATACATAATATAGATTTATTACAATGGATGATGGGCGGAGAAATAGATACTGTATATGCACAGTGTGATACTTTCCTAAGAGATATAGAAGCAGAGGATTTTGGAGCAATTATCATAAGATTTAAAAATGGTTCTATTGGAATAATAGAGGGAACTGCTTGTGTATATCCGAAAAATCTTGAAGAAACATTAAGCATATTTGGTGAAACAGGAACAGTAAGTATAGGCGGTCTTGCTGTAAATAAAATCGAAAACTGGAGATTTGCCGATGGAAAAGATAGCGAAGAGGAAATATTAAAAGAGCAGGGAGAAGATCCAGATTCAGTTTATGGTTTCGGACACACTGCACTTTACAAGGATGTTTTAGATGCTATTAATAATGATAGACAGCCGCTTATAAATGGAGAAGCAGGTAAAATAGGTATGTCTATAATACTTGCAGCTTATAAGTCAAGACTTACAGGAATGCCTGTAAAATTCCCATTAGAAAACTTTTCTACAATGGATATGGTAAATGTAGATAAACTTCATAAGTAATAGTTTAATAAGTAGGGAGAAAGAGATATGAATTATATATCCGAAACTGCTAATTTAGGTAAAAATGTTACTGTGGGAAAATTTGTAGTAATAGAAGATGAGGTTACTATAGGAGATAACTGTATTATTGCAAATAATGTAGTTATTCACAAAGGTACTAAAATAGGCAATAACGTAAGAATTGACGATAATACTGTAATAGGAAAAGAGCCTATGAGATCTGTAAACAGTATATTTAAAGATGAGAAGAAGCTACCATCAGCAAAAATATCAGATGAATGTTTAATTGGAGCTGGCGTTATAATATACTGTGGATGTGAAATAGGTGAAAAAACACTTATTGCAGATACAGCTGTAGTAAGAGAAGATGTAACTATAGGATCAAAAACTATAATAGGCAGAGGAACTACAATAGAAAATTTCTGTACAGTTGGCTCTAATTGTAAAATACAAACCAACGTTTATTTAACAGCGTATTCAACGGTTGAAGACTATGTATTTATAGCACCTTGTGTAACAACATCAAATGATAACTATGCAGCTCGCTCAAAGGAACGATTTGGAAAGTTTAAAGGTGTTACTATTAAAAAGGGTGGTAGGATAGGAGCAGGTTCTGTTATTTTACCAGGAAAAGTTATTCATGAAGATGGATTTGCAGCAGCAGGCAGTGTAGTAACTAAAGATGTGAACAAAGAAGCTGTAGTGGCCGGAAACCCAGCTAAATATTTAAGACAAGTGCCAGAAGATCAACTTCTTAAAAATCAATAATACCTAATGAGGTGTAATTAATGAAAATATGTATGTTAACATCAGGACACGATGTTTTTGATAACAGGATATATTACAAAGAAATACTATCCTTAAAAAAGGTATATGATGAAATATATATCGTAGCTCCAGGAGAAAAGGACTTTGTTACGGAAGATGGAGTTATAGTTAAATGCTTTGCAAAGAGAAAAAATTGGCATGATAGATTTAGACCTATGAATGATATGTTTAAAATAGCAAAGGAAATAAAGGCTCATGTTTACCATGCTCATGAGCCTGATTCCTTTCAGGTAGCTATTAAGTTGAAAAAAGAATTAGGGTCAAAGGCGATATATGATTCTCATGAATATCATCCAGAAGGCTTTGCCGAGCATTTTAAATTAGGAAAAGGAATTGTAGCAAAAGCAATATATACCTATGAAAAAAGCTTAGGTAAAAATGCAGATTGCATTATATCTGTAAATGAAATTTTAATAAATAAGTTTAAAAGCTACAATAAAAATGTAGTTCTCTTACCTAATTATCCTGTATTAAAGGAAGAAGTATTAAAGGATTACAATGAAAAGCCTACATTTATTTATGTAGGTGGTTTAAGAGAAGATAGAGGTATATTTAAAACCCTACAAGCTATAAAAAGCGTAAATGAAGATTGTAAATACATATTTGTAGGTCCATTTGAAACAGAGGATTTTAAAAATAAATGTGAAAGTTATTTAAGACAAGAATTGAAAGATAAAGACGTAACCTTTGTTGGTAAAGTACCTCATATGGAAGTATTCGATTATTTAAAAAAAGCTCATGCAGGTTTTGTCTTACTTCAGCCTGATAATTGGAGATATGTTAACTCGGAGCCAATAAAATTATTTGAGTATATGATAAGTAAAACTGCAGTAATAGGAAGCGACTTTCCAATGATAGAAAAGATAGTGAAAAATCCAGTTAGCGGCGTTTTGGCAGATCCTTCATCAGAGGATGACATAGCAAGAGCTATCAAAGAGATAGCCATGGATTTAGAAGCTGCAAAACATATGGGGGATATAGGATATGATAAGGTATGTAAGTCCTATAACTGGAACGTATGTGAACAAAGACTTCTAGAAGCTTATAAAAGCTTAGAGTAAATTTGGAGGTAGTATGTCTGAAGTAAAGAAGGATATAAAAACTGCAGCTAAGTACAGTATAATTATTACAATTATATTGGTAGTTAGTAAGATGACAGGTTTTTTAAGAGAGTTTATAGTTGCAATACAATTAGGAGCAACTAGAGAATCCGATATATTTAAGATTGCAAGTACTATGCCACAGGTATTTTTTAGTGCTGTGGCGGCGGCTCTTGTAACTACGTTTATTCCTATATTTTCAAATGTTAAATCTAATAAGGATGAAGCAAACAAGCTTTTTAATAATGTATTAAATATAATAACCATTTTATGTGTGGTTTTAACCGTTATAGGAATAATAGTTTCCCCTCAATTGGTAAAGCTATTTGCTGGAGGAATTAAGGGACAGGATTTTTTGTTAACTGTTGATATGACAAGAATAATGATGCCATCTATAATATTTTTGGCAGTGAGTGGATTATACACAGGATATTTGCAGTCCTATGGAAAGTTTGTTCAGCCATCTTTAACTGGAATTGTAGCCAATGTAGTTATAATAATAGGACTCATAGTATTTTATAAATATTATGGTATAACTGCTGCAATAATTTCAGTATTTGCCGGGGCAATAGCACAGGCTTTAACACAAAGACCTTTTATGGGAAATGATTATAAATATAAATTTTACATAGATATTAAAGACCCTAATGTAAGAAAAATGCTTGCATTAGCTATACCTATTTTAATAAGCAGTGCAGTATCTCAAATAAATATTATGGTATCTAAAAATTTTGCATCTAATTTAGTACCAGGAAGTATTTCGGTAATAGATTATGCAAGTAAATTTAGTACTATAATAAATCAGGTATTCATTGTAGCTATAACTACAGTACTATATCCGAAACTTACAGAAAAATATGCTATAGAAGATCATAAAGGATTTAGAGAACTTTTTGTTAAGTCTGTGAATATGGTAGTGCTTGTTACTATTCCACTGATTTTTGGACTAGTAGCTTTAAGTGAACCTGTAATTAAAGTGGTTTTAGAGCATGGAAAGTTTGATAGTAATGCTACTAAAGTTACGTCATTATGCCTTAAATACTTAGCATTTTCTGCTTTTGGCTATTCGCTAATGGATATTTTGGGCAAAGTGTTTTTTGCCATGAAAAATACTTTTGTACCTATGATAAATGGATTTATATTAGTTGTAGTAAATATATTATTTGTAATTATATTAGCACCCGTTATGGGGGTAAATGGTATAGCTCTAGCTACCACTTTATCTGTAACCATTTTAGCTTTAATATTATTTATTGAGCTTAAGGCACGAATTAAGGAAGTAAGCTATCTTAAAATTTTTATAAATTTTATAAAGATGGCTGCATCAGGATTAGTCATGTATGAAGCAGTAGTTTTAGCTTATAATATGCTTTATAAGTTAATGCCTCAAGGTAATTTGTTTATAGTATCAAATATAATAATTTGTACTATAATAGGTGCATTCATATATGTAATGATGCTAGTAATATTGAGGGTTGAAGAAATAAAAGGATTATTAAAGAATAAAAAATTAAAATAAGAATTAGGGGAGATAAATAATGATTAAAAAAAATATAAGGTATTTAGTATATACCATAATCATTATAATATTGATTTCAGTATCAGCATTTTATAGGATGAATTTTTATGAAAGTTATTATGGAGAAAGACAATTGTCTCCTGAATTAAAAGATAAAACTATAATAAGATTATGGATGAAAAAAAGCATTATATCTCCTACAAGATCTTATCAAATAGAAAAGTTTAATAATACTAATAAGGACAACATACATATAGTATTCTCTGAATATAAGGAGGATTATTATAATGCTTTAAGAACTACTCTTGCATCAGGTCAGGGACCAGATATATTTGAATATGGGTTTAATGCTCTAATGAAAAACGATCAAGTTGCATATTTAGATGAAATAAATATGAATCTTAACAAAGTAAATAAGGATAACATCGTATATTATAAGGATAATCCTTTAGGTATTAAACTTATGGAAAATAACGTGAAGTTTATCTGGAACAAAGAAATATTTGAAAAAGCTGGACTAGATCCTAATAAACCCCCAAAAAATTGGAGTGAATTAATAGAGTACTCTAATAAAATCAAAAGTAAGTTTCCGGATATCACGGCATTTGCATTTCCATTTAAGGAATATGAAGATATGAATATTGCTATAGGTCAGCCTAGTGTAAATTCAGATACAATTTATACAACTTTTTGGAATTATAAACAGGGAAAATACGACTTTAGTTATTCAACAGATATATTAAATATATATAAAGATTTATATTCAAATGGTATATTAGAAGAAGATTTTGAGAAAAAGTCTAAGAATCAATTGAGATCTGAATTTTATCAAGAAAAGATAGGAATGATGATAAGCACTTACGAAGACAAGGCATATTTTTCTAGTATATTACCATTAAGTTTTCAGGTAGGAATTTCAAACTTAATGCAAGTTGATGAAAAAAGCAAGAGTAAATATTACTATACAAATAACTCCAATTTTTTAGTTTTAAATAAGGCTTCTATAGAAAAAACAAAAGATGATACAGAGCAAAGTATACAGGAAAAAACAAAGAAAACAGAAGCTATAAAAAAGGTATACGAGTATTTAGTAAGTAATGAAGTGAATAATGAAATTTTGCAAACAAGAAATGCATTGCCTATTAATGTTGATAATACTATGATAAGTAATGATGTTTATTCAGGATATAATGATGTTAATGATTTTTCTAATCAGAGGTTAGATCCTACTATATTTTTAAGTAGAAATTCAAGATATGAGTTGAATCTAGTTTTAGATGCTATAAAGTCTAAAAGTAGTGTGGAAAAGGTTATTGAAGACTTAAATAATCAATATAAAAAATATTATGATTTTGCCATAGATAAAGAAAAATTTGATTTTAAATATTATAAAATAAAATAATAGGAAAACTGAGATTGGAGCAGTGAAGTAAATGGAAACATATGTAGATTACTTCAAAAATACAATTAAGGATTATTATAAAATAATAGTAGGATGTTTTTTGATTTCTTTGATAGTATCAATTATGCTAATGAAAAGTATAGGAATGGGCACCAGCCTAATGTTATTAGCAGCGTTATTTCTATTATTATTAGATATAATATTAATAAAAAAGGATAGAAAACTATCTATCTTGATGTTTATATTATTTTTACCTATTTATACAACGGTAAGAAGAATAGTGTATTTTGATGTGTTTTTTTTAAGAGTTACTTTTGAAACAATTTATATGCTAGTACTTTTCATATTTAGTTTTAAAGATATAAAAGTTAAGATTGCAAGTTATTATAAAAACGATAAAAGAAACTTTAATTTTATTGTCTTGATATTGGCATTTTTAATCTTTTGTATCAATAGCAGCTTTTTTTCTCCGAATTTAATGAAGGGGATAAGCGAGGTACATATAGGTATTGCAACACCTATAATGTTCTTATTAAGCTTCATGGCATATTTTAATGAGGACGATAAAGAGAAAGTGTTCTACGCTTTAATATTAGCTTTAAGTTTTAGTTGTGTATATGGATACTTGCAATTATTTAGCAGGGGAATTTCTTTATCAGCTATAAAGGCGAATAGAATTTACTTAACTTATGGTTTTCATAACGTTAATATTTTCGCAGGTATACTTATTACTGTATTTCCTCTTTTACTAGAGTTAGTGTTATATAAAAAGAATAGTTTAAGAAAACAAGCATTTTTAAGTCTTATGCTTTTAAACTATGTATTTGCTATATTATTAACATTTAGTAGAGGGGCATGGTTGTGCTTATTAATTACTGTATTTATAGCTTTACTAAGCAAAAAGTATAGAAAGGTATTATATATAGGATTAATACCATTAGTGATTGGATTTAAGCCGATATTTTCCTACATAATGAATAGGGGAACAACTACATCATTTTTACAAAACGAATCCGCAGTGGCAAGACTACAATCAATATTTACTGATTTAGTTATGATTGCGAAATATCCCTTTGGTATAGGGGGAGGTAACTTTTCTATTGCATATAAAAAATTTGCCTTTCAGGGATATTTAGCAATGCCTGAGAATATAAGATTTAATGCAACAGTTGCTCATTATCCCTTAGAACATGCACATAATATTTTATTGCAAATTGCAGTGGAGTTTGGAATAGTTTCTTTGATAATATTTATAGCAATTATATTAAATAGATTAATAATATGCTTTAAAAATTATTCATACAATAGACCTTTGATTAATTCAGTATTTATATATGTTATATTTTCTACTTTGACAGGGAATGAATTTAATCATAAGGGAGTAATAACAGGAACTCTCGTGATATTTATAATTTTTGGTTTAATTTCTATACTTAATGAAGAAAGTAAAAGCTAAAAAAACTAATTAATTTCAGATTATAGGAGAGATTTAGATGAATAATAGTAACCTTACAGTGTCTATAGTAATTCCTTGTAGAAACGAAGAAAATTATATAAAGAAGTGTTTAGAATCTTTTATAAATCAATCCTATTCTAAGGAATTATATGAAATACTTGTTTGTGATGGCATGTCAACGGATAAAACAAGAGAAATCATAAAAAGTTATATGAAGGAATATTCAAATATAAAGATTATAGATAATGAAGGATTATCAGCACCTAAAGGAATGAATAAAGGAATAAACTACAGCAAAGCTGATGTAATAATAATATTTGGAGCTCATGCATATGCAGATAGGGATTTTATAAAAGAAAATGTAAATGCTCTTATTAAGAATAAAGAGGTAGGATGCGTTGGCGGACCTATAGAAACTATTAATGAAGATAACAAAGGCAGAGCTATTTCCGCTGCAATGAGTTCTCCCTTTGGTGTTGGAAATGCCTTATTTAGATATGCTAAGGAAGAAATGTTTGTTGATACAGTTGCCTTTGGGTGCTATTTTAAAAATGTGTTAAATAAAATAGGATATTTTGATGAAGAGCTTGTGAGAAATCAAGATGATGAATTAAATTTTAGGGTAATAAAAAATGGATATAAAATATTACTATCACCTAAAATAAAATCTTACTATTATAGCAGATCTTCTTTAAAAAAGCTCTGGAAGCAATACTATCAGTATGGATTTTGGAAAGTAAGGGTAATGCAAAAGCACGGAAGACCCGCATCTATAAGACACTTAATTCCAGCATTATTTGTTACTACAAATATACTAGGAGTAGGGTTAGGATTATTTTATAAATGGATACTTTATTTATGGTTTTTAGAAGTATTTCTATATTTGATAGGAGATATTATATTTTCATCAAAGCTAATTAAAAATAATAAGGGTATATTTCCATATATATTTTCAATATTCCCCATTCTTCATCTAAGTTATGGGTTAGGATTTGTAAATGGAATATTCAACTTTTTCATATTTAAATCTAAAAAATCTATTGAAAAAAATACAAAAATGTCAAGATAAATATAATAAGCACACAGATATTGAAATTTTACAATACCTTGTGTGCTTAATTTGTGTATAATATATAGAGAGACATTTTGATAAATCGACATGTGTTTGAAAGGAGAATAAAAATGGAAACAAGCACTAGAATCTTAAGCTTTTTATTATACATATATATGATTGTATTACCCATTGCTCCAAGCAAGTTTAAAGTTGGTAATATTCCATTTAATGGGGATATATTATTAGCTTTACTTATAGTTTATTATTTAATTATGATTGTAGTATTTAAAACTGTTCGAAATAGATTTCTGTATGGATTAAAGGACTTTTTCACAAATTATTTGACTATATTTATATCTTTACTAATATTTATAATGCTAATTTCTATATCCTATTCTACAGATAAAAAATTAGCATTAAGTGAAAGTATAAGATTTGGTACATATGGAGCATTGTTTTTTATAATAAAATATGAATTAAATAACAAGTATATTTCAAATAATATACTAAAGCTATATATTTACGTAGTTAGTTTAGTAAGCTCTATAGGCATACTTGAATATATATTAGGTGTAGGATTTATACAAAAAAGTGAACATGGAATAAGAACTAGAATTTTTTCTACTCTAGAAAACTCTAACAATTTGGGTGCTTTTATGTTAATAGGATTTTTCCCAATGGTAATGTTAATGTTAAACGAAAAAGAAAAAAGAAGAAAACTATATTTGGGAATAGCAAGTTTATTAACGTTTACAAACATAATATTAAGCTTTTCAAGAAATGCTTGGTTAGCATTAGTAGTAGGAATTGTAATATTATCTTTAACCTATAGTTGGAAGATAATATTAGGCATGGGAGGACTAGGCGTTATATCATTATTAATTCCACAGATAAATAATAGATTATTAGAGTTTACTGATAAAAGCCAAAATTTATCTAGAATAAAGTTATGGGATATTGCATTTATGATGATTAAAGACCATCCTTTTACTGGGGTTGGAAATGGGAATTATAGGGTTATGTATGATATATATAAGTTAAAGTACAAAAAGAAAATAGAGTACTATCCAACAGATAATTTTCATACACACAATGTTTTTTTAAAGATACAATCTGAATTAGGGTTATTTGGAACAGCAGCTTTCTTAGGTATAATTATAAGTATAGTTGTTAACGTAGTAAGATTTATAAAAAGAATTAATATTAAGTTTTATAAGATATTTTATACTGGATTTTTTGCTTCAGTAATATCGTTTGTTTTTATGAATATTATAGATAACTTTTTTTCTGCGCCTAAAGTAATAGCTTTTTTTTGGATTTTAGTAGCTAATTTTGAAGGAATATTATATAAGAATCAAGAGAGTTAGAGGAAGATAATTACTATGAAAATGTACTATAATTTTTTGAATATATTATTGTGTATATATATTTTTTTGTTCATAGCATTGCCAGTTACGTCAAAATATAAGGTTGTGGGATTAAATATACATGTTGTGCTAAGTATACTTATAACCTATTATGCACTTGGAGTCATTTTAAATAGAGAAATTAGAAATAAATCTATAAGTTCAGTTAAGAGGTTTTTTAAAAATAAATGTAATATTGTTCTTAGCTTATGCGCACTATGGATGATATTTAGTATAACCTATTCTGCAGATAAAGCTTCTGCTATATCAGAAGTTGAAATGTATATGAAGTACTTATTTATATATTATTTAATTGAGGATCAAACGCATAACAAAAGATATGTAGATAATATACTTAATAGTTTTATATTTACCTTAATAATAGTATCTATAGTAACCTTTATTGATACTCTAAAAGGAATTGGAATAGAACAAACATCAGAAGGGGTAAATAGAATAAGAGTAGAATCGCTGCTTGAAAATTCCAATAATCTTGGTGCGTTCTTTGTATTATTTATATTTCCTTTTATAATGTTATCTATTTATGAAAAGGAAAAAAGAAAAAAGTACTTGTACATAATAATTTCATTTTTATGCTTATTTAATATAATTGTGAGTTATTCGAGAAATGCATGGATGGCCTTTGGAGTTGGATGCTTACTAGTAGCAATTATATATAATAAAAAGTTTATAGTGCCATTTTTAGGCGTATTTTTAATAGGATTATTAATTCCTGAAATTTCAATGAGACTAACGGAATTTAATGATTTTAGTCAAAATGTTACTAGAATTAAGTTATGGGAAACTACATTGTTAATGATAAAGGAACATGCTTTATTGGGAGTGGGAGTGGGAAATTTTTCCTACCAATATGATAACTATATAAAAAGATTTGCAGAACTTAAGTATTCAGATTATCAAATATTTCATCCTCATAATGTATTTTTGCAGGTGCAAGCTGAGTTGGGTATTATTGGAATGATATTGATTATAAGCTTAATAATATTTATAATTATGAAAATAAGGAAATACATACATGAAACTTCAAGTAGTTTACATAAAAATTTTTATAGAGGATTTTATATTTCTTTTATAGTTTTTATTTTTATAATGAACATGGTTGATGATTTTTTCTCAGCTCCTAAAATTATCTTGATATTTATAGTTATTATATCCATACCAATTAATTCAAAGAATCTTGAAGTTATGTAATATGGAGGCGATACCAATTAATATATTGCAAGTGATAACAGGAAATGATAACGGCGGTGGGGGAAATCATGTTATAAATATATGTTTAAATAATATAAGTGAAATGAAGTGCTCTCTTTGCTTAATAGGAGATGGAATGTTATATGAAAAAGCTAAAGAGCTACATATACCAGCAACCTATTATAGTTTTAAAGAACTTTTAGGCAATAAGTTAGGAGAGTATATTGAAAAAAATAATATAGATATAGTTAATTTTCACGGAGCTCGTGCAAACTTTTTTTATTTTATGATAGCTCATAAAATAAAAGTGCCATGTGTTGTTACAATTCATAGTGACTATAGATACGATTTTATAAACAATAAGTTTAAAAGAATATTTTTTACTCCATTAAGTGCTTTAGGGTTAAAAAAATATAAAAATTATATTTGTGTATCACAGTACCTAAAAAATCTAATAAGTAAAAATAATTTTAAAGGAAATAAATATGTAATACCTAATGGGATTTCTCTAGAAAAAACTTATTTAAAACAAGATAGAGAGTCAATAAGAAATATGTATAATATATCTAAGAATGAGTTTTTATATTCAATGGTGGGAAGAATGCATCCAATAAAAAATCATGAGGGCTTAATAGATGCCTTTTTTAAACTTCAAATTGAAATAAAAGATATAAAATTAATGCTTTTAGGATTTGGAGATTTAGAGGAAACATTAAAAGAAAAGGTTCAAAAGTTAAATATACAGGATAAGGTAATATTTGCAGGATTTAAAGAAAATGTATTAGATTACATAAATGCATCAGATGTAGGTGTGCTAACTTCCTTTAGCGAAGGAGGGGCTCCACCCCTTGCAGTACTTGAAACTGCCTTGATGAAAAAGACAATCATATGCTCTAAGGTTGGAGATATGGAAAGTATAATAGGTGAAAATGAGGGATTTTTAGTAAATCCTTATGATATAAATGACATGTATGATAAAATGAGATGTGCTTATATGAATAAAGAGAAGATAGAATTAATGGGTAAAAATCTTTATAATAAAGTTATACATGAATTTTCATTGGATAACTTTTGGAAAAGATACTTTGATGCGTATAGTAAAATTTTAAGCGGAGTGAATTAGATGAAAGAATCTAAGTTTATAAAAAGTTCTTTAATAGTAATGATGTTTACCATAATAGGGAAGGTTTTGGCTGTAATTAGAGATTCTTTAGTGGCAGCCAAGTTTGGAGCATCAGATATTTCAGACATATATAATTTTTCTATAGGAATAGTATATTTACTTACTACAATAAGTTATGGACTTACAACTACATTCATACCAATGAACACAGAATATATTGAGAAAAAAGAAGAAACCCCTAGAATTAAATTTGTAAATAATACCATAAATATATATGGTGTTTTTACGATATTATTAATATTAGCATTAATAATTTTTACAAAGTATATTGTATTAGTATTTGCTCCTGGATTCAAAGAAAATCAGTATGTATTTAATACTACTGTAAATATTGTAAGGATTATGCTTTTATCATTGCTTTTTATAAGTATTCAAAGTGTTATTACTGGGGTACTTCAATCTCATAATGAATTTTATGAGCCTGCTGCTATGTCACTTGTTTCAAATATTGTATTCATAATTTATTTGGTATTCTTAACAAGTAAGTATGGAATATATGGCTTTGCTTGGGCAACAGTGATAAGCTTCTTAGTGCAGCTTATAATAAATCTTCCTAAATATAAGGCGTTAGGATATACATATAAATGGACTTTTAATATTAAAGATAAGAAATTAATAAGTATGTTTATGCTTATGACTCCTGTTATAATAAGCACTTCACTTATTCAGTTAAATAATTTTATAAATAGAGCGTTTGCAACTAAATTGTTTGTAGGAGCAGCTACAGTACTTGATTACTCAAATAAAATAAATACATTGGCCTATGAGGTTTTTGCTATAGGTATAGCTATGGTTATATATCCATTTTTATCTAGATACGCAGTGAATGGAGTGACAAAAGAATATAAAGAAATTTTATCTAAGGGAATAAATATGATATTACTCATAATGGTTCCCGCATCTATTGCTATAGCAGCACTTAGAGTACCTCTTATAACCTTAATTTTCAAAAGAGGGGCCTTTGACCAAGATGCTGTAAATTTAACAGCAAATGCATTACTATTTTATTCACCAGCTATGATAGCGTATGGATTAAGAGATATATTAAACAAGGCTTTTTATGCAGTTAAGGATACTAAAACTCCCATGATAAATAGCTTTGTTGGAATAATAATAAATGTTGTTATAAACATATTCATAGTAAATTATATGAAAGTTTCGGGGCTAGCACTTGCTACAAGTATCTCTTCTATAATTATTACTTTGCTAATGCTTATAAATTTAAATAAAAAAATGAACGGAATTGAACTGAAAAATATTTATGTTACATTTATAAAAACTTTAGTTTCAGCAGCTATTATGGGTATTATAATAAATATAGTCAGTATTTATTGTGTGAATACTTTTGGAAACAATGCATATGGAAGCTTAATTTCATTACTTGTAAATTTTGTAATAGGATTAACCATATATTTTGTATGTATATATTTTTTAAAAGTAGAAGAAATTTATTATTTTTTTAATCTATTGAAAAATAAAAAAATAAATAAGGAGGAATTTTGCATGCAAAATAATTTAATAGAAATAAATGAACAAAATCATATCAGAAATAAAAAAGGTCAGTTTGCAATAAAGAGATTTATGGACATAGTTCTATCTTTATGTGGCATAATAGTTTTGTCGCCTATATATTTAATTCTTATATTACTTATAAAATTAGATTCTAAAGGGCCGGCTGTATTTAAACAGGTAAGAGTAGGAAAAGACAATAAAGATTTTACTATATATAAGTTTAGAACAATGATTGTGAATGCGGAGAAGAAAAGAAGCTTAGAAATAAATCCCGAGGACATAGGTAATTTTGTTTTCCAGAGTAAGGAAGATAATAGAATTACAAAAATGGGTTCTTTTTTAAGAAAAACCAGCTTAGATGAGCTCCCTCAGCTTTTTAATGTTTTTAAAGGAGACATGAGTTTAGTTGGACCAAGACCTGAAATTCCTGATGTGGTAAAATATTATCCTCCTGAATATTCACAAAGGCTGTTAGTTTTACCTGGAATTACAGGACTTGCACAAGTAAGTGGAAGAGGGGAAATAGAACTTGCTAAAACTATATATTATGATTTAACATATATTAAGAATTTTTCAATATGGTTAGATATAAAAATACTATTTAAAACAGTATTTTCTGTATTTAAAAAAGAAGGAGCATTTTAAGATATGTTTAGCAAGGTATTAGGTTATAAGGTATTTAATAAAGATGAAGAAGAACTTTTTAAATATATAAGTGAATTTAATAAAGTTCATATAATATCTGGAAATCCAGAAGTATTGAATAATGGTCTTAAAAATGAGGAGTTATTTAACAATTTTACTTCTGAAAATTCTATAATCATTCCTGATGGAATAGGAACAGTTATTGCATCTAAGGCATTAAATCAAGGTGTACAAAAAAAGATTGCTGGAATTGAAGTTATGGAAAAGCTTTTGGAAAAGTGTGAAGCTGAGGGAAGAAGCATATATCTTTTAGGAACAAAGGAAGAGGTGCTTCAAAAGTGTATAAGAAACTTAAGAATAAAGCACCCAAGGCTTGTTATTTCAGGAAGCCATAATGGTTTTTTTGATTTGAATAATTGTAGCGAATTAATAACAGAAATAAATACATTAAAGCCTTATGCTCTTTTTGTAGCTATGGGGGCTCCTAGACAAGAGCTATTTATAACTAAATATATGGATGAATTAAATGCAAATATATTTATGGGTGTAGGAGGATGTTTTGATGTATTTGCAGGAGAAGTAAAGAGAGCACCAAAATGGATGATAAATTTAGGACTAGAATGGCTTTATAGAGTGAGTAAGGAACCATATAGAATGAAGAGACTTGGGTCGATTCCTGCATTCATTGCAAAGGCAATATTTAAAAGTTAAATGAAATCTGGTCATGATGTTCGATTATAAAAATAATATTAAATTAAAAAAGCACAAGGGAATTTATTTATGACAACCTTGTGCTTTTTATTTTAAACTAATTTTTATTTAAGTTCTTCAAGTGAAGCAAATCTATATCCCTTAGCTTTTAATTCTTTTATAACGTCATCTAATATTTCAGTATTGGTTTTAGAAACTGCATGTAAAAGCATTATAGCTCCATTATGAGTTCTATCCATTATCATCTTTTTAGCATAGTCATGTGAAGGCTGGTTGTTAATATCCCAATCCTTATAAGCAAAACTCCAGAAAATAGTTTTATAACCTAATTCTTTAGTATAAGAAAGGGAAAGCTCACTATATTTACCCATAGGTGGCCTAAAGAACTTAGGCATATCCTTGCCAGTAAGATCTTTAAATACTTTTGCTGTATTTTCAAGTTCATAATTAAATTTATCAGTACCTTTTAAGGCAGTTGAAGCCATAGAAGGATGGTTAGTTGAGTGGTTACATACTAAGTGACCTTCGTCTACCATTCTTTTAACTAAATCTGAACTTGTCTTTATATAAGGTGTTACTACAAAAAATGCTGCTGGTACATTATTTGCTTTTAGTACATCTAATATTTTACCAGTATAACCATTTTCGTATCCTTCATCAAAAGTCAGATATAAAACTTTTTCATTTGTATTTCCAAGGTAATATCCATCTTGTTTAGTTATTAAATTCAATATGCTAGGGTCAACAGTAGATGGAGTACCATCTTTTTTAGGTATAAAAAACCAATCACGTTCCTTTGTCTCTAAAGTAGTTGTGCTTAACTGAGGTTTAGATTCCTCGGTAGCATTTTTAGAAGGCTGACCAACCTTATTTTCTATAGGCTTTTCTTCTTTTTCTACATATTCATCCGAAGTTTTTTCATCTAAGCTATTCTTAGTTGAAGTATTTTCTTCAGTATTTATTTCTTCTTCTGGAATATATTTTTCATCGCTTTTTATAACATCATTATTTTTATTATCTGGAGAATTACTAGCTTGTTCATTTATTGAAGATGTACCAGGGTTTGTATATACTTTTTCATTACTACTTTTACAACCTATTAAAGAAAAGCAAAGCATGACTGATATTAAAATGGAAAGATGTTTCTTTTTCATATTTAATCACCTACCTAATATATGATATACTTTAGTTTGTGTGTATTACTACTTAATATACGATGGAGAGAGATAAAATGATTGATATATTTTTGGAAAAAATAGACGAGTTATATAATATCATTGTACTTCCAATGGATAATAGTTACAAGATGGAAGCTCTAAAAAAGTACAAAAATTCATTTTTTTTAAAAAATGAAGAATATTTTGGAGAATTTTATTATAATAACTTTGGTAGAGATAAATATAAAGGCGCTATATAT
Source organism: Clostridium pascui (assembly GCF_016908015.1). Classification (GTDB taxonomy): domain Bacteria; phylum Bacillota; class Clostridia; order Clostridiales; family Clostridiaceae; genus Clostridium_AK; species Clostridium_AK pascui. Next base: position 573,573 of record NZ_JAFBDB010000002.1, read on the forward strand.
ACTCCACAGGAAATATCAGAGTATATGATAAAAATGGTTATCTCAAAAAAAGATATAATAAATAACCCATATATTAAAATATTAGACCCTGCTTCAGGATGTGGAAATATACTTATACCTTGCTATAGTTATCTTTATAGTATTTATACGGATAATCTAACCGAAATTAATAAAAAAAATAACTTAGATTTAAATAGAGATAATATTCCAAGTCATATAGTTAAAAATAATATTTTTGGTATGGATATAGATAACGCTGCATTAAAAATACTTCTAATAGATTTATTTTTAATAAGTGGAGAAGTAAATCCTCAAAACTTTAAAAATGAAGATTTTTTGTTAAATGAGATCCAAGATAAATATGAAATTATAATAGGAAATCCACCATATATAGGTCATAAATCTATAGATAAGGATTATTCGGTGAAGCTGAAGAAAGCTTATAAAGAAGTTTATAGCGATAAGGGAGACATTTGTTATTGTTTTTTTAAGAAGACCAAGGAATTATTAAAGTACGAAGGAAAGGTAGTATATATTTTAGCGCGATATTTTATAGAAGCTCAAAATGGAATAAGCTTAAGAAAATATATATCAAATAATTTCTCTGTAAGAGAAATAGTTGACTTTTATGGATTAAGGCCCTTTAAAAATACAGGAGTAGATCCAGTTATAATTTATGCTAATAACTCCAATGTGCAAAATGATATTAATGTTATAAAACCATTAAAGATTAAGGGACAAAATAAAAAAGAGTTTTATGAATCGTTGTTTTTTAACAAAGGACGTAATTATAATAGCTTTACTATAGGAGAACATGCCATAAAAAATAGTACTTGGATACTGAGAAGTAACATGGAGAGAAATATACTTGATAAAATTAAAAGGAAGTGTAGTTTGAAGTTAAAAGACATATGTAACAGCTATCAAGGAATTATAACAGGATGTGATAAGGCATTTATAGTATCTGAGGAAACTATTAAAAATAAAAATCTAGAAATAGATATATTAAGACCCTGGATAAAAAACAGTTATATAGAAAAAAATCATATAAAAAATGTAAAAGAGTACATAATTTATTCTGATTTTATAAATGATGATGAAAGCAAATATATCAATGCGTTAAATCATATAAAACCATATGAATATAAGCTTATGAATAGAAGAGAGTGTAGAAATGGTATAAGAAAGTGGTATCAGCTACAATGGGGGAGAAAACCTGACATTTTTGAAGGTGAGAAGATAATATTTCCTTATAAAAGTAATAGTAATAGGTTTGCATTAGATAAAGGAAGTTTCTTTAGTGCAGATATATATAGCTTGATTTTAAAAGAAGAAAAAAGCTATGATTATAAAACATTATTATTTTTATTGAATAGTAGCATATATGAATTTTACTATCATTGTTTTGCAAAAAAGCTAGGAGAAGATTTATACGAATATTATCCTAATACATTAATGGAATTAATGATACCATTAGAATGTGATATAACCTTTTTAGAAGAAAATGAGTTGTATAAATACTTTGAAATTACAGATCAGGAAAAAAGGATCATTGAAGAAAGTCTATGAGAAGCTAGCAATAGGTAGTTTACAACTATTATGTGAAATTGAGCGTAAATATTAAGCTTATATAAAAGAAAGTCCCTAAGGGACTTTCTTTTATAATCATTTAAGCAATTCTTCTACAAATTTAGGTAGTACAAAAGAAGCCTTATGTAACCTTGGAGTATAGTATTTTGTTTCAAAAGAAAGGTTCTCTGGAACGTTTGCATTTTCTGGATCATGTTTTTTAGAACCTACTGTAAAGCTCCAGTATCCGGATGGATATGTAGGTATTGCTGCCATAAATAACTTAGTAATAGGGAAAGTTGCTTTCGCATCATCATAAACTCTTTTAACTACATCTGGAAGATAGAAAGGTGTTTCAGTTTGTGCAATGAATATTCCATCTTCAGTTAAGCACTCGTATATTTCTTTATAAAAGCTTCCTCCAAATAGTCCTTCTGCTGCTCCAAATGGATCAGTAGAATCAACTATTATAACATCAAATTCATTTTTATGTTCATGAACATATTTAATTCCATCACCTATGAAAACTTCACATCTTGCATCATCTAGAGCACAGCTTATTTCAGGAAGATATTTTTTACATTCATTTACAACATCTTCATCTATTTCGCATAATACAGCTTTTTCTATGGAAGGATGCTTTAATATTTCACGTATTGCCCCTCCATCTCCACCACCTACAACTAATACTTTCTTAGGGTTTGGATGAGTGAATAGTGGAATATGAGCAATCATTTCATGATAAACATACTCATCATTTATAGTAGTTTGAACTATACCATCTAATACTAGCATTCTTCCCAAAGCATAAGTATCTACAATAGCAAGATTTTGATACTCTGTTTGCTTTGTAACTAACGTTTCCTTTATTTTATAAGTCATAACAGCATCTGATATTTGACCTTCTTTTAACCATAAATCCATATAAGTAGTACCTCCTGTAATATAAATATTAAACATCCCAAATATATTGAGATGTTATGATTTATAGATATATAAATCATGTAATACAACAAAAATATTATAACAATGATTTAAATATGTGGCAAGAAGATTAAATTTAAACAGTATATGAAAAAATATCTTAGTAAAAAATAAAAAATCCCATAAAAAAGAAGGAAAATTATGTAATATGTAGAATAAGTTAATTATAAATGGGAATTGCACAAATTTACATAAGTGGGGGGAAATATATGTATTTAAAATTCGAAAATGTAAATGATAAATTATTAGTTTGTTTAGCAGGAGAATTAGACCATCATAGTGCAGAAGAAGTTAGGAATAAAATAGATAACCGTATTGACAAAGATGATGTGAGCAAGGTTATACTGGATTTTTCAGATGTTTCTTTCATGGATAGTTCAGGTATAGGTGTAGTAATTGGAAGATACAAAAAAATGAATTATAAAAATGGAAAGATATGTATTACCAATGTAAATGACAATGTAAATAGGGTTTTTGAGTTATCAGGTATGTTTAAAATAATAAAGTTATTTAAAACAAATGAAGAAGCATTAGAAAATATTTAATGGGGGGGAAACTATAATGTATGATAATGTTATGAAAATAGAATTTGCAAGTAAGTCACAAAATGAAAGCTTTGCTAGAGTTGCAGTGGCAGCTTTTGCATCTCAATTAGATCCCACTATTGATGAATTGACTGATGTAAAGACTGCAGTATCAGAAGCGGTAACTAACTCAATTATACACGGATATGAAAGTAAGGATGGCACTGTAAAAATAGAAGCTTATATTAAAAACAGAGAACTTACCATAATAATTTATGATGATGGCAGAGGAATAGATAATATAGAACTTGCCATGCAGCCATTGTACACTTCAAGACCAGATCTAGAACGTTCAGGTATGGGATTTACTGTTATGGAGTCTTTTATGGATGGGCTAAAGGTAGAGTCTGAAAAGGGCAAAGGAACTAAAATAATAATGAAAAAAACTTTTAGAGCTATAAGTTAGGTGAATATTATGAGTGAAGAAGCAGTAAACAGGAGTACGTATGGTTATGAAGAAAACCTAGAGCTCGTTGAAAAAGCACAAAAAGGAGATAAAAATGCCTTAAATAAACTAATAGAGATAAATCTACCTTTAGTATCGGCCATAACTAAAAAATTTTTAAATAGAGGATATGAGTATGAGGATATATATCAAATTGGATGTATGGGGCTAGTAAAGGCAGTAAATAATTTTGATGCTAGTTATGGGGTAAAATTTTCTACTTACGCTGTTCCTATGATAATGGGCGAAATAAAAAGATTTATAAGAGATGATGGAATGATTAAGGTAAGTAGAAGTGTAAAAACAACAGCTAGAAAGTTACATTATGATAAAGAGATACTTACTAAAGAATTAAATAGGGAACCTACTTTAGAGGAGTTATCCAATTATTCTGGTGTAGAAAAAGAAGAAATTATATTTGCTACAGAATCAGCAAATAGTATGCAGTATTTATATGATACTATACATCAACAAGATGGTGCACCTATTATGCTTATAGATAAGATAAGTGATAATTATGAAGAAGATTCAGAACTCGTAAATAGGCTTGCTTTAAAAGAAGTTATAGGAACTCTAGATATAAAATCGAGGCAAATAATAATGCTTAGATACTTTAAAGATAAAACTCAAGTAGAGGTAGCGAAGATGCTTGGAATAAGCCAAGTTCAAGTTTCAAGAATAGAAAAAAAGGTACTTAAAATATTGAAAGAAAAATTGGAGTAATAGGATAAGGGAATTATCCTATTACTTCTTTTTTGAATTAAAAATCTTTTTATGCACAAAATAAGTATCGGAGGGGATTTTATGAAAAAAAGTGAGAAAGAAGTTAAAGAGAAATTTGATGAGATTTCTGTTCAAGCTGAACCAAAGCATAACTTAGTTAAAAATTGTGTGTATGCTTTTATCATAGGAGGACTTATATGTGATGTAGGACAGTTTTTTAATAATTTCTTTATAAATATGGGGGTACCCAGCGAAGAAGTTGGTACTTATGTGGCAATAGTTATGGTATTTATAGGAGCTTTTCTGACTGGACTTGGAATATACGATAAAATAGCAAGCTATGCAGGAGCAGGTACAGTAGTACCTATAACTGGTTTTGCCAATTCTATTGTTTCTCCTGCTATGGAATTTAAAAGAGAGGGTTATGTATTTGGAGTAGGAGCTAAGATGTTTACTATTGCAGGACCAGTGCTAGTATATGGAATAAGTAGCTCGGTAGTTATAGGAATTATATATTACTTTTTTAAAATGCTATAGATAAAAGAGGGTGGTGTTAGCCTTGGATAAATTAAAGTTGATAGGAAAGCAAACATTGAAAATAGAAAGCAAACCTAGAATAATTTCAACTTTTAGTGTAGTTGGACCTAAAGAAGGGGATGGACCACTTAAAGATTATTTTGATTTAATTTTAGATGATGATCTAAATGGTGAGGATAGTTATGAAAAGGCAGAAAGTACTTTGTTATATACATCTGTAACAGAAAGCATAAAGAAAGCGAAATTAAAGCCTCAGGACATCAATTTTTTATTTGCAGGAGATTTGTTAAATCAGATTATATCATCTACTTTTGCTGCAAGAGATTTAGAAATTCCCTTTATAGGATTATATGGTGCTTGTTCTACAATGACAGAATCATTATGTATGGCATCTATTACAATGGACGGAGGTTTTGCAAGGAATGTTATAGCAGCTACATCATCCCATTTCTCAGCAGCAGAAAGACAGTTTAGATATCCATTAGAATTTGGAAATCAGAGGCCGCCTACAGCTCAATGGACAGTGACTGGGTCTGGATCAATGGTGCTTGCTAGGGAAGGTAATTATCCGTATATTACTTACGTAACTATTGGAAAAGTCAAAGATTATGGTATAAAGGATGCAAATAATATGGGAGCAGCCATGGCACCAGCAGCAGTTTCAACTATATATCGACATTTTAAGGATACAGGGAGAACTCCTCAAGACTATGACTTAATAGCTACAGGGGATTTAGGGAAAATAGGCAGAGAAATTACTCAAAAACTTTTAAAAGAATATGGGTATGATATGTATTCTAATTATATAGATTGCGGAGAAGAGATATTTGATAATGAAAGACAAAAAACTGATTCTGGTGGGAGTGGATGTGGATGCTCAGCGGTAGTAGCTAGCGGATATATATATAAAAACATGCGCAAAGGAAAATTTAAAAGGGTGCTATTGGTTTCAACAGGAGCTCTGTTAAGCACGACATCTTCACTCCAAGGTGAGAGTATACCAGGTATTGCTCATGCCGTATCTATAGAATATGGTACTGGAGGAGATAAAGCATGAATATGGATTATGTGAATGCATTTGTAGTTGGAGGAATAATATGTGTAATTGCACAAATACTTATGGATACTACAAAGCTTACTCCAGCAAGAATACTTGTTAGCTTTGTAACTATAGGAGTAATACTTGGAGCTTTAAATGTTTATGATGTTGTAGTTAAATACGGCAAGGCAGGTGCAACAGTGCCCCTACCTGGATTTGGATATTCATTAGCTAAGGCTACAATAAAAGAAGTTAATGAAAAAGGATTAATAGGGGCGTTCACAGGAGGAATAAAAGGAGCGTCAGGAGGGATAAGTGCAGCTATAATATTTGGATACATAATGGCACTATTATTCAATCCAAAAACAAAAAAATAAAAGATTAAGATGCTATTTAGCATCTTAATCTTTTATTTTTTACCCTTAGGTTTAATGAAGTTATTGATAACATTGTTATTATTAGAATCAGTGTTGTCTGGTGGAGTACTATTATTGGTATTGCCTTCATCTGTATCGGTGTTAGTATCATCACCAGAATTATTATTTGAATCTGAAGAATTTTTATCCTTATCTATGTCATCTTTATCTTGGACTTTATCTTTATCATCTTTTGAATCATTATCATCTTTATCAGGTTTTTCATCAGGGACTCTAATATGATAATCGCATATTTCAGTAGGTACAGTACCTTCTATAAATAGTTCATTACGAATAGTAGTAGAAGGACAGGCATCTGTAGGAATTTTTCCTGTAACTGTGCATATAGGAACTTGAACAATTCCAGAAGGCATAGGTATTTCTTTATATGCTAAGTTTTTATGCGCATCTTGCATAATAATTCCCCAAAGTCTTGCAGCATCATTACTTCCTATATATTTTCCGAATGTATAATTTTCATTAAAACTTCCATGATCATCCTTACCAATCCATACAGCAGCAGAGTAGTAAGGGGTTAAGCCTGTGAACCATAAATCTATGGACATATTAGTTGTACCTGTTTTACCGTGTGCCATAGGACTAAAGTTTGCAGCAGTACCTGTACCACCTACTCCAGAAACAGGACCTCTTAAAAGATCATACATAATATAGGCTGCTTGTGGAGATAAAACCTTAGTAGAATTAAATTTGCTTTCCAATATAGATTTACCTGTTCTATCTAGCACCTTTGTATATATAATAGGATCTACTTTCATACCACCATTTCCAAATACCCCATAAGCTGCAGCCATAGCTAGTGTATTAGTACCACTAACTCCAGGATTACCCCCAAGCTGTCCAAGTGACATAGCGGCCATACTTGCTTCATCTGTATTTTTATCTATTTTAAGTCCAAATTTTCTAGCGTAATCAGCACCAGTACTAAGACTCAATTCATGCTCGATTCGAACAGAAATAACGTTCTTAGACTTAGTTAATGCTTCTCTTAATGTCATAGGACCCTCATAAATAGCAGGGCTATTACTAGGATTGTAAGGCTTACCGTTATCAGGATAAAATCTTCCTATTTCTGCAGGAACTGGAGCATCGTCGTATATCTTAGCAGCGGTTGCAAGTTTTGAGTCTATAGCGGGGCCATATACACTTATTGGCTTTATACTTGATCCCGCAGCTCTATAAAATTGTGTAGCCCTATTAAAGGAAAGGGGGGGCTGATTGCCGCGACCGCCAACAATAGATTTAACTTCACCAGTACGATAATCCATAATAACTGCAGAGGCCTGAGGTTGAGCTATCTTATCTACATATTTAGACTTCATGCCAAGTATAGAATCCATATTATCTAGTGTGGTTTGGGTATGTTCTTGCATATTCTTATTCATGGTCGAATATATTTTAAGTCCACCATACATTATCATTCTATTTGCATCATCTTCATCTATATGATATTGAGCCATAAGATCTTGTTTTACTCTTCTTATTACTTCTCTGGAAAACCATTCATACTTAAGGCTATTACTTTGTCTAGTAAAGTTAAAAGCTAGTTTTTTATTGTTTAAATCTGATAATGCTTTACTATATTCAGTTTGAGATATATATCCATTTTCAAGAAGTTTGCTTAAAACTGATTTAGTTCTATTTGTATATGAAGAAGTATTCTTTTGCGTTACAACTGCGTTATAAAACACAGATGGACTTTGAGTAAGACCGGCTATAAATGCACACTCTAATAAACTTAATTTGGAAACACTTTTATTAAAATATTGGAGTGATGCAGCTTCTACACCATAAGCAGGTCCTCCTAGTGGAATAGTATTCATATAGGCTTCTAAAATCTGATCTTTACTTAATTGCTTTTCTAGCTGTAAAGATAAATAAGCTTCTTGTACTTTTCTCTTTAACTTAACTTCATTACTAAGCATAGTATTTCTTACAAGCTGTTGAGTGATAGTGGAAGCACCGTGGAGCCCTCGCTTTCCTGTAAGCTTATTACTTATATTTGTAAGTGTAGATCCAACTATTCTTTTAATGTCTATGCCATTGTGCGTTTTAAATCTCTCATCTTCAATAGCAATAAAGGCATCTTTTAAATCTTGAGGCATATCTTTAAAAGATACTACTTTTCTATTTATATCAGAAATAACAGTATCCATAAATTGTCCACTATCATTATATATTATCGATGGTTCATTTAAACTTAATACTTTATTTACATCAAGTGTCGGAGCTGTCTTTATCATGGCAAGTACTACACCCATAGTTGCTACAGCTCCAAATACAAAAAGTAAAATGAGAGTAACAATGGTAATTTTAAAAACTTTAAAACGGGTATTCTTTGCTTTCTTCCCCATTTTTGTGTTGCTCATAATTTTCCTCCTGAAATTTTATATTATTAATTCTAACCAACTTTAAAATATTATAACACATAAAAGGATTTTAATAAAATATATGTTCAGCCATGGATATATATATATACTTGGAATAAAAAAAATAATAAGAAGGGTTATTTAGTAATAAAATTAAAAATCTCGTAATAAGTAAGTATTAGAAATATGTTAGTAATACAAGGAAGTGAGAATTATTAAGAGAAGAAAAATTAGCCTTAAGATTAAAGTATGGATAATTATAATGCTTATAGGTGTTATGATAAATGTTTTTATATATGCTTTTGATAAAATAGTTGCTTCTAGGGTATTAGATGTTGCAAATGTTGAAATGAAAAGAAAGGCAATAGAAACTTTAAATCAGTCTATTATGAGTAAATATTTGGAAAGTTTTCAGTATGATGACATAATTAAGATAGAAAAAGATAATTCAGGAAATATAACATTAGTTAAGTCTGATACTTTAAAATTAAATAAATTGGCTTGCGATGTAGCATTAGAATCTCAGCAAAAGCTAAAGGATATGGGTGATGTTGGAATGAAAGTTCCTATGGGATATATTACTCAAAATAATGTGATTGCCTATTTTGGACCAAGTATCACAGTAAAAATGAATCCTATCGGATACATTGAAACAAAATATATATCTGATTTTGAATCTGTAGGATTTAATCAAACAAGGCATAAAATTTATATACAAGTAAAGAGTAATATAAGGGTTATAATACCTACCAAAAGTGAGGATGTACAAATTTTAAGTGAAATACCAGTTTGTGAAACTATAATAGTAGGAAAGATACCGGAAAATTTCCTAGGAGGAAGTCTAGAAAATTCAGGATTTAGAATTAGGGGAAATTAAAAGGATATTACGACATATTTAATGTTGAACCTATCGTATGGGATTTGTATTTAAGAAGGCGTTCACTACGTAAAGAAGCTCTAATATTTATGAATTTAAATCACCTAAACTTTTCAAACTCGCTGTCGCTCAGACAGTAAAAAGTTCTTTACGGTGTTTTAAATTCATAAATAAAGAGCTTCTAATTGCTTGTTCAAAGTCTTCTACAATGCAAATCCCATACTAAATTCAACATTAAAATGTCTTCATGCACACTGCTGAAGGAAGAAATTTCGCTTTGGGGAAATTTCTTTTCAATTACCACTTATCAAAGGGCTGATAAGCCCACAGACCGATAGATTGGAAAGCATTAATGATGTAATTTTTTATTAAGAACCATTAATCATATTATTTTATCTTTGACTTGTAAATTAAATTTACTCATTTATTTAATATAAGTTCTTGTAACGTTACGGGCTACCGCCCTAAAAGATCTTTAAGTGCTACTTCGTAAAACATCTTAGAAATTCAGTTAGCTGAATTTCTTCCTTCAGCAGTTCATATGAAGAACTTTTTAATGCTCTGGGAGTATAGAATTTTCATCGTAGAAGAGATTGAATAAGCTTTAAAACGGCTTTATTTATAAATTTAAAATACCGTTAAGAGCCACCTACTGGTTGAGTGATAGCGAGTTTAGGCGGCTTAGGGATTGTAAATTTATAAATATTAGCCGTTTTAGCGAGATGAACGTCTTCCTAGATGAAAAATATATGAAACCCAGAGCATTAAAAACCGTCGTGATATTTCTATAATATGTATTATTTTTCTTCCCAATTAAATATGTATGGAACATTTCTGTAGTAATCTCCATAATTAAGTCCATATCCTACAACAAATACGTCTGGGATTTGGAAACAACAATAATTAGGAGTAATATCTACTTTTCTTCTCTCTGGTTTATCTAAAAGTACGCAACAGTTAACAGAAGAGGCACCTAAGGATTTAACATGATTAACTACAAAATCCATAGTAATTCCTGTATCCACTATATCGTCTACAATTAAAACATCAAAGCCTTCGATATTGTCTGGAATGTCGTTAACAATTTTCACACTTCCTGTAGAAACTTCAGAATGACCATAGCTTGAAGTAGTCATAAATCCTATTTTTGTAGGAACAGTAATATGTCTTACTAAATCCGCAGCAAAGATAAAGCTTCCTCTTAATAGAGATAAAACATATAGATTTTTGCCTTCATATTCTTTAGAAATTCTGGAACCTAATTCTGCAACCTTTTTTTCGATTTCTTCTTTAGAGATTAATATATTTTCTTTTTTTCCTTCCATAAGTGCCCTCCAAATATACATAATTATATGTTATTTACAATATTGCTTTTATAGTATAAAATAATATGAAAGTTGTCAAGGTATAGTAATTTTTATGGGAGTGATTTAAATGATAAATGGGAATATAGAAGGTATAAAAGACAGTACATTGAAAAAATTAGAAGCTATATATGATTTGAAGATTCCGAAAGATGAAGTATTTACGGAAGAATTAATTAATATAATTGTAGGTGTCACATTAGATGTTAATAGAGAGGTAAGTGTAGCTATAAGCAGGAAGGGAATGGTTGAAGGGGTCGCAATTGGTGACAGTACTTCTGTAGAAATGCCTATGATAGATATAAAGGAAAGAAAACTATCAGGAGTAAGAATTATTCATACTCATCCAAATGGTAATTCTCATTTATCTGCTTTAGATATATCAGCCTTAATAAAGTTGAAATTAGACTGTATTGCAGCAGTTGGAGTGGATGAAAATGATATTACAGATATAACACTTGGATTTTGCAATGTAAAGGATAACATGCTTGTATCAGAAACTACTAAGAAACTTATCCTAGAAGAAGCTATAAATTATCCTATATTAGATAAAATTAGATATATAGAAGAGTTAATTAAAAGCACTTCTGTAGAAGAAGAAACTGGTGAAAAGGCAATACTTGTAGGAGTAGAAAGTGAAGAAAGTTTAGATGAATTAGAAGAGCTAGCAAGAGCTTGTGATGTAGAAGTAGTAGATAAAATGCTTCAAAATAGATATAAAATAGATACGGCTTATTATGTTGGAAGTGGTAAGGTAGAAGAAATAGCGCTCTTAAGGCAAGCGAAAAGGGCGAATGTAGTTATATTTGATGATGAACTTACAGCATCTCAAGTAAGAAATTTAGAAGATATAATAGGAGTTAAAGTTATTGATAGAACTACATTAATACTTGAAATATTTGCAAAGCGAGCTAAGAGTAAAGAAGGGAAAATACAAGTAGAGCTAGCTCAGCTTAAATACAGACTTCCAAGACTTTCAGGGCTTGGAACAGTGCTTTCAAGAACAGGTGGAGGAATAGGCACAAAGGGACCTGGAGAAAAGAAACTTGAAACAGATAAAAGACATATAAAAGAAAGAATATATGACTTAAAAAGTGAGTTAGAAAAGACAAAACAAACAAGAATGACGCAGAGAGAAAGTAGAAGCGAAATTCCTAAAGTATCCCTAGTTGGATATACAAATGCAGGAAAGTCAACTTTAAGAAATACTTTATGCACTATAGCTGCAAAGGAAACTATTAAAAAAGAAAGCGTTTTGGAAGCAGATATGCTTTTTGCTACACTGGATACTACAACTCGTGCAATAGTTCTTCCAGATAACAGAACTATCACACTAACAGATACAGTAGGTTTTATAAGAAAACTGCCTCACGATTTGGTAGAGGCATTTAAGTCAACATTAGAAGAGGTTATATATTCAGATTTATTACTTCATGTAGTGGATGTATCTCAAGAAAATTATTTAGAGCAAATTGAAGCAGTAAATAAGGTTTTAGAAGAATTAGGAGCTATTGATAAGCCTTATGTTTATGTTTTAAATAAAATTGATAAACTTAGTGAAGAAAAGCTTGAGGAAATAAATGAATTATTTAAGGATAAAATGAATATTAAAGTTTCAGCAAGGCATAATATAAATCTAGAGGAACTTTTAAGCCTTATAAGTTCAAAACTTCCAAATAAGCTTAGAAAAGCAGAATATTTAATTCCTTATGACAAACAATCTATGGTAGCTTATTTTCATAGAAATTCTAACGTTATATCTGAGGAATATAAGGAAGATGGAACTTATATATGTGCAGAAGTAAGCGAAATGGTATATAACACTTGTGAAGAGTATATGACTAAGTAACATATTATTTATTAAAAGCATTAAAATAGATAATATAAGTAATTGGTTTTCAAAAAATGAAATTAAACTATTAACAAATAACAAATATTACATGATAAATATTGATAATTAAAGTTTTGTGTAGTAAAATAAAGGAAAGAAAATTTTACATGAAGCCTTAAGGAGGATTTAATTATGGATAAGTACGTTTGTGTAGTATGTGGATATGTTTATGACCCAGCAGAAGGAGATCCAGATAATGGGGTAGCTCCAGGAACATCATTTGCCCAAATACCAGATAGTTGGGTATGTCCACTTTGTGGAGTAGGTAAAGATCAATTTGAAAAAGAAGCTTAGTAAATAAAAAACTAAAAGGTCACATCAAAATGAATTGATGTGACCTTTTAGTTTTAATCAGTAGTAACCAATCTTTAATATAGATAATAATATAATTTAAGAAACTAGAGACTAGAAATTATAGATTATAAAAATTATGTTGTATCTTTTTTAGTATTGATTATTATGCAACTTTGAGATATTATATTTGCAAGAGGGTTTCGTTATAAATTTCAATTTTGTAAAATAAAATAATGTAAATGTATTCATAAATCGGATTAAATATTAGCTTTTTCAATTTCAAAGTTAATTATAAGTGAAGTTTTTATATAATTATTAATTCATATACATAATAAAATGGGAGATATATGCAGTTAATATTCACGAAAATTTATAATTATACATAAAGTATTAATGCAAAAGGAGTTGTTTAAGGGTGGTAAAAAAGTTTAAAAGAGTTTTAGTTGCTAACAGAGGAGAAATTGCCATAAGAATATTTAGAGCATGCCATGAATTAGGCATTAGAACAGTGGCTATATATTCAAATGAAGATAAATGCGCTTTGTTTAGAACAAAGGCAGATGAATCTTATTTAATAGGTAAAAATAAGGGACCAGTAGAAGCGTATTTAAATATAGATGAAATAGTTGAATTAGCGCTTAAAAAAGGTGTAGATGCAATTCATCCTGGATATGGATTTTTATCTGAAAACCCTGAATTTGCACGTAAATGTATTGAAGCGGGAATAGAATTTATAGGACCTACTCCAGATATAATGGAAAGATTAGGAGATAAGATAAATTCTAAGATAGTTGCAAAAGAGGTGAAAGTTCCTACAATTCCAGGAGTAGAGAGAGCTATCGCATCAGAAGAAGAAGCTTTAAATATAGCGGAGGAATGTGGATATCCTGTAATGATTAAAGCTGCGGCTGGCGGCGGCGGCAGAGGTATGAGAATAGCTAAAAACAAAGAGGAACTTGTAAAAACTTTTAAAAATGCCAAGGATGAAGCAAAAAAAGCATTTGGAATTGATGATTTGTTTATAGAAAAATATATAGAAGGACCTAAGCATATTGAAGTTCAAATACTTGGAGATAAATATGGAAATATAGTTCACTTATATGAAAGAGACTGCTCTGTTCAAAGAAGGCATCAAAAGGTAGTAGAGTTTGCACCAGCTTTCTCATTAAGTAAAGAAAAAAGAGAAGAAATATGTAATGATGCACTTAAAATTGCTAAGCATGTGGGCTATAGAAATGCAGGAACAGTAGAGTTTTTAGTGGACATTCATGGGAATCATTATTTTATTGAGGTGAATCCTAGAGTACAGGTTGAGCATACAGTTACTGAAATGATCACAGGTATAGATATTGTGCAAAGTCAAATACTTGTGGCCCAAGGATATAAATTAGATTCTAAAGAAATTAATATAAAATCTCAAAGTGATGTAGAAGCAAGAGGATATGCTATACAATGCAGAATTACCACAGAAGATCCTGCTAACAATTTTGCTCCAGACACAGGAAGAATAGACATATATAGAAGTGGTTCTGGTTTCGGCATTAGACTAGATGGAGGAAATGGATTTACAGGTTCTGTAATAAGTCCTTATTATGACAGCTTACTTGTAAAGACAACTGCTTGGTCAAGAGATTTTAAAGATGCAGCAAGAAAAGCTATAAGATCTATAAGAGAGCTTACAGTTTCAGGGGTAAAAACCAACGTAGGATTTTTAATAAATGTGCTTAATCATGATATATTTCTTGATGGAAAATGTACTACTAGCTTTATAGCTGATAATCAGGAACTTTTAGAAATAAAACCTAAAGCAGATAAAGAATTAAGAGTACTAACATATATAGGCGAAAAAGTAGTAAATGAAACTCATGGGAATAAACCAAGTTTTGATGTGCCTCATGTACCTAAGTATAATCATGAAGATAAATTAAGAGGAACAAAACAAATACTAGATGAAAAGGGTGCTAAGGGAGTAGTTGATTTTATTAAGGATCAAAAGAAGCTTCTTATAACAGATTCTACAATGAGAGATGCTCATCAATCTTTAATGGCTACAAGAATGAGAAGTAAGGATATGATAAAGATTGCTAAGGCGGAAGCAAATTTAGCAAGTGACCTTTTCTCTATAGAAATGTGGGGAGGAGCAACCTTCGATGTAGCATACAGATATTTAAAAGAAAATCCTTGGGAAAGACTTGAAGAACTAAGAAAAAGAATTCCTAATGTATTGCTTCAAATGCTTATAAGAGGATCAAATGCAGTAGGATATAAAAACTATCCTGATAACGTAATAAGAAAATTTATAAAGGAATCTGCCGATAGAGGAATAGATGTATTTAGAATATTTGACTCATTAAATTGGCTTAAAGGCATGGAAGTTGCAATAGATGAAGTACTTAAAACTGGTAAAATAGCAGAGGCTTGCATATGTTATACAGGTGATATATTAGATGAAAAAAGGGATAAATATTCACTTAAATATTATGTTGATATGGCAAAAGAAATAGAAAAATCAGGAGCACATATTTTGGGAATTAAAGATATGTCAGCATTATTAAAGCCTTATGCCGCATCAAAACTTATAAAAGCGTTAAAAAATGAAATTTCAATTCCTATACATCTTCATACTCACGATACTACAGGAAACGGAGTAGCCACAATACTTATGGCTGCAGAAGCGGGAGTTGATATTGTAGATAGTGCTTTTAGCAGTATGTCAGGACTTACAAGTCAACCTTCTATGAACTCTATAGTAGCTGCACTTAAGAATACTGAAAGAGATACACTACTTAATATAGACAATCTACAAAAGGTATCTGATTACTGGAGTGCTGTAAGACCTGTATACGCAGGATTTGAGACAGGATTAAAGGTGGCTTCTGCTGAAATTTATAAATATGAAATTCCAGGAGGACAATATTCAAATTTAAAGCCTCAAATTGAAAGTTTTGGATTAGGTCATAGATTTAATGAAGTAAAAGAAATGTACAAAAAGGTAAATGATATGGTAGGAGATATAGTTAAAGTAACTCCTTCATCTAAAATGGTAGGAGATTTGGCTATATTCATGGTTAAAAATGATTTAACTCCAGAAAATATATATGAGAAGGGTAATAACATGGCATTCCCGGATTCCACGGTTTCATATTTTAAAGGGATGATGGGGCAGCCTAGCGGAGGATTCCCTGAAAAATTACAAAAGCTTGTATTGAAGGGAGAAGAACCTATAACAGTTCGCCCAGGTGAATTACTTCCTCCAGAAGATTTTGATGGTATAAAAAATCATTTAGATACTATGTACAATATAAAAGCTGATGATAAAGATGCTTTAAGTTATGCTCTTTATCCAGATGTATTTGATGAATATATCAAGTATAAAAAAGAATATGGTGATTTGAGCCATATGGGAAGTGATGTGTTCTTCCATGGATTGTATGAAGGTGAAACTAGTGAAATAGAGATTGCAGAGGGTAAGACATTAATAGTAAAATTACTTCAAATTGGAAAACTTAACAAAGGAAAGAGAAGCTTAGTCTTTGAAGTAAATGGAAATAGAAGAGAAATAGAAATAACTGATAAAGCAAATCAAATGAAAAATTTGTTGGAAGATGTAGAAGCTCCTATGGCAGATCCTGAAGATATATATGAAATTGGAGCAAGTATACCTGGAAACATGTATAAGATATTAGTTAAAGAAGGAGATATAGTACAAGAAGGGGATAGTATAGCAATAATTGAAGCTATGAAGATGGAAACCAATGTAGTATCTTCTGTAGATGGAAAAGTAGAAAAGATATATGTAAAAGAAGGAGAGCAGGTTAAGACTGGACAGCTGGTTGTTAAGTTGAGCAATCAATAAGAAAGTATTAGATAAAATAAAAGGAAGTTTGAGAAAACAAACTTCCTTTTTAATATACTAACATAACTTCAGATGGATTTATACTTAAAGTATAGAGACTATTAACTAAAGTATAAATTTTTATGTATAAATATCAGCTAAAAAAGGTAAAGTAATATATGGTAAAAAGTCTCAAGGAGGAATTTTAAATGAGTAAGGTTTGTCCGGTGTGTAATGAAATAAAAGATATAAGGACTATATGTGGTAACTGTGGGGGGAACTGCGTAGATAAGGGTAGAGTACAGGACTATTTTGATGATTATAGTGCGGATATGCCAATACAAGATACAGAAAATTATTGCTTTCACGTATTCCAGTGTGAAAGTTGCAATGAATTAATGCGTAAAAGTGTGTTAAAAGTTGATATATAGTATTTTAATTTACTTAATAATATTATATAATTAAGAATAATTTAATTTTTAGTTGTGGATATACCAAAAAGGGGGAAGACGGGTGGAAAAGACAATTTCTCAATACCAAAAGGCGTTCAATTGTATGGTAGAAAGATTAAAAAATAATGAACAAATTCTTGCAGCTATGGTTTTTGGGAGTATGGTTACAGGAGATTTATGGGATAAATCCGATATAGACATGTTTGTTGTAACTAGCGAAAGAATTAGTGATATAAAAAATATATACATGGAAGAAATAGAAATACCAGTACATGTAAAATTTATGAGCAAAAGTAAGTTCTTGAAGCTTCATACAATGGATTTAAAGGGGGGCTTTATGCACAGAATTTTTGCCTCATCTAGATTAGTATTTTCAAAAGATCAAGATATAACTGGTTATTATGATAAAGGTAGATTTTATCCGGACCTAGACAGAGAAAGATGGAATATGGTTTATTTTGGAAAACTATTAAAATGTATTGATGTTTGTAGGAAGTATTTACATAATGATGGTGTATATACTGCGTATACATCAGCTATGAAATGCTCTGAAGAATTTGCAAAATTATATGTAAATTTATTAGGATATATGATAAGTAAAGATGCTACTATAATGGCTATGGATTTAAATGATGCTTTTAAAGAAAGAGTAGATGAGCTTTTCTTTAATAAAGAAGATACAATAAAAGCAATTGAAAATATGTTAGCTTTTATAGAAAAATATGTGGAGGCTAATCTAAAGGATATAAATTCAATATTATTAGAGTATATGCAAAGTAAGGATTCATTTTTAAGTGCGGAAGATATAAAAAAGGATGCCCTTTTTTCAGATTTTGATATAGCTATAGAAGCTGTTTTGGAAAAACTTTCAGAAAAGGAAGTTATAAAGAAAGAAACAAGACCATTTAAAACTAATAATGGCAAAGTGTTGTTTAATGAAATAGTATTCTTTGTATAACATTTTAATTAAAAGCGAACTTGATTTTAAATTAAGTTCGCTTTTAAAATAAGTAATTGGGGATAAATCTATGAAAAAATATAAAATAAGTTTTAAAGATAATGATACTCCTAAGTATGTTCAAGTAGTTCAGCATATAAAAAAGTTAATAGAGGGAAATGTGATAAGAGATGGTGAAAAGCTTCCCCCTATTAGAGATATGGCAAGTATTCTTAATGTAAATAGAATTACTGTAGTAAATGCCTATAAGAAGCTAGAAGGTGAAGGATACGCCGTTCAAAAAATAGGTAGCGGGACTTATGCCAAAAGGAAAGAAATTGTTTTGAATTTTAGAAGGAGATATGGAGAGGTAATAAGAAAAAGCTTGGATGATAAGTCTCTCAATTATATAGATTTTACTGGAGAAAGCATATCAAGTGAATTATTTCATATAGATATTTTTAAAAATATAATAGATGAAGTTTTGGAAAGAGATGGAGTAAAAGCTTTAGTGAATCAAGAGGCACTAGGATATGAAGGGCTTAGAAAGACCATTGATGATTTTTTTTGGAATGGAAATGTGGGCAGTGATAATGTTTTAATAGTTTCAGGGGCCCAGCAAGGAATAGACATAGTTTCTAAAGCTTTGATTAACGTAAATGATAATATAGTTGTTGAAAAGCCAACCTATGGAGGAGCGCTTACTGTATTTAAGTGGCGTAGGGCAAATATATTTGAAGTGCCTATTGAAGAGGATGGAATGAATCTTGACCTATTAGAAAAACTAGTAAAGAAAAATAAGATAAAATGTGTATATATTATGAGTTATTTTCAAAATCCAACGGGTATAAGCTATAGCATTGAGAAGAAAAAAAGACTTCTAAATATGGCAGAAATATATGACTTTTATATTATAGAAGATGATTATTTATCAGAACTCATATATAATGATATGGAATATAAAAGCTTTAAAAGTATGGATATAAATGATAGAGTTATATATATAAAAAGTTTTTCTAAGGTGTTTTTACCAGGGATAAGACTTGGGTATTTAATAAGCCCTAAAGTCTTTAGAGAAAATATACAAAATTCAAAGGTGAGCACAGACATAGCTACATCAAGCTTAATGCAGAGGGTATTGGAGTTATATGTGTGCAATGGACTTTGGAAAGGATATATAAGTAATCTAAATAAATTTTATAAAGAAAAATATGAGATTATTGCTAATCAATTAAAAATAAAGCTTTGTAACAAAGCAGAAATCATATATCCAAATGGAGGACTTTATTTTTATATTAAAATCTTAAATGATAATATAGATTGTATAAAGTTGTTTTATAAATGCAGAGAAAACGCACTACTTATAACTCCTGGGGTATTATTTTATTTAAATCCTGAAGAAGGGAAAAAATATTTTCGAATGGGATTTTCTCAAGTTAAAGATGAAGATATAGAAAAGGGAATTGACATATTAAATACACTATTATGAAAAGAATAGGGGAATTTTAATTGAGTTTAGGATTTGTAAAGGTAAATTGGGATGATATAGACTTATATTCTAATGAAGAAATAACTTATTTTTTATTCCTAGAAGGAAAGTCTATAAATGCTATATGTAAAATAAGAAACTTAGATAAAAGCATAATTCAAAAGCATATCGTAGAAGGTAAGATAAAATATAGACTTCTTGCTAGAAGTAGTAACGAAAAAGAACTCATCCATAATATAAGCAAGGCAGGAAAGATGGATAAACTGGACATTATAAATTCATTAGATGAAGATACTAAGAATAGATTAATTCAATATATAAAAAGTAATTATGTAGACATGTATTCAAGAGATAAAGAAACTGCTATATGGATTATAGGTGAGCTTAAAGAAAGAGGATGTAATGAAATACTTACAAAAGCCTCTGTTCATAAATTTGTAAATGTAAGAAGAATGGCAATATCAGCCATGAGAAAAATAAATGATAAAAGCTTTGAAAGAGCCTTAATTAGGGCACTTGAAGATGAAAATCCCCAGGTGCTATTATATGCCATAAAGGGACTCGCAGAAATTAAAAGTGATTTTGCAAAGGGAAAAATTTTAGATATTTTACAAAATACTGACAAGGAATATTTAAAAAAGGCTTGTGAAGTTTTTCTAAGTGAGAAGGATAATTCTGAGCAAGAATAAAGAGCATAAGAGGTGATTGTATGGGTTACTTTACTATAAAAAATGAAGTTAGTAGTGAATTTGAAGAAAAGAAATCTATATTTATAGGACATGCCAAAAGAGTGTATACTGATGAAGAAGCAAGAGTCTTTGTGGATAAAATAAAAGAAGAATATAAAGATGCAACTCATAATGTTTATGCCTATATTATAGGAGAAAATATGGGAATTCAAAGATATAGCGATGATGGGGAACCTCAAGGTACTGCAGGCGTACCTGTACTTGATGTAATAAAAAAAAATGGTGTTACAGATGTAGCGGTAGTTGTTACAAGATACTTTGGCGGAATACTACTTGGCAAGGGAGGCTTAGTGAGAGCTTATAGTAAAGGTGCTGCAGAGGCTTTGAAGGAAGGAGAAATAGTAGAAAAGGTTATAGGATGTGCTCTACATATAACAATAGAATATGATCTTTTGGGGAAAGTTCAATATACCTGTGTACAAAACATGTGGTACATAGAAGACACAGAGTATACAGATAAGGTAAAGATCATTATTTTATGTACCTTAGAAGATGCAGAAGTTATAAAAAAAGAAATAACACAAATTACATCTGGGAAATGTGAATTTAGTGAAGTAAATAAAAAGTATTATTTTAGATTAAACAATAGACTTATTGAAGAAGTTTAAGTTACTAATGTGAGCTTTGAGTCATAAAATTCACTTAAATTTGAGTTTATATTATAAAATATGATATAATATTTGAGGTATTTTTATGAAAATTAGTGATGGTTTAGCAGAATATTGATTTATTATTATGTTGTCCTAAACTATTACTTAGGAATTTCTAAATTTTTTAATTTTATGAGGAGGAAGGTACTATGTCAGGACATTCTAAGTGGCATAATATACAAGCTAAGAAAGGTAAAACAGATGCAAAAAGAGGTAAAATATTTACGAAGATAGGAAAGGAACTTGCGATAGCTTCTAAAAATGGCGGTTCTAATCCTGACACTAACTCTAAATTAAGAGATGTTATAGCAAAAGCTAAGTCAAATAATATGCCTCAAGACACTATTATGAGAGCAATTAAAAAAGGTGCAGGGGAAATGGAAGGTGTAAACTATGAAGAAATAGTTTACGAAGGATATGGCCCTTCAGGAGTTGCTGTAATAGTAAAGGCTTTAACTGATAATAAAAATAGAACTGCAGGTAATGTAAGACCAGCATTTTCAAAATATGGTGGAAATCTTGGAGCAACTGGCTGCGTAGGCTGGATGTTCCAAAGCAAGGGACAGATAGTTATAGAAAAGAAAGAAGATATGGACGAAGATGAAATGATGATGATAGCACTAGAAGCTGGTGCTGAAGATATGCAAGTTTCAGATGAAGTATTTGAAGTTATTACAACTCCAGAAGATTTCTCATCTGTAAGAGAAGAGCTTGAAAAAGCAGGTTTTGAATTCTTATCAGCAGATATAACTATGATTCCTGACACAACAGTTAGTCTTTCTATGGAAGACTCAGAATTATTCCAAAAGCTTGTAGATAAACTTGAAGATGACGATGATGTTCAAGATGTTTATCACAATGCTGAATTCCCAGATGAGTTTGAAGGATAGCAGTAATATCAAGGATTTTCAGAGTTGAATGATTTTAAAGTATGATGATATACGTCTTTTTAATCGTTTTGTGATGAAATACAACACTTCTAAATGTATGTATAAAAATTACTACATTTAGAAGTGTTTTTATTTATGGTAACTGAATAGTTATGCAAGTTATTTTAATAACCTTTATAGACTAGGATATAATTTATTGTGCAGTGACATTATTAAGTTCAATTGTAATTGCATGTACAGTTGCAATTGTTGATGCTATAAAAAAGAACACTTAATAAAATATTGTATATAAATATTAAAAAGTAAGAAGTGATAGTAAAAAATCACTCTTTGAGTTATATGAAAACAGCAAAAGGAGTGATTTTTTATTTATAAATTATTTTAATGACTTTAATAATTTGTAAATATTGTCTATATCTTCATTGCTAAGATTATCAAAATCATCAAGACTTCTTTTTATACTTTCTATCGTATTTACTTTAAGGGATTTACTGCTGACTTTTTTATTTATGAAAAATGTTGAAATTGTACCAGTGAGCATACCGATAACCCCTATCCCAATTAACATAATTATTGAAGCAAGAACTTTTCCACCACCTGTTTTAGGTGACATATCTCCATATCCCACGGTTGTTACAGTAACGAAACTCCACCAAAGTCCATCTAAAAATGACTTGTTTTCTATTATTGAAAAACCTAAAGCTCCAATTATTACAGTGAAAATAGAAATCCAAAGTACATAATTAAAGTTATTAGTTTGTAAGAACTTATCCATATTCTTTTTAAACTTCCGAATCAAAACAAGTGCTCGAAACAAGCTTGTCAATTTTGTAAGCTTTGAAAGTTTGATAAATTTTATTATTCTAAGGATTCTTGCAGTTTGAAACAAGTAATTAAAAGGAATTATTGAAATAAGATCTATTATATTGTTTTTAAAAAAATGAAGTTTATTTTGAGATAAAATAAGTCTTATAAAGTAATCTAATGCAAATACTACTAATATAACAGTATCAATTATATTAAAAACATAAACTTCATAAGATTTTTGTTGAGTAAAATAGTTTAATACAACTATAACAATTGCAATTATAGTTAGAATTGTCATAATTACTTCGTAAAGCAAGATAATATTTTTATTTTTAAGTTTATTCATTATTTTCATAGAGGAATCCATATTTTCTCATCCTTTTTAGTATGAAATAAGCTAGAATTCTAAAATTAATTATTTTTATAATCATATCATATAAAAACAGAGCTATTTTGTAAATTCATTTTAGTTTAATTTAGGTAATTTTTAAATACAAAAATTTGTTGAGTAATGAATAAAAGGTTAGCGAAAGGTCCATAATAATCCCTAGGAGGGATAATATGGAAAAGAAGTATTCAAAAGGTATGTATGTAATTTTAGCAATTATGCTGGGTATAGCAATTTTTAGTATAAGCTATTATATAACTTCGGAAAGATTTAAGACTAATAAAGACAATTATGGCAATGGAACTGAGGTAAAAAATAATACTTATGAAGAAGATAAGATGGCTTTAAGTAGTGGAGAAAATTATGTGCTTGATTCTAAATGTGAAATTTTATTTTATACTAAGTATAAGAAAAGTGGAGATTTAATTCTTGTTAAAAAAGAAGCTGCAAGTGCTTTAGGACTAAAAGATAAGAAGCAAGTTGAAGAAAAATATAAACCGGAAGGATACAAAATTCAAGAGGGTTCTAAAACTCAAATTAAGCTTCAAAATGAAGTAGAGAAATATGTTCCTAATAAATATGTGTTAGGTATATATGGAGAATATCTTGCTATTTTTAAAACAGATAAAAATGGTGACATGCATATTGAAAACGAAAAGGAAGATATTACAGAAAAAAAAATAGAGAACTTGAAAGAACAGGATATATATTTGCTTACTACAGGAAGTAAATATTTTCAATGTGACACTAGAGACGAAGTACTAGCACGCCTTGAGGATTATGAATAATCCTTAAGGTTTTTTTGTTGAATTAAACTTCTTTAAATGATAAAGTATTAAGAGGAAAACTTTGATAAATGAAAGGACGAATACTGTGTACGAGTATATAAAAGGTATTTATAAGGGATTTAATAAAGAATATATAGTAGTAGAAAATAGCGGAATAGGATATAAGGTACATACATCTGGAAATACCATTGCAGATATGCCTAAAATAAATGAGGAAGTAGAAGTTTATATTCAACAAATTGTAAGAGAAGATTTTATAGGATTATATGGATTTTCATCTCAAGATGAAAGAGATATGTTTAATTTACTTTTGAGCATAAATGGAGTGGGCGCAAAGGCTTCATTATCTATATTATCTATAAGCAATATAAATAATTTAAAATATGCAATATTTACTGGAGATGAAAAGGTTCTTATAAAGGCTCCAGGCGTTGGTAAAAAAACTGCTCAAAGAATTATATTAGAATTAAAGGATAAGATAAAGTTGGATGAATTCATAGAAAATGAAGATGAAGAAAATATTCAAGGAATATCTAATAGCTTAGATGAAGCATTGGAAGCTTTAGTTTCATTAGGATATTCCGATAAGGAAGCAGCTAAGGCATTAAAAATGGTAGATGAGAAAGATTCCATAGAAAATATAATAAAGCAGTGTTTAAAGTTTTTAATGAATTAAAGGGGGTAATGGTTTATGGAAAACAGATTTGTTACCGCTGAAACTCTCAATGAAGATAATGATATAGAATATAGTTTAAGACCTCAAAGGCTTAAAGAATATATAGGGCAACGTAAGGTGAAAGAGAAGCTAGATATTTTTATAAAAGCTGCAAGGATGAGAGAAGAGGCATTGGACCATGTATTATTATATGGGCCTCCTGGACTTGGTAAGACAACACTTGCTAATATAATAGCTAAAGAAATGACTGGAAATTTAAAGGTAACTTCAGGCCCAGCAATTGAAAGAGCAGGAGATTTAGCAGCAATTCTTACAAGCCTAAATGATTATGATGTGCTTTTTATAGATGAAATTCATAGGCTAAATAGGTCTGTAGAGGAGATACTTTATCCTGCTATGGAAGATTATGCTTTAGATATAGTAATAGGGAAGGGAGCAGCAGCTAAATCAATAAGATTGGACCTTCCTAAGTTCACATTAATAGGTGCTACAACTAGAATAGGACTTCTAACAGCTCCTTTAAGAGATAGGTTTGGAGTGTTATGTCCTATGGAATTTTATGAAGAAGAAGAATTGAAAGAAATAATAGTGAGATCTTCTAGTATATTAAATGCTGAAATAGAAGAGGATGCTGCTTATGAATTAGCTCGCTCATCTAGAGGAACTCCCAGAATTGCAAATAGAATACTAAAAAGAGTAAGAGATTACTCAGAAGTAAAGGGAAATGGAGTTATAAATACTCAAATAGCAAGAGATGCTTTAGATTTATTAGAAATAGATAGAGAAGGGTTTGATAGTGTAGATAAAAGAATACTTTTATCTATAATTGATAATTTTGGCGGAGGACCTGTAGGTATAGAAACACTAGCCTATTTTATAGGAGAGGAATTGGGTACCATAGAAGATGTATATGAGCCATATTTATTGCAAAAGGGATTTATATTAAGAACCCCAAGAGGAAGAGTTGCAACTGATAAGGCATATACACATTTAAAAAGAAGAAGAGGGAAAAGTAGGAAGATAGAACAGGTTGGCATTGATTTAAATGATTGATAATTTTACTAAAGGAGAGATAACATGCAAGTAAAGGATTTTGATTATTACTTACCAGAGGAGCTTATTGCACAACATCCTACAGCAAAAAGAGATGAAGCAAGGCTTATGATTTTAGATAAAGCTACAGGAGAATTAGAACATAAAGTTTTTAAGGATATAATAAATTACTTAAACCCAGGAGATTGTTTGGTTTTAAATGATACAAGAGTTTTACCTGCAAGACTTATAGGGGAAAAGGAAGAGACTCATGGAAAGATTGAGTTTTTGCTTTTAAAAAGGACTGATAAGGATACTTGGGAAACTTTAGTTAAACCAGGTAAAAGAGCAAAAATAGGAAGTAAATTTGCTTTTGGTAATGGAGAACTTAAAGCCGAAGTAATAGGGCTTGGAGAAGAAGGAAGCAGAATTGTAAAGTTTGAATATGAAGGTATTTTTGAAGAAGTTTTAGATAGGCTAGGAC
This sequence comes from Clostridium pascui, assembly GCF_016908015.1. Taxonomy (GTDB): domain Bacteria; phylum Bacillota; class Clostridia; order Clostridiales; family Clostridiaceae; genus Clostridium_AK; species Clostridium_AK pascui. The sequence goes on from NZ_JAFBDB010000002.1 coordinate 599,860, forward strand.
AAATGCCACTTCCTCCATACATAACAGAAGCATTAGAAGATAAGGAAATGTATCAAACAGTTTATTCAAAGGAGCAAGGCTCGGCGGCAGCACCTACAGCAGGACTTCATTTTACAGAAGAACTTTTAGAGGATATAAAAAATAAAGGGATAAAACTTGCATTTTTAACTCTTCACGTAGGACTTGGAACTTTTAGACCTGTAAAGGTAGATGAAATCGAAAATCATACTATGCATTCAGAATACTATAGTATGTCTAAAGAAACTGCAGAGATAATAAATTCTACAAAAGAAGCAGGTGGAAGAGTTATAGCAGTAGGAACAACTTCTAATAGAACATTAGAAACTATAGCTGATGAAAATGGTAGAGTTAAAGAACAATCAGGATGGACAGATATATTTATTTACCCAGGATATAAGTTTAAAGTGGTAGATGCATTAATAACTAATTTTCACTTACCACAGTCTACTCTTTTAATGCTCATAAGTGCTTTAGCAGGAAGAGATAAGATTATGAATGCATATGAAACAGCAGTAAAGGAAGAATATAGATTTTTCAGCTTTGGAGATGCAATGTTTATCAAATGATTCTTATAAAATAGTTAGTAGAAAGATTAGAAATTTTATATTTGTTGTTTTAAAATTGATAACTAAGAAGGAGTGTACATATGTATAAACTTTTAAAAAAAGACGGTAATGCAAGAAGAGGAGAGTTTACGACACCTCATGGAGTGGTTCAAACTCCAGTATTTATGAATGTTGGAACCTTAGGGGTTATAAAGGGAGCAGTTTCTTCTATGGACTTGAAGGAAATAGGATGTCAAGTAGAACTTTCAAATACCTATCATTTACATTTAAGACCAGGAGATAATGTTATAAAAAAATTAGGTGGTTTACATAAATTTATGAATTGGGATAGACCAATTCTTACAGATTCAGGTGGATTTCAAGTGTTTTCTCTTGCAGGTATAAGAAAAATACAAGAAGAAGGAGTCTACTTTAACTCTCATATAGATGGAAGAAGAATCTTTATGGGTCCTGAGGAAAGTATGCAAATACAAAGTAATATTGCATCAACTATTGCTATGGCTTTTGACGAGTGCATACCAAACCCTTCTACAAGAGAATATGTAGAAAATTCTGTAGCAAGAACAACAAGATGGTTAGAGAGATGCGTAAAGGAAATGGATAGATTAAATACACTTCCTGATACAATAAATAAAAAACAAATGCTCTTTGGTATAAATCAAGGAGGAACTTATGAGGATATTAGAATAGCACATGCTAAAGAAATTGTTAAGATGGATTTAGATGGATATGCCATAGGCGGCCTTGCAGTAGGAGAAACTCATGAGGAAATGTATAGAGTTATAGATGCTGTAGCCCCTCACCTTCCAGAGGATAAACCAATATATCTTATGGGGGTTGGACTTCCAAGTAATATATTAGAAGCTGTTGATAGAGGGATAGATTTCTTTGACTGCGTACTTCCAGCTAGAAACGGAAGGCACGGGCATGTATTTACTAAGGAAGGTAAGATAAATTTAATTAATGCTAAATTTGAATTAGATGATAGACCTATTGATGAGGGATGCCAGTGTCCAGCTTGCAGAGATTATTCAAGAGCTTATATAAGACACTTATTTAAAGCTAAGGAAATGCTTGCTATGAGATTATGTGTACTTCATAATTTACATTTTTATAATAATCTTATGCAAGAAATTAGAGATGCTATTGATGCTGGTAATTTTAAAGAGTATAAAGAAAGAAAATTAGCTGAGTGGGGCGGAAGAGCGTAAAATGGAAATAAAAATACTTTACAAATTTTTCTAAAAATTATAAACTATAGTTAGGGGGAGGTGAGTATATGGCGGCAGCACAACAAGGAGGAAGTTTAGTAGGATTGATACTGCCTTTTGTTCTAATGTTAGCTTTCTTTTATATAATAGTATACATACCAGAAAATAAGAGAAAGAAAAAGTATAAGTCAATGCTGGATACTTTAAAAGTAAATGATGAGATTATAACTAAAGGTGGTATTTTAGGGAAAGTTATAACTATACAAGATACATTTATAGTATTAGAAACAGGTCCTAGCAAAGCTAGAATTAAGCTTGACAAGAATGGAATATTATCAGTTTTGAATACCTCAACTGTTTCTGAAAAAGAAGCTAAAAGGGAAGATAAGAAAATAGAAGCTAGTAAAGAAGAAGCAGCAAATGATTCAATAAATGAAAATACAGTTGAGTTTAAAGAAAATTAAAAATTAATCATAAAACACCTCCATTTAACATAGATAGTATTAAGTGGGAGGTGTTTTTATATGGGGAGAAGTACTTTTTTACCAATAGGAGATGGACTTCTTAGAAGTACAATACTTACAGTGGCTTTGATGGTTGTGTATGCTATAATCATGACATTTTCAGAATTAAGCCCGCAGGCAAATTCATTATTTTTTTTAGCGACAACTATTCTTAGCATAATGTATGGCACAATTTACTCTGTAAGAAAAATAAATAAAAAGGGATGGCTAATTGGCATTATAGTAGCTGCATTATATATGCTTATAATCTATGTATTATCTATTGTAGCAGGTAATTCACCTATCATAGAAGTTACCAGATTGATTAGATTTTTACTTGCTTTGGGCGTTGGGGCTTTATCTGGTATGCTTGGAATAAATCTATCCTAGTTACTTTATTTTCTTATTATTATATGATATAATCAAACAGAAATATTTTTGGGAATGGAGGATTACGTAATGAAACACATAAAAACTATAAACAAGACAAATATAAAAAATAGCTTGGCAAAGCCAGGTTGCAAAGAATGTGCAAATTCATGCCAATCAGCATGTAAAACTTCTTGTACAGTTGCAAATTTAGCATGCGAAAATTAATATAAAAGCAGTAACGTAAGGTTACTGCTTTAAGTTTAGTTAGGAGGAAAATAAATTGGCTGATATTCATAAGTTTATCCAAGATGGTGAGTATTATATTGTAGACGTTAATTCAGGTGCAGTACACATTGTAGACGAGCTTGTATATGATTTACTTGATGAAGATGGAATAAAAGAAAAAGAAGAACTCTTAGCAGAGTATGCAGAAAAGCACAACAAAGAAGATATAGAGGAAGCTTATGAAGAGTTAAAAGAGTTAGTAGAAGAAGGGGTTCTTTACTCAAAGGACTTGTATGAAGATATAGGACTAAAGGCTTATGAAGGAACTTCTTATATAAAAGCTTTATGTTTAAATATAGTACATGATTGCAATTTAAGATGCAAATATTGTTTTGCAGATGAAGGAGAATATAGAGGACATAAGGGTATAATGACCCCAGAAGTGGGAAGAAAAGCAATAGACTTTGTTATCAAAAATGCAGGACCTAGAAAGCATATAGAAGTTGATTTGTTTGGTGGAGAACCTTTAATGGCCTTTGATGCTATAAAAGAAATTGTTGAGTATGCAAAAACACAGGAAAAAATACATAATAAAACTATAAGATTTACTATGACTACAAATGCTACTTTACTTAATGATGAAATAATGAATTACTTAGATGAAAATATGGGTAACATTGTTCTAAGTATTGACGGAAGAAAAGAAATAAATGATAAAGTAAGAATGAGAGCAGATAAAAGCGGAAGCTATGATGCAATACTGCCAAAAATAAAAGAAATGGTAAATAGAAGATCAAAGGACAAGCAGTACTATGTAAGAGGTACTTTTACCCATGAAAATCCAGACTTCTTTGAAGATGTTATGCATCTTGCAAAAGAAGGCTTTGATGAAATATCTATAGAACCTGTAGTACTTCCAGACGACCATGAACTTGCTCTAAAGGCTGAAGATTTACCTAAAATATTCGAGCAATACGATAAACTTTATGATGAAATGTTAAAAAGACATAGAGAAGGTAGTGCTTTTAAATTTTATCATTTTAACATAGATCTTCAAGGGGGACCTTGTGTATATAAGAGAATTTCAGGTTGTGGAGCAGGACATGAGTATGTAGCTATTACTCCAACGGGAGATATATACCCTTGCCATCAATTTGTAGGAAATGAAGATTTTAAAATGGGAAATATTTTTGACAATACTTTAGACTCAAAAATATCAGATGACTTTAAAAAGGCCAACATTTACTACAAACCAAAATGTTTAGATTGCTGGGCAAGATTTTATTGCAGTGGCGGATGTCAAGCTAATAACTACAACTTTAATAAAGATATGAATGTTCCTTATGAACTAGGCTGTGAAATGCAGAAAAAGAGAATAGAATGTGCAATTGCACTTAAAGCAAAAATTATGGAACAACAATAGAAATATTGCGACGGCTTTTAATGCTCTGGATTGCATAGAATTTTTATCTAGGAAGACGGTCATTTTGCTAAAAATAGCTAATATTTATAAAATAAAAATTCCTAAAACTCCTAAGCTCGCTGTCGCTTAGACAGTAGGAGGATCTTAACGGAATTTTCAATTTATCAATAAAGCCGTTTTAAAGCTTATTCAATGCTTTCTACGATGAGACTTTTAATGTGGAACACAAGTATGTAATTTGCAATGTAGAAAACACTGAGCAAGCAATTAAAAAGCTCTTTATTTCTGACTTTAAAGCACCGCTAAGAACCTTCTACTGTTTGAGCTGAAGCGAGTTTAGAAGGTTTATGTGCTTTAAAACGAAGAAATATTAGAGCTTTTTTGCGTAGCGAACGGTTGCATAATTTATACAAATCTATGACTTTGTTATAAATTAGCATATCTCAGTATCTGAGATGTTTCATTAATTATGCAAAGCCCATATTATAGGTTCAACATTAGAAACGTCGTAATATCCTTTTTGGTTGACTATTATTTACAGAAGCTATATAATTTTTGTATGCGTGGAACGTAAAAAATAGTAATTAATATAAAACATACTATAGTTTAGAAGAGCTTTTAATAATACGGCTAAAACTGTAGTAAACTAATTAACAATGGATAAAGTAAAGGGGGAGAAAGATGAAAAATAACAATACAGGAAAAAGTGCACTAATCTTTATTATTTTTGTTCTACTTATAGGTTTTATAGCATATGTAGGATCTTATGGAGTGGGAAATATATTTGGCTCAGGATATAGAATAAAGCCTTTTTCAGAAGCTATTAAAAGAGGCCTAGATCTTCAGGGTGGTGTATCCTTAGTAGAAGAAATACAGGATGAAAATGTTGATAATGATACTATTGAAAGAACCATAGAACTTTTATCCATGAGAATAAATAAGCTTGGAGTAAGCGAAACTGTAGTAACACGTGAAGGACAAAAGAGAATAAGAATTGAAATTCCAGGAGTATATAATGCTAAAGAAGTTATAGATACCGTTGGGAAAACTGGAGAACTTAAATTTGTAGGACCGGATGAAAAGGTAATACTTACAGGAAAAGATGTAAAGAATGCAGTAGCACAACTTAATTCAGATACCAATCAACCTATAATAAGTTTTGAGTTAAATGACGAAGGAACTAAAAAATTTGCTGAAGCCACAAAAAAGTTTATAGGTCAGCCTATAGCAATTTATATGGATGAAGAAATGCTTACTAATCCCACAGTAAATAGTATAATTCCAAATGGAAAAGGTATGATTGAAGGAAGTAAGTCTCTAGAAGAAGCCAAAAGACAGGCTAGTATTATTAAGTCAGGTGCTCTTCCTGTTGTAGTAAAACCTGTGGAGGTTAAAACTGTAGGTGCAACACTTGGAGCTAATGCATTGCCATTGAGTATTAAAGCTGGTGCAATAGGAGTAGGACTGGTATTATTATTCATGCTCTTATACTACAGAGTACCTGGTTTTATTTCGGATATAGCACTAGTATTTTATATAATATTGCTTTTGGGTACATTTGTAGCTATTGAAGCGACTTTAACATTATCCGGTATAGCAGGGTTCTTATTAACTGTAGGTATGGCGGTAGATGCAAATGTACTTATATTTGAAAGAATAAAAGAAGAGTTAAGAAGTGGAAGATCTGTAAGAGCTGCAGTAGACACAGGATTCCATAATGCACTTTCCTCAATAATGGATTCTAATATAACAACTATAATATCCGGATTGGTTTTATATAATTTAGGGTCAGGTGCAGTAAAAGGTTTTGCCCTCACTTTAATGATAGGTGTAATTCTTAGTATGTTTACGGCGATTGTAGTAACTAAGCATCTTTTAAAACTGGCTGTAAACATAGGACTATTAAAGAATTTATCAGCTTTTGGCGTGAAAAGGAGGGTGGAATAGCATGAAATCTTTTAAAATTATGGAGAAAACTAAAGTATGGTTTGCAATTTCATTGTCAATAATTATAATAGGTTTTATATTTTTTATAAAAAATGGATTAAATTACGGTATAGATTTCCGAGGTGGGACATTAGTTCAAATAAATATGAAGCAGGATTTTAATAAACAAGATGTAGAGAAAATAATTGCTAAGTATGCAAATGATTATACGACCAATACTGCTGTAAATGAAAAGAATGAGGTTCAATTAGAAATAAGGAGTAATTCTTTAGAAGAAGGCGAAGTACAACCTTTATTTAAAGAAGTAAAGGATAAATATAAGTTGGTAGATAAAGATTTAATTTCTCAGCAGACAATAGGACCTGCCGTAGGCCAAGAATTAAAACAAAAGTCAATATTAGCCTTTATACTTGCTAATGTGGCAATGCTCATATATGTTGCAATAAGATTTGAATTCAAATTTGGAGCAGCTGCAATACTGGCTATAGTACATGATATATTAATAACAGTATCTGTGTATGCAATATTTGAAATCCCTATAAATTCAAGCTTTATAGCGGCTATACTTACTATAGCAGGATACTCTATTAACGATACTATTGTTGTTTTTGATAGAATAAGAGAAAATTCTAAGAAAATTAGAAGAGTTGGCAGTAAAGAAATTGCAAATATAAGTATAACTCAAACTATGTCTAGATCTATAAATACAACTCTTACAACTTTAATTACTATAATATCGGTATATATATTTGTACCATCTGTAAGAGAATTTGCTTTTCCGATAGCAATAGGAATTGCTTGCGGAGCATATTCTTCCGTGTTTATTGCGAGCCCAATATGGGTTCTACTTAAAAATAGAAAGATAAGAGAAGCTTAAAATAGGGACTAAGAATTAGGTGCTAGATAACAGGTACTAGGATAAAAGAAATTTTGCTAGGGTAAAATTTCTTTTATCCTAGTATCTTAATCCTAGCACCTTTTTTAATCGTTAATAAAAGTTATTTGTAAAAAATCCTCGAAAATGTTTGTAAAATCTCATATTTTAAATTATAATATATATTGCTTTTTACTTTTTTGGAGGATATTATTATGGAGAAAAAGATTTGCAATATTGGACTACAGAAGCTTTCCTCCTTACATAACCCATTTTTATTAAAGGGCATGGGGGAGGCCTTAAGAAGAATAGTTAAAGCTGTTAATGAAAGAGAAAAAATAGTTATATATGGTTGTTATGATTTGGATGGTGTAACAGCTGTGTCTGTGCTTTTTTTGGTATTAAAATACCTAAATGCTGATGTAGAATACTTTATATCAGAGGGTAGTGATGGAAGTTTTGATATAGATGCAAATACCATTGAAAATCATGTAAAATTTTTAGGAGCAAATCTTCTTATAACTGCTGGATGTGGTATAAACTCTTATAATCAAGTAGAGCTATGTAAAAGCCTGGGTATAGATGTAATAATTACTGATAGTCACCATGTCAGCAATATTATTCCTGAAACCATAGTAATAAATCCAAATCAGATAGATTGTAATTATCCCTTTAAGGAGCTTTCGAGTGCAGCAGTAGCCTATAAATTGGTACAGGCAATTTCATCTTATTATCAAATGAAGAGTGTAAGTAAATATTTAGACTTAGTTATGCTTGGTTCTATAGCTCGTAATGTTCCTTATGTAGGTGAAAATAAGATTATTATAGATGAGGGGATTTATCACATGAATTATACAAATAATTATGGATTGAAAGCTCTCATGAATTTGAATAATATGAAATATGTAAATATAAATAATTCCTATAGCCTTGCGAATAGTCTTATGCCATTTTGGAATAGTTCAAGGGGACTTGACAATGCACGGATAGCAGTAGAATTATTTACTACAAGCAATAGTGATCGTGCTTTGCAAATTGCTAAATACCTAAAAAATGAAACATCTCAATAATTTCAGACATGATGATTTATAACAAAATCATAGGTTTCTATAAATTATAGAAATCATGAGTAAAACGTTTTAGTAAAATGTTTTTAAGATTATGTTATTATATTGAATATCTATCATAATTTAATATATAATAATAAATGCTAAGAAGGATTATATATTTAAGTAGTAGGGGGAAAAAGTAAATGGAATTAAAGGAAAAGATTCGTATTATAGAAGGATTTCCAAAGGAAGGTATTAGTTTTAAAGATGTAACAACAATACTTGATGATAAAGACGCTTTTAAATATACTGTAGATACTATTGCTGAACATCTTAAAAATAAAAATGTAGATGTAGTAGTGGGACCAGAGGCTAGAGGATTTTTATTTGGAGCACCTATAGCATATGCTTTAGGAGTTGGTTTTGTTCCTGTTAGAAAGAAAGGTAAACTGCCTTGCGAAACTGTAAGTGTTAGTTATGACTTAGAATATGGAACAGATATATTAGAAGCTCATAAGGGTTCCATAAAGCCAGGGCAAAGAGTGGCTATTGTTGATGACTTGCTTGCAACAGGAGGAACAATACAGTCCGTAGCAAAGCTTGTAGAAGCATTAGGTGGAGAAGTAGTGGCTATGGATTTTGTTATTGAACTTACTGAATTACACGGAAGAGATAAACTTGAAAAATATGATGTAATGTCTCTTGTGGAGTATGATATATAAATTAATATACACTAAATAAATTGGCGTATGTTAATTTATAATGAGTAAAAGTCTTTACAAATTATGAAAAAATAAAAGTTTGAAAGTCTATACTAAATAGTATATAATGGTAAGTAAAATATGATGGCTGGTTAGTTAAACCAGCCTTTGATTTTAGGGGAGTAAAATATGCTTGAAAAACTGTTAAATAAAGTAGAAAAAAATTGTATAAATTATGATATGGAACTTATAAAAAAGGCATATAATTTTGCTTTCAATGCACATAAGGATCAAAAAAGAGAATCTGGAGAGCCTTATATTATTCATCCTATAGAAGTGGCAGGAATACTTGCTGAAATGGGGTTAGATACCAGTACTATTGTTGCAGGTCTTCTTCATGATGTAATTGAAGATACTGAGTATGGATATGCATATTTGGAAAAAGAATTTAGTAAAGAAGTAGCAGATTTAGTAGAGGGTGTAACAAAACTTGGAAAAATTCAATATAAAACAAAAGAAGAGCAGCAGGCGGATAATGTAAGAAAGATGCTCTTAGCTATGGCTCGTGACGTAAGAGTTATACTTATAAAATTAGCAGATAGATTACATAATATGCGAACCCTAAGGTACATGACCATAGAAAAGCAAAAGGAAAAGGCTAAAGAAACATTTGACATATACGCACCACTTGCACATCGGCTAGGTATTTCCAAGATAAAATGGGAATTAGAAGACCTAGCTTTTAGATATATAAACCCTAATGAATATTATGACTTAGTGAAAAAAATTGCAGAAAAAAGAGCTGAAAGAGAAGCGTACATAGAAATGATAACAAAATCGCTTAAGGAAAATCTCAAAAAAACAGGTATTGAATCTGATATAGAGGGACGCCCTAAGCATTTTTATAGTATTTATAGAAAAATGGTAAATAAAAATAAAACTTTGGAACAAATTTTTGATTTAACAGCAGTAAGAATATTGGTTGATAGTGTGAGGGATTGCTATGCAGCACTTGGAATCGTACATACTATGTATAAGCCAATTCCAGGTAGATTTAAGGATTATATTGCCATGCCAAAACCTAATCTTTATCAATCTTTACATTCCACAGTAATAGGTCCACAGGGAAAGCCATTTGAAATACAGATAAGAACTTTTGAAATGCATAAAACGGCTGAATATGGTATTGCTGCACATTGGAAGTATAAGGAAAACAAGAGCCCTAGTACTAACATGGATTTAAAGTTATCTTGGCTACGAGATATGTTAGAATGGCAAAGAGAAACTTCTGATGCAGCAGAATTTATGGAAGGTTTTAAAATAGATTTGTTTTCCGATGAAGTATTTGTATTTACTCCAAAGGGAGCAGTTATAGATTTACCAAGTCATGCAACACCTATTGATTTTGCTTATAAGATACATACTGATATAGGAAACAAGTGCATAGGAGCTAAGGTTAATGGGAAGATGGTACCTTTGGATTATAAGCTTAAAACTGGTGAAATTATAGAAATTGTAACAGCATCAAATTCAAAAGGACCTAATATAGCTTGGCTTAATATAGTAAAAAGCAATCAAGCAAAGAGTAAAATAAGGGCTTGGTTTAAGAAGGCAAAAAGAGAAGAAAATATTAGTAAGGGAAAAGAACTTCTAGAAAGAGAAACTAAAAAACACGGATATAATTTTGGTGAAATAGCTAAAGGAGAAATATTATCTGCTATTCTAAAAAGATATAACTTTAATAGTATAGATGATATATATGCAGGAGTAGGGGTAGGAGATATTAGTTCATCTTCGTTGGTGTCTAAGATAAAGGAACAATATGAAAAGGGTCATAAAACATCTATTAGTAATGAAGATGTGATAAATACTTCCTTGGGCAAAAACTTAAAGCAGTATGATGAAAGAATAATAAAGAAAAAGTCAGCAGATATGGGAATCATAGTAAAAGGAGTAAGTAATCTTTTAGTTAGGTTTTCTAAATGCTGCAACCCAGTACCTGGAGATGAAATAGTAGGTTATATTACCAAGGGAAGAGGAGTATCCATACATAGAAAAGATTGCAAAAACGTTGAAAATCTTATGAGTGATTTGGAAGGGAAGCTAGTAGATGTAAGTTGGGGGAATGCTAAGGCTTTATCATATATTGCAGAAATTCATGTTAAGGCTGAAGATAGAGATGGAGTTTTATCAGAGATAATGGATATTATTTCTCAATCAAAGGCACATTTATATGCTATAAATGCTAAAACCACTAAAGACAAATTAGCTTTTGTAAATATAAAACTTAAGATTTTCGATATAGAACAATTAAAAGAATTAATAAAAAAGGTTAAAAAATTAAATGGTGTGATGGAAGTTTATAGAACAAAAAACTAGAGGGTGATGATTTGAGAGCAGTAGTTCAAAGAGTTAATTTTTCCAAGGTGGAAGTAGAGGGAAAAGTAATAGGAAGCATCAATAAAGGACTTAATGTTTTATTAGGTGTGTCAAAAGAAGATTCTATAGATGACATAAAATACTTAAAAGATAAGATATTAAATTTAAGAATATTCGAAGACGAAGAAGGTAAAATGAATAAATCCCTTATAGATGTAGCAGGAGAACTTTTAGTTATTTCTCAGTTTACGTTATATGGCGACTGTAGAAAGGGAAAAAGACCAAGTTTTATAGAAGCCCTAGGTGGAGAAGAAGCCAAAAAGTTTTATGAGGAATTTGTAAAAGAGTGCAAAGAAGTGCTAGGAAATGTGGAAACAGGTGAATTTGGAGCCGATATGAAGGTTACAATTGAAAATGATGGACCTGTAACTATAATTTTAGACAGCAAAAAAACATTTTAATATAGGAGTGTATGGATATGAAGATTTCAAGAATACCAGTAGGTGCATATGCGGCTAACTCATACATTGTAATGGATGAAAACACAAAGGATGCGTTAATAATAGATCCCGGTGATGATTATTTAAGTATAAAGCATGCTATAAGCAAGCTTGAGGTAAATCCAAAGTACATATTTATTACCCATGGACATATTGATCATACAGGGGCAGTAGCAGAACTTAGAAATCTATATGAAATACCTGTATGTATTAATGAAAAAGATGAGTATTTAATTATGAATGGAGGTTATATGTTCGGAAATCCTGAAAATTGTGGAGCGGCAGACATTAAAATAAAAGAAAATGATACTTTTGATATAGGAAGCATGAAGCTTAAGTGTATTGAAACACCAGGACACTCAGAAGGAGGAATGTGTTTTCTTATAGATAACGTAGTATTTACAGGAGATACTCTGTTCCAAAGTTCCATAGGAAGAACAGATTTTACAGGTGGAGATTTTGATACAATAATTAATAGTATAAAAACTAAGCTATTAACCCTACCAGATGAAACGATAGTTTTGCCAGGACATGGTCCTGAAACCACTGTGAAAAATGAAAAGGTGTATAATCCATTTTTATAGGAAGGAAGCATCTCAGTAAAATGAAAATAAATATAAATTTAAATGAATTAGCTTATAGGTATGAAATATATCAAATAGTCAATATATTTTATCCTTTTAGCGAAATAAATTTTAATATTAGTGATTCCTGTGATTTAAATATAGATATAAATGTTAGTGTTAGCGAAGATTTAGCAATTATATGGGATGGATTCAATAAGGATGAATTTAACCTTAAATGTGAGTTTACTAAAAAAGAAGTAATAAAAAATCACCTTTACCTGTTTTTAAGTTTAAAGACAGGTAAAAGTTTTCCATGGGGTACTCTTATTGGTATAAGACCAAGCAAAATAGCACTCGCACTTATGAATGAAGGCAAAGATTACAATGAAATAATTAAATACTATGAGAAGCGCTATTTAGCTAGTAAAGAAAAAGCAGAGCTATGCATAAAGATAGCTAAGCGAGAAAAAGATATAGTCAATAAATCAAGTAAAAATATATCAGTTTATATAGGAATGCCATTTTGCCCTACAAGATGTTTATATTGCTCTTTTGCGTCTAACCCAATTAAAGGGTGCAGTAAACTTGTAGAGCCATATTTAGAGGCGTTAACATATGAAATTGAGAGAATAAGTGAATTTATAAATAAAAAGCGTTTAATAATAGAAAATGTGTACTTTGGAGGGGGAACCCCTACATCGGTAAGTAATGATCAGTTTGAACAAATAATGAAAAATATATATAATAAGTTCATATACAAAAATAATATAAAAGAATTTACGGTAGAGTGTGGGAGACCTGATAGTATAAGTTTTGAAAAGTTGGATACTATGAGAAGATATAAGGCTACACGTATAAGTATAAATCCACAGACTATGAATGATGAAACTTTAAAGCTTATAGGCAGAAATCATACTTCGGAGGATGTTGTTGAAAAGTTCAACTTAGCGAGAAGTATGGGATTTGATAATATAAACATGGATTTAATAGTTGGACTTCCAGGTGAAAGATTAGTACATATGAAAAAAACTTGTAGTGAAATACTGAAATTAAAGCCTGATAGCTTAACAGTGCATGGTATGTCTGTTAAAAAGGGATCAAAGCTTCTAGAAAATTTAAAGCAAAATCTTAACCTCGTGGATTTGGATGAGCTAATTGGAATGCATAATGAAACCGTTAAACTAGCAGAAGCTTTAAAAATGGAACCATACTATATGTATAGACAAAAGAATATGCTTGGGAATATGGAAAATGTAGGTTATTCATTGGCTGATAAGGAAAGTCCTTATAACATACAAATGATAGAAGAACGTCAAACCATAATTGCAATGGGTGCAGATGCTATTACAAAAATTGTATTTTTAGAAGAAAATAGAATTGAGAGAGCTCCAAATTTAAAGGATATAAGAGAATACAATAATCGAATAGAAGAGCTAATTGAAAAAAAGATAACCATGTTAGAGGATCTATATTAATTTACAAACTATTTGATATAGGAGACATAATTGTCCCTGATATTTTAATATAAATTTTAATTACTAACTTCGGATTAATATGAGGAGGAAAACAAATGGGAGAAGCATTAAAAGGATTGAAAAGAACCATAATGTGTGGCGAATTGAGAGAATCCCATGTAGGTAATAAATTTACTGTAATGGGTTGGGTACAGAGAAAAAGAAACTTAGGAGGATTAATATTCGTTGATTTAAGAGATAGAACAGGAATCCTTCAAGTAGTTTTTGGAGAAGAAATAAATAAGGAAGCTTTTGAAAAGGCAGATACTGTTAGATCAGAGTATTGCATAGCAGTAACTGGAAGCTTAGTAAAAAGAGAATCTGCAAATGAAACATTACCAACTGGTATGGTAGAGCTAAAGGGAGAGAGCATAAAGATCTTATCAGAATCAGAAACTCCACCAATATACATAAAGGAAAATTTAGATGCAGGTGAAAATATAAGGTTAAAACATAGATATTTAGACTTAAGAAGACCAGATATGCAGAAAATTTTAATGATAAGACATAAGGCATCTAAGGCAGTAAGAGATTTTATGGATGGAGAAGGATTCCTTGAAATGGAAACTCCAATACTTACTAAGAGCACACCAGAGGGTGCAAGAGATTACTTAGTACCAAGTAGAAATTATCCAGGAATGTTTTATGCACTGCCACAGTCACCACAGATATTTAAGCAACTTTTAATGGTGTCCGGTTATGATAAGTATTTTCAGATAGCAAAATGCTTTAGAGATGAAGATTTAAGAGCAAATAGACAGCCAGAATTTACTCAGGTTGACTTAGAAATGTCTTTTGTAGAAGCAGATGATGTTATGGGATTAACTGAAAGATTAATTCAACATGTATTCAAAACTGTAAAGGGAATAGATGTTAAGCTTCCAATGGAAAAAATACCTTACAAAGTAGCTATGGAAAAATATGGTAGCGACAAACCGGATTTAAGATTTGGAATGGAAATTAATAATTTAACTGATGTGGTTAAAACGTCTGATTTTAAAGTGTTTAAGGATGCTATAGAAAATGGTGGTTCTGTTAGAGCTATTAGAGTAGAAAACTCAGCAGATATGGGAAGAAAGCAGTTAGATAAGTTAACTGAATTTGTTAAAGGGTTTAAAGCTAAGGGATTAGCTTGGATTGCTTATAAACAAGATGAAATAAAATCTCCAATAGCTAAGTTTTTATCTGAAGATGAATTAAAGGCTATTTTAGACACAATGAATGCTAAGGTGGGAGATCTTATACTAATAGTTTCAGATGCTAAAGATAAGGTGGTTTTCCAAAGTCTTGGACAGTTAAGATTACATGTTGCCAAAGAACTTGAGATTTTAAAGAATAATAAAGAATATAGATTTGCATGGATTACAGAATTCCCACTAGTTTCATATAATGATGAAGAAGAAAGATGGGAAGCAGAACATCATCCATTCACAGCACCAATGGATGAAGATATTCAGTATTTAGATACTAATCCGGGTAAAGTAAGAGCCAAGGCTTATGATATGGTGTTAAATGGAGAGGAACTAGGCGGAGGAAGTATAAGAATACATGACTCAAATCTGCAAGAAAAAATGTTTGGTGCTATTGGATTGACTAAAGAAAAGGCTTGGGAAAGATTTGGATTCTTACTTGAAGCATTTAAATATGGCCCACCACCACATGGTGGATTAGCATTTGGATTTGATAGAATGACAATGTTCCTTGCTGGGACTGAGAACATAAAGGACGTAATCGCATTCCCTAAGAATCAAAATGCATATTGCCCAATGTCAGAAGCTCCTAATGTAGTAGATGAAGATCAGATAAAGGAACTTGGAATAGAAATAATAAAAAATTCATAAAGAATTTTTGATAAATTTAAATAAAAAATGCTTAAATTGAGTATAATAATATTATAAAAATAGATAATTAAATAAAGATCCTGCTGTGTGCGTGGAGTGAGTTAATATTGAGCCAACATATTTTTGAACGGGAATCTAACTCTTTTAGTGGAATGATGCTTAAGCTAAACTTAGTCGTTAATAAATATATTAAGGTTAAGTTTATATACTTGAGAACAAGAAGCAAAAAGGTGATGCCCACCTGCTTAGTCAGGTTCAACAATAACTCACATAACGGCATGGCGGGATTTTTTAGTTTTTTAGAAAATAGGTTCAAGAAGATAGGAAATTTGTGTAGAAAAGGCTTCTAATCTGAGCACAAATTACGTTAAATCTAATTATAAAAATAGAGTTTCGGTTTAATATTAAACCGAAACTCTATTTTTTGTAACTAGGCTTGATATGATGAATGATATTAAAGCGGGTATAACCCAGCTAAATCCTTGTCTAGAAAGCGGAATATATGAAATAAAATTTACTATAGGAGATATAGTAAATCCTATGTTCTTAAGATTATCTAATATACTTATTGCTAAAGTAGTATAAACAGTAGCTTTTAATACAGAATTGTTTCTTACTAATTTGCTCATTAATGTAAGTATAACAAGTACCATTACTATAGGGTATAATATTTGTAAAATAGGTACAGCTAAAGCTACGATTGTATCAACTCCAAGCAGTGATATTAAAATACTTATAACAGATATAATTATAGCGTTAAAGGTATAAGAGACTTTATTATTGAAAAGATCACTAAAATATTTTGCAGCAGATGATGTTAAACCTATAGAAGTAGTTAAACAAGCTAGAGCTACAACAATACTTAAAAATATAATTCCTGTATTACCGAGTACCCTTTGTACTATATCTGTAACTAATTGAGTTTTTGTAATATCTTGTGGAAATATAGAAACGGTTTGACTTCCAAGATATAAAAGTCCACCATAAATTACTCCAAGTCCTATTACTGCTATTATTCCAGCTAATGAGGTTATTTTTATTATGTCAGAAACCTTAGAATATCCTTTAGCTCGTACAGAAGATAATATTATAGATGAAAATATAACTGAGGCTATAGCATCCATAGTTTGATAACCTTCTATTAATGAAGTTGAAAATACATTTTTTACATTTGTATTTACAATAGGTCCGATAGGAGATAATACTCCTTTGGCTATTATTACAAGTAAAATTACAAGTAATAGAGGGGTGAGTAACTTTCCAATATTGTCTATTAGTGATGAAGGTCTTAAAACAAATACTAATGTTATTATAAAATATATAATAATAACAGGAAGCATTCTCACATTTGGAAATAGTGGTAAGACACTTAATTCATAGGTAGTAGCTGCAGTTCTAGGAATAGCAAGCATAGGACCTATGGCAAGTATTATACTTGTAGTAACTATAATAGAAAATACTTTACTAATAGGACTAGATATTTCTTTAAATGTACCATTTATTTTAGCACAAGCAAGAATGCCCATTAACGGAAGTCCTACTCCTGTAATAACAAAGCCTAAAATGGCTGTAAAAAAATCACTACCAACAGTTTTACCTAAATACGGAGGAAATATTAAGTTTCCAGAACCAAAAAACATAGCAAAAAGGGCAAGTCCGATTATTAATGAATCTTTAATAGATTTACTCATATAATTCTCCTTTTCTAAATGATATTAATTATCATAAATTATAAGCATAATTATAGCATATAAATAGTTTAACACGCATTTTTAGTATTATATGAAAATTGGAAAAAATAAATATTTAGATATAAACTAAGCCGGCAAAAATGGATTCATACTTACAAAAAACAACTTTATATACTTAAATTATACATTAAAAACATATATAAAGATACATGTAAATAATATCAGAAAATTTAAGGGAGATACTTGAGTATACTTATTAATATATTATATCTAAAAGAATGCCTAAAGGAAAATGGATTAGAAATAAGTACGTGAATATATTTGTAAAATAATAGGAAGTTGATGAAAAATTGTGAAAAATCAAAAAAAACCGAGTATTTGCTTCCATTTTTTTATAAATCTGCCTTAGAAATATTTAACATTTCCATAAATTGTTGTATAATATATATACAACAATTTATGGAAACGGGGAGATTATATGGAACGTACTTTAGCTTTAATTAAACCAGATGGATTTCAAAGAGGACTTATAGGAGAAATTATATCTTTATATGAAAAAAAAGGATTAAAGGTTACTGCTTTAAAAATGACAAAGCCTGAAATTAATATGGTAGAAGAACATTATATAGAACATAAAGGAAGGCCATATTATAAAAGTTTAATAAAATATATTACAGAAGATAATATTATCGCTATGATATTAGAAGGAGAAAATGCAGTAGAAGTTGTAAGAAAAATAAATGGAGTTACTAATCCTTTGGAAGCAGATCTTGGAAGCATAAGAGGAAGATTTGGATTAAGTAAAGAAAGAAATTTAGTACATGGTTCGGATTCTACAGAAAATGCTTTAAGGGAAATAAATATATGGTTTCCAGAAATAACATTAGAAAGCTATCAATAATTGAGATTTAACTCAAATTTTCGAACTATTTTGAAATATAAGTGATGTATAAATCAGATTAAGAGAGCAAGGAAAGGCGTGTGGTTTATGTTTCGAGTTGAAGAGGAAGTAAAAAAGATAGCAGAAGAAATATTATGTATGCTTGTGGTTGACGGATATAATATAGATATAATGACTAAGGAGGAAGTGGGACAGCTTGTGGACAGGTATCTTCAAGAAATATATGATGATTATTTGAATGATGATAATTATAATGATACTTGCTTTGAAGAAGAAACCTACGATGGATTTGAAAGCTTTTATAAAAATTTTACAACGAAAGTAAAAGGAAAAAATGTACATATTGAAGAATATTTAAATTAAAAATTACATATTTAGCTTAAAATTGATTGAACAAAAATATCAGGTAAACAAAATATGCTTATTTATAAAGAGGTTAAAACATATGAAGGCATTAATAAGTTACAAAACAAATGAACATATAATTTGTTTGAGAGAAGATGGAATAATAATAGAAATACTTAAAAAATTCTTAGACAAATTCTATGAAGGAGAAATTATAAATTTACCAGATAACAAAAAAACTAATATAAATTAAAATTAATTTAAGTACATGTTGACTTATTGAATTGAGATGTTTAATCTAAAACATGAATTAATAGCCAGGTATAAAACTCCTTTTTGTACAAAAAATATGTGTACAGAAAGGAGTTGTTTTTATGTCTAATAATAAAATGAGATGTACTAAAAATAACAAAAAACAAGATGGTCATTTTAAGAAAAAGAATATAAAACATGATCCTCAAGCAGAAAGTGCCAGATCGGTTTTTGAAGATCCAAAAGCATATCCAGAAAATGATTTTTAAAATATATGGTTTGTAAATATTAGGATGAAACTCAACATTAAATTTGCTGAAAAATATGTTTATATTGAAATTTAAGGAGTGATTATAGATGAATGAAAATAAGGAACAATTAAAAGAAAGAGCAAGGCAAATGCTTATAGAGGGAAAAACACATAAAGAAATAAGGACAGAAACTCATTTAAGAGAAAAAGATATAGGAAGAATACAAAGAGAAATCACTAATAGATTCTAATGACTAAAGTTAGTAGTTGGTAGCCAGTAGTTTGCTAAGATTAAATATACGCTACTGGTTGCCTTTATACTGATTGTTAAAAAAAGTCAGTGTATAACTTTTTGTGAACACTTTTAATAAATGTTTCATACTTTATTAGGGTGAGATATTTTAAGAAAGGTGTTAATATATGTTTTATTGTCCATATGAAATATGTGATCCTTATTTTTATAGACAACAACAATTACAACCTAATTCTTTTGTAAGGGTGCTTCATGCTGCACCTGGTGCTCCAATAGTAGACATATATGCTAATGATAATTTAATTATAAAAAGAATTAGATATCAACAATTTACTCCATATTTTCAATTACCAGCAGGTAGATATAATATTAAAATTTATCCAAGTGGTACAAAAATAAATCCTATATTAAATTCTGAGGTAAATATACCATCTAATATGATTTTCACAGTAGCTGCAATTGGAAATTTACCCAATATAGAATTATATGCTGTGCCAGATGTAGCAACTATTAATCAGAGTAAAACTCTTATAAAATTTGTGCACTTATCACCTAATACCCCCAATATTGATATTGCATTATCAAATGGTACAAAGCTTTTTGGCGATATAGGTTATAAAGATACAACAAACTATATTACTGTCAATCCGTCTACTTATACAATACAGGCAAGGCCTACAGGTGCTCAAAATGTAATTCTGACTGTCCCCAACATAAGATTAAAACCAAATAGATCATATACAATTTATATAGTGGGACTTACCGGGGGTGACCCACTGATTCAAGTGCTTATACCACTAGATGGATCTTCCTACATTGGAAGATAACTGATAATTTAGTATCTAAATGGGCTAGTAAGGTTGCGAAGTAATTTATTTATAGTTAATAGGTAAAGAATTCACTATTAACTATAAATTAAAAGTTGCTTCGTAATTTTTATTTTTATATTAATATTAATTACTTTTATTAATATTGATAAAATGCTTCATTTTTTAAAAATGAAAAGTTAAGTATAGAACTAAAGATTAAGTATAAACAATAAAATTTAGAGAAAAATAAATTAGTAGTTTTTCATAAATATATAAGAATCGAGGGAGTGAGATTATGCTAGGGCCAAGGGAAAAACTTCCATTGTTTGTTTATGGGAGTTTATCAGAAGGATTTTATAATCACGATATATATTTAAAGGGAAAGGTTTTAACAAAACATGAAGCTAAAACAAAAGGAAAGTTATTTCATTTGGAGAATAAAGGATATCCAGCAATGATTGATGGTGATGAATGGGTTTATGGAGAATTAATTACTATAGAAGATTATGAAAAAACAGTAGAAGAAATGGATGAAATGGAACATTATTATGGAAAGGATAATAATCAAAATGAGTATAATCGTGTTATATTAGAAGTAGAACTTATAGGTACAAGCGGAAAAGTTAAAGCATATACTTATAAGTATAATGAAGAAAGTGAACATGAACTTAAAAATAGACATGAAGAAGTATCGCATGGAGATTGGAGAAAGTTTATGAAAGACGAATGAAGATAAGAAGAAAACATAATTGAGAGGATAAATTTTTAGATTTATCCTTTTTAGCATTTGTAACATAAATTGGGTTTTTTAAGATTTTAAAAAGATTAAGCTATAGGTACTTGTTAAAATCAATTAAATTGTTATATTATCTGATTTTAATTTTTGTATGATAATTATCTTCGGTACAGTCAAAATACAAAAGAATAGAACTAGAAAGGGGTCTAGTCTATCCTTTATACATTATAGGGGGCGGGGACAATTTATTTTATATCTTAATTATATCCATGCTTTTAAATCTTAAACATAATTTATAAAAATATCAATGAGAAAATTTACATCGCTGAATAGGTAAGAATTAAATCTGAACTGTAGGTAAAACTATAAAAAAATATCTTTTTTACAAATAAAATTTAACCATAGAAAGGAGTAATTAAAATGGTTAACAAACGCAGTTTTACTCAAAAGCAAATGGCATCACTTGGAATTAGAAAAAATGAAAGGGGAGATTACGAATATATAAATTCTGAAGATAAGAATAAGTCAAAATATAAAGAAATAAGGAAAGAAAATAAATAAGAAATATAAGCAGCAAGAAAATATTATAAAATTGAATAATTAAGGAGGGCTATAAATATGATTCCACAGAAAATGAAAGAAGTATTAAAATATGAAGGGGTAGTTGCTATTGCAACACAAGGAGAAGGTAAGGCGCATTTAGTAAATAATTGGAATAGTTACATACAAGTTATTGATGATAAAAAGGTATTATTTCCTGTTGGTTTTATGAATGAAACTGAAGCTAATATAGAGAAAAATAATAAAGTTGAAGTTACAATAGGAAGCAGGGAAGTTCAAGGATTTCAAGGCCAAGGCACAGGGTTTTTAATTAATGGAACCATGTGCTTTATAAAGGAAGGTAAAGAATTTGATTTAATTAAACAAAAGTATCCATGGGCAAGGGCAGCAGGAGAAATAAAAATTAATTCTATAAAACAAACTTTATAACATCGTAAATCAGTAGTGTAATGAAAGATATGGTTATTAATAATGAGGAAGGTATTGTTTATATAGAATAAAAAGCACTTTAGATTAAATCTAAAGTGCTTTTTATGGTGCCGAAGGCGGGAATCGAACCCGCACGGTATTGCTACCTCCGGATTTTGAGTCCGGCGCGTCTGCCAGTTCCACCACTTCGGCATATCGTATATCAATAATACCATATATAGGGTTATAAGTCAAGAATATTTAATGATAAGTTTATACAAAGGTTTATTTATATAATTAGGCAAATATTTTTAGCTTTAGTTATTTAATATATAAACAATCATATTCATTAAATAGAAAGAAATGATATTTATCGTAAAAAGGAAATTGATAATGAGGTATGGAATATATTTAATATTAAAGATTATGTTGAGGTTAGATTAATACATTAAGGTGAAAAAATTGCCTAAGAAGACTTTAAAGCTATAGAAGATTATACTATAGGAGGAGTATGTTATGAGTAGATTGCTAAAAACTATAATTGAAAACAATAAAAATTATACTAAAGACGGGGAAGTAGCATCTTATATACCAGAGCTTGCTAAAGCAAACAGGGATGCTTTAGGGATATATATATGTAATATTGATGGAGAAGAGGAATTTGCAGGAGATTTTGAAACAAAATTTACTATGCAAAGTATTTCAAAGATAATATCTCTTATGGTTGCTATTTTGGACAATGGTGCTGATTATGTTTTTTCAAAGGTAGGAGTAGATTCTACTTCAGATGCATTTAATTCGATAGTAAATTTAGAAATAAAAAACTCACATAAACCATTAAATCCAATGATAAATGCAGGAGCTATTGATACTGTAGGGTTAATAGAAGGGAAAAATTCAGATGAAGTTTTTAATAAAATATTGAAGTTTACAAGAATGATAACTAATAATGCTGATATTACAATAAATGAGGAGGTTTATAAATCAGAAAAAATAACTGGTAATAGAAATAGATCTCTTGCATATTTTATGAAAAGTACAGGAGTTATAACAAAAGATGTAGAGGAAATTCTAGATGTATATTTTAAACAATGTTCAATGGAAGTGACTTGCAGGGATATTGCTAGGATAGGAGCAATGCTTGGAAATGATGGGGTAATGCCATGGAATGGTAAAAGAGCTATTCCAAGACATGTTGCTAAAATAATAAAAACAATTATGGTAACCTGTGGTATGTATGATGGTTCTGGAGATTTTGCAGTTAATGTAGGGGTGCCAGCAAAGTCAGGAGTAGGTGGCGGAATACTTGCTGCTGTTCCAGGAAGAATGGGAATAGGGGTTATAGGGCCTTCATTGGATATTAAGGGGAACAGTATAGCGGGAATAAAGGTTTTAGAAGATTTATCGAGGGAACTTGATTTAAGTATATTTTAAGAAATTGCCTAAGGGCAATTTTTTTGTGGGTGATTTTTTGGCTAAAAATGTGTAAACTATATATAGTTACCAAAGTAAATTTTAGGAGAGATAATTATGTTGAGATTTTTAGATGCTGGGGAATCCCACGGAAAGATGATTTTAGCTATAATAGATGGAATTCCATCCAATTTTGATGTTGATATAGATTTTATAAATAGTGAACTTAAAAGAAGACAGTACGGATATGGACGTGGAGAAAGAATGAACTTTGAGGATGATAAAATAGAAATTATCACAGGGCTTAGAGGGGATAAAACTACGGGAAATCCAATAACTTTAGCCGTATATAATAAAGACTATGAAAATTGGAAACATATATTAGAGGTTAAAGCGGGGCCTGAGGATAGAATAACTGTGCCAAGGCCTGGGCATGGAGATATGGTTGGGTATTTTAAATATGGCACAGGAGATATAAGAGATGTTATTGAAAGAACCTCAGCTAGAGAAACCACTATAAGAACTGCTGTTGGAGCAATGTGTAAACTTATATTAAAGAGTATTGGAATAGAAGTTAGAAGTGTTGTACATAGCATAGGAAACTTCCATGAAGAAGAAATTGATTTGTTTGACGATAATATATATGAGAAAATAGAAAAAAGCCCAGTTAGATGTTACAATGAAGAAATGTCAAAAAACTTTATGAAAAAGATAGACATATGTAAAGAGCAGGGAGAAACTATAGGAGGAAGTGTGAAGATTTCTGTAAAAGGAGTACCTCTAGGGATTGGAAGTTATACTCAATGGGACAGAAAACTAGATGCTATATTAAGCTATGCGATTATGTCTCTCCAAGGGGTAAAGGCAATAGAATTTGGAAATGGACTAGATTTAAGCCGTAGAGGAAGTAATTTTAATGATGAAATATATTATGATGGCAATAATATAAAAAGATATTCAAATAATTCAGGAGGAATAGAAGCAGGAGTTTCCAATGGAGAAAATATAGAAGCTAAGGTATTTATAAAACCTATTCCTTCTGTAAAAAAGGATTTAAGAACCATAGACCTTAGAAAAAGAAAAAATACTGAAACTAGATATGAGAGATCGGATGTGTGCGCAGTAGTACCGGCTTCAATAGTTCTTGAAAATATAGTAGCCTTTGAAATTTTAAAGGAAATTTTAAATAAATTTCCGGCAGATGAATTTTATGAGCTTAAAAGAAGTATAAATTTTTATAGAGAAACCGTATATTTAAGGTAGATAGCTAATAATTACAATCACAAATGTTATTAAGATATTGGATAGAGATTAGTGATTTAAAAATAAGGGAGATGAACTAATTGAACAAAGAAAAACTGATAATTTTAGATGGAAATAGTCTTATGAATAGAGCTTTTTATGCATTACCACTGCTTACGAATAGAGAAGGCATTCATACAAATGCTGTGTATGGATTTACAAATATGCTTTTAAAAATGAAAGAGGAAATAGAGCCAAATTACATAGTATGTACCTTTGATAAAGCTGCTCCTACCTTTAGACATAATGAATATAAAGAGTATAAAGCAGGAAGAAAAAAGATGCCATCAGAGCTTGCAGAGCAATTTCCTATAGTGAAAGAACTTTTAAGTAAATTTGATATAAATATATTTGAAATAGAAGGATTTGAAGCGGATGATTTAATAGGAACGTTATCTTGTAAGGCGGAAGAACAAGGGATTGAGGTTTATATTGTTACAGGAGATAGGGATGCACTTCAGTTAGCAAGTGATAACATAAAAGTGGTTTTGACTAAAAAAGGAATTACAGAAAAAGAGATATATGATGCAAATAGAATGGTTGAGGAATATGGTGTTACCCCTAAGCAATTTATAGATGTAAAAGGGCTTATGGGAGACGCCTCTGATAATATCCCTGGAGTTCCTGGTGTTGGAGAAAAAACTGCTTATAAGCTTATTAAGGAATATGGCAGCATAGAAAGTGTACTAAATAATATTGAAAATATAAGTGGGAAAAAGATTAAGGAATCTCTTATAGAAAATAGTGAGCAGGCTATATTTAGTAAAAAACTTGCTACAATAATGTGTAATGTTCCAATTGAAATAGATTTAGATTCTATAAAATCCAATGAAAATTATGATGCAGAAGCTATAAGAAAGATGTTCTTGGATTTGGAGTTTAAATCATTGCTAGATAAAATATATTATGAACAAAAGGAAGAAAATAAAATACTTGAGGAAGAAACAATTGAATTTAACGTAATACATAATAATGATCAATTAAAAAATCTTATAAACAATATAAACGATAATAAGGAAAAAGAAATATTATTTTTATTATTTAATACAGAAAATGAAAGTACTTATTCCTTAGTAAACATAAAAGATATATACATAAATTTTTTAGGTAAAAACTATGCTATAAATATAGAAAGTTTACAGGATAAAGAAGAGTTTTTAAAAGATTTTAAATATATTTTAGAATCAGGGGATATTAAAAAAGTATCTTATGATGTAAAGGCTCCTTATGTGGTTTTAAATAAATGGGGAGTAGATTTTAAAAATGTAATATTTGATATTAAGATAGCAGCCTATTTAATCGAGCCTTCAAGAAGTGACTATAATTTAAATATTTTAATTCCTCACTACTTAAAGCGTGAAATAAGAGCAGAGGGAGAAGAAAAATTCATAAGACAAGTTTCAGCTTTAAAGGATTTATACGAAGAAATAAGAGACGAAATAAAGTCACTAGATATGGATATGCTTTATTATGAAGTAGAGTTACCGCTAGTTAAAGTACTCTCTTTTATGGAACAAGAAGGATTTAAAGTTGACAGAGAAATGCTTCAACAAATAGGAGAAAAATTTCAGATAGAAATAGATAAAATGCAAAAGGAAATTTATGCTCTGGCTGATGAAGAATTTAATATAAATTCACCAAAGCAGCTTGGAAAAATACTATTTGAAAAACTTGATTTACCTGTAATAAAGAAAACAAAAACGGGCTATTCTACTAATGCAGAAGTTTTAGAAGCACTTAACGACAAACACCCTGTTATAGAAAAAATAACATATTATAGACAGCTTACAAAGCTTTATTCAACTTATGTGGAAGGACTTAAAAATGTGATTGATACCGATGAGAAAATACATTCAACATTTAATCAAACAGTAACTACTACAGGAAGGCTTTCAAGTACAGAACCAAACCTTCAAAATATACCTATTAAATATGAAATGGGTAAGGAGATAAGAAAGGTATTTGTAGCAGAAGATAAGAGTTCACTATTGTTATCTGCGGATTACTCTCAAATAGAACTAAGAGTACTTGCTCATATTTCAGAAGATGAAAATTTAATTGATGCTTTTAAACATCATGATGATATCCACACAAAAACTGCTTCAGAAGTATTTAACGTACCATTAGATGAAGTAACATCTACCATGAGGAGTAATGCTAAAGCTGTAAACTTTGGAATAGTATATGGTATAGGAGACTTTAGTTTAGCCCAGGATTTAAAAATTTCTAGAAAAGAAGCAAAAGCATATATAGATGCTTATTTTGATAGATATCCTAAGGTAAAAGAGTATATGGATAAAACTATACAGCAGGCTCATAGGGAAATGTATGTAACAACTATATTAAATAGAAGAAGACATATTCCTGAAATAGCAGACTCTAAAAAAATGATAAAGGCACTAGGAGAAAGGCTAGCGATGAATACTCCTATACAGGGAAGTGCTGCAGATATTATAAAAATGGCTATGGTTAAGGTATATAATAGCCTTAAAGAAAATAAATTAAAGAGTAAGCTGATTTTACAGGTACACGATGAACTTATATTAAATGTAGAAAAAAGTGAATTAGAACAGGTAAGGGAAATTGTAAAAAATTCCATGGAAAATGTAATGCCTCTTAATGTGCCATTAGAAGTAGATATTCATGAAGGAGAAAGCTGGTATGATGCAAAGTAGAGAACTGAATGAAGATGGGAAGAATATCAGATTATATAGTTTTTACCAGTTGAAAACAGAGTGCTTAAGAAGGTATAATGGCAATATGCTAAGAATTGGGTTAACTGGAGGGATTGGTAGTGGAAAAACTACCATATCTTCCTTATTAAAAGAAAAGGGTATACCTATAGTTGATGCAGATATTATAGCACGAGAGGTTTTAAAGGAATATCCCATAATTATTCAAACTATTAAAGAAAAATTTGGATCGGAATTTATAGATAAAAATGGAGAACTAATTAGAAGAAAATTTGGGAACTTTATATTTAAAAACCCACTAAAAAGGTTAGAGTACGAAAAAATTATAATTCCATATATAAAAAAAGAAATATTTGATCAAATGAATCAATATGAAAAGCTGGGAGAGATGGCATGTGTAGTAGATGCACCAACTCTTATAGAGCAGGGACTTAATGAATGTATGGATTTTAATATATTAGTTTGGGTAGATAGGGAGACTCAAATTGAAAGAGTTAAGGAAAGAGATAAATTAAAATATGAAGAAATTTTGGACAGAATTAACTCGCAAATGTCATTAAACGAAAAAAGAAAAATGGTAGATTTTATTATAGATAATACCTTTACTATAGAAGAAACTAAAAAACAAGTTGAAAAGCTTGTTAGAGTGATAAAATCGGGGGTGTAAGTTTTTTGAAAAAAGTCATAAAAATCATCTTAGTAATAGTTGTAGCATTTTATTTGTTTAAAGTTCCATCTATAGTGAGAAGATTTTATCCATTAAAGTACTCTGAAAGTATATATAAATATGCAGATAAATATAAAGTGGATCCATATCTAATAGCTGCAATTATAAGGACAGAAAGCAGTTTTAATCCAGGGGCTGTTTCTTCAAAGGGTGCACAAGGATTGATGCAAATCATGCCTGAAACCGGAGAGTGGATTTCCATGAAAATGGATATAAAGGATCATAGCGAAGAAAAACTTTTTATACCAGATTATAATATAAATATGGGATGTTGGTATATAAGTGATCTTATTAAGCAGTTTGATAATTTTGATTTAGCATTAGCTTCGTATAATGGGGGTAAGGGAAATGTACAAAAATGGCTAAAGGACACTAGATATTCAAAGGATGGAGAAACTTTAAGTTATATTCCATTTAAAGAAACAGATAAGTACGTGAAAAAGGTTAAGGTAAGTTATAATATTTATAAGTTTTTATATGGAAGATAAAATTTAATCTATGCCACTTGACTGTTAACAGTGATGTTGATATAATGAAAATGCATAATTAATAATGATTTGCAGATGTGGTGGAACGGCAGACACGCTATCTTGAGGGGGTAGTGTCCACAGGGCGTGCGGGTTCAAATCCCGCCATCTGCACCAAATATGATTTAAGACTACCTACTAGATAGGTAGTTTTTTTGCATTTCCTATTTAAATTTGTTGTACTCAGTAGTATAATAAATGAGGTGAGTTTATACTATTAATTTTATCGAAGAAGGGTTGCAAAATTTATGAAAAAATTTAAAGATAGCTTAAAAAGGATTTTTAAAATCTACAAAAGGGATATAAAAAATATAACTACAAATTATGTGGCAATAATTATAATAATTGGAATAACTGTACTACCGTCTCTTTATGCGTGGTTTAATATTAAAGCTTCTTGGGATCCTTATTCAAATACAAAAAATCTTTCTGTAGCAGTGGTGAATTTGGACAAGGGTACTGAATTTAGAAACGTGAAAATTAATGTTGGAAATGAAGTGATAAATAAATTAAAAAGTAATCAGAATATAGGATGGAAATTTGTAAATGAAAATGAAGCTGAAAATGGTGTAAAAAGTGGAAAGTATTATGCCACTATAACAATTACAAAGGATTTTTCAAAGAACTTGCTTTCTATTGTAACTGAAAAAAGTCCTAAAAAATCTGAACTAATTTATACAGTTAATGAAAAAGTAAATGCTATAGCTCCTAAAATCACTGGAAAGGGAGCAAGTAGTTTACAAGAAGAAGTTACAAAAACATTTATTAAAACAGCTAGTGATACAATCTTATCTATGAGTAATCAACTTGGAGTTACATTAGAAAATAATAAGCCTCAACTAAAGAAACTTGCAGATAGTATTATTGAAATAGATAATAGAATGCCTGAAATTGCAAAACACATAGATAATGCTTATTCAGGATCATTAGTTTTTAAAGAGTATATGGAAAAGGTTCAGGGCAATACAAAAAATATATCTGATACATTAAATAAAACTATTAATATTGCTAAAACAGGAGATGAAGCTTTAGGAAAATCAATAAATATCATGGATAATATATCTCCAGCTATTAAGTCAGATTTAACTCTTTTAAAAGACACAACAAATTCCGCTAAAACACTTTTAAATTCAGCATATGGCTTTCAAAATAATAGTGGAAGTTTGAGAAGGATTTTAGATAATGTAAGTGATATATATTCAGATGGAATAAAGAAACTTAATTCACAAATAAATCGCCTAAATTCACTAGATAAAAAACTTAATAGTGTTGATACAATTATAACAAAAAATGGTAGTAAAATTATAAGAAAATTTGTTAGTAATCTTTCAGCTATTAAAAGTGAAATGTCAGGACAAAGGAAAGTTATTAACTCTATAATCACAACGATAGACGAAGGAA
This sequence comes from Clostridium pascui, assembly GCF_016908015.1. Taxonomy (GTDB): domain Bacteria; phylum Bacillota; class Clostridia; order Clostridiales; family Clostridiaceae; genus Clostridium_AK; species Clostridium_AK pascui. The sequence goes on from NZ_JAFBDB010000002.1 coordinate 629,821, forward strand.
ATGAGGTTTTACCTGAGAGCATACGCGCAGCAATTCAAGGTGCTGATGATATTATGGATTTTACAGATGAAATTATTAACACTTTTGATACTGAAACTGAACCTGCAATTAATGATTCTCTAAAGGATCTTCAAGGTATATCTAGTAATGGCATTGCTATGCTTGAAAATTTTCAAGATAATATTCCTTTAATTGATAGTTTACTTCAACTAGCCAGCGATGGAGTAGCCATGGGAAGTGACAGATTGAAGGAAATAAAAGAGGAGTTTCCTGGGATTCAAAATGATATGCATGAAAGAGCTGAAAAATTACGAGGATTAAGTGATGATGAAAAAATTAATGAGGTCATAAATATATTAAAGAGAGATGCAAAGGCAGAAAGTGAGTTTTTAGCAAATCCTATAGAGATGAAGGAGAATAAGCTTTTCGCAATACCTAATTATGGTTCAGCTATGGCTCCGTTTTATACAGTGCTTGCTTTATGGGTAGGGGGACTTATTGCGCTTGCTTTACTATCGGTAGAGGTAAATAGTTTTGAGGATGGATTAGAAATATCTCCAACCCAAGAGTTTTTAGGAAGATATCTTACATTTGTAACAATTGGAATTATGCAAGCGTTAGTAGTGACCCTAGGTAATTTATACTTGCTTAAAACTTATGTTATAGCACCACTTCCGTATATAGTGTTTGGAGTATATACAAGTATTATATTTATGATGATTATATACACATTGGTTTCTGTATTTGGGAATGTGGGTAAAGCTATAGCCATGGTAGTTATGGTATTACAAGTCGCAGCATCAGGAGGCACGTTTCCAATACAGCTAACTTCCCCATTCTTTCAAAGTATAAACCCTATGCTGCCTTTTACTTATGCTATAGGAGGCATGAGAGAAACTGTAGGGGGAATTTTGAAGGAGTTATTAATTTTCAATATATATAAATTATCTATATATTTTGTTATATCTTTAGTGATTGGAATATTCTTAAAGGAAAAGGTAAACAAAATAATGAAAAAGTTCATCTTAAAATTCAAAGAAAGTGGACTTGCAGAACATTAAAAGGAAATTGCGACGTTTTTAATGCTCTGGGCTTTATAAAATTTTCATCTAGGAAGACGTTCATTTCGCTAAAAACGGCTAATATTTATAAATTAAAAATTCCTAATCCTCCTAAACTCGCTGTCGCTCAGACAGTAGGAGGTTCTTAACGAAATTCCTTGAGTTAGTAAGCCTGAAGGATATTTTTAATGTTGAACACAAGTATGGGATTTGCATTGTAGAAAGCATTGAGCAAGCAATTAAAAGCTCTTTATTTCTAATTTTAAGGCGCCGTATAGAGCCTTCTATTGGTTGAGCTGTAGGCGAGTTTAGAAGACTTAGGTGCCTTAAAAGGAAGAAATATTAGAGCTTTTTTGTGTAGCGAACGGTTGCATAATTTATAGAAATCTATGATTTAGTTATAAATTAGCACATCTCAGTGTGCTGAGATGTTTCATTAATTATGCAAATTCCATACGACCTGTTAAACATTAAAAATGTGTCGTCTTATTTCTAAAAGTTGTAACTAATTTTTAACTTTTGCATATATATATAATGATGAGAAATTTATTTTAGGGGGAAATATGCAATATAATTGTCCTTACGTATGCTATTGTGGAATGCCTATGTCTAACATGCCAGAAGAAATTGATAGAGATGAAGATGATGAAAAGCTAAAGGGAATGTATCCTGAGCTTTATAATCAAGTTATGCCTATGATAAAGTATCATTGTAATGTTATGGAATATAAATATGGTAAGGAATATTGTCCATCCAAGGACTGGGTTAAAAAAGTTTGCGATGACATAATGGATAAATGCCATATAAAAGATGATGATAATGATAATAATTTAAACGATTATAGAAGCCCTAATGGAATATGGTGGGGGCCAAGATCTTTACTTGAAATACTTTTACTTAGCGAACTTCGTGGAAGAAGAAGACGTAGAAGAAGACGAAGGGGAAGAAGACGTAGAAGAGATCGTGATTGGAGAGATTGGGATTAGTAAGTTTAATGGCTGCTTTTTAGCAGTCATTTTTATTTTAAATCAATAGTTAAAAGTAAATTAAATTTTATAAGTAATATACAAGGAGATTTAAATTATATGTAGAATAATTTAATAATGAAATGCCTGGAATGAATTTAACCATGCTGATTTGTAATAAAATCATGTAGGAAATGGGGTGAGGGTAATGTTAGGTATAAATTTAATTATAGATAATATGACTATTTTGAGTATACAAAAAGAGGATGTGATATATGTAGGTGATTATTTAAAAAATCAATGCATATCACAGAATGAAGAATTAGAAATAAGTGATATTTATGAAAAGTTTTTAGAGTATTATGTAAGTGAAAATGAGTTCTTTTTGAAGATAAATGATAAAGAAACTGACGAAATTTTAGGAATCATAAAAGGTAGAGTTGAGTTTAAAAATCCTCATGAAGCATGGATATGGTCTATTTCTTTAAATAAGTCTATAAGAAGTAAGGGAATAGGAAGCATAATTTTAAAAAAATTGAGTATTTATTTAAAAGAAGAGTATGGAGTAAGAGATTTTTATACACGAATTATAAAAGAGGATGGTTCTAAGTTTAAATTTTGGACTAAAAATGGATATGAAGTTATAAGAGTTTCCGAAGAACTTTATAACACAAATGATAAAAAAACCAGTGTGTTTATATTAAAAAAATCCTTAGGGAGGTATAATAATGGACAAATTTATGCAATGGAGAAATGAAAATTTAATAGAAAGAACTATTGAAAATTTAAAACGAAATAATATGGAAGCAGTTTTAGTGCAGGATGAAGTAGAACTAATTGAAAAGTTAAAAGAGTTAATAAAAGAGGGATCTGTAGTATCTGTTGGGGGGTCTGAGACTTTATTGGAAACGGGAGTAATAGATTATCTAAGAAGCGGTAAATTTACATTTTTAGATAGATACAATCCTAATTTGACAGTCGATGGAAGAAAGGAACTTAATAAAAAAGCTTTTGGTGCTGATACTTATTTATGTAGTTCTAATGCTCTGACTGAGAATGGAGAACTATTTAATGTGGATGGAAATGGCAATAGGGTAGCAGCTATGCTTTTCGGACCAGATCAAGTTATTGTAGTATGCGGTGTAAATAAAATAGTAAAAGACTTAAAGGAAGCAGAAGAGAGAGTAAAGAAAATTGCAGCGCCTGTAAATGCAAAAAAATTAAATAAAAATACCCCCTGCGCAAAAGTTGGATATTGTATGGATTGTAATAGTGATGATAGAATTTGTTGCGATTATGTAGTAATGAAAAAACAAAGAAATGATAGAATAAAGGTTATCATATTAAACAAAGACTTAGGATATTAAAAAATTAAACGAAATATACTGATAATTTTAAAAAAGGTGTTAACTTTTATTGACTAAGTATTAACAAATCATGTATAATAAAACAAGGAAATATATGAAACAAACTCAAACTAATCATTTCGATAAAATCATATATAAAAATACTCATGAAAATCAAGAAAATATAAACTATACAAACAAGCTGAATCCCGGAAAATATCTGGGTACGGAGGAACCAATGTATTGGGGTTAATCTTAATATGCTATTAAATATATTAAGTAGGGTTACCTTTACCCGAACCCGTCAGCTAACTTCGGAGGCAAAGAAAGGCGGATAATAAATGAATAACAAAAGACAAAGCATAGTGATAAGTGTAATTTTCTTCTTATCATTGACATTTCTAGGAGCGCTAAAAAATAATAGTGTACAAGCTGATTCGGTAAATTTAACTTCTAAAAATTTAGCTGTTCGTGCAGCAACAGTTAACAGGAATAAAGTTATAGTAGTACCTAAAAAAGAAACTGTAAATCCAACTGTTAAAGCAACAGCCAAAAAAGCTACTGTAAGCAGAGGCTCAAATGGAAGAGTAGATGTAGTGTCTTATGCATATAAATTTATGGGAAAACCATATGTTTGGGGTGCAGCTGGCCCATCAGCTTTTGATTGTTCAGGGTTCACTTTGTATGTATATAGAGCATTTGGCGTGAATTTAGGCCATTATACAGGAACTCAATTTTCTACAGGACAAGCTGTATCTAAAGAAAATTTATTACCAGGAGATTTGGTGTTTTTTAATACAGATTCCTCGATTTCACATGTTGGAATATATGTAGGTGAAGGACAATTCATTCATGCATCATCAGGAAGTGGTAAAGTTATCGTAAGCAGTCTTTCAGGAAGTTATTATGATTCCAGATATGCAGGAGCTAGAAGAGTACTTCAATAAATGATAGATAATAAGTAATGATTAATATATAAAGTCAGTTTTTAACTGACTTTTATTTCATTTAGGAGCAATATATTATAAATTAGTAGTAAGTTTAGTACTAAATGATTAGGAAGTTAAATTTTAATATTAATGATAGAATCTCTTAATCATAATTTTAAGTAAAGTGTAATATTATTATATAGGTAACATATGAGGAAAATTTATATATAATTTTTATAATAAGGTGGAGGATATTTTAGCATGGTTTCAATGTATTGAATACTTAAGAGGGAGTGGTGAATATAAAGTATACAAGATATGATTTAAAGAAAAAAAGAAAAGATAATGTTATTTTTTTGATTATACTTATAATGATACTTATACTTTCATTCTTAATAGGAAGTATATTCTTCAAATTATTTATTAAGAATTCCTCCATAATAAAAACACAAGGAAAGGTTACAGAAACTAAAGTTAATGATAAAAATATAAATAATAAGGGTAAAGCACCTAAGGAATCCATAGTAAGTAGTAATAGCTTTATTTATGTGGCAATACAGGGCGGAATGTTTGGGAATGACACTGGCGTAGAAAAAACTAGAAGTCAATTAAGCGCTTATGGAAACCCATTTGTTATAAATGATGATAAATATAAGAGGGTTTTTCTAGGTATATATACAGAGGATGCTGCAAAAGTTGTAATAAACACTTTAAATACTAATAAAATATCAAATTCAACTATGAAGTTTGAAATAAAGGTAAATAATTTATGTGATATGGAAATAAGTGAAATATTAAATGGATATATACAAGTCCTTGGGAAACTATCTGAAAAGAATGTAAAGGCAATACAAACTCAAGACTTTAAGAATTGGTGTAAATCCCTAGAAGTAGTAAACCAAGAAAGCCCCAATATTAAAACATTAAATGAATTAAAGGATAAAGTGGCAAAATTGCCAAATGAATTAAGCAATGATAAAACAGCAGAAAATTATACATTTATCTATTCTATACTTCAAAAAATGAAATAAAAATGCGAAGCGTTTTTAAATTAATAATCTCTAATCTTCAACTGCTAGAACATAGATTTAGCAATTGTGATTAGAGATTAAAAATGCCCGTATTTTTATTTTTCCTTTTTTAAGGATTTATCTGAAGAAGCCTTATTTTTTTTTTTAGGTTCTGAGTTAGAATTATTAATTTCATTAAAATTTTTCTTAGAATTTGCATCTTTTATATTCTTACTATTAGCATTGCCATTGTTTTTGTTATCATTGGTTTCTGTTTTTATATCATTGTTTTTGTTATAGGAGTTATTAGTAGATGGTTCAGAGTTTTTTATGTTAGAATTTGAATTAGTGCTTTCTGAATTATCTTTTGTTCTATTTTCAATATTTAATTTATTAGAGTCTTTATTTGTATTTATTAAGTTAGTGTCTTTGTTATTTAATTTTTTATTGTTTTCAGAAGTTTTATTATTAATTTTTACTTCAAGTGAAATTCCATGTTCCTGAACGATAGTTTCGAAGGCAGATACATTTAAATTTTTACCTGTTACTTCTAAATTAATAGATTTACTTGCCTTATAATCTTCTGTGATAAATTTTTGATGTTCACTTTCTGTTACGATTAAGCATAGTGCATCATTAAAATTTTTATTTTTGATATTTATACTATCTAATATAACTTTACCATCAGAATTTAAGGCACTAGATTGGATAACTTTATTAAATAAATTAGTCTTTAATTGAACAGATGGGTTTATGTTGAGATTTAAAGTTGCAACTGGAGTATAATAAGCACCCAATCCACCGCCCAACACTGTAAACATAATAAGTGCAGCAACTAATGCCTTAGGTATATTTCTAATAAAGTTAGTATGACTGATAGTTTTAATATACTCCTCCCCTACATTCATGTCTTTAGTAGCAAGCACTTCTATAAATTCACCTGTAGAGGTTAAAAGCACTGCTTTATTTTTTTGAATTTCAATTATTATACCTTTAATACTATTCATTTTTATCACCTACACTTATATTAAGATAAGACTTTAGATATAAATACTCATCATTTGACATTATTAAAAAAAGTACAATTATGTATTTTCTCCATCGTTCTAATAATTTTCTGTTGCAACCAGTTAAAACAGTTATTTGCTTTATAGGAAGAGCTTTATTTTCTCTTATATATGTACTTATATCATCGCTTTTAGTGCAGCATAAGGCGATGTTTAACAGATGACTTCTTGTATCTATGTGTTTAGGAGAATGATTTATCAAATCCGTAAATGTCAGCTTAAAATTAGCAAGCTCATTTTTAAGTGCATTAATTTCATCAATTCTTTGTTCGCTTTCCTTTTGGATTTCATATTGATTAATAGAGTTTTTATAATCAATATATGTAAAAGATTCTTCATTATTATCAAATACTAGTAAAGAATTATTCTTATCTTTTCTAAAAAAATCAATTATTGAATTATTTATAAGTACTTTAGCGTAGCTATGAAAGTTTCCTTTAGTATGATTATAAGTATCTAAGGCTTTATTAAATGCAATCATTGCTATACTTAATTCATCATCATTTTCCCAATGAAGTATTCTTTTGCATATTTTATAAGTGCACCCATATATAAAATTTTTATTTTCTTCTATAAGTTTATTTTTATCTTTAACTTCAGAAGGATTTATATTATCCATAATCTCACCCCTTCTTATAAGTATATACGTTCATTATAATAAATTTTAGAGGGTTAGGTAAAACTTAAAATTTGGCAATGCTCACCCCCTTAAAAAATATATGACTTCCCGTATTGATAAGTGAAAATGATAAACAGTGAAATGTTTCAAGTACTTGAGATGTGACAATTTAAGGAGGATATTAAATTATGAAAAAATCTATAACATTATTAACAGCTTTAGCAATTGCTGCTACAATTAACACTAATACTTTTGCTGCAGGGGAGGTATCTCTAAAGGAGACTGCTGGTGTGACACCTGACAGTATTATGTATAAATTAGACTGCCTAGTTGATAGTTTTAAAATAAAATTATCCAAGAATGGGGAAGCAAAAATTAAATTATTACTAAATATTGCTCAGGAAAGACTTGGAGAAAGTCAAGTAATGGCAGAAGAAGGTAATGAAGAGTTAGCAAAAGAATCTATTGAAAAATATGAAGAGAATATGGAAGAAGCTGAAAAAGCTTTAGAAGAAATGCAAGAAGATACTGTAATAGGCGATGAATCACAAGATGATAAAGATTTAGCAGATGAAGAGAATGTTGAAGAAGCAACTGAAGAAAATACTCAGGAAAATGAACAGGTTGAAGATAATAATACAGAAGATACAGAGGTTGTAGAGAATGAAGAATTGGAAGAAATTGAAGATGAAATATTAGAGAGCCAAAAAAACTCAATTGAAGTTTTAAAAATCGTTAAAGATAAAGTTTCTGAAAATGCACAAGATGTAATTGCAAAAGTTATAGAAATGCAAACACAAAAGATGGAAGCTATGGTTGAAATAAAACAAGCAAGAGAAGAATTAAAGGAAGCTAAAAGAGACCTTAATATAGTTAAAGGGAGTCTAAACGAAGCTAATAAATCAGGAGATGATGAAGCAATAAAATTAGCTAAAGATTCTTATGAAAAAAGTCTAGCTGATTATAATAAACAAAAAGAAGAGCTGAAGGTTTTAGTACAAGCTAAAAATGCAAATAAGATGAGTGTAGGGCAGTTAAAGAAAGAAGAAAAGAAATTAGAAAAATCAGCAAGCGATGTAAACGAAACAAAAACTAATACTAAAGAAACACAAGTTAATAACAAAGAAGATAGCTCCAATGATGATATAGTTGATGAAACTAATACTACAGTTAAAACTAAAAATGTGAATAATAATCAAACTAAAATAAAAGCCGAAGTTAAAGATAAAGATGAGTCCATAAATAATAAAAGAAAAGACATTAATCCACCATCAAATAATGAAAAGGCTAAGGAAAAAACAGCAAAAGAAGCTAAATAAATAACTATAAAAATAAATAAAATTTAAATGCGAAGTACTTTCAAGATGTTAGTTTCTACTATTTAATCGCTTAAAGGATTATTAAATCCATTATTAGTGATTAAATAGTAAAGATTAGTAATTGAAAGTTATTTCGCATTTTTTCAATATACGACAATACTCTCCATAAACAAAAAAAATTTAACAATATTGTATATGGACTTGTTTAACAAATTATTAAATGTTAAACTATTAAAAGACATAAAGTAAATGATATTAATTTATTTATAAAACCTGTTCTGAATAAGATATAAATCAGGTGAAAATGGAAATAATATTACATGCAAAACTTAAAAAGGTGATGATAACATGGAAATTATATTAGCATCAGCTTCTGAAAGAAGAAAAGAACTGCTAAAAAGAATAATTAATGACTATGAAGTAATTACAAGTGATTTTGATGAATCTGAAGTTGAATTTCATGGAAATGAAGCTGAGTATGTAATGAAAATTGCGGAAGGAAAATCTTTAGCAGTAGCAAAAAAATTCTCAAACTCAAACAAGATAGTCATTGGATGTGACACAGCAGTATTTTTTGAAAACAACGTATTAGGTAAGCCTAAAAATTCTCAAGATGCTTTTGAAATGCTTAGTATGTTAAGTGGTAATATTCATAAAGTGTATTCAGGGTTAGCTATAGTTGATATATCAAAAAATATAGTGAAAAAAGACTATGTGTGTACAGAAGTAAAGTTTTCAAAGCTATCTACTGACCAGATATTAAATTACATAAAAACTGGAGAGCCTATGGATAAGGCAGGGGCGTACGGTATACAAGGTTATGGTGGAATTTTTGTTGAAAAAATTCACGGATGTTATTATAATGTTGTAGGATTACCAATAAACAAATTGTATGGAATGTTAAAAGAATATTAGTACAGAATTAAAATTAAACATGAGCTATATGATAGATATGGATTTACAAGAAATTTGTAAATTTCTGAAGGTTATACAGGGATGGGGGTAAAACTGATCTATAGGGAGTAATTAAAATGAATGATTCTTTAAAGATTATGGATTTACCTGAAAGTGAAAGACCTAGAGAAAGACTTTTTAGATATGGTCCAGAGGCGTTGTCCAATACAGAACTTTTGGCAATTATCCTTAGGACAGGAACTAAAAAGGATAATGTGTTGAACCTCTGCAGTAAGCTTATGAAGGGTTTAGGAGGATTAAATGGTCTTATAAATTCTTCAACAAATGAGCTAATGAATATCCAAGGTATAGGAAGTGCTAAGGCTTCTCAAATAGTGGCATTAAGTGAACTATCAAAGAGATTTAAGGCCTATAAGTCTGGGGAAGAGTATAAAATTACTAAACCTCAAGATGCAGCAACCATTGTAATGGAAGAAATGAGATGCTTAAAAAAAGAAATTCTGAAAGTAATAATGCTAAATACAAAAAATGTAGTAATAAGGGTTAAGGATGTTTCTATGGGAAGTTTAAATTCTTCTATTGTTCATCCTAGAGAAGTATTTAATGAAGCAATTAAAAATAGCAGTTTTTCAATAATTATATGTCATAATCATCCATCTGGTGATCCGAGTCCAAGTAATGAGGATTTAAATATTACGAAAAGACTCAATGAATGTAGCAAAATAATAGGAATAGAGCTATTAGATCACATAATAATTGGAGATGGAGTTTATATAAGTTTAAAAGAAAAAGGTATATTGTAAATTGAAAGGAGAAAATTAGATGCGTTTATTTGGAATGTCTAGGGATTTAGGTATAGATCTTGGAACAGCTAACACTCTTGTATATGTAAAGGGAAAGGGAATACAGCTCCGCGAACCATCAGTAGTTGCTATAAATACTAATACTAAGAAGGTTTTAGCTGTAGGGGATGAAGCAAAGCAAATGATAGGAAGAACTCCAGGGAATATTGTAGCCATAAGACCAATGAAAGATGGAGTTATTGCAGATTTTGACGTAACACAAGCGATGATTAAGAAATTTATTGAAAAAGTAAGTCCTAAGAGTGCTTTTACAAGTCCAAGAATAGTAATATGCTATCCATCAGGAGTAACACAGGTAGAAAAAAGATCTATTGAAGAAGCTGCAAAATCTGCAGGAGCAAGAGAAGTGCATCTTTTAGAAGAGCCAATGGCTTCAGCAATTGGAGCAGGTCTTCCAGTAAATGAGCCAACGGGAAGCATGATTGTAGACATTGGAGGAGGAACTACAGAAGTTGCTATTATATCTTTAGGAGGAATAGTTACAAGTAAATCCTTAAGAGTGGCTGGAGATGAACTTGATCAATCTATAATAGATTACGTGAAGAAGCAATATAACCTTATGGTAGGTGAAAGAACGGCTGAAAATATAAAAATAGAGTTAGGTTCTGCTTATGTATTAGAAGAAGAAATTTCAATGCAAATAAGAGGTCGTGATTTAATAACAGGACTTCCAAAGGTTATTGATATTACAAGCACTGAAGTTAGAGAAGCGTTAAGAGAGCCCATAGCAGCTATTGTTGATGCTATAAAAAGTACGCTAGAAAAAACACCACCAGAACTTGCAGCAGATATAATGGATAAGGGTATAATGCTTGCAGGTGGAGGAGCAATGCTCAGAGGACTTGACAAGCTTATATATGATGAGACACACATGCCTGTTCATACAGCTGAACTTCCTATTGATTGCGTTGCTCTTGGAGCAGGAAAAGCATTAGATACTTTAGATAAGCTTTCAGCAAGCAAGAAAAGGTAAGTATGAGATTTTTCAAAAATAAACTGACAGTAACAATAATTGTTCTGTCAGTTACATTTTTAATATTAATTGGTTACAGTGCAAAAAGAGATAAGGTATCTTTTGCTGAGAGTAGTGTAGGTGGAGCTTTAAATACTGTACAAGGAGGCTTGTACAATTCAGGCAGTGGTGTGAAGGATTTTTTAGGGTTTATTTTAAATTTTAATGTAATAAGAGAAGAGAACAATAACCTTAAAGCTAGGAATAATGAGCTAGAAAGTAAGGCGTTAGAGTATGATGCTTTAAAAAATGAAAATGAAAGGTTAAGAGAAATGCTTAACTTTAAAAATCAAAACTCCCAATACAATTATATAGGATGTGACATAATTGGTAAAAGTGGAGGAAATTTTTTAGATGAATTTACTATTAATAAAGGAAAAAATGACGGAATAGAGAGACAGATGGTAGTAGTTACCTCCCAAGGATTAGTAGGGCAAGTTACATCTGTAGGCAATAGTTGGGCTATTGTACAAACTCTTTCTAATGAAAATATTGCAGTTAGTGGAATTGTTCAAAGCACTAGAGAAAGTGTAGGAATTATAAAAGGATATAGGGATAGTGATAATACACAGTTAGCAAAAATATATTATTTACCTTTGGATTCAAAGATAAAGGAAGATGATGTGATACTTACATCAGGACTTGGCGGACTATATCCTAAAGGTATCAGAATTGGTTATGTTATAGGTGTAGAGGAAGATAAAGGAAAAGTAATGAAAAATGCAATTATTAAGCCCTATATAAATTTAAATAAGTTAGAAGAAGTTTTTGTAGTAGTTCCCAAAAATAAAATAGACAAAACATATTAAGGTGATAAAAATGAAAAAAATTTTAACTTTGGCAGGTTTGACTATTATTATGCTAATTTTAGATAATTCGGTGGTGCCCTTTTTTTCTATAAAGGGGTTTTCACCTAGTTTATTATTTACATTTATAATTAGTTATTCTATAGTAAACGGATATTCAGAAGGACTTTGGCTAGGGGCATTTGCAGGATTGTTTCAAGATATTTATTTTGCAAATATTCTTGGAGTAAATGCTTTAACTAATATGATATGTGCTGTGATATCAGGTTTTATAGGGGTGAGTATATTTAAAGAAAAAACTCTTATACCTGTACTATCAAATTTTGCTATAAGTATATTTAAAGGAATTTTGGTTTTTGTAATTCTATATGTAGTAGGAGTAGGAATGAGTTTTAGATTTGTGTTTTTTAACAGCTTATATAATTTATTTTTATCTATACCTGTATATAGATTAACTCATAAGTTATGTAGTATAGATTATATGAGGCGAAATTGGAAATTTTAAAGGAATGGTGAGCTATGAAAGAAAAAAAGAAAAAACTTAATAGATATACCGCTTTTTTTGTAGTAATGGCTGTAATTTATTCTATCATTGGAAGTAAACTTATTAGCCTACAAGTAATTAAAACAGAGGAATACAAAGAAAGAGCAAATACTAGAGCAATTACAGAAGTGCCAGATCCAGCTCCTCGTGGAAATATTGTAGATAGAAATAATATAGTGCTTGGGACTAGCCGTCAAAGTTATATGCTTGTATACAATGAAACAGATGAAAGTAAAAAGTACTTTTTTGAAACTATGGATAAGGTGTTTAAACTTCTTGATGATAATAAAGAGCAACAACAAGATGAATTTGAATTAAAGGTAAACCCTTTTAGATTTGAATTTAAAACAGATGATGTAAATGCTAGAAAAACTTTAGAAGTAAGATTTAAAAGAGATAGAGGATTGAATGAACAAGTACAAAAAGAATTATTTCCAGGTAAAAAGGAAAAGTTAACTAAAGAAGAAGAAAAGCAAATAGATGAAGAATTACTGAAGATTTCTCCTGAGGAAACCTTTAACTATTTGATAAAACAATATGATATAACTCCAAAAAGTGATTTTAAAAATCTTTTAGCCCAATACAAGATATCACCAAATGAAGCTCTAAGTGATATTATTAAAAGGTTTAATATAAAAGATGCTGCAAATTTAAAGATTAAACTAGATGAGTATAAAAACAATACTAAAGATTCAAAGGCTATTTTAGAAGGATTAATAGAACAATATGATATAGAAAAGTTTCAATATAGTCTAGAAAAACAGCGGAAATATATGATTATAAAAGATACAATTAAAATGCAGAGTTTTTCTGGCTATAAACCTGTAACTATAGGAAGTAATATAAAAAAGGAAACCGCTTTTATATTTTTGGAAAGATTAAATGATCTTCCAGGTATAGATGTGAGCACACAGCCACTAAGAACGTATCCTTATGGAGAACTTGGTTCAGCATTTTTAGGATATATATCAAAAATTAGTGGAAATACAGAAAAATACAGCGAAAAGGGATACGATGTAAGCAGTGATTATGTAGGAACTGCAGGACTTGAGTATGTATATGAGGATAGACTTAAGGGTTCTAAAGGTGGAAGAATAGTTAAACTTAATAAGCAAGGTAGAATAATAGAGGAACTAGGAAGAAGAGAACCGTATCCTGGAGAAACACTTAAACTTACTATTGATAAGCATGTACAATTAGCAGCAGAAAAATCTCTGGACCAAGTAATGGCAAATTTAAGAGCAAATCCAATAAGTTATGATGGAGCCAATTCTAGTAATGCAACCAGAGGAGCCGCTGTAGCTATCGATGTAAATACTGGTGGAGTATTGGCACTGGTAAGTAGACCAGGCTATGATCCAAACATATTCTCTACCCCAGGGAAACTTACTACAGAACTATATAATAAGTTTTTTAATCCCGATTTAGAGGCGTTTGCAAAAGATTATATAGGTAGTAGAGGACTTCCTGTAACTGTAGATGAAATATTTCCCCCAGTAGATAAATCAAGTAAGGGAAGTAAAGTTTTAAGAAAGGATCCATACGATATTTATCCGAAGCCTTTTTATAATTATGCTACTTCATCACTTACTGCGCCAGGATCTACCTTTAAACCATTGACTGCTATAGCAGGTATGGAAGAGGGCGTATTGTCGCCTAATGAGACAATATATGATGCACTAGTATATACAAAACACGGATACAATGGTAGAAGTTGGAATGCATCAACTAAAGGAAATATAAATGTAGTTGAAGCATTAGCATATTCTAATAACTACTTTTTTTATGAGGTAGGAGATAGACTTTACCAAAGGGGACTTGATACTTTAGCAGAATATGCATGGAAATTTGGACTTGGAGTAGACCCAAATTCAAAAGAAGATCCATCTACAGGTATTGAAATACCAGAGAACTACGGACAAGTATTTAATGTTCAATCTGTAAAAAATACATCTTCTATATATCATTTATGGAATTTATATGAAGATCTAAGGAAAATTAAGAAAAATAAGAGCACAGGTGAGTATGAAGGAATAGACATTGAGATAAAAAAGGGAGAAGGCAAACAGTTAACAGAGCTTAAAGAAAAAATACAAAATACCATAAGACAACAAATGAGATATAAGAATGTTAAAGACTTTTCTAAGACTATAACGGGATTGTTCAAAGAACTCATATCAGCTGATGAAAAATTAAAAAATAAAAGTTTTACAGATGGTGATATAAATATTGCAATAAGTAAGATTAATCAATCAGTAAATTCGGTAACTGAAGAAGCAACTAGACCAGGTAATGTATATAATGCATCTATAGGTCAGGGTACAAATCAATTTACGCCACTTCAATTAGCAAATTATATGGCTATGATTGCTAATGGAGGTAAGAGATATAAGCTTCATTTAGTAGATTCATTTTTAGATTCAAATAGTAAATTAATTCAAAAGGTAGAGCCAGAAGTTATAGATGAAATAAAATTAAAGCCTGAAACGTTAAAGACAGTAAAAGAGGGAATGCTTGCGGTTACGTCCTATGATGAAGGAACAGGATCTACAGTGCTTAAAAGCTTTCCTATCCAAACTGCAGGTAAAACTGGATCAGCTACATTTAACGAGCAGATACAGGATAGAATAGGTAGAACTTCATCTGGAGTATATGTTGGATTTGCGCCATATGATAATCCTCAAATTGCGATATGTGTATTAATATTTGATGGAGCTCATGGAGGTTCTGTCGCTCCGGTTGCAAAGGCTATGTATGAAGCATATTTTAAAGAAGAACTAGCTAAAATGAATTACACACCAGAGTTTAAATTTGACTAATTAATAATAGGGCATGTACATAATAATGTATGTGCCCTGCATGATTTACATGATCTATAGGGATCTATGATTTCGTTATAAATCAGCACATCTCAGCCATGGTGAGATGTTTCCATTAAAAATTTTTCAAGATTTATCGTTATGGTTAGAAGGAATTGAGAAGAATTTGTTGAAATATAAACATAAGCCCAGTTTTGGAGGTTAGCTATGATAGATGACAGCATAATTATTAAGGGAAATAGAGAAGGCTTAAATGCAGTTATTAATATGAATAAGTTCAAAGACGTTGACGAAATGCTGGACTCGCTCATTGAAAAGTTGTCTAGAGGAAAGGTATTTTATAGGGGGGCTACTCTAAAAGTAACTACTCAACTAAAACACATTAATGAAAGAGAATTAAGGAGACTTAAAGACATTCTTTTTGATGAGTTCTTGATAAAAGATTGTATATTTGAAAATTCTGAGGAAACAATAACTAAAGTATTTTCAGGTGTGAACGAAGGTAGAACTAAGTTTGTAAAAAGAACTGTAAGAAGTGGACAAGTTATAAATTACCCAGGAAATTTAGTCATAATAGGCGATGTAAATTCAGGAGCAGAAATTTATGCTTCTGGTAATGTAATAGTTCTTGGCGCATTAAGAGGCTATGTTCATGCAGGCTATGAAGGTAATTCAAAAGCAATTGTAGCAGCGTTTTATCTTCAGCCTCAAATACTACAAATTGGCGATGTAGCTACTAGGGCACCTGAAGATAATATTAAGCCTCAATATCCTGAAGTAGCAAAAGTAAGAGGAAATAGTATAATAGTAGAGCCTTACTTGCCAAACAAATTTATCTAATGGAGGGAAATATATGGGAGACGCTATTGTAATAACATCTGGTAAGGGGGGAGTAGGAAAAACTACTACTACTGCCAATATTGGAACAGCCCTTGCAGCAATGGGTAAAAAAGTAGTTGTTGTTGATGGAGATACTGGACTCAGAAATCTAGATGTTTTAATGGGACTAGAAAATAGAATTGTGTTTACGTTGATGGATGTTATTGAAGGTAACTGTAAATTAAAGCAAGCACTTATAAAAGATAAAAGATTTCCACACCTTTTCTTATTGCCTACTGCTCAAACAAAGGATAAAGATGATATTTCTAAAGAAAATATGTTAGATTTAGTGGAGACATTAAAGAAGGAATTTGACTACGTGCTGTTAGATTGCCCAGCTGGAATAGAGCAGGGGTTTGAAAATGCTATAGCAGGTGCAGATAGAGCACTTATAGTAGTAAATCCTGAAGTTACATCTATAAGGGATGCTGATAGAGTTATAGGAAAGCTGGAAGCTAAGGGAATAGAAGATCATCAGCTTATAGTGAATAGAATAAATGCTGAAATGGTTAAGAATGGGGATATGTTAGACGTAAACGATATATTAGATAGTTTAGCAATAAAACTTATAGGAATAGTTCCAGACGATAGAAATATTACTGTTTCTACAAACAGAGGTGAGCCAATAGTGCTTACTGAAGGTACAATATCAGGACAGGCCTTTAAGAACATTGCTTGCAGGGTTCTAGGAGAGAATGTTCCGTTTTTATCTTTAGAAACAGAAAATAAAGGATTTATACAATCCTTAAAAAAGTTATTTGGAATGAAATAGGGGGGATATAAATGGATTTTCTTAATTTTTTCACTCCTAAATCAGCATCCAAGAATGTAGCGAAAGAAAGACTTAAACTAATACTTATACATGATAGGGCAGATTTTTCTCCAGAATTACTAGAAAGTATAAGAGAAGATATTATGAAGGTAATTTCAAAGTATGTTGAAATAGACAGGGAAGATATGGAGATCAAAATGACATCCAGTGATGAAGAACAGAGTTCTTCTCCAGCACTAGTTGCAAGTATTCCTATAAAGAGTCTCAAAAGAAGATAATAAGGATTTAATTTAAAGCTATGTATAAATTATACATAGCTTTTTTCGATGTATATTGTTATAATTTTATAAGTAACATGCCAAGTGAATGGGGGGAGAAATGTGCTAGAAAAATTAAAAATAAATAAGAAATTATTGAGAGAATTAGATTTTAGCATAATTTTAATAGTAGCGATTATAGGATTGTTTGGAGCTTTAAATATATATAGTGCAACCAATACAAGGGCAGGGATAGCTGTATTTAAGTCTCAGCTTGTATGGCTTACCATGGGATTTGGTGTTATGTATTTTATATTAGTATTTGATTATTCTTTGATACAAGGATATGCAAATATAATATATTGGTTAGGCGTTATACTTCTTTTTCTAAATGATACTATATTTAAGTCTACAGTAAATGGGGCAGGGTCATGGATGAAAATCGGTTCTGTAACAATAGGACAGCCTTCGGAGCTGGCAAAGTTAGGGCTTATAATAATGCTTGCTAAAGAATTAGATAGTATGGAGTGTAACATAAATAATCTTAGAAACTTCTTTAAGTTATTAGGATATGCTGCTATTCCGATGATACTTATAATAATACAGCCAGATATGGGTATGACCATGGTGTGCTTCTTTATAGTTCTAGGAATATTTTTTGCTGCAGGACTTGATTCTAAAATTATAGGCGGTGGAATAGCATCAGTTGCAGTTTTAATTGCTATAGTATGGAATTCACCTATTATGCATGAATATTGGAAAGTGCGACTTACCTCCTTTTTAAATCCAGAGAAAGATGAGTTAGGATCAGGTCTTCAACTTATACAATCTCAAATAGGAATAGGGTCTGGTGGAATGCTAGGTAAAGGATTTTTAAAAGGAACTCAAATAGAGGGTGGATTTATACCGGAGTCTCATACGGATTTTATATTTTCAGTAGTAGGAGAAGAATGGGGACTTATAGGAGCTATATTTTTATTATTAATGTATGGAATACTTATATACAAGTTTATAAATATAGCCAAGACCTCAAAGGACGTGTTTGGGTCAATGGTTACTATTGGAGTGGTTTCTACATTTTTATTTTCAATAATGCAAAACATAGGTATGACTATAGGAGTTATGCCTATTACAGGAATTACATTGCCGCTTATGAGTTATGGAGGAAGTTCCATGCTGACGGCATTTATGTCTATTGCATTAGTAATAAATATTGGGATGAGAAGGAAAAAAATTAACTTCTAAATATTTGGAGGGATTTAAATGAATATAGCTTTTATAGCGCATGATAAGAAGAAAGATGACATGGTGGATTTTGTAAAAAGATACAGGGAAGTATTTGAGGATCATAACTTATTTGCAACTGGAACTACGGGTAAAAGAATAAATGTGGAATTAGATCTTGATGTAAAAAGACTTTTATCAGGTCCTCTAGGTGGAGATCAACAAATAGGAGCAATGGTAGCTGAAGGCAGGATGGATTTTGTAATGTTTTTAAGAGATCCCCTTACATCTCAACCTCATGAACCAGATGTAAATGCACTACTTAGAATATGTGATGTACACCATGTACCTCTAGCTACAAACTTAGCATCAGCAGAAGTTTTTGTTAAAGCATTGAAGGCATATATGTAGGATATTACGGCGTTTCTAATGTTGAACATATAGTATAAGATTTGTATCGTGGAAAGCGTTGAATGAACTTTCTTAGATGCAAATCCTATACGGTAGGTTCAACATTTTTTATGTAATAACTTTCCCTTCTTATAAATATATATATATCAGAGATTTTTACAAGTGTTGTAAAAATGAGTGATACTGAAGGAGGAGAAAGTATGGGAAACTATAATAATCAGTATGAGGATTATTATAAAATCTTAAGAAAAAGTTTTAATACAGGATATACAAGCTCACAAAGGAAAAGTTCAAGTGGAGTAGGAGAATATTTGCTAAAGAGGCTTCCTAGAGATTTAATTGGAGCTTTAAGTATTATATTTGTTATTATGTTTTGCAAATTAGTTGTAACTCCTCAAACCCAGGCGGTTTATAATTATTCTAAGAATTTAGTAAATGAAAACTATGATTATAAGAGTGCCTTTGTACAAGTGAAAAGCTTAAATGTAGTAAAAATAGAAGATAAGGTTACAAATTGGATTGAGGCAATCAAAAGTAAGGTTAGTGGTGAAAAAACTTTAAAAGATAAGGTAAAAGAGAACTTTACACTTCCTGTCCAGGGACAAATAACATCTCCTTATGGATATAGAATTGATCCTATAGACAAGAAAAGAGCTTTTCATGAGGGGATAGATATAGATGTAAAAGAAGGAACGGAAGTAAAATGCTCCTTTGATGGTACGGTTAAGGATTCTGGACAAGATGAAAAATTAGGCAATTATATAGTAATAGACCATGGTGATGGCATAGAAACTAAATATGGTCATTTAAAAGAAATAAAGGTTAAAAAGGGAGATGTGGTAAAAGTCGGTAGCATAATTGCTTTAAGTGGGAATACAGGAAAATCTACAGCACCTCATTTACACTTTGAATTTTTATATATGGGTGAAAATAAAGATCCGAAGGAATTTATAGCAATTTAAGAAATGGAGAATATAAGTTTGATAAAGGTCAGTAAATATTTTTTTCCTTATATAATAGTACTTATATTAATAGGGTATAGAGAGAAGATACTTATATCTTTTCTAATAGTTTTTTTGCATGAACTAGTACATTACAAAACTGCTAAAATACTTGGATTTAATGGTTTTGATATACAAATAATGCCTGTGGGTACTGCACTTGAATTAATAGATATAGATGAAGCATCACCAAAAGAAGATTTAATAATTTCTTTGTCTGCTCCATTTATGAATTTAATTTGTGCAGTACTTTTTTATATGCTGTATCATAAATATAAATTTAACATTTTAAATGAGCTGTACCAGTGTAATTTTACCATAGGTTTTATAAATATGATTCCTGCATTCCCATTAGATGGTGGAAGGGCATTAAGAAATATTATAAATATAAAGTTTATATATAAAAAAGCAAATAATATAACTATTTATACAAGTATTATTGTAGGAATTTTACTTATGACATATTATCTTTTTTTGTTTTTGGGTGGAACACTCAATATAAGTATAGGAGTTATAAGTATATTTATAATAGCTTCAGCCTTGAAGGAAAGGGAAAGGATATGTTATGTTATTATGAAAGATATAATAAAAAAGAAGATTAAATTTTTGAAAAGAGGGTATATAGAAAATAGGGGAATATCTGTACACTATAAAAAAGATTTACTTTTTATATTAAGCTTGGTGGAAAAAAATAAATACAATATGTTTTTAATATTAAATGATGACATGAAGCTTATAAAAACTATATATGAAGAAGAAACGATTGAGGCCTTAAAAGTTTATGGAAATATAAGCATAGAAGAGTATATAAACATAAAGGAATAATTAATAAAATAAATTTCAATTTACAACTAGATGTGCTAGAATATAAAATTGAGTACGTAAGAGGAGGTAATTAGATGAATTTTATTTCAGACGATATTTTATTTAAAGTAGAAAAACCAGCTAGATATATAGGCGAGGAGCTAAATTCATATAAAAAGGACAAAAGTAAGGTAGATATAAGATATGCATTTTGCTTCCCAGATGTTTATGAGGTTGGAATGTCTCATTTAGGTACAAAGATATTATATTACTTGTTAAATGAAAGGGAAGATACCTTTTGTGAAAGAGTTTTTGCACCATGGCCAGATATGGAAGAACAATTAAGGAAAAATAACATACCATTATACGCACTAGAAAGCAAAGATTCACTAAAGAATTTTGATATTTTAGGTTTTACACTGCAATATGAAATGAGTTACACTAATATATTAAATATGTTAGATATGGCAGGAATCCCTGTAAGAGCTTCACAAAGAGGAGAAGAGGATCCGATCGTAATGTTTGGAGGACCATGTGCATATAATCCTGAGCCTCTCTATGATATAGCAGATTGCTTTGTGCTGGGTGAAGGTGAGGAAATTACAAATGAATTATTAGATGTATATAAGGAATTTAAGGGAAAGTCAAAGAAGGAATATTTGAAGGCAATATCAAAGATTCAAGGTATATACGTTCCGTCATTATATGAAGTATCTTATAACGAAGATGGAACTATACGGGAATTTAAGCCTACAGAAGAAGGCGTACCTAAAACAGTTAAAAAAAGAATAATAAAAAATCTAGATGATGTAGCTTATCCGGATAAATTAATAGTTCCTTATGCCGAAATAGTACATGACAGAATTACACTTGAAACTTTTAGAGGGTGTACACGTGGATGTAGATTTTGTCAAGCGGGGATGATTTATAGACCATTAAGAGAAAAGAAAACAGATACACTAATGGAACTTGCTGATAAGCTTATAAGAAATACAGGTTATGAAGAAATTTCACTTACTTCATTAAGTATATGCGATTATTCAGATATTGGAAATTTAATTAATTCTTTAATGGAGAAGTATAAGAATGAGAAGATAGGAGTATCACTTCCGTCTATTAGAATAGATTCTTTTTTTGTAGAACTTATAAATGAAATTCAAAAGGTTAGAAAAACAGGGCTTACCTTTGCTCCAGAAGCTGGAAGTCAGAGAATGAGAGATGTTATAAATAAGGGAGTTACAGAGGAAGATTTAATAAGATCTGTAAGCAGTGCTTTTAATTCAGGATGGTCTACAATTAAGCTTTACTTTATGTTAGGACTTCCATATGAAACTCTTGAGGATGCTAAGGGTATAGCAGACCTTACTGAAAAGGTTGTAGATGAATATTATAAGATTCCTAAGGATAAGAGAAAAAAGGGGTTAAAAGTTACAGCAAGTGCTGCTATTTTTGTTCCAAAGCCTTTTACTCCGTTCCAATGGGTAGCACAAGCATCACAGGAAGAAGTTATGGAAAAAGTTTATGCAGTTAAGGATAATATTAAGAGCAGAGCTATAAGTTTTAACTATCACGCCTCTAAAGTTAGCTTTTTAGAAGCTATTTTTGCAAGAGGGGACAGAAAGCTTTGTGATGTATTAGTAGAAGCCTTTGAAAATGGAGCAAAGTTTGATGGATGGTCAGAGCATTTTAAATATGATATTTGGATGAATGCTCTTGAAAAATGCAATGTATCCGGGGATTTTTATGCTTATAGAAATAGGAGTTATGATGAAATATTACCTTGGGACTTTATTGATATAGGAGTTAATAAAAAATTCTTAATAGATGAAAATGAAAGAGCAAAGAGAGCAGAGGTGCTTCCGGATTGTCGTCTTGGATGTACTAACTGTGGAGTAAATGTAAATCTTGAAGGGAAGTGTTTTGAAGGTGCGTTATTTAATAAAGTTCAGTAAGGAAAGCAATATAAAATTTATATCTCATTTAGATTTAATGAGAACTATACAAAAAATAATAAAAAGGGCAGCACTTCCAATAGAGTATTCAAAGGGATTTAATCCACATATGACAATTTCTATAGCCCAGCCTTTATCTGTTGGAGTATATTCTTCAGGAGAATATATGGATGTAGTATTAAAAGAAGAACTAGATGAAAATGAGATAAAGGAAAGATTAAGTAGCAATGTTCCTTCAGGAGTAAAAATACTTGAAGTTGTAAAGGTTACTAGCTTAAGTGATAAAAAGGTACCTCAATCTATGGCAGCTATTGAAGCAGCTAAATATGAAGTAGCTATAAAGTATACTAATTCTTCCATTTTAGGAGAGGAATTAAAAAAACTTCCGAGATTAAGTGAATGGAATGTCATTAAAAAAAGTAAAAATGGAGAAAAGGAAGTAAATATAAAACCTTTAATCAAAGAATTTAAATATAAATTAGAAGATAATATATTAAGATTACAAGTGTTATTAAGTGCAGGAAGTAGTCAGAATTTATCTGCTGATCTACTCGGAAAGTTTATAAAAGAAAATACTACAGGGGTTAATGAGGAAGCATTTGTTGATATTCAAAGAAAAGATATGTACGGACTTAAAAATAATAAATATATACCTCTAATTGAGTTACTTTCTAATTATTAAAGGGTGTGAGATAGTTTGAAGGAAATCTTTATTGAACGCAGTGATAAGTTATTAAGAATTGCTGTAAAGAAAAATAATAAGTTAAAAGAATGTTTTATCGAAGAAGAAAACATGGAGCCTTCCCCAGGAGAAATTTATAAGGGTGTCGTGAAGAATATTGTACCTGGTATAAAATGTGCATTTATAGATGTAGGATTTAAAGAAAACTGTTATATGTATATGGATAGAAAGTTTAAAAATACTAATCTTAAAAAGGGAGATGAGGTATTAGTACAGGTAGTAAAAGAGAAAGTAGGCAAAAAGGGACCTAAAGTTACTAGTGCTATATCTATTCCAGGCAGATTTTGTGTTTTAAATACCTTAGACAATGAAATGGTGTTTTCTCAAAAAATTAACGATGAAAATGTGAAAAGTAATATAAGAGATAACATAATCAAGCCAGAAGATGTAGGAGTTTTAATAAGAACAAAGGCTTCAAATGTAGATATTAATATTATAAATGAAGAAATAAGAGAACTCTATGATACATATAAGAATATAAAAAGTAAACTTGCCTTTTCAAGCAAGATGGGCATTGTGTATAAGACTGGCGGAGTATTTGGAAGAATAATAAGGGATAAGCTTGACTTAGAAACAACTAAAATATATATAAATAGTGAGGAAGATTATAAGGAAATATCTGATTATTTGATAAAAAATACTGATAATAATACTCACTTAGAATTCCATGACAATGAAAGAGAGTTATTTGATTACTATGGGATAGAAAAGGATATATTAAAGCTTAGAAATCATAAGGTTCAACTAAATTGTGGTGGATATATAATAATTGAAAAAACTGAAGCTATGTATGTAGTAGATGTTAATTCGGGAAAAAACATAGGAAATGGATCACTTAAGAAAACTGCATTCATTACCAATCTTCAAGCGGCAGAGGAAATTGCCCATCAAATAAGACTTAGAAATTTAAGTGGGATTATACTTATAGACTTTATCGATATGGAAGATAGAGAGAATAAAGATAAAGTATATGAAAAACTTTTAAAGGGATTTGAAGATGACAAAAGCAAAACTGTAGTATATCCTTTTACAGAATTAAACCTAGTGCAAATTGCTAGAAGAAGAATGGGAAAATCTATATATGAATATATAGAAGAGGAGTGCTCTTCATGTCATGGTAAGGGAATGAGATTAAAACTTTCTTATATAGAACTTTTAATAAAAAATGAAATAGAAAAAATAGCTAATCACAAAGAAATAAAAAATATATACATCGAAGTAAATGAAATATATAAAAATGATATAAAGAACGATATATTAGAATTTATAAAAGACATAGATGCATTAGATAAATGTATATATTTAAATTATATTTCAGGGGAAGAATTTTTTAGTGTGGAACCATTGTTATTTATCAATCAAATGGAAAACTTAAAATTATACAAAGTATATGGATAAATAACTTTACAATCACCATTATTTATGATAAAATGGCTTTTGTAGACCGCTCAGAAAAGGTAGAAACCACAAGAAATTTCTGTGTACCTTAATTGGCGAGACTGGTTTGAGGAGGTGTTTTGAATGTACGCAGTTATAGTTACTGGAGGAAAGCAATACAAAGTTGCTGAAGGAGACGTAATATACGTTGAAAAGTTAAATGCAGAAGCAGAAGCTAATGTAGAAATTACAGAAGTTCTTGCTGTAAGCAAAGAAAATGGTGAATTTGTTATTGGAAAGCCTGTAGTTGAAGGAGCAAAAGTTACTGCTAAGGTTGTAAAGCAGGGCAAAGCTAAAAAAATACTTGTTTTCAAGTATAAGAGAAAGAAAGACTACAGAAAGAGACAAGGACATAGACAGCCATACACAATGTTACAGATAGAAAAGATTAATGCTTAATTATGATTAGCATTATTTTTCAAAGAAAAGAAGAAAAAATAGTTTCTTTTAACATAAGTGGGCATGCAGAGTCTGTAGACGAAGGATACGACCTTGTTTGCTGTGCAGTCTCAGCTATTTCTATTACGATTGCTAATGGAATTACTGAAATATTGAACATAGATGCTCCTACTAAAGTAAAGGATGGTTTTCTAAGCTTATGCTTAGAAGGTATTTCTAAATCTAAAGTGGAAGAGTGTCAGGTGCTTTTAGAAACTATGCTTTTAGGATTAAAAAATGTAGAATATAGCTACGGTGATTATATAAATATCATAGTAGAGGAGGTGTAACTCATGATACTAATGAACCTTCAGTTATTTGCTCATAAAAAAGGGGTAGGTAGCTCAAGAAATGGTAGAGATAGTGAATCTAAAAGACTTGGAGTAAAGTCTGCTGATGGACAGTTCGTTTTAGCTGGAAACATATTAGTTAGACAAAGAGGTACTAAGATACATCCAGGTAACAACGTAGGTAGAGGATCAGATGATACTTTATTTGCTAAAATAGATGGTATAGTTAAGTTTGAAAGATTAGGAAGAGACAAAAAGAAGGCTTCTGTTTACCCAGTAGATGTAGAAGAAGTTGTTGTAGCTGAATAATTTAAAGCACCCTTAATATTTTAGGGGTGCTTTTTTTAAGTGAATTAATATTATCAGCATTAGCCTAACAGAATATTTGGATAGAATTTTATCAAATTGCTAATAATTATATTATTAATGATATAATTATAATTAGTTTTACATAGGAGAGATGAATGTATGTTTATAGATAAAACCAAAATTTTTGTAAAATCTGGAGACGGCGGAAATGGGGCTGTTTCTTTTAGACGTGAAAAATATATTCCTTTGGGAGGACCAGATGGAGGAGATGGAGGAGATGGTGGAGACGTAATTTTAGTAGCTGACCCTAATATGACCACTCTTTTAGATTTTACATATAAAAGAAAGTATAAAGCTGAAGCAGGGCAAAGCGGATCAGGTTCTAAATGTTATGGAAAAGATGGAGAAGACTTATATATAAAAGTTCCAATGGGGACTGTTATAAAAGAAGCAGAAAGTGGCAAAGTAATGGCTGACTTGTCTCATGCAAATGATAAGTTTGTAGTAGCTAAAGGTGGTAAAGGGGGTAAGGGTAATGTTAAATTTTGTACCCCTACTAGACAGGCGCCTAATTTTGCAGAGCCAGGTATGCCAGGAGAAGAATTCAATATAGTATTAGAGCTTAAGCTACTTGCTGATGTAGGACTACTTGGCTTTCCTAATGTAGGTAAGTCAACTATGCTGTCCATGGTTTCAAATGCTAGGCCTAAAATAGCTAATTATCATTTTACAACCTTAAGTCCAAATTTAGGAGTTGTAGGATTACCAGGTATAGAGCCTTTTGTTATAGCAGATATTCCAGGTATTATTGAAGGAGCTGCTGAAGGTGTAGGACTTGGACTAGACTTCTTAAGACATATAGAAAGAACTAGACTTTTGATACATGTAGTAGATATTTCTGGAATAGAGGGAAGAGACCCTTATGAGGATTTTTTAAAGATAAATGAAGAATTAAAAAGATATAGTGTAAAGCTTTGGGATAGACCACAAATAGTGGCTGCCAATAAGATAGATATATTACAAGACGAAAGTAAATTTGAAGAATTTAAAGAAAAGGTAGAAAAGCTTGGATATAAAAATATATTTAAAATTTCAGCAGCTACAAGACAAGGTATTGATGAGTTAATGAAAGAAGCAGCAAGAATACTTTCAACAATACCTGTAGTTGATCTTGAAATAAAAGAAACAGATAAATTTGTACCTGAAGAAAAGAAATTTACTTATAATATAAGGCAAGAAGAAGATACATTTATACTAGAAGGAAGCTTTGTAGATAGATTACTTGCTAGTGTAAATGTGAATGATCCAGACGGCCTTAGATATTTCCATACTGTACTCAAGAACAAGGGCATAATAGATGAATTAGTACAAATGGGAATTGAAGATGGCGATATTGTAAGATTAAATCATTTTGAATTTGAATTTATATTGTAATTTTAGTATTGGAGGGGTAAGTATGATTACTAGTAAACAAAGAAGTTATTTAAGAGCTATTGCTCATGATATGCAACCTATATTCCAGATTGGAAAGGGTGGTATAGAAGAGAGCATGTTAAGACAAATAGATGAAGCATTAGAAGCAAGAGAGCTTATAAAGATAAAGGTATTAAACAATAGTGGTTTAGAGGCAAGAGAAGCATCAGATATAATATGCGAAGAGTTAAATTGTGAAGGAATTCAGGCAATTGGAAGCAAAATGGTTTTATATAGAAGATCAGTTAAAAAACCAAAAATTGAATTACCGTAAGTGAGTTTAGGGGGGAGAAAAGTATGAAGAAACTAGCTATATTTGGAGGTACATTTGATCCTATTCATAACGGGCACCTCCATATAGCCTATGAGGCTCTATATAAACTTAATCTAGATGAAATAATATTTGTGCCAGCTGGCATTCCCCCTCATAAAACTAAAAGAAAACTTGCGAGTTCAGTTTTTAGATATGAAATGGTAAAAGTGGCTACGAGAAATGAAAAAAGGTTTAGTGTAAGTGATTATGAAATAAATAAAAAAGATATAAGTTATACTTTTGAAACTCTTAAGCATTTTACAACTAAATATCCTAATGTATCTTGGTACTTTATTACAGGTGCTGATGGATTAATGGATATAGAAAATTGGAAAAATGTAAAAGAAATATTTAAGCTCTGCAATTTAGTGGTATTTAATAGACCAGGAAATAATAAATATGATATAATCTTTCAAAAGAGAAAATTAGAAGAAAAATATAAAGGAAATATAATTTTTTTAGATATACCTTTATTAGATATTTCATCTACAAATATAAGAAAATTAGTTTCAGAGGGAAGAAATATAAGTTATTTTGTTCCAGAAAGTGTATACAATACTATAAAAGAATTAAAGTTATATGATTAATTTTATGGGAGTGATAGGGATGTGGAGCGAAGAAAAAATGGAGCAGTACTTAAAAGGAAATTTAGACTCCAAAAGATATGCCCACAGTGTAAGTGTTAGAGATACAGCTGTAAAAATGGCAGAACAGTTCAATGAAGATATAAGTAAAGCAAGAATAGCTGGACTTCTTCATGATTGTGCTAAAAATTTAAGAGGTTATGAACTTATAAATACTGCTAAAAAATATGGATATAATGTATCAGAAATATATCAAAAAAGTCCTCAGCTTCTACATGGTCTCGTTGGAGCTATAATCTCAAAAGAAATTATGGGTGTAAAAGATAAAGAGATTTTTAATGCTATAGCTTATCATACTACGGGAAGAAGAAATATGACTATGCTAGAAAAAATGATATATTTAGCAGATTACATAGAGCCTTTAAGAAAATATCCTGGGGTAAGTGAGATAAGAGAGTTAACTTATAATGATATTAATAAAGCTGTGTTACGTTCTTTCGATAATACAATAAAATATGTAATAGATAGAGGGCAAATGATCCATCCAAATACCATAGAAGGAAGAAACTACTTAATTAAAATATTGGAGGATTAAAATGGAAGAAAAGAATAAAACTAAAAAAAATACAAAAAGAAGAAAAAAGAGATCTCGTAAAGGACCTGTACTTCTTATAGTTTTCTTTTTAATACTTGCTGCAGTTGGAGGATTCTATGTATATCTTTTAAATTTTAGCAGTAATTCATCTAAACTTCCAAGTCCTAACATCAGTAAACAAGTTGAAAAAGATGAGCCAGTTAATATTTTAGTTATGGGAGTTGACATAGGAAATCCTAAAAATTCTGCAGAACCTAAGAGAACAGATACTATAATTTTGCTTCATTATAATCCAGTAAATCAAAGGGCGGAAATAATTTCGATTCCTCGTGATACTTTGATACAGATTAATGGGAAAAATCAAAAAATAAATGCTGCTCATGCTTTTGGTGGAGTAAATTTGTTAGTTGAAGAAGTAGAAGAATTGCTTAGCATAGATGTAAATTATTATGCTAAGGTAGATTATGATGGATTTAGAAATGTAATAGATAGTATTGGTGGAGTTGATGTAACAATACCTAATAATATGTATTATGATGATGCTTCGCAAAACCTACACATCAACTTTAAAAAAGGTGAAAATGTGCATTTAGATGGTAAAAAGGCAGAAGAATTTTTTAGATGGAGACAGAACAATGATGGTACAGGCTTGGCGAATGGAGATATTGGAAGAATAGACAATCAGCATATGCTTATGGAAAAAATAATAGATAAGTTTAAAAGCCCTGCAATACTTCTAAGAATACCAAGTTTAATGTCAGCCCTCCCAAAGTATGTTGAAACAAACATGAATCCAGATGAAATTATTAAATACGCCTATAATTTTGGATATAAAGTAGATAAATCTAATATGAAAATGGCTACACTTCAAGGCGAAGGTGAATATATAAATGGAGTATCTTATTATATATTCAAAAAAAGTTTAAATAAACAAATACTTACAGTTTTACATGAAGAAAGTAATGTAGAAACTTTTGATAAAAGTAGTTTTAAAATTGATATATTAAATGGAACAAATAGAAATGGATTAGCAGCTAGAGTATCTTCTAAGCTTCAACAAAAAGGATATGTAAATATCAAAACGGCAAATGGCAATAAAAGTACTAAATCTAAATTAGTAGTTAATGGATTAAGTAAAGAAGTAGAGCAGATACTAAAAAGAGATTTTAATATAGAAAATATTGAATATGATGAAGATGGGGAAAATAATTATATCAAAGCTATATTAGGAGATGATTTTAAAGAATAGTCATAGCCAAAGGAGAAATAATAATGAGCAATAAATTAACTTTTAAAATAAGGGAACATGAAGGCTCAAAAATAAAGGATTACTTGAAATCAGTAGAACTTTTATCTAGTAGATTAATTAGAGGAGCAGCAAAAGAAGGACGAATTAAGGTTAATGGTAAAAGGGTAAATTTAAGATATATTTTACAGGCAGATGATGTGGTTGAAGTTGATATAAATAAAGAAGAAAGCCAAGACATAGATCCAGAGGATATGAATTTAAAAGTTATATATGAGGATGATGATATAATTGCTGTAGATAAGCCATCAGGGATAGTTGTGCATCCTACCAAAAGTCATCTTTCAGGAACTTTAGCTAATGGAATATTATATTACTTTAAGGCAAAGGGAGAAAATTGTATAGTAAGATTGGTGAGTAGACTAGACATGGATACATCTGGAGTTATAATAATAGCTAAAAACCAATTTTCACATGCAGCTTTGTCTAGGGAAATGCAAGAAAATACTTTTAAAAAGGAATACATAGCTTTAGTTCATGGCGTAATGGATAAAAGTGAAGGCACAATAGATTTACCTATATATAGAGTAGGGGAAGGAACAATAAAAAGAGTAATAGATGAAAGAGGCCAAAGAAGCATAACACATTACGAGGTTTTAGAAACTTTTAAAAATGCTACTTTAGTTAAACTTTTGTTGGAAACTGGAAGAACTCATCAAATAAGAGTTCATTTAAGCTATTTAGGATTTCCTCTTTTTGGGGATAAGATATATGGTGAAGAAAATAATGACGAAGAGTATATTAATAGGCAAGCGCTTCATGCATACAAAGTAGGATTTCCACATCCAAAAGATAAACATATCGTAAATTTAGAAAGCCCTTTACCTGAAGATATGAAAAGCTTAATAGAAAAATTAAAGGCTTTGGGTTAATATCTACCCCTTAGCCTTTTTTTGCGTCTATTTTGCTTAATTTTTTCAATTATTAAGAGTAAAATTAATAACAGGAAAGTAAAGAATGCTATATATTTAATTATAGGAAGCTTTTCTGGAGAAGTAGCAGTATTCAAAAATTTTTTAGGTTCATAGTCCTGTCCAGCTAAAAGCTTCAGTGAGCCTAGGGATTTATTATTTAGAGTTATAGTTCCTTCTGATAAAATATCGCCCCTTTTAAATGCATTATCAAAAATAGTGGTATCTTTATTATTTAAGCTTATAGCAGGTACAGAAGATGAATCTTTTTCTTTTACATAATAAAAATCCTTCTCTGCTAATAATGGAATAGATAAGTTATCCTTTTCATAATTTGTTACAATCTCGCCTTGAGAATAAAGTTTCGCAACCTCAAAATTATTAAAACCATAATCAAATAAATTAGATGCATCTGTAAAATAAGTTTTATTTTTGTCGTGAATAAGTGCGAGTATAAGCTTTTGCCCATTCCTTTCAGCAGTAGCTACATAAGAATGCTCAGATTGAATAGTATATCCTGTTTTACCACCTTGGCAATCTTTATAATAATATTCAGAGCTTTTTTGAATAAGTCTATTTCCATTCCATAAAGGTCGTTCTTTGTTCATTTTATTTGTAGGTGCAATTTTATAGGATGAAGTTGTAGAAATTTGGGTGTATTCAGGATGCTTAACTAGTTCTCTCATTATTAGCGCTAAGTCCTTTGCAGATGTCTTATGATTAGCATCATACAATCCATTTGTATTCACAAAGTTAGTGCTTGTTGTACCAAGTTCTAATGCGCGTTTATTCATCAACTTCACAAAATCTTCCTTAGATCCTGATATATGTTCAGCTAAGGCATCAGCAACATCGTTTGCTGATGCAAGTAGAAGAGCATATAATAGATCCTTTACTTTAAACTGCTCTCCTTCTGATATGTATATTTTGCTTCCATCCGCAAAAGGAGGCTTCGCTCCAACAGTTACTACATCTTCTAAATCACAATTTTCAAGAGTAAGTAAAGCTGTCATTATTTTAGTAGTAGAAGCTGGGGGATATGGTGTAGTCATATTTTTACTATAGATTATTTCTCCAGTGGAAGCATCTATTAATATAGCACCATCTGCAGACACCTGTGGCGGATTAACAGCAGCAGAAACAGTATTATTTAAAAGTAATGTTAGCAATATGATAACGTTTAAGAAAAATTTGCATATTTTTTTCATTTCATCTCCTCCAATTATTATAAAAATAATTATAACAAAAAAATTATTTTTATGCGATATTAATTATTGAAAATTGACAATAATTCTAAATAGCAATATATTCAGAAGGAGGAAAATTCCTTGAAAATTAAGATGCAAGATAAAAAAGTGTATGGGTCCTTATTCATATTATGTATATTTATTATTTTTTTAATTGTAGGATATAAAGTTTCTAACGGCAACAAACCTGTTAATAATCAAGATATATTTGAAGAAGAGGCAATAGAAGATAAAGATAAAGGTGGTAATATAATAGTATATGTAAATGGAGAAATAAAAAATCCTGGAGTATATACACTTAAGGAAAATAGCAGAGTTGAAAATGTAATAGAAGCTGCAGGGGGATTTACTGAAAAAGCTGATAAAGAAAAAATAAATTTAGCTAAGAAATTAAAGGACGAAGATTATATACTAATAAGTAAAAGGGGAGATGAATCGAGTAATAATATATCAAATAAAGAAACAAAAGCTAAAGAAGAACCTTCATCTAAAAAGTCTGATAAAGTGAATTTAAATACTGCAACTAAAGAAGAACTAAAAACCATCCCGGGAGTAGGTGACGTAACTGCACAAAGAATAATAGATTATAGAGAGGAAAAGGGAAGTTTTAGTTCTATTGAAGAGCTAAAAAATGTAGAACGAATCGGTGATAAGACATTTGAGAAAATAAAAGAATATGTAGATGTCATGTAATTGTCTAAAGCAAATCGTTGATATATAATTAAACTAAATTACACTAAGCTAAATTATAAAGAAAGAAGGTGTCTTGGCGTGGACATAAAAAGACTTACTGAGATGTCAGCTCATTCTGGATGAGCGGCTAAGATAGGCCCAGAAACTCTTTCGAGTATCTTAGGTAGGCTGCCTAAGATGAAAGATGAAAATTTATTAGTAGGAATTGAGACTTCAGATGATGCTGCTGTTTATAAGATAAATGAAGATACTGCTTTAATACAAACTTTAGACTTTTTTACTCCAGTTGTAGATGACCCTTATACATATGGTCAAATTGCAGCATGTAACTCTTTAAGTGATGTATATGCTATGGGAGGTAAGCCAACAATAGCTTTAAACATAGTAGGCTTCCCAAGCTGTCTTCCGATAGAAATGTTAGGTGAAATACTTCGAGGGGGAGCAGAAAAGGTAATAGAGGCAGGGGCAGTTGTAGTAGGTGGACACTCCATTGAAGATAATGAGCCTAAGTATGGGTTATCTGTTACAGGAATTGTACATCCAAATAAAATACTTAAAAACTATGGAGCAAACGAGGGGGATATATTGATTCTTACAAAACCCTTAGGAACAGGAATAATGAATACTGCAATAAAGGCCAATATTGCCACCGAACGTGGATATGATGAAGCGGTGAAAATAATGACAACTTTAAATAAATATGCAGCAGATATTATATTAAAATATGAGATAAGTGCTTGTACTGATGTAACTGGATTTGGACTTATGGGACATAGTTATGAGATGGCTTCTTCTTCAGAGGTGTCCTTTCAAATATATAAGGATTTAATTCCATATATCGAAGAAGCAAAGGAACATGCTAACATTGGAATGATTCCAGCAGGAACTTATAAAAATAAGAATTATTTAAAGGATAAGTATGCGCTTAATGAAGTTTCAGAATGGATGGAGGATATTTTATTCGATCCTCAAACTTCAGGAGGGCTTTTAATATCTTTAGACAGTAAATATGGAAAAAGTATTATGGAGGAATTATCTAAGTTGGAATTAGAAAGTTCCATCATAGGAAAAGTAGTTAAAAAGCAAGAAAAAACAATAATAGTTGAATAGTTATATAGGTGAATACGTGGATAGGTGAATTTATGAATAAGAATGCTTTATTGAGAAATCTCCCTAAAATAGATGAAGTTCTTAAGGAAGATAGATTAAATTATGCTTTAAATAATAGTTGTAGAATCATAGTCTTAGAAGCTACAAGAAAAGTTATAGACAGCTATAGAGAGAAATTATTAACAAAAGAGATTGAAGACTATAGTAAAGAAGAAATTATAGAAGAAATCTTAAAAGAAATAAATAACAAATCTCTAAGCAATTTAAGAAAAGTAATAAATGCTACAGGAGTAATTATTCATACAAATCTTGGTAGGTCCATTTTATGCAAAGAAGCTATTAAAAATGTAATGAATGTAAGTGAAAGCTACTCTAATTTAGAATATAATGTTGAAAAAGGCTCAAGAGGAACAAGGTACGAGCATATAGAAGAACTGATTACTAAACTGACTGGATCAGAGGCAGCATTAGTTGTAAATAACAATGCTGCAGCTGTTATGCTTGCATTAAATACATTATGTAATGATAAGGAAGCTATAGTTTCCAGGGGAGAGTTAGTTGAAATAGGTGGGTCTTTTAGAGTGCCAGATGTTATGAAATTTAGTGGAGCAAAACTTGTAGATGTGGGAACTACTAATAGGACACATTTATATGATTATGAAAATTATATAAATGAAAACACAGGAGTGCTTTTAAAGGTACATACTTCTAATTTTAAAATATTAGGGTTCACAGAAAGTGTACCCTTAGAAGAAATGGCAAGACTAGGAGATAAATACAACATACCTGTTATGGAGGACATAGGAAGTGGTACCTTAATAGATTTTTCCAAGTATGGATTAAGTTATGAGCCTACAGTTCAAGAAAGTATAAAGAAGGGTATAGATATAGTAACTTTCAGTGGAGATAAGATGCTTGGCGGACCCCAAGCAGGAATAATAGTAGGAAAAAAGAAATACATAGATGAAATGAAAAAAAATCAGTTAACAAGGGCTTTAAGAATAGATAAAATGACACTTGCGGCTCTTGAAGGAACTTTAAAAATGTATCAAGATGAAAATTTAGCAGTAGAGCAGATACCTACGTTATATATGATACTAAGTGATAAAAAAATACATGAAAAAAGAGCTTATAAATTATTAGAAATGTTTAAAAAAGAGCTAGATAGCAGTTGGGAAATAAAAGTAGATAGGGATTATTCCATGGTCGGAGGCGGCTCAATGCCAGAGGAAAAGATAAGTACTTATGTTGTTAAAATTAAAAACGCTATTTATAAGCCAATACAATTAGAGGGAATGCTAAGGAAAAATGAACCGCCTATAATTATTCGTATAAGTAGAGATGAAATTATAATGGATTTAAGAACTATTTATGATAAAGACTTTGAAATAATAGTAGAAGCTTTAAAAGATAAATAACTTTATAAAATAAAAAGGAGAGGGGGGCATGAATGAAACATATTGTAATTGGAACGGCAGGACATATAGATCATGGCAAAACTACTCTTATTAAAGCGTTAACAGGTAAAGATACAGACAGATTGAAGGAAGAAAAACAAAGAGGGATATCCATAGATTTAGGATTTACTTTTTTTGATTTGCCGTCGGGCAATAGGGCAGGTATAGTTGATGTTCCAGGACATGAGAGATTTATAAAGAATATGCTTGCAGGAGTTCAAGGAATAGATATAGTTTTAATGGTTATTGCAGCAGATGAAGGGGTGATGCCACAAACCATTGAACATCTTCAAATACTAAGAATTTTAGGAATAAAAAAGGGATTGATAGTCGTCACTAAATGTAGAAAAGTTGATAGGGAATGGCTAGAAGAAATTAAGTTGGATATTAGAGAAAAGTTCAAGAATACATTTTTAGAAGATGTTGGTATACATGAAGTAGATTCGATCACAGGAGCAGGGTTAAAGGAACTTGTTATATCTTTAGATAAAGCTTCAGCTGAAGTAGCGGAAAAAAATATAAGTGGTCATTTTAGAATGCCTGTTGACAGAGTGTTTTCTATAAGCGGTATAGGAACAGTAGTAACAGGAACCATTTTAAATGGAAGTATAAACGAAGGAGATACTATTGAAGTATATACTAAAGGGGCTACAAGCAAAGCTCGCAGTATACAGGTGTATGATCAAAGTGTGAAAGTAGCAGAAAGTGGAGAGAGGTGTGCATTAAATCTTTCTGGAATTAAAACTTCAGAAGTTAAAAGAGGAGATATAATAGCTGAGATACATTCACTAAATCCTTCGTTTATAATAGACTGCAAATTCAACTATCTTAAAAGTAATGAAAAGCCACTTAAAAATAATCAAAGAGTAAAAATTTATCATGGTACATCCGAAATAATAGGAAGAGTAAGTATTTTAGATAAAGAAGAAATTATTCCAGGAGAAGAAGCGTATGTACAAATAAGGCTTGAGGAGAAAATTGCATGTAAAAGGGAAGATAAATTTGTAATAAGAAACTATTCTCCAATGGTGACTTTAGGGGGAGGAACAATAATTGAACCATTAGCTAAGAAGGCAAAGAGATATAATGAAAGTTATATAAATGAATTGATTATAAAGGAAAAGGGAGAAAATAAGGACATATTAGAAAAGCTTATAGAAAGCTTAAGTGATGATTTTCCAACTGAAAATGAATTGTTGAAATATCTTTCAATAAGTAAAGATGAATTTAGCAGTCAAATAAAATTTTCGTTAGAAGACAAAAAAATATTTAATATATTATTAGATAATGGAGAAGTATATGTTCACAATAATTTTTTACAAGATAGATTAAATAAAATGGTTCACGAATTAGAATTATTTCATGGTAGGAATCCTTTGAGGCCGGGTATGGATAAGGAAGAGCTAAAAAGTAAAATATTTAAACAGGGTGTAAAATCTAAAATATATGATTATATACTTTGTTATGGTATAGAACAAGACTTAATTAGAAAGAATGACAATCACATATCTTTAAAAGAATTTAATATAAAATATACTGAAGCACAAAATAAGATTAGAAATCATATCATAATAGAATATAAAAAAGATTTGTTTAATCCTCCAAAATATAGTGATTTAATAAAATTTGAAAAAAGTATACAAGATTTTGAGAAAATATATAATTTACTAATAGAATCAAGATATCTTATAAAACTTCCAGAAGAAGTTGTTTTAAGTATTGAGGCAGTGAATCAAGCTAAAGACAAACTTATAAGTTATATTGAAAAAAGTGGTAATATTAATGTAGGAATTCTTAGGGATGAATTAAAAACTAATAGAAAAGTGGCAGTTGCCCTTTTAGAGTATTTTGATGAAATTAAATTAACTAAAAGAGTAGAAAATACAAGAATACTATTTTAAAGTTGATATTGACTTACTATACTATTTAATTTAAAATATATCTATCTTGGGGGTAGATAAGTGCTGGTGTGCTTACTGGTCTTCAACACTATGTTGCCGTGCTAATACCACGACGGGTGGGTTCGATTCCCACATACTCCCACCAAATAAATTGTATTGAAGCGTTTAACTGATTTAATTAATTGGTTAAGCGCCTTTTATTTGATAAGCCATGAATTCAATTGGTTTTTATGCGATACAATTGTTCATTTGTATATTTATAAAAAATTAATAATAAAAAATGACATTGTGGTTATAATAATTATTGTACGATAACCTCTTCATTTTTAATTTCCCGCGTAATGCGGGATTTTTTGTCTAAAAATATGAAAAAACAGGAGGGAAAAGAGATATGCATAAAGAAAGTAAAAAAAGAAATGGAAGAGAAAATAAAGATTATAACAAAAACGGTGGAAGACCTGAAATAATATCTGATGACGAAATTAAGAAAAATCCTATAAAAGGGGCAAAATAGCAACTAGGTACTAGGTACTAGGTTTTGTATAAGTAAAATTTCATATTTCCTAGTACCTAAAACCTTAGTTCTAATTTACATAGCTGATTGTCAAATAAAAAGGAAATTAGTTTTTAATGTAGAATATATATTAATCTAGGAGATAAAAATAGTACAAATTTTTTGCTAAGAAGGGAGCAATATATATGGAAAAAGGAATTGTATTTAATTATGGAGATTCAGAACAGTTTATTGATTATAATCCAGGGGACAAGTTTGAATTTAAGTTTCCAAATGGAGCTATATTTTTTGCAACAAGCAATGAAGGTATGGTTTTTTGCAATAAAATAAACATATTTAAAGAAGAAATAGGAACACAAATACATACAAAAATAGGTTTGTACAATAATGAAAGTTTATTAGGTTTCTTTTTTGTAGATGCAGAGAAAAAAATAAACATAATATTATCATCAGATGATACTGTATTTAAAGGAGTATTTATATATAACGCGTATTAAAAAAAGCTGTCTTAATAAAGACAGCTTTTTAACAATTTGCACATATGCAATTTGTTAATCTGTTAACATTATTTTCAATAAATGGTAGAAAACAAATGGTTTATCTGGTAAAATATATAAATAAAATATCTCAATAAACTAACATCACGAATTCTAACGAAATCAGGGATTTCTTTAAGTTATGTAATTATGTAAGCAAATATGTTAAATTAAAACATCAGGGGGGATAAAGGTGCGTAAAAAGGAAATTGTGGCAATGATATTAGCGGGTGGACAAGGTACGAGATTGGGGAATTTAACAAAAGAAAATGCAAAACCAGCTGTTCCTTTTGGAGGTAAGTATAGAATAATAGATTTTACCTTAAGCAATTGTTCAAATTCAGGTATTTATACAGTTGGAATACCTACACAATATCAACCACTTATTTTAAATTCTCATATAGGAATAGGAAGTCCTTGGGACTTAGATAGGGCTAATGGAGGAGTTGTATTATTACCACCTTACCAAACTAAGACAGGTGGCGATTGGTATAAAGGTACTGCAAATGCTATTTATCAAAATATAGGATTTATAGATCAGTATGATCCGGAGTATGCCCTTATATTGTCAGGAGATCATATATATAAGATGGATTATTCTAAAATGTTGGATTTCCATAAGGAAAAGGGAGCAGATGCAACAATTGCAGTTATAGAAGTTCCATATGAGGAAGCAAGTAGATTTGGAATTATGAATACAGATGAAAATGATAATATATATGAATTTCAAGAAAAGCCTAAAGAGCCTAAAAGCAACTTAGCATCCATGGGAATATATATATTCAATTGGAGTAAATTGAAACAATTTTTGCAAGAAGATGAAAAGGACAAATTATCTTCAAATGATTTTGGTAAAAATATAATTCCTAAAATGCTTGGTGAGAATGAAAAACTTTGTGCATATAGATTTAATGGTTACTGGAAAGATGTGGGAACTATTGAAAGTTACTGGCAAGCTAATATGGATTTAATAAAGGATGATATAGATTTTAATATATATGATAATTCATGGAAGATATATTCAGTAAATCCAGTAAGGCCACCTCAATATATTTCTTCAGAGGCTTCTATAAAAAATTCACTTATAACAGAAGGATGTTATATATATGGTGAAGTTGTTAATTCGATAATATTTCCAGGTGTATATATAGAAAAGGGAAGTAGAATAGAAAACTCCGTAATAATGTCTAATGTTCATATAGGAAAAAACTCTACAGTTAAAAAAGCAGTAATAGGAGATAATGTGAAAATTTTAGATGACTCAAATATTGGCGATGGACAAGAAATTGCTGTGATAAGTTTTGAGGAATAACTATCCTAAAGGAGTGAAAGATATGCTTAAAGATTATATGGGGATTTTAAGTTTAGATGAAAATGAGGATAATATAAGACCTCTTACTTTTGGAAGACCATTAGCTTCCATACCAATAGGTGGTAGATATAGAATTATAGATTTTATATTATCAAATATGGTTAATTCAGGAATAGATAATATAGGTATATTTACGAAAACCAAGTCTCGTTCCCTTTTAGATCATTTAGGTTCTGGTAAACCTTGGGACTTAGATAGAAAAATAAATGGATTGTTTGTATTCAACTTTGGTCCTATTGCATCCTATGATGGAGATGTAGATTCCTTAAAAAATAATATGGAATATTTTACAAGAAGTAAACAAAATTATGTAATCCTAGCATCCTCTAATATGATATGTAATATTGATTTTAGTAAGGCAGCACGATATCACGAGGAGTCAGGTAAAGAGGTAACATTTGTGTATAAAAAGGTGCAAGATGGAAGAAGGAATTTTATAGGGACAGATGTTATAAATTTAGAAAGGGATAATAGAATAGTAAGTATAGGGAAAAATATAGGCAAAGAAGATAATCTTAATATATTTATGGGCATAATGATTATGAAAAAGGAATTTGTAGTTGAGATAATTCAAACTTGTCTCCAAACAGGTTGCGCTAAGAATATTAAGGATTATATAAAAAACAATCTTAAAAATATAACCACTAATGCGTATGAATTTAATGGGTACTTACAGTGCATAAATTCGGTAAATGCATATTTTAAAGCTAGTATGGATATGCTGGACGAAAAAATAAGCAGAGAACTTTTTTATGAAAATGGACTTATATATACAAAGGTAAAGGATGAAGCACCAACAAAATATGGTGAAAATGCAGAAGTGTCGAATTCACTAATAGCTAATGGATGTATAATAAATGGTAAAGTAAGAAATAGTGTAATTGCTAGAAGAGTAAAGATACACAAAGGGGCACAGATTGAAAATTGCATAATCATGCAAGGTGCGGAAATTCATGAAAATGTAAAACTTAAAAATGTAATAATAGATAAGAATAATATAATCGAAAAGAAGAAAGAATTAAGAGGAGATAAGGAATTTCCAATAGTTATAGAAAAAAGATCTTTATACTAGGGAGTGTAGCATTATGAAAGTATTATTTGTAACATCAGAAGCTCACCCGTTTTTTAAAACGGGGGGGCTCGCCGATGTAGCGTTTGCTTTACCTAAAGCATTAAGAGCTCTAGGAATAGATGTAAGGGTTATCATGCCAAAGTACAGTGATATAAGTGAATGCTATAAAAATAACATTGTAACTCTTAAGGAATTTAATATAAATTTAGGATGGAGAAATCAGTATGGAGGACTTCAATATACGGAAGAAGAGGATATACCTTTTTATTTTATAGATAATGAGTATTATTTTAAGAGAAAAGGTGCTTATGGATATGATGATGATGGAGAAAGGTTTTGTTATTTTTCTAAGGCAGTACTTGAAAGTATAAGGTACATGAATGACTTTAAACCTCATATAATTCATAATAATGATTGGCATACTGCAATTATTCCAGTGCTTTTAAAAGAAAACTATATTAAGGATCAGTTATATACTAGTATACAAACTATACTTACTATACACAATTTAAGATATCAAGGGGTGTTTTCTAAAGAATTTTTAGGAGATTTACTTCCCCTTGGAGAAGAGTGTTTTGTAGAAAATAAGCTTAAATATTATGATGCGATATCTTTTATGAAAGGCGGCATAGTGTACTCAGATAGAGTGACTACGGTAAGTGAAACCTATGCTAAGGAGGTGCAAACACCTTTTTATGGAGAAGGTCTTGACGGACTTTTGAATAAAGTAAGTTATAAGTTAAGTGGGATAGTAAATGGTATAGATTATGATATATATAATCCTAAAAAAGATAAGGATATATATTTAAATTATAGTGAAGAAAGCATAGTAAATAAAAAGAAAAATAAAGAAATGCTTCAACAGCAGTTAGGATTACCAGTAAACAAAGATATTCCTATGATTGGTATAATATCTAGGCTTGTAGATCAAAAGGGATTTGATTTAATATCAGAAGTAATGGATGATATAATGAACTTGGATTTACAAATTGTTATATTAGGTACTGGCGATAATAAGTATGAAAAAATGTTTAAATATTACGCAGAAAAATATCCAACTAAAATATCCTGTAATATATACTTTAGCAATGATTTATCTAAAAAGATATATGCAGCATCAGATTTGTTTTTAATGCCTTCTTTATTTGAACCCTGTGGGATAGGGCAGCTTATTGCAATGAAATATGGAACTCTTCCTATAGTAAGGGAAACGGGAGGGCTTAGAGATACAGTGATACCATATAATGAATATACAGGAAAAGGTAATGGATTTTCTTTTACTAATTATAATGCAAAGGATATGTTATATACTATAGAAAGAGCTATAAATTTTTATAAAGATAGATCAGTATTCAATAATATAGTAAGAAATGCTATGAGAACAGATAATAGCTGGAATAGCTCAGCGTACAAATATATAGAACTTTATGATGATCTTTTGTGGAATAAATAAAATTGCAAGGAAGTTTTTGTTTAGTAACTAGTGACTAGTAACCAGTGGCTAGAAAGTGTAGTTTTGCTATGCAAAATGTTCATAACTGGTTACTGGTTCCTAGAAGCTGATTACTAAAAAATGCTTTGCATTTTTTAGTGGGGTGATTTAAATGATAATAGGTACTGGAGAAGTATACTTACAGGCAAATTGGGTTCATTCCTTAAAGGAAAAGAGAATGATAGTACAAAGTTTAATAAAAAGAGTTCAAAACAAGTTTAATGTTTCTATTGCTGAAGTAGATAATCAAGATAAACATCAAATTGTTACTTTAGGAATTTCTTGTGTAAGTAATTCAACTGCACATGCAAATGAGGTAATACAACATGTAATTAATTTTATAGAATCAAATACAGATGCAGTGTTAATTGACTTTCACATAGAAATAATTTAAAATTTGTTTAACAATAAAATAATTAAGTTGAAATTTAAAATGAAAACATCTCAATATAAATTGGGATGTTATTAATTTTTTCAATAAATTATCGATAATATGACTATAATAATACCATTATATGGAGGAAACACAGTGTTATGAATTGGTACAACAAAAGTTGGAATGATGTAATAACAGAGCTTAAAAGTGATGTTGATGAAGGATTGAATATTACTGAAGTAGAGGAAATCAATAAGGAGAATGGTGGGAATATAATTAAAATACCTAAAAGTAATAGTTTTTTTAATATTTCATTAAAGCAAATATTTGAACCTTGGTCAATGATTATGCTCTTATCTTTTAGTATATATTTATATTTTAATAAGTGGATAGAAATGTTTCCATTTATAATTATGTTTCTCATAAGTATAGGAATTTTAAGTATATTCAAGTACAAGGAAGGAAATGAGTTATTAGAATTTAAAAAACTAGAAGCTTTTAAATGTAAAGTAATAAGGGATGGAAAAGAAGAGATAGTTTTATCAGAGGAATTAGTTAATGGTGATATAGTAATATTAAATAAAAATGAAATAGTTCCAGCAGATATTAGAATTATAGAAGCATACTCCTTAAAGGTAAAGGAAGGGGCAATAACAGGAGAAGGTGGTTTAGTAGAAAAATACTCTACAATGATAGAGGAAAGAGAAATACCACTAAGTGAAATGAGAAATATACTTTTTAAATCATCCGTTATTATAGATGGATATGCTAAGGGTATAGTAATTTCAACTGGTATACATACAAAAATAAGTGAAATAATTTCAGCAAGTTTTAAAGCACGAGATAATAAGGCTTCTTTTATAAATACTCTAAAGAAGATTGTTAACCAATTTGTGTTATATGTTTTATATATAAATTTCATGTTTTTGTTAATAAGAATTCTAGTTTTAAAAAAATCTATCACTAACTCGTTAATTTTATTTGCCAATACAAATTTTGCAGGAATTCCAATTAGTTTAATATTTATATTTATAATTATAATTTCATTTGCGCAAGAACATTTTAATAAGTGGAATATAAATTTAAAAGATATATCTGTTATAGAAAAGCTTTCTATAACAAATTTGATATTGAAGGAAAAGGTAGGAGCTTTTTCAGAAGAGTATGTAAATGTAGAAAAAGTTTATACAAACAATACTTTAATACATCATAAAGATATAGATAACTATTATGATAAAGATGAAAGTCATATGATTAAAAGGCTATTACATATTGGAATATTGTGTAATGATACTAAATTTATAGATGATAATTATGTAAATGAAAAGATGGATTTATCAGAAATTGAACTTGTGAGATTTTCTCTTCAATTTGGTATAAAGAAACATGTTCTAGAGGATAAATATAAAACGTTGTATAAAATTCCGTATGATAAAGAAAGAAGAATGATGACTACCATAAATTACATAGATGGAAATTATAGAGCTCATGTTAAAGGATCAGTTAATTCAGTTTTATCCACCTGTACACATATATTAAAAAATGGCATAGAAAGAGAAGTAACTGATGAGGAGATACGTAATATAAAAAATATGCATAGGATTATGTCTACTCAAGGTCTTGCTGTTACTGCATTTGCCTATAGAAATTTCAACTATGAACCGAGCC
This sequence comes from Clostridium pascui, assembly GCF_016908015.1. Lineage (GTDB taxonomy): Bacteria > Bacillota > Clostridia > Clostridiales > Clostridiaceae > Clostridium_AK > Clostridium_AK pascui. Next base: position 674,232 of record NZ_JAFBDB010000002.1, read on the forward strand.
TTAAGGAAAATATAGAAAGTAATCTTGTATTTGTAGGCATTATAGGATTTTTAAATCCACCGAAAGAAAATATAGAGGAAGTTTTAAGAGAGTTTAATTTATTAAATATAAAGCCAATTTTAATTACAGAAGAAAATAAATTAACAGCGGAGGCATTTGGCAAAGAAATAGGAATTATAAACAATATTAAAAAGTCATTAACAGGAGCAGAACTTGATAATATAACCTTAGAAGAGCTAAAAAGAATACTGAATAAAATAAATGTATTCTCAAGGATAAGTGTAAAACATAAATTAAAAATAGCAGAGCATTTTAAAGAAAATAATTTGATATTTATGGAAGGAAGCAAAGTTTCAGACCTTCCATACCTAATGCTTAGCAATGTATCTTATTCCTATGGAAAAAGTAATATACTAAAGAACATATGTGACATGTCAGGAGAAAAAATATCATTAGAAACTCTTTTGAATATAGTTAAAAGTTCTCGTAAAATGATAAATAAAATAAATAGTACAATAGAATATCTATTTACTATGTACACTTGCAATGTACTAAGTATTATTTTGTTGGATTTGCTCAACTATAGTATTGGAATTAATTTAATAGATATATTTTGGACAAGTTTTTTAACCATATCTATAGGTGGACTTTGTGTATTTTTAGATTTTCTTAATGAAGAAGATATTCATTACGGAAATCTCTTGGATAAAAATATTTTAAAAGACAATAAAGTTAATTTCTTTTTAATAGGAATACTTATAAATGCATTGTTGGGTGTGATTATTTACATATTACTAAGACAAAATTTTCAGTATATGATGTTGATAGTGAATTTAGTGAACAATATAATATTTGCAGTTTATTCATTAAAATTCTTTAAGTTTAATCCATTTAAAAATAGTATTTGTAGAAATATATTTATTTTGAACTTAATACTACAAATGTTATACATAGGAATAAAATATTACCATAATCTGATTAGTATGGTTAGCTCATAATATACTTTATCTCATATAATGAATTATAAAAATATAATAATTCACTATATGGGAGGGAAATGTATGGAGTTTAGTTATAAAGGAGTTGCTCTTATTCCGATAATAACTTTTTTAGTAGATGTGCTTAAAAGTTTAGGGTTAAAGCCTAGATATGCTCCTTTTGCATGCTTAGTACTTGGAATATTATTTGGTATGTTTTTTTTAGAATGTAGAGATATAAGGGAAAATATACTTCAAGGAATACTAATGGGAACTAGCGCTACTGGATTATATTCTAATGGTAGACGAGCTAGTAATACAATGAAGGATATAAAAAATAAAAGAGAAAACAAGAATAAAGAATCATGATAAAATGATTAAACCTCCATATTAATGGCCAAAATTTAGTGTGGAGGTGTATTTTTGTTATGGAATATTTAATTGTATACTACTCCATGGCACTATTAATTGGATGTTTTACAGCATACTTAATCAATTTCAATATGCTTTATGCTATGATTTGTATCATATGCTTTCTAGTAGTAATGTACTTTACTATGTCTAAAAAATTTTTTTGTTTGAATATAGCCTTTTTTATGTGTGGCTTTTTAAGCTTTAACTTTTACTTTAACTTTTATCGTGTTAATAATACAGAAGTAAGAATTTTAGAAGTTAAGGGAGATACTGCTTTAGGCTCTGTAAGTGGAAGAAATATTTTGCTTAAGGGAGATATTAAAGATTTGAAAGTTGGCTATAAAACCTTTATTACTGGAAGCTTTAAAAAGCAGAATATATATGAAAGAGGTATTATAGGAATTTATGATATAAAGAGTTATAAGATTCGTGAGGAAGATTTGAAATCTTTATCTTATAGATTAAAGGAACAGATTAACAAGTCCTTAGCTGTGTCATTAACAGAAAATGAAGCAGCTCTTACTAGATCATTAAGTTTTGGGGATACAAGCCTTCTTTCAGAGGAACAAAAATTAACATTTAAAAAGCTAGGGGTTGTGCATGCAGTAAGTGTTTCAGGCCTTCATATATCTATAATATATAAAGCAGTGGAAGGGATAGCAGGTGCTTATTTAGGAGTTCTTATATCTTTATTATATGTATTATTTTCAGGAAGCAAGTCCTCGGCATTTAGAGCATTTATAATGATCTTAATTTTAAAATTATCTAAAAAGATATATAAAAATTATAGTGGAATTTGCGCATTAAGTTTTGCATTTATGCTGTTGTTATTTGCTAAACCTTATTATTTTATGGATATGGGATTTTGCCTATCTTTCCTAGCAACACTTGGAATTATTCTGTATTATTCTAATCTCCAAAGAGCCCTCTACAGGCTTCCAGATGTGCTAATAAGTCCTTTGAGTTTAACTTTAAGTGCACAAATATTTACCCTGCCGTATCTTGGACTTAGTATGGGAAACTTTAACTGGAGCTTTATTGCAGGCAATATATTTCTCATACCTATATATTCTGTATTAGTTATACTTGGAAACTTAGGTATTTTGTTTTTATGGTTACCTAGTGTATTTAAGCTTATTTGTTACGGTATAAAAGTAATTTGTATGGCTCTTGAAGGAGGGTATTATTTACTTCTGAACGGAACATCTCTAACTACAAATTTTGGACAAAGAGAAGCTATATGTTTTTTTATAATATATTTAAGTTTTGTAATGATAAAGTATGGATATAAGAAATTTAAATTTATTCCAATATTTATAGTTATAAGTTTAATTTTTAGTTATTGCACATTGTTTCCTGAAATAAATATTATAAAATTTAAGGACATAGAAGCAATAATAATTAAGGATAAGTTCAATTCTACTATGGCCATTTCATATCCTACAACTGAAGGGAAATATGTAATTAAGCTTGAAGAATATTATAATATACACGATATAGTAAGTTATACATATAAAGATATACCCTTATCTTATAAATTGAAGGATTTAAAAATAAGTAACAGTATAAATGACAATATAATAAAACTTAAAAATCAGAGTAATAAACATGGTAAGAAAAATATTTATTATCACTATGATATAATAGATAAAGATGTAATAAAGGTATCTACTTATAAAATATTTTTTGGAAGACCTATTAATTGGAGGTGGGATAAAATTTGATAGATATGTCTAAGTTAGATGATCAAATAAAAAAAGATGAATTTCACAATTGCTATATATTTTGTGGATATGATGAAGAACTTATTAAAGAAAAAATAAATGGAATAGTAAGTAAAAACATAGATGGAAATTTTATGGATTTAAATTATGTAAAGTTTGATGGGAACAAGCTAGAAAGTTTTGATGTAGTTATAAATGCATCAGAAACATTACCATTTATGGGTGATAAAAAAGTTGTATTAGTATATAGAGCGAGTTTTCTTGAAGATGGTGAGGAGACTGCAAAAAAATCCATATACAATAGTTTTGAGGCATATATAAAGAATGTACCTAGTTCTTGCATATTAATTCTTTATTATGTGTTTAAGGATAAGAGAGAAAAGCCTAGTAAAAAACTAAATAAATTAGATAAAAATTCATGTGTAGTTAAAATGGATAAGATTTATGGAAGAAGTTTAGAATCAAAGGTAAAGGAATTTTTTGAAAAAAGAGGTAGGAATATAGGTAGCGCAGAGTTAAAGCTTTTTTGTTCAAATCTGCCTAGCGATCTAGGAATAGTGGAAAATGAAATAGAAAAGTTATGCTGTTATGCCATGGATAGAGAAATAACAAAAGATGATATTTTGCAATTATACCCCAAGAAAAGGGAGAATGATATATTTGATTTGGTTGACTATATGGGAGATAAAAAATTAAAAGAAACCATAGATGTAGTAAACGAGCTGATGTTTAAGGGGCAGGAGGAAGTTTACATATTATATATGATTGAAAGACAACTTAAGCTTTTATATAAAATAAAGCACAGTATAGATAATGGAAAGAGTAGAGCTACACTAGGCACAGAATTAAAGCTGCCGCCTTTTATTGTAGATAAGTTAGTTTTACAAAGCAAGAAATTTACGGCAAGGCAATTAAAAGAAGCTATTAAAATATGCTTAAATTCTGAACAGTTAATTAAAAGTTCTACAGTAGATAAAAGAACAGAATTAGAATTACTTATAATAAACGCTATAACTTTGAAATAAAATAAACCGGTGAAATTCACCGGTTCTTTTATTATGCATTTAAAGCATTTAATTTTGCAGCTAATCTTGATTTAGCTCTAGCAGCTTTGTTTTTATGTAGAACACCTTTACTAGCAGCCATATCTAAAGCTTTAGTTGTAGCTCTAAATTCTACTTTTGCTTCTTCAGCGTTTCCAGCAGTAACAGCAACTAAAAACTTCTTCATTGTAGTTTTTAGAGCAGACTTAACCATTCTATTTTGCATAGTTTTCTTTTCAATAACTTTTATTCTTTTTTGTGCTGATTTTATATTTGCCATTTCTTTTCACCCCCTTGTATTTTAATAGGGTCTCAGCAGTTTTTGGGGAAATCTGCGTATGAGTTTCACTTTATTAACAAATGCTATTATAGCATTTATTTTTGTGTACTTCAAGTATAATTTAACTTTTATTTATGAATATGAGATACATGCAAGGGAATAATAGGATTAAAATATTAGGTATAGAAAGGAAGAAATGCTATGCTAAATATAAGAACGGACTTGGCGGTAGAAGCAAAAGAGATATATGAGGAACAGAATAAAGGTAAAATTCCAGGTGTTGAAGTAAAAGATTATGTTGAAAAAGATATAAAAGTTACAGAAGTAAGTATCTTAGATGATGTAGGAGAAAAGATCATGAATAAGCCTAAGGGTAAGTATATAACCTTAGAAATACCAGAGGTCACAACTTATGATCAAGAGGGATTAGAAGAAATAAGTAAGGTTTTTGCAAAAGTATTGTCAAGTTTAGTGAAACTAGATGAAAGTATGACAACCATGGTAGTAGGGCTTGGTAATTGGAATATTACACCAGATGCATTGGGGCCTAGAGTTGTAGAGAAAATTATGGTTACAAGACACTTAAAACAGTTAATTCCAGATCAAATAGATGAAGGAATAAGACCAGTATGCGCGTTAGCTCCAGGAGTGTTAGGACTTACTGGAATGGAAACAGGCGAAATAATAAAAGCTGTATCACAAAAAATAAAACCTAATTTAATAATATGCATAGATGCATTGGCTTCGAGAAGACTTGAAAGGGTAAATAGAACTATACAAATAGGGAATACAGGGATTTCACCAGGATCTGGTATAGGAAATAAGAGAATGGAGATAAGTGAGAGAGCATTAGGAATACCTGTCATAGCTATAGGAGTGCCTACTGTTGTGGATGCAGCAACTATTGCAAATGATAGTATAGATATGGTATTAGATGAAATGATACGTGGAGCAACTCAAGGCGGGAAGTTTTATAGTATGTTAAAATCTATAGATAGAACTGAAAAAGAAAGAATGATACAGGAACTTTTGAGACCTTATGTTGGAAGTTTAGTTGTAACTCCTAAGGATGTAGATATGGTAATAGATTCGGTATCAAAGGTATTATCAGCAGGAATAAATATAGCTCTTCAACCAGCTCTTGAACTAAAAGAAATAAATCAATATATAAATTAATAGTCTAAAACTAGCCCTTGCCTCATATATATAGTATATAATTTTACATAAGAGGTGAGGGCTATGGATATTAAAGAGCCAAAAGAGAAAAATATTCTAAGTTACTATAAGGTAAATAATCGTCAAAATTTAAAATTTATATTTGCTATCTTTTCTTTTATAGCAAGCGTTATTTTAATACTTCCTTTTGCAGTAAAAGCAACCTCAGGGGGAGCAATTTCAAGGCAAAATACTTTTTATATACAAGTACTTAATAATGCTATGCCAATAGTTAAGACTTCAATTTTTAATGAAGAGGATTTAGCTGAAGGAGGATTTTCTATAAAAAAAGAAGTGCTTAGTGTATTTAATATAGATTTAAACAATCCTCTAGCTTTAGTTCTTAGAGAAATTCCTTCCATGTATCAAGAAGGTGAAGAAGGAGAAAATCATGAAAAAAGTGTAATATTTAATCCGTTTAAGTTAAGTGAAAAGGATATATCTATTGAGCAAGAACAAAAATTGGACTTGCCTGATAAAACAGTGGGGGTATATAATCCTAAACTTAAAAAAACGTTAAATAAAGCAAAACCAGAAGTGTTGATTTATCATACCCATACTACTGAAAGTTTTGCTGGCATTGGGAAAGATAGTCTTCAATCAGATAAAAATATATGTGCAGCAGGTGATGCATTGGCTAAGGAATTAGAAGAAAATTACGGTATATCTGTTATTCACGATAAGACCGTTCATAATGCAGCATCATATACTGAAAGCTATGCTAGGTCAGGACCTACTGTAGATAAATATTTAAAGAAATATGGAGACTTTAAACTTATAATAGATTTACATAGAGATTCAGTAGAAAATAAGAAGGCTGTTACTACAAGGATGAATGGAGAAGACGTAACTAAAATAATGTTTGTTATGGCTAAGAAAAGTCCCAGATATAAGAATAATTTAGCAGTAGTAAATAACTTAGTACAAATATCTGATAGCTTATTTCCAGGTTATTGTAGAGGTATATATGACTATAACTATGGAACTAAATATTTTCATCAAAATAAGAGTGATAATGCAGTGCTTATAGAGATGGGATCGTATGTAAATACTATTCAAGAGGCTAAAGATTCTACTAAATATCTAGGAAGAATTATTGCAGAACATATTAATGGTAAAAAGTGAATAAAAGATATATAAAAGGACATCCTTATATAATGAAATATAGTATAGGGGTGTTTTTTTATTATGAAAAAAAGATATATAGTTATAATTTTAATGGCTATATTTATAATATTTTTAGGTTTTATAGTTGTATCAAATAATACACCTAAGTTTATAAAAAATAATTCTCCATTCAAAATTTATTTTACAGCCAAACCTTTTGATTTTAAAATAGAAACAAAGAAATATGTATTTTATGTAAATAAAAAAGCTAGTGAAAATATAAAATCAAGTACATATAACTTATGTGATAGCTTAAATGACAAGATAAGTTATGTTGTAAGTAAATTAGAGGATGCTTCAAATGTAATTAAAGGAAGCTTAATAGAAGTTTTAAAAAGCATGCCAATACTTAATATTATTGTTATAAAACCTTTAATTCAACATAATTATTGACAGTCCCCCTTTTGGTTGTGCTATAATTTACAGTGAATTATTCTACATTGGAGGGTACGTTGATGCAAAGTGAAAGACAAAAGCATATTAGAAATTTTTCTATAGTAGCGCATATAGATCATGGTAAATCAACTCTTGCAGATAGATTGCTAGAAAAGACAGGAACTCTTACGGAAAGAGAAATGGATGAGCAAACATTAGATACAATGGAACTTGAGAAAGAAAGAGGAATTACAATAAAATCTCAAGCTGCAAGACTTGTATATAAGAGAGAAAATGGAGAAGAATACATACTTAACTTAATAGATACTCCAGGCCATGTGGATTTTAACTATGAGGTATCTAGAAGCCTGGCAGCTTGTGAAGGAGCAATTCTTATAGTAGATGCTACTCAAGGGATACAAGCACAAACTTTAGCAAATTGCTATCTTGCTTTAGATAATAACTTAGAAATAGTGCCGGTAATAAATAAAATAGATCTACCAAGTGCAAGACCAGATGAAATTAAAAAAGAAATAGAAGATGTAATAGGATTAGATGCCCATGATGCACCTCTAGTATCTGCTAAGACAGGGTTAAATATACAAGACGTATTGGAAGCGGTTGTGGAAAAGGTACCTGCACCTGAAGGAGATGAAGATGCTCCGTTGAAGGCACTTATATTTGATTCCTATTATGATACTTATAAGGGTGTAGTATGCCATATAAGATTGAAGGATGGAAACATAAAGGCTGGAACTAAGATAAAATTTATGGCTACAGGTAAAGTGTATGATGTAACAGAAGTAGGAGTATTTGTACCGCAGTATATGAAAATGGAGGAACTTGGAGCAGGGGATGTTGGATACTTTACAGCTTCTATAAAAAATGTTAGAGATGCACGTGTGGGTGATACAATTACATTAGCAAACAATCCAACTAAGGAAGCAATGCAAGGATACAGGCCTGCCATTCCTATGGTGTTTAGTGGTATATATCCTGTAGATGGAGCAAAATATGATGAGTTAAAGGAAGCTTTGGAAAAACTTCAAATCAATGATGCAGCATTATCCTTTGAACCTGAAACATCCATTGCACTAGGATTTGGATTTAGATGTGGATTCTTGGGATTACTTCATATGGATATTATACAAGAAAGAATAGAAAGAGAATTTAACTTAGATATTATAACTACTGCACCATCTGTTGTATATAAAATAATAAAAACTGATGGGACAGAGTTAGAAATAACTAATCCTACTAATTTACCTGATGCAACAGAAATAGATTATATGGAAGAGCCTGTGGTTAAGGCATCTATAATAACGCCTTCTGAATATGTAGGGGCAATTATGGATTTATCTCAAACAAGAAGAGGAACATTTAAGGATATGCAATACCTTGAAACTACAAGAGTAGTTTTAAATTACGATATTCCTTTAAATGAAATAATATATGATTTCTTTGATGCTTTAAAATCAAGAAGTAGAGGATATGCTTCCTTGGATTATGAAATTAAAGGATATCAAAGAACCGAACTTGTTAAACTTGATATACTTTTAAATGGGGATATAGTTGATGCATTATCAATGATAGTACCTCAAGAGAGGGCATATGCAAGAGGAAGAGGTATAGCTGAAAAATTAAAGGAAATTATACCAAGACAGATGTTTGAAATCCCAATACAAGCAGCAGTAGGCTCTAAGGTGCTTGCAAGAGAAACTGTTAAAGCATTAAGAAAAGATGTACTTGCTAAATGTTATGGTGGAGATATTTCCAGAAAGAAAAAGCTTTTAGAGAAGCAAAAAGAAGGTAAAAAGAGAATGAGACAAGTGGGAAGTGTTGAAGTTCCTCAAGAAGCCTTCATGTCTATTTTAAAAACGGAAGAATAGAAAATTGCTACATTTTAAGATAATGTTGAACCTACGGTATGGGTTCTGCATTTGTAGAAAGCATTGAACAAGTAATTAGGAGCTCTTTATTTATCAATTTAAAGCACCGTTAAGAATTTTATACTGTCTGAACGACAGCGAGTTTATAAAATTCAGGTGGTTTAAATTGATAAATATTAGAGCTCCTTTGCGCAGTAAACTGATTTCTTAAATGCAGAATCTATATGGAAGATTCAACATTAAAAATGCCGTATTATTTCTAAAGGGAGCTGATTAAAAATGAAAAAAGAACTTTCATTATACATACATATACCTTTTTGTAAACAAAAGTGTCTTTATTGTGATTTCCCATCCTATTGTGGAGAAGAAACCTTAATGGATTCTTATGTGGATGCTTTATGTACAGAACTTGATGATTTAGGAGATTATAAATTTAACACTATATTTATTGGAGGTGGAACTCCATCTCATTTAGATATAAGACATTGGGAAAAATTGAAGTATAGTATAGATAAGTTAGATAAGAGTGATGACTTAGAATTTTCTGTAGAAGTAAATCCAGGTACTGTAAGTAAAGAAAAACTTTGTAGGTTTAAGGAAATGGGCGTTAATAGATTAAGTATAGGACTTCAAGCATGGCAAAATGAGCTACTGCAAGGTATTGGAAGAATACATAAATTAAAAGACTTCTTGGAAACATATAAGGAGGCAAGAAAGCTTCATTTTGATAATATAAATATAGATTTAATGTTTGGTCTCCCAAATCAAACGTTAGAACAAATAGGTGAAACATTAGTGGAAATAATTAAATTAAATCCTGAGCATATATCATGCTATAGTTTAATAATTGAAGAAGGGACTCCGTTTTATACTAAGTATGAAAATGATGAATTGACTTTACCAAGTGAAGAAGTAGAGAGAGAAATGTATTCAAAGATTAAAAATAAACTACATGAAAATGGATATAATCAATATGAAATATCAAATTTCTCAAAGCCTGGAAAAGAATGCATACATAATTTGGTGTATTGGAATTTAGATGAGTATATTGGCTGTGGAGCATTTGCTCATTCATATATAAATCATAACAGATATAAAAATGTAGAAAGTATAAAAGAGTATATAAAAAAAATAAATAATAATGAGGAAGTTAAGCTAGAGATTAATCATAATACTTTAAAAGATGATATGGAAGAATTTATGTTTATGGGCCTCCGAAAAATAAATGGAGTAGATATAAATGAATTTCAAAAGAGATTTAATAAAAATATATACCAAGTTTATGGAAAAATAATAGATAAATATTTAAAAGATAAATTACTTATATTAGAAGATAATAAATTATATCTATCCCCTAGAGGAATAGAGGTTTCGAATATGATTATGAGTGATTTTATATTAACTGTTTAAAATGAAATTAATAAGTATTAGTAATAAAGAAGAGATTTTGAAAGAAATATAGTTAAAAATTAATTTATAAGGGATAATTACCTATATTTCTTTAATATTTAAAATTAAATTAATTTGACAAATGATTTCGATAATGATATTTTTTAATCATAGCAGTTAGCACTCAACAGGAGTGAGTGCTAATAAAAGAGGTGATATTATGGAAATGGATGAGAGAAAAATAAAAATACTTCAGGCTATAATACTTGATTACATAGATACAGCAGAGCCTGTAGGTTCCAGGACCATAGCTAAAAAGTATGATCTAGGTATAAGTTCTGCTACCATAAGAAATGAAATGGCTGATCTTGAGGAAATGGGATATTTAGAGCAACTTCATAGTTCTTCAGGAAGAAAGCCTTCTGACAAAGGATACAGGTTATATGTAGATAAATTAATGCAGGTTTCGCGTGTAACCTATGAAGAAGAAGAATTTATAAAAAAGCATATAATAAAATCTACACTACACGAAATAGATAAGGTAATAAAAGAAGCATCATATTTACTTGCGGAACTTACAAGACTTACATCAGTAGTAAAAGCACCATCATTTAGAAAAGGCAAGATTAAATCTATACAACTTATACACATTGATAACAATAATATCCTATCAGTAATTGTGATAGATACAGGAATAATAAAAAACAATTTAATAAGGATGACAAAGTCTATAGATACAGAATTATTAGTTAAAATTAATAATTTATTAAATATAAGATTAAGTAATTTAAATATAGAAGAAATTAATATAGAAGTTATAGATAATTTAAAAAATGATTTATTTGGGTATGAAGAGATATTTAATTCTATTATGCCAGTTATATATGAAAGTTTAAATAGTATGGGGTCTTCTGATATTTATTTTGAAGGAACTACTAATATATTTCATTACCCTGAATATAACGACATACAAAGAGCTAAGGAGTTCTTATCATTAATTGATAATAAGAAGAAAATAAATGATTTAATAAATTCTACTGAAAGTATGGATATTAAAATTGGAGGAGAAAACTTTTTGGAAGATGCTAAGGAGTGCAGCATAGTCTCTGCAGTTTATAGCATTGGAGGGCGTCCGTTGGGCTCTATAGGAGTGATAGGACCAACAAGAATGCCTTATGATAAGGTTATCTCTATTTTAGCAGCAGTTGTGAATGAATTAAATAAAACCCTTACAGATGACTATATAAGATAAATTAGGTTTAAATTACCTTAATATAAAAGTAAGAAACGGAGGCAGTCAAATGGAAGAAATTAAAAAAGAGGATTTTAATAATGAAGATAAGGTATTTTCAGAAGATATGAAAATAGATGAATCCTTAGAAGAAGCTGAAATAAAAGAAGATAAGGAATTTGAGGAAATTGACGAAGAATTTGAAGGGGAAAGTATAGAAGAATTGAAAGAAAAGAATTCTAACATTTTAAATGAGAATAATAAATTAAGTAGTGAATTAGAAACATTCAAAGAAAGACTTTTAAGAACAATAGCAGAATATGATAATTACAGAAAAAGAACTTCTAAAGAAAAAGAAGGAATATATACAGATGCTTGCAGCGATGTTTTAAAATATATGCTTCCAGTACTTGATAATTTAGAAAGAGCTGTAAGTGCTGAGGGAAGTTTTGAAGATTTAAAGAAGGGTGTTGAAATGACACTAAAGCAATTTAAAGGATCACTTGAAAAGCTAGGTGTGGATGAAATCAGTATAGATAATGGATTTGACCCTAATTATCATGAAGCTGTAATGCATATACAAGACGAGAATTATGGCAATAATGAAATAGTTGAAGTATTTCAAAAGGGATATAAAAGAGGAGACAAAGTAATAAGACACAGCATGGTAAAAGTTGTTAATTAAAATTTAAATAGAAATTCTATTTAATATTCATATATAAAAATATTATATTGTTTGATTTATAAGGAGGTAAAAAATACTATGGCAAAGGTAATAGGTATAGACTTAGGAACTACAAACTCTTGTGTAGCAGTTATGGAAGGTGGAGAGCCTGTAGTTATAACAAACGCAGAAGGAGCTAGAACAACACCATCAGTTGTATCTTTTCAAGCTAATGGAGAAAGACTAGTAGGACAGGTGGCTAAAAGACAGGCTATAACAAATCCTGATAAAACTATAATTTCTATAAAAAGACATATGGGAACAAATCATAAGGTTAATATAGATGGAAAAGACCATACTCCTCAAGAAATTTCAGCTATGGTGCTTCAAAAGTTAAAAGCAGATGCTGAAGCATATTTAGGAGAGAAAGTATCACAGGCGGTAATTACAGTGCCTGCATATTTTAATGATAGTCAAAGACAGGCAACTAAAGATGCAGGGAAAATAGCTGGACTTGAAGTTTTAAGAATAATAAATGAACCAACAGCTGCAGCTTTAGCATATGGTCTTGATAAGATGGATAAAAATCATAGAATATTTGTTTATGATTTAGGTGGCGGTACATTTGATGTATCTATACTTGAACTTGGTGATGGGGTATTTGAGGTTAAATCCACTAATGGTAACACAAAACTTGGTGGTGATGACTTTGATGAAAGAGTTATGAATCATATAGCAGATACATTTAAGGCAGAATATGGTATAGACTTAAGAAATGATAAAATGGCTCTTCAAAGATTAAAGGAAGCAGCAGAAAAAGCAAAGATAGAATTATCCTCATCAATGCAAACTAATATAAACTTACCATTTATCACTGCTGATGCAACTGGTCCAAAGCATATAGATATGAATTTAACAAGAGCTAAATTTAACGAATTAACTCATGATTTAGTAGATGCTACTATAGAACCAATGAGAAAAGCCCTAAGTGATGCTGGATTAAGCATAGGGGACGTTGACAAGGTAATACTTGTAGGTGGATCTACAAGAATACCAGCTGTTCAGGAAGCTGTTAAAAACTTTACTGGAAAAGAACCTTCTAAGGGAGTAAACCCAGATGAATGCGTAGCAGTTGGTGCAGCTATACAGGCTGGAGTTTTAACTGGAGATGTGAAAGATGTATTACTTCTTGATGTTACTCCATTAACACTTGGAATTGAAACTCTAGGTGGAGTAGCAACTGCATTAATAGAAAGAAATACAACTATTCCAACAAGAAAGAGTCAGGTATTCTCTACAGCTGCTGATAGTCAAACCTCTGTTGAAATCCACGTAGTTCAAGGGGAAAGACAAATGGCAGGAGACAATAAGACTCTTGGAAGATTTACGCTTTCAGGAATAGCACCAGCTCCAAGAGGAATCCCACAAATAGAAGTTACATTTGATATAGATGCTAATGGTATAGTTAATGTTTCTGCTAAGGATAAGGGAACAGGAAAAGAAGCTAACATTACAATTACGGCTTCAACTAATTTATCAGAAGATGAAATAAATAAAGCAGTTAATGAAGCAAAACAATACGAAGAAGAAGATAAGAGGAGAAAAGAATCTATTGAAGTTAGAAATAATGCGGACCAAATGGCGTATCAAACTGAAAAAGCATTAGCTGATTTAGGAGATAAGGTTTCAGCAGAAGATAAATCTAATATAGAAGCAAAGCTTAATGCTTTAAAAGAAGTTAAAGAAAAAGAAGATTTAGAAGCAATTAAAAAGGCTACTGAAGAATTAACACAAGCGTTTTATGCAGTTTCATCTAAGATGTATCAAGGCGCAGAAGGTGCTGGATTTGATCCAAATATGGCTGGAGGAAATCCAGGTGCTGGAGCAAATGGTCCTAAAGATGATAATGTAGTAGATGCAGATTATAAAGTAGAAGATGACAAATAGTATATAATTGACATATAATATAAAAGTAAATTGTAATTTAATTCAGATGGGGAGTATTCTCCATCTGAATATTTATGTTACATGATTTATGGAAATTTTTAATTTCGATATTTCAATTCATTAAAGGTGGTAAAGATATGGCTAAAAAAGATTTTTATGAAATACTAGGACTTCAAAAAGGTGCAAGTGAAGAAGATATAAAGAAAGCTTTTAGAAAACTAGCAATAAAATATCATCCTGATAAAAATCAGGGAGATAAAGAAGCTGAAGAAAAGTTTAAAGAAATAAATGAAGCATATCAAGTACTCTCGGACCCACAAAAGAAAGCTCAATATGATCAATTTGGAACTACAGACTTTAATGGAGGAGGATTTGATCCATCTGGCTTTGATTTTTCAGGTTTTGGAGGCTTTGGAGACATATTTGATTCATTTTTTGGAGGCTTTGGTGGAGGTAGAAGAAGAAATGGACCTCAAAAGGGTGACGATGTAGAATATGCTATAAATTTAACTTTTGAAGAAGCAATGACTGGAATAGAAAAAGAAATAAATATAACAAAGAGTGAGACTTGTGAAACTTGTAAGGGTAGTGGTTCTAAACCAGGGAGTCATTCTAAAACTTGTACTAAGTGTGGAGGCACTGGTCAAGTTAAGGTGCAAAGAAATACTCCACTTGGAAGTTTTGTAAGTGTAAATACTTGTGATGAATGTAATGGTAAAGGAACTGTAGTTACAGATCCATGTCCAGAATGTAAAGGTAGGGGTATATTAAGAAAATCTAAAAAAATAAAAGTTAATATACCAGCTGGAGTTGATACTGGGAATGTTATTCCTATAAGAGGACAAGGAGAAGCAGGGGTAAATGGCGGGCCTCCAGGAGACTTATATGTTGCAATAAGGGTAATGCCACATTCGTTCTTTAAAAGAAAGGGAGATGACATATATGTGGATACACATATAAGTTTTGGCAAGGCTTCACTTGGAACAGAACTTAAGGTGAAAACTATTGATGGAGAGGTTAAGTATACTGTTCCAGCAGGAACTCAGCCAGGTACGGTATTTAGACTAAAAGGAAAAGGAGTTCCGCATGTAAATGGAAGAGGAAGGGGAGATCAATACGTAAATGTAGTAGTTGATATACCTAAATCCCTAAATCAAAAGCAGAAGGAAGCACTAGTTGCTTATATGGAAGCTAGCGGTGAAATAAAGAGTTCTGAAAAAGAAGGGTTTTTAAAGAAATTTTTTAAATAAAAATTGCGAAGCGATTTTTAGTAACCAGTGACCAGTATTCAGTGACCAGAAAAATGTTGTTTTGCATTGCAAAACCTCCGTAACTGGTAACTGGCTACTGGCATACTGATTGTTAAAAAAATGCTTCGCATTTTTTTAAAGACTGTTTACTTTAAAAAAGTAGGTCAATAATGTATAATTGATAAGTAATTTAGGAGAATAAAAATTGGAGGGTATTTTATTATGCATAATGAAGATAAGGATTGGTTAGAGGTAAGCATTATAACTAGCAGTGAAGCTACGGAAGCAGTGGCTGGAATAATGTATAATACAGGAGTAAAGGGAGTTTCAATTGAGGACCCTGAAGATATAGAATATAAGAAAAATCATCCTGGAGATTGGGATTATTTTGATGAGACATTGCTTATTGTAAAAGATGGCGTTGTAATTAAAGGGTATTATAAAGATGATGAAAGTTTTGAAGAATATATATCATACATAAAAGAAAGTATAGGCAATTTACATACATATGGAATAGACAAGGGAAAGGGAATAGTTACTGTAACTAAAGTAAATGAAGCTGATTGGGAAAATAACTGGAAGAAATATTATAAGCCTACAAAAATAGGACAAAAAGTAGTAGTAAGGCCTATATGGGAAGAATATAAGGCAAGCCCAGAAGAATTAGTTATAGATTTAGATCCAGGTATGGCATTTGGTACAGGTACTCACGAAACCACGCGCATGTGCGTGAAGGCATTAGAAAAGTATGTTAAAGAGGATTCAACGGTATTTGACATAGGAACAGGGTCTGGAATACTTGCTATTGCCGCAGCAAAACTTAAGGCTAATAAGGTTATAGGTGTTGATTTAGATCCTGTAGCTGTAAAATCTGCGAAAGAAAATATATCATTTAACAAAGTAGATAATATAGAAATACTTCATGGAAATTTGATGGATGTAGTTAATGGAAAAGCAAATATAGTAGTTGCTAATATAATAGCAGATATTATAATATTTTTAACTGATGAGGTGAAGAGTTTTATAGAGAAGGATGGATATTTCATTTCATCTGGCATAATCAAAGATAGAAAGCAAGATGTAATAAATAAGTTAAAGTCAAGTGGATTTGAAATAATAGAAGAAAATACTGAGGGAGAATGGGTTTGTATTGTTGCAAAATGTAACTAAGGAGTGTTGAATTTGCATAAGTTTTTTGTTCCTAAAGAAAATGTAAATATGCATCAGGCTGTAATTGAAGGAGAAGATGTGAAGCATATATATAAAGTATTAAGGCTTGAGGCAGGAGAAGAAGTAAGCATTAATAATTGTAATGGAGAAGAATATTTAGGTATAGTAGAGGAAGTAAATAAAAGTCAAGTAATAGTAAAGATTAAAGAAAAGCTTTCTATAAATAATGAAGCACCTATTAACATTTTTTTATTTCAAGGACTGCCTAAATCTACTAAAATGGATTTAATAGTACAAAAGAATTGTGAGCTTGGCATAAAGGAAATAACGCCTATAATTACAGATAGAGTAGTTGTAAAAGGGGAAATTGGACAATTTAAAAAGGTAGATAGATGGGTAAGAATTGCATTAGAGGCAGCAAAGCAAAGTAAGAGGACTATTATTCCAGAAGTAAGAGAACCCATAGAATTTGATGAAGCATTAGCTGAGTTAAAAGACATGGATTTAGTTATAGTGCCTTATGAAAATGAAAAAGGATACGGAGTAAGAAAAGTAGTAGATAGCATAATTAAAGATGAAGTTAAAAATGTAGGTATTGTAATAGGACCAGAGGGCGGATTTGAGGAAAGTGAAATAGAAAAGCTAAAGAATATGGGTGCTTTTATAGTGACACTAGGACCTAGAATACTTAGAACTGAAACAGCAGGGTTTGTAGCCGCATCTTTAATTATGTATGAATTAGGAGATTTAGGAGGAAATATTTAATGAGAGTTGCATTTACTACCTTAGGTTGTAGAGTAAATCAATATGAAACAGAAGCTATGACAGAAAAATTCATGAAATCGGGATATGATTTAGTAAACTTTGATGAGTGCGCCGACGTATATGTTATAAACACATGCACTGTTACAAATATGGGAGATAAAAAATCCCGTCAAATGATAAGTAGGGCTAGAAGACTTAATGAAGAAGCTGTTATAGTAGTTGCTGGATGTTATTCTCAAATTGCACCAGATAAGGTGGCTGAGATTCCAGGAGTAGATATAGTAGTAGGGACTAGAAATAAGGGCGAAGTAGCAGAACTTGTAGGAAAATTTTTAGATAAGAAAAGTCAAATTGTAGAAGTAGCTGATGTTCTCAGAAATAATATATTTGAAGAATTAAATATAGAAGAATATCAAGATAAAACAAGAGCTTTTTTAAAGATTCAAGATGGATGTAATAGATTTTGTTCATATTGCTTAATTCCATTTGCTAGAGGCGCGGTATGCAGTAAAAATCCCGAAAAGGTAATGGAAGAAGTACATAGACTTGCAAATCATGGATTTAAAGAAGTTATTTTATCTGGTATACATATAGCTTGTTATGGAGATGATATTGGTGAAGGTTGGAATTTAGTTAAATTATTAGAAGAAATTGATAAAGTAGACGGAATAGAAAGAGTGAGAATAGGATCTATAGATCCTCAATTTTTCACAGAAGGTATAATAGAAAGACTTTCTAAGTTAAATAAGCTTTGCCCTCATTTTCATTTATCTCTTCAAAGTGGATGTGATGAAACTTTAAAAAGAATGAATAGAAAATATACTATTAAAGAGTATAAGGATATAGTTGAAGGATTAAGAAAGTCCATAGCTGATGTTTCTATAACTACTGACATAATAGTAGGATTTCCAGGAGAAACGGAAGAAGAATTTAATAAGACGTATGAGTTTTTAAGTGAAATTAAGCTTTCAAAGATGCATATATTTAAGTTTAGTCCAAGAACGGGAACTAAGGCAGAGCACATGCCAAACCAAGTAGATGGAACTATAAAAGATGAAAGAAGTGCTAAACTAATAGAATTAAATAGACAAAATGAAAAAGAATTTATGGAGAAGTTTATTGGAGTGAATTTCAAAGTTCTTTATGAGCAAAAATTTAATGGAAATGATGATTTATATGAGGGATACACCCCAAATTATATAAAGGTAATATCAAAATCTGAAGTTCAGATAGATGAAAAAATATTAGATACAAAAATTATTGAAGTAAAAGATGAATATATTATTGGAAATATTATGTAGATTGAGATATAATAAATGTAACATTTAACTATAAGGAAGCATCTCAAGTACTTGAGATGTGCTGATTTATGACGAAATCAAAGATTTCTATAAATCATGCAAATCATGTAAATCATGCAGGAGGTGAAATAATGGAGAACTGTATATTTTGCAAAATAGTAAAAGGTGAAGTGCCTTCACAAAAGGTATATGAAGATGACAAGGTTTTAGCATTTAAAGATATTAGCCCCGAAGCGCCAGTGCACGTGATTATAATTCCCAAAAATCATATAGAAAACGTAAATGATCTTACAAAAGAAAATAGCGAAATAATATCTCATATATTTATGACAGTAAAAGATATAGCGCAAAAGCTTGATTTAGCTGATAGAGGATATAGAGTTGTTACTAACTGTGGAAAAGATGGAGGGCAGACAGTAGAACATATTCACTTTCATTTGTTAGGCGGAAGAACTCTACAGTGGCCACCAGGATAAAAAGATTTCAAACATTAAATGAAATTGTTGACAGTATCTTAAATAGTATTATATAATAGAATATGTGCTATGCGACCCACGAATTACCTGTTCAATTTTTTAAATTAAATTGAAATAGCGGAGGGAGGGAGATCAATGTCAGAAATAAAAGTTGGAGAAAATGAATCACTAGAAAATGCATTAAGAAGATTTAAGAAAAAATGCGCTAGAGCTGGTGTTCTTTCTGAAGTAAGAAAAAGAGAACATTATGAAAAGCCAAGCGTAAAAAGAAAGAAAAAATCAGAAGCTGCTAGAAAGAGAAAGTTTAAGTAATATTTCTTTTGAAAGAAGGTACTAATTATGGCCCTAAAAGAAAGACTACAACAGGATTGGAAAGAAGCTTTAAAATCAGGTAACAAATTTAAAGCAAATACTATTAGTACGGCTAGATCAGCTATACTACTAGGTGAAAAGACTGATGGAAGAATTCTTGAAGATGATGAAATCGTCGATATTTTAGCTAGAGAAGTTAAACAAAGACGTGAGGCTATGCTTGAATTTGAAAAAGGAAATAGGCAGGATTTAGTTGATAGCGTAAAAGCAGAAATTGAAATCTTGTTAAGTTACCTTCCTCAGCAATTAACTAATGAAGAAGTAAGAGGTATCATTTTACAGGTAATTGAAGAAGTTGGGGCAAATAGTATAAAAGATATGGGCAAAGTAATGGCCGTAGTTGTGCCTAAAACTAAGGGTAGAGCAGACGGGAAAGCTGTTAGTGAGATAGTAAAAGAGCTTCTAAATAAATAGAATTAACATAAAGGCTGAGGTAACTCAGCCTTTTTTTACATATATAAATCATAACCTTCTCTTAACATTCATAAATTAATATGAAAGTATTTTTAGGAGAAAGATATGGAGGAAAGAATAGATAAGACTAAAAATGAACTAGCTGAAAAACTGGACTTGCCAAGAGATATAGTGATGGATTTCCCTAAAATAATAATAACAGGGGATAATGAAATAATAATAGAAAATCATAAAGGAATAGTTGTTTTCGATGAAAAGCAGGTTAAAATTAAATCAAGGGTTGGATTGGTGTGTATATACGGCAGTGATTTTGAAATACCTTTCTTAGGGGGGAGTACCATAACCCTTAAAGGAAAATTTAAATCCATAGTGTATGAAAAAAATGATTAAAATAAATTTAGAAAATTATAAAAGAAGTAGCATTGAAATTGAAGCCCAATCCTTAAATATTGAAAAATTTATAAACCTGCTTTGGAAAAATAACATAGGAGTAAAAAATATAAGAAAAAAAGATTTAACAACTGTATCTTTAGAGATTTCATTAAAAGATTATCTCAAGTTAGACAAAATATCAAAGAAAACACATACTAAGTTAAAGGTAATAAAAAGAAAAGGGTTAGCATTTTTATTTATAAGAATGAGAAAAAGAAATGCATTAATTTTTGGCACAATATTTTTTGTTTGTATACTATATTACTTATCTACCTTTATATGGAAGATAGACGTAGTTACAGAAAAAAGACTTTCGCCCTATGAACTCAGAAGAGAACTTGCAAGTTATGGGATAAAAGAAGGAATTAGAAAAAAGAATTTGAATATGGGGATTATAGAAGAAAGGTTAACAAAAGATAATGATGAAATTTTGTGGGTGAGGGTTAGAGTAGAGGGGTCTGTGCTTAAAGTTGTGGCATCAGAAAGAGCCACTCCTCCAATGCTTGTACATGAAACTACTCCTGGTAATTTAGTAGCTATAAAAGATGGGGAGGTAGTAAGAGTATATACTACTTCGGGTACGGCTTTAGTTAAAAGAGGGGATGTAGTCAAAAAGGGACAGCTTCTTGTAAAAGGGGAACAAGGAAGGGAAGGAAATATATATCAAGTACCTGCTAAAGGGCATGTGATAGCAAGAACCTTTTACGAAGATATGAAAAAAATACCGGTTGTTGAAAAGATAAAAGAGAGAACTGGGAATAAAGTTAAAAATATATATATGCAAATAGGAAATAAAAAGATATTTTTGAAAAAGGAAATGAATAACTTTTCAAATTATGATAAAATAGTAAATAAAAAAGGTTTTTTTATAACAGAAGAATGTTTTGAAATTCAAGAAAAAAACAAGACTATCGATAAGAAGAAAGTTATAGATAATTATTCTAAAGAAATGATAAAAAAAATTAAAGAATCTTTAGATAAAAACACTGAAGTAGTAGACGAGATTGTAGAAGAGAAAGCAGAAAATGAGTTTATAATTCTTAGAGTACTTGTTGTAGGGGAAGAAAATATTGCATCACAAGAGAAAAATAATTAACATCAAAGGGATGGTAATTCATGATTAAAATTAATTTAAGAAATTTATATAAGAATAAGAATACAAATAGAATAGCAATTTTCTTTTGTATTTTTATTTTTATATATTCTGTATTAGTGACATCATTAGTAACACAAAAGTATAGTTTACAAGAAGGGGATATAGCAAAAGTAGATATAAAGGCACCAAGAGAAATTATAGATGAAGCTGCAACTAAAACTAAGATACAGCAAGCATTACAAGCGGTTCCGCTTCAATATAATAAAAATCCTGAAGTTAAAACTCAAGTGTTAAGTGATATTAATGAATTGCTTAATAATGTGTATACCTTGAAGGATAGTGCTTATGAAAACGATGAGAAAGTAGAAAATTTAAGGGCTGCTTCCAAGATAACATTAGAAGAAGAAGATTATTTATCATTACTATCCTTAAATAAAGAAGAAATTAAAGTAATACAAAGTTTTTTAACTGGCGTAATGTCGGAGCTTTATGACAATATAAATATAAGTGATAACAAGCAGAAAAGCAATCAAGAAGATATAAAAAAGGCTCAAGAATTTATAAATGTAAAGGTAAATTCTTCAACACTACCGAAGAAAATACTGAAGAATTTAGTTATATCAATCGCATATAAGCAAATTAAACCTAACTTTTTTTATAATGAAGAAAAAACTGAAGAGCTTAGGGAGGAAATTAGGAAAAAACCTCCTATTGTTATAAAAAAAGATCAAACAATAGTTAAAGAAGGAGAACCAGTAACAAAGACACAATTAGACATTTTGGAAAAATTAGGATTGCTTAACACTAAGGATAGCCATAAATGGTATATATACATCAATATGGGCATATTTGTGTTTTTGATACTGTCTTTACAGTGGTTTTATGCATATAAGTTTAAAAATGAAATATATGAAGATAATAGTAAAATTATATTAATTGGTATATTGAATTGTTTAGCTGTTGCTATTGCAAGATCGCTTAATATTCAGCCGTTTTTAATTCCTTTTGCCTTTGTACCTATGATTACTACTTTGCTATTGGTAGATAGGAAAATATCTTTAATAATAAATGGTTTTAACTGTGTGTTTATAAGTTGTGCTGTAGGATTTAATGCTGAAATTACATTGCTCGCTATAGTTAATGCAATACTTGGCTCTGTAATACTTAGGAAAATGCAACAAAGAAATGACATATTATATTGTTCATTGTATATAGCCGTAATAAATGTTATTTTTTCGTTTTCTTTAGGATTACTTTTAAGTGATAATATAGCAGAGGTTGCTAGAAAGGCATTCTTTACTTTAGCAGGAGGCATAATTTCAGGTGTACTTACTATAGGGTTTCTGCCCTTCTTTGAGAGTACGTTTGACATAGTTACCACTATAAAACTTCTAGAACTTTCTAATCCCAATAATCCGTTACTTAAAAGGCTTTTGATGGAGGCTCCTGGTACTTATCACCACAGCATTTTGGTTGGAAATTTGTCTGAAGTTGCAGCCGAAGAAGTTGGAGGGAATCCAGTGCTTGCAAGAGTAGCTTCTTATTATCATGATATAGGGAAAATAAAAAGACCTTATTTCTTTAAGGAAAATCAAATAGGAAATGATAATCCACATAATAAGATTTCTGCGAATTTAAGTACGTTGATAATAACTTCCCATATAAAGGATGGAGAAGAATTAGCCAAGGATTATAAGATACCTTCAGTTATCCAGGATATAATAAAACAGCACCATGGTACAACATTAGTAAAGTATTTTTATCTAACTGCAAAAAACTCTAGTGAAAATCCAGATGAAGTTAATGAAGAAAGTTTTAGATACCCGGGTCCAAAGCCTCAAACTAAAGAAGCAGCTATAATAATGCTTGCAGATAGTACTGAGGCAGCGGTAAGATCTATAAGCGAGCCAACTAAAGGGAAAATAGAAGAAATGGTAAACAATATAGTTAAAGCAAGATTAAATGAAGGTCAATTAGATGAATGTGACTTAACTTTAAAAGAAATAGAAAAGATAAAGAAAACCTTTGTAAAAGTACTAATGGGCATATATCATCAAAGAATAGAATACCCTACAGATAAGTGGGATAATAAAATTAACGGGAGTGATAAAAGAAAATGATATATATTGAAAATAGTCAAGATAAAGTAGAAGTAAATAAGGAACTACAAAATACTATAGAAAGTATAATAGATTATGCACTAAAGGAAGAGGAAGTAAATATAGATTACGAAGTAAGTGTTATATTTGTAGATAATGAAGAAATAAGAGAAATAAATCTGGACAATAGAGGAATAGATAAAGAAACAGATGTACTTTCATTTCCTATGCTTGAGTACAGTGATGGGAAGGTATTTAAAGAAATATATAAAGGGTATAAGTTTTCACCTATATATTTAGATGATGGAAAGTTAGTACTTGGAGACATAGTTCTTTCTTTAGAAAAGGCATTGGAACAAAGCGAAGAATACGAACATTCTTTTCTAAGAGAAGCTTGTTATTTAACAATACATTCTGTGCTTCATCTTTTAGGATATGATCATATGGATGAAGAAGAAAAGTTGGTAATGAGAAAGAGGGAAGAGGAAATTTTGAGTAAGTTTCAATTAACAAGATAATATACTAAAAGTAGGTGCCTGAATGAAAAGTGTGAAAAAATTATTAGATAGCTTTAATTATTCAATCGAAGGTATACTATATGCGGTAAGAACCCAAAGAAATATGAGAATACATATGATAGCAGCTCTTGCAGTTCTCACTATTTGCTTTTTTTATGATATAAGTAAGACAGAGCTTTTAATAATACTTTTATCAGTTACAATGGTAATAACTGCAGAACTTATAAATACTGCTATTGAAGCTTCTATAGATGCTACAACCAATTACTATCACCCTTTAGCTAAAATTGCAAAAAATGTAGCAGCAGGGGCAGTTTTAGTTACTGCTATAAATGCTTTAGCAGTGGGTTATATTATATTTTGGAGCAAACTTGTATATATAAATTTTATGGTGATTAATAAAATTAAAAACTCTAATCCATATACTATATTTATAATTTTTATTATTGTACTTATAAGTACTTTAATTGTAAAAGCTATATTTGGTGAGGGCACTCCGTTAAAGGGAGGAATGCCAAGTGGTCATAGTGCTATATCCTTTTCTATAGCAACTATGATTGCCCTAATAACTGAAGATGTTGAAGCTATAATTTTAAGCTTTTTTTTAGCAATAATTGTTGCTCAAAGCAGGGTAGACTCAGAAGTACATTCGATTATAGAAGTTATAGTAGGAGCGGTATTTGGAACACTAATTACTCTGTTATTATTTAAGGTTTTTGGGTAAACTAGTATGTAGATATTAAAGGGAATTGATTTAATATTTTATTAATTAAACTGTAATGAAATAAAATGATATAATTGTTTAAGGACTAAGATGGAAATTGGAGGGATGAGGAAAGTGAAAGGGGAATATGATAAATTAATTGAAGAAGCTATAAATGCTAGAGAATTTGCATATGTACCTTACTCTAACTTTAAGGTGGGCGCAGCAGTTCTTATGGAAGATGGAAGTATATATTCAGGATGTAATATAGAAAACGCATCTTTTGGAGCTACTAATTGTGCAGAAAGAACAGCTATATTTAAAGCTATTTCTGAAGGCAAGAAAGAAATAAAAGCTTTAGCTGAGATTGGAGATATAGAAACTTATACAATGCCTTGTGGTATATGCAGGCAGGTAATTAGTGAATTTATATCTGAAGATATAGATGTTATTTTAATAAAAAATAAAAATGACTTTGTAATAAAGAAGTTTAGTGAAATATTCCCATTATCATTTTCTAAAAAAGACCTCAACAAATGAAGGAGGATATATGTTTAAATCAGGATTTATAACAATAATAGGAAGACCTAATGTCGGAAAGTCAACTTTGTTGAACTATATAATGGAGGAAAAGCTGTCCATTGTATCTAGTAAACCACAAACTACAAGAAACAATATTCAAACTATCCTTACAGATAAGGAATCACAAATAATATTTGTGGATACTCCAGGAATCCATAAACCACGACATAAGCTTGGAGAATATATGGTAAATGTAGCTACAGACGCTTTGAAAGAAGTAGATGTAGTACTTTTCTTAACTACTCCAGAAGGAGAATTTGGAAAGGGAGATGAATATATATTAAACCAGCTTGAAGCAGCAAAGGTGCCTGTATTTCTTGTAGTAAATAAAATAGATGAAAATACTCAAGAAAGAGTGGCGAAGACGCTACAAATTTATGCAGAAAAGTTTAAGTTTGCAGAAATTATACCTATTTCTGCAGCTAAGGGAAAAAATGTAGATAAATTAATGGAAATTGTAAAAAATTACATTCCAGAAGGGCCTATGTATTATCCAGAAGATATGATAACAGACCAACAGGAAAGATTTATAGTTGCGGAAACAATTAGAGAAAAAGCATTAAGACTTTTATCAGAAGAGGTACCTCATGGAATAGGTGTTGATATTATAACTATGAAGAAAAAGGAAAACGGAGCATATGAGATAAATGCAGATATGCTTTGTGAAAAAGATTCACACAAAGGAATAGTAATAGGAAAAAATGGAGAGATGTTAAAAAAGATAACTCAATACTCTAGACAGGACTTAGAAACATTCTTACAATGCAAGGTTTACTTGAAAATTTGGGTAAGAGTTAAAAAGGACTGGAGAGATAACAATACAGTATTAAGAGAGCTAGGATATAAATAGCAAGGAGATGATTTTCTGGCTATATTTCAGACAAGAGCGCTAGTACTTAAAACTCAAGATTATAAGGAATCAGATAGATTGATCTGGCTTTATACAGAGAAACTAGGGAAAGTTTCTGCTATAGCTAAAGGTGCTAAAAAAAATAGAAGTAAGTATTTCTCAAATACTTTAACATTTACATATGGTGATTATATACTTTATAGAGGGAAGGGTATGTATACACTAAATGAAGGTACTATTATAGATTCTTTTCAAGGAATTTTAAGTGATTTTGATACTATATCCTATGCTTCATATCTTTGCGAACTTATAGATATAAGCATGGCTGAGGAAGAAAGTAACAGAGAGCTTTTCAAGGAACTTGTAACAGCTTTTTACCTTATGAAGAATAATGCTTGTGATTTAGAAACATTAGCTAGAGTCTTTGAAATGAATGTACTAAGAGCTACAGGATATGGACTTAATTTACATAAGTGTTCGATATGTAAAGAGCCTATAAGTTCAGCAGATTATATTAGTATTCAATATCTTGGGGGGGTATGTATTAAGTGCCCAAAATTAAATGGTATGAGGGTAAGCCCTGCAGCTTATAATATTATTAAATATCTAAATAATTTAGCACTGGAAAAATCCTATAGAGTTACAATACCTTCTAATTTAAAAGAAGAAATTGAAAAATTGTTAGGGGCTATTATAGCTCAAAGTTATATTAGAAAACCTAAGAGTTTAGAAACATTAAACTTTATTAAAAGGAGTGAAAAAAGTGAGTGAAATAACTTTAGAAAAAATTGATATTGTAAGAGATAGAACTGGAGTTAGTTATGCTGAAGCAAGAGAAGCCTTAGAAAAGTCTGAAGGAAACGTAGTAGATGCATTAATATTTATTGAAGAAAGTAAAAAAGCTCCAAAGGAAAATTTATATACTAATAAAGATGAATTTGTGAAATGGTTAAAAGATCTTATAAGCAAAGGTAATGTTGCTAGAATAAGAATAAAAAAAGATGAGAAGGTATTATTAGATATACCAGTAACTGCAGGGCTTGTAGTAGCTATACCAAGTCTAATCTATGCACCGCTCATTACATTAGGTGTATTTGCAGCAGCCTTAACACAGATTACTATAGAAATAACTAAAAAGGATGGCACCGTTGAGGTGGTTAATAAAATATTGAAATCCACTGTGGAAGATGTAAAAGAAAAGGCTCAAAATGCTGCATCTAAGGTACAAGATAGTGCATTAAATGTAAAAGATAAATTTACTGGTGAAAAAAGTAATACTAATGATGAAAATAATAATGTATACACATATACAGTTGACTTTGAAGAGATTGACGAGGAAAGTAACTCGGAAAATAAGGAAAAGTAATAAAAAAGGTCAGCAGAAAAAATCTGCTGACTTTTAGTTTTAAAGGCAAAACAGTTGAATAAAAAATGAAGATTTGGTAAAATTTATGTAATGAGTATCTTTGTAATATATGTATCCTAAATTATAAAACTATAATCTTTTGATTTTTTTAAGCTTGTTAAATGGCAAATTTATATGCAAATAGAAACAAAATGCGTAAAATATTAAAAAATAATAGACACATATAAATAAAAGTGTTATACTATTTATGAATTAAAGGGAAATAATACATATAATTGTTGGTTATGTGTGAAAGAGGGTGAAATAAATTAAACTATCACAAAGACAAGAAGAAATTATTAAATTAGTAAAGGAACACGAACCTATAACTAGTGAACAGCTTGCAGGTAAACTAAGTGTTACCAGAGCAGCATTAAGACCAGACTTAGCTATTCTCACCATGACAGGAATTTTAGAAGCAAAGCCGAAGGTAGGATATATATATTCAAGGAAACCCTCTTATAGTTTGGTTTATGATTACATAAGAAACATACAGGTAAAGGATGTAATGGGAAGTCCTGTAGTTGTTAATGAATCTACAATGGTTTATGATGCTATAGTAAATTTATTTTTAAATGATGTTGGTACACTTTTTATAGAAAATAATGGGTTACTCGTAGGTGCAGTTTCAAGAAAAGACTTTTTAAAGTCTGCTATGGGAGGAACTGACATGCATAAGATACCTGTAGGTATTATAATGACTAGAATGCCTAATATAGTATTTGTAAAAGAAGAAGAGAGTGCTTATGAAGCAGCTATAAAAATTATAGAGCATGAAGTAGATAGTTTGCCAGTTGTAAAGAAAGTTGATGATAATGATAAAAAAGAAGCTTATAAAATCATTGGTAAAATATCAAAAACTAATATTACAAAACTTTTAGTGAAAATGGGAGAAAACTCATAAAAAGAATTTAAGGAGTATATTAATAAGCTCTTTAATATAATAAATAGATAAATAAACATACAAAAGGGGTTGTTTATAAATGGAAAGCAAAAAGTATGTATACCTGTTTAACGAAGGCAATGCCTCAATGAAAAACTTACTTGGTGGAAAAGGTGCTAATTTAGCAGAGATGACTAATTTAGGTATACCTGTACCACAAGGTTTTACAGTTTCTACGGAAGCTTGTACTAGATATTATGAAGATGGCAAAAAAATATCTGATGAAATAGTAAATGAAATTTCTAATGCTATGGCAAATCTTGAAAACATTACAGGAAAGAAATTTGGAAGCATAGAAAATCCTCTTCTTGTATCAGTAAGATCTGGAGCAAGAGTTTCTATGCCAGGTATGATGGATACAATTTTAAACCTTGGTTTAAATGATAATACAGTAGTAGCTTTAAGCAATTTAACTAACAATGAAAGATTTGCATATGATTCTTATAGAAGATTTATACAGATGTTTTCTGATGTAGTTATGGGAATAGAGAAAAGAAATTTTGAAGATATTTTAGATGAGGTTAAGCAATCTATAGGAGCTAAGTTTGATACGGATTTAAAAGCATCTGATTTAAAAGAAGTAGTAAAAAAATACAAGGCTCTTTATAAAAGAGAAATGGGAGAAGATTTCCCTGAAGATCCTAAGGCTCAGTTAATAGAAGCAGTAACTGCAGTATTTAGATCATGGGATAATCCAAGAGCTATTGTATATAGAAGATTAAATGATATTCCAGGCAGCTGGGGTACAGCAGTTAATATTCAAAGTATGGTATTTGGCAATATGGGAGATACATCAGGTACAGGGGTTGCATTTACTAGAAATCCTGCTACTGGTGAAAAAGAAATCTTTGGTGAATACCTTATAAATGCTCAAGGTGAAGATGTTGTTGCAGGAATTAGAACACCTCAGCCTATAACTAGATTACAGGAAGATCTTCCTGAATGCTATAAAGAATTTATGGATATAGCTAATAGATTAGAAAATCACTACAAAGACATGCAGGATATGGAGTTTACTATTGAACAGGGTAAATTATATTTCCTTCAAACAAGAAATGGTAAGAGAACAGCTCAAGCAGCACTTAAAATAGCCGTTGAAATGGTAGAAGAAGGACTTATAACTAAAACAGAAGCTGTACTTAAAGTTGACCCGAAGCAGCTAGATACATTACTTCACCCAAACTTTGATTCACATCAACTAGAAAATGCTAAGGTTATAGCTAAAGGACTTCCAGCTTCTCCAGGAGCAGCTTGTGGAAAGGTATATTTCACAGCAGAGGATGCAAAGGCACATCACGAATTAGGGGAAAAGGTTGTGCTTGTAAGAGTTGAAACATCCCCCGAAGATATAGAAGGAATGATTGCATCAGAAGGTATACTTACTGTAAGAGGAGGTATGACATCTCATGCTGCAGTTGTGGCTAGAGGTATGGGAACTTGTTGTGTTGCAGGATGTGGAGAAATAGTTGTACATGAAAGTACTAGATGCTTTGAAGTAAATGGAGAAATGTATAAAGAAGGAGATTATATATCCTTAGACGGAAGTACAGGATATGTATACGGTCAGGCTATTAAAACTGTAGCTCCTGAGATAAGCGGATATTTTGGAACGTTTATGTCATGGGCAGATGAAATAAGAGCTATGAAAGTTAGGGCAAATGCAGATACTCCAAGAGATGCAGCTCAAGCTGTTAAGTTTGGAGCAGAAGGTATAGGACTTTGTAGAACAGAGCATATGTTCTTTGATGAAGATAGAATTCCAGCGGTAAGAGAAATGATAGTATCAGAAACAGAAGAGCAAAGAAGAAAAGCTTTAGAAAAGCTTTTACCAATGCAAAGAGAAGACTTTATAGGAATTTATGAGGCTATGGAAGAAAGACCAGTAACTATAAGATTCTTAGATCCACCACTACATGAATTCCTTCCAACAGAAGATGAAGATATTGAAGAATTAGCAAAGGATATGGGAATAACATTCCAAACTTTGAAATCAAAGGTTGAATCTTTACATGAATTTAATCCAATGATGGGTCACAGAGGATGTAGACTTAGTGTGTCATATCCAGAAATTGCAGAAATGCAAACAAGAGCGGTTATAGAAGCGGCTATAAAAGTTAAGAAAGACAAGGGATTTAATATAGTTCCTGAAATAATGATACCACTTGTAGGTGAAGTAAAAGAACTTAAATATGTAAAAGATATAGTTGTAAATGTTGCAAATTCTATAATACATGAAGCAGGAGTAGAATTAAAGTATCATGTGGGTACTATGATAGAAATTCCAAGAGCAGTTATAACTGCAGATGAAATTGCAAAAGAAGCAGAATTCTTCTCCTTTGGAACAAATGATTTAACACAAATGTCATTTGGCTTCTCAAGAGATGATGCTGGCAAATTCCTAAACGATTATTATGAAAAGAAAATATATGAGTTTGATCCATTCCAAAAGTTAGATCAAAAAGGAGTAGGAAAACTTGTAGAAATGGCTTGTGAATTAGGTAAAAAAACAAGACCAGATATAAAGCTTGGAATATGCGGAGAGCATGGAGGAGATCCATCTTCAGTGGAATTTTTCCATGAAACGGGATTAAATTATGTATCTTGCTCACCATATAGAGTTCCAGTTGCAAGGCTTGCAGCAGCTCAAGCACAAGTGAAAAATCCAAGAAAATAAACTCATTAAAAGAGCTAAGTCCTAAATATTTAGGACTTAGCTCTAATTTATTGTAGTTTGAAATTTGTCTTCTATATATTTTGCAAATTCATAAACAAATTCACAGTGTTCTTCAGTTTTATTTACAGATTTTTTTAACAATGTAAAGAAAGAAGTTTTATTACA
The DNA here is from genome assembly GCF_016908015.1 of Clostridium pascui. GTDB lineage: Bacteria > Bacillota > Clostridia > Clostridiales > Clostridiaceae > Clostridium_AK > Clostridium_AK pascui. The sequence continues at coordinate 705,762 of NZ_JAFBDB010000002.1, forward strand.
TTTTCTTATATTATTATAATAATCTCTGGAAATTTTCCAATACTTTTGTGGAAAACTTAAATATGATAAAATGTATTTATATTCATCTAAATTTAAAGGGCGCATTTTTTCATACATATTTAAGCATCTTATACACAAATCAAAATTCCATCTAGTTTTATCGCGTTTTAATATTCTTCTTAAAAAATAGGATATATCATGAACGCAATAGTCAACCTTACATTTATCAAAATCAATTACCCAAATTGAGTTGTTTTTGTCAAATATTATATTTTTATTTACGTAATCTAGATGGCATAAGGAAGCACCTAAGTTATTGAAATTTATGCTATTTGATATGGAAAGAGAAGTTTTAGCAAGTAAAAAGTTGTCATGAAAATTTTGAAGAAATAATCTTGAAAAATTATCCTTATACCTAAATGCTTTATTTGAGCAGTTTAAAAGATCACCAAAATGTTTAGAGGTAGATATAGTTATATCTTCAAATTCTGAGCGTAAATTGCTTCCTTTGATAGGTTTGAAGTTTATTGTACACCTGTGTATTCTTCCAAGATTTAAGGCAGAAAGTAAGGTATCTGAGTCATCATCATAACTACATTTTCGACCTTCAATCCAATCTGTTAATATAAAAAGCATGTCATTATAATTTACAAACCTACTTTTATTGTATGTAGGTAGTACTCTAGGAACAAGTACATTGTGTCTATAAAGCCATTCTATAGCTGAGTATACAAATAACAAGTCTTCTTTATTAAAGTAAACTTTTTTAAGGCAGTAGCTTTTATTTGTATCTAAAACTTTATAAACGGCTCGTTGTTTATCTGTATCTTTAAATTTTACCCTCTCAATAGAGCAATTTTCCAGGTTATAATAAGGAAGTACGGATTTTTTTATATTTTCTTCGGATAATAAATCATAACTATATGTTGAAGCCATGCTTGGCATATAAACACTCCTTATCTATTAATCTATTATAATGATATTACTTACAATTTAATATTATACATAGTAATTTCTATATTGCTAAAAATAAAAGGAGTTTTGCGTATTATTATAGAATACATAAAAGTGGTGATGAATATGTTAGTTAGAGAAACAATAGAAGAAAATGAAAGTAAGATTTTAATAAGGGGGGCTTCGTTATCTGTAAACTCCAAAGGGAGGGAAAGTGATGAGAATAATGATGAAATAAGAACTTGTTTTATGGTAGATAGAGATAGGATAATTCATAGTAAGTCCTTTAGAAGACTTAAGCATAAAACTCAAGTATACATAAAAACTTGGGGTGACCACTATAGAACTAGGCTTACTCACACTTTAGAAGTAGCCCAAATAGGAAAAACCATAGGTAAAGCCATAGGTTTAAATGAGGATCTTATTGAAGCGATAGCTTTAGGACACGATATAGGGCATGTAGCTTTTGCACATAATGGTGAAGATGTATTAAATGAGTTACTTCCAGGAGGATTTAGACATAATGAAAACAGTATAAGAGTACTTACAAAGATTGAAAGACAGGGAAAAGGATTAAATTTAACAAAGGAAGTTTTAGATGGAATATTGAATCATAGCGGCTTTTCTAAGGCAGAAAAAGGGGCTAAAGCATTTACATTAGAAGGGCAAGTAGTAAGATATAGTGACAAAATTGCATATGTAAATCATGATATAGACGATTCTATAAGAGCAGGACTTTTAAAGGAAGAAGAAATACCACCAGAGCTTCTTAAAGTTCTTGGAACAAGTCATGGAGAAAGAGTAGATACGTTAGTAAAAGATCTTGTATATAATACTTTAAATAATATAAAAGGCAACAAGGTACAAGTATGTTTAAGTTTGGAAGTTGAAAAGGCTTTAATAGAACTTAGAAAGTTTATGTTTGAAAAGATATATAAGGGATCTATATTAAAAGAAGAAAGAGATAAGGCTAAATTTGTATTGAAGCAAGTATTTACATATTATACAAAATACCCCGAAAAGATGCCTGAATTTTATTTAAAGATTGTAGAAGAAGAAGGACTGTATAGAGGAGTTGCAGATTACATATCAGGAATGAGTGATGATTATTGCCTTATTATATTTAATCAAATATATGTTCCTAAAATTGTAATTTATTAGTATAAAACTCGCGTTAATTGGAAAAATAATGTTTGTGTCTAATGAAAATAAAAAATATAAATATGAAGGATATTTTGAATTTTTACAGAATATATAAATATAATATAAAACTTACACTAATATTTGATTTAGGAGAAGGATTATAATTCTTTTTGTCGAATATATAAAATAAAACGGATATTTTGTTGCAAAACCATATAAAAGTTTATTATAATTAAAAGGTTAGGTGAAATAAATAATTGATATCGGAAGATGTCGTTCAAAAGGTAAAAGAATCTAGTGACATAGTAGAAGTGATAGGAGAGTCAGTAAAGTTGAAAAGAGCTGGCAAGTATTATGTTGGGTTATGCCCATTCCATAATGAGAAATCTCCTTCCTTTACTGTAACACCAGATAAGCAAATCTACAAGTGCTTTGGCTGTGGTGAAGCTGGGAATGTCATAAGTTTTGTTATGAAAACCAGAAATATATCATTTACAGATGCAGTACAGGTTCTTGCAGATAAAGCGAACATAACTATAACGCATGGTAACAATAATGTACAACAACAAAATAATTTGAAATTGTATAACATAAATGTAGAAACAGCTAGATTTTATTTTTATAATTTAAGAGAAAATAAAAATGCAATGCAGTACTTATCAAAGAGAGGTGTCACTACTCAAATAATAAATAAGTTTGGTATTGGGTATGCCTCAGAGAGTTGGGATTCGCTAATTAAATTTCTTAAAGGGAAGGGTTATACAGAACTCGATATGTTAAGCGCGGGGCTCATTATAAAAAGTGAAAAAGGAACTTTTTATGATAGATTTAGAAATAGAATAATATTTCCTGTGTTTGATTATAGGAATAAAGTAATTGGTTTTGGAGGAAGAGTATTAGATAATTCTAAACCTAAGTACTTAAATTCGCCTGAGACTCCAATATTCCACAAGGGAACTAATTTATATGGACTGAATTTTGCAAGTAAGGATGTTAGGGATAGAACGCTTATAATTGTAGAAGGATATATGGATTGTATATCACTTTATCAATATGGAATAAATTATGCTGTAGCTTCACTAGGTACTGCTCTTACACCATCTCAAGCAAAGCTGTTGAAGAGATTTGTAGATAAAATAATTATTTCATATGATGCAGATGCCGCAGGGCAAAATGCAACTTTAAGAGGACTTGATATTTTAAAGGATGAAGGACTTGAAGTTAAGGTGCTTATAGTTCCAGATGGAAAGGATCCAGATGAGTATTTAAAAAACCACGGAAGAGAGGCCTTTGTAAGTTTAATAAAAGATGCTCTTCCAATTGTAGATTATAAATTAGATAAGATAGAAGAAAAAACCAACTTTCAAAACTCACAAGAAGTAGTAAAATATACAGAAGAAGCAACTGAAGTAATCAGAAATCTTCATCCAGTAGAAAAGGATAAATATATAAAGAAGATTTCAACTAAGGTAAAATTAAGTGAAGAAATTTTATATCAAATAGTTAATAAAAAGCACCAAAAGGATGGAAATAATCAAGGAGAAGTGAATATTGAATCCATTTTGGGAAATAAATTATATATAGAACCTACGTATATAAAGGCAGAGAGACTTCTTATAAGGATAAGTATAAAAAAGAGGGAATTAATTTCTTATATTAAGGATAGGATTGAAATAGAGGATATGATATTAGGGTCTCATCAATATATATTTAATACTATACTAGAAAATGAAAATTTACCTTTGGAAGAAATAGGAAGTAAGGTTGAATTAAATAGTCAGAAGTCTGAAATCATAAAGGAGTGGGTAAATATACTTCAAAGTGATATAAGCAATGGGGAAATAGATTATAAGTTGCTTATAGATGATTGTATACGGGAAATAAAAAGATATAAGCTAGAAGAGAAAAAAAATGAAATAATGTCAAGAATAAAACAATATGAAGCTAATGGTAATGTAACTGAATCCATGAAAGTCGCTAAAGAACTTATGAATGTTCAGAAGCAGCTAAATGGTTTGCAGTAAGGGCGGAAGGAGGCCATATATACAATGAAAGATAAAAATGAAAAGATGCAACTTGTAAAAAAACTTATTGAAAAAGGGAAAAAAAGCGGGAGCTTAACCTATAAAGAAGTTATGGATGAATTAGAGGATGTAGAGTTAAGTCCTGAACAAATAGAAAAGATATATGAAGTATTAGAATCTATGGGCATAGATGTTATAGGTGATATACAAGATGCAGATGTGCCACATGAGGAGTTAGATTTATCAATTCCCGAAGGTATTGCTATAGATGATCCTGTAAGAATGTATTTAAAGGAAATAGGTAAGGTTCCATTACTGTCTTCAGAAGAAGAAATGGACTTGGCCCAAAGAATAGAAAATGGAGAACAGGCAGCTAAGAAAAAACTTGCAGAGGCCAATTTAAGGCTTGTAGTAAGCATAGCTAAAAGGTATGTTGGACGCGGTATGCTATTTTTAGATCTTATACAAGAAGGAAATTTAGGACTTATAAAAGCTGTAGAAAAATTTGATTATAGAAAAGGCTTTAAGTTTAGTACCTATGCTACATGGTGGATTAGACAGGCAATAACAAGAGCTATAGCTGATCAAGCAAGAACTATTAGAATACCAGTTCACATGGTAGAAACTATAAATAAATTAATAAGAGTTTCAAGACAGCTATTACAAGAACTAGGAAGGGAACCAATTCCAGAAGAAGTAGCAAAGGAAATGGAAATGCCTGTAGATAAAGTAAGAGAAATAATGAAAATAGCTCAAGAACCTGTGTCTCTTGAAACACCAATAGGGGAAGAAGAAGATAGCCATTTAGGTGACTTTATTCCTGATGATGATGCACCAGCACCAGCAGAAGCTGCAGCATTTACAATGCTTAAAGAACAGCTTATAAATGTGTTAGATACATTAACTCCAAGAGAAGAAAAGGTGTTAAGGCTTAGATTTGGATTAGATGATGGAAGAGCAAGAACACTTGAAGAAGTAGGAAAAGAGTTTAATGTAACAAGAGAAAGAATAAGACAAATAGAAGCAAAAGCTTTAAGAAAATTAAGACATCCAAGTAGAAGTAAAAAATTAAAGGATTATTTAGATTAATATTAATAAAGCACCTTAGGGTGCTTTATTTCTTTCAAAAGTTGGAAAGTGAAGAAAGGAAAGTGTATATGGAATTAAGTTTAAGACTAAGAACTATTTGTAATATGATAGACAGCTGTAAAACTATAGCAGATATAGGTACTGATCATGGATATATTCCAATATATCTTATAAAAAATAAAATATGTGATTTTGCTATAGCTTGTGATATAAATAAAGGACCATTAGAAAAGGCTAAAGAAAACATAAAGTTAGAAAACTTAGAAGATAATATAAGTCTTAGATTAGGTTCTGGATTTGATGTTATAACTCCAGGAGAAGCCAATATGGCTATAATAGCAGGAATGGGAGGACACTTAATAAAAGATTTGATTGAAAGTGGAATGGAAGTATTTAAATCCTTAGATTACTTAATACTTCAGCCAGTGCAAAATCCTGATGTTTTAAGAAAGTATATATATGATAATGGATTTGAAGTTATAAAAGAAGAATTATGTATTGACGAAAAAATATTTTATGAGATAATAAAAATTAGATATGCAAATAAAGAGAAAGATATAAATAATATTGAAAACTCTGTTGAAAATGATATTTTTTATGAAGTAAGTCGAGATTTGATTAATAAAAAACATCCATTAATAGATGAATTTATTCAATATAAGATAAACAAGTATAGTAATATACTTAAATATATACAAGAAGACTCTTCACTAGCAAATCTCAGAAAAAAAGAAGTTAAAGAAAAAATTTATAAATTGGAGGAGTTGTTGAGATAATGTCTTTAAAAATACAAGATATAGCAAATATAATCGAAGAATTTGCTCCAATAAAATTAAAAGAAGACTTTGATAATGTAGGTCTTATGGTAGGAGATGCACAAAAGGAAGTAACTTCTATCTTAATAGCTTTAGATTGTACTTTAGATGTTATTCAAGAAGCAAGTGATAGAGGCTGTAATCTTATAATTTCACATCATCCATTACTTTTTAAAAGACCATCATCTATAACAACAGAGACTATCTTAGGAAGGAAAATAATAAGTCTTATAAAAAATGATATAAGTCTTTATTCAAGTCATACTAATTTAGATGCAACAAAGGATGGCATAAATGATATAATAATGAGTTTACTGGACTTTAAAAACTATGAAATTATTTGTCCAAATAAGAATAGTACAGATAATTTTACGGGATTGGGTAGAATGGCTACGTTAAGTATGCCAGTTACATTAGATGAACTTTGCGATAGAGTGAAAGATTCTTTGGATATAATATCTTTAAAATATATAGGAGATGAAAAAAAGCTAATAAAGAAAGTAGCAGTTATAAATGGAAGTGGGAATGACCTTTTGATAAAAGCTAAAGAATTAGGGGCAGAGTGTATAATCACAGGGGATACTACATATCATTATGCTTCAGATTTGGCTGAAGAGGGGATTTGCCTAATAGACGCAGGTCATTTTCATACAGAATGGCCAGGTATGCAAATAGTTGGAAAGTGGTTAAAAAACAGAATAAAATTAATGGGACATAATATAGAAATAATTCCATCAAATAAGACTATATGTCCTTATAAGTATAAATAGAAATGAGTAGGTGTCTGTTCAAACGAATGGATATCTATTCATTTTTGTTTTTTATTATATAAATTGTAAGTCAAATCATGATAAAGTAATATATCAATCATTTAATATTTAAGGAGGGCTAAGATATGAGTTTAAATAAAAATATTTATGAATTACAGAATGAGTATAATAAAATCAGTGAATGTGATGAAATTTTAAATAATAATTCATATAAATATGAGTTGAAAAAGTTAAAGAAGGAATTTGAAAATTTGAAAATTGAACTTATAAATAAAAATGAAGGATTAAAACAAATAAAGCAAGAAATACTTGAACTTAATATCAATATAAACAATTTAAAAAAGGAAATAGAAGAAGGAAACTATAACTTATATAATAAATCAGGATCCAATTTAAAGCTTATTGATATTATTAACAATAAGCTAAATAATGATAAAAAGATGCTTGTAGAGTTAGATGATAAGATTATAGATATGTTAGAGAGAGAAGAAAAAATACAAGAGGAAAGAAAAGTATTAAGAGATAAGTTAGATAATATTAAAGAAGATTTTTATAACTATAAGGAAAAAGAAAGCAAAAAAATGAATCAGGCTAGCACAGATAAGAAGCTTATTGAAAAGAAAATTACTAATATAAGAGGAAGCATACCTGAGAGATATTTAGATATATTTGATGAAATAAAAAGTAGAAATAAAAAAGTAGCAGTGAAGTTAAATGATAGAATATGTGAAGGATGCAAAATTGAGGTATCAGCAGTAACAATAGATAATATAAATAAAGATAACGAAATAACATTTTGTGATAACTGTGGGAGAATGTTATTTTCTGATAAGAAACCAGAAAATAAATAAGATATTGAAATAAATAGATTTTCAAGCTATGGATAATACTTCTTAACTAATAGATAATATTACCACTAAAAAATAGGTTGATTTTTATGTTCAATGTGTTATAATAGAATTCGCGAGTAAGCCAGACAGTCGCTGCTGTGGAAACACAGGAGAGGAAAGTCCGAGCTCCGTAGGGCAGGGTGCTGGGTAATACCCAGTCAGGGTGACCTGAAGGAAAGTGCAACAGAGATATACCGCCTATTTTATATAGGTAAGGGTGGAAAGGCGAGGTAAGAGCTCACCAGCGCATAGGCGACTATGCGGCTATGTAAACCCCATCTGGAGCAAGATCGAATAGGGAAGCATTATGGGGCTGCCCGTCCCGCTTCCGGGTGTATCGCTTGAGCCTATTGGTAACGATAGGCCTAGATAGATGACTGTTTAACACAGAACTCGGCTTATAGACTTAGTCGCAACATGAAAAGCATCAGGTTAACGCCTGATGCTTTTGTGTTTTATAAATTTGATGATGTATTAATTATAATATATATTTTGGGGCAGATAAAAAATATTAATCCTTTTTCATAGCCATTAAATAATAGTCTGTTCCAAATTCAGAGTTAAATTGGTTTTCTACTTCTCTAATTCTTTTTTGTTGTTGTTCTTGTAAAGCAGCAAACTCAAGATTTTTGTTAGAGTTTGTATTGTTATTATTCATATTTATCACCTCATCTTTAATTGTTTCCAGCAGATTTAATAAATATGTATTGATGAGTTAGAATTTTTGAAAGTATTAAAAAGTGACAAGAGTTAGATGGGTAGAGATATTAATACAGAACTTGGCTCATACGACTTAATCTCGATATAAAAAAGCATCAGGTTAATGCCTGATGCTTTTATGTTTCTACTCAAGTGAATTTGGCATGTCCTCTTTTTTTAATAAATCTCTTATTTCTGTTAACAACTGAATATCAGCTGGAGGAGTAGGCGATTCTACTGGCTTAACATCTTCAATTTTCTCACGCCTAAATTTATTTAATGTTTTTACAACCATAAAAATAGAAAATGCAATTATTAAAAAGTCAACAATGTTTTGTATAAATTGTCCGTAATTCAAAGTTATAGCAGCGTGGTTACCCTCAGCAGCTTTTAAAGTTGTCTTAAGAGATGTAAAGTTTACTCCACCGGTTAATATACCTATAACAGGCATTACTATGTCATTTACTAGTGAAGAAACTATTTTATTAAAGGCGCCACCTATGATAACACCAACTGCTAAATCTACTACATTTCCTTTCATAGCAAATTCTTTAAATTCTTTTAGCATTTAATCACTCCTTGATAATTTTGGCTTAAGCATGATTATATTATATTTAAACTTAAAAACATAGTCAAAGCAAATTTTGATTAACATAATTTACAACATAATACCTTGCTATATAAAAATCATCTTATTATAATATATTTTAGTAGGATGATTAAGGAGGAAATATGAATTTTATTGGATATAGAACATTAAAAACTGCAGTAGGTGCATTTTTAGCTATGATTATAGCGAAAGAAATAGGATTAAAGTATTCAGTAGCTGCAGGTATAATTACTATTTTGAGTATACAAACAACTAAAAGACAGTCGTTACAGGTTGCTATTAAAAGAGTGATTGCATCTATACTTGCATTAGGTATTTCTTTTTTAGCTTTTAATATATTAGGGTATAATGAAATAACCTTTGGGATTTTTATATTAACTTTTATACCTTTAACAGTAAAGTTAAAAGCTGAGGACGGAATAGTTGTAAGTTCGGTACTTGTAACTCATTTGCTAGTAGAAAAATCTACAGATATTTATTGGATGAGAAATGAGCTGGGGCTTATGTTTATAGGAATTGGGGTAGCTCTAATATTAAATCTTTATATGCCAAGTATAGAAGTCCAAATAAAAAAGGATCAAATTTATATTGAAAAAACCATGAAAGATATTTTCATGAAAATGGCAGAAGCAATGAGGGGAGAAGAAACTGATATAAGAAATAAACAATCCATTAGAAGTTTTGAAAAAAAATTAAATAATGCTAGATCACGTGCCTATGATAACTTGAATAATTATTTTACTAAAGACATGAGCTATTATGTAAAGTATATGGAAATGAGAATAAGGCAGTTTGAAGTTATAAAAAGAATGATAAAAAGTTTTAGAAAGTTTTTTGAAACCTATGAACAAACCATTATGATAGCAGATTTTACAGAAAAAGTAGCACGTTCAATATATGAAGAAAACACTGCAGAAAAACTTATAAAGGATTTATATAAATTAAAAAGTATATTTAGAGCTATGCCTCTTCCGACAACTCGTGAGGAATTTGAAAACAGAGCATCATTATTTGAATTTTTAGATGATATGGAGCACTTTTTAAAGATAAAACGTAAGTTTAAAAGAAAATGGGGAGCTAGTATCTAGCTCCTATTTCAAAATCTGCTCTTTTAATCTTTGCCCTGTAGGAGTATCAGCAATGCCTCCTAAGGCTGTTTCTCTAAGTTCCATAGGGAGCTGTCTTCCGACTTTATACATTGCAGCGATGGTTTCATCAAAAGGAATAACACTTTTAATGCCTGCCATAGCCATGTCTGCAGAAGTCAAAGCATTTACTACACCATTTGCATTTCTTAGAGCGCAAGGCACTTCTACAAGTCCTGCAACTGGATCGCATACAAGTCCCATAATATTTTGAATACAAATCGTAGATGAGTGTAAACTCTGGCTAGGAGTACCTCCCATCATTTCAACTATTGCTGCAGAAGCCATGGCAGCTGCCGATCCGCATTCTGCCTGGCATCCACCTTCAGCCCCAGATACGCTGGCATTTTTAGCTATAATTACTCCTACTGTAGAAGCAGTAAATAGAGCTTTTATCATGTCATCTTCACTTTTATTTAGCTTTTCCCCAGCAGAAATTATAGCGGCTGGAAGGATTCCACAGGAGCCTGCAGTAGGACATGCAACTATTTTACCCATGGCAGCATTTATTTCAGAAGAAGAAAGAGCACGGGCCATAGCTTTAGTTACAAACTCTCCTGTAAGACTTAAGCCACCTTGAGAATATTTATAGAGTCTATGAGCGTCGCCTCCAATAAGGCCGCTTACAGATATTACTTCTGTATGAAGAGCCTCATTTGATGAGTTTATCATGACCTGAAAGTTTTTTCTCATTTTTTCAAATATAACATCCTGAGAAAGTCCACTTTCTTCGCTTTCTGCTTCTAAAGCATACTCCCATATGTTTATGTTTTTTTCATCACACATTTTTACTAATTCTTCGCCAGTATTTACAAACATTTTTTAACTCTCCCTTTATATTGAATTTTTATAATTTAATTTATGATAAGCGATTTGTTTTATAGTTGATAGTCTCTAGTTACTAATCACTATGTATATTACTTCTACTAAGGTAATTTATTAGTTTATGCAGTATTTAGTATTAAACTAAAATTTAAAGACTAATCAGATTTAAATACTTTGCATTTTTATTATATCCTAAAAACAAAAAATGGTGGAGGTAAATATGAAATATCTTTAAAAATGTCATTTTAAAGAAAAAAATAGAAAGCCATCTAATAGATGACTTTCATTAAAAATTATAATTTGTGATATACTACTTTATTTCAGTTTCCTCTTTTACTTCTATAGGTGCATACATACTATTCATTAAATCTACAAAGTCTATAGAGTTTGTATTAGTCAATGCTGGTATGTTAATATCTACAGTTTCATTTATTTTAGTTAGGTTTGTGTTAAAGTTTACGTTTAAGTTTAATACACCTTTTAAATCACCTGATGGTTGTGGAGATAATGCAGCGAATTTAGCTAAGTCAACTTTTAGATCCATAGATCCAGTTTCATACATAACATGGCCATCTTCATTTAAGTAATAATCCATCACTATACCTTTGCTGCCTAATAATTCTAATGAAGATAGTTTATTTACAAAATTACTATATTGTAAACTTACATAAGGCATATTTGACATTAAATTTTCTATTTCTACTTTATAGTCTGGCTTAGTCTCGCCTTCAGGATTAGGCATAGCTTCAGTAATAGCACTCATATAAGCTACTATAAATTCCTTAACAGCATCTTTTTGTATAAAGTTTAAAGCGTTATTTCCTGTATAGCTCATAAGTGAGGATAAAGTGCTATTATTTAGTGTAAGTCTATAAACCTCTGCATTTCTTCCATCAGGTGTTTTAGTAACGTCTGATAGCTTTGAAATTATGTTAAGGTTAGGTTTGTAACCTAAAGTATATTCTTTAGCTAAAGCTTCTATTTGAGGAGTAAACTCTTCAACGACTTTATTTAATTTTTCAAAGTCTATAGTAGTTTCTTTAGGATCAGACATTTGTCCCATTTTATTAAAATCAAGTACTAGGTAGTCTTTATCTTTAAGAACTGCCATATTTGGATCAGATGCTGATATTGGCGCTATCGTTTCCTTAGGAAGTTTATAGAGCATTTTCATATTGTTACTTGAATAATCAAGCCACATTGAAGTTTCTTGTGCAGGCATAGCACCCATCATTCCACCAAATTTTACTGATGTTTTTACTTCTTCTTTAACTGTAGTTTTAGTTGGAGAATTAACTTTAACATTAGATGTAAAATCTATCTTATTGCCAATCATAGATACAACCTGATTATAGCCTTCCTGCATTTCTGATGATAAACCAGAAGCTGAAAAGTTTATTGTCGTATTAGAGGAAGCTTCTACAGATTGCATTTGTTTTGCCTCAGCTAATTTACTCCAAAATGCCTGACCCTCTTTTGTATTTGGAAGAGGCTGGTTTAAAGTATCTTCTATGGAGTTACTTATAGAGCCTATTTCTCCAAGGATATACTGAGAAGTATAAGTTGTACCACTTAAATATTGAGTTTGGGCACTGAAGTCCTTGCCGTCTGTAAGAAGTATTGGAGCATTTAATTTAGCAGCTAATACACTTCCAGCTAAAGCATCAGGAAAGTTTTCGCCAGAAGCTATTACAGCATTATTAGTATCTAAGTTAAATGCATTACATACTGCTAAATTAGTAAGATATTTAGTTTTACCTGCAATTCTTACTATATCAGTATCGGTTAAAGAAGGATTAATAGCTTGTACCTGTGAAGTTATTTTAGAAGAAAGCATATTTTCTCCACCGATTATATAAACCTTAGAAGGTTTTATTACATTAAGTTGTGATTTCATAGTATCAGAAATAGAATCCTTAGCACTCATAATAATAGGATAGCCCTTTATAGCCGATATACTAGATATACTTAATGCATCGGCAAAAGCATTGGAATTTACTATAAATACTGGAGTGCCTTTTTTTACAGAAAGCTTACTTACAATATTACTATTTGTTTCAAATCTATTATTGCCAGTTAACCTTTCTGTACTATATCCTAGAGATTTAATTTTGTTTTCGATTTCAGCATCTACACTTGAAGTTCCTCCAAGAATATACACCTTACCTGAAGATTTTAAGTATTTTTGAATATAATCAAATGCGTAGTTATTATCTTTTTCAGTCGTTCCCATAAGAAGAATAGGGGCGTTTAAATTTTTAGCAAGTAAACTTCCGTTTAATGCATCAGCAAATCCTTCACCACTCGCTATTACTACATTGTCTAAGGAATTTGCAACATTATTAAACTTTTCAGCAATAGCATAAGAAGTTGCATAACGGTTTTCTCCACCGAGTCTATTTTGTACTTTAGCACTAGCTGGGCTTGTACAAGTGACGCTAAGCATTACTGCTAAGGTAGCTGATGCCACTAAAGCCTTAATTTTTTTCATAATATAATCTCTCCTTTATGTTTGTAAAAAATTACTTCCTACTAATTTTTCGATTAATAGGAAGTTTATTCCTATATTAGATTATACATCTAATGTTGGTAAATATAAAGAATAATTTAAATTAACTGATTGTAATCTTTAAGGTTTTAATTCGCTTATCTTCTGCTTTTTCAATTTTAAATGTTATATTTTCATATTCTACTATTTCATTATCGTTAGGCATAGCTCCTAACAAATTTACCACAAATCCTCCTATGGTATCTGCATTATCTGTAGGTAAATTTAAATGAAATACTTCATTTATTTCATCTATAGATAAAAGTCCGTCTATCATATATGTATTTGGATCAATTTTAGTAATACTCATATGCATTTCATCATATTCATCGAATATATTTCCCACTATTTCTTCTAGTAAATCTTCCATAGTAACAATACCTGAAAAACCACCGTATTCATCTATAAGTATTGTCATATAGGTTTTGTCCTTTTGCATTTCTTTAAAAAGTACGTCTATAGGTTTAGTTTCAGGTACAAAATAAGCAGGTCTTAAAAGTTTTGTTAAATCTTCAGCTAGGAATTTATTATGTCTTAAACCAAAGAATAAGTCCTTAACGTAGAGTATGCCTATTATATTATCTACATCTTCTTCATATACCGGAACCCTTGAGTATTTTTCTTCTAATATTTTATCTAAAACATCTTCAGTAGGTGCAGTTAGGTCTACGGCAAATACATTAGTTCTTGGAGTCATAATTTCCTTTGCTAAAGTATCATCAAAATCAAATATGCCATTTATCATTTCTTTTTCAGTTTCATTTATAACACCAGTTTCCTGACCAACTTCTATCATCATTTTTATTTCTTCAACGGACACATCTTCTTCGATATTATCGCTATTAATTCCAAATAATCGTCCTAGTACGCTAGTAGAAAGGGTAAGTATTTTAACAAAGGGAAGTGCTACTTTCGAAAAATAAACTATGGGCTTCACCACAGATAAAGCAATATTTTCTGAATTTTGAAGAGCTATTCTCTTTGGTAAAAGTTCTCCAAATACTAGTGTTATATATGAAAGAAGTATTGTCACAATTATTAAGGCAATATTAGAGCTTCCGGGAATATTTAAATTGTTAAGAATCTTAGTCAAAGGTTCAGAAAGTTTTGTGGCAGCAGAAGCACTGGCCAAAAATCCTGCTACAGTTATACCAACTTGAATAGTTGCTAGAAATTTACTAGGCTCATTAGTTAACTTTAAAAGAAGTTTTGCCTTAGAATTATCTTCATCTTCGGCCATACGAGTAATTTTATTTTTATTTATAGACACTATTGCCATTTCGGAAGCGGCAAAAAATGCATTTATAAGTATAAGTATCAAAATAAACAACAAATCAGGTAAAATACTGGGGGAATCATTCATTAAATATAACAGTCCTTTCCAATTAAATAGTATATATATTAAATCATATATTTGGTAAAATTACAATATTTACAACCTATAGAATACATGGCATATTTATTGTAAAATTAGTATGTGGAATTAATATAAAGAAAAAACAAAAAATATAAAAAATTTTCATTTATAATTATACATTTTTGATTATGAGGAGGAATAATAAATGGCTCATATGAATTTTTCTACGGCTAACTGTAAAAATTGTTATAAATGTTTAAGAACATGTCCTGTTAAAGCTATAAGATTTAAAAATGAACAAGCTGAAATAGTGGAAAAAAGATGCATTGGATGTTCTCATTGTCTTGTTATATGTCCACAAAATGCAAGATATATAGAAAGCGATTTGGATAAAGTTAAAAATGCAATAAGTTCAAAAAAAAGAATTATCGCATCTCTTGCGCCATCCTTTGCAGGGTATATTGACGCAGACTATAAAAAGTTCATAGGAGCATTAAAAAAGCTTGGAATTGAAGTTGCTACAGAAACCTCTCTAGGCGCGGAAAGAGTGACGCAGGAATACAAAAAATATATTAAAGAAAACAAAAAGGAAATATATATATCTACCTGTTGTCCATCAGCGAATTACTTAGTGCAAAAATACTATCCAACATTAATACCTTATATAATACCTGTGGTAACTCCTATGACAGCCTCAGGAAAGATATTAAAGGATGTTTATGGCCAGGATAGCTTTGTGGTATTTATAGGCCCTTGTACTGCCAAAAAAATGGAATCAGATAAAGATAAAAATGAAAATGTAGATGGAGTTTTAACTTATGAAGAAGTTTTCAATTGGATGAATGAGGAAAAGATAAACCTAGAAGATGTGGATGAGCAGGAGTTTTATAATATTTCTTCAAATGATTCTAGATCGTATCCTATCACAGGTGGCATTTTAAATGCTATTGGAGAAATAGATAATACCAGTGGGTTTCAGAAAATATCTGTTTCAGGGTTAGAGGAGTGCATGGAAGTTTTTAATTCTTTGTCTAAAGGGGAAATAACAAATGTGCTTTTAGAAGTTAGTGCTTGCTCAGGAAGTTGCATTGGAGGTCCAAGCAGTATAAAAGAGAATAATGGATATTTTAAAAGACTTTCAAGAGTTAAAAGTTATATTAAGAGCAAAGAAGATACTACGCAAAGTGGCAATTATGTACTTAAAGATGGTATTGATTTTTACTGTGAATTTAAAGATGAATCCTTAGGGAAAATTAATCCACATGAAGAATACTTAAAGGCAATAATGAAAAGTATGGGTAAGTTCGGTCCAGATGATGAATTAAATTGCGGGGTATGTGGGTATGATACTTGCAAAGATAAAGCAATTGCTATATATGAAAATATGTCAGAACCTACTATGTGCCTTCATTATATGCGAAGCAAGGCTGAAAAAATTACTAATATGATATTTAAAAACTCAAATGCAATAATGATATTATTAGATGGTGAACTAAATATAAAGGAAATAAATCCAGCGGGAGAGCAGCTTTTTCTTGTAAAAAATGAAAATATAAAGGACAAACCAATATCTGCGCTTATGCAAGATGAAGATTTTATGTATGTAAAAGAAACGATGGATAGTATAAAAGCTAAAAGAGTTGTTCTTTTCAAATATAATGCAGTACTTATAGAGAGTATAGTGTATTTAGAAAAGGAAGACTTGATACTTGCAATAATGGTAAATGTTATGGAGGAAGAGAAGAAAAGACAGGCTTTAGTTAAAGTTAAAGAGAATACATTAAATGCAGCTCAAGAAGTTATAGAAAAACAAATGAGGGTAGCTCAGGAAATAGCAAGCCTTTTAGGAGAAACTACTGCAGAAACAAAGCTTATACTTACAAAGCTTAAGAAGGTTGTTGAAGGGGAAGAAGGTGAAATTAGATGAGCCTTTTCTTAGATGTTGCTTTTCAAAGCCTAGTCAAGTATAATGAAGAACTTTGTGGAGATATAGTAGAGGTTATAAGACTTAAGGACAGGCTTATAGTAGTTATGGCAGATGGGTTAGGAAGCGGAGTCAAGGCTAACATATTAGCAACACTTACGGCAAAGATAACATCTACTATGTTAAAAGGAGGAGCAGATATATATGAAACTATGGATACTGTAGTAAATACACTACCTATTTGCAAAGAAAGAAACATAGCATATGCTACATTTACTTTAGTGCAGATATACGAAGATGGAGAAACATATTTAGTTGAGTATGAAAACCCATCATTCATACTTGTAAGAGCAGGAAGCCACATGGACATGCCTAAAAAAGAAATTGTTATAAATGAAAAAAAAATTGTAGAAAGTAGATTTTATATTAAAGAAGGAGATGCCCTTGTCATATTAAGTGATGGAGTTGTAAATGCAGGACCAGGAAATACAATGAATATGAATTGGAGCGTAGATAATATAAGAGATTATCTAGAAAGAAGCATATCAAGTCAAATTGATGCAAAAATCACAACAGAAGATTTAATAGACATAACCTATAGTTTATATAGTGGAAGATGCTATGATGATGCCACAGTAGTTACTATTAAAGCGGTAATGCCTAAATATGTAGATTTATTTACAGGACCTCCATTAAATAAAGAAGTAGATTCAAAGCTTATAAAAGAATTTATGAAATCTCGAGGTAAAAAAATAATATGTGGAGGAACTGCGGGAAATATTGCAGCAAGGGAGCTTAAAAGAAAAATTAAGGTAAGCACAGAAAAAATATATAATGGGGTACCGCCAACAGGAAAAATGGAAGGAATAGATCTAATAACTGAAGGAGTAGTTACATTAAATAGAGCTATAGAAAATATTAAAAAGTATAAAGATAATTTTGATAATGGAAATAAAGGAATGAAGATAATTGGAGAAGATGGGGCTTCAAAGCTTACAAGAATACTTATAAATGAATGTACTCATTTAACTTTATGGATAGGAAAAGCTACAAATCCTGCCCATAAAAAGGACGACTTCCCAAAGGAGCTAAGCATAAAATTAAAACTGATAAAGGAACTTAGAGATATAATGGTGGAGCTTGGGAAAAAGGTAGAAGTGAAGGAGATATAAATACTAAATAATAATTAAATTAGATATATGTTTTAATAATTGAATTAATTGATTAATGATGTTTAAGATGTTTATAATATTTAAGATAATAAATTATAAAAAAATTAAAAACCTATTGACATTATATTAACTGTGATTTAGAATTGGATTACAGTCAATGATCAGAAAGAGTAGATATGGAAGTTTAGTTTTAGCGAATCTGGGGTGGTGCAAGCCAGGTACTGTAGTCTATATTGAATGGGTCTGTGAGATGAAATGCCAATTAGGTTTAAGTTGTAATTACCTATAGTAGCATTATCCGGGAATCCACCGTTAAAAGGATAGGATATCGAGAAAATCTGTATCTGATAAAGATGATTTTATATTTAGGTGGCATAACGAGTGTAACACTTCGTCCTAGCAGGGATGAAGTGTTTTTTATTTTATAAATGTGCTACTGTAATGTGAAATTAACATGGGTGGTACCACGGCCACTTCGTCCCATTATTTGGACGAAGTGGCTTTTTTTGTTTATAAAGGAGGGGGCATTATGATTAACATTACTAAAGAACAGTTTAAAAATTTAAAAAAGGAAGGAGCGGTTTTCCCAGTTGTTTTAGAAGCTAATGGTGATGAAGTAACACCGATAAACATTTTTTATAGTCTTAAAAGCAGTAATCGGTGTTTATTAGAAAGTGTATTTAGTGATAAACAAGGTGGAAGATATTCTTTTATTGGGGCAGAACCTTATATGACTATTACAAGCAATAAAGATAATATAACAATAAGAAATGATAAAGATGAGATAGAGAATAAAAAGGGTAAAGTATTAGAGGTTTTAAAGAAGTTATTGAAGGTGAAGTATAATCCTTTAGGTTCTAAAATTCCTTTTAGTGGAGGAGCTATAGGGTATGTAGGCTATGACGTTATAAGACAATATGAAAGGATTCCGGATAATAATGTCAAAGAAATAGATATTCCTGAAGCTGCCTTAACTTTTTATAAAATCGTTATATGTTATGACCATTATAGACACAAGATTTATTATATCTATAATGTTCAAAAAGAAGATATAGATTATGATGAAATATATATAAAACTTAATACATTAAGTAAAGCTATAGAGAATTTTGAAGGTAAATTTCCATTGCCAGCATCGGAAAATAAAGAATTTTCTTCAAATTTAACTGAAAAAGAATACTGTGCAATGGTAGAAAAGGCTAAGGAATACATTAGAAAAGGAGATATTTTTCAAGTTGTACTTTCTCAGAGACTCTCTGTGAAAACTAATGATAATCCTTTTGAAATATATAGAAGACTTAGAAGTGCTAACCCATCTCCATATCTTTTTTATATTGAGTTTGATGGATTTCAAGTAGTTGGTTCTTCACCAGAAAGCTTAGTAAGTGTTCAAGAAGGTGTTGTCACAACTAATCCTATTGCAGGAACAAGACCAAGAGGAAAAACTAATGAGGAAGATACGACTTTAAAAGAAGAACTATTAAAAGATGAAAAAGAAGTGGCTGAGCATGTAATGTTAGTAGATTTAGGAAGAAATGATGTTGGCAAAATAAGTGAATTTGGTTCTGTAAAAGTTAATAGATTTATGGAAGTAGATTACTATTCCCATGTAATGCATATAGTTTCAACGGTATCAGGAAAACTTAAAGAGGGTTTAGATTGTTTTGATGCTTTAACAGCTTGTTTGCCAGCAGGTACAGTTTCAGGAGCTCCTAAAATAAGAGCTATGGAGATAATAGATGAATTAGAAAAGGTAAAGAGGGGACTATATTCTGGTTCATTGGGTTATTTCTCCTATGATGGAAACATGGATGTGTGCATAGCAATAAGGACTTTAATCATTAAAGATAATTATGCTTATGTACAGGCTGGAGCAGGAATAGTATATGATTCTGTTCCAGAAATGGAATATAAAGAAACTTTAAATAAGGCAAGAGCTTTAAGAGAGGTGATTTAAATGCTTTTATTAATAGATAATTATGATTCATTTACTTTTAACTTATATCAAATGATTGGAGAAATATATCCCAATATTAAAGTAACAAGAAATGATGCAATAAAGGTTGAAGATATAAAAAATTTAGATTTAAAAGGAATAATTATTTCTCCAGGGCCAGGAACTCCAGAAAAGGCAGGAATATCTGCAGAGGTGATTAAGGAATATGGTAAAACTATCCCTATCCTTGGAATATGCTTGGGACATCAAGCTATAGGCTACGCTTTTAATGGTAAAGTATTGAGAGCAGATAAAATAATGCATGGTAAGACATCTTTTATAAAAAATAATGGACAGGGGCTTTTCAAGGGATTAAAAGAAAATTTTAAGGTGATGAGATACCATTCTTTGATTGTGGAAAAAGCTTCATTACCAGAGGAATTAGAAGTTACAGCTGAAACAGAAGACGGAGTTATAATGGGACTTAAGCATAAGAAGTATCCAATATATGGACTGCAATTTCATCCAGAGTCTATTTTTACAGAATACGGCTCTGAGATGTTGAAAAATTTTGTTATGAATGTATTAGCAATTGATGATTGTTATGAACAGAATTAGAAATATAGGAGGGGCATAAATGTTAAAGGAAAGTATAAAAAAAATTATATCTAAAGAAAATCTTTCAATAATGGAAGCAGAAGAAGCAATGAATGACATTATGACAGGAACAGCTACTCCTTCTCAAATTTCAGCTTTTTTAGTAGGGTTAAGAATGAAAGGCGAAACTATAGAAGAAATTACTGGCTGTGCAAAGGCTATGAAGAAAAATGCTATAGCTTTTAATACTGAACTACAAAATACAATAGATACCTGTGGTACTGGAGGAGATGGAGGAAGAACCTTCAATATATCTACAGCGGTGGCGATAGTTGCAGCAGCTGGTGGAATTAAAGTAATAAAACATGGTAATAGAGCAGTATCCAGTAAAAGTGGTAGTGCAGATGTATTAACAGAATTAGGGTTTAATATAAATCTTGATTTTGAAAGATCAAAACAATGTTTGGAGAAAACGGGTATGACTTTTCTCTTTGCTCAAAAATATCATGTAGCCATGAAAAATGCAGCACCAATAAGAAAGGAACTAGAAACAAGAACCATATTTAATGTACTTGGTCCTATCTGTAATCCAGGAAATATTAAATCTCAAGTAATGGGAGTTTTTGATAAGAGTTTAACTCATCCTATAGCAGAGGTTTTGTCAAAACTAGGAAGAGAAAGAGCTATGGTTCTTAATGGTAATGATGGATTAGATGAAATTACATTAACCACTACTACTACTGTCAGTGAATTGAAAAATGGTAAAGTAATAGATTACATTATAAATCCTGAAGACTATGGGATGAAGCTTTGTAATATACAAGAACTAGCAGGAGGTGATGCTAAGGAAAATGCAGAAATAATAAAAGAAATATTCCAAGGTGGTAAAGGGTGTAAGAGAAATGTAGTTTTATTGAACTCTGCTGCGGCTTTATACGTTGGAAAAGCTACTGATTCTTTTGAAGAAGGATTAAAGATGGCAGCTGATTTAATAGATAGCGGAAAGGCACTAGAAAAATTACAAGAACTTGTGAAGTGTAGTAAGGAGCTGGCATCATGATATTAGATAAAATAGTAGAAAATAAAAAGCTGCAGCTTGAAAAAGAAAAAAAAGAAACTTCTATAGAAAAATGGATAGAATTATCTCAAGGAAAAATAATAAAAAATTTTAAAGAAGCCTTACAAGGTGAGGAGATATCTGTTATAGCAGAGATAAAAAAAGCTTCACCTTCAAAGGGAATTATAAAAGAGGATTTTGATGTAGAAGCTATTGCAAAGGTTTATGAAAAAATAAAAGTTGATGCTATATCTGTATTAACAGAGCAGCAATTTTTTAAAGGTAAGGACAGTTTTATCGGGATTACTAAAGCTGTTAATTCTAAACCAGTATTAAGGAAAGATTTTATAATAGATGCTTATCAAATATATCAAGCAAAGGCTATTGGTGCCGATGCCATTTTATTAATTGCAGCACTATTGCCTGGGAAACTAAAGGATTATTATGATTTGGCTACTTCCATTGGACTTCATGTTTTAATTGAAGTCCACAATGAAGAAGAAGTAGAAGAAGCATTAAAAAGCGGAGGGGAAATAATAGGAATTAATAATAGAGATTTAAAAACTTTCAAAGAAGATTTAACAACTACAGAAAAGCTTATAAAGTATATCCCTAAGCACAAAGTTGTAGTTTCTGAAAGCTCTATAAAAACCCCAGAAGATATAAGATATTTAAAAAGTTTAGGAGTATCAGCAGTACTTATAGGTGAAACTTTTATGAGAAATATTGAAGATATAGAAAGGGTAGAGCAGTTTTTAGAAAGGGCAACAGAGTAATGATTGAGATAAAGGTATGTGGTTTAAAGAGAGAAGAAGATATAAAATATGTTAATGAATTAAAACCAGATTATGTTGGCTTTGTCTTTGCTAAAAGTTCTAGAGAAATTACCTTAGAACAGGGAATAAATTTGGTTAAAAAACTAGATAAAAATATTAAAGCAGTTGGAGTATTTGTAGATAAAAAGCTTTCAGAAGTAGAAAAGATAGCCTCTACTTTAAAACTTGATGTACTGCAGTTTCATGGTAAAGAAGATAATGAATATATGAGTTGCTTTAAATCATTTGAAGTTTGGAAGGCTTTAGGTGTAACTAGTAAGGAGGACTTAAAAGAAATCAATAAATATAAAGTAGATGGAATATTATTGGACTCAAAAGTATTAGGAAGAATAGGTGGCACTGGAGAGAGTTTTAACTGGGATATAATTTCAAATTTTAAAATAAACAAAAAGCTTATTTTAGCTGGCGGACTTAATAGCGATAATGTTAAGGAAGGAATAAGCAAAGTAAACCCTAATATAGTAGATGTATCTAGCGGCATTGAAGTAGATGGCTTCAAGGATTTTGATAAAATAAAAGAATTTATAGAAAAAGTGAGGGAAACAGTATGAAAGGAAGATTCGGAATATTTGGTGGACAGTATGTTCCTGAAACAGTAATGAAAGCTTTATTAGAATTAGAAGAGGAATATAATAAAGCTATAGCAGATGAAAAGTTTATGCAAGAGTATAGGTATTATTTAAAAGAGTATAGTGGAAGAGAAACACCCCTTTACTATGCAGAAAATTTAAGCAAGACCTGTGGTGGAGCAAAAATTTACTTGAAAAGAGAAGATTTAAATCATACAGGAGCTCATAAAATAAATAATGTTTTAGGGCAAGTATTATTAGCAAAGAGAATGGGAAAAAAGCGAATAATAGCAGAAACAGGAGCAGGTCAACATGGAGTAGCTACAGCAACTATTGCGGCTATGTTTGGACTAGAATGTGAGATTTTCATGGGAGAAGAGGATATAACAAGACAAGCACTTAATGTGTTTAAAATGAAGATACTTGGTTCTAAAGTTAATTCAGTAACTAGCGGTACTGGAACTCTTAAAGATGCAGTAAATGCAGCTATGAGAGATTGGGTAGCAAATATTGAAAATACTTTCTACGTTATAGGTTCAACAATGGGACCACATCCTTATCCAACTATGGTAAGGGATTTTCAAAGAGTTATAGGCGACGAAACAAGAACACAAATATTGCAAAAGGAAAGTAGATTACCAGATTACGTAATAGCTTGTGTAGGGGGCGGAAGTAATTCTATGGGTATGTTCTATCCTTTCATTGAAGATAAGAATGTAAAATTTATAGGTGTAGAAGCAGCAGGATTAGGCGTTAATACAGATATGCATGCAGCTACTATTACAAAAGGTTCTATAGGTGTTATTCATGGTATGAAAACTTATGTGCTTCAAGACAATAATGGACAAATAATGCCTGTATATTCTATTTCTGCAGGATTAGATTATCCAGGAGTAGGGCCAGAACATGCTTATTTAAATGATATTAACAGAGCACAATATGTTCCAGCAACAGATAAGGAAGCTTTAGATGCTTTTAAAGCACTTTCTCAAATAGAAGGGATTATACCTGCTATAGAAAGCTCTCATGCTGTAGCTTATGCAATAAAACTGGCTAAAACTTTAGATAAAGATAAAATTATAGTAGTATGTCTTTCTGGTAGAGGAGATAAGGATATAGACACAGTGGCAAAGGAAATGGGGGTTACATTATGAATAGAATAGATAATAAATTTCAAGAATTAAAAAAGAAAGATGAAAAGGCTTTAATAACCTTTATAACTGCAGGGGATCCTGATTTAGACAATACAGTTAGATTGGTTTTGGCAATGGAAAAGTCAGGATCAGACATAATAGAATTAGGAATCCCTTATTCAGATCCAATAGCAGATGGCGAAGTTATTCAGGCATCTTCCCAAAGATCCTTATCACTAGGGTCAAATATACAAAATATAATGGATACAGTAAAGAAAATAAGGTTAAGTTCACAGGTTCCGCTGCTATACCTTGTATATTATAATTGCATATTCAAATATGGTATAGAAAAATTTTTATCTCAATGTAGTGAGGTAGGGATAGATGGTTTAATAATACCAGATTTACCTTTAGAGGAAAGAGGAGAAATAAGCAATAATGCACTAGAACACAATATTCACCTAATACCAATGGTAGCGCCAACCTCTAAGGAGAGAATAGGAGCTATAATAGAAAGTGGAAGAGGATTTGTATACTGTGTCTCTGTAAATGGAGTAACAGGAGTGAGAAATGACATAAATACTGATTTAAAAGAATATATGGAAACAGTAAAAACATTTAGTGATATTCCTGTAGCCTTGGGATTTGGTATATCTGATGCTTCCATGGTTAAAAAATATAAAGAGCATTGTGATGGAGTTATAGTAGGTAGTGCCTTAGTAAAACTCATTGCTGAAAATAAAGGTAAAGAAGTAGAAATTGCAGCTAAGTTTGTAAAAAAACTAAAAGAAGCGGCATATTAAAGTGGGAATGAGTAATCTTAATATTTCTATTGTAGTATGCTAAGTTATACAATATAGAAAAAAGCTGAATGCCAACTAATCTGGAAAGTTGGCATTCAGTATATTTTTATTTTCTTTTAACATAAGTTGTATGAAGAAGCTCGTGAGCTTTTTCTCCATAAGGTTTTCCTAAGAAGTCTTTGTATAATTCTTGAATAAATGGATTTTCATGAGACTTTCTTAAAGTTTTACTTCTGTCTTCTGTGTAAAGAGCAACTCTTCTCTTTTTAATAATATCTGTATTACCTCTAATGTAAGGCTGACCACCACCATCGATACAGCCACCAGGACAAGCCATTATTTCTATCATGTGATAATGTTCTTTTCCTTCTCGTATTCTTTCAAGAAGAGTACGTGCATTTCCAAGACCGCTTGCTATAGCAACCTTTACATCAGTATCTTTAATAGAGATAGTAGCCTCGCGTATTCCTTCAGCACCACGTACGTTACCAAATTCAACATCGGCTAATTCTTCTCCTGTAACCCATTCATAAGCAGTTCTAAGAGCTGCTTCCATAACTCCGCCTGTAGTTCCAAATATTACTCCAGCACCTGTGGATTCTCCTAATGGATTATCAAAATTTTCTTCATCTAAAGAGTTAAAGTCTATTCCGGCTTCTTTAATCATTTTAGCAAGTTCACGAGTACTTATAACTAAATCTACATCTGGAATTCCGTTGGTGCTCATTTCAGGTCTTGCAGCTTCATATTTTTTAGCAAGACAAGGCATAACTGAAACTACTATTAAATTTTTAGGATCGATTCCCATTTTTTCAGCAAAGTATGTTTTTGCTATAGCACCGAACATCTGCTGAGGTGACTTACAACTGGATGGTATATCTAAAAGATCACTAAATTGGTGTTCGAAGAAATTAATCCATCCAGGACAACAACTAGTAAGCATAGGAAGAGTTCCGCCATGCTCAAGCCTATGAATTAACTCAGAAGCTTCTTCCATTATAGTTAAGTCAGCAGCAAAATCTGTGTCAAATACTTTGTCAAATCCAAGGGATCTTAAAGCTGCAACCATCTTACCGGTAACTGCAATGCCAGGTTCTAGTCCAAATTCTTCACCAAGTGCTGCACGTACTGCTGGAGCTGTCTGGACTATAACTGTCTTCTTTTCATTATTTAATACATTCCAAACCTTAGAAGTATTATTTAATTCTGTAAGAGCACCAGTTGGACATACTGCTACACATTGACCACAAAATGTACAGTTAGTTTCGAGCATAGGAGCTGAAAAAGCTGGAGCTATTATTGTTTCGAAACCTCTATCTATAGCGGATAAAACCCCAACAGTTTGAACCTTGTTACACATAGTTACACATCTTCTGCAAAGTATACATTTATCTAAATCACGCACTATTGAGTAGCTAGAATTATCTACTGGATATTTGGATTTTTCTCCTTTGTATTTAATTTCACGTATTCCCATTTCAGCTGCAAGCTTTTGAAGTTCACAGTCTGTATTTTTTTCACAAAGAAGACAATCTTGAGGATGATCTGATAGTAGAAGTTCTACCATAGTTCTTCTTGCTTTTATAGCTTTTATGGAGTTGGTTTTAACTACCATACCAGGAGTTATAGGAGTACAGCAAGCAGGAGCTAGGTTTCTTCTTCCTTCTACTTCAACTACACATACACGGCAAGAACCAGGATGATTTTCAGTCTTATTATCGTGAAGATGAAAATGACATAAAGTAGGTATATTTATGTTAAGTTCCTTAGCAGCATTTAATATAGTAGTTCCTTCTTGAACCTGAAATTCCTTATTATTTATAGTAATATTAACTAAACTCAAACTTCACACCTCTTTTCGTTAAGTCTACTTTCTTATTATTGCACCCACAGGGCAGGCGCTAAAGCAGCTTCCACATTTTATACATTTATCTTGCATGATTTTATGCTTGTCCTTTACTTTTCCTTCAATGCATGAAGTAGGACATACTCTTGCGCATTTAGTACAACCTATACATTTATCTGCAACTTCATAGCGAAGTAAGTTTTTACAAACTCCTGCAGGACATCTTTTTTCTTTTACATGAGCTTCATATTCATCATAGAAATATTTCATTGTACTAAGTATTGGATTAGGAGCAGTTTGTCCAAGACCGCAAAGAGAAGTATCTTTTATGGTTTGAGCAAGTTCCTTAAGATCAACTAAGTCCTCTTCAGTACCTTTTCCTTCAGTAATTTTTGTAAGTATTTCTAAAAGTCTTTTATTTCCTATTCTACAAGGAGTACATTTTCCGCAGGATTCATCTACAGTAAACTCAAGATAGAATTTAGCTATATCAACCATACAGTTATCTTCGTCCATTACAATCATTCCACCAGAACCCATCATGGAACCTATATTAGATAAGGATTCATAATCGATTTTAGTATCTAAATGATCAACAGGGATACATCCACCAGAAGGACCACCAGTTTGGACAGATTTAAATTTACGACCATTTTTTATACCGCCGCCAATATCATATATTATTTCTCTTAAAGTAGTTCCCATAGGTACTTCTACAAGTCCTACATTGTTTATTTTTCCTGCTAGAGCAAAAACCTTTGTTCCTTTAGAAGTTTCTGTACCAATGGAGCTGAACCAGCCTGGACCTTCGTTTATAATTGCAGGAACTAAAGCTAAGGTTTCTACATTGTTTACACAAGTAGGTTTGTTCCATAATCCACATTCAGCAGGGAATGGAGGTTTATTCGTAGGTTCTCCTCTTTTTCCTTCTATGGAGTGAATTAAAGCTGTTTCTTCACCACATACGAATGCTCCAGCACCATATTTAATATTTATATTGAAGCTAAAATCTGTACCTAAAATATTTTCTCCTAAAAGTCCATATTCATGAGCTTTCTTTATAGCAATTTCTAACCTGTAAACTGCAAGAGGATATTC
This sequence comes from Clostridium pascui, assembly GCF_016908015.1. Lineage (GTDB taxonomy): Bacteria > Bacillota > Clostridia > Clostridiales > Clostridiaceae > Clostridium_AK > Clostridium_AK pascui. The sequence goes on from NZ_JAFBDB010000002.1 coordinate 733,602, forward strand.
AGCTCTAATGTATATGTTTCCTTCATTGGCGCCAATAGCATAACCTGCTATAGCCATTGCTTCTAATACACTGTGAGGGTCTCCTTCAAGTATGGAACGATCCATAAATGCACCTGGATCACCTTCATCTGCATTACAGATTATATATTTTTTAGAGCTTTCATATTTCTTTGCAAATCCCCATTTTGTTCCTGTAGGGAATCCACCGCCCCCACGTCCACGAAGCCCTGAATCACTAATAGCTTTTATAACATCATCAGGAGTCATTTCGGTAAGAACTTTTCCCAATGCTAAATAAGCTTTTTCTCCGATAGCCTCTTCAATATCTTCAGGATTTATAAGTCCGCAATTTCTTAGTGCAATTCTTTTTTGCTTTTTATAAAAGGACATCTCATCTTGTCTTTTAACTCTCTTTTGAAGAGTAGGTTCTATAAATAAAAGTCTTTCAATAATTTTGCCTTGCAGTAGATGGCTTTCTACAATTTCTTTTGCATCTTCAGGTCTAACGTGTACATAGAATGCGTTGTCAGGATTTATATTAATGATAGGACCTTGTTCACAAAATCCAAAACAACCTGTTAGGCTTACCTGTACTTCATTTTCAAGGCCTGCAGTTTTGATTTCATGTTTTAAATTCTCAACTATTTGATAGCTATCTGCAGATTTACAGCCTGTACCTGCGCAAACAGATATTGAACGTTTACATCTCTTGTTTTCTGCAGCTAATTCGGCCTCATGAGAAACTTGCTTTATTGCCACTAACTTTTTGCAATCTTCATGATATTTTTTTAATGCTTCAAAAGATTTTATTTTATTCAAGGTATAATTCCTCCTATTCGCTATACTCTTCTAACAATTTAGAGACTCTATCTTTGGTAAAATGACCATATACTTTATCATTTACAGTGACAACAGGTGCAAGGCCGCAAGCACCAACACAACGCAGCACATCTAAAGTAAATTTTCCATCTTTTGTAGTTTCTCCAACCTTTATATCTAACTTCTGCTGTAATTCGCTTACTACATCTCCAGCACCTCTTACGAAACATGCAGTACCCATACATACGCTTATAACATATTCACCTTTAGGTTCTGTATTGAAGTAAGAATAAAAAGTTACTACGCCATATACACTAGAAACAGGCATATTTAATTTATCAGCTACAAATTTTTGAACTCGTTCAGGTAAGTAACCGAATAACTGTTGAGCTTTATGAAGTACACTTATTAATGCTCCTTCTTTATCCCTTAAGGAATCTATATACTCACTTAATTCTTGGAATTTAGCTTCTGCTAGTTCGTTTCTGCAACTCAATTTTAAGTGCCCCCTTTGCAAATGATTTAATATTTTCCATAATTCAATTATATCAGAATCTTGTTTAAATATTAACAATTTTTATTTTTAACTTTATTTTAAATATACTAAAAAATACTCGGAATTTCAATAATGATAAAGTAGGTTATATAATGTAAATATTGGTACTTGTTCGATATAAGAGCTGATATGAAGCTGAATCTAAGCAAAATAGCAGTACTGTCAATAATTGCTGTTACATGTATAAGTTTTTTTATTTTTAAAATAATTTAATACAAATAACTTGATATACTCTGAAAATGAGAAAAGTGACTGAAAAGTTTGATAATTTTAAGATAATCCATATTTTTTTCTTCACTACCAGAAAGAGCGCCTATATATTAAAACTCGACTATTATTGTATCGGTACATTTGAAAAGAAAATATGTATAACCTATAATTAAAGATAATTTAATGAATTTGATTTGGAGGAGAGGAGAAAAGTATGGAAACACATGTTAAGACTCGTTCAATGGTAGAAATGGCACTTATGATTGGTATTATATGCTTAGTGACCATGACAATGAAAATACCAACAGTTATAGGTTATACTCATCTAGGTGATGGATTTGTATTTGTAGCTGCTGTGATATTTGGAAAAAAAAAAGGTGCACTAGCAGCAGCACTTGGAATGACTCTTGCAGATATTTTAGGTGGATATGCCATATGGGCACCATTTACATTTGTTATAAAGGCAGTTATGGCATATATAGCAGCAACTATAGCATACAGAAATGATTATAATGGAGAAAATGTAAAGAACAACACATTTGCTTTTGCAGTGGCAGGAGCATGGATGGTTTTGGCATATTATTTAGCTAATGCTGTAATTGTACGCTTTGTATATGTGGAATCAGCAAGTTTCTATGAAAGCTTAGTTTTAGCTTTGGCAGATATTCCAGCAAATACAATGCAAATAGCTGTAGGTATTGTTATAGCACTTCTTTTGATAAAAGGTGTTAAGGGAAAAGGGGTTTTTAATCGCTAATAACTATATTTCATAGTTAATATTTAATTTTTATATGAGTGAGAATTTCTTTGTTAATTAATTATAGTTTAGTAAAATAAAGCGGTAAATGAAGAGAATAATAATAATATACAGTTTAAAATGTTTACATGACTTAAGATTAATATTGATAAATTATATATATTATCTTATAATTAAATAAATTTAATAATTGTCTCGGATGAAGGTAATAGGAGAGAGGCTTTTGTAGCCCACCGAAGATGTTAATCTTTCAGGTACCATTATTTATGGGGAGGACTGTTACTGGACGAAACTCTGGAGAGACTCTATTTAGAGCACCGAAGGAGAAAGTTGGGATATTGTTATTCCAATGAAACTCTCAGGTAAAAGGACAGAGAATAGAACAGTATATCCAGAGGTCTGTTTTTTGCAGTACCTCTATTTTATTGTCACGAATCTATTCTTTTGCTGTCCTCAAAAATAATTATATTGGAGGATGGATCATGGAAAATCTAATTCAAATCTTTAACAAAATCGACTCAATAGTATGGGGAGCACCTTTACTAATTCTTCTAGTGGGAACAGGAATTTATCTCACACTAAGACTTAAATGTCTACAAATCATAAAACTACCATTAGCACTTAAATATTTATTTTCTAAAGAAGATGAAGATAGTTCAGGTAAAGGTGATGTTACAAGTTTCCAAGCACTGTGTACAGCACTTGCTGCAACTATTGGTACAGGTAATATTGTAGGAGTAGCTACTGCAATTAAGGCCGGAGGTCCAGGAGCATTATTTTGGATGTGGATGGCAGCTTTCTTTGGGATGGCTACAAAATATGCAGAGGGACTGCTTGCTGTAAAGTATAGGGTAATAGATAAAAATGGACAAATGTCTGGCGGCCCTATGTATTATATAGAAAGAGGACTTAAAAATAAATGGATGGCTAAGTTGTTTGCTATATTTGGAATAGGAGTAGCCTACTTTGGAATAGGAACTTTTGCACAAATAAATGCAATAACAGAATCTCTAAAGGATTCATATAATGTACCAACTATAACAACAGGTTTTATAATAACTTGTCTAGTTGCCTTAGTAACTTTAGGCGGTATTAAAAGCATTGCAAAGGTTTCAGAAAAGGTAGTTCCTTTTATGGCTATAATGTATATAGTTGCAACACTTATAATACTTGTTGTAAACATTAAATTAGTACCAGCAGCGTTGGTATTAGTTATAAAAAGTGCATTTACTCCTAGTGCAGCGGTAGGAGGATTTTTAGGAGCTACAGTTAAACAGGCTATTCAAAATGGTGTGGCAAGAGGGGTGTTTTCTAATGAATCAGGACTTGGAAGTGCACCTATTGCAGCAGCAGCAGCAAAAACAAAATCCTGTGTAAGACAAGGCCTTATATCTATGACAGGAACATTTATAGATACTATAATAGTGTGTACAATGACAGGTTTAACCTTAATTTTAACAGGAGCATGGAAATCAAATTTAGCTGGAGCTGCAATGACAAATGCAGCATTTACACAAGGTATGCCTATAGAAGTTTTAGGAAAATTTATAATAACTGTAGGACTTATGTTCTTTGCATTTACAACTATATTAGGATGGAATTATTATGGTGAAAGATGTGCAGAGTATTTATTTGGAGTAAAGGGAATAAAACCATATAGATATATATTTATAGCAATTGTAGCAGTTGGTGGATTGTCTATATTAAAGTTAGACTTGATATGGATAATTGCAGACATAGTCAATGGACTTATGGCTATACCTAATTTAATAGCATTAGTAGGATTAAGTCCTGTGGTAATTCATGAGACAAAACTTTATTTTGAAAAATTAAAAAGTGAAGAAAGTCCGGAGGATGAAGAGATAATAATGTCTAAGGCATTATAATGTATAAAAGCTTCCTATGTAGTTAATATATATAGTAAATATATTAACTACATAGGAGGTTTTTGTTTATTTACGAACAATATCTATAAAATTACTTGCAAGAACACTATATACACGAATAATAATAATAAAATTAAAAAGCAATGTTGACAGGTTGCAAAAATGATGCTAATATTAGATTAGAAATTATAATACATTGTTCGTAATGATAAGAAGATTATAAGGTGATTATAAGGAGGGTTAAATAATGCAGCAGTCAAAAGAAGAAAGATACGGTCAGAAACCACCTAAAGGTTTTTTAGATTCGTTTTTTAAACTAAGTGAAAATGGAACTAATGTAAAAACTGAAATTATAGCAGGTATCACTACTTTCATAACAATGGCCTATATAATATTTGTAAATCCAGGAATACTTATGCAGGCAGGGATGAATACACAGGGGCTTTTAGGGGAAGCAGCAGTAAAGGCGGGACTTAGTGCTCTAAACGACCCAATGGTTGCTTCAGTTTTTGCAGCTACATGTATTTCCGCAGCAGTTGGTACGTTTGTAATGGGTTTATATGGAAATGTACCGTTTGCCCAAGCTCCAGGAATGGGACTTAATGCTTTCTTTGCATTTAGCGTTTGTCTTGGAATGGGATATAGTTGGCAGCAAGCATTAGCAGCAGTGTTTATTTCAGGTATTTTCTTTATATTGCTTACTTTAACTAACGTGCGTGAAGCAATAGTAAATGCAATACCTACTAATTTAAAATTTGCGATTTCTGGTGGTATTGGATTATTTATTGCTCTAATAGGATTTAAAAGCGGTGGAATAGTAGTATCAAATCCAGCAACACTAGTAGGCTTTGGAGACTTCATGTCGCCAAATACAATGCTTACGTTAATTGGTCTTGCAATAACAGCAATACTTATGTCTAGAAATGTAAAAGGTTCAATACTTATAGGTATTTTATTAACTACTGTTATAGGTATTCCATTAGGAGTTACTAAAACTGTTCCGTTAGCTAATCTTGTTAGTGCACCACCTTCTTTAAGTCATACTTTTTTAAAGTTAGATTTGCCAGGATTATTAAATATAGGACAACATGGATTACTTAAAGCTATATTAAATGTAATTATGGTTGTTATATCATTTAGTCTTGTAGATATGTTTGATACAATTGGAACATTAGTTGGAACAGCTCAAAAGGCAAATATGCTAGATGAGAACGGAAAGATGAAAAATATGGATAAGGCATTACTTGCTGATGCAGTAGCTACTACAACAGGAGCATTACTTGGAACAAGCACAGTTACAACTTTCGTAGAATCTACTGCAGGTATTTCAGAAGGTGGAAGAACTGGACTTACTTCCGTAGTAACAGGTATCATGTTTTTAGTTGCAATGTTCTTTACAGGACTTGTTGGAATAGTTCCAGCAGAAGCAACAGCTCCGGCTTTAATAGTAGTAGGAGTACTAATGATGGGCGCTGTAACTAATATAAACTTCAATGATTTTACAGAAGCTTTACCAGCATTCTTTACAATATCAATAATGCCATTTAGTTACAGTATAGCAAATGGAATAGCAGCAGGAATTATATTTTATCCAATAGTTAAAATAGTAACCGGAAGAAGAAAAGAAGTTCATCCAATAGTTTACGTTTTAGCAGCGCTATTTATAATAAGATTTACAATACTTCCTAAATAATTTTACGATATTTTTAGTGTTAAAAATATCGTATGGAATTTGCATTTAAGAAAGCGTTCACTGCGTAAAGAAGCTCTAATATTTCTGAATTTAAATCACCTAAACTTTTTAAACTCGCTATCGCTCAGACAGTAAAAAGTTCTTAACGGTGATTTGAATTCAGAAACAAAGAGCTTCTAATTACTTATTCAATGCTTTCTACAATGCAAATTCCATACTGTTTTCAATAGTAAAAATGTATTTATTTAAACTATTTAAAAAATAAATAATTAAGAAGCAATGTAACTCTTTATCAAAATAAAGGGGTTATATTGCTTTAAATTTCTAACTAAGCATTACTAACTATAGTAATGCTTTTTATATTATTAGCTTCTCTTTTAATTATTTTAATTGCATCTGTTGAGCATTCTGACTAAAAATTAATCGGCATTTTCAGAGGGGGCAATACAATAATTCCTAAATTCCTTTGGAGTATAATTTGTATGTTTTCGAAACTTTTCTATATAATAGCTTACACTTCCAAATCCAACTTCCTCCGCAATTTCTGTAATGGATAGACTGCTATTTTTTAATAGCAGCATACTTTGATTTATACGGTAAGAAATTAAATATTCAAATGGAGTTGATTTTATCATTCGTTTGAAAAACCTACAACATTCAGACCGACTGATATTTGCAGCTTTTGCCACATCGTCTAGTGCAATCTTTTGTTTATAATTTTGATGAATATAAGATAACATTTCTTTAATTCGGTTATTTTCAGCAAAAGCATTGGTGTTTACCTCCTTAATATAATCAGGTGTGTTGGTAATAATTAAATGCCATATACTTGATAATTTGGAATGCATGTCTAATTCAAATCCAAATTCATTATTTATATAAACTCTAAATAGATTATCTAAAGTATATAAAACTTTTTTTTGCCAAGGAATTGAAGTATTTAGTGCAATGGCTGAATTTGAACTTGATTTTAAAAAAGGTTCTACATACTTTTCATGAATAATATTTTTTGAAGAACCAGAAAGAAAATTCGGAGATATATCGAAGCAAATATATTCACTGTCTTTATTTTCTGAATTATATGGTTTTGCTGAATGAAGATAACCAGAATTGATAAAGATACCATTTTCTTCTTCAATATTATATATAGATTGATTCACAGTAAAACTCACGAAGCCCTTTGTTACAAGGCAAAACTGTATTTCATCATGCCAGTGCAAAGGGACATATCCAAGTACATTTCTACTCAACTGAGTTTTATAAACTCCTATTGGAAATAATGTGCTTCCATGTCGTGTTATCTCTTTAAAGTCTCTGGCAATTGGAATATCGGGTACTTGCAAATGAATTACCTCCCTTAAATCAATATTGCGATATTAATGAATAATAAAATTATATAAAACTCAATATTACGATATTAATGGGTAATAGCTTTATAGAAGGTGTAAACGATATACAATATAATAGTACTATAAAAATGTGTTAACGACATAATAGTAACATATTTATATAATTTATTAAATACTGGTTTGAAAGAAAATTCACAAAACAAATTTATAAGGAGGTACTTAAAATTGTCTAAAAAAGTAATTTCAACTAAAAACGCACCAGCAGCCATAGGTCCATATTCACAGGGGGTTAAATTTTCAAACTTTGCTTTCTTGTCAGGACAACTACCAGTTAATTCAGTTACTGGAGAAATGCCAAGCGATATAGAGGGACAAACAAAACAATCTCTTGAAAATGTTAAGGCAATATTAAAAGAAGAGGGACTTGCTTTAAATAATGTAATAAAAACTACAGTGTTCTTAAAGGATTTGGAAAATTTTTCAAAAGTTAATGAAATATATAGTCAATATTTTGAAGGCTTTTATCCTGCAAGAAGCTGCGTAGAAGTAGCAAGACTCCCAAAAGATGCTCAAATAGAAATTGAGGTTATAGCAATCAAAGAATAATTTGAAATTATTATGGAGGATGAACATATGTTAGAAAAAAGTTTAATAAAATATGTATTTAATGACAAGGTGAGAAATACTGAATATAAAAAAGCAAATATAGATTTTATTTCAGATGAAGAGATTAAAAAAGCAAAAAGTTTTCATGAAAGTTTTTCAGAGTATTCTGTAACACCATTACACAAATTAGATAACCTAGCTAAAATATTAGGGGTTAAGAACATATTTCTGAAAGATGAATCCTATAGATTTGGACTTAATGCATTTAAAGTGCTAGGAGGGTCTTATGCCATAGGAAAATATTTAAGTGAAAAATTAAGAATAGATATTTCTGAAGTTTCTTTCGATTATTTAAGATCAAAAGAAGTTAAAGAGAAGTTAGGGGATATAACCTTTGTAACAGCTACAGATGGAAATCATGGAAGAGGGGTTGCTTGGGCAGCTAATCAATTAGGACAAAAATCAGTAGTTTACATGCCAAAAGGTTCATCTAAAATTAGACTTGAAAACATTAAGAAAGAAGGGGCAGAAGCTAGCATTACAGAAAAAAACTATGACGAGACAGTTAGATTTTCTAATGAAATGGCTGAGAAACATGGATGGGTAGTGGTACAAGATACTGCTTGGGAAGGCTATGAAGATATTCCTACATGGATTATGCAAGGATATGGAACCTTAGTTCATGAAGCTATGGAGCAACTTGCAGAATATGGAATAGGCAAACCAACACATGTATTTGTACAAGCTGGTGTAGGGTCCTTTGCAGGAACAGTTCAGGGATATTTAGCTTCAAAATTTGGAGTGGAAAGGCCTGTTACAGTAGTTGTAGAGCCAGATTTAGCACCTTGTATATATGAGTCTGCAAAGCTTGGTGAGAGATATATAGTTACAGGAGACATGCACACAATAATGGCAGGACTTGCCTGTGGAGAACCAAATACAATAAGCTGGGAAGTTTTAAAAGATTACTCTGATGCATACTTCTCTTGTCCAGACTATGTATCAGCCAGGGGAATGAGACTACTTGCAAGTCCACTTAAGGGAGATCCACAAATAATATCTGGGGAATCAGGAGCAATTGGAGCTGGAGTAATAAGCCTAATTATGGAAAAAGGTTGTTACAAAGAATTAAGAGAGAAACTAGGACTTAATGAGAATTCCAAAATACTCATAATAAGTACGGAGGGAGATACAGACCCAAAGAAATATAGAGATATAGTATGGGATGGCGACTATTCGTCAATATAAGCTAGTACAAATTTAGATGAAATAAGAATGATATACATTTATATATTGGAATTTTGATTTTCCTTTTACCTAGCATGCACTAAAACTAATAGGAGGTTGAAATATGGGAATTATTAAATCATTGAACGGTATATTTTGGGGATGGTTAGTTGCTGGAATATTGTTAAGTACAGGTGTTTTTTATACAATTCTACTTAAATTCCCTCAAGTAAGGCATTTTAAGCAGCTTTTTACAAACATTATTGATGGAATGAAAAAGAAAGATGGAGTATCTGGTTTTGGTGCTCTATGTGCAGCAGTAGGTGGACAAGTTGGAACCGGTAGTTTAGTTGGAGTTGCAACAGCTCTTGCATCGGGAGGACCTGGAGCGATATTTTGGATGTGGGTAACTGCCATTTTAGGGATGCCAATTAACTTTGGTGAAGCAGTTTTAGGACAAATATTCCGTGTGAAGAATAAGGACGGGACCTTTCGTGGTGGTCCGGCCTATTATATGGAAAAGGGGTTTAAAAGTAAGTTATTAGCAACTTTATTTTCTATTTCGCTTATTTTAGGAATTGGATTTAATTATGTAATGATACAAAGTAATTCAATTTCCAATGCAGTAACAGGAGTTATAGATATTAATCCTGCTTTTGCGGGAATAGCCCTTGTAATTCTTGTTTCTATGGTAATATTTGGTGGAGTTAAACGACTTGCTGGTTTCTCGAGTTACGTTGTTCCATTTATGGCTTTGGTGTATATTTTAATTGCCGTTTTTATTGTTATTACCAATTTTAATATGTTACTATCAGTTTTTGCTTTGATATTTAAATCAGCTTTCAACTTCAATGCAGCAGCAGGAGGAGTTGCTGGATATACCATAAAAGAGGCTTTCAGATTTGGAGTAGCAAGGGGCTTATTTTCAAATGATGCTGGAAATGGTACAACACCAAGCATGCATGCATCAGCTAACGTAAAACATCCAGTAAATCAAGGATTTGCTGCTATGTTAGGAGTGTTTCTTACAACAATGATTGTTTGCAGCTGTACCGCATTTGTTATTTTATTTACTGGAGCATTGGATACTGGCGCTACTGGAATTGCTTTAACCCAAGCTGCATTTGGAAGAGGAATTCCGTTTGGGAATATGGTTGTATTTGCCGCTATGTTTTTGTTTGGATTTACTACCTTATTAGCAGATATCTATTATGGTGAGGTAAATTTAAGATGGTTATTTCCTAAGATTGGTGATAAGTTGATAACACCTTACAGAATACTCAGTTGTGGCGTTATTCTTGTAGGAGCCATTGCACCTGTTACATCTCTTTGGGAGTTGGCTGACTTCTTCGGAGCACTCATGGTATTCTTTAATGTAATTGCATTGATTGGATTATCAAAGCATGTAAAGAGGGTTTATATGGATTACAAAGATCAAAAGAAGAATGGAATTGAAGAACCAGTTTGGGATTATGAGGATTTCATAAAAGAAAGCGAAGAAACGACTAGAAGTCATGAAAAAAATATCAAAGGCTAGATACCATAAAATCAGACAATTTAATCTATGGTCTAACAAATTTATTAACCTAGTTATTTACAATATATTTTACATTTTAGGGGGAAATAAACATGAATACTAAATTAAATTTATCAATTAATTCTGAGCGCTTACTTAACCGGATTCAACAACTTGGTAAAACTGGTAGGGGCAATGACAATAAACTATCGAGAGTAGCTGCTTCAGATGCAGATAAAGCTGGACGTGACCAATTAGTTACTTGGATTAAGGAGGCCGGATTAGAAGTAGAAATCGACAAAATCGGTAATATCTTTGGTATTTGGTATAGTACCCAAAATAGAAATGAAGCACCAATTTTGCTAGGTTCCCACATCGACACAGTTATTAATGCCGGTATTTACGACGGATGCTATGGAGTTATTGCTGGTCTTGAAGTAATAAAGACTTTACAGGAGGCAGGCTTTGTTCCAACTCGTCCGATTGCAGTAGCAGCATTCACTAATGAAGAAGGTGTTAGATATGCACCTGATATGATGGGCTCCCTTGTATTTGCGGGTGGGCTATCAGTTGATGAGGCTCTTGCAACAGTAGGTATCGATGGCACAATATTGGGCGAAGAGCTTAAACGTATTGGATATGCTGGAACGAAGGAACCTGGCTTTTTAAAACCACAATCTTACATTGAGCTTCATGTAGAACAAGGTCCAATTCTTGATAAAGTTGGCACCCCAATTGGTGCTGTTGAGGATCTTCAAGGTATTTCCTGGCAGCGCGTTACCATTGAAGGTGTTGCAAATCATGCTGGTACTACACCAACTGATATGCGACGTGATGCAGGACTTGCGGCGGCAAGGGTGATAACATATTTACGCGATCGTGCTAACGCTTCCAATGGGAAAACTGTTGCGACAGTTGGAACTATTGAATTTAAGCCCAATGCTGTTAATGTCATTCCATCTTTAGCAACATTTACAGTTGATTTGCGTAATCCAAATGAGAAAAAATTGCAAGAGGAAGAGCAAGCACTTGCGAACTACCTCAAAGAATTAGCGGCATTAGAAAAAGTATCAATTAATTCTGAACAATTAGTACGCTTTCAGCCAGTTACTTTCGATGAGAATATTGTTAGGTTAGTAGAGGAGGTTGCTAGTGAACATGGACTCCAATCAAGACGAATGACGTCTGGTGCAGGACAAGATGCTCAAATGATTGCTCGTGTTTGCCCTTCAGCTATGATTTTCGTTCCAAGCGTTGATGGAATAAGTCATAACCCTAAAGAGTTCACAGCAGAACCTGATTTAGTGGCTGGAGCCAACGTGTTACTGGATTTAGTTGCTAAACTCACAGAGGCTGAGTAAATTTCTGTTAGTAAGCTTTAGGTGGAGCTAAAACTCCATCTAAAGCTAAAAGTTTGTCTATATATAATGGAGGAAAATATATGAGAAATATTGATTTTAAAAACCAACTTAATGAGTGGAGGCACTATTTGCATATGCATCCTGAAAGTGCTTTTGAAGAAAGGAACACTTCTGAGTATTTAGCCAAAGCATTGACAGATATGGGACTGGAGGTTCATAAAAATATTGGAGAGACTGGTATTGTAGCAAATCTTACAATCGGGGATGGAAAAGGCATTATTGGTCTTAGAGCTGATATGGATGCTATTAACCTTACTGAAAAAGGACAACATCTATATAGTTCTCAAAATCCAGGGAAAATGCATGCATGCGGACATGACGGACATATGACTACACTGTTAGGAGCTGCTAAATTACTTTCTGAGAGGAAGAACTTTAACGGTACGGTAAGATTTATTTTTCAACCAGCGGAAGAACCGGGTAAAGGTGCAATGGCTATGATGGATGACAAGTTATTTGAGCGTTTTCCTGTAGATGAAATTTACGGAATGCATAATATGCCACAATTACCTGCAGGAACAATATGGACCAAAGTAGGCGGAATTATGGCAAGTGAAGATAACTTTGTAATTCGTATTAAAGGAAAGGGGGCACACGCATCTGCTCCTCACATAGGAGTTGACCCACTTGTAATTGCAGCTGAAATTATTCTTGCACTACAAACTATAGTTTCACGTAACGTTAATCCAATTGACACGGCTGTTGTTTCCTGCACGGAAATTCATACAGATGGAATTAGAAACGCTATTCCTACTAATGTTGAAATTAAAGGAGATACTAGAAGCTTCACACCTGAAGTTCAAAAACTGATTGAAGATAGAATGAAAAGAATTTGTGAAGGTATATGTGATTTTTATGGGGCAGAATGTCAATTTGAATACACTCATGAATTTTCACCTACTCTTAATTGGGAAAAATGTACTGAAATTGCTGCACAAGCGGCAAGAAATATCGTTGGAGATGAAAATGTAAATGCAAACTGTGATCCAATGATGAGTTCAGAAGATTTTGGCACATTCTTACAGAGGATACCAGGCTGTCTTGTATTTCTAGGGGGTGCAAACAGTGATAATAAAAATGACGTCATTCCTTTGCATAATTCTCTTTATGATTATAACGACTCAATATTAGAAACTGGTGCAGAATTTTTTGCAGAGATAGTTAGAATTCGCCTTTCTAAATAGTATGTAATATTTCAACTCAGGTTTATAAGTGCTTAAATTGGATTCTGAAAAGAATAGTTAGACCTCAATAATATTAGGTTTTTTAGGCCAGGATACAATTTTTATCTAGTGTAATTGTGTCCTGACCTCATTAAATTATTATTTTAAATGTTATAGAATTTATAAGTTTTTATATTTAAAAGTTTATCAATAGAATAATATAATTGGAGAATAGAGAATAGCTATTCTAGATTTCTTAAATAACTTCTCCATCTGTTGAAATTATAACTTCTCTGTATGGTACTATTACCCCTGATTTTAACATTGCGTTTTTTACAGCAGATACAATTCCACTACAGCATGGTACTTCCATTCTAACTACAGTGATGCTTTTTATGTCATTGTTCTTAAGCATATCAGCTAATTTTTCTTCATAATACTTGTTATCGTCAAGTTTTGGGCATCCTATTACTGTAATATGGTCTTTTATAAAATCTTCATGAAAGTTTTTATAAGCATAAGCTGTACAATCAGCAGCAACTAAAAGGTTAGCTCCATTTAAGTAAGGGGCTTTACTGTTTACTAGGTTTAATTGTACAGGCCATTGTCTAAGTTCTGAGTTTGAACTAGAATGTAAGTTTTCAGCCATCTGCATAGGAAGGGCCTTTGGCTTTTGAACCTTAGGTTGTCTTTGTATAAGTTTTGCAGCACTTCCAGGGCATCCGCATGGCATATCAGGAATTAAAGCTTTCTTTGCTTCTTCAGCAGCTTTTTTTTCAGCTATTTTTTGTTTAACAAGTTCATCATCATATTCCTTAGCTTCTCTTTCAATTATTTCAATTGCATCCGTTGGACACTCTGGAAGACAGTCTCCAAGTCCATCACAGTATTCATCGCTTATAAGTTTAGCCTTTCCGTTTATAAGTTCAATTGCACCTTCGTGGCAAGCCTTTACACATAATCCGCATCCATTACATTTATCCTCATGTATATGAACTATTTTTCTCTTCATAGTATGATCCTCCTAATTTTTATATTTATTTAAATTCATATAAAATTAATATCGTTTTAATCTTAGATATTCTGTTTTCAATTGATTTCATAAATTTATTATATTAAAATTAGAATTATAAATCCGTAACACATGAAACCAAGTTAAAATTTAGTAGATATTTTAGGAGAGAATAACATGAAGCAAGTATTATCAGTACTTAGACAATGTATATTATTTAAAAATTTGAATGGAGAACAATTAGAAAATATATTAGATAAAAACACATTTAAGATTAGCAGTTATAATAAAGGTGATGTAATAGCTATTGAGGGAGATGACTGTAATAGTATAGGAATAGTAATAAAAGGTAAAGTTGAAATTAGTAGACTATTTGCATCCGGCAAAACTGTAACTATGGACAGACTTCAACCAAATAGAATATTTGGAGAAGCTATAATATTTTCTAATTTTCACAAGTATCCAGCTACTATAACTTCAACAGAAAAAAGTGAAGTGCTTTTTATATTTAAGGAACAATTGCTTAAAATATGTAGTGAAAATAATATAGTTTTAAATAGTTTTATGAGCTTATTATCTAACAAGATACTTATGCTTAATAAGAAAGTCAAAGTGTTATCTTATAAAAATATAAGGCAAAGAATTGCAAGTTTTATATTAGAGGAATATAGAAAGCAAAATAGCCTTCATATTAAGTTAAAAGTAAATAGGAAAGAAATGTCTGAAGAACTTGGAATTCCTCGGCCATCACTTTCAAGGGAAATGATGAATATGAAGGATGAAGGAATAATCGATTATGATAAAAATTCTATTACTATAAATGATTTAGAGGTTTTAGAAGAATGTTTAGTAGAATAAGAATTAGAGTCAATTCCATCCTTAAGGGAAGTATTTTGTTTTTCATGCTGCACTTTTGTATGTAAAGATTTATTGAAGTATATAAGGAGTAATAGGAATGAAAATGGGTATAAAGATAGGTATAAGCATAGTTTTATTAATTATGATTTTTGTTGTGAGTATTGGTATACAAATTTATAAGTTTGGAAAGTTTTCTAAGGCTGAGAAGTCTGATTGCGTAATAGTACTTGGATGCAGTGTTTATGGAGAAACCCCAAGCCCAGTTTTAGTAAGCAGAACGGAAGAAGCTTTTAGATTATATAAGGAAGGATATGCAAATTATATAATTGCATCAGGAGGAATGGGAGATGGAGAAGAAATTTCAGAAGCTGAAGCGATAAAAAGACACTTAATAGGGCTTGGAATGGATGAAAAGTACATAATAAAAGAAGATAAGTCAACTAGTACCATGGAGAACTTAAAGAACTCTAAGGAAATAATGCAAGAGAGGGACCTTAATTCTGCTATAGTAGTATCCAATAAATATCATCTAAAGAGAGCCTCACTTATGGCAAAACGAGTAGGAATTCATGCAAGTTTTTCTGGAGTATTTGTAAAGGACTATATCAATCATGAACGTTATGGATTTATTAGGGAAATACCAGCACTTATTAAGTTTTACTTAACCTAAAAGGATATTACGACATATTTAATGTTGAACCTATCGTATGATATTTGCATTTAAGAAGGCGCTCACTACGTAAAGAAGCTCTAATATTTATGAATTTAAATCACCTAAACTTTTTAAACTCGCTGTCGCTCAGACAGTAAAAAGTTCTTTACGGTGTTTTAAATTCGTAAATAAAGAACTTCTAATTCCTTGTTCAAAGCCTTCTACAATGCAAATCAAATACTAAATTCAACATTAAAATGTCTTCATGCACACTGCCGAAGGAAGAAATTTCGCTTTGGCAAAATTTCTTTTCAATCACCACTTATCAAAGGGCTGGTAAGCCCGCAGACTGATAGGTCGTACGATATTAAGCATTCTATTTTTATCAGAAATCTTTTGTTGTACTACCTTATCTTTAACTTGTAAATTTTTTTATTTATTTAGTGTAAGTGCTTGTAACATTAAGGACTTCCGCCCTAAAAACCGTGGTAATATTTCTAGAAGTAGGCATATTCTAAATTCCTTAAGTATAAATATATATTAGTATAAAATATACGAATGTACAAAAAGAGGTGGAGGGGTTAATGATGGAGAAGTTATATTATTGTAAGGATTGCAAAAGAATATTAAAGGATTCAGAGGAATGTGAGTACTGCAATAGCAATAATTTAAAAGAGCTTACTCACGGAGCACCAGTAAATATCATGGGAAGCAAATTAAAAGGTAAGGTATTAAAAATCAAAAATGATTTAGTAAAGCTTTTAATAAGAGATGAAAATAATCAAACATATATTAAAGAATATGGATTTGATAAATTAAAAAAGGTACTTTAAATAATAGTGGCCAATTACTAATCTCTAAATGATTAACGAAATGAGGATAGCGATTAGTAATTAACGACTATAGATTAAATAAAAAGTTGCGTGGTCAACTTTTTATTTTTTGTTTTCTGCTTTAAATGGTATTAGTTTTTTTAGCATTTCGAAGGATGCTAAATTAAATTTTAACTTTTTAATTTCTTCATTATCAGTATATTCAATCACGGTACCAGCAAAGGTCTCATTATCTTCTTCATAATAACTAGTGATATTTTGTATATCTATTGCTAACGGAGTTATATACACAAATAAGTTATCTAGGAAATAAAGCTTCTCATCTTCAATCCATACAAATACATATCTTCCATCTTTAAGCTTACCTTTTTGTAGTTGCTTATTATATGCCTTAGCTTCTTTTTTAAATCTATCAAGATAATTGGTCAAGAAAATTCTTCCGTTTTCTTTTAGAAAATCTAAAAGAGCATTATTATAAAATAAATTTTGATTTTGTTTTATATTGTTTAGAGCAACAAAAAAGGATTTTCTCATTTTAGAATTTTCATTTAAAATATCTGAAAGATTTTTATTTTTATAATTTAATTCGTGAAAGTTAAATTCCCTAAGCTCTTTATTTATTTGATTATCTAATAAATCTGAACCGCCTAAATACAATGTTACAAAAGCATCTTTAGGAATAAAGCATTTATTAAATTCATCTTCATATTCATCAAGTAAGTTCGATAGGCCTTGAATTATTTCATCGTCAACAGTTTTCTTACCAAAAAACAACATTAAATCAGCTCCTATGTTTAATATTAGTATAATGCTTATATTATATATATTTTTAAGAAAACTTGCAATTTTTTAAAAGTAAATATAAAAGTTAAAGAACAAATAAATATTGTATAAAAGAGAGCAGTATGTGAAAAGATATCCACATTTATATAATATACAGATATTGTATAAATAAAACACAAGTTTTTCTTGATAATATGATAACTATTAAATAAAAAATATGTTATAATACGATGTAACAGTAAAAAAAATTTAGAAAATATTTGAAATTTTGCCTGTGATAGTGTAAAATATTCATAATTTATCATACTAAAGTATATGGAGGGATAAAAATGGCTAAAAATATAGTAAGGCCTTCAATACTGCCAGGATTTATGGAGTTGCTTCCTGCAGATCAAATACTTTTTAATAAAATGATGGATACTATAAGACATAACTATGAAAAGTGTGGCTTCATTCCATTAGATACTCCAACTATAGAAAAATCTGAAATACTTCTTGCCAAGGGTGGCGGAGAAACAGAAAAGCAGATATATAGATTTACCAAGGGAGATACAGATTTATCTTTAAGATTTGATTTAACTGTACCACTAGCAAGATATGTAGCACAGCATTTTTCCGATTTGACATTCCCTTTTAGAAGATATCATATGTCAAAGGTATATAGGGGAGAAAGAAATCAAAAGGGACGTTTTAGAGAATTTTACCAATGTGATATAGATATAATTGGAAATGGGAAATTAAACGTAATAAATGATGCGGAAATTCCAAGTGTTATATATTCTACATTTAAGGAACTTGGTTTTGAAGATTTTACTATACATATAAATAATAGAAAAGTATTAAATGGCTTCTTTGCATCCTTAAATGTCGATAATAAAGCAGAAATCTTAAGAACTATAGATAAGCTTGATAAAATAGGAATGGATGCAGTAATAGAAGAGCTAAAATCTTTAGGTTTAGATGAGGTAAGAGTAAATAAGATAATAGGATTTATACAAATAAAGGGCAGCAATGATGAAATGTTAAAATCCTTAGAAGAACTTAATATAGAAAATGATGAGTTTAAAGAAGGATTAAAAGAATTATCTCAAGTTGTATACTATATAAGATGTTTTAAAGTTCCTGAAAACAACTTTAGCATAGATTTAACTATAGCAAGAGGTCTTGATTATTATACAGGTACTGTATATGAGACTATATTGAATAATTATCCTAAAATAGGAAGTGTATGTTCTGGTGGAAGATATGATAATTTAGCAGAATACTATACTGAGCAAAAGCTTCCAGGTGTAGGAATATCTATAGGTCTTACAAGATTATTTTATCAGCTAAGAGAAGCTAATATAATAGGAGAAAATGCTTCATCAACTTTATCACAAGCACTTATTATTCCTATGGGAGATGATTGTGTAGAACATTCTATAAAGGTTGCTAGTGATTTAAGAGAAAATGAAATAGTGTGTGAAATTTATTTTGAGGATGGCAAGGTAGGTAAAAAGTTCGGTTATGCAGATAAGCTTAATATACCTTATGTAATACTTATAGGTTCTGATGAAATAAATCAGAATAAGGTTACACTAAAAAATATGAGTACAGGCGAACAGCAAACTATTACTATCGATGATGCCATGAGTATAATTAATAATAAATAATAATTTTTCACAAAGGTCAGCTTTAGGCTGGCCTTTATTAATTTGACTTAAATTCTTAAGTGTATTATCATAAAATTTTGTTATATAATATAATTATAGTAAAATTTTACATAAGTTAATGATTGGAGGCATACTAGAGTGGCAATACATCCAGAAGAATTACAAGGTGAAAAGGAAAAGCTAGAAGAAACAAAAAACTGGCTTAAAGACGAAATAAAATATTTAGAAGGTAATGTTAAGGAATTTAATGAAAAGGTTCAAAAGCTTAAAAAAGAGTCTAAAGGTAAATATAGCTTTGAACTTGATACTGCAATTCATATTCAAGAAGCCAATAAAGAAAAGGTAAAAAACTATAAAGAAGTAAAGGGAGCACCATATTTTGCGAGGATAGATTTTAGAGAAAGACTTAGAGATGCAGAAAGTTTTTATATAGGTAAAATTGGATTAAATGATGAAAAAGAGCAAGAAGAAAAGGTAATAGATTGGAGAGCTCCTATCGCAGATTTGTATTATAGTGGTACTGAAGGAAAGAGCTCTTACTATGGTCCGTATGGCGAAATTGAGGGAGAATTATCTTTAAAGAGAAAGTTCTTAATAAAGGGTGGTAAGATTAAGGATGCCTTTGATGAAGGAGCTAATCAAATCATATTAAAGGTAAGTGAAAATGCTGAAGAAGCTCTTCAAGATGAATTTTTAAGAATAAATTTGGAGGAAAGTGCAAATAAAAAACTTAAAGATATAGTTGCTACAATACAAAAAGAGCAAAATGACATAATAAGAAGTGAAAAGAATAGGTCGCTTATAGTGCAGGGGTCAGCAGGTTCGGGTAAAACTACTGTAGCACTGCATAGACTCGCATATCTTCTATATAAGTACAAGAAAAATATCACTGGTGAAGATGTGCTTGTAGTTGCACCTAATAATTTATTCTTAGATTATATATCAGAAGTGCTTCCAAACCTTGGGGCAGGGAAGGTAAATCAGTTTACCTATGAAGAACTTGCTTTAAAGATATTAAAAACTAAACTTGAAGTATATAATAAAGATAAGAAACTTGCTTATGTGATTGAAAGCAGCGCGGATAAGGAAGTAGAATTTATAACCAAAGCAAGTAAAGTTAAGGGAAGTATTCTCTTCAAAAATATAATTGATAGATATATAAAATATATTCAATTGAATAATTTAGATTATGAGGATATAGAGGTTTGTGAATATACCCTTTTTAAAGGAAGAGATATAAAAAAGTTGTTTTTAGAGGGATTAAAGCATCTTCCTATGGAACAAAGGAAAAAAGAAATAAACAGTTACTTTAATAAACAGCTAGATGCAAAAGTAAAAAACATACATGCAATAATCGATGGGCAATATGAATTTTTATTCAAAGAGTTAAGAGAAATGCCTGAAGGAGAAGAAAAGAGAACTCAAATTAAAGCAGCATATGAAGAAAGAGATAATTTAAAGGGGAAAATTAAGGTAGATAGTAAAAAGATAATAAAAAGTTACTTTAGTGATTTAGGTAAGATAAATATAAATAAAGTATACTTAGGTTTATTTGAAGAAGAAATTTATGAAAAGCTTACAGAAGGTAAAATTCCTAAAAATATTTGGGAAGGTATGAAAAAGGAATCAGAAGAAAACTTTGAGAAGGGTTTTGTAGATAGTGATGACTTAGCTGCTCTTTTATATTTAAAATTTAGTTTAGAGGGAGTGGACGAAGAAGATAAGTTTAAGCACATTGTAGTAGATGAAGCTCAGGATTATAGCTTGTTTCAATTATATGTTTTAAAGTCTATGGTATCAAACAATTCATTTACGATAGTTGGAGATACAGGTCAAAGCATTTATTATTATAAGGGAATAGATGATTGGAAAAAGCTCATTGAATTTGTATATGATGGAGATGCAAATTATGTTGCATTATCTCAAAGTTATCGTTCTACAGTTGAAATAGTTAATTTTGCCAATATAGTACTTAAAAAACAGAAAAATAGTTTGAAGTCAGCTAAACCTGTATTAAGACATGGCATGATACCTGAAATTATTAAGTATGATGATTATAATGTGTTCATAGATATAATCAAAAGCATTGAAAATAAAATGAACGAGGAAAATAGAAAAACCATTGCACTTATAGGGAAAAATTCGGAGGAATGTGAAAATATAAAAAATATGTTTGATATTCATGGAGTAGAAGGATGGAAGCTTATAAATGAAGAGGATAAAAGAGTAAATTCAGAAAAGATAATAATTCCATCTTATATGACTAAGGGATTGGAGTTTGATTGTTCAATAATCATAAATGGAAATGATGAAAACTATAAAGAAGATGAACTGGATAAAAGACTATTATATGTTGTCCTTACAAGAGCGCTTCATAATGAGTATGTTTTATATAGCGGAAATTTGACAACTTTGCTTAAGGAGTAGTTGGTTGTTATGAAAAGATCTAAGAATAAAGCATTGTCCACAGTATCTACTATAATTTCAGGAGTAATTGTTATTAGTTCTGCAAGTTATGGAGGGAAAATAATTACATATATAAATGGGGGATTTAGATATGGCTATAGATTATTTCCACTTATTATATTTCTGACAATAAGTTTTATATTCATACAAGAAATGAATATAAGAATGGCAAAGATAACTGGTAAAAGTTTTGCAGATCTTATAAGGGAATGGTATGGAGCAAAACCGGCATTTTTTGCTATGATTATGGTTTTAATATCAAGTATATTTTTGACTATTTCAAGCTTTGGAGCAAGCTTAATAGGGGTAGAGCTTATGGGTGTAAATAAGTATATAGCTATACTTATAATTTCTATATCCATATGGCTTATGATAACTAAGAGATATTATGAAAGTGCTCAAAATATATTTTTTTTATTAAGTATTATATTTATAATGTATATAATTTCAGCAATTGACGTTAATAATTCGAGTAAAGTCATGATTAAATCTGTGCAAAACATAGACTTTTGGCAAAGTGATTATATATACTATTCTTTAAGTATAATAGGAGCTTCCATTCCAACTTACATGATGTTTCATCTTCAATCATATTTAGTTCAGGAAGATTTGAGTTTCAAGGAATATGGAGAACAAAAGATAGGTATATATATAGGGATTTTAATAATGTTTTTAATTTCATTGCTTATTATGATTGTAGGGATTGAAAGTTTCCAAAGGGGAGGGGAAATTGCCATAAGTAATAAGAATCTAGGGGTGATTTTTATAAAGGCTTTTGGAAAATATGCTAAATATATATTTGGCATGGGAATATTAAGTTTTACAACTATAACATTAGCTTTAATCCCATTAGCTGGAACACTTGCAATATGTGATGCTTTTGCATTAGAAAATGGATTTGAAAAAAGTTGTAAAGAAGCACCGCTATTTTATATAATATTTACATTTATTCTAGTTATAAGTGGCATTTTTGTTTTATTAAACCAGAGTTCCCTTATAAATTTGATAATTTTAGCTCAAGCATTAGCCTCTATGATAGTGCCTGTAATTCTTATATATATGATTATAATAACAAATAACAGTGAGATTATGGGGAAAGAAGTAAATAAGCCAATACAAAATATAGTTGTATGGTTTACAGTGATAAGTATAGTAGTGTTTTTTATAGCTTTAATGATATATAAAATTATGGCAATGTTTTGAAAACATTGCCATAATTTTATTCGAGTTTTTATGAGCATAGGGAAATTTTCCATGGATAGTTATATTAAAAAAGCAGGAAGTATTCCAAGTATAGGGCCTACTTTAGGTTGTTTTTTTATAAGCCCTGAACAGTATCATAAAAAGCTGCTATAAAATTATACATAAAAATAAAGTTTACCATCTTGTACAGAAGAATTTATTTTACCATTATTATAAAGATAAGATAAAAAAGAACTTACTGCAGATAGATTTAGGTGATATTGTCTAAATTCCATATCTAAGTTATTTAAAAGAGCTAGATTTTCTAAAACATCTTCTTTAGATAATGGTTGATCTAATAATTCCAATATATCATTCAAATATCTATTTATATTTTCTATATTCTTTTCAGCTAATTGAGTTATTTCTAACTTTTCATAAATTTTATCACTGTGTCCTATTACAAAATAATCTGCATCTATCTCTTTTATAAATTTTAAGGTGTTTAGACTCTCCTCTATATCATATAAGTATGGTAGGGAATATTTATCTATTGTGGTATCACTAAAGAGTGAGTCGCCTAAGAAACATACTTTTTCAGGAGTAATAATTCCAATTTGCTCTATGGAATGTCCTTTAAGAGAAATTATTTCAAGTTTTTCATCATTTATTTTATTTGTTCCATATTCAAGTGAAAAGTCTGTAGATAAAGATTTATTGCTTTTATCTAAACCTTTAAAAGGATTTCCAGTGGAAATTATGGCAGCGTGAAGTTCCTGGTTTTCCATAAATAGTTTTTCCTTTAGAGAAGAATAAACTAGGCATCCAGGATAATTATTTTGAAAATATGTATTCCCACCACAATGATCTAAATGGCTGTGGGTATTTATTATATATTTAGGATGAAGGCCATTTTGTACTAGTAGCTCATCTATTTTTTTTGTAGAAGAATTATTCATGCCCGTATCTACTAAAAGACAGTTTTTATTTTTAAATACGTAAACACCGATATTTGTAGGGGCATTTATGTAATAAGTGTTACCCTTAATCTTGCTAAGCTCCATAGTTTTCAGCTCCTTACATGATGTATAAAACTTTCTAATTATAATGTTATATATAATATATCATTTATGTATTGATATGTAAATTTTATAGTATTTAAAATATATAGTAACTTTATAAAACCTATAATAAAATTAGTCATATAAATCTTATTATAGAATATATTTATTATATAAATGTAAATTAACTATGAAAATAAATTAAAGAATAAATTTCGATTTACTGCTTTATCTAATAGGATGTAGAATTATCATCTATGTCTCCATAGGTAAAATCCAGTAAAAGCAACTCTGTATGCTTTTATTGGATTTTTTGATTTTCTAGTAAATAATTCAATTCATTTAATTTAAAATGTATTGAATTAAATAATATAACTAAGGGGGTATTTATATGTTATTGGGAATTTCACCTTTGTTTGCACTTATACCGCTAATACTTTATATAGTTCTGGCTTTCAAGGATATTAATCCAATCTTAAATGTTTTATTATGTGTCATTATTACAGGAATTTTAACAAATAAACCTTTATTAGGTATGGGAGCAGTGATTGGAGAATCATTAGGATCTTTCCTTGGATTAATAGGATTTATAATTATGTTAGGCTCTGCGCTAGGGGCAATCTTGAAAAAGACAGGTGTTGCTGAAAACTTAGTAAGAACAGTTATGAGAAAGATAGGAATAAATACAGAAAAAAGAGCAATATTAGCATCTATGATTGCTTCTATGGTGTTAACTGCTTTACTTGGAACCTTGGCAGGAGCAAACGCAATTATAGCACCAATAGTAATACCATTAGTAGCAGCTATTGGAATAACCCCATCTTCTTTATCAGCAGTGCTTATGGGAGCAGGACTAACAGGAATGTTTATAGGACCTTTTTCACCACAAGTTGTTACTATAATGGGGTTAACTAGGCTAAGCTATGTAGAATACTTAATATCTGCTGGATTGCCTGTAACAGCAGTGTGCTTAATAGTAACTTATATCATGGCTAATAAAATTCAGAAGGATACAAAGGGCATATATTCTTATGAAAGTACCGAAAATATTGATATCAATGAAAAGGCAGGAGAAAACGCTAAGAGAGCTACCTATGGTTTTTTAATCACATTAACTCTTTTAATAGTTTATGGTATTTATGTAAAAAGTGGAGCTTCCTATGCCATAGTTGTAATGTTTACTACAGCAGTTATAACAGGAGTTACAGGGAAGTTAAGCTTAAATGAAATATTTAATACGTTAGTTGAAGGGGCATCACGTATGATGTGGCTGTTTATAATGTTCATATTATTCAATCCGTTCATAACTTTTATAGAAGAATCAGGAGCTTTTAAATCATTAGTAACCTTGCTAGAGCCATTATTAGGCTCAGGTAATAAGATAGTTTTTTCTTTAGTCTCTACTTTAACCGGAATTTTTGGAATAGGAGGGGCCGCTGTAGCTCAATCGGTAGTAATGGACAAAATGTTCAATGGATTTGTACAAGATTTAGGAATGTCAACTGGCTTGTGGGCAATGATTTTACTAGTTGGTTCTCAAATAACTTCCTTTGCATATCCAGAGGCAGATATGTTAGGACAAATGGGACTTGCTAGATCAAAAGATTTAAAGAATATGGTTAAGTTTGGAGTTATTGTTGTTATAGCTAATGTTTTACTTATATTTATAAGAGCTTTCTTTGGTTAAGGAGGGAAACATAATGGAGTTAAAAAACAGCATTGAAAATATAATTGGCAATTCTAATGGAAATATAGCAGTAGCGTTAAAGATGATGAATGATAAGTGTACAATAATGATAAATGAAAATATGATATTTCCTTCAGCTAGTACTATTAAGCTCATAATAATGTCAACTGTTATGAGAGAAGTAAAAGAAGGCAGAATGTCATTAGATGATAAAATCAAATTGCTAAATTGTTCAAAGTGCGGAGGAGACGGAATATTAAAGGAATTAGAAGAAGGACACATATTTACTTTAAAGGAAATTGTAACTTTGATGATTATACTAAGTGATAATACAGCAACCAATATATTAATTGATATGTTAGGAATGAAAAAAGTAAATGAAGAAGCAGAAAGATTAAAATTATATAATACTCAATTACGAAGAAAGATGATGGATTCAGCTGCGGCAAAAATGGGAAGAGAAAATGTAACAACAGCTAAAGACTTATGCAGTGTATTAGAAAGCATTTATGAGAGAAAGTTAGTAAGTAAAGAATATAGTGAAATAATGCTTGACATATTAAAAAGGCAGCAAGTTGGAGGAAGATTAAATTTATATTTACCAGAAGATTTAGTAATTGCTCATAAGACAGGTGATTTAGATAAACTAGAACATGACGTAGGAATAATTTTTCATCCAAAGGATAATTATATAATTTGTGTATTAACTAACAGGATAGACACAAACAAGGAAGGAAGAGAAATCATAGGGAGTATATCTCGTGAGGTGTATAAAAGTATAGAAGGAATTAAATAAAGAGATAGTTCTACAATGTTTATTTAAAATATTCAATTAATTCTTGAAATTACAATCAAGATGGATTATAATAACAATATAAACATTAATATACAAATAATTAAATAAAATATGTTTTACTGCTTAGTTTATTTAGGTGCCTAAAGCATTTGTCGTAGACGAAGTCCAGTAGATGAGTTACTCATTTACTGGACTTTTTATATTTCGAAATATCTAAAGTAATAAGTTTAAAAGTTAGGAAGTGATAATTTTGACACAATTAGATAAAAAAATAGAGGAAATGAAGGATGAAGTCATAAGGGAAGTACGAAATGTAGTGAAAATTAAAAGTGTAGAGGAAGATCCTAAAGATGAAATGCCCTTTGGGGAAGGATTATATAAGGCGTTGAATTATACTTTGGAATTAGCGGATAATATGGGATTTAAAACCAAAAATATGGACAACTTTGTTGGATATGCAGAATACGGTGAAGGCCAAGAAATGATAGCAGTGCTTGGACATTTGGATGTAGTACCTGAAGGTGATGGTTGGAAATACCCACCGTATGCAGCGGAAGTACATGATGACAAAATTTATGGAAGGGGTACCATTGATAATAAAGGGCCACTTATAGGAGCACTATATGCGTTAAGAGCCTTAAAGGAGCTAAGGCTTCCAATAAGTAAGAGAATAAGAATAATATTTGGAACTAATGAGGAGACGGGAAGTAACTGCATTAAGTATTACCTAGATAAGGGGGGAGAAATACCAGTAGCAGGATTTACTCCAGATGCAGAGTACCCTATAATAAATGGAGAAAAAGGGATTATAACTTGTAAATACGAAAGAGATATATGTACAGACGGAGATGTAAAAATAAAATGTATAAAGGGTGGCATTGCACCAAATGTAGTTCCGGATTATGCAGAAGTGGTTATAAGTGCTCCTAAAGATAAATTAGAATGTATTAAGAAACAAGTATTAAGCAAAGATAATTTTCAAGCTGAAGTTGAAGATTGGGAGTATTTAAAAATTAAATCTTATGGGATATCAGCTCATGGAAGTACTCCAGAAAAGGGTGAAAATGCAATTTCAAGTTTATTAATTCTATTAGAGGAATTCGATATAAAAGGGGATATGGGAGAGGTTATAAGATTTATAAATAAATATATAAATACAGAAGTAAATGGACAGTCACTAGGTGTTTATATGGAAGATGATATATCAGGAAAGTTTATATTGAATTTAGGAACAATACAGGGCAATAATAACAAAATAAGTTTTGAGTTAAATATGAGATATCCTGTCACAAAAGATTATGAAGATTTCAAGCATATATTACAGCAGAAATTTAAAGAGGGTAAATTAAAGCAGGTATATTTAAGACATAAAAAGAGCTTATATGTTGCTCCTGAGACAGATTTTATAAAAAAGCTTCAAAAGGTCTATGAAGAAAAAACAGGGGAGGCAGCTAATCTAATATCTATAGGAGGAGGAACTTATGCTAAAGCTATGCCAAATGTAGTAGCCTTTGGTCCAATATTTAAGGGGCAGGAAATGGTAGAGCATAAGCCTAATGAATATATTGAGATAAGTCATTTAATAAAAAATACAAAAATAATGGCAGAGGCTATGTATAAATTAGCAAAGTAATAAAATTAAAATATCTATAATGTCAATAAAAGGGAGGAGTACCTATGATAACGAAAGGCTTTACTTATGTAGCATTTTTGCTTTTCTTTGCAAGTTTGCTAGTGCTAGCAGAAAAGAAATCAAAATCTAAATTTTTTAATTATGTCCCAGCTATTGTTCTTTTATATTTTACAGCTATGCTTCTATCAACATTTGGAGTGTGGCAAAATAACAAAGAAATAACAGCAGTATATAAGGGATTAAAAGATAATCTTTTACCTGCTATGATATTTTTAATGCTTTTAAGATGTGATCTTAGAAAGATATTTAAACTAGGACCAAAGATGTTAATTGGATTTTTTTCAGCAAGTATAAGTATTATGCTTGGATTTGTAATAACTTATGGGTTGTTTAAAGGATTTTATGAGGAGGATACATGGAAGGCATTTGCAGCTCTATGTGGAAGCTGGCTTGGTGGAACTGGTAACATGGTAGCAGTACAAGGAGCCTTAAATGTATCAGATGCAAAACTTGGATATACACTGCTTATGGATTCTATAAATTATTCTATATGGGTTATGTTCTTATTATGGTTAGTATCATTTTCACCTAAGTTTAATAAGTGGACAAAGTCTAATACAAAACTTATAGATGAAATAGGAGAAAAATTAAGCAAAGATAGTGAAAATATGAGAAAAGAAATAGAATTTTCAGATATTATAATTTTGCTTGGATTAAGCTTATTTGTTTCTGCAATATCTCAGTATATAGGTGGAATGCTTCCACAATCAGTATTTTTCCAGGGAACTACATGGACAGTGCTTATAGCAACCTTAATAGGGGTAGTATGTGCTATGACTCCTATCGCTAAGATACCAGGAGCTTCACATCTTTCAAACCTTATGTTATATACAATAGTTGCATTAATAGCTTCCAGGGCAAACTTCTTAGAACTTACTCAAGCACCTATATATATAATTTCAGGATTTGTGATACTAGGTATACATGCGATAGTTCTAACAATTTCTGCAAAGATATTTAAGCTAGATTTATTTACATGCGGAGTTGCAAGTTTAGCGAATATTGGAGGGGTAGCATCTGCACCAATACTTGCGGCAGCTTATAGTGAAGCATTGGTTCCTATAGGGGTTCTAATGGCGCTTATGGGATATATTGTAGGCACAGGTGGAGGACTTATAGTAGGAAAGATACTTTCTATAATGTAATTTATAAATTATGGGGGGAATATAATAAATATGAGAAAACTTAAATTAAGGAGTATTTTAGTTTTGGCGTGTACTGCTCTTATTTCCACTAATGTTTATGCGGCTGGAGAAAATTATGTTCAATATCAGACTAATGTACCTAAAGTTAGCGATGAGATGATGAAAGCTGACTTTTGGATAAACAATACTGAAGATCCAGATAAAATTATTATGGATAGTAAATCTATAGAAAAATATAATAAAGTAATTGAAGAAAAAGAGTCAGCAATTGTGGATCTTGAAAAATATAATGAATCATTTAAAAAAGATGAATTAACAAAATTAATATTAAACATCAGCTCATCTTCATCTACACCTAGATATGATGCAGAGGGTAAGCAAGCTACAGAAGTTTATTATAATAAGCTAAAAGAAAATTTAAATTTAAATGCATTACAAGAGGTTAATAAGGTCAAATATGGTATTACAGTAAAAAGAACGATTATGAAGACTTATCCAACATATGATGTATTATTTAAAGAAGGAGATAATTATGAATTTGACAGATTAATGGAAACAGCTCTTTATCCTTTAGAACCATTAGTTATATTAAGCCATAGTAGAGATAATAAATGGTTTTTTGCACAAATGTATAATTACTTAGCTTGGATACCAGCAGAAGATGTAGCTATAACTACCAAGGAAGAATTATTTGATTATATTAACTCAAAGGATTTTATAGTAACCACAGGTAAGAGAGCATTTACTGTTAATAACCCATTAAATTTGCAAATTTCTGAATTGAAGTTCGATATGGGAGTAAGAATTCCTCTTGCCACTCATGATGAAATTGGAGACGATATTTATGGGCAAAATCCTACAGGAAATTATGTAGTTAAACTTCCTACAAGAGATAACAATGGTAAGATGGCATTAAAGCTTGCATTAATGTCCAAGTCAGAGGATGTAAATGTAGGATATATATCTTATACGAAGAGAAATATATTAAGCCAATCTTTTAAACTGTTAGGTGAAAGATATGGCTGGGGTGGAATGTTTAATGGAAGAGATTGCTCTGCTTTTATAATGGACATATATAGGACTATGGGATTTAAATTACCTAGAAATACAGGAGAACAAGCTGAAATAGCTATGGCAAAAGATTATAATATGTCAGAAGAAATGAAATTAGATGAAAGAGAGAAGTTATTTGATGGTATGAATATTGGAGCTGCATTATACATGCCAGGTCATGCCATGTTATATCTCGGCAAATACAATGGAGAACACTATATGATTCATGATTTTTCAGGATTTTATAACAAAGATCAAAGTGGGAAATACAAATATTACAGATCGCGTCAAATCATGGTTACACCTGTAACTATAGTTTCAAGTGAAGATGGGAAAACTTATTTGGAAGAAATGACCATTGGGAAAGAGTTTATATTAGACAAGCAATAAATATTATTTTATAATATTTATTGGGGTGGTTTTAATGTATAGTTCTGATACGGTATATGTAGTTGGAAATTCAAAGACAAATACTGAAAATGCAATAACAACTATGTACAATTCATTTTATATTGGTTTTGTAGTAGATATAACTACAGATAAAGTAGTAGACTTAAGTTGTTCTTCTACTATAAGAACAACAGATGAATTTGTCCAAAGCCTTTTGATAGGTAAAATGTTAAATTACTATGATGAAAAGGTAGAGAGTGAAGTGAAAAGAAGGTATCATGGATCTTCACAAAGAGCAATTTTAGTAGCATATAAAGATGGTATAAAAAAATATAATGAAATAAAACAAAAATATTTTTAAAATTACTGCTTTGTTTAATAAGATATAGTCATTTACTACTGTATCTACCTAAATAAAATCCAGTAAAAGCAAGTTTTGTTACTTTGCTTTTGCTGGATTTTTGCATTTAATTTAATTTTGGGAGGAATAAATTATGAAAATAACAGATATAAGAATAGGATTAATTTCAGTACCATTAAAAACACCTTTTAAAACCGCTTTAAGAACAGTAAATAGCGTAGAGGATGTTATAGTTGAGATATATACAGACACAGGCAATATAGGATTTGGAGAAGCACCTCCTACTGGAGTAATAACAGGGGACACCACTGGTGCAATAATTGGTGCAATTAAAGATCACATTAGTAAAACAATTATTGGAATGGATATAGAAAACTTTGAAGAAATAATATTAAGATTGGATAAATGTGTAGTAAAAAATACTAGTGCTAAAGCAGCTGTAGATATAGCTTTGTATGATTTATATGGACAAATGTATAAGGCTCCATTATATAAACTTCTAGGAGGATATAGGAAAGAAATTGTTACTGATATAACTATAAGTGTAAATGAGCCTGAAGAAATGGTTAAGGATAGCCTAGATGCAATTAAAAGAGGATATGAAACACTTAAGATTAAGGTTGGGAAAGATTCTATAAAAGATATAGAAAGAATGAAAGCCATAAGAAAGGCTATAGGATATGATGTAAAACTTAGAATTGATGCAAATCAAGGATGGAAACCTAAAGAAGCGGTTAAAGTTTTGAGACAAATGGAGGATGCAGGACTTGATATAGAATTTGTAGAGCAGCCTGTAGCTGCACATGATATAGAAGGACTTAAATTTGTAACAGATAATATTTCAATACCAGTGCTTGCAGATGAAAGTGTATTTTCTCCAGAAGATGCATTAAAAATACTCCAAACAAGAGCTGCAGATTTTGTAAATATAAAACTTATGAAAACAGGAGGGATTCATAATGCACTTAAGATATGTTCTATGGCAGAAATATATGGAGTTGAATGTATGATAGGATGTATGCTTGAGGCAAAAGTAAGTGTTACTGCAGCAGTACATTTAGCAGCAGCAAAAAGTATTATAACAAAAATAGACTTAGACGGACCGGTGCTTTGCAGCGAAGATCCAGTAGATGGTGGCGCAATTTTTAATGAATCTATTATAACACTAGAAAATACCCCAGGATTAGGAATAAAGGGGATACAAGGGTTAAAGTATATTTAATTCTTGTATACACATAATACTAAGGCATAGGCACATGAAGGCGTCTATGTCTTCTATGCTTTATAGAAAAAATATTAAATAATTATTTTATTGCATTGTATAAATGCTATAACTTCAATAAATTATGAAAGGTTTACATGGTTTATAAAATTTCATAATTTTGTTATAAATATTATGGTATAATAAATCTTAATAAAATAAGTAAAAGTTTGGGGGTATATATTGTATGAAAGTTATAAAACGTGATGGAAGAATTGAGGAATTTGCGATTGAGAAAATAAGAACTTCACTAGCTAGAACTTCTGATGAAGCTAAAAATCCCTTAACAGATGGCGACTTAAAAGTTATTGAAGAAAGAATAATGAGAGATTTAATGGCACTTAAAAAAGATAAAATAGAGTCACGTGAAATAAGAGATATTATACTAGAAAAGCTTAATTATTGTGGATTTAGTGGAATCGCTAAGAAATACGATTCGAGAAAATAAAATACTTTAAAGAGAAAAATAAGGACATTAATTTTTGTATAATTTTGTATAATTGAAGCTCTAGCATGAGAGTTTATCACAGACAAGTTTTACTGGAGGAAAATACTATGGAGTTAAACAAAAAAGTTGATGAATTGAAGGAAGAACTTATAAAATCTACTCAAGAAATTATAAAAATAAAAAGTGTTGAGGATGAGCCGAAAAATGGAATGCCTTTTGGAGAAGGAGTAAATAGAGCACTTGAATATGCATTAAAGATATCTGAAAAGTTAGGCTTCAAAACCAAAAATTTAGATGGATATGTAGGATACGCTGAGTATGGAGAAGCAGAAGATTATGTTGCAGTGCTTGGGCATTTAGATGTGGTTCCAGAAGGAGATGGATGGATATATCCACCGTATGCTGCAGAAATTCATGATGATAAGATGTACGGAAGGGGAACTTTAGATGATAAGGGACCTATAATGGCAGCGCTTTATGGACTTAAGGCAATTAAGGATTTAAACTTGCCTATTTCTAAAAGAGTGAGAATAATATTCGGAACAAATGAAGAAACAGGATCAAAGGAAATGCATCATTATATAGAAAGAGAAAGTATGCCAGTATCAGGGTTTACTCCAGATGCTATGTATCCTTTAATACATGCAGAGAAGGGGTTAATGAGCTTTAATTTAGTTAAGGACATAAATACCTGTGGAAATGAAGAAATAAGTATAAATTATATTAGGGGTGGACATAGAGTAAATATGGTTCCAGATTACTGTGAAGCTGGAATATGGTCAAGAGAAAAAGATGTTATAATACATGCATTAGAAAAATTCAAGCTGAAAAATGATTTTAATATAACTGCTCATATAAAAAGTGATATGGTAGTTATTAAATCAGTAGGGGTTTCAGCTCATGGAAGTACTCCGGAAAATGGAATAAACTCAATAATGCAGTTGTTTAAGTTTTTAGAAACGCTTGCATTTGAAGATACAGAATTATATGAGTTTGTCAAATTTATGAACAAATACGTGGGTTTTGAAGTAAATGGAGAATCTTTTGGAGTTTATTTGCAAGATGAGGTGTCAGGCACACTTTCTTTTAATATTGGAACAGTGAACTTCCAAGATAAAAAAATATCTATGGGACTTAATTTAAGATATCCTGTAACAAAAAACTTGGATGATGTATTAACTGGACTTAATAATACTATAAATAAAATAGGGATAAAAGTGGAGAATATGGATCATCAAGCGTCGTTATACTTCCCTAAAGACCATCCGCTAATTAAAAAACTTTTAGGTGTGTATGAAGAAGTAACAGGAGATAGTGGTGAAGCTTTTGCTATAGGTGGAGGAACTTATGCAAAAGAAATGAAAAATATAGTAGCCTTTGGGCCTATATTTCCTGGGAAACCCGACTTAGATCACCAAGCAAATGAGTATATTGAAATAGAGGATTTAGTGATGAATGCAAAAATATATGCAAAAGCTATATATGAATTAGCAAAATAAAAGTATATTACGACATTTTTAATGCTCTGGGTCATATAGAATTTTCATCTAGGAAGGCGTTCATTTCGCCGAGAACGGCTAATATTTATAAATTAGTACAGAAAGATCTTTTAGGGCGGCAGCCCAGGGACGGTACAAGAACTTATAAATTAAATGATGAAATTTAATTTATAAGTTAAAGATAAGGTATCACAATAAAGGATTTTCGATAAAAAATAGAATAGAGAACGTTAATTATAGAAAGTATATTTGCATTAAAGAAAGGCGCAAAAGTTATTAAGCCTATATTTGTAACCATGTCATTAGGTGTGGCTTTAAAAATGCTTTATGAAGTAGTAAGACCGCTAATTTAGCTAACGATAAATGATTATAGCTAGAGTGGCATTTAATTACTAAAATTGGTGGATGTCAGCTGAAGAATAGAGATTACGTGGACTAGTGACTAAAAGAAATTGGCGACTATCGTTTAGTCGCCAATTTCTTTTAAAAGGTTGTGTTTTAATATCAAGTCCGAATATTCTAATTGATTTAAAACAGAGTCTTTTTTATTTTTAATTTCAGGTGTTTCAGGTATTACGGATGAAGATTTTATATCATAGTAGGTATTTTGCTGAGATAAGTAAAATATATTACCATCCGTAAAGGAGCCATTTCTAAATATAGTAAGTCCTTCTTTAGCATTAAAAAGGTCCTTTCCCATGATGTAACTAGCTTCCACTCCAAGTATATTTGCTAAGGTTGGATACAAGTCAATTTGACCTCCATATATATTATAAGTCCCATTATACATATCATTAGGAAAGTGAATGAACATAGGTACCTTTTGGATTTCAGCCCATTGTAAATCAGTAAATTTATCTATATTTAAAAAGCTTGCTAATTCATTTTCATTAGTTTTTGTAATTGCATGATGATCACCATAAAGTGCTACAATACTATTTTTTAGTGTACCTTCTTTATCTAACTTATCTAAAAACATTCCTAACTCTTTATCTGTATAGTGGACTGCCTTAAGATAATTTCCAAGAAGTGTATTTTCATAAGGTGCTACATTAAATTCATCGTATTTTTTAATATCATCATAGGGAAAGTGACTACTTAATGTGATTAAAAGAGCGTAATAAGGTTTCTTTAAATCTTTCATCTTTTCGAAGCTTTGATTTAAAAAGGATTTATCACTTAAACCAAGTCCTATATTTTCATCTATTGTATAATTTTTTTCTCCATAAAAATTGTCAAATCCGTACTTGGGATATATTACATTTCTATTCCAGAAACTTTCTCTAAAGCCATGGAATACGGAGGTTGAATACCCATTTGCCTTTAGCACTTTAGGAAGTCCTTTAAATTCATTATTATAATAAATAGAAGTAATAGCTCCAGAATCTGCGGGATATAAGGAATTAATAGATAAAAATTCTGCATCAGAAGTTCCACCTGAAGCTGTCTGATAAAAGTAATTATTAAAATAAGCACTTTTATTTATCCATTTATTTAAGTTTGGGGTAACTTCTTTGCCATTTATAGATTTATTTATTACAAAAGCTTGCAGTGCTTCTACTTGAATTACAATTAGGTTTTTACCTTTACCAATTCCCTTTAAATTTGAGGAAGTGTTTAGAGTTTTATTTTGTAAAAATGTCTTAATTTCTCCCTCCTTCTCATAGGATAGTGGAGTTCGTTTTGCAATGGTGTTAGTTAGTGAATTAAAAACATCCAAAAAATGATAATTTAAGTT
Organism: Clostridium pascui; assembly: GCF_016908015.1. GTDB lineage: Bacteria > Bacillota > Clostridia > Clostridiales > Clostridiaceae > Clostridium_AK > Clostridium_AK pascui. The sequence continues at coordinate 769,375 of NZ_JAFBDB010000002.1, forward strand.
TCCAAGATTTTTAGCTACATAAATTCTATTGTACATAGTACTTATAAGTTTAGGTTGATCCAATGAAAGTGTAGATATTTTCCATGCATCAATTCCTACAGCAACTAAAAGTACAAGTGTGAATGAAATGACCCTATATTTTAAAGATGATGTAGTTAAATTTTTGTATTTATATTTATTTATTTGAGGAACAATAAGAACTATATCTAATATAAATAATAAATCAGTAATTTTAAATAAGTTTGCTACACTAGATTTTACGTCACTTAACAATTGAAGACCATTTAATATCACCGAAACAGATATTACATCCTTGAAATACCTAAAATAGTTTAAATCAGCTATTATAAATAATGATATAAATATATTTAAGATAAAAAGAGATTTAACTCTTTGTTTATCTTTAAAAAGTAAAGCTATAGAACATACAATCATTACAGATGCAAATACTGCAAGAAAAATGTTCTTATAAGTAAAATATTGAGTTTCAATTTGTCTGCCATAAATTAATATTTTTAATGTAAGAATAAAAATAAAGAAAATCACATCTATATATTTTAAAATTTTATTTTTAAAATTTAACATCTTTTAAAGCCCCTTTAAAATGTAATTTGTCTATATAATAAAATTAGAAAATTTTACAAAACATTCAAATGTGCTATTATATATAATAATAGCACAAACTAAAGTGAAAATTCCATGTTAACAATAATTTTGCAAGTATAGATTCACAAATTATTATAATACAATAAAATATGAGATATCTCAATAAATTACGATGTGGTGATTTATGACAAAATCATATAAATGAACAATATATTAAAATAGCCATTATTTTAAATAATTGTATAGCCGTGTATTTACAATAATAAAATACTGGTGCATAATTATATAGTAAAATATTATGAATATAATTGAGAAACAACAAAGTATCTCAATTTATTTAAGATGTGCTAATTTATAATCAAATTCAAGATTTCTATAAATTATGCAATTAACAGATTGGAGGATTAATTATGGAAAGTGGAACAGAAAATAATAATGTAGAAGAAGTTAAGGACGCAGGTAATATAAAATTTAGTAATTTAATTTCAGCTTCAATTACAGATACAGCTATAATGCTTATAACATCAGGAGTACTTTTCTTTGTTTTACAAGTTATTTTAAGGATGGCAGGATATAATATATTAAAGCCATACATAGGAACATTTGTCTTAATCATATTTGTTATAGTAAGCATACTTTATTCACCTATAATTAGAACAAAGAAAGCTGCAACAATAGGAGAAAAGGGTTCAAGACTAGAAGTAATAAAAAAAGAAACATTATAATAAAGATTTATGTAGGAATTTAGAGCAATATTAGAAATGGAGAGATAAAATAAGATGAGAAAAGGTAAGGAATATGAATTTTTAATAGAGGATATAGAATTTCCAGCTACAGGAGTAGCTTATGCGGATGGACTAAAGGTATATATAAAAAATTCCCTACCAGGTCAAAAGGTTTTGGCTAGATTAAGTAAAAAAAGAAGAGAATATGCTGAAGCAAAAGTTATAAAGGTTTTAGAAGATGTGGCATTTAAGAGGGAAGCACTATGCCCTATATTTAAAGGCTGCGGTGGATGTAGTGCTCAAGATGTGCCTTATGATATTCAATTAAACTTAAAAGAAAAGCAAGTATTAAGACTTTTCGAAGAAGCAAATTTATCAGGATTTGAATATTTAGGTATAGAAGGCAGTCCTAAAGAAGAAGAGTATAGAAATAAAATGGAGTTCACCTTTGGAGACATGGAAAAGGGCGGAGAGCTTACATTAGGAATGCATGCTAAAGGAAGAAGCTTTGGAATAATAACTGCAGATTATTGTAAGATAGTAGATGAGGATTATAGAAATATACTTTCTACTGTTTTAGCTTACTTTAGGGAGCAGGGATTTCCTCATTATAGAATAATGAGTCATGAAGGATATTTAAGAAATTTGGTCATAAGAAAAGCTGATAATACAGGAGAAATACTTATAAACATAGTTACAACTTCTCAAGTAGAATTTAACTTTGCTGAAGTAACTGAACTCCTTAAAAACTTAAGCTATAAGGGTACTTTAGTAGGAATACTACATACAATAAATGATTCATTATCTGATACAGTTCAAGCGGATAAGATAGAATTGCTTTATGGAAAAGATTATATTATAGAAGAAATTTTAGGTCTTAAATTTAAAATAACACCATTCTCATTTTTTCAAACAAACTCTAAGGGAGCAGAAAAACTTTATAGCATAGTAAAGGAGTTTTTAGGAGACTCAAAATCTAAAACAGTATTTGACCTTTACTGTGGAACAGGAACTATAGGGCAAATAGTAGCTCCAGATGCTGAAAAGGTAATAGGAATTGAACTTATTGAAGAAGCAGTAAAATCTGCTAATGAAAATGCAAAACTTAATAACTTAAGTAACTGCAAATTTATAGCAGGAGATGTTGCTAAAATTATAAAAACTATAAATGAAAAACCAGATGTTATAATATTGGATCCGCCAAGACCAGGAGTGCATCCAGTAGCGTTAGAATATGTAGTTGATTTTAATGCACCAGATATAATATATGTGTCCTGTAATCCTAAAACTTTAGTTACGGATTTAAAGTATTTAACTGATCAAGGTTATAAAATACAAAAGGTAAAAGTAAAAGATATGTTTCCTCATACACCGCACGTGGAGACAGTTGTTAAGCTTACAAAAATAAGTGACAGTAGTACGGAAAATGGTGAGTGGGAAGAGTTGAAGTTCTAGATTTATAAAAATAGGTGTTCATAAATTATGACAAATGAAGGGTAAATTTTACCCTTCATTTTTTATCTTCTAATCCATGAAAAAATATATTCAAACAATATTTATAGGTTCACCTAACTGGTTTAAAACATTAGCCCCACCAGTTATGAGTTTTCTTAGACAACATAATTTTATAGGTAAAACAATAATTCATTTTTGTACTCATGGAGGCGGTGGATTAGGTGAAATCGGAAATGATATAGCTAAAGAGTGCTCAAAATCAAGAATTTTACCTGGTATTGCTGTAAATGGCACTGTCCAATCGAAAGAGGTCAGGAATTGGCTTGAGGCAATTGAATATAAGTTTCAATAAATTCCAAGAAAAGCATTTAATTAATCCAGTAGAAAAGCGTATGTTTGCTACTGGATTTGGTTTGTTAAAAAATTTAGAATAAATACAGAGAAATTTTATGCTTATGGTTTAGAACTACAGGCTAAACATATTATATTTTTTGAAAGATAACTGGACGACTTAATTTTCCTAGGCAGATTGGCTGTGTGCTATATTTATAATTATGATTATCCCAAAGACTTGCGGTTGAAATCTGACTATTATCATAAGTTTTAAAGAAATATTCACAAGTATTTGTATTAATAAAAGCTGTATATTTCGTATAATCATAAGTATTTCGATCTGTTACAACAACCCCCTTTGGAATGGAAACACCCTCCATAATATGAAAGCAGGCGATTACTGCCTCTACCCTGTTTTTAGGCATTTCAATGTGTGTTTTTTGATATGCTGTTCTTACAAATCGTTCTGGTGACGTATAGCCTCCAGGCAATAGCATGGTTCCCCCAGCTTGACCAAATGGCTCTAATTGAAATTTTCCCCAGTACGCTTCATTAGTCTGCTTTGAAGAAACATCCATGTAATTTCTTAAATTAGTCATATGCCAACTGAAATCAGGACTGTTGGCCATAACACCTATGGGATTTTCAAATAACTTTATACCTTTTCCTGTTTGCTCAATAACAACACATTTCCCGCTTTTATCTGTGGCGATCCAATGCAATGGTGCAACTGTTTGCGTTATTGGATCTGACATACCAACGAGAGATATTTGACGAAGTACTTCTTCCAATTCATCTATAGATCCGCATCTGCCCAAAATATAATGGAGAAAATCTAAAGCTGCAACAGGTTCTTTTTTCGTATTCTTTGCAGGTATATTGTATTTGGCATAACCGGCAAAATATAATGCTGCTGCAGCAAATCCCTTTTCATTTACTCCGTCAAAAAAACCAAGTATTCCATCAGTTTCTTGCCCTATTCCTATAAAACTATAGTAATCAGAAAATTTATGCATGTTTAAAATATTATTCCATACATAATTTTTTGGTACCACATAAAGCTGTGATTCAATGGGATAAGAAAAATCCATGGTTCGTCCAAAAAAGTTTTCCATTTGTTTGGACTGTAGAGTTATTGCTGTGCACATATTAAATTCCTCCTTATGAGCTATAAAATTTGATTTTAAGAAAAGCATAGTTTATACCTAGATTTGAAAAATAAAATTCATCCGTTTGGTAATAAAAGAAATGAACATTTATTAATATGCTTCTTTAGATTAGAAAATTCGGTGATTTTTGGAAGTTTATCTAGTGTATAGATGGGGTGGAGGTATAATGCAAGTATAACTTGTTGTAAAAAAGTATGAATATGATATAATTTATATAAAAGTTTGCATTAATTAACATTAGAGAATAATTTAATGCATTTATAAGAATCAAAATAAAATTTATGAGCCCATGATAAGGCTCTTTTATAATTTTAGGTTGAAAATAGATATTATCGCATGGAAATGAAGTTATATATATTATAAATAAAATATTTACATAGGAGGTAAAATATATGAATAGTTACGAAAATGATTATAAATTAGATATTTTTTTTAACATAATTAATAATATGAGTGATGGAATAATAGTCACAGATACTAATGGAAAAATTAATATAATCAACAAAATAGCACAGGAAATTTTAAATATTGATGAACATTATAGTGTTGGTAGGGTTATAAGTGACTTAATTCCGGAAGTTTTGGAATTTCAATTACCTAAAATGAATTATAGAAAAACTAATAAAAATATTAATATGGGTGAAAAGGTAGTTTTAACCACAAGAATCCCAATGATTGAAAATAATGAAATTAAAGAAGTAATATATGTATTTGATGATATTACTGAGAAAGAAATAATAAAAGAAGAATTAAAAAAAGAAAAAAATTGGAGCTATATGTTAAAGAAAGCTTTAAATATGGCTTATGAGGGAATAGTAATTGTAGATAAGCATGGATATATAACTATGATAAGTAAGGGGTATGCAGAATTTTTAGGAATAGATGATAAGAAAGTGATAGGAAAGCATGCTACAGATGTAATTGAAAATACAAGAATGCATATTGTACTTAAAACAGGAAAAGAAGAAGAAGCTCAGCTACAAAAAATAGGCAATAAATATATGATGGCAACAAGAACGCCTTTATTTATTAATGGAGAAATACAAGGTGCTGTAGGTAAAGTGCTTTTTAAAAATGTAAAAGAATTAGAGTTTTTACACAAGAAATTTAGTAAAGTCCAGAAGGAATTAGAAGCATACAAGGAACAGTTTCAAGAAAAAAATAGTGCTAGATATACTTTTGCTGATATTGTTGGAAATAGTGATGGCATTATGGAGGCTAAAAAGCTATCTAAAAAAGCAGCGTTAACTGATTCCAATGTATTACTTATTGGTGAAAGTGGGACAGGAAAAGAACTATTTGCACATTCTATACATAAAAATAGCAATAGAAAATATGGACCCTTTGTGAAGGTTAATTGTGCAGCAATACCTTCCGATTTATTGGAATCAGAATTATTTGGGTATGAAGGAGGAGCCTTTACTGGAGCTAAAAAAGAAGGCAAAATGGGTAAGTTTGAATTAGCTGATGGAGGGACTATTTTTTTAGATGAAATAGGAGATATGCCACTGCATATGCAAGTGAAACTTTTGAGAGTGTTACAAGAAAAGGAAGTTGAAAGGGTAGGTGCTGTTTCTCCTAAAAATATAGATATAAGAATTATAGCAGCAACTAATCAAAAGCTTGATGGCATGGTAAAGGAAGGGAAATTTAGAGCTGATTTATATTACAGGCTTAATGTAGTTACTGTAAAAATTCCACCTTTAAGAGAAAGAAAAGACGATATTATATTATTATCTAAGTTTTTATGTGAAAAAATATCCAAAAAATTAAATAAAGAAAATTGTGCAGTTTCAGCAGAAGCTTTAGAATACTTAAAAAGTTATAAATGGGAAGGAAATGTACGACAATTAGAGAATGCAATTGAAAGAGCCATAAATATCATGGATAATACGAGTACTTTATTATTGCCAAAGCATTTACCAAAGGAAATAACAGGAGTTGAAATAGATATTAACATATCAAAGCTTGAAGATATTATATGGCAAGCGGAAAGAAATGCAATTGTAAATGCTATAAAAATGTGCAAAGGCAATAAACAAAAGGCAGCTAAAGAACTAGGAGTAAGTAGAACTACTTTATATGAAAAGATTAATAAATATAAAATATTATAAAAGATTTCGTGAAAATTATGCAAAGTGTATGTGAAATCGTACACATTTTTAAACTTATTTTAAAAGTGTTCGGTTTTACATACACTTTTTTGCCTTTATCTGAAAAATGTAATGATATGTTTACACTTTTTAAGTAATTGGCTAAATATTTATAAAATTTAATTTTTATTATATTACTAAAGAATTCAGGTAAATCAACGCTAATAAAGAAAAATATAAAGAAAATTTCATATTGGCACAGTTTTTGCTTATTAATTAAAGTGTAAGTTTGTAATTACTATGAGAAAGGAGAAGTATTAATGATTAAAGTAAAAACTGTTTCAGAAGCAGTACAAATGATTAAAAGTGGTAGCACTATTGCCATAGGCGGCTTTATAGGAATTGGACATCCAGAGGAGATAACATCAGAAATAGAAAAAAGTTTTATTGATACAGGAGTACCTAATAACCTCACACTTGTATATGCTGCCGGACAAGGAGATTCAAATGAAAAAGGATTAAATCACTTAGGTCGTGAAGGATTAGTCTCGAAAGTAGTAGGGGGGCATTGGGGTCTAGCGCCTAAACTTCAAAAACTAGCCTTAGAAAATAAAGTACAAGCATATAACCTTCCTCAAGGTGTAATATCTCATCTTTTTAGAGACATAGCAGCCAAAAAGGTGGGAACAATTACTCATGTTGGTCTTAAAACTTTTGTTGACCCTAGAGTTGAAGGGGGAAAATTAAATAAAGTTACTAAGGAAGATATTGTAAAGGTTGTAAACATTGAAGGGGAAGAAAGACTATTATATAAGGCCTTTCCTATAGATGTTAGTATTATAAGAGCTACCTATGCAGATGAAAAGGGTAACCTATCCTTTGAAAAAGAAGCAGCAACTGTAGAAGCTTTATCAATAGCTCAAGCTGCTAAAAACTCTGGAGGAGTAGTAATAGCTCAAGTTCAAGCTGTAGTTAGTAATGGAACATTAGATCCAAAGCTTGTAAAGATTCCGGGAATATGTGTAGATGCTATTGTTGTTGCTAAGCCTGAGAATCATATGCAAACGTTCTCGGAACATTTTAATCCTTCATATTGCGGGGAAGTAAAGATTCCATTAAATTCTGTAAAGCCTATGGAATTAGATGAAAGAAAAATAATTTCAAGAAGAGCAGCTATAGAACTTACGCCTAACGCAGTAGTAAATTTAGGTATTGGTGTTCCAGAGGGAGTGGCTGCAGTTGCAAATGAAGAAGGTATTGGAGAAATAATGACATTAACTGTAGAGGCTGGACCAATAGGTGGAGTACCAGCAAGTGGTTTAAGCTTTGGTGCATCTGTAAATGCGGAGTGTATTTTAGACCAGCCTTATCAATTTGATTTTTATGATGGTGGAGGTCTTGATGTAGCATTTTTAGGGCTAGCGCAGTGTGATGAAAAGGGAAACATTAATGTTAGCAAGTTTGGGCCTAAAATAGCTGGTTGTGGTGGATTTATTAATATTACGCAGAATTCAAAAAAAGTAATATATTGTGGAACATTTACAGCTGGAGGTTTAAAAATAAAAGTTGAAAATGGGAAGCTAATAATTGGACAAGAAGGAAAGACTAAAAAGTTTATTAAAGATGTTGAACAAATAACCTTTAGTGGAGAATATGCAAGAGAAATAGGGCAACAGGTTATATATATAACTGAAAGAGCAGTATTTGAGTTAAAAGCAGAAGGATTAGTTTTAACAGAAATAGCTCCAGGTATAAGTTTAGAGAAGGATATTTTAGCAAATATGGACTTTGAACCAATAATATCTGAAAATCTTAAGATTATGGATGAAAGAATATTTAAAGATGAATTAATGAGATTAATTTAATTTATAAAATAAGTGAAAAAGTGAAAGGAGAATTATTATGATAGGTGTTATAGGTATTTTAATTTCTCTAGCATTATTAATGTATTTAGCTTATAGGGGAATCACAGTATTACTTTTAGCTCCAGTACTTGCGCTGCTTGCAGTAGTATTTTCTGGAGAGATGCCATTACTTGCAACGTATACAGAACTATTTATGAAAGACTTTGCAGGTTATGCAAAAACATATTTTCCATTATTCTTGTTGGGAGCAGTATTTGGAAAAATAATGGATGACTCAGGAGCAGCTAAATCCATTGCAAATTTTATAGCACATAAACTTGGAAAAGATAAAGCAATACTTGCAGTAGTATTATCCTGTGCAGTATTAACTTATGGTGGTGTTTCATTATTCGTTGTTGCATTTGCAGTATATCCAATAGCAGTTGAGTTATTTAAAGAAGCTAATTTACCAAAAAGACTTATACCCGGAGCTATAGCTCTTGGAGCATTTACTTTTACAATGACTGCATTACCAGGTACTCCTCAAATTCAAAATGCTATACCAATGACTTATTTTGGAACAACTGCTTGGGCAGCACCAGTGTTAGGTATAATTGGTTCAATAGTAATATTTGTTTTAGGTATGATGTGGCTTAATAAGAGAGCAAAAGGTGCGGCAGATGCTGGAGAGGGATATGGAAATCACAAAGAAGAAAATCTTGAATCAGTAGATGCATCTAATCTTCCAAACATTGTTGTAGCTATTTTACCAATAATAGTAGTTTTGGTGTTAAACTATATAATCGGTGTGTATTTACAGAAAATTCCTTCAGAATATCTTAAATCTTATGGAACATCCATAGATAAAGTAAAAGGATTATGGAGCTTAATTGTTGCTCTTGTTATATCATCAATACTTGCAGTAGTTTTAATGAGAAAGAATTTCAAAAGTATAATAAAGACTATTAATGATGGGGCAATTGGTTCATTACTAGCAATTGCTAATACTTCATCAGAAGTTGGATATGGAAATGTTATTAAAGCATTAGGAGCTTTTGCATTAGTAAAAGGAGCAATACTTGCAATACCAGGAACACCTTTAATTTCTTTATCAGTTTCAACAAGCGTATTAGCTGGTATAACTGGATCAGCTTCAGGTGGAATGAGTATAGCATTGGGAGCTTTAGGAGACATTTATATGCAGAAAGCATTAGCCATGGGTATGAATCCAGAAGTGTTCCATAGGATAGCAGCTATTGCTTGCGGAGGGTTTGATACACTTCCACATAACGGAGCTGTAATAACATTACTAGGAATTACAGGTCTTACTCATAGGGAGTCTTATGCAGATATAGGAATGTGTACAGTAGTTATTCCAGTTGCAGCTACAGCGGTATGTATAATTGGAGCTAGCTTTGGATTAGTATAAAAATAAGGAGGTGATATTTATAATGGGAAAAACAATAAATGAACTAAAGATAGGCGATAAATCATATATAGAAAAGACTATAAGTGAGACAGATGTATATCTTTTTGCAGGAATAACTGGAGATTTAAATCCAGCGCATATAAATCAAATAGAATCAGAAAAAACTATATTTAAAGGCAGAATTGCTCATGGAATTTTAGTATCTGGATTAATTTCAGCAGTTTTAGGAATGCAGCTGCCTGGACCAGGAACAATATATTTAGGGCAAGAATTAAAGTTTATGGCACCGGTAAAAATTGGTGACACAATAAGAGCAGAGGCAGAAATAGTAGAATTAATCACAGAAAAAAATAGAGCTAAATTAAGGACAACCTGTACTAATCAAGATGGTAAAATAGTGATTACAGGTGAAGCTTTGGTTATGCCGCCCAAAGCATAAATATGATTGATCCAGTTAATTAATTAACAATGAGGAGGGAAATTACAATGAATTTTTCATTAACAAGAGAGCAAGAATTTGTAAGACAAATGGTAAGAGAGTTTGCTGAAACTGAAGTTAAACCATTAGCAGCAGAAATAGATATAACAGAAGAATTTCCAATGGAAAACGTAAAGAAGATGGCTAAGCTTGGAATGATGGGAATACCATTTTCAAAGGAATACGGTGGAGCAGGTGGAGACGTTATATCCTATGCAATAACAGTTGAAGAATTATCAAGAGTTTGTGCTTCAACAGGAGTTATCGTTTCAGCTCACACTTCATTATGTGCATCAGTAATAAATGAACATGGAACACCAGCTCAAAAAGAAAAGTACTTACCAGCACTTGCTAAGGGTGAAAGAATAGGTGCTTTCGGATTAACTGAGCCAAACGCTGGTACAGATGCTGCTGGACAGCAGAGTTTAGCTGTTGATATGGGAGATCACTATGTATTAAACGGTTCAAAGATATTTATAACAAACGGTGGAGTAGCTGAAGTATTCATAGTATTTGCTATGACTGACAGAAGCAAAGGAACTAAAGGA
>NZ_JAFBDB010000003.1 GCF_016908015.1 Clostridium pascui
GCATAGGATATAACGTCTCCACCTGCTCCACCGTATTCCTTTGAAAATGGTATTCCCATCATTCCAAGCTTAGCCATCTTCTTTACGTTTTCCATAGGAAACTCTTCTGTTATATCGATTTCTGCTGCTAATGGCTTAACTTCAGTTTCAGCAAACTCTCTTACCATCTGTCTTACAAATTCTTGTTCTCTTGTTAATGAAAAATTCATTATACTTTACCTCCTATCTATTTTTGAAGTTCTTTTCTTTTCTCTTTTCAACAAATGCTGTCATACCTTCTGTCTGGTCTTCAGTTGAGAAACATTCTCCAAACACTTCTGATTCGTAGGATAACGCTGTATCTATATCACATTGCATTCCTCTGTTTATAGCTGCTTTAGAAAGCATTACAGCTACAGGTGCATTTGCTGCTATTTTATTAGCTAAAGCTTTAGCTTCATCCATTAGACTTTCTACTTCTACAACTTTATTTACAAGTCCAATTCTTAAAGCTTCTTCAGCATTTATTATGTCTCCAGTATATATTAACTGTTTAGCCATTCCCATTCCTACAAGTCTTGGTAATCTTTGAGTTCCACCAAAACCTGGAGTAATTCCTAGGCCAACTTCTGGTTGTCCAAATTTTGCCTTTGTAGTAGCTATTCTTATATCACAAGACATAGCTATTTCGCATCCACCACCAAGAGCAAATCCATGAATAGCTGCTATAACAGGTTTTTCTAAAGTTTCTAACTTTCTGAATACTTTATTTCCAAGTATTCCGAATTTCCTGCCTTCCATTGTGTTTAACTCTTTCATTTCAGTGATATCTGCACCTGCTACAAATGCCTTATCTCCACCACCAGTAAGTATAACTGCTAATACTTCATTATCATTTGCTAAATCATCAACTATTATGTCTAATTCCTTTAAAGTTTCTGAATTTAGTGCATTTAAAGCTTGAGGTCTATTGATTTTAACAATAGCAACCTTGCCTTCTTTTTCAAGGATAACATTTTTAAATTCCATATCAAATTGTCCTCCCTATAATTTTTTTATAAATCTTGTTAATATTATAACAAAGATTTATAAAAAATAAAATATCTATACTCATTTTTATTATATAACGTAGAAATTTACTTTTCAACAAAAAAGTTTATATTTTTTAAAAAAACCAAAAAAATAATTTGGAAATAACATTAGTTTATTCCAAATTATATTGATTTATAACGCCTTAAATTGTTTAAAATTAAACAAGCGACATTTTTCCACAAACTTATACTTAATTATTTTTTCTTTTAATTCTCATCCTGACTCATTAAATAACTTAAAGTAAGTAAACTTTCGCTTAAATGAACATTTTCAGTGTGTACTTCTTCCGGAACCTTTAAGTCAATTGGAGCAAAGTTCCATATGCTTTTAATGCCATTTCTTACAAATATGTCTGCAACATTTTGAGCCGCTTTACTTGGAACACATATTACTCCAACGTCTGTTGAATTTTTCTTTAGATAATCTTCCAAGCCATCTATATCGTTTATTTCGATATCTCTTATTTTTAGTCCTACAAGTTTAGGATTTATATCAAATATAGCTTGCAAGCTAAAACCCAGTCTATCAAATTTAGTATAATTCGCTATTGCCTGCCCTATATTTCCCGCCCCTACTATTATCGTTTTATACTCTCTGGTAAGACCTAATATCCCACTTATTTGGTTATATAATTCTTTAACATTATATCCATAACCTTGCTGTCCAAAATCACCAAAGCAGTTAAAATCTTGTCTAATTTGAGAAGCAGTGAAGCCTATTTTTTTACTTAATTCCTTTGAGGAAATCCTATCAACTTCATTTTTAAGTAAATCCCCAAGATATCTATGGTATTTAGGCAGTCTTTTTATTACAGCCATTGATATATCTTTTTTCTTGTCCATCACTACACCTCTTAAATCTTATTTTAATCATCTTTATATTTTACCACATTTTTTATTTCTATACTATAATATATTGTGAAAAATATAGCGAAATTATTAATAAATATCTATAAAATAATTTATATCTACAAAAATTTAGCTTTACATAGTACAATAGTAATGATAAAGAGGTGAATTAATAATGATAGTTTTAAGTTCAAAGGAAATTCATAAGACTTTTGGAATAGATATTATATTAGATAATGTTACTTTTAGTGTAAATGAAGGTGATAAGATTGGGCTTATAGGTCCTAATGGCGCCGGTAAATCTACATTATTTAAAATACTAATGGGCACTATGGAATACGATAGCGGAGAGTTATTTATAGATAAGAATAAAAATTTAGGTTATCTTTCTCAGCACCTTTCCTTAGATTCTAACAATACAATATATGATGAAATGCTAAAGGTATTTGAAGATATAATAAATCTCGAAAATAAAATGAGAAGTTTAGAAATTAAGATGAATGAACCTTATGACCCATCTAATGAAGAATATCATAGTAAAATAATAAAAGATTACTCTGTAGCTACAGAGTTATATAATAATCGTGGCGGATATACCTATAAAGGCGAAATAAGTAAGGTGTTAAAAGGACTCGGATTCACTGAACAAGATTTTGACAAAGCCATAAATTGTCTAAGTGGAGGTCAAAAAACAAGAGTATCCTTGTGTAAGCTCCTACTGACCAATCCTCAGATATTGTTACTTGACGAACCTACCAACCATTTAGACTTAGAGGCAATTGAATGGTTAGAAGATTATTTAAAGGCATATAAAGGAACCATTATAATCATATCTCATGATAGATATTTCTTAGATGCAATAACCAATAGAACAATGGAACTTTTAAATGGCCGCATGAACTCTTATGATGGTAATTATACTAAATTTATTGATTATAAGAAAAAAGATTATGATGTAAAACTAAAGGCTTTTAATTTACAACAAGCTGAAATTAAAAGACAGGAAGAAATTATAGAGAAATTTAGATCCTTTAATCGTGAAAAAAGTATAAAAGCTGCCGAAAGCAGACAAAAGGCTCTAGATAAGATAGATAGAATTGATGCTCCTGATAGAGATCCTAGAGCTGCTAAAATCACCTTTTCTACTCTTATAAAAAGCGGTAACGATGTGCTTCACATAGAAAATATGAGTAAAAGCTATGGTGATAAGTTACTTTTTCAAGACTTAAACTTAGATATTAGACGTGAAGAAAAAGTAGCTCTCATAGGTGAAAATGGCAGGGGTAAGACCACCTTACTTAAAATAATAATGGATACCATCAATGCTGATACGGGCTTAAAACTACTTGGTAAAAATGTGTTTTTAGGTTACTATGATCAAGAACAATCTGATTTGAACCTGGAAAAAACAATAATTGATGAAGTATGGGATGAATTTCCAGATATGACCACCACACAAATCAGAAGTGCATTGGCAGCCTTTTTATTTACTGGTGATGATGTGTTCAAAGAAATAAAAAAGTTAAGCGGTGGAGAAAAGTGTAGAATTAATTTATTAAAACTTATGCTTTCTAAATCTAACTTTTTACTTTTAGATGAACCGACTAATCATTTAGATATTATGTCTCGTGAAGCACTTGAAGACGCCATAATGGATTATGACGGAACAGTTTTAGTTATCTCTCATGACAGATATTTTTTAAATAAAGTTATCAACAAAATATATGAGTTAAACCAAGGCGGAGTTAAGGAATACCTTGGCAATTATTCTTACTATATAGAAAAGAAAAAAAATCCACATAGATTTATGATAGAAGAGGAACAAGAAGGTAAAACTAAAACTCAAATACATCTAGAAAAGAAGAAAAAACGCGATATAGAAAAAGCCGAAAAAGAGAAAAAGCTTAAAATTAAGCATATTGAAGGCTCCATAGCTGATAAAGAAGAGTTACTTGTAGATCTTCAAAATCAACTATGCCTTGAAGAAGTTTATTCCGACCCTTTAAAAAGTGAGGACGTAAATAAACAAATTATTAAAATTCAAGAAGAAATCGAAAAACTATACGAAGAATGGGAAACCTACTTATCCGAGGATTAATAACTTTAAAATCAGTTTGTAAAGTTTAGGTGAAGACCTCTTCATCTAAACTAATTTTATGTACAATAAAAAATCAGGAGGTAACTCTATGAATTCCAAAAAAGAATTCCTACCATATATTGCATCTATATGCTATGCTACTATATTCGGACTTAGCTTTTTATTTTCTAAAAAAGCTCTTAATCACTCTTCTCCCTTTGAACTATTATCATATAGGTTTTTAGTTGGCTTTGTATTTATGTCTTTACTAATATTATTTAAAGTAGTAACTGTAAATTACAAAAACAAAAACTTAAAGCCTTTATTCTTAGTTGCACTAGCTCAGCCTGTTTTTTATTTTATTTTTGAAACCTATGGGCTTAAATTTTCCTCTAGTTCTCAAGCCGGAATTATGATAGCCCTAATTCCCATATGCGTAACAATTGCAGCTATATACTTCTTAGATGAGAACTCCAACATATATCAGTGGATTTTTATAGTTTTATCAGTGATTGGAGTAATCCTCATTACAGTATATAACGGAAACAGTAATAGCTCAAATACTGTTTTAGGAACATTTCTTTTACTAGGAGCCGTTATTTCCGCATCTGTTTTTAATATACTTTCCAGGAAGGTTTCTATAAGATTCTCTTCTTTTGAAATCACTTACTTTATGATGGGTATAGCAGCACTAACCTTTAACTTTTTATCCTTATCCACTCATCTAGTAAGTGGAACCCTAATAAATTATTTTGCCCCACTGAAGTCTAAAGACTTTTTAATATCAATATTTTATTTAGGATTACTCTCATCAGTTGTAGCCTTCTTTCTTGTAAATTATAGTTTATCAAAATTAGAAGCTTCAAAATCTGTAGTCTTTACAAACTTATCTACTATAGTATCTATAGTAGCAGGTGTAGTATTTTTAAAAGAAAAGTTTTATACTTATCATATAATAGGTTCTCTACTAATACTTGGTGGTATATGGGGAACTAACTATATGAACATATCAAAACAAAAAGAAAAAAATACTTTATTAAAAGGAGAGGAAAGTTATGCCACAGATAAAAATTAGAGGCCTTAAAGAATCTGAAGTATGCAAAATAAGCAAAGATATGGTAGATGAGCTTCAAACTCTTTTAAAATGCCCTAGAGAATACTTTACCATAGAACTTATACCTACTACTTTAATAAAAGATGGTGAAGTTGCAGCTCCTTATGCTTTTGTTGAAATAGGTTGGTTTGATAGAGGTCAACAAACCCAAGATATGGTTGCTGGTATAGTGACAAAGCACGTACTGGAAACTGGTCATGAAAGTGTAGACATAATGTTTACCGCATTTAAGGAAAGCTGTTACTACGAAAACGGAATGCACTTTTAAAAAAGTTGCCTCAAAGGCAACTTTTTTTACTTCCCACTCATCTTTTTTGATTTTTCTCCACAGACTTTTACCGCTTCAATTATAGTTCCTCTAAAGTTGTTCTTTTCTAAGGAATACACAGCTTCAATTGTAGTTCCTCCTGGTGAACATACCTTATCTTTCAATTGTCCTGGGTGCTCTCCTGTTTCAAGAACCATTTTTGCAGAACCTAGCACTGCTTGAGCCGCCATTTTATAAGCTTTATCTCTGGCAAGTCCTTGCATTACTCCCCCATCTGCTAGAGCCTCTATGAACATATATACATAAGCAGGTGAAGATCCACTTATAGAAGTTACTGCATCCATGAGTTTTTCTTCCACCCACTCTACTTTTCCAAGACTTTCAAATATCGAAGATACTTCTTTTTCCTCTTCTTCAATTAAAGACCCATCATGGCATATTGCAGCCATGCCTTCTCCTACTAAAGCTGGAGTATTTGGCATAACCTTCACAAATTTATTTTCAGTGTTAAAGGACTCCTTTAAAAACTCTATGGAAATCCCTGCTCCTATGGTAATAATAATTGCATCTTTTTTAACAGTTTCTTTTATCTCATCTATTACTTCCTTATGCTTATTAGGCTTTACTGCAAGTATTATAATGTCGCTAAGCCTAGCAACATCTCTATTATTAGTAGTAATAAGTACTCCATGTTCACTCTTCACCTTTTCAAGTTCAGGCATAGTAGGATTGCTTACTAGTATTTTTTTGTTTTCAACAATATTAGATTTTACTAATCCTCCAATGATAGCTTGCCCCATGTTTCCACATCCTATAAAGCCTATACTTTTATTCATATGTTTACCTCCACACTATTAAATAATAATCTTTCTCTTCAAGTTGTATATATAATACGCCTTAATTCACTTCATTAATTATATCATATGCATTTATGTTATATAATAATCTGATCACAAAAATACAGAAAGCCGACCTCTGTCGACTTTCACCTTAAACTATTAATCATTATATAGGTGGCAGGCTACACTATGCCTTCCTTCAATCTCTATCATTTTAGGTTCCTCCACCTTACATATGTCCATGCACTTAGAGCATCTTGTATGAAATCTGCAACCAGAGGGAGGGTTCAACGGACTTGGCACATCTCCCTTTAGTATAACTCTTTCCTTTTGTACTTTAGGATTAGGCACAGGAATTGCAGAGAGAAGCGCCTGAGTATACGGATGCTTTGGAGCGCCATATAATTTTTTATCATTTGCTATCTCCACAAGTTTTCCTAAATACATTACCCCTACTCTATTACTCACATGCTTTACAACATTTAACCCATGAGCTATAAAGAGATATGTCAAATCGAATTCCTTTTGAAGATCATGTAGTAAGTTTAAGACTTGGGCTTGTATAGAAACATCCAGTGCTGACACAGCTTCATCACAAACTATAAGTTTGGGATTTACAGAAATTGCCCTTGCTATCCCAACTCTCTGTCTTTGTCCACCACTAAATTCATGAGGATATCTGTCTTTATGATAACTTGCAAGTCCTACATAATTTAATAGCTTTAGAACTCTTTTTTCTATTTCCGCGCTTTCTGCTATCTTATTTATTTTCATAGGCTCTGCTATTATATCTCCTATTGTCATTCTAGGATTTAAAGATGCATATGGATCTTGGAATATTATTTGTATATTTTTACTTAGACTTCTTTTATCTTTTTTGCTTAGTTCTCTTATATCCTTACCTTCAAATAATACATTGCCGCTGGTTGGATTCATCAAATTCACAAGCATTCTGCCAGTAGTAGATTTACCACAGCCCGATTCTCCTACTAAACCTAAGGTTTCTCCCTTATATATATTAAAACTTACATCATCCACGGCTTTAACATATCCTTTATTGCTGCTCAAAAATCCAGATTGCACAGGAAAGTATTTTTTCAAATTCTTTACTTCCATCAAAAGTTCCATAGTTATACCTTCCCCCTTTCTTTGTTACTATACAAAAAGCATCTTACTTGTCTTCCGTTTTGCTCTATCAAAGGAGGCTCTTTTGACATACATCTCTCACTGCATTTACTACATCTGCTACTGAACGCACAACCTTCAGGCATTTCTAAAGGATTTGGAACCATCCCGGGTATCATAAATAACTTTTCACACTCCTCATCTATCTTAGGAATAGAATTTAACAATCCCTGGGTATATGGATGCATTGGATTTTCAAAAATCTCATCTACCGTCCCATTTTCAACAACCTTTCCACAATACATGACTACAACCTTATCGGCTGTTTCCGCAACTACTCCTAGATCATGAGTTATCAAAAGTATTGATGTCCCTAGCTTTTCCTTAAGCTTAACCATTAAATCCAATATCTGAGCTTGTATCGTAACATCTAGTGCAGTAGTTGGCTCATCTGCAATTAAAAGTTCTGGATTACAAGTAAGAGCCATAGCAATCATTACACGCTGCCTCATACCTCCACTTAACTGATGGGGATAATCCTTAATCCTCGTTTCTGGAGAAGGTATTCCTACTAATTCAAGCATCTCTATTACTTTCTTTTCTGCTTCTTTTTTAGATAACTTCTCATGTCTCATAATAGATTCAGAAATTTGTTTTCCTACAGTAAATACAGGATTTAATGATGTCATAGGCTCTTGAAATATCATAGAAATTTTATTTCCTCTTATATCCTGCATTTCTCTTTTGTTTTTATTTAGTAAATTTTCACCCTTAAATAATATCTCTCCATCTATAACTTTTCCCGGAGGACTTGGTATGAGTCCCATGACAGATAAAGAAGTAACACTTTTACCACTGCCGGATTCTCCAACAATTGCTACAACTTCTCCCTTACCTATACTAAAGTCTACACCATTAACCGCATTTACAAGTCCACCTTGCACTTTAAATTGAGTTTTTAGATTCTTCACTTCTAGTAACATTTCAATCACCTCTATTTTCTAGACCTTGGATCTAATGCATCCCTAAGTCCATCTCCAAATAAATTAAAAGCTAATACGGTAATAGTAATAGCAATACCAGGGAACAATATTATATGAGGAGCGTTATAAAAATATCCTCTTCCTGCTCCAAGCATGCTTCCCCATTCGGCAAAAGGAGGCTGAACTCCTAGCCCTAAAAATCCTAAAGCTGCAGTGTCTAGAATAGCTGAAGATACTCCGAGTGTTGCACGTACTATTATAGGCGACATAACATTAGGCAAGATGTGCTTAAATATAATATTAAAATCATTATTTCCTATTACTCTTGCCGCTTGAACATATTCACTTTCTTTAACAGATAATATGCAGCTTCTAACTATTCTCGCATACTCAGGTATCGTAACAATACTTATTGCAATTACAGCTTTATCTATTCCCTTTCCTAAGGCACTCATAAATGCTATAGCCAAAAGCAATGACGGAAAAGCTAGTACTATATCCATTATTCTCATTAATAGCATATCTATTTTCCCGCCATAATACCCAGCTAACGCACCAACTACGGTTCCAATACTCAATGCAATAGCAACTGAGGTCACCCCTACTCTTAAAGATATTTTTGTTCCATCTATTATTCTACTTAATATATCTCTTCCTTGTTCATCCGTTCCAAATATATGTGCGGCTGATGGAGCCTGCAAGCTTTTGGAAAGTTCCCCTACATAAGGATTATAAGGCATAATGAATTTTCCAAATAAAGCTATTAAAGTTAATAATAAAATTATAATCAATCCTACTAGAGCCGCTTTATTTTTTATAAGAACGCTAAATGTATTTTTTAAATGTCTATATTTTTCTTCACTTTCTTCAACTCTGGCATTTAATTCCACATTAGTCTCCATTTATAATTACCTCCTATTACGAATACTTTATTCTAGGATCTAAATATGCATATAGTAAATCTACTATCAAATTTACAAGTACAAATACAATCGCTAAGATCATTACAGCTCCTTGAACTACCGGATAATCTGATTTCATTATGGCATCAATTGTATAACTCCCGACCCCCGGCCAGGAAAAAACCGTTTCAGTAAGTACAGCACCACCAAGAAGAGAACCTAATTGAAGTCCTATTACTGTAGTTATAGGAATTAATGCATTTCTCAGCGCATGCTTAAGTATTACAACTTTTTCAAATAAACCCTTAGCTCTTGCTGTTCTTATATAATCCTGCTTAACAATTTCAAGCATTGTAGATCTTGTCATGCGAGCTATAATTGCAGTTGAATAAGAAGCTAATGCTACTGCAGGCAATGTTAAATGCATGAGTGCACTTTTAAATGCAACCATATTTCCAGTTATTAAACTATCTAAAAGATAAAATCCTGTAACATGAGCAGGTTCCATACCTATTTGTATTCTTCCTGATACAGGTAACCAATGAAGTTTAACTGAAAATAATACTATAAGCATAAGTCCAAGCCAAAATATTGGCATAGAAACTCCAAGCAATGCTCCTATCATACTAAGGTAATCCACGATAGAATTTTGTTTTACTGCAGATATCACTCCTATAATTACTCCAACTATAGAAGCAATAATAATAGCTGCTAAAGCAAGTTCAATAGTTGCTGGAAATCTTGCTAGAATTTCTCCCGTAACTGAAGTCTTAGTTATAAGCGAATTTCCTAAGCTCCCCTTAAATACACCCCCTATAAAATCAAAATATTGTAAATATAGAGGTTTATTTAACCCAAGCTCTTCTCTTAAGTTTGCTACCTGCTCTGCTGTAGCATGTTGTCCTAATATAATACTCGCAGGGTCTGTTGTAAAAACATGCATTACTAAAAACACAAGTATTGATACCCCAAGTATTACAGGTAGTAATAGCACTAATCTTTTAAGTATATACTTTAGCATATCTTTGGCCCCCTTCTATAATATCCAATGTATAATCACTAATAATATGTAGTAGTTTATAATAGGAAACATCTCATTATTATGAGATGGGCTAATTTGTAACGAAATCGTAGCTTTCTACAAATTATGCCTAGGAAACATCTCATTATCATGAGATGGGCTAATTTGTAACGAAATCGTAGCTTTCTACAAATTATACCTATGTAGAAACCCCGTGTCTAAACGGGGTTTCTTAATCTTGTGTTAATTATTTTTCTACATCCTTTAAGAATACAACTCCTGTTGGATGAAGCTCAAAGTTTTTAACCTTTGATGAGTAAGCTGCTATACTCTTTGCATAGGATATCGGAAGCCAAACTGCCTCTTCATCTACTATCTTTTGTATTTCTTTATAAATATTGTTTCTTTCTTCTCCATTTTGAGTTTTTCTCCCCTTTACAAGAAGTTCATCTACTTTAGGATTGTTATATCTAGCAGCATTTAAGGTAGATTTTATTTCCTTTGAATCGAACAGTGATAAGAAGTTATCAGCATCACCATTATCTCCATTCCATCCATAGAATAGTATATCTCCTTCCCCTTGAGCTATTTTTTCTTTGTATTCCTTCCATGGATAAACATCAATTGTAGCCTTTATTCCTACTTTTGACAAATAGTTTTGGATGGCTTCAGCTAACTTTTGCCCATTTACTGGATTATATGGTCTAGGGTTTGAGTAAGTAATCATTTTAACCTGTAGATTTTCTTTTCCTGCTGCCTTTAATAACTCTTTCGCCTTATCTGGATTGTACTGATAAGACTTTAACTTATCATTAAATCCTGGCATAAATGATGGCATTGGCGTATACGCTACATCCGCAAAACCTTGATATAAATATTTAACAAGTTCTTCTCTATCTATGGCATAACTTATAGCTTGTCTAAGTTTAACATCATTAAATGGCGCCCTAGATGTGTTAAATGCCATATAATTTATATTCATTCCTTGTTCGTTAAATAATTGCATCTTGCTATCTGTAAGTTTTTTAATATCATTAGGATCAACTCCATCTATTATGTCCACAGACCCTGTCATAAGTTCACTTGCACGTACTGAATTTTCCTTAGTAAACTTAAATACTACTTTATCTGATTTGGCTTTTTCTCCCCAATATTCATTATTTTTTTCTAAAGTTACTGCTTCACCCTTTTTCCAAGATACAAATTTAAATGGTCCTGTTCCTACAGGATTTTCATTTAAGTTTCCATTATTCTTCTTTATAGCATCAGGACTTGCTATTGGTGCTGCAAGACACATCGCAAGGTTAGCCAAGAAAGGAGTATATGGCTCCTTCAATGTAACTTTCACTGTATATTCATCTACTTTTTCAACCTTTTCCACTGGCGCAAAAGTAAATGATGCATATGGCATATCATCTTTTGCTTGAGGCGGAATTTGTCTATCTATATTAAACTTTACTGCATCTGCATTAAATGGTGTTCCATCATGGAATTTTACTCCTTGACGTAATTTAAATGTATACTCTTTTCCATCATCACTTATCTTCCATTCTGTTGCAAGACATGACTCCACCTCTGTTGAACCCTCTTTATATTGAAGTAATCCTTCATACACATTTACAATTATCTTAGCTGACTCTCCATCATCAACATAAGCTGGATCTAACCCCCTAGGGTCAGAACCCTGAGCATAAATAAGTGTTTTCGGAGCTGAAGCATTTCCACTAGTTGCCTGCTTACCTCCTCCACACCCTGCTAAAAGTGTTGTTGTTATAACCATACTGGTTATCAATAGCGCTAGTACTCTTCGTTTCATTTTTAGAAGCCCCCTTCATTTTTCTTAAACTTGAATAATACCTTAAGTTTTAAATTTTTATTTCCCCTAAACGAAATCTTAAAACATTTAACTTTCAGCATATTTACTACATCCCAATTATGTTTATGCACAAAACTATTAAAACAATTAACCACCCATAACCCTTTACCACCAACGTATTACCATTGATTTATGTAAATTTAAATCACAAGTCGATTATTAATTTTTATTATTTTCCATTATAGACCCATTAACTAAAAATTGCAATTTTACAAAAGTCAAATTTCACTTTTTATAGCTAATGTAATCAATTTCATTTAGAAATTCTTAACATTTTATACCTAATTTATCCTTTTAGTTTTTCTGTTAAATTCACTTGTTTTTTAGATAAGGACTTTGCAACTAACTCAACAAAAAATAAAAAAGCTGCAAAACAGCTTTTTTTATCTTTGCCCTAATTTTAAATTCGGTACTGCATTTAACTCCATGGAAGATACCCTTCCCTTTAAAAACTCAAAGTACGCTGCACTTCCTATCATGGCAGCATTGTCTGTGCATAGTATAGGTTCTGGAAATAATACCTCTATATCATTTTCACGACCTCTATTAATTAAAGTATTTCTCAAACATGAGTTAGACGCGACTCCTCCTGCTACTGCTATTTTATTTACTTTTTTAATCTTGCAAGCTCTCATTGCATTATCAACTAAAAACTCCACTACTGCTTTTTGAAAAGATGCTGCTACGTCAGCCTTGTTGACCTCTTCGCCTTTCATTTCCATAGAATTTAAATAATTTAAAACTGCAGATTTTAATCCACTAAAGGAAAAATCTAAGGATGCATCATCATGAAAATTTGCTCTTGGAAATTTTATTGCATGTTGATTTCCTTCTTTAGCAAGCTTATCAATTTTAGGTCCACCTGGATATCCTAATCCTAAAGCCCTAGCTATCTTGTCATAAGCTTCCCCTGCTGCATCATCTCTAGTTTGACCCATTACTTCAAATTTACCGTAATCTTTCATATATACTACAAATGTATGCCCTCCCGATACTACAAGACACACAAAAGGCGGCTCCAAATCTTTATGCTGAATAAAATTTGAACTTATATGCCCTTCAATATGATTTACTCCAATAAGTGGTTTATCCAAAGCAAAAGCTAATGCCTTAGCATATTGAAGACCTACAAGCAGCGCGCCTACAAGGCCTGGTCCATATGTAACACCTACTGCATCTATATCTTCAAAAGTAATGTTTGCTTTATCTATTGCCTCCTTAGCCACTGCACCAACTACCTCAATATGCATTCTTGAAGCTACTTCAGGAACAACTCCTCCAAACTTTTTATGTGTATCTATTTGAGAAGCTATAACATTTGAAAGCACATCTTTTCCATTTACTACCACCGCTGCAGAAGTTTCATCACAGCTACTTTCTATAGCAAGAATTTTAATTTTCTTCTCCATACCTTTACCTCTCTTATATTTCAATTATTAGATATATTTAAACTTGATTTCATTTTAAATTTTATATTGTAAGTTCAATAAATTATTATACTTTATTAGTACCTTATAATCAAATATTTGTATCAACGGAACTCATTATGCTATTATTAAATAAGATTTCATTTTAATATTGAAATTTATTCTACATAATTATATAAACAAAAGGTGATTAATATGAATAAGTATGCCAAGGTTGTAGTAAAAGGTTCTCCTATATCCAAATCAAACTTTAAGCTATCAAATTTAAAGGGACGAGCAATTTTACCTTATAATTCAGGGAAATACCATGATAGATACGCCCTTTATGAAGAAGAAATTGCTTATGCTGCTAGAATTCAAAATCCTCATATAGTACTTACAGAAGCATTAATTGCAGTCCTCAAGGTTTATTATAAAAGTCAAAAGAGACATCCCGATACAAACAATATTACTAAAAGCATTTTTGATGGTATAGAAAAAAGCGGATTAATTATAAATGATGCTCAGATTAGAAGACTTATAATAGAAGAATATTACGATAAAGAAAATCCTAGATTTGAACTAGAATTATTTGCCGAAAGTATATATACCATGAGATATGATATATGTGAGAAGGAAACTAATGAAACACCAATAGAATATGAACCTCCTTCTAATAAGAAGAACCTAAGTATCTCAACTAAAAAAAACATCCCCTCATCCAACAATTTAACTTCTTGCAACATATGCGGAAAAGGAATCACTGCTGAAAATTCCATTTCAGCTAATAAGGGTAAAATGCTTATATGTAAAGAGTGTCTAAAAAAACTTTTTTAGACACTCACTTTAACATCTATAAGGGCTTCACTTCTACTCTTCTTGTACATTTATAGTAATCTTACTGCAATTTGGATACTTTAAAAACATATCCTTTGTCACCTTTAATGTTTCCATTTCTCCTGGAGTAAGTATTTCTTTTTTAATTCGCTTTTCTAGAAAATCATTAAAATAAATATCTATATAGCTATTGCTAAATACATTATTTACTCTAAGACTTAATTCAACATACTCTTCTACATTTTTAATGTTTATATATTTAGGTACCGTATATCCTACACCTTTACCCGATACTATTTCCGTTACATCTTTACCATTTTGAAAATTCATCCCCATTACATATAATGCTGCATTTTTTCCGGCTATATGGCTTTCTACACTTACATTATCTACCAAGTCATGTACATGAAGAACATTCCCACAAGCAAATATACCATCTATGTTAGTTTCTAAACTTTCATTTACTATAGGACCTCCTGTAACTTTAGAAAGTTCAACTTCTGCTTTTCTCGATAGTTCATTCTCAGGTAAGAGTTCTACAGATAACAGCAAAGTATCGCACTCAATAAATTCTTCCGTCCCCTTTAGAGTTCTCCCATTTTCATCTACCCTTGCTATGGTAACTCCTTCAAGTCGATCCCTTCCCTTTATATCTATAACTGTGTAACTTAATCTTAGCGGAATGTCAAAGTCATCAAGACATTGTACAATATTTCTCTTAAGCCCTACAGGATAATTCATGAATTCTACTACAGCCTTAACATTGGCTCCTTCAAGCGTCATCCTCCTTGCCATTATAAGTCCTATATCTCCAGAACCTAAAACCACAACTTCCTTCCCAGGAAGATATCCTTCAATATTTACAAATCTTTGTGCCGTTCCTGCAGTAAATATCCCTGCACATTTACCACCTGTGATATTCAATACTCCTCTTGGCCTTTCTCTGCATCCCATAGCCAGCACTACTGCCTTTGCCTTTATTTCTAATATGCCTTCATCTGGATTCACAGCACTTATAATCTTATCCCTAGTTAAATCTAATACCATGGTATTTAGCTTATATTGTATATTTGACTTTTCTATCTTATTTATATATCTTTGTGCATATTCAGGACCTGTGAGTTCTTCCTTAAATGTATGAAGTCCAAATCCATTATGTATGCATTGATTTAAAATTCCCCCAAGCTCATTTCCTCTTTCTAATATAAGGATATTTCCTACTCCTTCTTCCTTTGCAGAAATTGCAGCTGCAAGCCCCGCTGGACCTCCACCTATTATAACAATATCATATTCCTGCATAATTTAATTCCTCCAATTTAAAGTTAGCTCTTTATAGCCTATTTTATAGTAATTTTTAACAAATACATTTTATCATTATGATTTGTAGGTTTCAAGAAATACTGTTATAAAACTAACCCCTATAATTATTATATGAAAAAGTGTTGACATATTATCTGCTCGATGATATAATAATCTTCGTAACGAAGGGGTATAGCTCAATTGGTAGAGTAGCGGTCTCCAAAACCGTTGGTTCCGGGTTCAAGTCCTCGTGCCCCTGCCACATTAAAACCATAGATAATTATCTATGGTTTTTTATTTTTGTAATTTAATTTATTACGGACTTCTATAATAACAAATTTATAATAAATAATAAAAACATTATGATGCAATTTTATTTGCAAAACTTTAAATCAGTGTATTAACTAATCCCAATACACTGATTTCCTTATCGTCTATGCCCACAATGAGGACAGTATTGAAATCCCATTTCCATCTCTCTTCCACAATTTTCACATCTAATAAGTGTTGTATAATTTTCTCCCCTAAACATCAGATTTAAATCCATATCATTGATTACTGGATTTTCACCTACCTTTAGCCTTTCTCCAAGTTCCTTAGGTATTTGAAAAACCGCAGTGCAACTTCTGCATTTTAAATAATATCTATAGTTCCACTTAAATATAGGTATAAAAAAGAAATGAAAAAAATTATATTCTTCTATAAGCTCATATGTAGTCATTTTTTCACAATCTTTACAAACCATATTTTTAATATTTCTTATTTCCTTATGTTTTTCTTCAATTCCAAATATACCTATAAAAAACATAATTAAATCACTCTTTCTTTTCTTTAATACTTTTTAGGTTAGATAAGTTATTCTTTAATAAATCTATGTAAGTAAAGTTTTCTTCATATAAATGTATCTTTACTGGATGCATATTATATTTTTTTATTATTTCCTCATTTTTCTTTAATTCTTCATTATTATTATACATAAATAAAATATTTTCTTCCGCACTTAATTTTTCTTCTAAATCCTTATCATTCTTAATAGTTAATGAATTAATACTTTTTAATCCTATATATTTTATAAAATATTCTAATTCCTCTTCGCTAAAAAATATTACATTTTTCTGAAGTTCTTTTGAAACTTTTTTAAACTCCTTCTCATAAGGTTCTATCTTTTTTAAATGTTCCGCAAAGTTTTTTTCATAATAATCATTATTACGAGGATCCTTATCCTGTAGTGCATTTTTAATATTTAAAATAGAAATTTTATAATTATCTATATTAAGCCAATAATAGGGATTATCCTTTATTATTCTCTTACCATATTTCTTTTCCTTATTATAAGCAATAAGTTTTATACCTCTAGAAACACTTGTAATCCCTAATTTATTTTTACTTAAACTATCTATAAAATCCTTATCCCAAGGCTCTAATCCTACTCCACTATATATAAATAAATCCTGTTTAGAAATATTACTCAAACTGTCATCTGTATATTTAAAATTCATACCTTGTGAAGGATCCTTAAACATATAACTCACATAGTGTCTATCTTTAATTAATTCTATTGTCATGCTATATATAAACTTATTTGTAGCTACTATATTTAACAAGACTTGTTCTTCTTTTTCTATAGGCTTCTTCCATTCATCATTAATTGTACTCTCCACAGGAGCACAGCTATATAAAAACGCTGCCATATATAAAATTACTACATAAAATAATTTTTTCAATTATTTCACCTCTTATGTGCACATATATTTAATATATATTTTACCTAAAGTATCCATATAATGCAAAGATGTATTTACTTAGAATAATATACAGGTTATTATAAAATAAGTTATTACTTTAAAAAAGGATGTTTATAATCATGAAAATAAATATGGATAAAATTATAAGAGCACTTTCTTTGGCATTAGATTTAGCTCAAATGAGCGCATTAGATAATAATACAAACATGATCGTGGAGGAAATATCCAACATCGATTATTCTAAACATGTATTTATGAATCATTCAAAAAGAGTATGCTATATAAGTTTAGAGTTAGCTCACTCTTTACAATTAGACTACTCAACAATAGAAGAATTATACGTGTCTTCTTTATTGCATGATATAGGGGCTTCAAACTTCTTTAACCGCAGTCATTCTTATCCAAATTTTATAAAAGAGCACTGCTTAATAGGTTCAGAAATAACTTCTGATTTTCCTAAATTCAATAATTTAAGCACCCTAATATTATATCATCATGAAAATCATGATGGTACAGGTCCTATGAAATTAAAAAATACCGATATACCTTTAGCCAGTCAAATTATGAGACTGGCAGATATATTAGACCTTTTATATGATGATTCTAAACCATGTTATACGCAAAAGGAATATATCTCTAGTTGGATTGAAAAGCACTCTAATATAATCTTTTCCCCTGCTTTAATTAAAGCTTTTTCTCAATGTTCTAGCAAGGACTCTTTTTGGTTCAATTTAGAAAACATTAACCTTCTAGATGTGGCATTAAAAGATCTTTTACCTGAGTTTGACGTATATTTAACTTTAGATGAATTTAAAAAAATTGCCTATATATTTGGAAATATAATAGATAATAAGAATGAGTTTACTGCTCGCCATTCAACAGGAATATCAGAGCTCGCTTATAGTGTAGCC
Source organism: Clostridium pascui (assembly GCF_016908015.1). Classification (GTDB taxonomy): domain Bacteria; phylum Bacillota; class Clostridia; order Clostridiales; family Clostridiaceae; genus Clostridium_AK; species Clostridium_AK pascui. The sequence goes on from NZ_JAFBDB010000003.1 coordinate 18,323, forward strand.
AAACACTTAGGCTATGATAATGAAAAATGCTTAAAAATGAAGATAGCTGGACTTCTTCATGATATAGGTAAAGTTGCCATTCCAAATAACATTTTGGAAAAAAACGGGCCATTAACTAAGGATCAATTTAACATAATAAAATCTCATGTTTATTATACTAAGGTTATACTAGATAAAATGGAGGTTATATCAGATATAAGCGATTGGGCTTCTAACCATCATGAAAAATTGAATGGAAAAGGCTATCCTAGAGCTCTGTCTTCCAATGAAATTTCAGAGGAAAGCCGTATAATGGGAGTATGTGATATTTATCAAGCTCTTACTGAAGAACGACCTTATAGAAAGGGACTATCTCCCGAAGAAACTTTTAAAATTATGGATGATATGGCAAAAAATAATTTTATATGTAGCAAAGCATTGTCCTATTTAAAAGAAACAGTAATTTCCTAAATTCATATTATATTTATATAATTTACTGTTAAGTTTTCTTTTTTTATAAATTAGGATAAAATATTATAATAAACAATATTAGAAAGTAGGTTTTTTTATGGAATTTATATGCAAAAACATAGAAGATACCTTTAAAATAGGTAAAATGATAGGGGAACTTTGTAACCCTGCTGATATAATTTGCCTAAACGGAGACTTGGGTACTGGGAAAACTCATCTAACTAAAGGCATAGCTGAAGGTTTAGAAATAGATGATAATATAACAAGTCCTACATTTAACATAGTAAATGAATATGATGGACGATTAAAACTTTATCACTTTGATGTGTATAGAGTAAACGACCCAGATGAAATTGCAGCTATTGGTTTTGATGAATACATATTCGGTGAAGGTGTCAGCGTAATTGAGTGGTCTAACCTTATCGAAGAACTTATTCCTTATGAACACATTGAAATAAATATTGAAAAAATTTCTGGAAATGATATTCATAAAAGGAAAGTTTCAATTACCTATGTTGGTAAAAGATATGATTACATAAAGGAGATTAAACTATGAAAATTTTAAGTTTGGATACAGCTACAGAATCTGCAACCTGTGCTATTTTAGATGATGAGAAACTCTTAGGTGAAATAACCTTTAACTATAAAAAGCAACATTCAGTTATTACAATGCCTATGATTGAGTATTTACTGAAAAGCTTGCATTTATCTATAAAAGATATAGATGGTTTTGTGGTTTCCAAGGGCCCTGGTTCTTTTACAGGACTTCGAATTGGAGCTGCAACCATAAAAGGCCTAAGCCAAGGTACAGGTAAACCATTTGTTTCTGTATCTTCTTTAGATGCACTTGCAGGTGCTATGGCATATACTAATGGTATAATATGCCCTATACTCGATGCCTTAAGAGATAATGTGTATACTTCCCTATATAAGTTTGAACAAGGAAATTTAAAACAGATCTTAGAGCATTCAGCTATTTCATTAAAAGAGTTACTGGAAATAATAAGAAATAAAAATGAAGATGTATGTTTTATAGGAGATTGTACAGATAAATTTAGAGATGAAATTTTATCTCAAATTCCAAATGCTCGTTTTGCCCCTGCAAGTTTAAATGTGGTAAGAGCATCCTGTATAGGAGAAATAGGTATATCCCTTTTAAAGGCTGGTATTTGCGAAGATATTTATAGCTTTGCTCCTATATATTTAAGAAAGTCTCAAGCTGAAAGAGAATATGAAAGGAGAACTTCTTGTAATAAAGATGAATAATAACGGAATTGAAATTAGAGCAGCCAATCTCGAAGACATTTTTTCTATATATGAAATAAGTACGCTATGCTTTCCAATATCCTGGAGTATAACTTCTATTAAAGGAGAACTAACATCTAACACTCACGCAAGATACGTGGTGGCCGTGGAAAATGGTATTGTCGTGGGCTTTGCAGGACTTTGGATTATAGTTGATGAAGGCCATGTCACAAATATTGCAGTACATCCAGATTTCAGACGTAAGGGAATTGGAACTTTATTAATGGATAAGTTAATGTTCATAAGTAAAAATGAAAACCTAATAGGTCTTACCTTGGAAGTTCGCAAATCTAATTTATCTGCGCAAAATCTTTATAAGCAATTTGGCTTTGTGGAAGAAGGCGTTAGAAAAAACTATTACAGCGATAATGGTGAGGATGCCATAATTATGTGGAAACACTATATATAAATTACAGTGAATGCTTAATAATTAGTACTTAATAAAAAGCAAAAATCGGACTTGATCCGATTTTTTCACTAATATTTTATAATAAGTTTTGACACTTTATCTGTATAAGACTTACATTTAGTAAAATGAACCTTTCCCTAGATGTAAGTCTTATACTTCAAGGAATCCATCTATTCAATTACTATTCTGTTGTAATTTTTCTTTCCTCTTTTTACTATCATAGCTCCATCTTTAAAATCTTCTTCGGTAACTATTCTAGCTGCATCTATAACTTTTTCATCATTTATACTAAGTCCACCCTGTTGAATCAATCTTCTAGCCTCACCTTTAGAAGGTAACACTTTAGTTTCAACAAGTATATCTAATATACTTAAGTTTAATTTTTCTCTAGTTATAGCTGCCGTAGGAACATTACTCATGTCTTTTCCTGCTCCAAATAAAGCTTCTGCAGCTGACTTTGCTTTAACCGCTTCTTCTTCTCCATGGATAAGCTTCGTAACCTCAAAAGCTAGAACCTTTTTAGCTTCATTTATTTCTGCACCTTCTAAGGAACCTAATTTTTTAACTTCATCCATAGGTAAAAATGTTAATAACGCTAAGCACTTTTCTACATCTGCATCATCTACATTTCTCCAATACTGATAAAACTCATATGGAGTAGTTTTTTCCTTATCAAGCCACAATGCTCCTTTTTCAGTCTTACCCATTTTCTTTCCTTCACTATTAGTAAGTAAAGTACAAGTCATGGCATATGCTGACTTACTTTCTTTTCTTCTTATAAGGTCAGCTCCAGCTAACATATTGGACCACTGATCATCTCCGCCTAACTGCATAGTACAACCATATCTTCTGTTAAGCTCTAAGAAATCATATCCTTGCATCAGCATATAGTTAAACTCTAAGAAAGAAAGTCCTTTTTCTAATCTTTGCTTAAAGCACTCTGCTGTAAGCATTTTATTAACTGAGAAATGCACCCCTATTTCTCTTATAAATTCCACATAGTTCAGTTTTAGCAGCCAATCTGCATTATCAGCTAAAATTGCCTTATCATTACTGAAATCTATAAATCTTGATAATTGACCTTTTATACTCTGTACATTTTTATTAATGGTCTCTTTATCAAGCATCTTTCTCATATCTGTTTTACCTGAAGGGTCTCCTATCATTACAGTACCACCACCTACAAGTGCAATAGGTCTGTGTCCTGCTCTTTGCATATGTGCCATCATCATCATAGGAAGAAAGTGACCTATATGTAAACTATCTGCTGTGGGGTCAAAACCTATATAAAATGTAACTTTTTCCTTTCCCAACGCTTCTTTTATTTCTTCTTCATGAGTTAATTGTTTTATGTATCCACGTTCCATTAGTACATCAAATACATTGCTCATTAAGTTTACCTCCTTATTACTTAGTTTAATATCCCAATTTTTATATATGTATAGTATATATATAAATGAAATTTTTATCAACCTTATCAAGTGATTCTTAGGTTCAGGTAGAGTTTACTTATAAGGAATACCTTTTCTCCATCTGAACCTTAGAAGAACTTATCCAGGCGCGTATCAGTGCTTATCTCTGTTAGCAATGGTAGCGATCGGATAAAAAACCTTAGGGCTGAATTAATTTTCAGCCCTAAGGTTTTCTCCAATATTTTAAGATAAAAAGCATCCCGTTCTTAACCCTCATTTGCAACTTACAAACACTGGTTTTTAATTAAAACATACGTTTACATTATATATGAACTTAAAGTAATTTTCTCCCCTATTAACTAAAAGTAATTTTCTCATCTATCAGCTTAAGCTATTAAGCATACACCAAATCATTTACATACAAGTCACTCATATATTTTCTCATACACTCGGGAATATTTTCTTCCTCATTAACACTTATATAAAAGTCTACATTATAATCTTCACTTAACTGTTCTAAGTGATAAAACAAATGTGCCGCACTATCCCTATCAAGATTTACAACATTAAATAAGCCATCAACGAAAATGGTGTCAATATCGTAATCTTGTGACACTATGCCGCACAAAAATCCATAAAAATTCTCATAGTTTTTAATTTTAAAATCACAGGTTGGTATAAATCTTATCTGTCTGTGTAATTCAAATAGAGCCCTTTTGTCATCGTCAATATAAACAATGTGTCCTTTTTCTGTCTCAACTTTGCTGTTTGCCATTTGTATCAATGCTTTAGTCTTACCTGATCCTCTCTGGCTGCAAAATACTTGAATCATGATTACCACCCCTAACTATATTTTTTAGGTTTTTAGGTTACCTGTAACTAAATTATATAATACAAGAAATATTATTTCAATACAATTGTCCGAATATTTTAAAAACATTTTTCTACCTTTATTTACTTTTATTTTTCATGTAATATACAACCATTTCCAGACCTATTTACACCTTATATTATTACTTATTATTATTATATCCTTGCCGGAATATTCCGTTACTTATAAAATTTAGTTCCTGGATAAATAATTTTAAAGTTCTCTTGTTTTAAAGAATTTACAAAACTTACTCTAGCCTTACCCTTAAATTGTGCCTTAATTCTTGCAAAGCCTCTTCCTGAATTTAAGAATCTTCCTTTGTCATCTAAGGTTATAAGCTTTTCATAAATCCACATGTTTCTTTTTAAAAAGGTATGATTATTTTCTAAATGCTTAGACAATAGATTTCCTGGACTATTTAAGATTATGTTATTTGATTCTATAATTACTTCTATTTCTTTATAATACAAAGCATAGTTTCTGTATAATATAGCATTACTTAATCCCTCATATATAGCCTTAACTGGATATGTCCTAGGAAGTATCTCTCTTATTATATTTTCACCTTCATCTAACATAGAGAGTAGATCTCCTTGAATCACCATGCTCTGTGGAAAATTCTTATTTATTTTATTAATTATTTTTATCATACTGTGAGGCGCAAACAGGTAGCTCAGCCTAGAAAATACTAAAACTCCTCCTAAAGTTAAAACATGTTTATTCATATCTCTATCAAAGTTTATTATAGATGCACCTTCCATAAGTTGTATTCTATTATTATCATTTGCTTCAATTCCTTTAAACATAAAATATTTATCTACCAAAGAATTATCTATGCAATCTAAAGTACTATTTACAATTGGACAAAGTTCTAAATTTAAACTTAAGTTTTCTTGAAGAGCTGATATAATTTCCTCTTTTCTCATAGTATCTGTAGTAGATCCTCTTCTTATATAAAAAGCTCCAGTTTCTCTGATCTGATAAGGTTTTTGTGGTCCATCATATATATTTATTATAGCTATCCTTTTATTTTCTATATCTACAAATTCTAAATTTATTGGTATAGGCGGCTCACATCTTGAGCTTACTATTTGTTGAATTTGTTCTTCACTGTATTTATACTCATCACCTATTCCGATAATTTTTTTTGTTTTATCTTCTACTCCTATTATTAGGTACCCTCTTCCACCTTTAGAATTTGCTATTGCACATATATCCTTAGCTAATTCCTTTCGTGAACTTTCCATATCTAACTCTAATTTTTGCTTAAAATCTAGCTTTATTCCTTCACCTTTTTTTATTAAATTTATAAGCCTTTTCTTATCCATATATACCCTCTTAACTCACCTTATAAATTACTATAAATATATTATAACATATATATTACTTTAATTTTTAATTATGAATCTTGAATTTTTAATGCATAATTTATTGGTTATTATCTTGCCCAAATTTCCTAAAACATTGTCAAAATATGCAGTTTAAAATTACATAACTTTACTAATTCTATTTATTTTTTTATTAAATTATGATATAATATTTTCTAGGAGAGCTTCTCCGGTTTTAATAAGGAAGGTTAATTTATTCAGATAGATAGCTCCTTTATCGTAGGAGGATTATCCTTGAAAAATTATCCTGTTCCTATGATATTAAGGAGGTTGTTTTAAATGGCAGATAAGACTATCGTATGTAAAGATTGTGGCAAGGAATTCGTATTCACTGAGGGAGAACAGGCTTTTTACAAAGAAAAAGGATTTGAAAACGAGCCAGTAAGATGCCCAGAGTGCAGAAAAGCTAGAAAAGCTAACAGAAACGACAGAAGATACTAAGAAAATATAGAGAAAAATCTCAAAAGGGATTTTTCTCTTTTTTTATTTCTTAAGTGCCACCCACATGGCAAGTGGCAAGTTGGATAAAACCATAAAATTATGCTAATACTATAAACATGTTATAACTAACAACAAATATAGAGGTGATTTTATGGGTATTTTAAGATGGATTGGCGGAATTGTAGTTTTATTTTGGATTATAGGTCTTATATTTAGAATTGGTGGTAGTCTTATAAATTTATTACTACTAATTGCTGCAGTAATATTTGTAGTAGATGCTTTATTTGGAAGAAGAAAGATATAAAAAAATGCAAAGCATTTTTTAAGTAGCTAGTTACTAGTAACCAGTAGTCAGTTAAAGCTGTTTTGCAAAGCAAAACTACATTTTACTGGTTACTGGTTACTAGCATACTAATTACTAAAATTGCATTGCAATTTGCTTCTATTCACTCTTACCAATGTCGGATAAAACTACTCCTTTATTGTGATCTAGCGCCCAGCTTATAGCCCAGTCACTCTGGAATAACATTAAACTTCTATCTTTTAAGTCTTTTACAATCTTAGTATCACTAGTTATACTAAGGGATTCTACATCTATATCAGTGTTTTCAATCCATCTTACATATCTAAAAGGAAGTCTTTCCATTTTTATATCTACATTATATTCACTTTTCATTCTATATTCCAATACTTCAAATTGTAGTACACCTACAACCCCAACTATTATTTCTTCTATACCTATATTTATTTGCTTAAATACCTGGATAGCACCTTCCTGGGATATCTCTGTAATTCCCTTTACAAATTGCTTTCTCTTCATAGTGTCCATGGTTTTAACTCTAGCAAAATGTTCTGGTGCAAAAGTTGGAATGCCCTCAAATTTAAATTTCTTAGGACTCTTACATAAGGTGTCTCCTATACTAAAAATACCTGGATCAAAAACTCCTATGATATCTCCTGCATAAGCCTCTTCTACTATTTCTCTATCCTGTGCTAAGAATTGTTGTGGCTGTGCTAACTTAACTTTATTTTTACCTTGAATATGGAATACTTCCATTCCCTTTTTAAACTTACCGGAACATATTCTCATAAACGCAATTCTATCTCTGTGCGCAGGATTCATATTAGCTTGAATTTTAAATATGAAAGCTGAAAACTCCTCTTCAAAGGTATCAACTTCTCCTTGATCTGATTCTCTTGGAAGTGGTGATGTGGATAGATTCAAAAAGTCCTTTAAAAATGGCTCCACACCAAAGTTTGTAAGGGCACTTCCAAAAAATACAGGAGTAAGATCACCTTTTCTTACCTGCTCTATATCAAAATCGTCTCCAGCTATATCTAATAGTTCTATATCTTCTATAAGTTTATCATGAAGTCCACTTCCTAAAAGCTCTTTAAATACTGGATCATTTACTTCTCCTTCTAAAGCTTCTACTTGAGTCTGTCCGTGATTACCACCATTAAATACTTCAATTACATTTCTGTTTCTATCATATACTCCTCTAAAATCTGCTCCAGATCCAATAGGCCAATTCATAGGATAGGAACGAATTCCAAGTACACTTTCTATTTCTTCCATTAATTCAAAAGGATCTCTGCTTTCTCTGTCCATTTTATTTACAAACGTGAATACAGGTATTCCTCTTAAACTACATACATGGAAAAGTTTCTTAGTTTGTTCTTCCACACCCTTTGCAGCATCTATAACCATTACAGCGCTATCTGCTGCCATAAGTGTTCTATATGTATCTTCACTGAAATCTTGGTGACCTGGGGTATCTAATATGTTTATACAGTATCCATCATAGTTAAACTGCATAACAGAAGAAGTTACAGATATACCTCTCTGTTTTTCTATTTCCATCCAGTCAGATACTGCATGCTTATTAGCTTTTCTAGCTTTAACAGAACCTGCAAGTCTTATGGCACCTCCGTATAAAAGCAGTTTTTCAGTTATGGTAGTTTTACCAGCATCCGGGTGGGATATAATGGCAAAAGTTCTTCTTCTCTCTATTTCTTTAACTAAATCTTCCACGCAAAACTCTCCTCTTCTTAAACTTGTGAGTATTTCCTACAATATTATAACATTTATTATTTATTTTTAAACCTTAAATATGTATTTTAAGCTCAATTTTAAATTTACATGTCACGGTATATAAAACTTATTACTTTTAACTACTGAGCAACTAATAATCTCTTAGATGATAGACTGATGGCAATAGCCCCTATAGGTGCAGTAAGTAATATAGACAGCACTGCAATGGCAAGTATTACCTCTCCTGACTGAACTCCTAAAGACATAGGTATTGCTCCCATAGCTGCTTGAACCGTTGCTTTAGGTATATAAGAAATTACGCAAAAAAACCTTTCTTTCCAGTTTAATTCTGTACCTAATACAGAAATTATTACTCCTATGCTTCTTCCTAAAATTCCAATTAGTATAACAATAATACCCATTAATCCTGCATTTAGTGCTACAGATATATTCACTTGTGCTCCTACCAATACGAATAATAATATCTCTGCAAAAATCCAGATTTTATTAAGCTTTATTGCCAATCTTTTGCCCAACTTATAATTTTTTTCCATTATAATAAATCCAATGGTCATTACCCCTAAAAGTGCTGCCACTTCTACCTTATTTTTAAATAATTCTTCTAACTCTGTAAGTAAAATTGCAGAGCCAAGAATAAGTAGTACCTTTTTTGTATCTCTAATATCATACCTTTTAAAAATCCAGATCATTATAAAACCAATAATCCCCCCTAATGCAATTCCTAAAACAATGGAAATAGGTATCCCTAAAACTTTGATCCCAATATTAACTTCACTTCCACTGTAGAGTCCCAAAAATGTACTAAATATAGTTATAGCAAAAACATCATCTATTGAAGCTCCTGCAAGTATAAGGGTTGGTATCCCTTTGTTGGTTCCTACTCTATTTTCTATAAAGTTTAACATCTGTGGTACTATTACTGCTGGAGATACTGCTGCAATGATAAAACCTAATATTCCTCCTTGAATAAATGAAAATCCTAAAAACTTCGTTGCAGCAAAGGCAATTAAAAGTCCTTCTATTAATCCCGGAATACAACTCATTTTTATTGCGGTTTTTCCAACCCTATTTAAATCCTCCTTATTTATGCCAAGTCCTGCTCTTAAAAGGATTATTATAAGTGCAATCTTTCTAAAGTCTGCAGATACATCCATAACATCCTGTGTAAGCAAATTCAATCCATAAGGACCTATTATTATTCCTAAAATTAACATTCCTAAAAGTCCAGGTAATTTTAATTTTGTAAAAACAGCATTTGATATAAGTCCTAATAAAATAATTACTGCCAAACTTGTAGCCATTAAAAAATTCCTCCTAAACATTAATTTAAAATCAAAAAACTCCTACAGGTATAATTATATTATTACCTATAGGAGTCATCAGCATTACGCGGTTTTGGTGAACTCCATCACCATCTATTAATCTATAAGTTATAATATACCATAAAATATTAGATGCAGCAATATTTTTAAAGATTGTCCGCATTATTATACATATCTTCAATTTCTTCTTTGCTAACTATAGAAGAGAGTAAATATGCAATTATAATTATTCCTGGTATATCAATTAGTAACCTAGTTATAGCAAATTCATTTCCAAGAGATGTGGTTTCAAATAAAAACATAGGTATCTTAGTAGTAGACCAGGCACCTATAAAAACAAGTATATTTGCAAACTTTACTCTCTTTTTCATAAATACTGCCGCTATCGGAAATGCTCCATATAATGGACCTGCTGCTGCCGACCCTAAAAGAAAGGCTAAAATTATCCCTCTTATTCCTGAGTCCTCCCCCATATATTTCATTATTATTTCCCTTGGCACCCATACATCAAGAAGTCCTAACAGAACAAATATTGGAGGTATTACCATAGCCATTTCTTTTAAGCTATATCCTGCTGTTTTAAAGACTTTTGTACCCAACTCATAATTTATCATAGTTATTACAGTTACTATAATTAGCGTTCCTATAAAATACTTATATCTTTTTAAAATTATATTCATACACCAGTAACCACCCTTCCAATTATATAAGCTACAACAAAAGAAAATAAGAATGCTAACACATTTCTAAGCATTGTTAATTTTTTACCAAAATACTTAATTTCAACTGGAATAGTAACCACACCTACCATCATTAAACTTGAAACAAATGCGGCTATTTGCATATATCCAGCACCACTTTTTAATAAAATTGCTGCCATTGGAAAAGCAACAAATCCTGGTATTAGCGTTATAGCTCCAACTATCGATGCAATAACTACTCCAACCCAGCCTGAATTTCCCCCAATAATATTTGATATAATCTCAGGATTTAATATAGAAATTAAGGCCCCTACAAACATAATTACAGTTAATAGCTCTGGAAGTATATTATCAAAAGACTTCCATGCCTTTTTTAATGCTTTTTGCGTCTTTATCTTATCTTTTGAATAAGAAAGTGTTAATAAAATAATGGTTATACCATAAATAATATAATTACTCATATTTACTTCCTTCCTGTTAATTTATTATGATAAAAACGTAGGCTTCTTCTGCCTACGTTAATTTTTCTATAAATATTTTTTTATTTCATCTGATGTTGCAACTCTTCCCATAATTTTCACCTTTTCATCCACTACAAGTGCAGGAGTCTTCATTACTCCATACTTCATAATATCTTTGATTTCAGTTACCTTTTCAACTGTAGCATCTAATCCTAATTCTTCTACTGCCTTTCTTGCATTTTCCTCTAGCTTTTTACAGTTAGTACATCCTGTTCCTAAAATTTTAATAATCATAATAAATTCCTCCCATTACTTTAATTTATATTTATTTATATAAAAATATATGAAAATGCATTAAATGAATATCCTATAATAACTATGCCTATAGAAACTATAGCTATAAATATTCCTAAAAGCTTAGGTTTTACAACCTTACTAAGCATAATCATTGATGGTAATGAAAGTGCAGTTACAGCCATCATAAAGGATAATACTGTACCAATTCCTACACCTTTACCAAATAGTGCTTCTGCTATTGGAAGTGTACCAAAAATATCAGCATACATTGGTATTCCTATACTTGTAGCAAGTAATACTGAAAATGGATTTTTATTTCCTATTACCCTTTCCACAACGGATTGTGGTACCCAGTTGTGAATTACCGCTCCAATCCCAACTCCAATTAAGACATATAACCAAACTTTTCTAAATATATCTTTAACTTGATCCTTTGAGTAAGACATTCTTTCTTCACGACTCATTTCAATTACTTCAGTATCAACATTTTCTATTTCACGCACATATCCTTCTATATATTTTTCTAAGCCCAGCTTATCAATTATAGTTCCACCTATAACTGCAAGTATTAACCCAACCACAACATATGCTATAGCAATTTTAGCTCCAAAGAAAGACATTAAAATTAATATTGAAGCTAAATCCACAAGTGGAGAAGATATTAAAAATGAAAAGGTTATTCCAAGTGGAAGTCCTGCTGAGGTAAATCCTATAAATATAGGGATACTAGAACAGCTGCAAAATGGAGTAATAGTCCCAAGCAATGCTCCTAATATATTTCCCTTTACCCCTTTAATATTTCCAAGTATTTTCTTTGTCCTTTCAGGTGGAAAGTAACTTTGAATATAGGATATTATAAATATCAACACTGACAATAATATAAAAATCTTTATAGTATCATAAATAAAAAAATGTACACTTCCTCCCAATTTTTCTTTAATAGATAATCCAAATAGATTTTCTATTAGTAAGCGCACTAGTTCTGAAAGCCACTTCATTTTTAATATTTGATCATTAAGTAATCCAAATAAGTTAGAAATTACACTCATTTTGCTCCTCCCATCAGCTTATTTACTATTGAGATGCTCCGCTTGCCCTTTACATGAATCGAGATAAACTTCCGCATAAACAATCTTCTCAATATCCTTCTTCAAGGTTTCATAGTCATCAATATTGTCTACAATTTCCTTCAAAATATTGTCAAGTACCTTATTATTAAAATTTAAATAATAATATATAAATTGTTCTTTTCTTTCATCTTTAACAAATCCCATGTCCCTAAGCTTTGCTAAATGTTTTGATATTTTGGGCTGTGTTTCTTCCATAATGCCGCACATTTCGCAAACACAAAGTTTTTTATGATATAAAAGCACTAAAATTCTTAAACGAGTTTCATCGGATAGTATTTTAAAAAAATTTATTAATTTCTCCATAGTTCTCACTTCCTTTTAGAATTTACTTGTAATATATATACCCACATGGGTATATATACATATTATGCTTCATATGATATTTTGTCAACCTATTAACGATAAACCTTTATAAACATAAAGCTCTTGGTTTACCCCCAAGAGCTTTATGTTTATTTTAAATACTATAGCGATTATGTTTTAGCTTCTTAATTTTTCACTTTGAAACCAGTTTCTAGTATTATTAGCTATTTTAACAAGAGTAAGCATTACAGGTACTTCCGTCAAAACACCCACAACTGTAGCAAGTGCAGCACCAGATTTCAATCCAAATAATGATATTGCAACAGCAACCGCTAGTTCAAAAAAGTTACTTGCTCCAATCATTCCTGCAGGTGCAGCAATTGAATGAGGTAATTTCCATGCTTTAGCCCATCCATAAGCAACTGCAAATATTAGGAATGTTTGAATTGTTAAAGGTATTGCTATTAGAAGAATGTGTAACGGATTATTTATGATTATTTCTCCTTGGAAAGAGAATATAATAACTAAAGTTAATAATAATCCTATAATTGTAGTATTATCAAACTTCTTCAAGAATACATCATTAAAGTATTCTAAACCCTTGTTTGTTATTACAGACTTTCTAGTAAAGTATCCTGCTGCTAATGGTATTACAACAAATAATATAGTTGACAGTATTAATGTTCCATAAGGAACTGTCACATCACTTATTCCAAGTAAAAATGCTACAATTGGAGTAAATGCTATTAATATAATTAAGTCATTCACCGCTACTTGGACTAAAGTATAAGCAGGATCCCCTTTAGTTAAATAACTCCACACAAATACCATTGCGGTGCATGGTGCTGCTCCTAAAAGTACTGCCCCTGCTAAATACTCTGTTGCTAAGTTTTCAGGTATAAATGCCTCAAATACAACCTTTAAGAAAAATGCTGCAATTAAATACATTGTAAAAGGCTTAATAAGCCAGTTAGTAACACAAGTTACTATTAATCCTTTTGGTTTCTTTGTTGCATTTACGATGCTAGAAAAATCAACTTTAAGCATCATAGGATATATCATAAGCCATATTAATATAGCCGTTGGTATAGATACATTATAATACTCAAATTTATTAAGGGTATTTGGTATTACTGGCATGAATTTACCAATAAGTATTCCTACAACAATGCAAAGTGCTACCCAAATAGTAAGATATCTTTCAAATACTCCAAGACCCTTACCGCCTTCTTTATTTTCAGTAGTCATTTAAAATCCTCCTTTTACCACCCCAGTGGTGTGATTTTTACCAATTATAAATTAATCTCATTGTTTTTAATTCTTATTGCTAAATCTTTTATTTTCTCTTCAATAGTTTTTGCAGTTTTTATAAATTCTTCATCACTCTTACCTGATGGATCATCTAATCCCCAATCCTCTACATGTTTTCCTGGTAAATAAGGACAAACTACATTACATCCCATCTTTATAACAATATCTACCGCTGGTATATCGTCTAACAACTTAGATTTTTGCGTTTCATTCATATCTACATTATATAAATCTTTTATAATTCTTACTGCATCCTGATTTATTTGAGGCCTAAGCTCCGTTCCTGCTGAGTAAGACTCAAATATATCGCTTGCAAATAACTTTCCTAACGCCTCTGCCATTTGTGATCTGCAGGAATTGTGTACACATATAAATGCTACCTTTGCTTTCATAAAATCATCCTCCGTATTGTAATATTATTTATTCTAAGTTAATTATTAAAGTAAATCTTACCTTCTTTTAAGTCATCACAACTTAAGTTACTTTCCTTATATTTTATTAACCTTTCGTAGTCTATTCTGCACTGATTTAACTTAATGGCATGTTTTTCAATTACTTCCTTTAAAAAAGGAAACTCTTTAATTGTATCTTCATTTATTTTGTAATAAACATACTTAGCTACCTTGTAATAATCTAGAATCTTTGCATTTGTTAATTTGTTTAGGTGTCTCGATGCATTAGACTGGTTTATATCAAGTAAAACCTCTATTTCACAGACACATAAATCCCCTTCTTTAAGTATATTAAGTATCCTCATACGTGTTTCATCAGATAATGCTTTCATCACCTGTATTAAATCCAACCTTCTCACTCCTTATATTATCATATTCGCTTATAATCATATGATATACAAAAACTATGCATTTTGCAACCCTTTTAAATAAATAAACAAAGTGTATGCTTAGCAAAACAAGCACACACTTTTCAAAGTAAATAATATTTTTATTATCTTGATACTGGTATAAATCCTATCTTCTTTTGCATCTTTCTAAGGGTTTTATTTGCTACATAGCTTGCCTTTTCTGCTCCCTTTTTATAAATGCTTTCTAAGTATTCCTTATTTGCTACCAAATCTTTTACCTTTTTCTGTATTGGCTCAAGTTCTCCAACTATAGCTTCTGCTACATCCTTTTTAAACTGAGCATATCCTTGCCCTTCATATTCCTTCTCTATTTCTTGTATAGTTTTACCCTTAATTACACTTAAAATTGTCATTAAGTTTTTAACTCCTGGCTGTTCATCGTTATATTTAACTACTCCTAAGCTGTCAGTTACTGCTCTGGATACCTTTTTTCTTATTACTTCTGGTGGATCCATTATAAGTATATATGAATTAGGATTGTCAGATGACTTAGACATCTTTTTGGTTGGCTCTTGAAGGTCCATGATCTTAGCTCCTGCCTCAGGTATATATGGTTCTGGTATTTTAAAAGTTTCACTGTATGTATTGTTAAATCTTTCTGCAACATCACGAGTTAATTCTAAGTGCTGCTTTTGGTCCACTCCTACTGGCACTAAATCCGCTTGATATAAAAGTATATCTGCTACCATAAGCACTGGATAATTAAAAAGACCAGCTGAAATATTATTTCCATATCTTTGAGACTTATCTTTAAATTGTGTCATTCTCGACAATTCACCCATATAGGTATTACAGTTTAAAAGCCATGCTGCTTCTGCATGAGCTGGTACATGGGATTGTATAAATAAAGTATTTTTTTCTGGATCTATCCCTGCTGCAATGTATATAGATAGAACTTCTAAAGTTCTTCTTCTTAAATCCTTTGGCTCTTGTTTTACTGTTATAGCATGCATATCAACTATGCAATAGTAACAATCATATTGATCTTGAAGCTTTACCCAGTTTTTTAACGCTCCTAGGTAATTTCCTAAAGTTAATTCACCAGAAGGCTGTATTCCACTAAATATAACTTTCTTTTGTTCTGTCTGCTCCATTGTAAATTCCTCCATTTTATAATCTTCTCATTTCCGATAATATGTTACATTTATATGTTATTCCTTAATATACTATTATAAAACTAAAATCCCTATATAACAATTATTTTGTTATATAGGGATTATTATATACCTTAATTATTTTTATTAATCATTAACAAAACTATTTTTTCCATAAACCATGCAAATTACAATATTCCCTAGCTGCAATTACTTCTTCATCAACTTTAAAGATAGCTTCTGGCTTTTCGCCTACTTTTAAGTATTTTCTATAAACTTTATCAACAGTTAAAACTTCTATCCATTCTATATGATGTTCTTCTAGCATAGGATGCTCAACTTCCCCTATCTTTACTAAAACACCACCTTCAATCTTTTCTATTACAGGAACATGTTTTTCCTTTGCAGCATCTACTGTATTTTCTTTAAGATGTATCATTTCCTTACCACAGCATACTAGAGTTCCTACTGATTCATGTACTACCTCTACTATGTTCCCACAAATCCCACATTTGTAAATTTCATTTAATTTAGTCATTTTATAACCCTCCCTATTAATAATAATTATTACCCTATTATTATTATTCTATAAAACTTCACTTTATCCTTCTTAATTAAAATATTTATTTATTTAACTTTTTTTATATTTTATGAACATATTATGAAGATACTACTTTAATATACCTCTAAAATTAAACTATATACTTAAAATAAAAGTAATTTTTTTTAATAGCTGTGGAATACTAATCTTGAGGATAATATATTTTCCTCTATTTAAATTCTCCAAACTAATTTATAAGGAGGGATTTCCATGACAGAAAAGAATAGTGGATATCTCGCAATGGACAGGGATTATTTAGAAGCCCCACAAAAGATAGTTAAATCATATTCTAAAACTGATTATACAAAATTACCAGACAATGTACGCGATCCAGTTGTAGCAAACAATATAGCCACCTGGGAGTTTGACAACACCTCTCAAGAATTAGCTGCTGACAGCGACTTATTCTTACAGTAAAAAAAGTGTAAGGAGAAATTTCTCCTTACACTTCAATTTTTTAAATACTAAAACTAATATTTAAAACATTTCATTTCCAATTAAATCCTCATAGCTTTGTCTTTTACATACAAGTCTTGCTTCTCTATCTTTTACAAATACAACAGCAGCTTTAGGTATCTTATTATAGTTACTGCTCATGGAGTATCCATATGCCCCAGTTGTAAACATTGCTAAAATATCTCCACTTTCAGAGTCTGCTATATTTGTATCATTTATAAGTATATCTCCAGACTCACAGCACTTACCTGCTATAGTTACAAAGTCATTTTTTTCATTTTCCATTCTATTTGCAACAATGCACTCATATTTAGCATTATATAACGCAGGTCTTATATTATCTCCCATTCCTCCATCTACTGATATATATTTCCTTACTCCTTGAATATTTTTTGTTGATCCTATAGTATAAAGAGTTATTCCTGCATTCCCCACTATGGATCTTCCAGGTTCTATAGTAAGCATTGGAAGTTTTATCCCTAATCTCTTATGAACTTCATCTGCTTTATTTATTATAGTTTCACAGTATTCCTTAGTACTTCTTGGTTCATCTTCTTCCGTATAATAAATTCCAAATCCACCACCTAGGTCTAGCTCTTCAATTTCATAGTTGAATTCATCTCTTATAACTTTTATAAAGTTCATCATTATTTCCACTTCATCTTCATATGGTGATAAATCAAAAATCTGAGAACCAATGTGGCAGTGTAATCCAGCAAGTTCAACTCCTGGAAGCTCTAATGCCATGTTAACTCCTTTTAAGGCATCTTCATTTGATAAAGTAAATCCAAATTTTGAGTCTATCTGACCAGTTTTTATATAATCGTGAGTATGTGCTTCTATTCCTGGAGTTATTCTTAATAGTACTTTTTGAACCTTATTTTTTCTTGTTGCAATTTTATTTATTTGTTCTAACTCATAAAAATTATCTACTACAAATCTTGAAACTCCATAATCTATTCCCATCTCTACTTCTTCTAAAGTCTTATTGTTTCCATGAAAATAAATTTTATCTGCTGGAAAGTTTGCCTTCATAGCAGTATATAGTTCCCCTCCAGATACTACATCTAAACAAAGACCTTCCTCTTCAATTAACTTACACATAGCTAAAGTTAAAAATGCCTTTCCCGCATATGCAACCCTATTGTTTGACTCATTTACTTTAAAATACTTGTAATAATCTTTGCATGTGTTTCTCATAAGCCCCTCATCAAAAACATACAAAGGAGTTCCGTATTTTTCAGCAAGCTCAACAGTGCTTATTCCACCTATATAAAGTGTATTTTCTCTTATTTCCATACTTCCAAATAAATTCATAATGTTGCCCCCTAAAATTTTATTGTGTTTGAGTTACTTTTTAAAATCAAATAAACCTTACAAAAAAACAAGCAGCCAAGGTTATACCTATAGCTGCTTTTTAGCTTCTATTGTATTTAACCTCTGTAGCTCTCCACCATTATAGTGACAACTTTGCATATATTTTATACAAAGCCAGAAGATAACTTCCTACATTATTCTTCTTCGGCTATAATTCCTTTCTTTATTCCTCATCGCGCAGCCGCTAAGAATAAGTACTATTAATTACAGCACCTCTACCCCAGGTATATTTATTTTTTCTTTTTAGTTTATCACATTAGAGTTTTAAAATCAACATAAACTTCAGAATTATCTCAAATATATTGATACATACTAATTTATAATATAATCATAATCTCTATACGTTATATAAAATAAAATCCTTCAAAGCTTTTAGCTATGTAGTAATGATCATCTACTCCGCCAAGTTCTCTTATAGAGTGCATTGCAAGTATTGGAGTCCCTATATCTACAGATGGAATATTTACATGGGACCAAGATATAGGTCCTATAGTTGAACCACCTCTTGAGTCAGATCTATTTACAAATTTTTGAACAGGAACACTTTGTTTTTTACATACCCCTTCATAAATAGCTGAACTATAAGCATCTGTAGTATAACTGAAATTAGCATTTATTTTAATTACAGGTCCCTTATTTATTATAGGTCTATTAGTAGGGTCTGCTTTTTCTTCCCAGTTAGGATGCACCGCATGAGCTAAATCTGAAGATATTATGAAGGAGTTTGCTAAAGATCTAAAATATGCTTCCTTCCCACTTTGTTCTTTTTCTACTATTCTTTCTAAAATACTTGATAAAAATATAGAATCTGCTCCTTGTTTTGTAGTACTTCCTATTTCCTCATTATCAAAGCACACTAAAACATTAGTTGCATTTGAAGGCTTTGAACTTGCAAGAGCTTCTAGAGCTGCATGCACCATAGCTAAATCATCTAATCTTCCACTGGATATAAATTCATCATTTATTCCCATTATACATCCCTTTTCATATTCATATAAAAACAAATCAAAATCTAGTATTTCACTTTTATCTATATGCAATTCCTTTGCTATAGTGTTTAACAAGAAATCTTCTTTCGAAAGCTTATCATTAATCATTCCAACTAAAGGTAATGTATGCTTTTGAGAATTTATTTCAAATCCCTTATTTGCCTCTCTGTTCATATGTATAGCTATGTTGGGAATTATAAGTATTGGCTTTTTTATATTTAACAATTTACAATTTGGCTTCAAAGGATTATTTGATTTTAAAACAACTCTTCCTGCTATAGACAATGGTCTATCCATCCAAGTATTTAAGATTGGCCCCCCATAAACCTCAGTATTTAACTTTAAATAATTACCCTCTGACGTCATCTCAGCATGAGGTTTGATTCTGAAGGTTGGAGAATCCGTATGTGCTCCTACTATTCTAAATCCATTTTCTACAATACTTTTTCTTCCTACAACAAATGCTGTTATTGCTGAATTATTTTTTATTACATAATACTTTTCTTCAGCTTTTAAATTCCACTGCTCTGTTTCTTTAAGTTCATTAAATCCATTTTCATCTAGAATGTTCTTCACAGTTTCTACAGCATGAAATGCCGTTGGGCTTTTATATATAAAGTCTATCAAATCTTTAGCTAATGTAACTTTATCCTTCATCCACAATCAACCTTTCTTTCACTTTAATTGAAAATTTAATAAATTTAGCATATCATAATTATGTTCTTCTTTCAAATAATAGATAATGGTTAATAGTTAATTAATAATTGTTAATTGGTAATTGTTAGTGGTATAATCTATAATTGTATTTAATTAAAGTTATGAGGTGTTTAGAATGGTTTCTCAATTATTAGTTAAGCGTTTTATAAAAAACTCTGAAAATGTTGAAAATGAAAAAGTTAGAAACTCCTATGGATTTTTAGGAAGTATTATCGGAATAGTAGTTAATGCTATACTTTTTGGAGTAAAGCTTGTAGTTGGAATTATATCTGGAAGTATATCAGTTACTGCAGATGCATTTAATAATCTTTCAGATGCCACTTCTTCTGTAATAACTATGCTTGGATTTAAGCTAGCTTCTAAACCTGCAGATGAAGAGCATCCCTTTGGTCATGGAAGAATAGAATACTTATCTGGACTTATAGTATCCTTTATGGTTCTTTTAGTAGGATTTGAATTTGTAAAATCTTCTTATGCAAGAATTATTAATCCTACTCCTGTGAAGTTTGAAGTTATTCCTTTTATACTTCTTGTTTTATCTATATTTACAAAGGTATGGCTTAGTAGATTTAATAATTATATAGGTAAAACTATAAATTCTTCAGCTCTTCAAGCTTCCTCTATGGATGCACTAGGAGATGTTTTTTCCTCAAGTGGTGTAGCTTTATCCTTACTATTATCCAAGTGGATTACCCTTCCTATAGATGGATATATAGGAATGCTTGTATCCTTATTTATACTTTATTCAGGATATTCCCTTATAAAGGAAACTTTAGACCCTCTCCTAGGTACTACACCAGATTCTGACTTAGTTGAAAAGATAACAAGCAGCTTATTAAGCTATGAATATATAACAGGCACTCATGATTTAATAATCCATAACTATGGGCCTAATAAATTTATAGCTACAGTTCATGCCGAAGTGCCACAGGATATATCAATAGTTAAAATTCATGATGTTATCGATAGAGCTGAAAAGGAAATTTCCGAAAAGCTAAATGTGGTACTTGTTGTGCATATGGATCCTATAAATACCAATGATGAAGAAGTAACCTACGCTAGAGGTGAAGTTGAGAGTATAATAACTAAATATTCTATGATTAAATCACTTCATGATTTTAGAATGGTTGGTGAAGGCGATACTAAGAATCTTATATTTGATATAGTTGTATGTTATACACAAAAACTCACTGACCAATTTATTGAAGAAATTAAATCCAATTTAAATAAGGATATAAAGAATATCCACCCTCACTATAATGCTATAATTACAATAGATAGAGATTTTGCTAATAACTAATCACCAATCTATAATCGTTAACTTATATTACATTTTAGCGATTATGTATTTTTTATTTTTGTTAGCATCTCTTTAAATATTGCACTTCATAATCACATAGAACTCATTTTTGCATATTATATTGTATAATTTTTTTTATGGAGTGTGAAATTATGACTGGAAGAGAAAGGCACTTATTTCCTGGCAGTAATACACCTTTAGGTCCATATTTCTTCTTTAATTATATAATTCCTACTAAGGAAGCCAGAAGAGTAATATATTTTAAAGGTGGCCCCGGAACTGGCAAGTCATCTGCAATGAAAAAAATAGGCAATATATTTCAAAACAGGGGATATGATGTAGAATACTTCCATTGTTCTTCTGACAACGAATCCTTAGACGCAATACTTATTAAGGGACTAAATATAGCCTTGATTGATGGTACTGCTCCTCATATGCAAGATCCTATATATCCTGGTGCAGTAGATGAAACATTTAATCTAGGAGTATGCTTAGATGAAAAAGGGTTGTCATCTATAAAAGAAGAATTATATCCAATTTATGCTGATAATAGTCGCTCCTATAAAAGGGGCTTTAGCTATTTTAAAGCTGCTGCTGCAGTTCATGAGGATTGGAGAAACTATAATCTTGAAGCACTAGATGAAGTAAAATTGAATGATTTAAAGAAAACACTAATGGATAAGATTTTCAAGGATAATGTTCTTGCTATAGGAAAAGAACGACATCTATTCTGTACAGCACTTACTCCTAATGGGATAATAACCTTTATCGATGAACTTGTAGCTCCTTTTAAAAATGTCTATGTGCTCAATGGCGATCCTGGTACTGGGAAGACAGAAGTTTTAAACTTCTTGAAAGATGAAGCTTTAAAACGCGGATTTTTTGTAGAAATATTCCATGATGTAATAAATCCAAATAGAATAGAACACATCTTTATTCCAGATTTAGATATAGCTATTGTAACTTCTAATGAAATAAATAGGAAATCCTTTGAAGGCGAGCATATTCAGATGGAAGATCTTTTAAAGAAAAATTATTTAGATAAATATAAAGCTGAAATTCAAAAGGATGAAGCTAAGTTCTATGATCTTTTACATGAAGGCTTACAATGTATAACTAAATGCAAGAAAATTCATGACGTACTAGAAAATTATTATGTTTCAAATATTAATTTTGAAACAATTAATGTAATGGTAGATGAACTTATACAAAGACTAATTTCCTATGAAAAATAAGTCACTTAGCTTAAATGGTAAAAAATGCTAGGAGTAAATTCCTAGCATTTTTTTTCATACACATATAGTTCATGCAATGCTCTTGTACTCATTACATAAAGCATTTTATCTTTGTTCTCTATTTCATTATTAGTGTCTATAACAATTACTGCATCAAACTCCAACCCTTTAGCAAAGTATGAAGGTATCACAACTTCTCCCGAAGTATATAATATCTCCTCATTATCTATTACCTTTATATACATCTTATCCTTTAATATCTCCGCAATCTTATTGGTTTCCTCTAGATCCCTGCATATGATTGCTATGCTTTCATGGCCTTTTTCCTTTAGTTTGCTTATATTCATTAATAGCTTTTCTTCTATATCTTCATATTGCTTAAACTCAGTTACTTCTACCTCTTCACCGCTTCTTACCAAAGGCACTATATTATCACTTTGTATATACTTATTGGCAAATTCCATTATTTGTTTAGTAGATCGATAGCTCTTATCAAGCTTAAAATGTTGTACATTTTTATTTGATAAATACTTTTCTATATAGCACATAGGTACTTCCCCTCTTATAGGAAGTAATCTTTGGTTGCTGTCCCCTACTATAGTTAAAGATTGGCACTTAGTTAACTCATTTATAACCATAAATTGAAGTTTACTATAATCCTGTGCTTCATCTATAACAACATGTTTTATCTCTTCTGGTGCTGCAAATCCTTCCAATTTTATCTTTAAATAAAGCACCGCCGCTAAGTCATCATATGTTAAAGTTTTATCTTGATTAAATCTCCTATATATATTAATTATTTCTTCACCATTTATCCATCTTAAGCCTTGTTTAGCCTTTATAGATTCTTCAATAGCTTCTCTTATTTCTAATCTCTTTTTAAATTCCAATTCGCTTCCCTCTAAATTTAAGGATTCTTCAGAAAGAGCATTGATTTTTTCTTTATATTTCTTTTCTATAGCTTTTATTTCATCATTTCTTAATTCATTTATTCTAGTATAAATTATTCTCTTAGTTCTTTTATTTCTTTTGAACAGTGGCATAGCTTTAAAATGATTTTGGAATAAATCCTGAAGTTCTTGTTTGCTTATAATCATTTTATTATATATGCTGATATCTCTTAGTTCAAAATAATTATCTTCAAGGTCTCTTATTAATAAGTCAAGCTTTTCAATGTATTCATCGGAATTCTTATAAAGCATCTCATTTATAAATTCTTTATTTCCACTTAATACATTTTCCATATACTCCTTAAATGACATTATACTATCTATCTCAGATAGTTCCATAGCTAAATCTCTAAAAGTAGTTTGCCTAACTCCTACCTCTCCTAAACTTGGAAGCACTGTAGATATATACTCCATAAAGACTTTGTTAGGTCCTAATATCAACACCTTATCTTGTAAAGTTTTCCTATTGTTGTACAGCAAATAAGCTACCCTGTGAAGTGCTATTGTAGTTTTCCCACTTCCTGCTACACCGTCAACTACTATGGTTTTATCCTTAGGCTGTCTTATTAGATTATCCTGTTCAGCTTGTATTGTCATTACTATATCTTTTAACTTTGATGTAGCATTCTTACTTAGCACCATTTGGAGTATGTCATCTTTAATGTCTATAGCTGAATCAAACATTCCTAGAAGCTGTGCCTTTTTTATAACAAATTGCCTTTTATTTAAAACTTCAGTTCTAACCTCTCCATTTGGAGAAGTATAATAAACTTCCCCTGTTTTTCCAGCATAAAATAGTGAAGATATGGGCGCACGCCAATCTACAACTATTGGTTCAAATTCATCCTTAGGAATAACACTAAATCTTCCAATATACATGCTTTCTTCTAGTCCTATTTCTTCCTCAATAAAATTCACCTTTCCAAAATAAGGACTAGGTTTCAGTATAACAAGTTCCTTTAATCTTCTATCTATAACCTTAAATTGTTCTTCTGCTACGAACCTTTCATGGTCAAAATACTCAATTATTTTATCTTCATCATCTTTATATTCTTCCAATACTTCTTTTCTATACCCAAGTATATATTCTGATATCTCACGTCTCTTTTCTATATAATTGTTTATTTCCTGATTGATTATATTTATAGTCTCTTTAAGCCTTTCTTTTTCGATACCAAGGTCTAATTCTTTTTGAAGTTCTTCTTTTAATTCCCTCTCTAATTCTTCTCTTTCCATATTTGTATCACCCCGTTTAAATTTAGTAGCCGATAACAAGTACTTTTAATTTGTTATAATGCTACACTAACTTATGTATAGCTTCATCGCTACCTTCTACACTTGTTACATTTTCCACATTGTCTTTGCTCTCTATATCTTCATCTATTTTTTTCTCTTCTACCATGGCCATAAACTCATCACCCATGATTGTTTCCTTTTCTAATAGTTTTTCTGCAACTCTTCTCAACAGTTCATGATTTTCCTTAAGTATATTTATGGACTTAGTATGAGCGTCTTTTATTATTTTCAAAGTTTCCTCATCAACTATAGCTGCCGTTGTTTCACTACAATTCTTAACAGCTCTGCCATCTAAATATCTATTTGATATGGACTCTAGTCCCATCATATCAAATCTTTCACTCATTCCATATATAGTTACCATATTTCTAGCTGTTTCTGTTGCTCTTTCTATATCATTTGATGCTCCTGTAGAAATTGTATTAAATTCAACCTCTTCTGCCGCCCTTCCCCCAAGCATAACTGATATTTGATCAAGCATTTCTTCTTTAGTACTCAAATACTTTTCCTTAGCAGGAACTTGAAGAGTATATCCAAGGGCCCCCATAGTTCTTGGTACAATAGTTATTTTATGCACTGGATCTGTGTGGGTTAAAAGAGCTGCTACTAATGCATGACCTACCTCATGAAATGCCACCGCTCTCTTTTCCTGTGGAGATAATATTCTATCTTTCTTTTCTTTTCCAGCAATTATTATCTCAACTGCTTCTTCTAAATCCTCTTGTATTACTTCTTTCCTATTATTCTTTACTGCCCTTAATGCTGCTTCATTTATAATATTAGCAAGATCTGCTCCTACCGCTCCAGGAGTTGATTTCGCCAGTGCCTTTAAGTCTACATCCTTATCCATTTTCACTCCAACTGAATGAACCTTTAGTATGTCTTCTCTTCCCTTAAGGTCAGGTCTATCTACAATTACTCGTCTATCAAATCTACCTGGTCTCAAAAGTGCTTTATCCAAAACCTCTGGTCTATTAGTTGCAGCAAGGATTACTACTCCCTTAGAGGAATCAAATCCATCCATTTCTGCAAGAAGCTGATTTAACGTTTGCTCTCTTTCATCATTCCCACTGATATTTCCTTCACGGCTTTTGCCTATAGCATCTATTTCATCTATAAATATTATACATGGTGCTTTTTCTTGAGCCTGTTCAAACAAATCTCTAACTCTTGAAGCCCCCATACCAACGAACATTTCTACAAAGCCCGAACCTGATATAGAGAAAAAAGGCACGTTGGCTTCTCCTGCAACTGCTTTAGCAAGAAGGGTTTTTCCTGTTCCCGGAGGACCTACCAGCAATGCTCCTTTGGGGAGCTTTGCTCCTATTTCAATATATTTTTTAGGATTATGTAAAAAATCAACTATTTCTACTAGTGATTCTTTTGCTTCTTCCTGTCCTGCTACATCTTTAAATGTTACACCGGTTTCATTTTCCGCATAAATCTTAGCTGTATTTTTACCAAAAGACATGACGCCACTGCCCATTTTCTTATCAAGCATTCCAAATAAATATCTTCCTATAAACATAAATATTACAAAAGGAAGTATCCAATTAAGTATAAAGTTTCTTATTGGATTATCTTGTTTTGGAATTACAGTGTCATAAGGAATACTAGCGTTATTTAACTTCTCTAAAAGTCGAATATCATTTTCAACCTTTCCTGTATATAAAAGTTTTTCTTCATATCCTGATTTTTCATTAGGATATATTATAACCTTATCTTTTGAAAACTCTACTTCCTTAACTTGTTTTTGCTCTATCATGTTTAAAAATGTTGTATATTTAATGTGCTTTGTCTGAGTATTCATTATATAATCATTAATAAAAAACACTACAATTGCTGCAGCAATGACATAATAAATTATATACTTCATCTTATTGTCATCAAATTTTTTGTCCTTGTTCTTTTTGTCTGTAGGCATTTCCTAACTTTCCTCCATTTTATTATGACTTATTTGATCTCCCATTGTATAGGGTCATAAACCAAAATCAAGCTCTTTTGCAATAATACTAAACCTAGCTATATTATAATACAACACTATCCTTTTTAAAACAAATAAAGCTCGGTATTAAAGAATTATTATATTTAATTCTTTAACCCAAAGCTTTATTTGCAATTTTTTACATTGCTATCTTTTCATCATTAGATTCTTCGTCTAAGTTATCTTCCCATAAATACTTTTTTGTTTCCTTTACTATAACACCACTTAAGGCAATTAGTGAAATTAAATTTGGTATTGCCATAAGTCCATTTGCTAAATCTGCAAAGTTCCATACAACGTCTAGTGAGAAAACCGAACCTATATATATCATAATAATCCAAAGCAATTTATACGGCAAAATAGCTTTCTTACCAAATAGATACTCTATTGACTTTTCTCCATAATAAGACCATCCAAGTATAGTTGAAAAAGCAAATGTTATGAGTCCTAAAGTAAGTACAATAGGACCTACCACTGGTATAGTTCCAAATGCCTCTCGTGTAAGCTGTCCTCCTTGAAGTCCTTGTGTCCATACTCCTGTGTTTGTAAGCACTAACCCTGTTATAGCACAAACAATTACTGTATCCCAAAATGTCCCAGTAGATGCTACAAGAGCTTGTCTTACAGGATTTCTGCTTTGTGCAGCAGCAGATACTATAGGGGCACTTCCAAGCCCTGACTCATTAGAAAAAAGTCCACGAGATACTCCAAATCTCATTGCCATCATTATTGTAGAACCTGCAAACCCTCCAGCTGCAGCTTGGCCTGTAAATGCAGAGCTTATTATAGTATGTAGAGAGTTTGGGATAGTTTCATAGCTAAGTCCAAGTATTATTAAGCACCCCAAAATATATGAGCCTGCCATAAAAGGAACAAATACTTCACAAACCTTAGCGATACTCTTTATTCCCCCAAGTATAACAACTGCTGTAAGTACTGCAAGTATTACTCCAGTTACAGCATAAGGCACCTTAAAAGTATCATTTATCATAGCAGAAATGGCATTTGACTGAACCATTCCCCCTGTTCCTATAGCAGCAACACTTGTAAATATAGCAAATAGTACACCTAGCCATTTCTTTTTCATACCATGTTCTAAAACATACATGGGACCTCCCGCCATTGTACCATCTTCAGTTTTAACCCTATACTTAGTTGCAAGTAAACTTTCTGCATATTTAGTTGATATCCCAAATACTCCTGTAATCCATGTCCAAAAAACAGCACCAGGGCCTCCAAGTGATATCGCTGTAGCAACTCCAACTATATTCCCTGTTCCTATAGTAGCTGCAAGTGCTGTAGTAAGTGCACTAAACTGACTTACATCTCCATTTGCATTATCATCTTTTGTTACTGAAAGTTTGACAGCCTTTCCCATATGCCTTTGTATAAATTTTAATCTCACCGTTAAAAACACATGAGTTCCTAAAAGCAAAATTAATAACGGCCAATTCCATAAAAAACTATCAATTTTTTCGACTAGTTTTATAGCCCCTTCCATATGTGTAAGTTCCCCCTTAAAGTAAAACAAGCCTTACTTTACAGTAAAGCTTATTATTAAGTATATTATTTTTTTATTATATTACAGTAAGATTATATTTTCAATTTAAAATCGCATTATGTATAAATATACCAATACATGCACTTTGTATAGAGACTAGTACAGAGCTATGCTACGAACTCCATTGCTTTATCTCTACTTTCAAATACACATTCTTCTCCAATTAACTCTATAAAGCCCATACTTTCCAAAACACTATACGGCTGCTCCTTTACATTTGCAAGTAGTACCTTCACCTCATGTTTTTGGCATCTTGCATATAATCTTGTTAAAGCATCCATTCCAGTAGCATCAATACTTGTAGCATTTTTCATATCTAGTATAAGTACATCATAGGATTTATTTATTTCAGTCATAACTTCTAGAAACTTATGCACTATTCCAAAGAAAAATGGTCCATTTATTTCATATATTAATATTTTATCATTACCATTGCTATTTTCTACAACTTCATCTTCTTCACTGCAATTTTCACATATGGAAGTTTTTATAGTTGTGGTATCTGCTATTCTCTTCATAAATAAAAACATTGCAAGCACCATTCCAATTTCAATTGCTACTACTAAATCAAATATAACCGTTAATAAAAATGTTAATACAAGTATTGCCATATCACTTTTTGGTGCTTTCATAAAGAAATAAAAAGACTTCCATTCCCCCATATTGTAAGAAACAATAATAAGTATTGCAGCCAATGTTGTCATTGGTATAAGCTTTGCAAGCGGCATAAATATAAGCATTATTAAAAGCAAAGTTATAGCATGTACAATTCCTGATATAGGGCTTCTTCCTCCATTTTTTACATTTGCAGCTGTTCGAGCTATGGCACCAGTTGCAGGTATTCCTCCAAACAATGCTGATACAATGTTTCCAACTCCTTGAGCCACAAGTTCCATATTAGAATCATGCTTCCCACCTATCATACCATCAGCTACTACTGCTGAAAGCAATGATTCTATAGCAGCTAAGATAGCTATAGTAAATGCAGGTCCTATAAGCTCTTGAATAGTATTGAAGCTAACTAAACTTATAGAAGGCATAGGTATTGATGAAGAAATATTACTGTATCTACTTCCTATAGTTTCAACAGGTAACTTAAAAATACTTACTGCTGCAGTTACAATTATAAGTGCTATTAGTGAACCTGGTATTGTCTTATTTACTTTAGGCCATAAAATCATTATGCCTAAAGAGGTTAATCCTACTAATAATGTAGGTATATTTATGGTGTTAAAATGCTGAAAATAAGTTTGCCATTTATGAATAAATTCTGCTGGTACACTTTCAATTGAAAGTCCTAAGAAATCCTTAACTTGTGTAGAAAGTAGTGTAATTGCTATACCTGATGTAAATCCTATAGTTATAGGATGAGGTATGAATTTTATTATGCTTCCCATTCTAGCAAGTCCTAAAATGATGAGTATCACTCCCGCCATCATAGTTGCTATAATAAGTCCTTCTATTCCGTGTTTTTCAATTATTCCATATACAATTACTACAAATGCTCCTGTAGGCCCTCCTATTTGAACTCTGCTCCCGCCTAAAAAAGAAATAAAAAATCCTGCCATAATTGCAGTTATAAGTCCTTTTTCCGGAGACACTCCAGAAGATATTCCAAGAGCTACTGACAGTGGTAATGCTACAATTGCAACTATTATTCCTGCAACTATATCCTTTAGAATTCTCTCTCCAGTTAACTCCCTTCTTTGAAACATTTTTAATAATTTGGGTTTCACGATATATTCCCCCTAATTTTTGTATTTTTATTCACTTTTATTGTATCACAAAATTTTTCAGATATTAGTTTTTCAATAATAATCTCAATATTGCGAAAATACCACAACTGCCTACTTTCATTTCTTTAATATTGAAGCATGTTACAAAAAAACAAATGACAAGTAGCTTTAATTAAACTACTTGTCATTATATGAAAAGTTAATTTGTAATTTTATTTCTTTGGTACCCATGAATTTACTATATCTTCATTCTTGTTCATCCATTCTTTTGCAGCTTCCAATGGCTTTTGACCATCCGCTATAGCTGCCATTAAATCTCCAAGTTGCTTTTCATCCATTGTAAAATTCTTTAAAAACTCAGCTGCTTCTGGCATATCTTTATCGAATTCAAGTCTTGCAAGTTTATGAATATCTTCTGCTTCACCATAAACCTTCTTTGAATCTTCTAAGAATTTCAAATCCCATTTTGAAAACTTCCAATGAGGGGCCCATCCTGTTATAACTATAGGTTTTTTCTTATCTATAGCATCTTTTAACATTGTAAGCATAGCTGGCTCACTACCTTCCATAAGTTCCATATCAAGACCATATTCAGAAACAGCTTTTTTAGTAGTTTCCATTATACCTGCACCAGCATCTATTCCTATTATCTTCCCATTGAATTTATCCTTATTAGCTTTAAGTTCTTCCACGCTATTTACATCTACATATTTTGGTACTACTAGTCCTATTTTAGCGCCTTTAAAACTAGTGCCTAAATCCAACAACTTATCCTTATATTTATCCATGTAGTTTTTATGTGTAACAGGAAGCCATCCATCTAGGAATGCATCAGTATCTCCTTCTGCAAGAGATGTAAATATTACACCTGGGTCTGCTTCTGTCATTTCTACTGTATATCCCATTTTTTCTTCAAGTACGACTTTTGCAAGGTTTGTCATGGCTACACCTTCTGCCCAGTTTACATAGGCAAGTTTAACTTTTTTAGATGAATCTCCACTCTTCTCCTTATTTGACGCTCCACAAGCAGCTAATGACACCGCAGTTATCACTCCAATAGACATCAGTGCAATTGATTTTAATATACCTTTTCTTAATTTCATCAAATCACTCCTTTTATTATGGATTGTTATGGAAATTCAGCTCGCTGAATTTCTTCCTTCCGTAGTATCTAGTAATATTTTTAATGTTACGCAGTTTTTCCAAGAGATTGAGTTATCCTATCCAGTATCATTGCAAGAATTACCACTGCAAGTCCACTTTCAAAGCCTGTACCTATCTTCAGCTGAGTTATTCCTGTTAAAACTTCTCTTCCAAGTCCACCTGCTCCTATCATGGCTGATATAACTACCATGGATAAGGATAGCATTATAGTTTGATTTACCCCGGCAAGTATTGTAGGAAGTGCTATAGGGAGCTGAACTTTATAAAGCATTTGACTTCTAGTGGATCCAAAGGACTTCGATGCTTCTATAACTTCCTTTGGTACTTGTCTTATTCCTAAGTTTGTAAGTCTTACAGCTGGCGGCATAGAAAAGATTACAGTAGCTATTGCCCCAGGAACCTTTCCCATACCAAAGAAAAGAACTGCTGGTATTAAATATACAAATGCTGGCATGGTCTGCATGAAATCTAAAACTGGTCTCATAATTCTATTCATTCTGTCATATCTTGCTGAAAGTATCCCAAGTGGAACACCTATAAGAAGCGCTAATAGTGTAGATACTAAAACTAGAGATAATGTACTCATAGTTTGATTCCAAAGCTCCATGCTATTTATAAAGAAAAGCCCTAAAAAAGTAAATACCGCTGTTTTTTTACTAGCCATATAATATGCTAGCGCAGTTATTAAAAGTATAATAACCAAAGCTGGCAGAGCAGTTAATATACCTTCTAACCCATCTATTAAAAACTCACTTATCATTTTTATTCCATCAAAAAAAACTTCTAAATTTGATTTTAACCATTCAATAATAACCTCAAAATAAGGTCCTATATGAAATGTCATTATCTACATTCCTCCTCTCCTATGATTCCTGCAATAATTGTAGATCTTTTAATTATTCCTAGCATCTTATTTTCCTTATCTACCACAGCTATTGGATATGAGATATCCTTTGCTATAGGAAGAAGCTCTGCTATTGAAGTTTCTGGAGAAGTTACAGCTACTTCTTTTATTATTATATCTGATATATCTTTTTCTCCTTTTTTGTAGCTTTCAATGGCATCATCAATTTTTACTATACCTTGAAGTATCCTATCTTTATCTGTTACATATATACTTGAAATTCCCTGCTCTTCCATAGCTCTTGCTGCAGCCTTAGGACCATCTTTTGTTGATATAATTACATTTGTTCTTTGCATTATAGAACCTGCTGTCATAACCTTCGTTCTATCGACATCTTGAGTAAACTTCCTTACGTATTCACTTGCAGGATTGGCCAGGATATCCTCAGAAGTTCCTATTTGTTCTATTACTCCGTCCTTCATTATTGCAATTCTATCTCCTAATCTTAATGCTTCATCTAAATCATGGGTGATAAATATTATTGTTTTTTTCATTTTAGATTGAATCTCTATCATTTCTTGCTGCATATCCTTTCTTATTAAAGGATCTAATGCACTAAAGGCTTCATCCATCAGAAGTATCTCAGGTTCTGTAGCAAGTCCCCTTGCAAGTCCTACTCTTTGCTGCATACCACCACTAAGCTCATGAGGCATTTTTTCTTCATATCCCTTAAGTCCTACAAGCTCTAATGCTTTATAAGCCTTTTCAGTTCGTATTTTTTCATCTATACCTTGTATTTCTAATCCAAATTCAACATTTTTACATACAGTTCTATGAGGTAATAACCCAAAGTTTTGGAATACCATAGCCATTTTCTTTCTTCTAATTTCCCTAAGCTCTTCCTCATTGCATTTTAAGACATCTTGTCCGTCAATTAATATTTCTCCAGAAGTTGGCTCTATAAGCCTATTCAAACATCTTAAAAGAGTTGATTTACCGCTTCCTGACAACCCCATAATTACAAAAAATTCACCTTCATTAACCTGGAAATTTGCATTATTAACTCCTACAGAGTTACCTGTCTTCTTTAATATATCTTCTTTATTCATGCCTTCCTGAAGAAGGGAGATAACTTTTTTAGGACTTTTACCAAATATCTTATATAAATTTTTAATTTCTATCTTCATAAATATATTCTCTCCTTCCATTATTATGAAACAACTTTTCAACCAATCTAAGTTGCTTTATCTAACAACTTTATATTATCATTAAGTTGTCAGTATGTCAATAAAAAAAATAGCTTTCCAAGTAAAATATGGTTAATTTTTACTTGGAAAACTATCCTTTTATATAGATATATAATAAACTCCTAATTATACAAACTTAATTTCAGCATCTAGAACCCTATTTATAATTATCATAGTTTTCTAGGAATTTTCTTATTCTTTCACTTACCCATTCATCTCCAACCGCTAATATTATATCTCCTTGAGTAAACACTAAATACGGCCCTGGAGAAATAAGTATTGTATTCTTTCTTTTAACTCCAACTATAGTTGCTGCAGTATTGTACCAAAATTGTACTTCCCCCACAGTTTTTCCCATTATTTTTGATTCTATTGGCACTTCAATTTCTAATATTTCTACTAAATTTGTACTCTTATATCTATAAGAATATTCAAGTATTTTTGAATTTACTTCTTGTATTTCCTTTTCTATTTCATCCCTTTTATCTGTTAAATTTTTTAGTGAACTTCTTAGGTCACCTATATGTTCCTTTTCTTTAAAACTATCTATAAATTGCAAAGCATTTTTAGACGACTTTACTATAACTCCTATGCCCTTGCTTACTTCTACAACTCCTTTATCCTCTAAAAGCTTCATGGATCTTCTTATAGTTTCAGGAGATACATTATACTCACTTGCAAGTATGGATCTCCCCTTTAAAGTACTTGCTTCCTTTAATGAACCTTTATATATTCTTGAAGCTACATCAACTGCAATTTTTATGTATCTAGGCAGTTCTATTCTATCCGCCATTTTAAAAACCTCCAAATGTATTTATGTTTAGGCAAATAGATTATAGCATAAATTATTCAGTTTTTCCTCCTATAGAATCTATTTTAACTTTTACATTTACATCTATTTGAGCATTCTTAAAGTTTTCATTGCTTCCATAGTCACTTAATCTTCCATACTTAGCTACTGCATATTTACTTAAATCCATCCAATCAACTCCATGTGATTGCTGCACTTTTTTTATTTCTCCCTCTAAATCCTTCTTTAGCATCTTCTCGAAATTCTTCTCTATTTCCTTAACTTCTTTTTTTGTTATAGCTTTATTAATTACAGTATTAACTTTTAAGTTTCCTCTAAGTGTTAAATTTATAGAATACTTTAAATTATCTTCTTCCGTAGAAACTTTAACTTTGCGATTAGTTGTAAAATACCCTTCATAATAATTATTCTTTTCTGGGAAGTTTACACTTAAATGCCCCTTTGTTCCGTTATTTCTTAAAAGATTTATAAGTTTTGCTTCCCCTAAGCCTACAGTAGTTATCATCTTGTCCGCATTAAATAGTGCAAGCCCTATTACTTTAACTCTATTTCTATCTATCCCAAGATAAGGAATCACAATTTCCCTTCCTTCTTGATGATACATCTGTAAAACATCACTGATTCTAATATCCTTGCTGAAAAAGCTTTCTTCCCATGCAAATTCCAAAGTGCCATGAATGTCTTCTGCCATAGTGGAGTATGCCTTAGGTTGTAACTGAAACAATTGTTCTGCCGACTGTCTGCAAAGAGCTACCGATGCCCCTCTTCTTCTATCGGCATCCCTCATCATTGCATCAATTAAATCCTTAATTCCATACTCTCCCCTTTCTTTTCCTATCAAATATACCAATTCACTTCCCATAATCCACTTTCTGCTAGACTTGGATTGAAGCTCATCTTGGGTGCTGTATATAGACTTGCCTGGTCCTGTTGCTACTTCGTGATCAATTTGTTGTTGTCCTCTAAAAACAAATGTTTCTGATGTGTCTTTATACCTAACCATTACTCCATCATTTTCCAAATCATAACCCAGCCCTACAATTATTCCTAGCCTCTCTTGTGGGTATCTATCATAACACCCAGAAAGTAACAACGTAAGTGACATAATTAAGCATAAACTTATACTCCTTTTCATCACTTTATTTCCTCCTTATAATTCTTTTTGTTAATTAAAATAATTATAGAGGTTATGACTCCCCACGCTAGCCCTACTATCACTAGATAAGGAGTAATTTTCCCCACAATCTTTATCCTATTATGCTCGGGTAATAGAAAAAAACTTAGAGGTATTAATATAGCTGTTATAATGACACAACTTTTTTTATAACTTATATCAGCCATTTTAGATAGGCAAAATGATGCTGCAAATAGCTCACATGCAAGAATTCTAAATATAACAAGACTCCATATAATCATTATTATAGTCCTAACATTTTCAATTAAAGGTATTTCTACACTAGAAGCCACAAATAAAGCTGGATATGAATACTTAGCTGTCATTTCCCATCCTATGCACCATATAGTCACAAATACATTTATTGTATATGAAACTATAACAGTTAACACACCATAAATCCCTGATTTTTTAGTGTTTCTTTTATTAGTTATAAATGAGATAACTACATAGCTAAGCTCTATTCCAGCATATGAATATGAGCTATCAGGTATAGCAGCTAATATGTTTTTAAATGAACTAAAAAAAGGCATTACATTTATAACATTTCCTTTAGAAATAAGGAATAATGTTATGAATATAAGAATTACTAGCAAATAGAATACCATTTCACATAATCGTGCTACTATATTAAGTCCATTTATAGCAGTATATAAAGTTAGCAACATAATAGCAATCACACTAACATACATTGGCAAATATGAAACTAATACTATATTTATTACATTTACATAGCCAGATATTATGCTTAGCTCAGAAAAAGAAAATACTGCAATAAATATTAAAATTATAGTATAGGATAAATACTTTCCATACAACTCCTTATTTATTTGCCAAAAATTATGGTGATTCATTTTCTTGTCAATAAAGGAGGCCATCATTACTACAATTATTGGATATATTCCCCCAATAATCACTGATACCCATGCATCTTGATAAGCATGTTTAGCTAAACCTCTAGCAAGTGTCAGTATTCCTATTGCAATCATTGAACTTTGAACAAGTGCCATATATTGGTTTTCCGTTATTTTATTGTTAGTTTCTTTGTTCACAATTACCCTCTTATTGTTTATTTTTATTTTCGTTTAGTTTAAATCCCGTTGCTCTTTTATTTAACTTTTCAATTTTACTTCTAATTAATGTATCTTTTAATCCACTAAATCTTAATGGAGCTATAGGTGAAAGGTAAGGGACTCCATAAGAATCCATCTTCATTAATCTTACTACTATTAATTGTACACCTAGTAAAAGTCCTAATATGCCTAATAAAGCAGTTAACGTAAGCATGCCAAATCTTAAAAGTCTTATTGAAAGTGCCATATCATAATTAGGAATAACAAATGTACATATAACTGTAATAGCGATAACCACTAAGGTTGTAGGACTTACAATTCCAGCTTCAGTAGCTGACTGACCAAGTATAATACCTCCTATTATACTCAGCGTTTGCCCTACAGGAGTCGGTAATCTTAATCCCCCTTCTCTAAGCACCTCAACTACTATCTCCATCATAAGTATTTCTATAAAAGGAGGCAGTGGGATATCAAGCCTTGATCTTACTATTATCTTTGATAAATTTAGCGGTGTAAGCTCACTATTATATTTAAGAAGTATAAGATATATGGATGGCAAAGTTAAAATAATTGCTAAGGCTAAAAGTCTTACTATTCTGTCGAAATTTGCTAAAAGCAGCCTATTACCGTAGTCTTCAACTTCCTGAAAAAACTCCATAAAAACAACTGGCATTATCATTACATAAGGTGCACCTTCTACTATTAATACTGCCTTTCCCTGGAGTATATCAGACACTGCCTTTGTAGGTTTTTCAGTAGTTTTTGATTGAGGAAAAATTGAATATGGAAATTTCTCCACCAGTTGCATTACAACACCCGGTCCTAAAACTTGAGGCATTTTTACAGAACTTAAATCATCCTTTATATTCTGTAAAATCTCTTTATCAATAGCATTATCTAAATACATTAAAACTGCATCTGCTTTATTTTCTTTTCCAAATACATATTTATCAATCTTTAAGTGTTCATTTTTAATTCCTTGTTGTATTAAAGCTACATTGATACTTAAGCTTTCAATAAAGGCTTCTTTTCCACCCTTTATTACCTTTTCTACTTCAGATTCTGTAATAGCTCTATGCTTAGGGCCTGATGTATTACAAATTATAGCTTTGTCTCCATCTTCAATTAGAACAACACATTTGCCATGCATCAGTTCACTCGCTATAAGACTTACATCCTTTGTTATCTCAATTTCACTTGATACAATAAACTTTTTAGCCACAAACTCTACTTTATTTATAACATTATCTATTGGTGATTGTACTTGGAACAACAAAGGATTTATTACGTTATTTTCCAAATACTCCTGTTTTACAAGATTGCTTATATATAAAATAATACAAGGCACTCCGTTCTTAATAACTAATTCTCTTTTTATAAAATTATAATTTAAAGGAATATTAGATGAAATTATATCTACATTAGCATTTAAATTCGACTTAAGCTCAATCATTAATTAATCACCCTTTTTATAGGAATTATTAGATACTTTTTTATTTTTAATTATAATAATTATGGTAGTTATTACTCCCCATAAAACTCCAAAGCCCATGGTATATGGAGTAACCTTGTCTAAAATATTTACCCTATTGTATTCAGGCATCATGAAAATGCTTCCAATTAACCCTAGTATTAAAGTAATTATCAAACTTACTTTATATTTCATATTAAAAGCCTTTGATAAACTATATGCTGCAGCAAAAAAGTCACAAGTAAGAATTCTAAATATAATAAAGCTCCATATTACCATTAATGTTGTTCTAAGGTTCTCAATTAGAGGTATTTCTAAAGTAGAGGCTAAAAATAAAATTGGATATGAATTTTTTGAAGTTATTTCCCATCCTAAGCAGTAGATAACTACAAATACATTTGATGCATATGTAAAAACAATAAATAAAACTGCCTGCAAACCTGCTTTCTTAGGGTTAGATTTATTAGTTATAAAGTGTATAGTTATAT
Source organism: Clostridium pascui (assembly GCF_016908015.1). Lineage (GTDB taxonomy): Bacteria > Bacillota > Clostridia > Clostridiales > Clostridiaceae > Clostridium_AK > Clostridium_AK pascui. The sequence continues at coordinate 56,610 of NZ_JAFBDB010000003.1, forward strand.
AGCTCATTTCTACTCCCGTATATGAAAACAAGCTATTTGGTACCGCTGAAATTATATTTTTAAAGGATGAAAATAATGGTTTGACATTTATCATATGCCCTTCAAATAAAAGTGAGTTCATCATAATTACTAGAAATACCAATAAATAAGATACTACCTCACATAGTCTTCCAACTAATGTAAGACCATTTATAGTTGCATATGAGGTTATAAAAAATAAAACAGCTAGTATTACATAAGGTGATATAAATGGAATAATTACTATTTTTGCTACATTCACAAAACCTGATAAAATACTAGCTCCATAAATAGCAAACTTTATAAAAAAAGTTATTAATATTATTTTAGATAAAAACTTTCCATATATCTTATCATTTATTTTTTCAAAACTACAACCATTCATTTTTTTATCAATGAAATCTGCTGCTAACACCACAATTATAGGATATATTCCCCCAAGAATTACAGATATCCACCCCTCATGGTAAGCACTTCTACTTACTCCCCTAGACAAAGTTAATATTCCTACAGCTACCATAGAACTTTCTACAATTGACCTATATTGATTTTCTGTTATTTTGTTACTAATATTCATATTTTCTGCTTTCCTTTTAACTAAATTTGTTAAAATTAACTAGCTATTCATTTTAATTTATTTTTCCCCTATAAACCAAACATATACAAAATTTACACCACTTGCTTAGGAATATTTCAAAGACGTATTTTAAATAATAAATAAGTACTATCTTTATAAAATAAACAATAGAAACCATAGGGAGGCATGCTAATATGGGTGATATGCAAAACTTTATACAAAACTTTCCTAAACAAATTCCACCTCAGCATCAAAATGTACATCCAGGAATTGAAAAGGATATGAATCCAAAACCTATTTATGATAATCCTAGTTACAAGAGCTCAGAAAAGCTCCAAAATAAGGTAACTCTTATAACAGGTGGAGATAGTGGAATAGGAAGAGCTGTAGCTATTTCCTATGCTAAAGAAGGCTCCGATATTGCAATAGTTTATTTTAATGAACATAAAGATGCTGAAGAAACTAAGGAATCTGTTGTGAAATATGGCAGACGCTGCATACTTATTCCTGGTGACATTAAAGATTCCGCATTTTGTAAGTCTGCAGTAATACAAACTGTAACAGAACTTGGGGGATTAGATATTTTAATAAATAATGCTGCAGTGCAATATGTTCAAAATACTATAGAAAGTATCACAGATGCTCAACTTGAAGAAACCTTTAAAACTAATATATTTTCTATGTTTTATTTAACTCGTGAAGCTCTTTCTCACATGAAAAGAGGATCATCTATAATAAATACAGCTTCCATCACAGCCTATAAGGGACATGAACTCCTTATAGACTATTCATCAAGTAAGGGCGCTATAGTTACTTTTACTCGATCTATGGCAATCTCACTAGCATCTAAAGGAATAAGAGTAAATGCTGTAGCGCCAGGTCCTATTTGGACTCCACTTATACCTTCTTCTTTCGACACTAATAAAGTAAAACAATTTGGTTCAAATACTTCCTTTGGAAGACCAGGCCAGCCTGTGGAACTTGCTTCAGCTTACGTATTTTTAGGTTCTAATGATGCCTCCTTTATAACTGGAGAAATTATTCATGTAAATGGTGGAGAAATAGTCAACGGATAAAGGATAGCATTTTAGCCTGTATCTATAAAGCAAAATAACCCTAGAGATCATTCTACTTTACAGAATGATCTCTAGGGGATTATTTAAAATTTCATCTTAAATCTATTCTCAAACTCATCCATTAAACTTAATCTAAATTTAGGGTGTGCAATGTTAATAAGTTCCCTTGCTCTATCCCTTAAAGTCTTACCCTTAAGTTTTGCTATACCGTATTCAGTTACTATATAATCCACATCGTTTCTTGACGTTGTTACAGCTGCTCCTTCATCAAGAAGAGGTACTATTTTTGATATAGTTCCACCTGCTGCAGTTGAAGGTAGTGCCATGATGGATTTTCCATTCTTACTCATATTAACCCCTCTTACAAAGTCAACTTGTCCCCCAACTCCACTTATCTGGGTAAGCCCTAAGCTTTCTGAAGCAACTTGCCCAGTTAGATCCACTTGTACACAGGAGTTTATAGATATCATATTATTGTTTTTCATGATAACGCATGGATTATTAACATAATCTACAGGATGTAATTCAACCATAGGATTGTTATCTATAAAATCATATAATCTTTTTGTACCCATCAGAAAAGTTACAATAATCTTTCCTGGATGAAGCCTTTTCTTCTTATTTGTTATTACTCCAGCTTCCACAAGTTCTACTACTCCATCTGATATCATTTCAGAATGTATTCCTAAATCTTTTTTATCTTTTAAAAATAAAAGCACTGCATCTGGAATAGCTCCAATACCTAGCTGAAGAGTTGCTCCGTCTTCTACAAGTGATGCACAATTTTCTCCTATAGCTTTTTCAACATCAGTTATTTTAGGAGGTTTTAACTCTATTAAAGGGTGCGATGCTTCTACTATATAATCCATATCAGAAATATGAATAAAACAATTTCCTAATGTTCTTGGGAGCTTATCATTTACTTCTGCAATTACAAGCTTTGCACATTCTGCGGCAGGTTTTATATAGTCACTAGAAACCCCAAGGCTGCAATATCCATGCTCATCTGGAGGAGTTACTTGAATTAAAGCTACATCTACAGATATATATCCTTTTTTAAATAAGTTAGGGATCTCATAAAAATAACATGGAGTATAGTCTGCTCTTCCTGAAGATACAGCCTCTCTAGTTTTAGCACCAACAAATAAGGCATTGTGCCTGAAATGCCTTTCCATGCCAGGCTTTACATACTCCATTTTCCCCATAGGCAGCATATGAATAATCTCAACATTTTCATATTCTTCCTTATTTTCCACCATAGCATCTACAATTGTGGATGGTTCTGATATAGCATGCCCAATAACTACTCTGTCTCCCGATTTGATTTTACTTACAGCTTCTTTTCCAGAAACTAATTTAGCATTATAGAGTTCTCTCCAATCCATGTAAACATCACTCCCCCTATACTGACATTAATATCATAAATTATACTTCTTTTTGAATTTTATGATAAGTTCACGTTACTTATTCTTTAATTTTAAAATAATTCTATATTTAAAATTAAAATTTTAAAGTACTCATTTATAATTTTATATAAAAAAGAAGCTGATATAAATTTACATCAACTTCTCTTTATTCTTTCCCATATCAAAATCAGTGATATTTCTGTTTGTGCCTATAAGCTAAGAATGAAAGAATATTAGCTATTCAAAGTTTCTTTTACAGCTACTTTATTTTTTTTCATATCTGCTAAAATAAAGTGTAATAAGATACCTATTCCTAATCCCCAAGCTGCGCTTTTTGTTACGATAATTGCACCCATAACCCCAGCGATACCTCTGTCTAAATCAGATTGACACATACTCATGGCAAGTCTTGTACAAATAAAACCTTGAACAAGTAATGTAAGTGCCAATGCTACTGGCAATACTGGTTGCACTAACGAAACAATTGGTATACAAGCTACAGATATAAATGTCATCCATCGGAAGGTTCCCATTCCTCCAACTAAAGAGTCCATAGCGCCTCTACCTTCCTTATATCTCTCCCCAACAGCTGCTGTTACTGCCGCCCACAATGGTCCACATAAAGCAACATATGGATTAAATAATGCTTGAATTATATTTCTAAGTGCACTTACTAAATTAGATCGATTAGCACTAAAGTCAATTTTTTCATCCTGTCTTGCTTCATCTGCCTCCTTTATAAGAGACTCACTTGTTACAAAATCACCAAAAGCGATTATATAAACCATTACTGCCATTGGTATTGCCGCAACAAAAACACTAATAGTTGGAAATCCAATACTAAAAGGACTCAAAGTTTTAAATATTCCCCCCACATTTGGAATTTTGAATACAGTTCCGATTTCTATATTAGGTACTGGCAATTCCTTTGCTATTGGTCCAACGATGATACTCAAAGCAACAGCTGGGAGCATTCCATACTTCCCAATACTATCCATAAATTTGTTTCTTTTCCTTAAACTTTTAAAACTTTCAGAAAACAACAAATAGTACGCAACACATCCGCCAATGACAATTGCAATTGGATATTTTCCAAATCTGCCACCTACTTTAAATTCTCCAATAATAGCAGCAAGACCTGCTCCTAAAAGAATACCTGCTTTAATGGATGTAGGAACAAAGTGTATTACCTTGCCTGCTAGGCCTGTTATACCCATGATTAAAAATATAATTCCCACCAAAAGTTGTAGTGCTATCAACGCTTGAACTCTTTCTGGTCCCTGCATATACCCTGTTAAAAATGCAGTTGTAAGCGGTATAGCTGGTGTAATCCACCCCGGAACAACAGGGTCTCCTAGTAAAGTGTGTAATAGATAAAGGAAACCATTGATAATAACCATACTCCAAGCAATTTCATAAGGTACACCAAGTACATCTTCTAGCACCGGAATTGCTCCGAGGCATGTTGCACACATGAGTATTGCTTGTAGACATTCAGACATCTCCCACTTGTAGTGTATAAATGGCAATCTTATTTTAAACGGTCCCGCGGGAATATATGGTTGTTCTTTTCCATATTCTCTTTGTAAAGCCATGATTAATCCTCCCCATCTTTAAATATTAAAACTTGGCTTTAAATCTTTTCTCAAATTCCTCAATTAAACCAGGTCTAAAATTTGGATGTGCAATGCTTATAAGTGCCCTTGCCCTATCCTTTAAACTCTTTCCTTTAAGTTGTGCTATACCGTATTCAGTAACCACATAGTCTACATCATTTCTTGATGTGGTTACTGCTGCTCCTTCATCTAATAAAGGCACTATCTTAGAAACCTTTCCTTTAGCTGCAGTTGATGGCATAGCCATTATTGACTTACCATTTTTACACATGTTAGCCCCTCTTACAAAATCAACTTGCCCTCCAACTCCACTTATTTGCATAAGTCCTACACTTTCTGAAGCAACTTGACCCATGAAATCTACCTGTACACATGAGTTTATAGATACCATCTTATTATTTTGCATAATAACACATGGATTGTTTACATAGTCTACAGAGTACATTTCAACCATTGGATTGTTGTTTACAAAGTCATATAGCCTCTTTGTTCCCATAAGGAAAGTTACAACGATTTTCCCTGGATGAATAGTTTTTTGTTTGTTAGTTATAACTCCTGTTTCTACTAGTTCTACTACTCCATCAGATATCATTTCTGAATGTATTCCAAGATCCTTTTTATCCTTTAAAAATAGTAGTACTGCATCAGGGATAGCTCCAATACCTAGCTGAAGTGTTGACCCATCTTCTACAAGTGCTGCACAGTTTTCTCCTATCGCCTTTTCCACATCACTTATCTTAGGAGGCTTCAGTTCAATTACAGGATGGGAAACTTCGACCATATAGTCTATTTCTGAAACATGTATGAAGGAATCTCCCATAGTTCTTGGCATTTGATCATTTACTTCAGCAATTATAGTTTTGGCACATTCTGCAGCAGGCTTTGTGTAATCATTGGAAACTCCAAAGCTACAATACCCATGTTCATCTGGTGGACTTACTTGAATTAGAGCTACGTCTACAGGTAAATACCCTTGTTTAAACATCTTAGGCACTTCTGAAAAGAAACAAGGCGTAAAGTCTCCCCTTCCTGATGATACCGCATCTCTAGTGGTTCCCCCTACAAATATGGAATTGTGTTTAAAATATTTTTCCATACCAGGTTGAGCATATTCGGCTTTACCCATGGCTACCATGTGTACAATTTCAACATTTTCATAACTTTCTTTGTTTGCCACCATTTCATTTATAAGTATCGATGGTTCTCCTACTGCGTGTCCAGTTACTAATCTATTCCCTGATTTGATTTTACTTACTGCTTCCTTTGCAGAAACAAGCTTACTATTATAAACTTCCTTCCAACTCACACATACCACTCCCCTTAAAGAATGTTTCATAGATATCTTCTATGTCATTTTCAATACCCATATAATCTTTCTCACTTTTCATAAATAGCTTTTTGTATTTAGCTTTTAAATTTTCATGATTTGCACAGCAACTTGTGCATCCACATAAAACTAACACTATATCATAAATAACATTTTCTTTCCCAAGCTCTATGTTGAATTTAGGATGCCTGTCTTTTAATTTTGAGACTATACTCCCTCTATCATACCTTGGATTACATCCTCCACAGTACTTTATCCCTATATTCAATCCACTCACCTATTCAAAATCTTTCTTGCCATTTGGAGTAATTCTTCGCTAACTCCTTGTTCAACAACTACCTGCTTTATTTCAGGTATTTCTTCTTTAAGACTTGATTCTATTACATCTTCTACAGTATATTTTGCAGAAGGGCATCCACTACATTGTCCAAGTAGCCTTATACTTACCACTCCATTTTTCACACTTAAAAGTTTTACATCTCCTGAATGACCTTGCATATAAGGTCGTATCTTTTCTTCGATGAATTTTTCTACTCTTTCAAACATAATATCAACCCTTCCTTAATCTCAGTTTTTAGTCTTTTATTCTAGCAATAGCCTTTGCTAAAGCTTTTTTATGAGCTAAATTGCTTTGTCTTGCTATCATTATTCTTTGAGCCTGTGGTGACCCTGCACCATGCATGGATTCAGTTCTATATCCCACAGCTGCAGTTCCAAGCGTTAAGTTTTCTATAAGTCTTAATACTCTCATTCTATTTTCTAGTGGTACTGATGATACACCCTTTAAGTATTTCTCTATATAATGTCCTACTTCTGGACTTCTATAATCCTTTTCTGATGGCATAGTAACCATTAGTCCACCAGCAATATCTTCTGCAAGTCTTGCTATTTCATATGGAAATCTAGTTACATTTTGCTTACATACATTAGCAAGTAATAAGTCTATTATATAATTTCCTGATTCAGTTTTGGTTCCTTCTGCAGAACAAGCTATTCCACAAGCATATAGTGTTTCATTTAAATGAGTCATTTCTATTAATTTATCTTTTACATGAGATGCCTTATGAGCTCCATTATAATCTGCAGCAAGAGCAGTTGCACCTATAAGCACATCACCAACACCAACTTTACATCCGCCATAACTTTGTCTGTGATATCCTGCAAATCTTTCAACAAGCATTCCTGCAAATTCAGTTTCTCCATTTAAGAATATTCTATCATTTGGTACAAATACGTTATCAAATATAGTTAAAGCTTCCACTCCACCATATACTTTATTTCCTACATCTATATCTGCTCCCTCTTCTAATTTTCTTGAGTCACAAGATTGTCTTCCTATTATCATTGTTATACCTTCTGCATCTGTAGGAACTGCAAATGCTATAGCATAATCCTTGTCCTCTGGTCTCATAGCTATAGTTGGCATAACTAAAACTTCGTGGGAATTACATATTCCTGTCTGGTGAGCCTTTGCTCCTCTAACTACTACTCCATCAGGTCTTCTTTCAACCACTCTTAAATAAAGATCAGGATCTGCTTGTTTACTTGGTGATAACCCCCTATCCCCTTTAGGGTCTGTCATAGCCCCATCTACTGTTAAATCATTTTTTTGTGAATACTCAAGAAATTTTTTAAAGTTTTCATGATAATTTGTTCCATATTCTTTGTCTATTTCAAAAGTTGTACTATATGTTGCATTAAAGGCGTCCATACCAACACATCTTTGGAAACAAGCTGCTGTCTTTTGTCCACAAAGTCTCTGCATTTTAACTTTCTTAACTAAATCATCGGTACTGTGATGTATATGTGAAAATCTGTTTATCTTTTCTCCTGTCATATGTGATGTAGTTGTCATTAAATCCTCATATTCAGGTAACTGAGCTAATTCATATGTTGCTTTTACTGAGTTTAATGATGGACGAAGTACAGGATTATCTACTGGATTTTCCACCTTTTCTCCAAACATATAAACATTTAAATTAAGCTTTCTTAAACTTTCTACATACTGTTCCCCTGTCATTAGTGACATCTTTAACCATCCCTTTCATAAATAAAATAATTCAAGTTATGCTTTTACGCATTACTAAGTTAAAAAATTAAATCTTTACACTTTATATATTAAGCAAGTAACATGCCAAAGTTTAATTAATAAATTATATATGACAAATAATAATAGAAAATCATTTAAAACAGATAGTTTTATACCTATTTTATATAAAATATCAATTTCTAAAGGAAAAAGAATCGTTGCAAATTTACAACAATTCTTTTTCCTCTCATTGATATTTACTAAAAACGGTTTCACAACGAGCTATTTATTGAATTTTGCAAAAACGCAACATGTTTTATTCTTGCAACATATACTTTTCTCCATACTTCTTACGCTTCCTTACTAAGGTTGATGCATCTATTCCTAAAGATCTTGCCGCATCTCTTACATTTCCATATCGTTCAAAAGCATTATTTATAAATTTAAGTTCTATCTTTTCTATCACTTCTTTAAGATTTACATCTTCCTCACAATCTTTTAATTTTCCATCTAAAATCCCAAGTTTATTATGTATAGGAAGGTCACTTTCAAGTATTTTGTCAGAGCTACTCATTATTACTACTCTCTCCACTACATTTTTAAGCTCACGTACATTTCCCGGCCAGTTATATTCTGTAAAACAATTCATCGCACATTTAGTAAAGCTTTTATTAAGTTCATATTTTTTATTTAAGCCTTTAAGAAAATGCTCAACAAGAGGACCTATATCACCTTTCCTATCCCTTAATGACGGAATAACTATAGGCACTACATTTAATCTATAATATAAATCCTGTCTAAAAATCTTTTTCACTACCATATCTTCAAGATTTCTATTAGTAGCTGCAATTACCCTAACATCTATTTTTATAGATTTTACTGAACCGATTCTCTCAACTTCTCTTTCTTGAAGTACTCTTAGAAGTTTTACTTGCATGTCTAAAGGAAGCTCACCTATCTCGTCCAAAAATATGGTTCCTCCATCCGATATCTCAAAAAGCCCCATCTTCCCTTCCTTATTTGCTCCTGTAAACGCACCCTTTTCATATCCAAAAAGTTCACTTTCGATTAAATTAGCAGGTATTGCCCCGCAGTTTATCTTTATAAATTGTTTCTTGCTTCTTTTGCTATTTTTATGTATGTATTTTGCTACTTCTTCCTTACCTGCTCCCGTTTCTCCTAAAAGCAGGACAGTAGTATCTACATTAGCTACTCTTTTGGCCATTCTGAGTGTATTTAACATATTCTTATCTTCTGCTATGATATCTGTCGAGTTCAAAAGTTGACTTCTCATAGCTTCTATCTCCGAATGATACTTCTTAGATAGCTCTCTGTGCTTGGCCAACTGCTCATTAAGTTCATACAATTGAGTTACATCACGAACATTAGTAACTACCATAGTGATTTGCCCACTGTCATTAAATATAGGACTCCCAGAAACTAGAGCCTTCTTACCAGTTTTAAAAGATTGATTAATAGTTATAGACTTCTTAGTTTTAAGAACCTCTAAGGTTGCAGAGTTAGATATAACTCCATCTCTAACAAGTTCTCTCATATTTTTACCCAGCATATCTTCTCTCTTTAGCCCCGTTATATTTTCATAAGCCCTATTTATTTTTATAGTATTTGCATCTGCATCAGTAATATATATACCATCATATGAAGATTCAATTACTGCATCAAAGTCTATCACAGGCCTACCCCCTAAATATATTTTTATATAAACTTATTACATTTTGATTATCATTATTTATCACTTATATTCATAATCAAATTCCATTTTAAGTAATATTATACATTTAATTTAAGTTTCCTTCAATGCAAAATAAAAATGCAAAGGACTTTTCAGAAGCCAATAGGTAGTACACAGTAAATATATATTTTCTAAAAAAAATATTTATAACTAATTACCGTTTACTAGTATAGGTTTCTAAAATTCTTTGCAATTCTTGAAAATTAAAATTTTTAAGAAAATCAATTCTAAATTTCTATAAGCTCTCCCCAAGGCTTAGTGAACACCATCTTAAAAGTTCATGTATCACCATCATTCCATCCCATGGATAATCATATATGTTCATACTTCCTAATGCTATAACCCTATCTACTCCCCTCTGAGTAACTTCCTCTGTAAAACTCAATGCTTTATTTTTATCACTAAAAGCAATACCTATAGTTTGTATTTTAGAAGTTATCAAGTTTTTTATATCAAACACATCGGATACTTCCTTTAAAAATACAGTTCTATATCCTATGGGATCTTCAAGGGCTGTATTGTCATTTACAAGTATTGTGTAATTAAAGCATTTAGAGTTATAAATCATTTTATCTAAGCTTAATCCGTATTCTCCTCTTTTATTTATTATTTTAGCTGCGGCTCCTTGATCTATATACTTTACTGGATACTTTCTGGATATTTTGTTGAACACTTTTACAAATCTATTACATACCTCATCTAAAGATATAATACTCTTTTCTATGAAAACAACATGGGGTGATGAACAAGCCTTTTGATTAAATGTAATTATATCCATTACAAGTCTCTCAAGGTACTTTTCAAGTTCAATACTTTCTACAGCTTCCTTGTCCATTACTGCAAAAGAATACTTAGGTCCAAATACTATGTCCTTACAAGTCGTCTTTTGTGTAAGCTTTTTTACTGAATTTAGCGCTTCCTCTCCTCCCCAAAATATGCGCGCATCAGCCATAGAAGACATTGCATTATTTAGTTTTATATTATCACTTTTAAAATATACTATTGAAACAGCTTTCAGTAAGTCTTCCCCTTTATAATAAATTCCATTTAAATTTACTTGAACTTCTTTTAATGGCTTTAGAAGTCCTAAGGTTATGCTTATAAGTTCTTTAGGTACTCTGATTAAATTAGAATTTCTGCAAAGCAAAGATTGCACCAGAGAATATACTCCTAGAGTTCCAACATTTCCTGCAATCCAATGGCATATAAGTCCCCTTCTTTGTGCTTTCATATATTTTCCATTTCCAACATCCACAAAGGTATTTAAATAATCCTTATTTCCTATATTTAAATCAACCATTTTATTTATATTATTTTTCTTTAAGTAAAAAGTTAAAAATGCTACTCCTTCTTCTCTTAATAGTTCCCTATCTCTAGAGATTTTTTTGCTGTACTCATCTATTAAGCTTATTATTGCCTCTATAGGAAAATCTTTTATATCTTCTTGACCATTATCAAGTTTATTTTTTATCTCATTAAACTCCGTAAAACATTCAGGGCTTTCATAAAATTCTCCACTTAAAGAATAGCATTCAATCATTTCCTACCTTCCCTTCAGCAAAAGTATCTCCACACCCTCTTACTTCAGATTTTTCCACTCTAGATAAAAACTTAAAGTATTTACCCTTTCTTCCGCATTTACAATCATCTACTCCCATAAATATTCCTATATCCTCTGTAAGTATTGCTTGTGCAGGATAGCTCGTAGAAAGGGTGCTCATTACTTCAATAAGACCTATTTCACCTACTTTAACTTCATATAGAGTATTTAAATCTCTTATTATTATTTCCGCAAAATCCGGTACATGCTTATTCCCACATTCACAGTCTATAAATATTACCCCAAGTTGCTCTACCATCCCATAAAAATCAAGTACATCCCTATAATCCATATTTAGTATGTCACTACAACTTTTAGAAAACTCATCTTTAGACACTTTTTTTTGTTCAAGTTTCTTCCATCCACCACTATGCAAAAGTGTTGCCTTTGGAAAGTTAAAACTGATGTTGTTTTCTTTTAACCTACTTAAAAATTCTGTCCATACTATAAAGGTAAAGCCATATATAATAACTTCCTCATCTCCATAGATTCTTTCAAATTCTTTTATTCTATCTAAGTTTATATTTAGTGTATCTTCATATTTATCCATTGCATATACTATCTTACTTGCAAAATTACTTATCCCTCTTACCGCTGCCCCCCTTGCTGTTAAATTAGAACTATTTTTATTTATATCTTCACTATCTATTATAAGTACAGGCCTTCTCTTTTCTCCCAGAAAATTTCTTAAAGTGGATATAAGGGCCTGAGTTTGTCTTATGGAAGTTTGCCTATCTATATATATTTTACTTGGTATACCTGTGGTTGTAGCACTTGATTCTAGTACTCTTATTATTTTTTCTTCATCGCAACTAAATAACTTAAATTGTTTAAACATATTCACAGGTATAAAAGGTATATCTTCTAATCTATTAAAATAATTTGTATCAAATCCTGCCTTATCATACATGCATCTTAAGTTTGGATTCTTCGTATTATTCTCTAACTGTTCTTTGAATATATCTATCAAAACTTGTTCTTTCTTACATTGATTTTTATTGAATTGCTTATCGAATATAAGAGTTTCAATCAAGTTATCACTTTCCATTTTAGTCACCACCTCTGCAATAACCACCTCTGAGGTTACTCCATTTTATTAAAAGGCCTCTGGCGATTCCACTTTATTACAACTTATTAAAAAGAATTTTCCCAGAAGAATTCTTAGGAAGACTTGAAATAAACTTAATATATTTAGGTACTTTATATCTTGGCAGCTTATCCTTACAGTACGTCTGTATATCTGTAACTGTTATGCTACCCTTGCAGACTACTACTGCTTTTACAGCCTCTCCTAAGGTATCATCTTCCACCCCTATAACGACACATTCTAATACATCTTCAATTTCTAAAATTACATCTTCTATTTCCTTAGGACTTATTCTATTCCCCCCACTTTTTATTATATTTTTTTCTCTAGCTATAATATAAATATACCCGTCTTCATCTACAATTCCTAAATCTCCTGTATAAAGACAGCCGTTCTTTAACACCTTATTCGTTTCTTCCTTATCATTGAAGTATCCCTTCATTATATTTTTTCCTCTAGCAACTATATGCCCTATTTCTCCTGGCTTAACCTCTTGCCCATAGTCATTTATTACCTTAAGCTCTGTCCCAGGTATTCCTTTTCCTATAGAGCCTAGTTTATGCTCTAAAAGATCCGGTGGAAGATACGAAAGCCTTGCTGTAGCTTCAGTTTGTCCATACATTATATAAATGTCTACTTCTTTTAGCATATTCATAAGCTCTTTTATAAATATATTCGGAAGCCTTCCCCCCGCTTGAGTAATATATCTTAAAGAAGGAAACTCACCTTCTTTTATATTAGTCATTTTTAAAAGTATTTGAAAAGTACTTGGTACTCCTGCAAATCCTGTACATTTATACTTATTTATATCATCTATAACTGTTTGAGGAAACATGAATTTATTGTTTATAACTAAACTTCCACAAACTCTAAAGTGAGTATGGAGCAGAGATGTTCCATAACAATAGTAAAATGGGAGTACAACCTCTACTCTATCCTTACTAGTAAGGTTTAAATATTGTACTATTGAATTAGTATTATAAATCAAGTTATTGTGAGATAGCATAACTCCCTTAGGCTTTGCAGTTGACCCTGAGGTAAAAAGAATTACCGCAGTATCTTCCCCATCTATATTAGGCTGATCTTCCTCATTTAAATCATCTTTTATATTACTTTCATATGAAATGTATTCAATATCCTTTTCTGTATATACATTTATTAAATTTTTATTGATTTCCTTTATCTTATTTAAAAGCTTATACTGTATAAAAATATCTGTTATAGACAGTTCATTTATTATATATTCTATATCTTCCAAAGATATAGAAGGATTTATTGGTATACATATTCGCCCACTTTTTATCACTGAAAAATAACAAATTATAAAAAATATTGAATTTTCCGACATCAGGAGTACAGGCCCATTATTCTTGCTGGATTTTAGCATATAAGCTGTGTTTAAAACTTTTAAATATATACTTTTATAGGTTATTTCCTCTTTATCAATTACTGCTATACCTTCACTATCTTTAGCATACTGGAATATATAGTCAGTAAAGGTCATATCTCAACACCATACTTCTTAACTATCTTTTTTATATCTCTGATAGTGTACATTCTAGATGCATCTAAAACATCTATGGATAATCCAAACTTTTCTTCAAGCCCTGTTACAAGTTCAACTTGAGCTAATGAATCCCATGACTCAATTTCATCCGGACCTAAATCATCGCTTAACTCTGATTTATCCTTAATATTAAATACATCACATATTAAATCATTTAACTTATCTAAATTTGTCATAATAAATTCCCCCTAAAATAAATATTAATAATCTTACTAATTAAACAAGCAAATCTTATACCAATTGGTATTATAACTTTATGAATTTTAATTAATTCATAAGATCAACTATACTTTAAACCTAATATTATTGAAAATCTCAATTTGATGAATATAAATTAAAAAGAACTCGCTGCATTTTTGCAACGAGTTTTGCTATATAAATCCCTTAATTGTATAATTACTAGTATAAATAATACAAGCTTGATTGTTGCAATATTACATCAAGATGTAATATTGCAACAATTTCATTTAAAAAATATCATATCCAAGTCCTTTAATATAAGTTTCTTGAAAAAAAACAATTGTATTAAATCTATAGTTATATTATTTACCTTTGTATTATATATTTTCTTACTTAAAAGTACCTGTATATCTAAAACATTAAGCACTTCATATTTATCTAGATCTAAATTATTCTCAGTTTCTTCATATACATGAGGTTGATAGTACCGCCTGGTACCTCCGCAAGGTCCTCATCCCGGGTTTATTTCACTGGCCGTTAAGTCTATTATCAGCGACTTAATATTCATTTTGTCTATATAATTCAATGCATGCTGTGTTATATCTATATTCAAAGTAATCACCTCCCATAAGTTATATGTAATTACTTCTGTATATAGCATTTACCATACCAAATTCTAAAATTTTAACTTGAGACAGTAATTTGGGAATTCACGCTACTCCACTTTCCACACCTATCTCCTAAATTACCTATAATTATACCATCACTTTTTATGCTTATTATTTCGCATCTATTAGGGCAACCCGTGCATTCAAAGCTTTCTGAGTTGAATATGCTTTCTGAAACATTAAATCCTTTAAAGTTAGTGTATCCCTGAGCCATTACTCTTTCCTTGCTCAAAATTGCTGCTCCTATTGCACCCATAAGACCATAATGTTTGGGTACATATATATTAGTCTCTAAGGTTTCTTCAAAAACTTTTCTCATGCCTTCATTTGCTGCAACACCCCCTTGAAAAAATATCTTATCTTTAATTTCTTTTCCCTTTCCAACATTATTTAAATAATTTCTAACTAATGCTTCACAAAGCCCCCTTATTATATCTTCCTGTTTATGTCCAACTTGCTGCTTATGAATCATATCAGATTCTGCAAATACCGCACATCTTCCAGCAATTCGTACAGGATTTTTAGACTCAAGGGCCATTCGTCCAAAGTTTTCTATAGGAACTCCAAGCCTTTCTGCCTGCCTATCTAAAAAAGAACCTGTACCTGCTGCACATACCGTATTCATTGCGAAATCCGTTACTATTCCATCTTTAAGTATTATTATCTTAGAATCTTGGCCGCCTATTTCAATTATAGTCTTCACCTGCGAATCAACTTCAAGTGCTGCTATAGCATGAGCAGTTATTTCATTTTTCACTGAATCTGCTCCTACTAAAAATCCAGAAATTTTCCTGCCACTTCCTGTAGTTCCTACAGATTTTATATCTTCATCTGTATATTTTTCTTTAAGTCTCCTAAATCCATCTTGAATAACTTGTATAGGTCTTCCTTTAGTTCTTAGATATAATCCATCAACTACATTATTTTCCTCATCAATTAAAACTATATCCGTGCTTACTGATCCTACATCAATACCCATATAATACATTTTTCATTCTTCTCCTTTCTAACAAGTCAGCAAAGGCTTCTACTCTTGTATCAAATCCAGCATCCCCAGTCATTTCATCTACTACAAGAGTCATAATTGGGAAATTTCTATCACTAGATATTGTTGGTAAAATCGACTTTGATACAATCTCAGGCATGCATCCCATAGGAAGTATTTGAATAGCACCGTCAAATCCATTTTTATGCGCAAGTACAGCCTCTCCAACACATTCTCTACTATGTCCACCTATGTATAAAGGAAGATATTTTTTAGAAGCTCTTCTAATATCTATAGAATTTAGTTTAAATGGCGATAGTACAGTATTTTTTACCCACCAACTTGGAGTTAAAGTTTTTTGAGTAGATATCCCCATATCCATAAGCTTATCTTCAATATACTGATTTGAAAATGGCTCTAATATAGTATATATTTCTCCTATTATAGCTATCTTTACAGGTTTTTTACACATATTTACCTTTACACTACTCAGTTTTTCCTTATAACGCATAAGCACTTTAATCATTTCCTTGGAGCCAAAAGTATTTAATGCCTCTTTCTTACATTCTCTTAAAATCCTTTTACACTCTCCCCTATTCATCTCATAGCCTGAAAGCATCCTTGTTTTTCTTTCTATGTCATCCATTAACCTTATAATTTTATATCCATTTAAAACTGCTAACATCTTTTGCTTTCTAGATTTTTCCGAACTTTTTCCTACTTCTGCTATTCTATTTAAAAGTTCATCTTTCCCTATACTCCCTGGAGTGTCTATTACTATGAATTTAATATTGTATCCTAATTTTCTTAATATATTCATTTGTAACTCACAGTATTCACCATATCTACAAGGTCCACAACTTCCAGGTAAAATTATAGTATCAGCTCCCTTTTCAATACTTTGTATATATGCTCCCATCATTATCTTAAACGGAAAACACATTTCCTCTGGGGAAATTTTGGAACCAATTTCAAGGCAAGTTTTATTACTTACTGGAGGTAAAATATATTCTATACCTATGTCATCAAATATAGCTTTTGCAGCAAAGCACGTATTCCCAAGCTGTGGAAAAGTTACCTTCATATAACCTCTGCCTCCTTTCTTTTTAGCATATCTGTAAATGCTTCTAATCTTGTAATAAATCCCGCTTCTCCTGTTTGCTCGTCTATTTTAAGTTCTAAAAAAGGAAAGTCTTCTACTCTATTCTTTATAAGATCAACTACTACAGAGTCTATGCCACACGCAAAAGAAGATATATATATTATTCCATCAGCTAGTTTATTTTCAGCCATGTATGATCCAAAACCATATGAATTTCTTGCAAAAGTCCAAAATGGCTTTTTAAATAACTTTTCTGATTCTTTGTTTATATAAGAAATTCCGACATGCTCTTCTGTTATAACTCCTATTCCCAGTTTGTTTAACTTTTCTACTAAATTCATATTAATATAGCTATCATACAGATTATACGGATGCCCTATTAGTGCTACCTTTATTTTAGATTTGTTATTATTTAATCCACTCCTATATCCTTGTTGATTCTTTAATGCGGTATTGAAAGCTTTGTTAATTATTAAAATGTTTTTATTAAATTTAATCCCAACTTTAAAAGCCCATTTTTTTAAATTTTTTAAGTTATCCGCATATATAGGTTCTGATATTATAGGCGGCATATTAGGTATGCTATTTTGAACCATTTCTACAAGCCCACAAAACTTAGGACATATATATTCATTTTCATAAAGCTTCATTATTCTAGGTATAAAGATAAAATCACACTTGTCTTTAAGATAAGCACAGTGGCCATGAAATATTTTTATTGGTACGCATGCTTCGTCTACGCAGTACTTAACTCCTTCATTTAATATGTTCTTATTTGTATCAGGAGATAAAACCACCTCTGCCCCAAGGCTCTGAAAAAAATTAACATAAAACTTATGATATTTATAAAACAAAAGTCCCTTAGGAATTCCAATTCTCAATTTTACTCTCTCCCTCTTTATCGTTTAATTTCTTATTAGATTCTTTACAGTTTTCCATTTTTTATACATAAAAAGGTCCCCAAGCCGTATATATTGTATTTTTACTAATGTCTCTTTATTTTTTATGTAAAAAAGAAAAGCCCATTATGGACTTTTCTTTTCAATATACCTATTCTTCTAAATTAAAAACTTTAGCACAAATAATGCTGCAACTATATATGTTGTTATTGTTACATCCTTGTATTTTCCTGTGAGTACCTTTATTAATACATAAGACACTATTCCAAATACTATACCGTCGGAAATACTATAACTTAAAGGCATTATAATTATTGTTAAAAACGCTGGAATAGCCTCGCTAAAATCTTCTAAATCTATTTCTTTTATAGGCGATAGCATAAATAATCCAACTAATATTAATGATGGCGCTGTAGCTGCTGCTGGTATCATTAAAAATAATGGTGATAAAAACAATGCTATTGCAAACATAATTGCTGTAGATACTGCTGTAAGTCCTGTTCTTCCACCTGCTGCAACTCCTGAAGCACTTTCAACAAATGTTGATACAGTACTTGTTCCAAAGCATGCACCCATAGTAGTTCCTATAGCATCAGATAAAAGAGCCTGCTTTGCTCTTGGAACATTTCCTTGATCATCTAACATTCCAGCTTTAGTGGATACTCCCACAAGTGTTCCTACGGTATCGAACATATCCATAAATATCAATGTAAATAATGCTATTGCCATATCGGCACTTAATATATTATTCCACTCAAATTTCATAAATACAGGTGCCATGCTTGGTGGCGCACTTATAATCTCATTAGGAAACTTAGTAATTCCCATAGGTATTCCTATAAGTGTAGTAACTATAATTCCTAAAAGCAATGCTCCATTTACATTTTTCGCAACCAATGCTCCGGTTATTATAACACCCACTATCCCAAGCAGCGCTGTACCAGAAGTTATATTACCTAATGCAAGTATTGTTCCTCCATCCTTTGGGTGAAGTACTATACCTGCATTTTCAAGTCCTATAAATGCTATAAAAATTCCAATTCCAACAGAAATTGCTTTTTTTATATTAGTAGGTATTGAGTTTATTATAGCTTCTCTTACATTAAATACTGTAAGCAATATAAATATAATCCCTTCTAAGAATACCGCTGTTAATGCAAACTGCCAAGTGTGACCCATTCCTATAACTATGGTATATGCAAAAAATGCATTAAGTCCCATTCCTGGTGCTTGTGCAAATGGGAGCTTTGCGTATATTCCCATAACAAGTGTTGCTATTACAGAAGCTAAAGCTGTTGCTGTGAATACAGCTCCAAAATTCATTCCAGCATCCTTTAATATGTTTGGATTTACTATCAATATATATGCCATTGTCATAAAAGTCGTAATACCTGCCAGAATTTCAGTTTTTATATTAGTTTTATTTTCAGATAGCCCAAAATATGAATCTAAAAAGCTGCCTTTTAATTCTTGTGAATTTCGCATCAAATTGCCCCTCTTTCATTATAATTTTATGTAGTAAATTGTATAATTTCATCGAAAATATGTAGTTTTTTGAAACCACAATTTTATATATTACTAGATAACGAACTATAAGTCAATGCTTTTTTACGAACGTTTTTGTTTATTAACTTCATTATTATTTGCCATAAAATGATAAATGCAAAAGTACTTTTGTTTATACTTTTGCATTTAAACCTATAAAATAATCTTTAACTTTTTTACTTTTTGAATTTACCCTTAGCCTTCCCTTTATTTTTATTCGCTTTCTCATCATTGTTCTCATCTTCTTTATCATCATTATCTTCTTTATTATTTTCTTCATTTGTCTTGATATTATTCTTTTCATCAGTATTATTTTCCATAGCAGGAATATCACTTTCTTCTAAATCTATTTTTTCTAGATTTTTATCAAGACTTTCCTTTATATTATTAACATTATTCACATTTGCCTTCGTGTTAGCTTTACCTTCCTGATAACTATATACCAAGCTATACGTGCCTATAATAATCAAGATAATAATTAAAAAGAATATCAGTAAGGTTTTACGTAAATGTTTCTCTTTAGTAGATTTTGAGACAGATTCCTTATCTAAGAATAAT
Organism: Clostridium pascui; assembly: GCF_016908015.1. Classification (GTDB taxonomy): domain Bacteria; phylum Bacillota; class Clostridia; order Clostridiales; family Clostridiaceae; genus Clostridium_AK; species Clostridium_AK pascui. The sequence continues at coordinate 76,603 of NZ_JAFBDB010000003.1, forward strand.
CTAGTTCTTAAAATTGTAGCTTCTATTTCCGAAACCTTATGAATTTCTTTACTCATTTCTTCAATAGAACCATATCTTTCTTCAACCTTGATTTTCATTGCCTTTTTTATTATTTCTCTTATGTCTACATTTACATTTTCATCATAGTTTTCGTCATATAATGGTTCTAATGCTGTAGAAGGCGCTTTGCCCGTAAGCATGAAATATATTACAGCACCTAAAGCATAAATATCTGTTTGTATAGATGATTGTCCAGTACCATAAAATTGTTCTGGAGCTGCATATCCTCTTGATCCAATATATACCGTATCGCTCTCTTGGCCTGGCTTATATACTCTTGAAATTCCAAAATCTATTAAAACTACCTCATCTTCTGGAGTTATCATTATATTAGAAGGCTTTAAATCTCTATGTATAATAGGGGGGGCAAAGCTATGCAAGTATTCTACTATTTTACCCATTTCTGATGCAAGTTTACATATCTCTTCAGTATTTAAACTTCCTTTTCTTTTAACATATTCTTTTAGGTTCTCACCCTCTATATAATCTTCTACCATATATAAATTATCATTTTCATAAAATATATCTATAATCCTCGGAATACCTGGATGTTTTAGCTTCTTAAGTATATTAGGTTCTGCTAAAAAATTCACATTACTTTTCGCTTCCTTTGGGACTTCCTTTATCGCCCATAAAGTATCCAAGTTTATATTCTTGCACAAATATACGCTTCCCATTCCACCTTGTCCAATAATCCTAATAACTTCGTATTTTCTATCAAGAACACTTCCTTGTTCAAGCAAAAAAAACCCCCTCTTTCATTCAAAAATACTCCCATAAATTTATACGGAATTTTTTTGTAATTTAAGGGGGTAATTTATTTTATTTTTTAATTTTAATGAACAAGACCTAGCACTGTTGAGTTATTATGTATAATAACTTCTCCAATCTTTGTAGAAGATATTTGCCCATGCTTTTATTGTAATACACTTTTGGCCATATTTCACCATAGAATTCATCATTATCCCAAAGTTCAGCTTACTTTTCATCTTTTATAATTAGATAAACATTGTTAAAATATATATGCATGATTTTCACAGAGGAGTGTTCATATGAATAAAGCAAAAATACATTATTTATATCATGATGGATTTGCAGTAGAAACACAAAACTTCTTTTTAATATTTGATTATTACTATAATTGCCCTCAGAATTCAGATTTAACATTGAAAAATGGGATTATAGATATGCCTTCACTTAAGAGCAAAAAAAATATATACGTATTTGTATCTCATGCTCATCATGATCATTTTAATGATATGATTTTTAGCTGGAGTGCCATAAACCCAAACATTAAATATATTATGAGCTGCGATGTTCCTTTCCGAGATTATCAGAAAAATTATCATTTTATATTCGCTAACAAAGAGCTTGTCTTTCAAGGGATTAAAATAAAAACTTTTGATTCTACAGATATCGGAGTATCCTTTTTTATAGAAGTTGATGGATTAACTATTTTTCATGCTGGAGATTTAAATTGGTGGCATTGGAAACATACCTGTATAGAAAATCAAGAGACTATGGAGCTAAGCTTTAAGAAAGAAGTATGGAAAATAGCTGAGCATAAAATAAATATAGCCTTTTTCCCTACAGATCCAAGGCTTGAAGAATTTTTCCATATAGGAGGAGAGTATTTCATAAGCAGAGTACATCCTGATTTATTTATACCAATGCACTTTTGGGATGATTATTCTATGCCGCAGAAGTTTTATCATAAAGTTAAAAGTGATAAAACAAACATAGCTAAGATTTCAAAAAGAGGAGAAATTATTGAGTTTTAGTAACCAGTAATCAGTTATGACTGTTTTTCATAGCAAAACTAAATTTACTGGAACTTGGATACTAGCTACTGGTTACTAAAAAAGCACATCTGTCTTATACTGTTGTCACTAAGCGAAGATACCGTAAGTCCAATGAGCCTAATACTATCTTCAAACTGTATTGCATCTAATATCTCGCAAGAAACTTTAAATATATCTTCATCACTATCAATATAATTTATTAGTGTTTTGCTCCTTGTGTGATTTTCAAAGGATGAGGTCTTAATTTTTACTGTTATAGTTTTTCCTAATAACCCCTTGTTTTTCAGATAATAAGAGACCTCATTTGAAAATTCTCTTAAATACCTTTTCATTTCATCCTTATTTTTAATATCATTTTTAAGAGTAGTTTCACGTCCTACAGATTTCCTTTCCCTAGTAATTTCAACTTCTCTTCTATCTATTCCACGTATTCTTTCATAAATTTCTATACCAAACTTACCGAAGTATTCAAAGAAAAAATTCTGGGGTAATTTATAGAGATCTTCTACATTATAAATGCCTATGTTATTTAATTTATCTCTGGACTTTTTACCTATTCCATGAATTTTAGAAATAGGTAACGGGAGCAAAATACTTGGGATCATATCTTTTGTAATTATCATTATTCCATTTGGCTTATTCCAATCCGAACCGAGTTTTGCCAAAAACTTGTTATAGGAAATTCCCATAGATATGGTTAGGCCTATTTCTTTTTTTACTCTAGATTTTATATAATCTACAGCATCCATAGTGTTTATGCTCAAATCTGATATATCTAAATAGGCTTCATCGATAGATACCGGTTCCACTTTAGGAGTGAGCTCATAAAGTATATCAAATACCTTATTAGAAATTTCCTTATATCTTTCATGTCTGGTAGGAAGATATATACCCATTGGGCATTTTTTTCTCGCCATAAATATTGGCATAGCAGAATGCACTCCATACTTTCTTGCTTCGTAAGAGCAAGTTGCAACTACTCCTCTTTCTCCAATTCCCCCTACTATTATGGGTCTTCCTTTTAGCTTTGGATTATCCAATTCTTCAACTGATGCAAAAAACGCATCCATATCTACATGCATTATAACTTTATCCATATATTCACCTATATAAGTTTTATATCTTCGTGTTTTTTAAATTCAACAAGTAAAGTCTCAATTATATTATGTTCTAAAGTTCTAAAACTTCTAGAGCCACAAATAAATCTTAATGTAAGAATAACTTTTCCTTCGCACAGCGAGGTGTATACCGTATGTGAAAGATTTTGATAATAAATTGGTTGGGTTTTAGCTGCCATATCTAAAGCTTCTCTTACTTCCTCTTCCATATTTCCAAGAATATCTTCAGCCTTATCAAGTATTATTTCTTTTGCCTTCTCCCAGTTGCTATCTATAGAAAGCTTTATTTCAATTTCATTCCAACTATATGGAAAGCCTCCTGTTCCATTAATGACCTCAATACTTAGGAGCTTTATATTAGGTATATGAATAAGCCTCCCAGTGCTTTGTCCATATGCATTGCTTGTTTGAGTTACTTCTATTATAGTTGTGTAAAACCAATTTATCTCAATTACATCTCCTATGCTGTCGCCGATTTTAATTCTATCCCCTAAAGTAAATGGTTTATGAGAATTTATAATTACCCATCCTAAAAAACTAGAAACTAGATCCTTTAGTGCAAATGCAAGTCCTGCTGAAAATAATCCTAAAAATGTCATTATATCCTTTGTTTCATATATCCACACAGGAATTAAAATCAATATAAAAACAATCCTTAAAATATTAGAAATTACTTTTTTTGTAGTAAGTATTTTTGTTGACTTCCAACTAGTCTCATCGACTTTCTTTATTATAACCTTATTAAAAGAATATAGCATTGCAGCTATGCCTAAAGTAAGTAGAAATTTAGGAAATACTCCAAGCATTCCAAACTTTAAACTTATATATTCAAACCAATGGCTTAATTTAATCAAGAATATATACACCCCTATCCCCTTATTTTAAATTCTGATTACAGCTTGATTACTATTTTATATAGTTTTATTTTCTCTAAGCATTATTTGAAGAACTAGCCTGCTTACATTTACTAAATCTTTTACCTTTATATATTCATCTACTGTATGGTCCTTAGACATTCCAGTCCCTAAATTCACTGTCTTTATTCCTTTAGAGGCAAATACATTTACATCGCTGCCTCCACCTGTTGATTCTAATTTAAAGGTTACTCCTATTTTATCACAAGCTTCCCTTATTATCTCTAATATTTCATCATCTTCATTTATAATGTAATTACTGTAACTCAGTTTACTTTGCACATACACTTCAGCCCCAAATTTCTCTGAAGCTTTCTTAAAACAATCAGTCATATGCTCTATTTGATTATTTAATTTATCCATGTTTAAACTTCTAGCCTCTGCTTTAATTTCAACATATGGACACACAACGTTTGTGGCTTCTCCCCCAATTATGGTGCCAATGTTTGCTGTAGTTTCCTCATCCACTCTTAAAAGCTTCATGTTTGAAATTGCATATGCAGCCACTTGAATAGCACTTATCCCATTTTCAGGTTCAACTCCTGCGTGAGATGCCTTTCCCTTTATTTTAACTGTAATTTGACTTTCTGCTGGAGCCTTTATAATTACAGCCCCTACCTCCTTTGAACTATCGACTATAAAGCCCTTCTTAGATGCCAATCTTTCGTATTCCACACCTTTAGCACCATAAAGACCTTCTTCTTCTGCTATGGTAAATACTACTTCTATTGGCCCATGAGATAAATTCTTATCCTTTATAGTTTTTATAGCCTCTAAAATAGATGAAATGCCTGCCTTATCATCTCCTGCGAGTATCGTATCTCCACTGCTATATATAACTTCATCTTTAATTATAGGTTTTATGCCCTTCCCAGGCTTTACAGTATCCATATGAGCACAAAATAGTATTGGCTCTATAGTTAAATCTCCATCTAAATACCCATATACATTATTTGCATTTGAACCTATGTTTTGTCCTGATGTATCTGTTTCAACCTTCATTCCTAACTCTTTCATTTCTTTTATAAGAGTTTGTGCCATTTCATTTTCATTAAAACTTTCACTATCAATTTTAACATATTGAAAAAATTTATTAATTAGTCTTTCTTTATTTATCATCTTATTCATCCCCTATTTGCATAAGTAACATTTAATACGGAAAATCCCTTTAAAAGAACTTCCCCGTAGGTTTGTTACTTACTATATATATTCATGATTATTTAAATTTATGCTACTTTTTTATTTTTAACTTTTCTTTCATATCTTCCATAGATTATAAGGGCTGCTATAATAAATACTACTGGTCCTACAATCATCCATATGGTTGATATGTAGTCTCCCTTCATTATCGTCGGCTCTATTATAGTAAATAAATTCGCAAATCCAACAGTCAATGTAACAAGAGCCGTTGCTAAGAATGCTATTGAGTAACTTTTAAAGAATTCAAAAGGCTTTCTTATATTAGTATTCTTTTTAAAAGCAGGAAATGCTATTGATAAAAACATGTATGGTAATGTCATGGCCACATTTGTCATAAGTATAAGCCTTGAAAAGAACTTAGAAGCTCCTTCTCCACCAAAGGATACTAATGCAATCATAACTGCTACAATACCGCATTGAACCCACATAGCATTAACTGGTATATTATCTTTAGTTTCTTCAATTTTAGGAGTCCAAAGTCCGTGTGGAGTTCCATCAATAAGCTGCTTTAAGGGTGAGTAAGAAAGTGCAAAGAATGCACCTGTTAAAGCCAGAAACATTGATAGCCCTACAAATCTTGCTACCCATATTCCAATTTGAACTGATACAACTTCTCCAAGTCCAAAGGCTCTTCCAAATTCATATCCAAAGTTTTTCATTAATATATACGCTACATTTCCCATATGAATTCTATTTGAGGATAAAACACCTTGCCAATTAGTAAATACTCCACATAAAAATATTCCAAGTGAATAACCTATAGAAATTACTATTGCAGCTAAAGTTATTCCCTTGGGGAAATTAACTCTTGCATTTTCAGTCTCATCAACTAAACCTCCTACAACCTCTATACCACCGTAACTAAATATAGCAAATACTAAAAATCCCAAAGAAGATATAGTAGTTTGATATCCAGGGTTTGGCGAACTTATAAATGCTCTTCCTCCTTGAAGCGGCTCAGCTAGTGTTCCTCCATTTGCTATAAAAATTAAAACTGCACCTACAATCAAAACTATATTAAGCGCTGCTACTGCAGTACCTCCTATAGAAGTTATTTTAGTTATTTGTCCTACACCTTTAGATGCAATGCGAGTTACCAATACTACCCACATTATACCTAATACCCCGATAACTTGAGTTGAGTTTAGTCCAAATGCTGCCCACGTAGCTGTTCTATCATCTCCAAATATAGATGTTGAAAAAGGTATCCATATACTTGATGATATATTAACCATCCATACGATATAGGACGCGTACCACATAAATGTTCCTACAAAAGCAAACTTTGGACCGACGGATTTACTCATCCATGAATAAATCCCTCCCTTTTCTTTTTCAAAAGCTGATCCAAACTCTGCCATCATAAATGCAAATGGAATAAAAAATGCAAATGCAGCAAATATATACCAGATAATAGCTCCATATCCCATTAAATAATAAGATCTCGGCATATTTGCAAATCCAAATACAGATGTAAAAATCATCAATACAAGTGCCTTAAGACTTAATTTTTTAGTATTCTTTTTATCCATTTAATGAATCACTTCCTTGCATGATTTATAGAATTTATAATTTAGTTATAAATTAGAACTTCTCAACTTACTGAGGCATTCCTTATAACAAAATGTAGTATTAGCTTGTTCCTCCACAAGGTTTTTATACTTTAAGATTAAGGAAACGTACTTAAACAATTCTTGTTTTGGATTTAATTATTAAATAAATGTTTTTATTATTAAAAATAAAAAGTTGCCATAAAAGGCAACTTAAATTATAATTTTGCAACTGAATTTCTTATTATTAAATTAGTATCTAATATAATTTGCTTAGATGGAATCTCCTCTTTATTTATTATTTTAAGAAGTAATTCTACAGCATTATATCCCATTTCATAAGTTGGCTGAGCTACAGTAGTAATCTTCGGAAATGTCACTTTAGTTAAAAATATATTATCAAATCCTGTTACAGATATTTCATTAGGTACTCTTATTCCTTTATTATTTAAAACTTCTAAAGCTCCTATTGCCATCAAATCATTCTCTGAGGCTACTGCTGTAAACTTTAAATTTTCCTCCAAAAGCTCTTCCATGCACTTTATTCCACCGCTTATCTTATAATCTCCATACTTTATAAGGTTATCAACTATAGGTATATTATACCTACTTAGCGCTTTTTTATAGCCTCTAAGTCTCTTATACTCTCCATACATCCCCTTTTTACCTGATATATAAGCTATTTTTGTGTGCCCATTTTGGATTAAATATTCTACTAGTTTGTACATTCCTATTTCGCCATCAGTAGATATAAATGGAACCTCCTCTAGAGGACCATTTCTGTCCATAGATACAAAAGGTATTTTGTACTTTTTGAATAACTCTATATTTTCTCCTTTATTTTCAAGAGTACTTGTATATATTACTCCATCTACAGACTTTTCCTTTAAAATTTGGATATGTTCTATTTCTTTTTCTTCCTTATCATCGGTATTACAAAGTATGATGTTATATCCATATTTACTTGCCGCATCCTCTGCGCCTCTTACTATTCCAGGGAAAAAGGGATTATTTATATCTGGTAATATAAGACCTATTATATGCGTCTTCTTTGTAACCATTCCCCTTGCCAGGCTACTAGGAATATAATTATGCTTTTCCATTATCTTTAGTATATTTTCTCTCGTGCCCTTACCTACGCCATCTTCTTTGTTATTTATAACTCTTGATACCGTAGCAATAGATACCTTTGCTTCTTTAGCTATATCCTTTATAGTAACACCCATTCTTATTCTCCCTTATTAGCTCTCCTTAAAGCTTCAACAGTCCACTTAGATAACTCACTTATTTTTAAATGTTTCATACCTCTAACATAAGTTATTAAATCATCACCAATTGGATCTATCCATTTTTCACCTATTCCCTTAAATCCATAAATCGCACCATATATACTTGCTATCTGGGCTGCATTACAATCAACATCTTGTCCTGCCATGGAAATTATATTCATAGTTTTTTCAAAATCATTTCCTCCAAAGTAAAGAGCCACTACTTCTGCTGCTGCATTTGGATATGCATGAATCCAATTATACATTTTAAACTTTTCCTCACATTTCTTCCATGCCTCTCTCCAATTGTCATTTGACTTGCACTGATTATATGCAAAATCAATTACTGAATAGTATTCTGAATCCTTAGGAATTGCATTTATAGTCTTATCAAGTATAACTTTTACGTCATTTTCTACAAAAGCAAGTGAAACAAGCACAGCATTAAATATTTCTCCTATTACCCCATTATTATGATGTGAAATAACACCATCAATCCACGCAAGTCTTGCAGCTTCCTCCGCATTGCCGGGAGCCACCATTCCACATATAGCTCCTCTCATCTGAGCACCTATCCATTCACGATAATAGTTATTAAACTCCCCACTTAAAGGAGGATATATCCCTCTTTGAATATTTTTTAAAGCGATATCCTCAGCTGACCATCCTGTAGGAATGAGCCCTACCCATTCTTCTGCTATATCTATTGAAGTCACATTATATCCTTTTTCATAAAATGCCTTTAAAAATGCTAATTCATAAGTTATATCGTCATTATAAGTATTTGGCTTTCTGACATAATTTGTTATATTGCCAAAGGTTTTCTCTATATTTTCTGAAGTATAGCCTTCAATGGCTGTTCCTAACGCCCCGCCACATATTTGAGCTATCCAAGCTGCATGAATTTTTTCTTCAAATCCCTCTGCATATATATTACATTCATCATATTTAGGAAATTTTACAGATTTTTTGTATTCTTCCCAAGAGGAATATGTTTTATATTTAAAGTAAGGCGAATCTAACTCTTTTTTTGCATTGTTTAATTCATAATAAACTCTAGCAGTTATCTTACTTAATTCAATTATATTATTTTCTTCTAAAGCCTTAAGCCCAAGCGGAATTAACTGTTCTGCTCTTTCCACATTGTATCCCATACTTTCCATAGATTGAATTGCACCTATTATTACTCTTTCAGGAGCAAATGAACCTGGTACATTGCTTTTCCAGACAAGCCTTGTAGAAAGTTCTATATGACTTTCCATTTCCTGCGCTCCCGTTTCCCAAGTCTGCTCCTCATCACTTAATACAATAGGTATAGCATTACTCATCAATTCATGTTCCATTTCCCATGCCTTTTTCATAACTTTCCTCCTCTAATAACTTATTTTATTTATTCCTTTTCCTTTATTTACAATTTCATTAGAAGTTCTCTCTACTTCATCCCATAAATAAGTATTTTTTAAAACAACTTTCCCATTTCTTTTTACAAATTTACCTTCTACTATAGAATGCAGAATATTTTTACTTTCACTACTGTAAATTATAGATGCTAAAGGGTTATATGCAGGATATGTATTTGGCATATTCAAGTCCCAAACAAGTAAATCTGCATCATATCCTACTTTAATGTCTCCTGTATTAAAATCTAAAGCTTTATGCCCTCTCATTAACATTTCCCACATGCTCTTAAGCTTAAAGTCCTCCGATTTACCTTCTGCCTTTCCTATAAGTGCAAATAACCTTAACTGCTCTAATGGATTTAATGTATTTGAACTTGCTGCTCCATCTGTTCCTATACATAGTGGAAGTTTACTGTAGCTATTCCATAAACCTCCATAACCCATACCTAGTTTCATATATGTTTTAGGACATACCGCAACGTAAGTGTTGTCATTTATATAATTCAAATCATCTTCACTAATCCATAGTCCATGAGCAATTATTGCAGGAATATCAAAACCTCCTGTTTCACTCAATATTTTAAAAGGGGTTTTCCCATAAGATTTTAAACTTTCTTCTACTTGTTCTGAAGTTTCAGAAAGGTGAATATGAATTCCTACATTTAACTCCCTTGCCCTTTTAATAATTTTTTCAAGTTTTCCATTTGGACAAGTATATGGAGCATGAGGGCCCATTCTTAAGCTTAATCTAGTACTTTGATTTCTTCTCTTTTCTATAAGTGACGCTGCATCTTCTAAAACTTCCTCAAAATTATCAGATAGCCCAAAGATTGTAGGTGCTATATCCCCTCTTATTCCGCTTTCTATAACTGCGTCACATACCTTATCTGCAAAAAAGTAATGATCTGCAAAAGAAGTCACTCCATTATCTATCATCTCACTTATACCAAGTAAGGCTCCATAATATACATCCATAGGTGTTAATTTACTTTCATAAGGAAAGATTTCTTTATTAAACCAATCGTTTATATTTACATCCTCAGCTAACCCCTTTAGTATGTTCATAGATACATGAGAGTGTAAATTCACAAACCCTGGTGTTATAAAATAGCTTTCACACTCTATTATTTCACCGTGTCCTCTTTCATATTGATCCAATATTTTTTCTATCTTTCCATCTTTAACGTAAATACTTTTTCCTCTAAGTGTATTTCCTTCCCCATCAATTATATTAGCATCTTTTAAAATCATATCCCAGGACTCAATCCTATTCATATGAATACATCATCTCCCTAAACATTTCTACGAATTCTTCTCTTTTTACATCCATAGCAACTTCTGCATTAGGTTTATTTTTAGTAACATTATAAATATCAACTACAGTTTTTCCATAAGTAAGTTCACCCTTTGTTTCTACCTCAACATAATATTTACACTTTTCAATAATATTAGGATTAATAACTGAGGCTACTGCTAATGCATCATGAACTATTGCTCCTTCAAGACCATAAAGCTTGCATATCCTTGAACAACACCGAAAGAACTCCCTTACAGTTTCACGAATCCTGTTTTCTTTGCTAGTTATATAGTTTATTTCCTCATCTGAAATTAAAGCCTTATGCGTTGCATCAAGCCCTACCATAGTTACTGGTATTCCTGATTTAAATATCATATCTGCTGCTTCTGCATCCACATAAATATTAAATTCTGCTGATGGCGTAGTGTTTCCTATATAGCACGATCCTCCCATAAGCGTTATCTTTTCAATTTTATGCACTAAGTCCGGGTACTTCATTAAAGCTATTGCAATATTTGTAAGAGGTCCTAATGCTATTATATTAAGCTTTTCCTCACACTTTACAGCCTCTTCGTATATGGTATCCCAAGCACTTTTTTCATAAGGCTTTATATTCCCCTCAGGTAAAACTACAGAATGAAGTCCAGTTTCCCCATGTACATATTCTGCAGTATGAAGCTTTCTTAAAATAGGGTCAGAGGCTCCCTTAGCTACTTTTGTATCAGCTCCTATGTAACTAACGAGATCTATAGAATTTTTAGTAGTCTTTTCTAAAGGTATATTACCTCCTACGGAAGTTACAGCTCTTATGTCTAGTTTATCTGATGAAAATGCTAAAAATAGTGCTAAAGCATCATCTATTCCTGGATCTGTATCTATAATTACAGGTATTTTCATACGAAATCCCTCCTTAGTTGTAATACTTCATAGCTTCTACTAGCATCTCCACAAATCTTTCTCTATCTATATCAAAAGCAACATCTATATTTTTTTCTTTTTTAAGCACATCATAATAGTCAACAACTGTTGCTCCTAATGTATGTTCTCCCTTAGTTTCTATATCCACATGGAGCTTTTTTGTAGTCATTATTGATGGATCAATAACCCAAGCTACTGCACAAGGATCATGAAGGGGACTTCCCTTAAATCCCATATCCATATGAAATTTAGCAAAGAAATCTAAAAGCTCTGCAACCATCACAGCAACTTTCCCACCAACATTTCTTATTCTTTCTACATCCTCATCATAAATTAAAGCCTTATGAGTTACATCAAGCCCACTCATTGTTATTGGTATCCTAGATTTAAACACTATATCTGCAGCTTCTGGATCTACTAGTATATTAAACTCTGCAGCTGGGCTCCAATTTCCACCAAAACAAGCTCCACCCATGAGAGATATTCTTTCTATCTTTTCCTTTAATTCTGGATAACATAAAAGAAACTTTGCTATATTTGTTAAAGCTCCTGTTGGTATTAAAGTAACCTTTTTATCACTTTCTCTAATCGTTTTTGCTATAAGCTCAATTGCAGACATATCCACAGCTTTCAAATCTGACTCTGGAAGTTCTGGACCATCAAGCCCACTATCTCCATGAACCTCTGGTGCGATTATTAAATCTCTCATTAGTGGTTTATCGTCTCCCTTTGCTACAGGCACATCTACTCCTGCAAAGCTTAAAACCCTTAATGCATTGTTTAATGTCTTTTCTTGAGTTTGATTTCCAGCAACTATAGTTACTGCCCTTACATCTAACCTTTCACTAGCAAAAGCAAGTAATAGCGCTATTGCATCATCATGCCCTGGATCACAATCTATTATCACTGGTATTCTCATATTTATTTCCCCCTAATTTTCTTAATCTTGTTAGTTTGCTGGATTGAGTATATAACTAGTCCAAATATTGTAGTTAGATATGGTACCATTTGAACAAATTCCGCTGGTACTCTTAAAGACTGCATTACATTGGATAAGGCATCTGCAAACCCAAATATTAATGAAGCTGCAAAAGTTCCTATAGGCGTTCCTCTTCCCATAGCTTCAGCTGCAAGAGCTATAAATCCTCTTCCTGCAGTCATATCCCTTGAAAACCATGATACATATCCCATGGACATATATACACCACCTAAAGCTGCAAATATACCGCTCATTATTAAAGCTAAATATTGTATTTTTATGACACTTATACCTACTGAATCTGCCGCATTTGGGTTTTCTCCAACAGCCCTTATCTTAAGTCCTAGTGGAGTTCTATATAAAAAGTAATGAACAACTACAACTGATATTAATGATAAGTAAGTTAATATGTTATGTCCTGATAGTATTGGTCCAAGCACTGGTATTTTATTTACTAAAGGAATCCATATTTCTGGTACTACAAGACTTTTTAAAGAAACAGAAATCCCCTTATCCTTAGCTACTAGAAATAATAAAAATACCGTTCCCCCGCTAGCAAGTAAATTAAGAGCAATACCAGTCAGTATTATGTCAGATTTTAAATGCAAGGAAAAATATGCAAGGGCTAAAGAAAGTAATACTCCAACTATTATTCCAGCAACTACTCCAACCATTATACTTTTGCTAAAGGCGCTAGCAATTACACCCGCTAAAGCAGATGAAAGCATTATACCTTCAAGTCCTATATTAATAACTCCCGCTTTATCCGATATTAAAGCTGCTAAAGCTGCAAAAAGTATAGGCGTTGTAACCCTGAGTATTGAATATCCAAAACTAGTTGTAAATATTAGTGAAAACAAGTTATCCATTTACTTTCCCTCCTTAGCAGCCAACTGCTCTTGAGAATACTTAACAATTTTCTTATGTTTCCATTTTGCAAGGAATCTGTTTGCTGCAATTAATATGATTATAATTGCTTGTATAACTGATATTACCTCACTTGGAACATCTGTCATTCTTGCCATGATATCTGCCCCAACTCTTAAGTATGCTAAGAATACAGCTGCTACTGGCACTAAAATTGGATTATTTCTTGCTAAAATAGCTACTATTATTCCATCAAACCCATACCCCGGAAGACTCTGCCACTGAAATCTTTGATACATGCCAAGTACTTCTGTACCGCCACCTAGACCCGCAATAAATCCTCCTAGTAATTGCGAGTATAAAATTACTCTCTTTGTATTAATTCCTGAATACTTTGCAAAGTTTTCATTTAATCCTGTCATTCTAAGGGCATATCCCCACTTTGATCTGTACATGAATAAGTAAGTTAAAATTATAAATAATATTGCTACAAATGTTCCAGCATGTATTCTTGTACCTGGAATTATTTTCTGAAACACTGCTGTTTTATTAAATATAAATGATGCCATAAATCCTGAGTTAGGATCTCTTATAATGTTGTTTATCACATAGATACCTAAATACAAACAAACATAGTTTAGCATAAGAGAAGACACAAGCTCATTCGCATTCCATTTTGTCTTAAGTATTCCTGGAATAAATCCAGCTAATGCTCCTATTAGCCCCCCAAACAATATTGCTACTATTGGATGAATTCCCATAGGAAGTATTACTTTAACTGCTATAAAAGAGGCCGCTACCCCTCCAATAAAAAATGCTCCTTCACTTATCATGTTAAATTGTTTTGCCTGAAACATTACACATACAGATAATCCTGTAAAAATAAATGGAATAGACATTTCTATTACATTCCCAAATCGTCTTATTGAAGAAAATGGTCCTGTAAAAAGTGTGGTTATAGCATTTATCGGCTGTTTACTTATCCCTAAAATTATTAAAAATGCTAAAGTCATAGCAAGTAAAATTGCTACAAAGGTTCTTATTACCTCAAATTGAGTTTCAATCTTTTTACTACTCATTTATAGCCCTCCTTATCTCTTCAGGAGATTGTTTGTTTATTCCAAGCATGTATGTCCCTAGCTCTTCTTCAGTAACCTTTGAGCTATCTTTGAAGTAAGCCACAACTTCTCCTCCATACATTACCATTAAGCTATCACTTAGTTCCATTGCTTCATTTAAGTCTGCAGATATTAATAATACTCCCGTACCTTCATCTCTTAGCTCCACTAGTTTTTTATGAATAAATTCTGTTGCTCCTACATCAATACCCCTAGTTGGTTGATTTGCTACTATAAGTTTTGGATTTGATGAAAACTCTCTAGCTACTACAACCTTTTGAATATTTCCACCTGATAACATTTTTACTGGTTGATCTGCACTATCACACTTAACTCTATAATCTTTAATAAGTTCTCTAACCATGGAGTGTATTTTTGACATACTAAGCAGCACACCTTTATTTAATTCTTTACTATCAAATCTATCTGAAATAATATTTTCTTCTATGCTGGCTTCACCGGCTGCCCCAAATATCATTCTATCTTCTGAAATATGAGAAGCCCCTAGGTTTCTTATTTCCTTTATACTTAAATCTTTAATTTCTTGTCCATCTATAAAAATTTCGCCATCATTATACTTTTCAAGTCCTGTTATAAGTTCTATAAGTTCTCTTTGCCCATTACCCTCTACTCCTGCTATTCCAAGTATTTCACCTTTTCTTACAGTAAAGCTTATATTATTTAATATTGTCTTTCCAGTTTCATCAGTATAATTTATATTATTAACCTTTAGTATTACATTACTTGGGTTATTTTTTTCTTTTTCAATTTTAAGTACCACATCACGACCTACCATAAGTCTTGAAATATCTTCTTGAGATACTTTTGCAACATCATAAACCCCTATACTTCTTCCAGCCCTTAAAATTGTTATTCTATCACATATCTCTTTTATTTCTTTTAACTTATGAGAAATGAATATTATGGTATGTCCCTTTTTCTTTAAGTTTATAAGTTCTACAAATAATTCCTTTGTTTCTTGAGGCGTTAATACTGCAGTCGGTTCATCTAGTATAAGTATCTCTGCTCCCCTAAGTAATGCCTTCAGTATTTCAACCTTTTGTTTTATTCCTACAGGCAAATCTGAAACTTTTGCTTTTGGATCAACTATAAGATTATATTTCTTTGAAATTTCTTCTGTAACTTTTATTGCCTTTTCTATATCAATAAGTCCATTTTTCTTCGGCTCCATACCTAAAACCATGTTTTCTGCAACAGTAAGCGATGGAACAAGCATGAAATGCTGATGAACCATTCCTATACCATTTTTTATAGCTGTGCTTGGAGAATCTATACTTATCTTTTGTCCCTTTAATAAGATATCTCCCTCTTCTGGCCTCTCAAGCCCAAATAGTATTTTCATAAGTGTACTTTTACCTGCCCCATTTTCTCCCATTAGAGCATGTATTTCTCCTGATTTAACAGAAAAATTTACATCCTTATTTGCAACCATTCCATTTGGATATACCTTAGTTATATTTTGCATAGCTAAAATTTCTTCTGACAAACTCTTCACCTCTCCCATATTTTATGTATTAGTTAACTAATGCACTGGAAAATTATCCAGTGCATTATAATATTGTAATTATTTATTTAGCTGTTACTTTACAGAATTTCTTATATCATTAAGAACTTTTGTATCCATTCCAATAGCTGAATCTACTTTTATTTCTCCATCTATTATTTTCTTTGAAGTTTCTTGTACAAACTTTCTCATGTCTTCTGAAACATTTTTATTATAGAATTCATTTTCAGCAAGACCAACTGCTTCTTCCTTCAATCCTAAACTTTCTGCCTTACCCCATGGTAATTTCCCTTGAGTTTCAAGTTCAATTGCTCTAACAAGTGAATTATCAACTCTCTTTAGAACTGAACTCATTATTAAATTTGCTTTTGCAGCATCATCTTTAAATAACATTGCCTGATCTGAATCTACACCTATAGCATATTTTTTCTGTAACTTAGCTGCATCCAATGCTCCAAGTCCCGCTTGAGACGCAACTGGGAATACTACGTCAACCTTTTGATTGAACTGTGCTAATGCCATTTCCTTACCTTTTGCACTGTTAAAGAAATCTCCAATGTAAGATATAGCAACTTTTGTATCCTTATCTACATATTGAGCACCCTTTATATATCCAACAAGGAAGTCATTTATAACTGGAATATCCATTCCACCAACAAATCCTATAACCTTATCTTTATTAGCTTGAGGCATAGTGGAAGTTGTTATCTTAGCCGCTAGAGCTCCTGCTAAAAAAGAACCTTCGTTTTGTTTATAGTTTATTGAATATATGTTTTTAAAATTACCTTTATCATAATTTACTGCTGCATCAAATAATATATATTTTTTTTCTGGATGTTCTGGTGCTATCTTTTCTAAATGCTCTTGCATCTGCCAAGTACCACAAATTATTATATCCCAATTTTCTTCAGATACATCTGCTAAAGTTGGCTCCCATTTTGTCTGATCTGATCCAACTTCTATTACCTTTGTTTCAGCTTTAAATTTTTCTTTAATTTGCTTTAAACCTTCATTTGCTGAGTCGAAGAAAGACTTGTCTCCTAAATTTCCGTTAAGAACTAATACTATCTTTAACGGTTTGTCTTTCCCTGCATCCTTTGCTCCCTGGTCTCCTGAATCCTTGCTTCCGCAACCAGTTAACCCAAGTGCAAGCACCATGATAAAACTTAACATTAAACCAAGTACCTTTTTCATCCTATTATTTCCCCCTATTGCTGAAACGTTTTAGTAAAACGTTTACTTATTTTATCTATATTATATTCATTTATTCATCATATTTCAATGAAAATATTGTAAAAATAACATAAAATTTCTTAAATCTTTATTTTCAATGAATTTTAAGTCTACTTTAAGTTATCTCGAATAATTTGTACTATATAATTAGTCGAAATATGCAGCATTTTATATATTTATATTTTTATCAATTTGTTATAACTGATAATACCTTATTTTATTATATTTTATTTATAAGAAATTACTTTGTTTCCAATAATATTTTATTAATTGCCTAATTTTGTTATAATATTAATATATGTAAAATTCATGACAACTTTAAAAGGAGTGATATTTATGCAATGTCCAAATTGCGACACAGAGATCTTAAGCCTAGATTCTAAATTCTGTAGTTGCTGCGGGTATAAGCTTTCTAATTCCGATAATTTGAATTCAACTAAAATAAAATTTCCTATAAATAAAAAAACAATCATATTTTTAGGCCTGGTATTATTAGTTTTATCCTTTACCATGATTCAATCTTATAACTCTGTAAATTCCAATCCTGAAAATGTCATCAATAGATTTTTTAATAACTTACAGAATAAAAATTATGAGAAAGCTTTTAAAAATTTAGATACTACAAAGCTTCAATCTTCCCCATTTTTAAGTAAGGAAAGCTTTGAAAAAGCTTTAAGCTTAGCTCCTATAAAAAACTTTACTATAGAAGAGGCAGATACCGCTCTTTATAAGACTATTGGCGAAAAAGTCCATACTATGTTTTATAATGTATCCATTTATTCTGATGAGGTTCCAAGCAAAAACTTTATTATAAAACTTACCAAGAAAAATGATGATTGGCTGATAGAACCTTTTCCATTTATAATTAAAAAGTCAATATACATTCCCCAAGATAAAAATATTGAGGTAACCGTAAATGATATAAAATTGGATTTAAAGGATACTAATTCTGATAAAGAATATGACTTCTTTATATATTCTCCTGTGGTGGTTAAGTACCAGGGCTCCAATATCAAGCCCCTGGTTGTGGATATGAATAACTTAAATGATACAAGCAGCATAGTGTTTGAATCTGCACAAATTACAGATTCAAAACCAGATACCCAAGCTTCTAAGGAAGATCCTAATAATAAAGACTTAAATAATAATTTAGATTTTATTTTCCCAAATAGTTCTACTAGAGAACTATCTGTATATGATTTGAAAAATCTAACTAAATACGAATTAGGTATTGCAAGAAATGAGATTTATGCACGCCATGGATATGTATTTAGTCAAGAACCCTTCAAAAGCTATTTTCAAGGCAAAGACTGGTATGTTCCAAATCCTGAATTCAAAGGATTAAACAATGACTTGTATCCCGTAGAATATAAAAATGTACAACTTATATTAGAATACGAAAAAAGTAGAGATTAGAACAAAAGTTCTAATCTCTACTTTTTAATTTAGTATTCTTCTAGCAGTAAGATAATCAGATCTCGTAAGCGGAGATACCTTTATTACATCTCCTGTACGCGGAGCATGTATGTACTGATTTCCTCCTATATACATTCCTACATGATGAGGATCATTCCATGTACCAAACAGTACTAGATCACCAGGCTGAAGCTCTGAACGTGATACCTCAACCCCATTATATATTTGATTGTAGGTAGTTCTTCCTATACTAATTCCAAAATGGGCATATACATACTGCATATATCCTGAACAATCAAATCCGTTTGGAGTTGTTCCACCCCAAAGATATGGCACCCCTAAAAAGTTTTGTGCATAAGCTACTACACTACTTCCTGATACAGATCCATTATTACTTTCACCTCTTGAAGGTGTAGATCCATTATTATTACTATTATTATTTGAACTATTATTTGCTGCTGCTTGTCGTCTTGCAGCCTCCTCTGCTGCTGCTTTTGCATTGGCTTCATTTATTGCTTTAATTGTTGAGTTTACTTCTATTTCCGAAGTACTTATCTTTGATGCATAAATTTTCTTTTCATTATTTAGGTCTTGAATGAGTTTCTTTTGCTCATCAGCAGATTCTTTTATCTCCGATAACTTCTTTTCACTATTATTCTTAAATGCTACTAAGTTTTGTTTTTCCTTATCTAATTCGCTTTTCTTAGCATTTAAAACTTCTCTTTGAGATTCCATTTCAGCAAATATTTCTTTATCATATTTCATTACTCTTCTTACATTTTCAACCCTACTCATAAGATCAGAAAATCCTTCAGCCTCAACAAGTACGTCTAAGTAAGAAGCTTGTCCATTTACATATAGAGCTCGCACTCTTTTATTAAACAAGTCCTGCTGTTTTTCTAAATCCTCTTCTGCTTTAGTTATATCCTTATTTACCTGATTAATATTTGCTTCGGTTTTTGATATTTTACTTTTGTAACCTTCGACCTCTGCAAGTGCCTTTTGTATTTTATTGTCTAAATGCTCTATAGCGATCTCTTTCTCTTCTAATTTTTTTGTTATATCCTCATAGGTCTTCTTTTCTTGTTCTAATCTCTGTTTTTGAATTTGCAGCTGCTTTGATAAAGGTGCTGCAGATACCACACTGCTATTAATGAAAATCACTGTTAGTATACTAGCATAAATTTTTAATTTCTTATTCAAGCTCCCACCCCTTGTCCATGTTTCATTACTTAAATTATACTTAGTAATTACCCCCACATTATATGGAATAATTATGAATATTTTATGTAGAAAATTTTACTTTGATATTATTATATCATTTAAACTAATACTTTTTACATATTTTTTTATTATTTTTGAGTTTTTTTCCATAATCTTCGTTAATATAAGAATATGTGATTTATAAGGTGATTATATGCACAAAAATATGAGAACATATATAGATTTGAATTCAAATCTATATATGTTCTCATATAACTTTACTATTATCTTAATACTCTTCTTCCTGTTATAAAGTCTCCTCTAGTCATTGCTGAAAATTTAACTACATCTCCTGTACGTGGGGCATGTATATATGTATTATTTCCCGCATATATTCCCATATGTGTAGGACCAGAATTTCCAAAAAACACTAAGTCCCCTGGTTGAAGTTCTCCTCTAGATACGGAAACTCCGTTATTTATTTGATCATATGTAGTTCTACCTAAACTAACTCCAAAATGCCTAAATACATATTGAGTAAACCCGGAACAATCAAATCCATTTGGAGTAGTTCCGCCCCATAGATAAGGCGTTCCTAAAAATTTCTGAGCATAAGTTAGTACTTGTCCTGCATCTCCACTAACTGTTCCACCTCTAGAAGGCGTTGAGTTTATTGTATTTTGAACTTTAGAATTGCTACTAGTTGCAGCAACCTGAATATTTGCGGCGTACACCCTGGATTCCTGATTTAGCTTAGCAATTAGCTTCTTTTGTTCATTCATATCTTCTCTTGCTTTTCTGAGCTTACTTTCGCTATCCTTCTTTAAAACTAGAAGCTTTTCTTTTTCATTAGTTAACTGTTTTTTCTTATTATTTATTTGCTCCTTATTAGCCTTAATTGAAGTCAATACCTTCTTGTCATGGCCAAGTATACTTTTAACCATGTCAATTCTTGATATAAAATCTCCAAATCCTTCTGATTCAAACAACACCTCTATGTATCCTGTTTGTCCACTTATGTACATAACTCTCATTCTGTCTTTAAATTTCTCTTGTTGTTCCTGTAACTTTTTTTCGGCTTCCTTTAGTTCTTCATCTGATTTCTTAATACTTATCTCCGTTTCACTTATTCTTTTCTTGTAGCCTTCCACCTCTGATAAAGTGCTTTCTATCTTGTTGTCAAATTGTTCTATTTTATTTTCAGCTTCTTGTATTCTGTCCTGTATGCTTCCTGTAACCTGTCTATTATTTATACGCTGTGTTGAATTAACCCTCGGCGCTGCTTGTACACTACTACTCATAAGTACAACTGTAAGTATGCTTGCATAAATTTTTATTCTTTTATTCAAGACATCCCCTCCTTTTCCTTTAAAGTTTATAGTACGCCATCTTTTATTTTAAAAGATATTGAACAATTTATCAACAAAACCATGTAAACTTTTTAATGGTATGCTTTCCTAATATAGGCATACATACCATCCTATATCGGTAAAAACACCTTAAACTCAGTTCCCTTGTTAACATTACTTTCTACAGTTACCTCTCCATTATGAGCCTCTACAATGCTCCTTACTATAGCAAGACCTATTCCAGCTCCCCCTGTTATGCGAGTTCTTGATTTGTCAGCCCTATAAAAACGCTCAAAAATATGCGGCAAATCTTCCTTAGAAATTCCAATACCTGTGTCCCTTACAGTTAGAACAATATTTTTGTTTTCTTCTTCTAAAATAACATCCACACTTCCGCCTTCTTTTGTGTACTTTAAGGCATTTGATAATAAGTTTACTACTACCTGACTTATCTTATCTTTATCACCAGTTACACATTTACTTAAACTTATATATCTTAAATCTACATTTTTATTCATATATTCATTTTCAAAATTCATTATTATATTTCCTATAAGTTCTCCGATATTAAACTTTGACTTATTAAGTAAAAATTTATCGCTTTCATATCTTGATAGTTTCTCCAAATCTCCAACTAACTTGTTTATTCTTATAGACTCTTCATGACAACTTTTAATTCTTTCAATGGTAGGTTCCCATACTCCATCAATCATTGCTTCCATATGACTTTGAAGTGTAGTCAAAGGCGTTCTAAGCTCATGAGCTACATCTTGAGTTAATCTTTTTCTTAAATACTCTTGATTTTCTAGAGTTTTTGCCAAGTCATTTATTGTATCAATAAGATTTTTAATTTCTATTACATTAGATACTTCATTTATCCTATTTTTATACTCCCCTCTACGAATACCCTTAGATGCATTTATAACTTTATATATAGGTCTGGTTAGTGCAGAAGCCATAATAAGTCCAACCATTATAGCCATTAATAAGGATACCGTTCCTACTCCTATAAACAAAGCATTTAGCTTTTTTAAGAAAGCTAAATCATTATCACTATAATAAAACGGTCCATAATATCCAACTTTTACACTTCCTATAATGTTATTTGCATTGACCATGGGATATTTAATTTCCACGTATTTACCTTTCCAATTTGAATACCTATCCATCATATTCTTTGCCATATTTGTTAGTATTGCTTCACACCGTCCACTATCATAAACACTTGCATCCCATATAATTTCATCATTACTATTTGATATACTTATAATAAGTCCATTTTCTAGGGCTTCAACCCCTACAGCTTCTATAAATGCTAAATTTACATCTCCATCTTTACTAAATTGATCAGTAATAGACGCCACTACTCCCTTTACCTTATTTTCATGGGCGGATAGTACATAGCTTTTGAACTGCTTTTCTAAAAATATATTAGAAAATATACTTATTAAAAACACACATATCATTGCCACCATTATGTAAGACATAACAAGTCTTTTTCTTAAAGTTACCATATCTAAGCTTCACCACCAAACTTATATCCTACTCCATGTACTGTTTTTATGTATTGAGGTTTTCTAGTGTCTCTTTCTATCTTCCTTCTTAAATTTTTAATATGAGAATCTATCACTCTATCAAAACCCTCAAAATCCTCTCCTAATGCTTTACAAACTAGCTCCTCCCGAGTAAATACTTTATTAGGATATTTAATCATAGCTACAAGTATATTAAGTTCTGTGCTAGTTAAATTTATTATTTCTCCATCTCTTTTAACCTCATAGGTTGACGCATCTACAGTTAATTCATCATTATTATAAGAATAGTAATTTGAAAGAAGTCTCATATCTTCTTCAGATCTTCTAAGAAGTGCTATAACTCTTGCAACTAATTGCTTAGGACTAAATGGTTTTGTAACATAATCATCTGCTCCTATATCAAATCCATTTAAAATACTATCTTCCTCCACCTTTGCTGTAAGCATTATAATAGGAACTCTAGATACCGCTCTTATACTTTTGCATACCTCCTCTCCGGTTAAATCTGGAAGCATTAAGTCCAATATAACTAACGAAGGATTTAATTCATTAAACTTCTCTAAAGCTTCTATTCCAGTTACTGCTTCATGCACTTCAAATTCTTCTTTTTGCAAATAAGACTTT
The DNA here is from genome assembly GCF_016908015.1 of Clostridium pascui. Lineage (GTDB taxonomy): Bacteria > Bacillota > Clostridia > Clostridiales > Clostridiaceae > Clostridium_AK > Clostridium_AK pascui. The sequence goes on from NZ_JAFBDB010000003.1 coordinate 99,979, forward strand.
ACTACCTCCAAAATTTTCATTTCATCATCCACTAGTAAAATTTTCTTTTTATTCATGGTATGTCTCCTTAAACTTTCAAGTTATATATTATATTAAAACACTAATTGCTTTTTATACACAATAATCAAATAATTATATATTAAAATAGAGGTAAGCCTTTAAAGGACTTACCTCTATTTTATGTTATGGGGAGTTTTAGGGTTAATGGGTTAATAGATAATACAATTAATATATCAACAAAATGTGTAGAAAATATGAAAAATCACTTGGTAAAACTTACAACAAAATTGTGATAATGCGTGCAATGCCAGTAGTAATAAGGCAAACAGCAAAAGCAATCCCCGTTGGAATTAGTATCCCAAGCAATGTCCACTTTTTACTTCCTGTTTCCTTTTTTATGGTTAAAATCGTGGTTGCACAAGGCCAATGAAGTAAGCTAAATAGCATCATGTTTAGAGCGGTTAGATAGGTCCAGCCATGATTTAATAAAATTTGTCTGAGCGAATCGATACTTTCAAATTCAACCATGGAACCAGTTGATAAATAAGACATTAAAAGTATCGGCAGTACAATTTCATTTGCAGGTAGTCCTAAAATGAATGCCATTAAGATGTATCCATCTAGTCCTATTAGATGAGCTAACGGCTGGAGTAAATTCGCAGCATGCGCTATTATACTTAAATTTCCAATATATACATTCCCAAGTATCCACGTAACAGCCCCTGCTGGTGCTGCAACAGTTATTGCTCTTCCTAACACAAATATCGTTCTATCAATAATGGATGTATATAAAATTCTTCCGAATTGAGGTTTTCTATAAGGAGGAAGCTCCAATGTAAAACTTGAAGGTACACCCTTAAGCAGAGTTTTAGAAAGCGTATACGAAACAAGCAATGTAACTATCACTCCAATTATAACCATTATAGTAATAGCCAAGGTTGGATAGATATTTGAAACTTTATTATTATTTGTAAGCAAAAATACTGAGGAAATAGCCAGCAGCGTTGGAAATCTTCCATTGCAAGGCATAAAATTGTTCGTTAGTATTGCAATAATTCTTTCTCTTGGAGACTCAATGATTCTGCATCCAACAATACCTGCTGCATTACATCCAATTCCCATACACATTGTTAAGCACTGTTTCCCGTGAGCACAAGCCTTTTTAAAGAGATGATCTAAGTTAAATGCCACCCTTGGCAAATACCCTAAATCCTCAAGTAACGTAAACATCGGAAAAAATATTGCCATTGGCGGAAGCATTACAGAAACTACCCATGCTAAAGTTCGATATAGACCAAGCACTAAAACTCCATAAAGCCAAGCTGGTGCATCAATCTGATTGAACCATTTAGTTAGAACTTCCTCAAACCCAAATAGCAAATTTGAGAGAACTTTTGAAGGTATGTTAGCTCCCGTTATTGTAAGCCAAAATATCATTGCTAATATTAGAAGCATTATTGGGATGCCAAAAATTCTTGATGTTATATAATTATCAATAATTCTATCCCTGCTATTTTTACTTTTATCTTTAATTACATATTTGTCCCTAATATATTCTGCTTTTTTGTAAATTTGATAGGTTATATCATCTCTTATTTCCTTTTTTTCATGAGTTAACCTTAAGTTTTCCGCACTATATAATAACTCTTCAGATATATTTGCATCTATTCCCTTTAAAATCGTACTTGTAATACCTTTATCTCCATCAATAAGACGTAGCGAAAGCCATCTTGAGTTAACAACTTGTACTCTTTCCTCTGCAAATGGCTGCATATGATTGATCATTTCTTCGATATAATCTTGATACATTATCTTTTTAGGGTTTGGTTTTATTTCTTCAGAAGAAACCTTATAAACTGCCTCCTTTAATTCCTCTATACCAATATTACTTCTTGCTGCTGAAAGTAGCACAGGTATTCCAAGTTCTTCTTCTATCCCTTTACTGTTAATTATTATACCCTTCTTCTTTGCTTCATCTATTAAATTAATACATAGAATTACGTTGTCCGTAAGCTCCATAACTTGATAGGCTAAATTCATGTTTCTTTCAAGACAAGTTGCATCCGTTACAACAATAACTGCGTCAGGATTTCCAAAGCAAATGAAATCCCTTGCAACTTCTTCTTCCACAGAAGATGCAAAAAGTGAATAAGTTCCAGGCAAGTCTACTAGTATATATTCTCTATCTTTTACCTTGAATTCTCCCCTTGCATTTGCAACAGTCTTTCCAGGCCAATTTCCTGTATGCTGATGAAGTCCAGTTAACGCATTAAACACGGTACTTTTTCCGGTGTTTGGGTTTCCAGCTAATGCTATAACGTATTGTCCTTCCTTTTTGTCCACCTTGTATAGTTCAGTTAGCGCTTCCATCCCTGTGGACTTATAGGTCAGCCCCATCTTAAATCCTCCTATTAATTGCTGCATAATTTATAGAAATCTTTGATTTCGTTATAAATTAGCACATCTCAATTTATTTGAGATGTTTCATTTAACTAACATTTAAGAAATTATTATTAACGATGCTTCTTCTTTTCTTAAGGCAATCATAGCTCCCCTAATATCATATACTGTTGGGTCTCCTGAAGGCCCTCTTCTTATAACCTCTATATTTGCACCTTTGGTAACTCCCAAAGCAAGCATTCTTTCTCTTAACAATCCTTGTGCGAATATATCTTGAACTTCTACAAAGTTTCCTACCTTTGCATTATTTAAAGTCTCCATCTTTTATGAACCCCTCACTTTTTTATAATTGTTAGCTTAGGCTAACTTTTAATATTAGCTAATGTTATCTTATGCATTTTATTCTATAAGGGTGAGTGATTAAAAAAAATTACTAAAACATTTTATAGGTATTGGGTTTTAGGCAAAAGAGTATCTGAACAAAAAAAATAAGGTGATTTCCACCTTATTTTTTCTTATTCTATATATAATTATCATAGTACAAGAACTACTGTACCTAATATATCTTAAAGGCTTGGTGGTTCACACCTAAGCCTTTAACTACGCTTTTAGCTACTATAAAATAGGGCTTAGAAATTTTAAAATCTAATAACATACAAAAGTCTCTATTTTATTTGTATCAATTCCAAAGTATTTCCAACCAGTTCTAGTCCACATATAGCCTGAAACAGAAGTTCCTCCTACAAAGGTTAAATAGGCCCAAAATGACTGTCCATTTGTAAGCCAAATATATATATATCTATTAATGCATGATTTTACAGCACTAGAATCCACAGCAGTTACTTGAGGTCCTGCACTTTGAGGTTTAGGTGGTATAGTTTTGGGTGGCGGTGGAATTTGAACTTCCTGAGAACTTCCCGGCATACCTGGCTGCTCAAGCTGTCTGTTATATTCATTTCTCTCTTGTATAAATGGGCATCTAAATTGTTTTAAATAATATTGATAATAAGGGCACATGTTCCTATCGGGATAAGTGTATTCTCCATTCTTGTCTAGATCTCTAATATCAAATTCATCATAAAAAATTGACAATTAATAATACACCTCTTTATAATATTTCATTAATATTATATGTAATGATGTAAAAATTGCCCTATATTAAAGTAAACTTATTTCATAAAAACTTCATAAATTATTTATTACAAAGCACCCCATAACTAAATTTTCCTTCGTAATATTTATTCTTTATGTTATAATATCGATATCGTAATATTTAAATATAACAATTCAAAGGATGGTGCACATATGGATAAAATACTACTTGCAGTATTTGCAGCTATTGCCCTTTTTAACATAATTAGAAGAAGATCTATTGTAACCAATGAAAATGTAAAGAATCTTTCTCCTGAAGAAACCTATAGATTTATAAATGAAAGCACAGACGTTATTATATTAGATGTTAGAACAAAAGAAGAGTTTAGTTCTGGCCATATACCTAATGCAAAATCTTTTCCTGTACACGAAATTCCTTCTAGAATTAATGAGCTTGAAAAGTTTAAGAATAAGCCTGTCCTTGTTTACTGTGCTTCTGGTGGAAGAAGCCCTATGGCAATTAAGCATTTATTAAAAAATAACTTTACTAATATATATCACTTAAATAAAGGCATTTCTGCTTGGAAATATCCTTTAAAATAACCTTTTGGATTTTTATAGTACTTTAAACAAATTTATGTATATTTTAAATATTAGTTGTTATTTATCATATTTAAAATTATAATTAATATTATAATAGTAAATAATAACTTTCTCTTTATTCGGACTTTAAACTCTTAATAAAGGGATTTAAAAAACATGATTCTAATTGCAAGGATTATTCTAAGCAAAAGGAAAAGGAGTGCTATAGCTTAATTTTGGTAAGACAAAATTCTGCCCTTCTACCCTTTTGAGGTAGAAGGGCTTTTATTTTTAACTTGTAAATTTAAAATAAAGGAGTGTATTAATAATGAGAGAATATAAAGCAGATGAATTTATAATCCATTCAGAAATACTAAAGAATATAGAAGAAGGTGAAAAACTTTCTAAAGATAAAGAATATGTGAAAACACTTTTGGAAAAGGCTAAATTATATAAAGGACTTACACCTAAAGAAGCTGGGGTTTTATTAAGTGTGCAAGATGAAGATATCCTAGAGGAAATATATAAGGTTGCTAAGGATATTAAAGAAAAGATATATGGAAGAAGAATTGTTATGTTTGCTCCATTATATGTAAGTGATTATTGTGTAAATGGATGCACCTACTGTGGATACAAATGTTCTAACTCCTCCTTTACAAGAAGAAAACTTAGTATGGAAGAAATAGCTGAAGAGGTTAAAATCCTTGAATCTATGGGACACAAAAGACTTGCACTAGAAGCTGGAGAAGACCCTGTAAATTGCTCCTTAGATTATATAATAGACTGCATAAAAACCATATATTCATTGAAGTTTGAAAATGGAAGCATACGCCGCATAAACGTAAACATAGCTGCAACTACTGTTGAAGATTATAAAAGATTAAAAGATGCAGACATAGGAACTTATATTTTATTCCAAGAAACTTATCACAAGGATACTTATGAAAAAATACATCCAAAGGGACCTAAACATAACTATGATTATCATACCACAGCTCATCACAGAGCAAGAGCCGCAGGAATTGATGATGTGGGAATAGGAGTACTTTACGGGCTTTATGATTACAAATATGAAACCATAGCTATGCTTATGCATGCTGATCACTTAGAAAAAGCTACAGGGGTAGGTCCTCACACAATATCTTTTCCAAGAATCAGACCTGCTGAGGGCGTATCCTTAGAAGATTATCCATACTTAGTTTCTGATGAAGAATTCAAGAGAATTGTGGCTGTTGTAAGACTTGCAGTTCCCTACACCGGAATGATACTTTCAACAAGAGAAGATACTGATTTCAGAAATGAAGTTATAAACCTTGGAATATCTCAAGTAAGCTCTGGCTCTTGCACTGGAGTTGGAGGATATACAGATTCTCAAAAAATAGAAAATCAAAAACCTCAATTTGTTGTAGGTGATCATAGAAGCCCCCTTCAAATTATAAAGGACTTATGTAAAGATGGATATATTCCAAGCTATTGTACTGCTTGTTATAGAGAAGGAAGAACTGGGGACAGATTTATGAGACTTGCAAAGACAGGTCAAATATGCAATGTATGTCAACCAAACGCACTACTTACATTAAAAGAATTTTTACTTGATTATGGTGATGAAGAAGTAAAATCTCTTGGAAATAAAGTTATAGCAGAAGAGCTTACAAAAATCTCAAATGAAAAGGCTAAAGAGGAAACAATTAATAGACTTAAAAGAGTAGAAAATGGAGAAAGAGATTTGAGATTCTAATCCATATAAAATAGCAATTATTATAACAAAGGAGATTAATTTATGCTAGATACACCTAAAGCAAATAGGCTTCATATAGGAGTTTTTGGAAGAAGAAATGCTGGAAAGTCAAGCCTTGTAAACGCCCTAACTTCTCAAAATTTATCTGTGGTTTCAGATATAGCTGGAACCACTACAGACCCTGTATTTAAGGCAATGGAGCTTCTACCTATAGGTCCTGTTATGATAATAGATACTGCAGGCCTTGATGATGAAGGCTCTCTTGGAGAGCTTAGAATAGAAAAAACTTTAGATATAATGGATAAGACAGATATTGCTCTGCTTTTATTTCCAGGTGATAGCAGTGAATTTTCTATGGAAAGCGCTTGGCTTAATGAGCTTAATAAGAAGAAAATCCCCGTTATTGGAGCTATAAATAAAATAGATTTATACAAATTAAATCAAGATGATTTACAAAAGGAATTTAATATTCCTTTTGTAAGCATTAGCGCTGAAAATAAAATAAATATCTCTGGGCTTAAGGAGGCAATAATTGAAAATGCTCCTTTAGATTTTGAAAGAGAAAGTATTGTTGGAGATATAATAAATCCTAAGAACATGGTGATAGTGGTTGCCCCTCAGGATATTCAAGCTCCTAAGGGGAGGCTTATTTTACCTCAAGTTCAAGTAATAAGAGATATTCTAGACCATGATGCTATGGCTCTTACTGTAAAAACTACTGAACTTAAAGATATTTTAAATTCCTTAAATAAAAAACCAGATTTAGTTATTACAGACTCCCAAGTATTTAAGGAAGTTAATTCAATACTTGATCCTTCTATTCCTTTAACCTCCTTTTCCATACTTATGGCAAGGTATAAAGGGGACATAAATATGTTTAAATCTGGTGCAAAGGCAATAGAAGACCTAAAGCCTGGAGATAAAATACTCATTGCAGAAGGCTGCACTCATCATGCTCTTAAAGGCGATATTGCTAGAGAAAAGCTTCCTAGCTGGATAGAACAAAAGGTAGGGGGAAAACTTCAAATAGATGTAAAGTCTGGTGATGACTTTCCTAGTGATTTAACAGAGTATAAACTTGTAGTTCACTGTGGAAGCTGTATGTTTACAAGGAAACAACTTTTATCTAGACTTTCACGATGCAAGGAACAAAATGTACCTATAACAAACTTTGGAGTGTGCATTGCTGAGCTTAATGGAATACTTGATAAGGTTACAAAGATGTTTTAAAACAAAAGACCATTCCGGAATCCATAAAGAAATTTATATAACCTTCTTTTAAAAAATTTTATATGTAGATATATATTTTACTCATAGAGAGGATAAATTCTAAGGTTTATCCTCTTTTCTTTCTATTTTGGTTTTTGAGTTTTTATTATATTATTCTACTAAACTTAAATCAATTCGTAGTTCATATTCCCTGTTATCTTTTATTTTTGTGTAGCGTCATATCTCATTTGTAATTTTTATTTCTTCTTCCTATTTCCTATATTCTTTAGTAAATAGGAAAGTCAAATAAACTGCACACATGCAAATTAAGTTTACTAATAATAATTTTTCAAGAGAAATAATATTACCTCCCGTACTACTTCCAATAATATAAATTAAGCTATTATTCATACAATGAAGTATACAAATAGTCCATATATTTTCTGTTTTCATATAGACAAAGCCAAAGAATATAGCATATAAAATACAAACAATCAATTGATTTAGAATAGAATAAAAAGGCATCACTTCACTACAATCAAACATATTTAGTGGTAAATGCCATATGCTCCAGATGACCCCTAAAAGAATAATGCCCTTTCGTTTGCCCAACCGCTGCTGAAGAGCAGTTTGTAGAAAATATCTCCAGCCATATTCCTCCCCTAAAAATAATCCCAACTGGATTATAAACCCGAAAAATACAACAGGTATTGCATTTATAAATATCATTATATCCTTGAAAACACTCACAACTTCTTTAACGCCACCTAAAATAATTGTTCTTAAAACATTTACACATATATATAAAATAACATAATATATCGAATGGATACCTTTATGTTTTTTCTAAAACCTAATCCGAAATTATACATTTTTTCTTTTTCATCTGGTAAAGAATACATGAAAAACAAGGTAATACTTCCCACAATAATCCAACCGTCTATATACATCCCTAGGTCTTTGTGAAATACAAACACCTCTGCTAAAAGAAAGAAAACCGAGATAACAGTAAAAAACAAATATGCTCCATAAAATTTTATTGGTAGAGTTTTACGTTTTTGGTTGTTTAATAATAAAGCTGCCATTACACCTATAGCTGGATAATACATCTGTATTATCCCAAAAGCACTAACTGGATATTTTGTATATGCAAAGGCCATAGCACAGCCCATGCCTATAGTAAATCCAAAGGTTACTAACAAAAATGTAGTAAGATCTTTGTTTGAAATACTGTATTCAGGCATTTTTACCCCACTTTCTTTTTCTATGCTATTAACTCAATATATTCTGTTCCATTTGGTAATTACCTACTTGGATATTATATAATTTATTATAAACTCCATTTGAATTAATAAGCTCTTCATGAGTACCACTTTCTACAATAACTCCTTCTTCTAAAACGATTATATTGTTAGCTTGTCTAATAAAGTTATTGAATCTGTGAGCTATAATAATACCTATTTTATTTTTCAACAAATCATTATACATATTAGACAAGTTGTATTCTGATATAGCATCTAATGCTGCATTAGGTTCATCTAATATATATATATCGGCTTCTTTTGCAAATGCTCTTGCTAAAGCAACCTTTTGCCACTGGCCAATGGATATTTGTTTCCCACCATCAAACCAATACCCCAACTGAACGTCTATATTTTTAGGTTCATTGATTGTCAAGTGTTGTAAATTAAACTTATTACTAATTTCATTAATTCGATTGTCGTTCCTCATGATATCTAAATTGCCGTAGCCTATATTTTCTCTAAAAGTAGTTTCAAATTTAGCAAAATCCTGAAATAAAGTACCTATCTTTTTTAATAACACTGATTTATCTATTTCCTTTAAGTTAATTCCATTTATGTATATACTACCTTCATAATCGTTGTAAAACCCCATCATTATCTTTATTAAAGTAGTTTTTCCACTTCCGTTTCTTCCTATTAGTGCAAAAAATTCACCCTTTTTTATAGCTAAATTAATATCTTTTAATACATAATCTCCATCTTCTCTATACTTATAATAAAGATGTTCTATTTTTATTTCTCTTATTTCATCTATTTTCTTTAAATCCGTTACTTCCTTTTTGTTATTCAAATTTAAAAAATTATATAACTGATCTATAAAAATGCTTTCTTTTTGTATACCTGCAAAAGTTTCTAGTACCTTTTGAATATAAGATTTTACATCTATAATTGTCCTTGTATATGTTATAACATTTCCTATTAATATTGTACCAATATATCCATTATAAACAACATAAGCAAACATAAGTGCACTTAAAATCTGTTCGAATACATCCACAATGGATAAATATACTGTAGACTGCCTTGCAATCTTTAAATCCTGTTCATTAAATTTATTAATATATTCTTTGTATTTATTTATAAAATAATCAAATAATCTATAAGTTTTTAATTCCTTATAGTTGTCACCATTTTTAACAAGATAATCACAGTACCATGCCTTTCTCTCCTCATTAGTCCTTGCCTTTATTATTTCAAATTGCTTTACATTTACGTTTTTAACTATAAAATACTTAATAATCGGAACTACTAAAACTACTAAAACAAGCCAAACCTTAAAATAAAACAAAATAATCATATAAGAAGTCATAGTAATCAGGCTACCTATGATACTGATAAACATGTTAAAATATGATAACAGCTTACCTTCGCTCCCATATTGTGCACGCCTAATCATATCATATGTTTCACTATTTTCATAATCCTTCAGCTGAAGATTCCCTGATTTCTCCAATAATTTCTCTTTAATCATTAAATTAAATTTTAAGCTAAACTTAGTATTAAAATATCCTATTAATCCTTGAAATATAGTTTGGATCAAACCTACTGCTGAATAAAGAACTATGTAGATAAACACTATGCTTAAGTTTTTCGTTCCAAGTTGTATTAAGTTAATTATCTTCTGCATTAACAGTAAAGAAATTGTAGGAAATATACCTGTTACTATAGTAGAAATTAAAGTCACACAGATATATATTTTATCTATTTTACAAATGTATTTTGTTGTTTTAATTAAGTTGTCCCATACGTTTGTAGCGTTTTTTTCTTTGCTCATAATTTCTCTCCTATTAAGCTAAATCTTATATAATGATATTAAATTAAGTTATTATAATTTTTGACTATGGAATAGTTATATTTAACCATACTTAAATACCTCTTGATGCTAAGTATACTCTTATAAAATATAAAATCAGTAAATGTAATGGATAAAAAATATAAAAAAAGCACTTTGTCCTTAGCCCTCTTTCTCCATTGTAAAAATAAATTGTAATCAATGAAAGATAGACAATGCCAAAGCTTGCTGGGACCTCATATAGAAATACAATAACCCCTGATAATATTTGAAGTATCCTTTTTTCTCTAAATATATAAAAAAGAGCTATACAGAGTATGCCATAATATTTAAAATCACATTTTATGAACTTAGCTATTGCTCCAAATACTACTATAGTTGCTATAATGGCAAGTATAGTAGCTACTTTGTTTATTTTTTTATTCTCAATAAGTTCAATTATATACATTGTACATATTCCTAAAAATAAGGTAAAAAATACATTATTTAATCGAGAGGCTGACAAAAATATTTTATTAGCAAAAGCTAAGTTAAAGGGTATTTCAGAAATTAATGCAAAGGTAAAAAGTCTTAATGCGTATTTCTTTTTATTGCTTGTATGAATATATCCTTCAACAAGTAAAAAACAAATTATTGGAAAAGATATACGTCCCACTGCTCTCATTATTAAATAGATGACATTTAAATTGACTCCGTAGTTTATCACTGTATTTCCGGCATAGGGTATTAATTTATAATATATGCCCATCAAAATTAATACTGCTGCAATATGATCAATTATCATGGAAATAACCGCTATAATTTTTAATGTACTGCCTGGTATTCCCTTTTTTTCTGATAGTTCTGTTCTTTCAGTTATAGAAGTATTCACTATTATCCCTCCTTCGAATAATATAAATAGCTTTCTAGATGTATTTATAAGGATTTCAGTTTTTTAGATAAAAAACTCTGAAATCCTACTTCAATGTTATAATTGAATTCATAATAAAATATACTTTTAATCAATCATTAATAACCTTCCATATTCCACATCCTCACAAACGACCCCTAACAGTGACAGAACAACTCCACCTATTCCTTGTAAGAGAGACATGTCATCTTTAAAATACCCTTTAATAATTTTATCCATATTATAATGAGCATTATCATCCCTATGAAGTGCATTAATAACTGCGCTTATATCCTTCTCGATTGTTTCAATAAACCGTTTATCTTTTCTATCTCTATAAGCCATTGTTCTTATAGATAAAACGCTTGAATATCCGTGGCATAGTATTGTCTCGTATAAGTTATATTGATCCACAGGTTGATTGATTATATTAATCAAATCCTTCTTATAAACCTCCTCTTTTTGTGAATATTTCATATATTGAGCCGCTTTTTGTAATCCTCTTGCTATACCTGTGTTTCCGTAACACCAACTTGCCATTACAGGCCTTAATTTATCTGAAAACTCTCCTTTAATGTAACTATCAAAAGATAACTGTGTAGGCCATGTAGCAACATTACCATGATATATTTTGAATTGATCATAAATACCAAACAACTCATTAATTGCACTTTCAATTCCTTCTACTTCTATACCTTTACTATATGCTTTTGTTAAGGCCACTAATGGTCCCAACATACCATGAGATAAACCAAAATTAATATTTCCATTTGGAAACTCAAGTTTTTCATCTTCTCTAAACAGATTTTCCTTGGTAAGATGAAAATTGATAACCGAGTGCTCCATATACTGGTGGTATTTTGTTAATTCAACAAGGTATTCAATTAATTTTTCTAATTGTGATTTCTCTTCAGAACTCCATTTAAAATCCAACAAAAAATATATAAAACCAGATACACCAGCAATGGTATCATAATCGTTCATAGTTATATCTTTTTTTCTTCTTAATCTTTCCGTAAATTTAACAGATTGCTCGAGAAAAAGCTTATTCAATGTATTGGAAAACTTAGATAAATTACCAGTTTTTTTATTAAACAAACTGATACAAAAACACTTGTATCCTAATCCACCAATCATCCCCATATGTTCTTCCGAAATACCATATGTTTCTATATCCTGTTTTAATCCCTTACATAAGTCATACCCCATTTTCTCCCATTTTTCTTTATGCTTTACCAATGGATACGCCTCGGAAATAATCATTAGCAAGTCACAATAGTATATAGGGTTTATTATTTCCAAATCATATTGCTCTCCAACATATTCAAAAAAGCACTCTAGAGACTTATTAATTTCATCCTTTGTATTCGCCGAAATGTCTATATAACTGTTTACATTATTATTTATCATAAATTTATTCCTCCATTACTTTTCACCCCTTGCATTCGCCTGTTCTTAGCTGCAAACTCTTGAAATGATTTACATTCCTTAATCCATGCTTGATTCCAATAGCTCCATTCATGCTCCAACTGCCCTACAGCTATATGCTTATCAATTAGAATATTATGATAATTTTGATAATACCCAAAGTAATCCTCCAACACCCGATTTGTATATCCGTAATTGTTTCCTATAGAATTTAAAAACCTAACTGCACTTGTTTCTATGAATTCCTCAATAGTATCCTTTTTTTTAGTAAAAACAAAGCTATCTAAATTCTTAATGCCTATATTACTTTGCATTTTCTTCATATATTCTCTTACAAGCTCCTGTCCACTATCCATTGCAGTAATCATTGTAAATCCCAACCTTCCAGCATAGTTCATTAAATGAGAGGAACTAAATATTCTATCAGCAAAAGTCTTCATAACGCCCGAGATATTGTGAAAATAAACTGGACTAGCAAAAAACACGATATGTGATTCTAATAGTGCTCTTCTTATCTTCGTAAAATCGTCACATTTATCAATTGGACAGAAGCCCTTATCGAAACAAGTTGAACATCCAACACAGTAATCTACTTTATAATCTCTTAAAAAAATTACTTTCGTTTCATAACTTTCATCCAAAGTTTCAATTCTTTTGAGTGTCTCTCTGGTTAAGAAATTTGTAATGGAATTTTTATTATTACTACCAACAATGGCTAATATTTTACGTTTCACAATAATTTCTCTCCTTACTACATATTCTTTTAATAATAATATGTTCACTCTTGTAAAAAATTCTTTGTAGATGATGCTACTATTCTATTTTTAATAGCAAATTCCTGAAATGACCTGCATTCTTTAATCCAAATTTGATTCCAGTAATCCAATTCAAATGTTTCCTGCTTTTCTTTGCCTAAATCTTGATTAATCATGTTACCATAAAGATTTCTAAAAAAGCCAAATCTCCATTCCAAAATTCTATTTGTATAACCATAGTTATTTTCCAAAGATTTTAGAAAGTTAATTCCATTTGTTTTTACAAATTGTTTCATAGTACTATTCTCATTAGAAAAAACATAATTGTCTAAATTCTTAATGCCTATTGCTTCTTGCATTTTTATAAGATATTTTTTTACATCATCTTGACCAGTACTCTCTGTTGTAGTTAATGTAAATCCTATTTTCCCAGCATAATTCATTAAATGTGTAGATGCAGAAATTCTGTCGAAAAAAGTTTTCATAATACCTGAAACATTATGAACATAAACAGGACTAGCAAAAAATATGATATCCGACTCTAATAACTCATTTCGTATAATTGTAAAATCATCCTGTTCATCCATAGGACAAAATCCTTCATAAAAACATATTTTACAACCAATACAGTAATCTATCTTATAATCCCTTAAACAAATTACTTTAGCTTCATAACTTTCATTCAATGTTTTAATTTCATTAAGCAACCCTTTCATCAGCATATTTGTTAATGACTGTTTATGATTACTACCGGCAATAGCCAATATTTTTCGTTTGCACAACAGCATAGCACCTCTTTCTGTATCATCTTTTAAAATATATATTCATTCTTGCACTAAAAACACTTATTACAATAATAAGTTCTATGACAATGCTGAATACTATTGCTGATGCGGTAAAAAACTCCTTGTACTTACTTTTATCCATTTTAAACTGCTTCGAGATGTTTTTCACACTGCACCGGTGAAACAAAGGTTTAAGAATATTGTCTTTTAAACAAAGCAATAATGAGATTATCATTATTATAAAATTGAACACTAATATTCCTAAATCAACGTGAACATCTGTGACTTGAGGAAATTTCAAAGCTATAGTGTTGCTAAGAATTCCAGGAATTCCGCTTCCCATATTAATTAGATAATGAACACAAATGGGCCATTTTATATTACCGCCCATTACATACAAAATGCCCAAAATGATACCCGACATAGATTTAACAATAATTAGCTGGCCATGTACTATCCCGAAAAGTACGCCAGCTGCGACAATGGCAAATACATCCCCATATTTTCTTAAGTTTTCAAGTACAATCCCTCGATAGATAATCTCTTCCCAAACTACTGGTATAAGTATGCTAATTGCCATTATAATTATATTTGATGAATTTATATTAGTGTTGGAGATAAGTGGCATTGCATTATATAATTTATAATATCCCGTGCCATACACGTAAGTAAACGCAATAAGCCTGTCAAAGCTTATAAAAAATATGGTCAATAGTAGTAGACTCTTAAACTTAAAGTTGACTTTCTTCCTTTTACCAATTAACATTTCTTTTGGATTCACTTTTAGTAAAAATAGAGAAGGTAATAATAAGGCTATAATCCATGCAATACTGCTCGGTCTTCGTTTTACTACATTAAAATCAAGAAACTTTTCTACAAATCTTAATGCTGGTCCATATAATAATAGGCGAGCTAATAAAAAAACACATCCTATCTTATTGGCAGTTGTTTCCAAGGTAACTTCTTTTTTTATCTCCACTTCTCTCCTCCCTTTTTTGCTAAGTAGGTCATCAAAAGGGTCGTAAGCCTATATTTTAATTTAACTCATTTGTTTTATTTCTTTGTTATGTTTAGCAACGCAGTACATTTCCTGGTTCAACACCATAACGGCACGCTGTCATATCACTTGGTGAACAATGAGTTGAAGGATTAGAACATTGAGCCTTGGACAGATCTATAATACTTTCAAGGCAATCACGAGTACTAAGTGAAAGAGTCTCAGATTGACTATTATTAATTCTCACTTTCTTTAAATCCAAATCAAAATCTTTGAAATTACTCATAACAATTCCCCTTTCTAATTTCCAATATTTTTTATTTTTTTATTAACTCTTACGACCCCTTGGATGACCTACTTAATCAAATTTACAATATAGTTATTTTATCTTTGTATGATTCCATTTTTCTATTAAAGCCTGAAGAGAATGCCTTATAATTGATAGATATTTTCTTTCATATTCTATAACTCCAGTCAAACGGTTACAATACATATGAGTCATTGAAAACACTATCTCCTTTTTAGTATTCGTTGTCTTTTTATTTCTAATCTGTTTATCAAGTTGGCTTTTGAAGTCACGTAATGTTGCTTGTCTCTTTTTATATACATCCATTACCTCTAACAATCTGTCGTCAATTTCGTTTAACTCTTCCTTAAAAATACATTCTGCAATTCTAATATAGTTGTCTCTTCCTTTTCTAAATTCATCTCTATGTTGATTTTTTAAGTTCTCTTCATCTAGTATTTCAAATAATTCCTTTTCATCATGAGTTAACTCCTTTAATGTGGTTATCATGCCCACCATGTATGCTAGTTCCCTATCCTGCTCATTATCTAAATCAAATAAATTTAACATAGCTATTACAAAAATACTATCAGTATAAAATACCTTCTCCGCATGTTCTATTAACTCTAAGCCACCATATCTATTGGCTTCTCTTTCATACACATCAAATACAACTCTATTAACTAAACAGTTTTCTTGCAATTGGAAAATCCAAGAATTAATACTATGCAATTTATTTAAAGCTATATTTTGGTTTTTGAATTTGAATCTTAATCGTAAATGTTTCCCACCCTCAGAGTATCTAATAAAGAAAAATTTCTCTGGATTCAGATCATCTAACAATATTTGTAATTGTTGTTTTAACAATTCACTATCTTTATTTCCCAATCCATATAACTTCATGTAAATCCAACCATCATCACATAGACTAAATCTATTGTTTTTATTTTGAAAAATTCTATTGTCTTGTACAAAATCCTCTTCCCTGCTTAATTGCAATGGTTTATTGTTTGTTTTATTTTGAATGAATGAGAAAACAAATTCTCCTATGTAATAGCCTGCTTCTAAATCCTTAACAATAGGTTCCGAAAGCATTTCAGTTTCACACATGTGCAATTCATCCCTCTTCTTAACTGATGAGTATATAGCCTGTAAAGACGCTTCCAGCTTTAAGTCAACTAATAATCGATTATCACCTTCACATAGATACACATATTCATCAACTTGATATATACCTCTTACCTTATCAAAACTCTTTTTAAAAGTTTCAAAACTTTCTATATTAAAGTCTTTAATGCTAAAATTCCAACGCCTAGGATGTATTATAATATTTTCGAATTTAATTCTTGGAGTATAAATATATTCATTTTTATAAAGTTCAAGAATTCTAGCTATTACTTTATCTTCATACTCATCAGAAATCAATCTTAATAAATTTATTATCTTGCTGTTTAAACGAGAGGCTAACATATTATCCACAATTACTTTGCACTTTTTCTTTTTACTTATTGATTTTATGTATAATTCTCTCTCTTGTGACAGTCCTATGCATAAATCATTTAGTGGAATTTCTCCAGAAACAGTTTCATCTGTACAGGCTATTGCTAAATAATATTCATGATTTTTATATCTGTTTGTAATGTTATTTGCTCTTCCGTTAACAGCCATTTCTCTTACTTCTATAATTAAATACTCATTTTCAGTTAATTCAATTTCTTTTTCATATATTTCATTATATTTAGCTATTAATTGTTCGTCAAAAGCATTGTAAAACCTTTGAAATATACTACCCGCTTTATTTGAGCATGGAGGTGCAACAGTAATATTGTAATCCTCTCCACTTAAATCCTTATCATTTCTAGTTATATAAAAACCTATATCGAAAGATTTTGAATCTTTCTTGTCTTTTTCTTTATTGAGTATTGATGAGAAGTCCCCATTGTACAAATTAACTTCTTTGTCACCATTCATCAAGCCCAATATAATTTTGTTATCGATGATTTTTTTTATTGTTCTTTCTCTATGCGTTATACCTTGGTTACTACTCCCCATCAAGTCTAAACCATTAAAAACATTTTTATTAATAATATCAATTAATGGTACTTCAACATTTAAACCAAACCTTTCCGAAAATACTTCTTTAAATTTGTTTAATGTTGAATATTCGGCGGCATCCATAGATATTGTGTTTAAACAATTTACAAAGTGCTCTAATTTATCTTTAATTTTATGTGCTAAGTAGTTTTTTTCTAGCACTAAGCCCTTATTAATTTCTAGATAGTTCCTTGATTTATGAATACTCTGCATTTTATCATAAATAACTTCTAGAGTTTCTGACTTGTTTTCAACTTTACAATATTCCTTTAATAATACTTCAATTTCTGTAAGCTTGACCACAAATTCCTTAACATGCGAGTTATCCTTCAATATCTTAATAACATGCCCTAACCCATCATCACAATAAGCAGGTATTCTTAAATTTGTTATCAAATATTCATTTTCTATTAACTGAAGTAAAGTACGGTCAATTAATTCCTCAGGAGCATCTTCATATGCTGCTCTGATGATATCCTTTATTTCTAAGAAAGGTGTAAAATTTTCTGCTTCTCCTCTAATAAGTTCTATTAAAGCTGTATATTTTATATCATTTTCTTCAACCTGATCCTTAGATTCCTTGAGAATACCACTATTGGAAAAATAAGGGTTTTTAAGTCTTTTACCCCATAAATAACAGATTGGATTGAATTTTACTTTAAGTTTAGAAACTACATTAATATCTTTCTCAAGCTCATGTATCACACGAGCTATCCATAGTGCGTCTGCCCTGACATCTTTAATACATTCATTTTGATTAATAATAATTTCAGTTTCATTAGAAAATTCTCCTAGCCCTACCCCTGCCAACAATCCAAAAGGAGTCGGTCTAGTGGATGCTCTTATCATATAATTTAGTATTCCAGAATTTAAATTCCTAATTTTTTTCTCGCTTATTGGAGGATTTTTTAGGCTCTCATATAAAGTTCTACTTGATACCAATAGGCTTTCTTCAATAAAATTTATTATGTTCTGATTTTTATAAATATAATCTAAAACATTATCACCGATTTTGTTAAAATCCCAAAATACTTTAAGAGGTAAACTTGGTACTCTTACCATAAAAATATCATGACACAAGTATTTCATATCCCTTACACTTCCCTTCTTGTTAACCTATCTATAGTAACTCTTACTACTTGCTGATTTTGTTTCTAATTTTCCCAAATACAAGCATACAGTTAAGAGCTATAAGTGCTACTAATATACAAATTGAGACTTGACACCATCCTAAAATTATCATAGATAATAAAATAATCACTTCAAAACCTAAAACTATTCTGGCTCTTCTTCTATATACTTTAACCTCAATTTTGTCCAAAGGCTTGTTCCTGTCTTCCACAGGTACAAGAAAGAATATGCTTGTTCCTATTACAAATAGGACTATGAAACAAATAGTGCTTGTCCAGATTATAAGCTTTATTCCTAAAAGCGCTGATACTATTAATAATATAGAAAACAAATAGCATCTTAACTGTGTCTTAGTATGATATCCTCCTGCATAGATTCTAAGCGGAATATATGCCATCATAAAAGCAATACTTTGCCAAACCATTCGGAAAACAAGACCAATTAATATAGTAGTAACAACATTGACTACCATTAAAAAGCCTTGCTCTAAACCATATATACATACATCTTTATCTTCACAGGCAATTACTTCATTTTTAACAAACGAGTCTGCTATTCTATGAGATAACCTAAATTTTATCAAAACTTGCGAAGCTTCTTAGCTCCCTTTGGTAACTTAGACTGATGTGAGAAAAAACAGCAGGTAGTATTGACATTCAATGCTGTTATCATAAGAGCAAGACTTGCAATAGTGCTTCCAAACTTTAGCACAAAACTTCTCATAAAGTTTTTCAAAGCTAATACCTCCTATCCGTAGTTTATTTTTGTTGTTTTTATATTACCAGAAAAAATCACATTATTTCGAAACGTGGTATAATTCAGAATGTTTATGGTAAAAATAACAACTTTTGTTTTATATTTTCTTAACAATATTATAAAGCAGTATACTTACCATAAAATCACTATCATCATAATCTATATCTATTATTCCATCATATTTTCTTACAACAGTTTCTACGCTTCTTAGACCTATACCATGATTATCCTTATCTTTTTTTGTTGACTGTAATTTCCCATTCCTTGACAGAATTTTACCAGAATAAGAGTTAGTTATTGTAATGTAAAGAATGTTTCTATCAAATTCAATTTCTATTTTTATCCTCTTATTTTCACTGTCTTTTATAGCATAAATAGCATTATCCATTAAGTTACCTAAAATGACATTTAAGTCAAAGGAATCTATTCTTAACTTGTTCGGGATATTTACAATAGCATTAACTACCGCTCCTATCTTTTTTGCTTCATGTATTTTATAATTAAGAATACTATCTACATCTAAGTTTTGTGAGTTTACATACTGATTTGATACATCTATAAATTCTAAGGTGCTTTTTAAATAATCAAGAATGTCCTGTTTTTTGCCCTTTTGAACAATATCTTGAAATTTGAAAATATGATTTTTCATATCATGCCGCATCATTGCTATATTATCCTGTGATTGCTTTATAATTTCAAATTGATTTATATATGAGTTATTTTGCTGTCTAAGTAATTCCTTCTCATACTTTTCTGCATAGAATTTTATGAGCATATCATACAAATAAAAAATCATTACATTTATACCTAATAAACAAGTTACGCTTAAAATACTAGAAATAGTTTTATAATTAGATAAAAGCAGTGTAGAAGCAATAATAATGCTACCTACTGGAATACAAAAAACCGCAAGCCATTGAAAAATGCTGACATTATATTTATTTTTATGATTTATTGCCTTCTCAAATACAAGCACAAATAGATATAATGCTAAATTAGAAATAATTCCAGTAATTATTTCTATATCATATATTATATTTACTGCTTTCATAAAATTATAGGCTATACCATCTAAGCACATATTTACTGAATAAATTAATGCCGTTGCTATTAATCTGGTTGATAGCTTTCCTGGATATATAAAAGTTAACGCAAAAAATAATAATAAATTAGATGATAGGTTTATGAGAGGTGATTCAAAGAATATATGTACAAGACTATTAATTATAAAATATATAGAAAGCCATTTTATCTCAACTCTTTTATTTGTATTAGTTCTATCAAAAAATACATTTATAAACTTAAAAATTATATAAATACGAAATAAATTTGAAATTAAATATAATATATTATTTACGTTTAAAATATTCATAATTTATCTTTTGCCTCTCTTGATATTAAGTAATTTTTCTCTAATAACTTTTCTGTTATTTTGACTTATAGGCAAACTATCCCCATTTGCTAGTTTTATAGAATCATACTGATACTCTACCACATGAAAACAATTTACAAGATACGATTTATGAATATCCAGGAACTCACTGCTTTCAATTGCCGCTTGTACATCAGAAAGCTTACCATAGTATTCCTTTGAATCACTTTTAGTTATAACTCTAATTTTTTTCCTTTCACTTTCAAAGTACAAAATATCTTTAAGAGGTATTTTATAAAATATTTTCCCAATGTTAAACTCAAAGAATTGATTATCTCTTATAGATAATTCAATAAACTTTTTCATAACTTGTGTGATTTTTTCTTCATTTAATGGTTTTACTAAAAAATTCATAGGTCTTATTTCAAATAAATCCATAGCATATCCTTGCTTTCCTGAAATATATACTATTTGAACGGTATTGTTTTTCATCTCCTCTCGTATTTTTATGCCAACTTCAACACCATTTAATAACTTTAATTCAATATCTAAAAAAATCAAATCAAAGTTTGATTGGTTTAACATATATTCACATAGTTCTTCTCCTGAATAAAACACCTCTACTTCAATTTTTTCCCTGATTTCATTACTGACTTTTAATATTATATCTTCAATTTGACCACATACAGTTGATTCATCATCACATATTGCAATACGAAACATAATAAATTCCCCCCTTCTTCTCTAGCCTATCAAAATGCCTGCATGCATAATATATTAACTCTAAAAAATCTCTTTTACAGCGCTATGATGAAATATAATCATATGTGTTAATATTCTAACATATACCATTATTAATGTAAATTTTCAAATAATACCCAATATCATCTCATATCTTCCTTCCAACTCTATAATTAACGTATATATAAATCCCTTAAACCCTAAAATCAGCTGAAAGAATTAATGATGTTTTATAACATCAGAAGCTTATATTCAAATACTTAAAAAAACTGTTTCATAGCGCATATTCATACACTATGAAACAGTTTTTTCTTAGTTAGTTGCTAGATTTTCTATTCTTATTACATTTTCAATTTTTTCTGAATCCTCTAAAGCACTTATCATTTCAATAGATTTATTGATATTTCCTTCTACTGTACTATGAGTTATAAATACTAGAGATACCTGTTTTTCTCTTTTTCCTTTTTGAATAACAGAAAGAATACTTACATTGTTTTTACCGAATATAGAGGATATCTCCCCTAAAACACCAGGCTTATCCTTTACTGTTACTCTAATATAATATTCACATTGAACTTTTCCCATATCCCTTACTTTTCTACATTGTTCATTTTCTAAATATGGTTCTTGTACAAATCCATCTTTATTTCTTATTATTGAAACTATATCTCCTACCACAGCACTACCTGTAGGAAGTTCTCCAGCACCTCTTCCATAAAGCATTAAATCTCCTACTGCATTTCCTTTTACAAAAATAGCATTAAAGGAGTCATTTACGTTAGCTAGTGGATGCTCAGAAGGTATCATAGTTGGGTGTACTCTTAATTCTAACTCACCATTTACTTCCTTAATTATACCTAATAGCTTTATTACATAACCAAATTCCCTTGCATATTCTATATCAATGGGTTTTATATTAGTTATTCCTTCTCTATAAATTGAATTTACATCTACAATTGTATCAAAAGCTAAAGATGATAAAATGCATAATTTATAAACTGCGTCAAATGCTTCTACATCTGAAGTAGGATCTGCTTCAGCATACCCCTTACTTTGAGCTTCTGATAAGGCTTCACCAAAACTTATTTTCTCATGTGTCATTTTAGTTAAAATATAATTTGTAGTTCCATTTATTATTCCTATTACTTCTTCTATCTTATTTGCTACAAGATTATCATTTAAGCCATGGATTATAGGTATTCCGCCTCCAACACTGCCTTCGTAGTGGAACATTACTCCTTCTTCTCTAGAAGTTTTAAAAAGAATTTCTGCGTTTGTAGCTATAGCCATTTTATTTGCTGTAACTATATGCTTTTTTCTTTTCATTCCTTGTATCATATAGTCAATGGCAGGCTCTACTCCCCCCATAACTTCCACAAGAATTTCAATACTATCATCGTCAATAATTTCTTGAAAATTTGAAGTGAATAATTCCTTTGGCACTTCTAAGTTTCTTTCTTTATTAACATCTCTTACAAGAATTTTGCTAACTTCAATATCATATCCGGATCTCTTTAAAATTTCGTCTTTATTCATATTTAGTATTTTCCAAACGCCTTTACCTACATTTCCAAGGCCTAATAAAGCTATTTTAACTTTTTGCATACATACTTCCCCCAATTCATAATTTACAAAGGTTTATTTAGAAAATGCGTTATATATTGATCTTACTGCATTTTCAAAATTACTATTTTCAACTCCTACGATTATATTTATCTCGCTAGACCCCTGACTTATCATGGTTACATTTATATCTTCCTTAGCTAAAGCTTCAAAAATTTTAGCTGATATTCCTATTGTCCTTAACATACCTATGCCAACTACAGCTACTAATGCTATATCAGGATGTATATCTATAGAATCAGGCTTACATTTAATTTCTATTTCCTTTAATATTCTCTCTAATTTACCATCAAGCTGTGATTGTGCTATCACAAGGGATACTGTATCTACCCCCGAAGGTATGTGCTCAAAGGATACATTATTATCTTCTAATACTGAAAGAATTCTTCTACAATACCCCTGTTCTATATTCATCATGCTTTTTTCAATAGTTATAATGGTAAAATCCTTTTTTCCTGCTACTCCTGTAATACTTCCTGCATAGCTTGCTGGTAATAAATCATTTATTATATAAGTTCCTTCATCATCGGGACTATTTGTGTTTTTAATATTTATGGGAATGTTTGCCTTTCTTACAGGAAAAATTGCTTCTTCATGTAAGACTGTAGCTCCCATGTAAGACAGTTCTCTTAGTTCTCTATAGGTAATATTTTTAATATTCTTAGGATTTTCTACTATTCTAGGATCTGCCATCAAAAATCCTGATACATCTGTCCAATTTTCATATAGCTCTGCATCTACTCCTCTTGCTATAATAGAACCTGTTACATCTGAACCTCCCCTTGAGAAAGTTCTTACCTCTCCATTTGGCATAGCGCCATAAAATCCAGGTATTACTGCCTTATCTATCTTTAGTAACCTTTCACTTACAGCTCTTTGAGTTCTTTCTTCATCAAAATTTCCCTTTTTATCAAAGAAAACTATCTCTGCTGGGTCAACAAATTCATACTTAAGAAAGTCAGCTAGTATAAGCCCATTTAAATACTCTCCTCTACTTGCTGTATAATCAGCAGATGCTCCCTTTGCTATATTGGTTTTTATTTCTTTCAAATATTTTTTGATATCAATTGTTACATCTAGCTCTTCTACTAATTCTAAAAATCTATTTTCAATTACCCTAAATACATCCTCAAATGGAATGCTTTGTTCAACATGAGCATGACATAAATAAAGTAAATCTGTAATTTTATGATCTTCTTTATATCTTTTGCCTGGTGCTGATGGAACTATATACCTTCTTTTTTCATTGGCTAGTGCTATAGATTTTACCTTTTTAAATTGATTACTATCTGCAAGAGAACTTCCCCCAAATTTAGCAACTATTATATCATTCATTGTTATTACCCCACTTTTCAAAATTTAATATGCCCTTACTACAGCCCCTCTTAGATCTAAATTAAGTTCTTTTACTATCCATTCCAAGTTTAAACTCTTTAATGATTGCTTTATACTATTAGTAAATATCATATCTTTTTCTTCTAACAATGCCATTATCGTAGGACCTGCACCACTTAAAAATACCCCTAGTGCTCCTAGTTCTTTACTTGTGTTTACAACTTCATCATAAGACTCAATTAGTTTACCTCTATAAGGCTGATGAAGCTTGTCCTGACACGCTACTTTTAACATATCAAAATTCCCGTTTGTAAGTGATGTTATCATAAGTGATACTCTTCCTACATTAAATATGGCATCTTTATAGGCTACTTCCTTTGGAAGAACAGCTCTGCTCTTTTCTGTAGATAATCTAAAATTAGGAATTAATGCACAAAACTTAATTCCTTCTTTTATGTTTATTTTATCGTAGTACACATTATCATTTTCATAAATTGCTGTGGTCATACCCCCTAGAAGTGCAGGCACTATGTTATCAGGGTGCCCTTCTATTTCTGTAGCTAATCTTAATATATCATCTGTATCTAGTTTATTTCCTGCAATAACATTAGCTCCAAGTACCCCTGCAACTATACAAGATGCGCTGCTTCCAAGTCCCCTTGAAGTAGGTATATCTGACTTTATTATTATTTTTATTCCCTTTTCTTTATAGCCTATTTTTTCAAAGCATCTTTTCATTGAAGTATATACTAAATTTTTTTCATTTCTATACTGTTCTTCACAACCTTCTATAATTAATCCTTTTTCTATTTCTTCTATATAAAATTTGTTATATAAATTCAGCCCTACACCTAAAGTATCAAATCCAGGCCCAAAATTAGCACTTGTAGCTGGTACTACTACTTCTACCATAATATCACCTATACCTTAAGAAATTTTTTTATTTCTTCTTTTATTTCTTTCTTTTTACAAACATTATTATGAAGGATATCTTTGCTTTCTATATTGTTTATAGCATCTGGAATCTCTACTCCTGCAAAAGCAGAAAGTTTATGCACTAAATCGAAATCACTTAGCTCATCATTATCTATTTTTAACGCCTTACATACATCTCTAGGAAATTTGAACGGACTAGCTGTAGACACAACGATAGTTTTTCTATTATCTCCAGTAGCTTGTTTATAATCCCTATATGCCTTATAAGCTACAGCTGTATGTGTATCAACCAAATATGATGTATCTTCGAAAATATCCCTTATAGTTTTATAAGTTTCTTCATCACTAGCAAAATTGGAGTAAAAACTATCCAATTCATTTTTCATGCTTTTATCTATAATATATTGACCTTTATCATTTAGTTCTCTCATAAACCCATCTACTTTGTTCTCATTTTCATTACTAATATGATATAAAAGTCTTTCTAAATTACTAGAAACCAATATATCCATAGAAGGAGAAATCGTTACTTTAAACTCTCTATTTTTGTTATATATTCCTTCATTAAAGAAATCACAAAGTACATTGTTTTCATTAGACGCACATATTAACTTATTTATAGGAAGTCCCATCTTCTTGGCATAATATGCAGCCAATATATTACCAAAGTTTCCTGTAGGCACAGCCACATTTATGCTTTCACCTTCTTTGATCTCTCTATTCTTTAACATGCATAGGTATGAATATATGTAATATACTATTTGTGGTACAAGTCTTCCTATGTTTATAGAATTTGCTGATGAAAGCATGCATCCCTTGTCTTCCAATAATTTATTAAAATCCTTATCATTGAAAATTTCTTTAACAGCCTTTTGAGCATCATCAAAATTCCCATCAATTCCGACTACATAAGTATTTGTTCCCTCTTGAGTAATCATTTGCCTCTTCTGAATAGGACTTACTCCCTTTTCTGGGAAAAACACTATTACCTTTGTGCCTTCTACATCAGCAAATCCTTCTAATGCAGCCTTTCCAGTATCCCCTGAAGTAGCTGTAAGTATTACTATTTCATCTTTTATATTTAACTTTCTAGAAGAAGCCTTCAATAAATGTGGCAATATAGATAAGGCCATATCTTTAAATGCTAAAGTAGGTCCATGGTATAGTTCTAAGAAAAAGTCTTCTCCTATTTTAGCCACAGGAGCTATGTATTCATTTGTAAATTTATCATCATAAGCTTTATAAACGCAATCATTTATTTCTTCATCTGTAAAATCAGTAAAATATTTTTTTAGTATATATACTGATAATTGTTTATAATCATAGGAAATGAGTTCTGAGAAAGGTATATCAATTGTAGGAAATTCTATTGGTATATACAACCCTCCATCATCTGCAATTCCTTTTATAATAGCTTCAGAAGAAGTTATTTCTTTTCTGCCCCTTGTACTTGTATATGCTATTTTCAAGAATATCCCCCCATTAATTGTGTAATTTTTTCTTTTATATTATGCTACAATGTTTTCGTGTAAAAGTCAAGTGTATTTTTATAACGAACAATCTTTTTTTATAATTTTATTCATATAAAAACACCTCAATAAATTGAGATGTTTTAAAAGGGAGAAGGCGACCTTAGGGTAAGGTCGCCTTTTATGGGTTTAATGGATGTTTATGGGATTATTATATTATTGAGCTGTGCTAAATTATAGAAATTATGAATTTCAACAAATTATGCATTGCTCTCTGGTTTAGCCTAACATTTTCTGCATATCTGCTTTAGCATCTCCGCTGATTAACTGTAAGTTAAATACATCCTGTAATACCTTTAATACTCCTGGGCTTATGAACTTTGGAGCTGAAGGTCCTACATACATATTTTTAACTCCTAAGCTGAACAATCCTAATAGTATTGCAACAGCTTTTTGCTCGAACCATGATAATACTATTGTTAATGGTAATTCATTTATATCACATTCAAAAGCTTCTGCGAGTGCAATAGCAATTTTTGCAGCTGATCCTGAGTTATTACATTGTCCTAAATCTATATATCTTGGAATATCAGTTCCTGGAACTGTTCCAAAGTCTATATCGTTAAATCTGAACTTACCACAAGAAGTTGTAAGAATTACACAATCCTTTGGTAATGTATTTGCCATTTCTCTATAATAATCTCTTCCTTTAGTTGGAGCATCGCATCCAGCTATTACAAAGAATCTCTTTATCTTGCCAGCTTTAACTGCATCTATTATTTCTGGAGCTATATCTAAAACTGTGCTGTGATGGAATCCAGTTGTAAGTACCTTGTCAGATTGAATGTTTGCTTTTGGTAGTGATAATGCTTTTTCAATTATTGGAGTAAAGTCATTATTTACTATCTTTTGAACCTTTTCAAGTCCTGCTGTTCCATAAGTCCACATTCTATCAGAATAGCTTCCAGTAGTTATTGGCATCAAGCAATTTGTAGTACCAAGAATTGCTCCTGGGAACTCTTCAAATAATTTTCTCTGGTCAAACCAAGCTTTACCTACGTTACCCTTTAAGTGAGCATATTTCTTTAATTCTGGATATCCATGAGCTGGTAACATTTCTGAGTGAGTATATATATTTATTCCTTTTCCTTCTGTCTGCTTTAATAATTCTTCTAAAGCATAAAGGTTATGTCCTGTAACTAATATAGCATGTCCTTCAACTTTATCTTGTGAAACTACAACAGGTGTTGGAGTCCCAAGTTTTGAAGTGTGTGCTCTATCTAATAAATCCATTACTTTAACAGTCGCAGTACCAACTTTTAGAACCATGTTTATGTGCTCTTGTAAGTTGAAGTTTGAATTTGTAAGTGTAGTGTATAATGCTTCATGCGCTATAGCATCAACTTCTGGATCAATATATCCTAATTCTCTCGCATGAGTTGCATAAGCTGCTACCCCTTTAAGTCCAAGTATCATTATGTCCTGTAAACTTGATATGTCAGGGTTCTTTCCACACACACCAAACTTAGTACATCCTGTTTGTGGTGTTTGTTCACATTGATAGCAGAACATTGGATGTGGTTCCTGCACCACTGCCTTATTTAAAGATTCATTTTCTTCTTTGTTCTTAAAAAATCCAAACATATTATATCTCTCCTTCTGATTTAACTATTTATTTTAATTTTTTTAATTTCTTTATTTCCTCGTTGTCTACAAGATATATAATACACTGGATTGTATACAAAATCGGTAACGTATGAAACTAAAATTAAAATTTTATACTTTTTTAGTATAGTTTTTTATCGAATACATTAGTTCAATTATTAATTAATAATTACTATTTAACGAAAGAAAATCGGCTCTTACCGATTTTCTTCTTACACTATTTTTTATTCTTATTATTATCAGCATTACACAACATTTTCACTCTATATAAATAGTAGTTTTCCTCGCGTATCATATGATCTGGAATTATTGGTGGTAATGCGCCCATTATGCTACAGCATTGTCTTAAATCCTTAACTTTATCTAAAAACTCCACAAACTCAGTTAAAGTTTTTTCTACCTGTGTATTTAAGTATGCTATTGCACCGTCATCTAGCTTTGTTCTTTCATACATCTTATACATTTCAAAAGCCTTCTTAAATAGTCCATCAAACTTCTTCACAAATTTTCTTGCCCTTTTGGTAAATTCCACTTCTACTGCATCTAAATCACAAGCTACAGCACTTGCATGTCCAGATGCATCTGCAAGCCATATCTTATGAAGGCGCAAATTTTCTAAAGTCTTATCAAAGCTTGTATTATCTTTTATTATATATAAGACTTTATAATACTCCATAGCTTCATTTATCATATGATTTAGAAAGGATGGTGTTAAATTTAGTCCAATATCACATTTTAAAAGCTTAGTAAGTAGATCTGTCTTAAACCTTATAAATTGTTTAAGTACCTTCATATTATCAGATAATACTTTTTCTAGCCTCTTACCCTTATAATTATCTTGTAACTCCTTTGCTTCTTTATTTAACTCATCAAATGACTTCATAAAATACTCTGTACTTTTAATAGCCTCTACTTCTTTAGGCGATAGAGCATTATACTGAAAAAGTGCGTGGTCTCTCATTATTCCAGTCCAAAATTCTATTTCTTTTTTTACATCAAACATAAAAATCCTCCATATAATTATCCACTAATCATTATATGAAGGACTATTATTCTATATGAATACAATTAGCTATCTACTATCACCCATGAAAAATAATGTAACAGTACCTGGTCCTGTATGTGATCCTATTCCAGGCCCAATTTGATTTATTATAAAATCTTTTACTTTAAATTCTTCAAGTATCATATTTTTTACTAATTCAGCATCTGAGGCACAATCACTGTGACTTATAAAAATCACTTGCTCTTCTGGATTAACAACCTTTTCTCTAAACTTATCAACTAGTGTTTTAAGAGCCTTTTTTCTTCCCTTTACTTTAGCTACAGGTATAAGCCTACCTTCATCATCTACGTTAATCACAGGCTTTATATTAAGTAAGGTCCCAACTACTGCTTGAGTTCCTGATATACGGCCTCCTCTTTTTAAATGATTTAAGTCGTCTGCAATAACCCAATGATTTACCTTTAACTTATTTTTTTCTACCCAATTTACTATTTCCTCCTTGGAGCATCCCTTTTTAAGCATATCATAAGCATAATAAACTATTAGTCCTTCACCCAAGGATGCACTTTTAGTGTCAATTATAGTTATATCCGCATTTTCATATTCCTCTAATATTTCATCTTTAGCTATATTCGCACTATTTATACTTCCGCTTAAAGCTGATGAAAAAGCTAAATAAATTACCGACTTATTTTGTTTAACATGCTTTAAAAATTCCTCTTTGTATACCTCTGAATTTACTTGGGCAGTAGTTGGCATTTCACCCTCTCTTACAGCATCATAAAACTCTTTATATGTTACAGTTTTACCAAAGTCATCAACGAACTCTATTTCATTAAGCTTAACATTTATTCCAAGCGCTGGTATATTATTTTTTTCAACAAAATCTCTCGGTAAATCACTACAAGAATCAATCACTATAACTGTATTCATTAGGACTCCCCCTTATCTCTCTTCTATAATTATACTATAATTCACTCATGCACCCCATCTATTATAACTTATATTCATACAAAATTATATTATACACCCACTTATCTTACTAAATACATATAAATTTACCTACATTGAATAAAATTTTATATAACATATATTATAATTCATCAAGCCTTCTCTCTAGAGATTTAATATATTCCTTTAGCTCGTCTATTTGATCTTGCATCTGCTTAGTATTATCATTATTGCTGGAATCATATTCATCATTTTCTTCACCTTGTTGATTTAATGATTGTATAAGCAAAATGTTTTCACTTATAACGCCTAGAATGTTCCCTACAAATTCCTGCTCATCAGAAGTTAAATTTTCAGCAATTATTATACTTATAAAAGCAATCCATATAAGTAATTGATTGGGATTAATACATTTCTTTTCTGCCATATATTTTTACCCCTTTTATTATACCTATATTTTATATTATTTAAATTTTATTAAAGAGTTCTTAGTTATCATTATAAGTTGTAGAGAATTGTTGTTCCCACCTTGATTGCAACTTCATAGTATATATATAATGCAAAGCATTTCAGGAGGAATTATGAATATAGACCTAGTTTTTGAAGGTGGGGGAGTTAAGGCTATAGGTTATGTTGGGGCACTTCAAGCGTTAGAGGAAAATAATTATACGATAAAGCGATGCGCAGGTAGTTCTGCTGGAGCTATAATTTCTGCTCTAATTATAGCTGGATACACTTCTGAAGAGTTAAAGGACGTAATTGATAATACAGATTTTAGGTTGTTTAATAAAAATACAAAAATAGGAAAGATACCTATTGTCGGGAACTTTATTTCCTTACTAGTGAATAACGGAAAATATGATGGTTCTATAATCGAACAATGGATGGATACCTTACTTAGAAAGAAGGGAATAACAAAGTTCAAAGACGTTATTGTAAATGGTAAAAGCACTTTAAAAATAATAGTTGCAGATATAACCAAGAGAAAAATGATAATAATTCCAGATGACTTGCCTGAATATGGACTCGATCCTTTAGAATTTAGCATTGCTAAAGCTATCCGAATGAGCTGTTCCATTCCATTTTATTTTACTCCTGGCAAATTGGAGTATTCTAACTTTACAAGCTATATTGTAGATGGAGGTTTGCTTAGTAACTTTCCAATATGGATTTTCGACTCAGATAATACTAATTATCCTACCATAGGAATTAAAATTAAAGACTTAGATAGTTATACTTCTCAAGGCAAGACAGGTATAATATCTTTTTTAAGAGATGTGATTGATGCGCCAATAAACGTGGACCCAGAAAACTTTGTAAGAAACAAAGATAGATTAAGAATTTTAATCATTGATTATGGTGCTAAAATAAAAGCTAGCGACTTTAAAAAAATAAATAAATATATAGCCCCGCTAATTAAAAATGGATATGATCAAACTTTGAGTTTTTTAAAAGTTCGATGTCGCTTGAATAATTGATAGTCCCTAGAAGATGAGTATTAACTAAAGGATTTGCTACAAAGTTTATGCTTGATAATTTTAAAAGCCTAAATAATTTATACGTATATGCATTATTATAGGAATGCATCGCTGTGGTATGACTGGCAGTTACCTTAGGCCCAATACTATACTCATAGGCTTTAGCTGCCACAACTTCTAAAAACCTAGATTGTTCATCATCAATTTCATCACAATGTACATCTATGAGTTTATTGTATTTTATTGCAAGTTCAAATATTTTCTCTATAGACTGTACTCCATATTCTCTCGTGAACTCAAAGTGAGGAATCGCCCCTATAACATCTGCCCCTAGTTTTAGAGATTCTTCTAAAAGTTCAAATCCATTTGGATAAGAAAGTATTCCCTCTTGAGGAAAAGCCACTATTTGAAGAGTAACATAGTCCTTTAGTTCATCTTTAACTTCAATCAAGGCCTTTAGAGCAGTTAATTTTTCATCTGTAACATCTACATGGGTTCTTATATATTGAATTCCATTTGCTATTTGCCATTCAATCGCCTTTTTTGCCCTAGCTTTAACATCTTCGGCTGTAAGATATGGCTTTCTCTCTGCCCAGCACTGAATTCCTTCAAATAAAGTTCCACTTTCATTCCATCTAGGCTCTCCGGCAGTTAATGCTGCATCTAAATGCACATGAGGTTCTATGAATGGTGGCATCACAAGGCCGCCTTTTGCATCTATTATATTTTCATCTTTTGAATCTATGTTTTTATGAATTTTATTTATAATTCCATCTGTTATTAGTATATCACAATGTCCTTCTCTTCCTTCTTTCATTTGACACCGCTTGAAGCGAAAAATCCTTATCATAATTTTTATTACTCATAAAAAAACCCTCCTTAATTTTCATATCAGCACCATTAAGGAAAGAGTGATTATAAAACACAAAAGCTTCCTTTCAGGAACCTGAAAGGAAGCTTAATTTTATGCGTTATAAATCACTTAACTTATCAATAATTTAAAAACATATTAAAATATTGATATAACTTTATGTATAATACATTCCGCTAACCTTGTCAGTCTCTCTGGACCGAATTAAAGGTACTGATATCTACTTTTAACCATTATTTCACAGAAAATAAAAATTGTCAAGATAACATGTTTTTATCATTAATTAAATTTATAAATCATTTCTACATGAGGAATTCCATCCTCATTGTAGATTTCTGAACACTCTTTAAAACCAACTTGCTCATATAATCTTTTCGCATATACCTGAGCTGAAAGTTTTATACATTTTTCTCCCATTTCATCTTTAATTATTTCAATTGCCTTTTTAAGCATTTTTGCAGCAATGCCCTTTCTTCTATATTCTTCGCTAATAAGTACTCTTCCTATGGCAGCTTCATTATAAGACACTCCTGGGTACAAAAGTCTACAGTAGGCTGTTATACGCCCTTTATCCTCTGAATACAGGTGTAGTGACTTCAAGTCCTTATCATCGCACTCTTCGTAAGGACAGTTTTGCTCCACTACAAAAACATTTATCCTTTCTTTCAAAATTTTATAAAGATCATGTGGAGTAAGTTCATTAAACTTTTTTACTATCCAATTCATCTTAATATCTCCTTATGTATTTAAGCACTTTTAATATTAATTTTAAGATTTATATATAAAAGTTTCAAGCCACTTGTGAGATGAATTATATCTTACAAGTGGCAATAATATATACTAATGAAAGCTTCTCCAAAATTCTCCTTGCGTATCAATTATATTCATAATCTGATCAAATGGTATTTTAAAAGTAGGAAATCCCGCTACAAAGGGAGCTATTTCATAAGGAGCAAAATAAATATATAAATTGGTTTCATCCACAAAGAATGATTGATTTGGCGCAATTCCCTTATAAGCATCTGGAAATAAATATGAATACTGTTCGTCATTTTTTATTTGATTTCCTATGATGTCACTAATAATTTTTACATAGTCACTGTTAGGCTTAAATAAATTTTTCAATTCATAAAAGCTTCCATTAATAAGATTTATATGAGGATAATTTTTTGTAGGCATACCATGAGCTGCTCCAAAATAGTACTGATAATCATTAAGCTCTAAAACAGCCAAGCTCTTTTTAAAAAATTCTACCAAAAAATCTCCTGTATAGTTATAATCAAGTTTAGCATCACTGTCTATATCCTTAACTTGAGACAATTCCTTTAATCTCTTATTTACTTCCTTCTCTACATTCTTGTCATCCATGTCCTGTACTTGTGGATAATAAACTAAATAATTTACATTAGGCTTAAATTTTTCTTCTATAATTTTATATTTATTATTTAAAGGAATTATTGTATTTTGTCTCCATATTACTTTCCCTGTTTTATCTAAGTAAAACATTCTATAATCTATATTTGCCTTTATTAAATTTTCATCCATAGATACCGTTCCGCCACCACTTAACACGGGTAGGTTTTTTACTTTATTTCCAGTTCTATCAATGAAAAATGTATTTTTATCGTCACTTGCTGAAGCTAATCCATCTTTATAATTTGAAACATTATTATATATAAACTCCGTAAGAAACTTACCATTAATATCTGCAATTGCATATTTCGAACCTATATAGGGCTTTTCAGGGTCTATTGCTTTTCCTACATCCACCATTCCTTCCCCTAGCAAGTTTACATCATTATACTCTGGCTTTATTATAAATTTTCCTTTTTTATCTATAAGTCCATATTTATTTTTAAAATCTTCAGAAGTATTTACCACAGCTCTTCCTTCCTCAAAAGCTTGAACTCCTGAATATTGAGGTACTATAACAACTTCTCCGCTCTCATTAATAAACCCAAAATCACCTGCTGTATTTTCTTTAAAGGCTAAAAGTCCATCTCCTAAATCTCCTACAAAGGTATAATTATAAATTTTAAGCATCTTCCCATTAATGTCTATAAGAGCATATTGATTTTCTCTAATCTTAACTACGGCTTTGCCTTCTTTAAAGTCGCTAGCTGATTCATATTTAAGCGGTATTACTTCTTGTCCTCTCGCATCTAGATATCCGTAAAGTAACTTACCCTCTGCGTTTATATTATAAACTATAACCCTTCCTTCATTGTAGCTGCCTATATAACTATATCCCTTAGGGGTTAGTACTTTGCCCTTTGTATCTATTACCTTAAATATCCCATTATCAACTACCTGTGCAAGCCCTTCTGAAAACTCTGTAATTGTTTCATATTTTGGTGGTATAACAAAATCATTAGATTCATTTATAGCTCCAGCTTTGCCGTTAATTTCTACAACAGCAAGACCATTATCTTCAAAGTCTTTAGCATAGTCATATTGGGGTTTAATTACAATATCGCCTTTATTATCTATATATCCCCACTTTACTCCATTCAAAGTTTTAATAGATACAGGATATAACTTTGAAACTCTATTTCTTGTCATTAATAATGCTTTTTCTCTTAACCTAAATAATTCTTCTTTAGATGGATATTGATATTGAAGTTTCATAGCTGCATCAATAGATTTCAATGCCGCCTTTGGATCTCCGGCTTTTATTTGAGAATCGACCAAGTAATACCAATAGAAGCTTGCTTCGGGCATTTCCTTTACTTTTTCCTTATAAAATGTAACTACCTTCTTAAAATAATAAGGATATAAATCTGGTGCAGAAACTAATTTCCCATTATTCCATCTATAAACTTCAATTTTATATGCTTCTCCTGTATCATGAATCCAAACTGCTATTTCATACTTTCCGTCTTTTCCATTTTTACTTGATATATCTTCTATTTCAATCTTACTATACTCCAAGCCCTTAACTGCATATTTAAATCCTTGTTCTGTCCATTCTAAAATATCTAACATTGCCCATACTGCTCCAAATTGCCATCCTATAATTAAGTTATTAACTTTACTGTTTGTAATTGGGAGAGCATTGAGATAGTTTATATCAAATCCTTTCCCCTTAATACTTGAAAGTATTCTCCACTTTCCAGAATAGTTTTTTAGCACAATAATATGATTTTCTCCATCTAGTTTGTAAGCACCAACTAATTCTTTTCTTCCATCTCCATCTAAATCTGCTGCAATAATTGCGGGCCTCCTATAAGGTAACTTTAAAAATAAAAGTTTCGACTGAGGTGGTAAAAATTCTTTAAAAAAATTAATTAAATACGTCTTACTCCACATCATAGCAAAAACTTTCTCCTACATTTATTTCAAAATATTATATGAAAAAGAATTTAATGTGTGATGACATATTTATGAATTTATTCGCATAAAATATTACACACTTTTTTGCTGTTTTGAATAAGATACTAGTGTAGTTAATATATAAGGAGTGAAATTCATAATGTACTATTTAGACCCTGATCCAATGTCAATGGAAATCTTTGATGACGCTGATGAGACTTATGAAAATGAGGAAGTAATGCCCGTGCAATCTCCTATAGATATGCGTGGCGGAAAATGCAAACCAAAAAAAGCTAGATTTGAACAATCCCGCGCAGCTTGTGCAAATATTAACGTTAGATGTACAAAACTAGGTCAGGCATATGTTCCTGATCAACCTTATTGTAATTTAGTATCTCTAAAAAAAGCATTACGTATGGGAACAATATTTGCAGATCTTTATGATCCTTACTTTGATAAAGATAGTAAATGTTAAAATCGAAGTAACAATTAATTTTATATTTTAATTATATATTTAATAATTTTAATAGGAGGAAATACAATGTCCGATTGCATGAGCAGAAAAGACTTGCTCGATAAAATTAGAGAAATAGAATTTGCTACTCTCGAATTAAACCTATATTTAGATACCCATCCTACCAATAAAAAGGCTTTTGATGACTTTAATTATTATGCAGATAAATTAATGAAGCTAAAAATGTTATACGAAAAGGAATATGGTCCTTTATTAAACTTTGGATTTTCGCAGAATAAAACTTCTTGGCAGTGGGCAAACGAACCATGGCCTTGGGAAACAGGTGAATAGGAGGGGTACGAAATGTGGATTTATGAAAAAAAACTACAATGTCCTGTAGACATAAAAAATTGTAAAGATGTAAAATTAGCTAAGTATCTAATAACCCAATATGGCGGACCTGATGGAGAATTAGCTGCAGCTTTAAGATATTTAAATCAAAGATATTCCATGCCTACTGGAACTACTAAGGCAGTATGTAATGACATTGGAACGGAAGAACTAGCTCATCTTGAAATTATTGCTACAATGGTTTATCAATTAGTTAATAATGCTTCAGTTGAGGAATTAGAAAAGGCCGGCTTAGGTGGTCATTTTGCTGATCATGATAAAGCATTATTCTACGTAGATGCAACTGGAAATCCATGGACTGCAACTTATATTCAGGCAAAAGGAAATCCAGTAACAGACTTACACGAGGACTTAGCAGCTGAAGAAAAAGCTCGTGCTACCTATGAATGGTTAATTACATTAAGTGATAATGAAGATGTAAATAAGGTTCTTAGATTTTTAAGAGAACGTGAAATAGTTCATTTTCAAAGATTTGGAGAAGCTCTAAGAGAAGTTCAGGAAACTTTAGGAACTAAAAAATACTACTAAGTTAGTATAAAATTAGTTAGATTTGAGTTTAAGGCCGTATACATATTCTTATGTATACGGCCTGTTCTTTTTTAAATCACTTTTGCAACTTTCCCAATATCTTGGGCACAACTTGTTAGCTGCTCTGCTGAAGCTGCAATTTCTTCTGTGGCAGATGCTTGTACAAGAATCGATTCACTTGCCTCATTTATTTTATTAAATAAATTATTCATGTCCTTATTAATAACATTAAGTATTTCTTTAATTTCTTTTACCGAACTTGCACTACTTTCAGCTAACTTACGAATTTCCTTTGCTACAACAGCAAATCCTCTTCCTGATTCCCCAGCTCTTGCTGCTTCTATAGCTGCATTTAAGCCTAAAAGATTACAATTTGCTGCCACTCCATTAACAAAATTCAATATTTTACTGGTGCTTTCAATATGCTCCATAACACCTTCCGATAGACTTTGTATATATGCGATGCTCTCAGACAATATTTGCGATGAAGCTGCAATCTCTTCAGACGTAGAAGCAAGCTGTTGTGATGAAGAGATAATAGTTTCAGTTGACTCCAATAAAGTATGTTGAGTACTTAAATTAAGTGCAAGATTTATTGTACCAATTATTCTGCCATCATCACTTTTTATAGGTACTCCTGTGGTTTTAAATGGAACACCATAAGCTTCTTTTGCTACTTCCCCGCTTTTAGGCTTACCTGAATTTAAAACCTGAGGTATGGTACTCCCCTTTGGAAATGGCTTTCCTACTATATCTCCAATATTAATTTCCTCACCAGGAATAGAGTATATAAATTTTTCCTTATCAGTCATTGATATTGTATTATCGAGAGGGATTAAATCATGAAATAGCGGTATAACTTTTTCTATTATATTAAAAATTAACTGATTTTCTTCCTCACTATATCCCACATTAGATTGGCTCATTTTTATATACCTCCGTCCACTTTAATATTTTTATAACATTCCCCAATTTAATTATAATGAATCAGCATCTAAAGAACATCTAATTATTCAAAAACAGCCTTTTTATATGTTTTATGCATAAAACATATAAAAAGGCTGTTAACAAAATATATTGTCAACAGCCTAAAGTAATTATATTTATCATCAATTTCTATATACTAATTTTTAAAACTATGGATTGGAGCCGGAATTTGACCTCCTCTTTTAATAAAGTCACTACTACTGAATTTGCTTACCTGCATAACAGGAGCTCTCCCTAAAAGTCCACCAAATTCAACCATATCTCCCACCACTTTCCCAGGAGCAGGAATTATTCTAACAGCTGTAGTTTTATTGTTTATAACTCCTATGGCAGCTTCATCTGCAATAATGGCAGAAATAGTTTCAGCTGATGTATCTCCAGGAATTGCAATCATATCAAGACCTACAGAACATACACAAGTCATAGCTTCTAACTTTTCTAAGTTTAATGCTCCCTCTAATACTGCATCAATCATTCCAGCATCTTCACTTACAGGAATAAATGCACCACTAAGACCTCCAACTCTAGATGCAGCCATAACTCCGCCTTTTTTTACTGCATCATTTAACATTGCTAAAGCAGCAGTAGTACCTGGTGCACCAGCTCTTTCAAGTCCCATTTCCTCAAAAATATGAGCCACACTATCTCCAACTGCTGGAGTAGGCGCTAGTGATAAGTCTATTATTCCAAAAGGAACCTCAAGTCTTCTAGAAGCTTCTGCTGCGACCAACTGCCCCATTCTTGTAATTTTAAAGGCTGTTTTCTTTATAGTTTCAGCAACTACATCAAAGCTCTCCCCTTTAACAGACTCAAGCGCTTTCTTTACAACACCAGGTCCGCTTACCCCTACATTTATGACGCATTCTGCTTCTCCAACACCATGGAAAGCGCCTGCCATAAATGGATTATCTTCAACTGCATTCGCAAATATTACAAGTTTAGCACATCCAAGGCCATCCGTATCTTTAGTAAGTTCTGCTGTTTTCTTTATAACTTCTCCCATATCTCTTACTGCATCCATATTTATTCCTGCTCTACTTGTAGCTATATTAACAGAAGAACAAACCTTTTCTGTTACGCTTAAAGCCTCTGGAATAGATGCAATTAACTTTCTGTCTCCTTCTGAATAACCTTTATGTATTAGAGCTGAGAAACCACCTATAAAATTAACTCCCACAGTAGAAGCAGCTTTGTCTAATATTTTAGCAAATTCAACATAGTTTTCATCACCAGAGCACCCAGCAACTAAAGATATAGGAGTTACAGATATTCTTTTATTTATGATAGGAATTCCGTATTCTCTTTCTATTTCATTTCCAACACTAACTAACCTTTCAGCATATCTTGTAATCTTATCATATATTTTTTGACGAGCCCTTTTTCCATCTGAATCACAACAATCCATTAGAGAAATTCCCATAGTTATAGTTCTAATATCTAGTTTTTCTTTTTCTATCATTTTAATTGTTTCAATTATTTTGTTTTGATTAATCATATCTGCACCTACCTTATATATTATGCATTGAATTGAATATGTCTTCATGCTGAATTTTAATAGATAAATTCATTTCTTTGCTCTTTAAATCTAAAATATCTTTCAATTCCTTAAAAGACTTTGATGAATTAGATAGGTCAACTAGCATAATCATAGTAAAATACTCTTGTAAAATCGTTTGACTTATATCTAGAATATTTACATTAGCTTCGGCTAATACATTGCTTACCCCTGCAATGATGCCTGTTCTGTCTTTTCCTAAAACAGTAATAATAGATTTCATAAGTATGCCCCCTTAAATTTTTTATAATATTTTGTTTATAAACTTAATACCCCACATCTGCATAATAAGTATATGTATATACAGCAAATACTTATTACCGCATGAAATGTATACCATATATAATATATTAATTAATTTTAAAATACAATATGTTTAAAAAATTCTACAAAACTTTTCTACTCAATATGTTAGAGATTTTAAAATTTAATATAGTAATAACCGCCATAAGTCAATCATATCCTTAATTCTTCTGGTTCTAATATTATGATTAAATCTTTGTAAATTTGGCAAATATATTATACATAATTGTGTTATAATATATCACTGAACGGATTTAATGTTTATTGTAAAACAAAAGAAAGAGGTGCTTTATCATTAAAAAGAAATTTGAAATTAAAAATAATGAATATGAAATAAAAGGAGATATTGCCTACTTAAAATTAGTTAAAAAAGACGGCGCAATAATTGATGCTAAAATAGATGCTGAAGATTTACAAAGAGTCCTTGATAGAGGTGGCTGGGCTGCTCAGTGGCATAAAGATTTTAACAGTTATTTAGCTATGCATTACATACCTCAAGAAAAACAAAAGGAAAGTTTACATTCATTTATTTTAGGTGTATCTACTAAAACTCCTATAAGACATTTAAACGGAGATACTTTAGATAACAGAAAATCTAATTTAGAAATATACAATAAAAATTCCTACAATGACTATAAAGAATTTGATGAAACTGCTGAGATAGTACTTAGAGACAACAACGGTATTGAGAAAGGCCGCGCTATAATTGATAAGAAGGATTTATATAGAGTGCTAAACAATGGATATCCATGGGTTTATCATAGAATAGGCGAAAAGCCTTGGGCTGTTGCAAATACTCCTAAGGGCCGAATCCACTTAGATAAATTTATTATGGGAAATAACCAAGATATAACTGTTCACCATATAAATTTTAATACCTTAGATAATAGAAATAGCAATTTAGAAGTTGTAAACCTTCCTGAAGAACAATCAGAATAATTACATATAAAAATCTTCCAGTTAATATTTTAAATCAATATCAACTGGAAGTCTTTATCTTTATTGAATTTACCATGTTACAACTACAGAAACACCATACAGATATGAGTTTATTGTTACATAATTTTCAGCATATCCTTGGCAGCATTTCTTCTTCATACATATTAAGTATTCTAGTCCCACCAGCTTCAGTTTTCAAGTAAAGTTTATCCTTTCCATCATTTATAACCGCTCCTATGATCTTAGCATCTTCTCCTAAAGAATTTTTCTTCATTACATTTAAAACTGTTTCTGCATCTTCATTCGACACTATCAATACAATTTTTCCTTCATTGGCTACATATAGTGGATCAAACCCTAGCATTTCACACATGCCTAAAACTTCTTTTTTTACAGGTATTTCTTTTTCATAAAGCATTATACTAATGCCTCTTTGCTCCGCTATTTCATTTAAGGTGGTAGCAAGTCCCCCACGAGTTGGATCTCGCATTATTTTCACATTTTTACTTACACTTAATATATTCCTTGTAATATCATTTAATGGTGCACAGTCACTTTTTATGCTTACATCAAAACCTAGTTCTTCTCTTTCACTCATTATGCACATTCCATGATCTCCTAGAGTTCCACTTATTATAACCTTGTCCCCTTGTTTTATTTTTTCTATTCCCAAAACCTCTTTGTTATCTTCCACTATTCCTATGCCTGTGGTGTTTATATATATTTTATCTCCCTTGCCCCTTTCTACAACCTTTGTATCTCCTGCAACTATATAAACATCAGCTTTCCTTGCAGTTTCGGCCATAGATATAACTACTTTTTCTAAAATATCTATAGAAAGTCCTTCTTCTAATATAAATCCTGCCGTAATATATAAAGGCTTGGCTCCACTTACCGCTAAATCATTTACAGTACCACATATAGAAAGCTTTCCTATATCCCCACCTTTAAAGAATGTAGGGCTTACCACAAAGGAATCTGTAGTTACCGCTATTTTGCCGCTTAACTTATGTAGTATGCTCGCATC
The DNA here is from genome assembly GCF_016908015.1 of Clostridium pascui. Taxonomy (GTDB): domain Bacteria; phylum Bacillota; class Clostridia; order Clostridiales; family Clostridiaceae; genus Clostridium_AK; species Clostridium_AK pascui. The sequence goes on from NZ_JAFBDB010000003.1 coordinate 142,180, forward strand.
ATTTTGTTGAAGTAGTATATCATTTTTAAAATAGTGATAAAATATATCTTTAATAAGATTGTGAGTCTTTATTCCACCGCTTCCATGAGATAAAGTAATTAAATTCATACTTTTTCCACCTCATATACCTTTTATTTGAATTATCTATTTATCTAATCTAAATTTATAATAAATACCACATGCCCCCTCTTGTGATACCATGCAAGCGCCTACTGGGTTTGATGGATTGCACACCCTATGAAACAATTTACAATCTGTAGGTTCTTTAATGCCTTTTAATACTTCTTCACAAATACAGCCTGTGGCTATATCTAAATTTACCATGTTTAAGTTGAACTTTTCCTTTGCATCATAGTTTTTATATTCTTCATTAAGTTCAAGGCCTGTACCATCTATATATCCAAGCCCCCTCCAACTACTACCTGATGAAGTAAATATCTTACTTATAATATGTTGGGCTTTTTCATTCCCTTCATATTTAACAAACCTGCCGTATATATTTTTAATTTCACTTTCTCCTTTAGCTATAATATTAGCTATCATATAAATAGCATATATTATATCATTATATTCAAATCCTGCTACTACACATGGGATATTAAACTCACTAGATAAAAACTCAAAGGCCCTAGCCCCTATAATCGCACTTACGTGGCCTGGACACAAAAATCCATCTATATTAATTTCTTTATCTTCTACTAGCTTTTTCATAACATTTGGCATGGTTTTTATGCATTGAAACACACTAAAATTACTTATATTTTCATCTTTAGCCTTTAAAATAGAAAGAGCTATAATTGGCGCTGTAGTTTCAAAGCCTACACCCAAAAACACTACTTCCTTATCCAAGTTTTGCCTTGCAATTTTTAAAGAATCCAATGGAGAATATACTACTTTAATCTCTGATCCTAATGCTCTTTGAGTTTTAAGAGAACTTGAACTTCCTGGAACATTTATCATATCTCCAAAAGTTGTAATTATAACATCCTTTCTCTTAGAGAGCTCTATGGATGCATCTATATAACTTTGTGGGGTTACACATACAGGACAGCCAGGTCCCGATATAAGTCTTATATTTTTAGGCAAAAGTTCTTTTATTCCATTTTTACATATAGACATAGTATGGGTACCACAAACCTCCATTATAGTAATGTTATTATCCGTTAAAGCTTCTATTTCTTTTATAACCCTTTGTGATAATTTGTAGTTTCTAAAATCATTTATATACTTCATAACAATCTCCAATCCCTAAGTTAACTATTTTTAATAAGTCTAAGCACTTCAATTGGCTAAAAACTAGAAACTAGAAATTAGTAATTAGCGATTCAAATATCCTTAGAGTCTCCTCTGCTTCTTCCTTATTAAGCTTCTCTATAGCGCATCCTGCATGAAGAAGTACATAATCTCCTAAGGTTATATCTTCTATTAATGAAGTATTCACTTTCTTTTTTACTCCTATAAAGTTTACTAAGGCCTCATTTTCATATATCTCTATAATTTCCACAGGAACTGCTATACACATAAGGTTATTCCTCCCTAAACTTTGAATTAGCTATAACTATTTGCCCAAGACATATTCCACTGTCATTACAAGGTATGGATTTATGGGTATATACTTCAAAGTCTTTATAATTTAATTTTTCATATACCCCCTTAAGAATTATTTCATTTTGAAACACTCCCCCGCTTAATACTACCTTATTTATATTTAAAGCCTCTCGTAAAATACTGCACATTTTCACTGTAAAGTCTATTACAGTATTGTGAAACCTTTTAGATATAATATCAAGCCCTACTCCATTATTTATATCCTGAATTATCTCCTGTATTGCTTTGCTTGTGTTTATTATATAATCCTTATCTTGATATATTATTTCATAATCGTAGCTACCTTGTTCATTTTTATCAGCAATGTTTTCCAAAAATATTGCTGCTTCCCCCTCAAAGGTCACTTTGCCTAGAAACCCTAACATTCCAGACACTGCATCAAATAATCTTCCCATACTTGAACATTTAGGAGAGTTTATATTATTTTTTATCATGGTAATTATGGATTTTATATTATTATCCTTTAAAACTTTAGGAATATTTTTCTGTATGCTATTTATATCTTCAACATAATTTTTGGTACTTAAAATATCTTCATTACTTATTAAAGCCCTAGATTCACTATTCTTATAAGCTTCATAAATATAGCTCACAGCCATCTTCCAAGGTTCCTTGGTTGCTGTATCTCCTCCTGGCATTTGTGCATAATTCAAGTGTGCTATTCTTTTAAAATCCTTATAATCACATATTATAAATTCCCCGCCCCAAATGGTTCCATCTGTTCCATAGCCTACCCCATCATAAGCTATTCCAATAACCTTTTCTTTGATATTATTTTCAACCATACAACTTACTATATGGGCATGATGATGCTGAACTTCCATATTTATTGTGTTCTGATTCTCTACATATTCTCTACACCAATAACTTGGATGCATGTCATAAGCTATTATTTTAGGCTTAATATTGTATATACATTTAATATGCTCTACATTTTTTTCAAAGTTATCATAGGTTTCTATATTTTCCATATCACCTATATAAGGGCTTACTATTATATTTTCATTTTTAGATAGGGCAAAGGTATTTTTTAACTGAGAGCCGCAAGCCAAAATATCCCTTATCCCCTTTTGTTTAATATAAATTGGCGCATATCCCCTAGAACTTCTAATTACCCTTTCTTCATTCAAAATAACTTTGACTATAGAATCATCCACAGGCATATGTATATCTCTATTGTGCAATAAAAAATAATCTGCAATATTCCTTAGCTTATCTAATGCCTCAGAATTCCTATATATCATTGGAAGACCAGCTGCATTTGCACTAGTCATAACTAAAACTTCTATGTCATACTCAAATAAAAGATAATGGAGTGGGGTATAGGGTAACATTACTCCAAAACATTTATTATTAGGTGCTATATTTATTGGTAAATTTTCTTCTCTTTTACTTAATAAAACTATAGATCTTTTATTGTCTTTTAATGTACTCTCTTCTTTTTCACTTAAATAGCAATGATTCTTTACAGTTTCAACATCTTTTATCATTAATGCCAATGGCTTCTTAGGCCTATTCTTTCTATCTCTAAGCAGTTTAATAGCTTCTTCGTTTTTACCATCACAAACTAGGTGAAATCCACCTATGCCCTTTATAGCGATTATCTTTCCTTCTTTAATAAGTTTAATAGTTTCTTTTACTTCATCACCCAAATATATTCTTTCACCTTTGTTATTTATAAGTTCTAATTTTGGCCCACACTCTATGCAGGCATTAGGCTGAGCATGAAATCTTCTATTTAGAGGATTTGTGTACTCTTCATAACAAGCATCACACATTTGGAATTCATCCATGGTGGTAACTACTCTATCATAGGGAAGCTTTTTTATTATGGAAAATCTAGGGCCGCAGTTTGTACAATTGGTAAAGGCATATCTGTATCTTTTGTTTTGACTATCCATTATATCCCTTAAGCAATCTTCACATATGCCTATATCTGGTGATATATATGTTATTGCATTTTCTTCTTCCTTACTATCACGTATTTCAAAACCCTTATAATATATATTTTCTCTATCCTCCACAGATATTTCATCTATTTTAGATAAGCTTGGGGGAGAATCCTTTAGCTTCTGTATAAAACATAAAACATTATTCTTTTGCCCTTCTATGTCTATATACACCCCCCTTGAACTATTATTTACCCACCCATTTAGATTGTTATCTTGAGCCAGCTTATACACAAAGGGTCTAAATCCAACTCCTTGGACTACTCCTTTTACGGTTATATATTTTCTTATAACTTCTTTCATAAGCCCTCCATTCCCTAACTCATTATTTCGGTTACTTATTAACAAAAGGCTTTTATTTAAAATCTATTTTTGATTTATCATCGACTTAATATAATCACATAAATTATCGATTCCTTCTCCGGTTGTACAAGAAACTTCAAAAATTTTTATATCCCCATTTATTGATTTTGCATCTGTATAAAACTCTTCCATATCAAAGTTTGTAAGTTTTATCATATCCATCTTATTGAGTATCAAAATCTTTGAGCGTTGAAACATGGCTGGATATTTTAGCGGTTTGTCATTTCCCTCTGTTACGCTCATAACTATAACCTTCATATCTTCACTCAAGTCAAAGGATGCAGGGCAAACTAAATTACCTACATTTTCTATAACTAAAAGGTGTAACTGATTTACATTTATTTCCTCAAGGGCTTCTTCAACCATAGATGCATCCAAATGGCAGGCTCCCCCTGTGTTTACTTGCACCACATCTACCCCTTGTTTCTCTATTCTTTCTGCATCCTTAGTTGTGTATAAATCACCTTCTATTACAGCCATATTTATCTTTTCTTTAGTCAGCTTTATTATTTGTTCTAGTACTGAAGTCTTTCCAGAACCAGGAGATCCTAACAAATTTATAGTGAACACACCTTTTTCATTTAAAAGCCGTCTATTTTTTGCTGCTATGCTATCATTATTTTTAAGAACCTTTTCACCTATAAACACTCTCTTCAAATTTACTCCCCCTCTATACTCTCTAGGTATAATTCATATCCCTTTACTATATTGCATCCAAAGTTATTGCATTTAGGGCAAAGCCTATTTCTATAGCTAACTTCAAACTCCTCCTTACAGTTATCGCAATATGAAGTAGCTTTTATTTTTTTTATAAAAAGCTGTGCATTTTCACATATGCCTTTTTCCTTCATTGCTTCAAATGCAAATTGTAATAAGGAGTCCTCAATACAGGTGAACTCCCCTACTTGTAGTATTATTTTATCTACTTTTTTTATATTGCTTTCCTTAGCATTCTCCAAAACAATTTGAAGTATTTCCGAAGCCACTGACACTTCATGCATTTTAATCACCCGTCCTAAAATCAACTAAAATCCTCATTATCTTTTCTAACACATTCCTGCATATGTCGCTGAATTTCAATTTTAAAGTATCAGAAATATCGAAATTAAAGTCAATATCACTGGCTTCAATTCCAATAATAATTCCATCCACATTTTTTTTATAACTTATCAACATATTAACAAGATTTAATCCATGTTGAGAGACACAATTTAAGTATCTTTTATATTCATTAAAGGAGAGTGTTGTAATGCTGCCCGGATTTACTCCTAAAGCTGTACTATCTAGAATTATTATAAAGTCATTATTATCAATATTATCTAAACAGTATATAAAATCCGTTTCTCCAATAATCACTTCTATTTCCTCATTTACTTCTCTATCTCCCTTTAGTGTTTTAATATCCTTATCTATATTTTCTAAAACCTTAAGTGCTATTCCATCATCCCCCATAAGCCTATTTCCTATGGCAATAATCTTTATCATACTTAAACAATTTTTATAGTAATATCAGGATTATTGTTACTTATAACATGGGTTGCACAGGAAACGCAGGGATCAAAGGTTCTAACTATTCTTCCAATTTCTACAGGATTTTTGCTATCTTCAATATGAGTTCCTATTAATGCTTTTTCCACCACACCTTTTACTCCCCTTGAATCTGTAGGGGATAAGTTCCAAACCGTAGGAGTTATAATGGAATAATTTTTAATCTTTTTATCATCTATGGCTATCCAATGACCTAATGCTCCTCTTGTGGTATCTCTAAGACCTATGCCTTGAGCCTTATCTGGAATTTGATGCTGAGTTTGATTTGTAGGCTCCATTTTTAATTTATCTAAAAGATTTAAAATTATATCACATACTTTATCTGCTTCAAGTACCCTTGCAATGGTTCTATCCATAGTGGAAATTCCTCTGGTATATCCCCCACTTAAATACATTCTAGCTAAAGGTCCCACCTCCACTGGAAATCCTGCATATCTTGGTGCTTTAATAAAGGTATATGCGTTTTCCTTATACACGTTTGTCTCAGTATATTCTTCTTCAGGTCTTATATTTTCTCTATTTCCTTCATACCAAGAATTATATACCCCTTCTGTAATATACTTTTCATTTAAAGTATACCTTTTTCCACCAATTAAAATCTGTGGCTTCACATATACAAAAGGCTCATCAAAGGAATTATCAAAAACCCCATAACTCATAAGATTTCCAAAGCTTTCTCCATTATAAAAATAATCATTATAATATTTAGCTATGATGTCTACGTCAGTAATCATTACATTTGTTATAAAACTTTTGATTCCTGATATTAAGGACTTTATCTCAATAAGCTTTGAAGCATCTATATTTACTGTAACTCCTCCTACAAATACTCCATGATTGTGAGGAGCTTTTCCCCCTAAAATAGCTAAGGCTTTATGCGCATCTCTACTATATCTTATTGACTCTAAATAATTTTCACTTAGCTTTTTATCTAAAACTTCAGGAAGCCTATAATCTACTCCTCTTTCCTCATAGGCTGGATTAACTTTAAGACCTCTTACATAGTCTGGAAAGGTAAATTGATAAAAATGCCTCAAATGATTTTGCAAAAACTCACATCCATGGATTATCTCCCTGACCATAGAGTCATTGACATTTGGTACTATATTTAACGCATCTTCTACTGCGGTAGTAGATACTATAGAATGTGCAGCAGAACAAATACCACATATTCTTTCAGTAAAATATGTTGCATCAAGCGGGGATCTCCCTTGAAGCATTTTTTCAAATCCTCTAAAGAGCATTCCACTAGACTTGGCATCTATTACCTTATGATTTTCTACAGTAACTTCTATTTCTAAAAATCCACTAATTCTAGTAAGTGGATTTATTACAATCTTTTCCCCCATAAATCCCTCCTAAAGTTTTAATATCTAACGAATGGTTCCATGGAATCTGGAAATCCATTTCTAGCACACCCTATACATGGAGTATTATTACCTATAGGCCAATTTATACTTTCATTCCATCTTCTTATTGGGCAATCTGTTCTAGTTATAGGCCCCCTGCATCCAAGCTTAAACATACATTCCTTATCTCCTAGCTTCTTTGCAAATATACCTTTATCAAAATAACTTCTTCTTTCACATCTATCATGAATAGTCACCCCATAAAAAAGTACAGGTCTATTTTCTCTATCAAGCTCTGGTCTTCCAAAGGATAATATATGAGCTATAGTTCCTACAATCCACTGAGGATGACTTGGGCATCCTGGAACTCTTATAACTTTTCTATTTTCCAAAAATTCAGGTACGCTTTTACTTTCAGATGGATTTGGTCTTGCAGCAGAGGGGCCTCCATAAGCTGCACAAGAGCCCACTGCCAAAACATACTTGGCCTTTTCTCCTGCCATTTTTACAGCCTCCATACCTGTTACAAGCTTACCGTTATATCTAGCCACTACATCATAAAGTCCATTATCCTTTGTAGCAACTGCACCTTCTACCACTAAAATAAATTCAGTATCTAAAGTTTGCAAAAACTTTTCAAAAGCTCTCTTACCCTCTTGTACCATAAGACTATTATTATAAGTTAAATTTACCATTTCACTTAACAAATAAATCGCATCCGGATCTTCTGCATTTAGCAATGAGATAATGTTTCCAGAACACCCACATGCCTCAAGCCAAATAAGGTTCATCTTTTTAAATTTACCTTCCCTTATTCCTTGAATTGTAAAATCTATAACTTTCCTTGGAATTCTGCCCTTGCCCTCCATAATGGGACAGATTTTGTCTTGCATTTCACTCCCCCTCTCTAGGATCTAAGGATTATGTTTTCTAGATTTATTGGCACCAACTAGAAATTAGTGATTAGTGACTATGGATCCTTAACTTCTCAAAATTCCTACCTTAGGTAAATTTCTTAAAACTTCTAAATTTCCATGACACCCTTGAAATGCTCCTGTTAAATCCTTTCCTGCAACTAATTCAAAGTGAGTAGCTCCTCCCCAAGTTTTTTCTAAACTTACATCATAAACAATTCCATTTACCGCTACATAAGCAGGTCTCCCCATAGAACCATCATAGGTTGCTAATTCCTCTAAAGTAAATTCCCTTTGCGGAGTATCACTTACCTCTCTGCTAGTAGCTCTATATTGATTAAATTCATGTCTAATGAAATAATCAGAAAACCTTTCTAAATCACTTATTTCCTTCTTTAGCAAATAATCATAATAGCACTTTTCAAAGGGACATGTAGAAAAATATATTTTCTTGTGTAAATATCTAATCTTATCTGAAGCCTTCCATATCTTGTTTTCTAAATCAGGGAACTCATTCATTAATTATTCACCTCATAATAGCTACTATATAAAATATACTTATCTAATAAAAACTTTATACCTCATGCCATGTTAAATCTCATGCATTAGTTTTTTCATCACATGTATTGACAGATTTTAAAATTGAAACTATAATTTATAACATAATTTAACTTTTAAAGTTGCAATGATGAGAAGAGTAAATTACAAGAAACCTGCAGAGAGGAATTCCATTTGGTGTGAGGAATTTTGAGTAGAAAGTAATTGAAGTGCATCTCTGAGCACTGAATCGAAATCTAGTAGACTTCAGCGGGAATGCCCGTTATAGCATTGAGGTATGTTTGTACCAATACTAAAAAAGAGTTATCATGTATCTTGTTTTTACATGATAAACAGAGTGGAACCGCGGAAGTATACTTCTGCCTCTGTAATGGAGGCAGGAGTTTTTTTGTTTTTTAAAATCCGGAGTTTGAAAAGCAATAATATATTTAAATTCATATTAGATACTCAATAATAAATACCCAATATGAAAGGATGATTTTTTAAATGAATAAAATATCAAAAAGAATATTAAGTATACTTGCTACAGTTACTGTAGCATCAGCTATATTTGTTGGCTGTGGAACAAAAAAAGAAGAGTCAACTAAAGCTTCACTACTAGATCAAATAAAAAAATCTGAAAAAATGAAAGTTGGTCTTATGGGTACATATCCTCCATATAACTTTATGAATGATAAAAATGAAGTTGATGGATTCGATGCAGATATGGCGAAAGAAGTTGCTAAAAGAATTGGTGTACAAGCTGAATTTATAACAAATGACTGGTCTAGCATGATTGGTGGACTTGAAAAAAGTAAATTTGATATAGTAATAAGCCAAATGGCAATTACCGATGAAAGAAAAAAGACAATGGATTTCTCTAAGCCATACATAAAAAATGAGGTTAACGTAATTGTTAAAAACGATAATACAACTATTAAATCTATTGATGATTTTAAAGGAAAGAAAATTGGTGTAGGTCTTGGTACTAATGATGAAAAGTATTTAAGAGATGTTGTAATGCCTAAGGTAGGTACATTTGAAATTGTAACTTATAATGATGTAATAACTACATTACTGGATTTAAATACTGGAAGAATTGATGCAACAGTTAACAACCTTTTTGCCATAAAGCCTGTTGTCGATAAAAACAACCTAAAGATTAAAGCTGTAGGAACTGCTATAAAAGCCGACTTTGCAGGAATGGCTATGAGAAAAGAAAATCCTGATTTTTTGGCTGCTGTAGATAAAGCGTTAGAAGATATGAAGGCTGATGGAACATATAAGGCAATATTTATGAAATGGTTTGGAGTTGAACCTAACATGTAATACTTTAAGTAATTAAGGAGGTCATCATGGAATTAGTTATAAATGAGTTTGGATTTCTATTAAAAGGTGCATATTATACAATGTTTATAACCCTTGTTTCAATGTTTTTCGGATTAATCATTGGTCTGTTAATTGCAGTTGCTAGGTTAAGAGGAAATGGATTAGTTTCTAGGCTTGCTAAAACCTATGTTTCAATAATTCGTGGTACTCCACTGCTAGTTCAAATATTTATAATTTATTTTGGACTACCTGACTTTGGAATATCCCTTGACCCATTAACAGCTGCACTTATTTCACTAAGCATAAACATTGGTGCTTTTTTATCTGAAACTATAAGGGGAGCAATACTTTCTGTTCCTAAAGGTCAAATGGAAGCTGCTGTATCCTTAGGAATGAGTTACTCCCAAGCAATGAAAAGAATAATACTTCCCCAAGCAAGCAGAATAGCAATTGCGCCTATGGGAAATACATTCATTGGTATGCTAAAGGAAACCTCCTTAATTTCTACCATTACAGTAACTGAATTATTACGAGCCTCTCAGCTGCTTATATCAAAACACTTAGTAGTAATGCCTTTTTACATTGCAATTGCAATAATGTATTGGGTAATGAGTACAGTTTTTTCTACTATACTAGATAAAATTGAACAGAGGATGGCAATTAAGTATTAATCATAGATAATGATATATATGAAATAGTTGTTGTGTAAAGTTCTGCTAGATTAGAGCTTTACACAACAATGAAACATTGACTATTAAGTTATAAATATCTATGCTTACTTTAAAACTTACCTTAAATTATATTTGTAATACTTTCTTGTATAATTTCTTTTATTCTATCTAATATAACTTTTCCTTTAGGAGAAAATAAGTATTTATTTTGTTCCAAAACCTTTAACATATCATCTCTGTTAAACTTGCAACCTTTTAGTACATTCTCAGTTATATCAAATTCCTTTGTAAACAGAGAATCTGTATATATTTTGCAGTGAGTTATTTTACCCTCTTCTAAAGAAATATTTAATTCTATTTTCCCTTCATCAAATGCTTTATCTATAGCTACATTAAAACTTGGACTATTTCCATAAATCCACTCATCACTTGAATATTTTTTTATGAAGTTATTAAGATCTAAATTTTTTTCATCCACATAACCCACATTATTTATGTGTCCATAATGTTTTTCATAGGATTTTACTACAGATTCCTTAATGTAATTTATTGTTAAACCTTCCTTATGATTCTTTAAGTTTGTAATTCTACTTTTTACAGAATCTATTCCCTTTGATGTTAACTTGTGAGTTGATGGAGTTAATATTTCAGTTACCTTTTCTACATCTATGTCATAAAGTAATGTTCCATGATGATAATATCTACCTTCGTCCGTATAAAAAGCATTTCCTGATATTTTTTTACCATTAATTAAAATATCATTTCTCCCTGAAAAGGTTGCTTCTATATTCAAATTATTTAAGGCTTTTATAATTACTGAAAGCTGTTTATTTAAATCCTCATTTTCCTCACAAGTTATAAAGGTAAAATTTAAATTCCCTAGATCGTGATAAACAGCTCCCCCACCAGATAATCTTCTAGCTACCTTTCCATTGAATTTTGATAAAAGCTCTAAGTTGCACTCTTTCCATGGGTTTTGATTTCTGCCTATAACTACTGTATTTTCATTTCTCCATAAATAAAGTATTATTTCATCCTTATTTACATTATTAAACAAATGCTCTTCTAGGGATAAGTTAAAGTATGGATTATAACTTTCTGAAACCACTACTGTTCTTTTAGCTATCAAAATGAATTGCACCACCTTCTAAGGACAATACAGCTTCATGAATAGCTTCCCCTGTAGTTGGGTGAGCAACTATAGTTTCCTTTATCTGCTCTTCTGTAATGTTATTTTTAATAGCTAAGGTTAACACCCCAATTAAATCTGAAGCATTAGCTCCTACTATGGAAGCTCCGATAAGTTTATTTGTGTTACTGTCTTTAATAACTTTTACAAAACCCTTGTCTTCACCATGAGTTAAAGCCTTCCCATTAGCCATAAATGGGAACTTACCAATTTTAATATTAATTCCTGCAGCCACTGCCATTTTTTCTGTCATTCCCACTGTTGCAACTTCTGGAGTAGTATAAACTACACTTGGAACCGCAGAGTAATCCATCTCGCTATTTTTTCCTAAGATATTGTCTACAGCCACAATTGCTCCATGAGATGCTACATGTGCAAGTCCTATTTTATTATTTACATCCCCTATAGCATAAACATTTTCAACATTTGTTCTTAATTTATCATCAGCCTTTATTCCCTTTTTATTTTCATTTAATTCTATACCAACTTTCTCAATTCCTAGTCCCTCAATATTTGGTTCTCTTCCAATAGCCACCAAAACCTTATCACAGGTTATAAGTTTTTCCTTGCCGTTCATATCAAAGTACACAATAGCTTTATCATCTTCGCTTTCTTTAACACTTGTTACTTTTGATGATGTAAAGAACTTTATGCCTTTTTCTTTTGCTATAGATACTATTTCATCAGATACATCTTCATCCATTGTGCAAAGAATGTTCGGCATATATTCAACTACTGATATATCCACACCTAAGTTAGAATATATAAATGCAAATTCCATTCCGATAACTCCACCGCCGATAATTACCATACTCCTAGGCAACTTCTTCATATCCAATGCTTCAGTACTATTTATAACCTTAGTTCCATCAAAACCATCTATGTTAATACTTGCAATTTTTGAGCCCGTTGCAATAATTATATTTTTCGTACTTATAGTAACTTCTTCCCTTTTTCCCTTTACAAAAACCTTATTTTTATCTAATATTTCTCCTGTTCCTGAAATCTTTTCTATAGAATTTTTCTGTAATAAAAAATCCACTCCACCTGTAAGTTTTTTAGCTATCCCATTTTTTCTTTCTATAACTTTTTCCATGTCTACCAATGCATCTGATACCTTAATTCCAAATTCTTCACTGTGTTTTATATTATCAAATACCTCAGAGGATCTTACCAATGCCTTTGTTGGTATACATCCTACATTTAAACAAGTTCCTCCTACTTCTTCCTTTTCAATAATAATAGTTTTCAAACCTTGTTTTGCTGCATATATGGCTGCCACATATCCCCCTGGCCCTGCTCCTATAACTGTTAAATCACACTCTAGTTCCCTTTTTACAGGTTTTAGAATTGATCCAAAATAGTCAAAGTTAGATTTTTTAGATTTATTATCTGGTAACTTAGTCTCTGCAGTTTTCTTTATTGCATTTGTATTTTCACAATCTTTTTCTTCTATAACTCCATCTATACGAGCCACTATATCTCCTATATTAACTGTATCTCCTTCTTTAACTTTTAGGCTCTCTAATACTCCAGCACAGTTTGATTTTACTTGAGCATTACCCTTATCACATTCAACTTGGAAAATAACCTGTCCCTCTTTTACTTCATCACTTACTTTTACGCTCATTTTACCCACTTTCCCACTCTTACTATGCCCAGCCAGCTTTTCTATCTTTAAATCTACCATTACTCTTTCCTCCCTATTTAAACAGTTATTAATTCATAGCTACGAATTCAAACCTTTTACTAAAAACTATTTGCATTAGACATATGACCCTGCAAATCTATACTTATAATCTAGATTTACAGGGCCACTATTTATAGAATAATATCTACATTCGTTAAACTATATGTTATTTAAAATCCTTTTCAAATTCATCTATTGAATCTTTAAGTAAAGTTACACTATATGCCATTGATGGGCCACCACCAAATGCAACTGCAACCATTGCAGCTTCCATTATTTCTTCTCTAGTAGCACCTGCTTCTAATGCTTTAAATACATGAAATACTATACAGTATTCACAGCGGTTATAGGCTGCTATTGCTACGCTTATAAGTTCTTTTGTCTTAACGTCTACAGCTCCTGGTGTATAAGCAGCTCCTAAAAGACCCATGAATGCTTCTACACTTGCCCCATTTGTTACTCCTACTTCTTGTAATCCTCCCATAAAGGCATTTAACATTTCTCTTGGATTTTTACTCATAATAAATCTTCCCCCTATTTTAAACATTTACTTTACACGCTAATACTTGCCATGGCAAGTACTTCCGTATAAATTATACCACCTCTCAGTGGTATAAACAATACTTATTTAAACAAAACTGTTACTTATTTAACATTCTTTTTTGTATTTGACACAATTTTGTTTAGAACCTCTTTAAATATATTTAAATGTTCTTCACTTATCCCTTCAATTCCTTCCTTTGAAAAACTTTCACCTATAGGAAGTATTTCTTCTCTTTTATATTTTCCAAGCTTAGTTAAATATAACCTAGTTATTCTTTTATCACTAGTATCCTTAAGTCTTTCTACCGTACCTTCCTTTTCCATTCTATCAACTAATCTAGCAACAGTAGATTCTTTTAAATCCATTTTTTCTCCCAACTTTTTTTGAGTTATTCCTTCTTCTTTTCCTATATAATAAATAGCTATCCACTGTACTCTTGTGATACCACAAGCTTCTACTTTACTACTAAAAGCATCCGTAATTTCTTTAGTACTTCTACTAGTTATAATTCCAATACAATCATCTAAGTCAAACATTAAACCTTTTTCACCTCAATTATTTATTTTATACACTATTATATAGATACAATATATTTACTTGCAACATTAAGTCTAGTTATAATTAAACTTTTTAAATAAATTCAGCTTATTTCACCTTTTTACTTAACTGCTCTTTGAATTCTAACTTTTTTACCTTTAATTGTTTTATCTTGAAGTTCCTTTAGTACAATTTTCCCTTTTCCCTGAAGTATATCTACATAAGAAAAGTTATCTTGAACATCTATAATTCCTATATCTTCAGCGCTAACTCCTTCAATACTTGTAATAGTTCCAACTATGTCTCCTGCTCTTATCTTTTTCTTTTTTCCCGCATTAATATGTATCTTTGTAATTTCTTTATTAAGAGATGCACTTTTATCAACTTTTAATTTAGGCTTAGACTTTGATTTTTCTTTAAAAATTTTCTTACCTTCTTGAACTTCTTCTTCAGATGGAATTTTCCCCAATTGAATCTTATACCCTACATAATCTTCTATAGTGCTTAACATTCTCTCTTCCCTTGGAGATACAAAGGTTATAGCTTTGCCTTTATTACCTGCACGACCTGTTCTTCCAATTCTATGAACATAGCTTTCCTTTTCTACAGGAGTATCATAATTAATTACATGGGTAATATCCTCAACATGGATTCCTCTAGCTGCTACATCTGTTGCTATTAGAAAGGTAAATTCTCCTCTTTTAAATTGCTGCATGATGTCAATTCTATCCTTTTGTTCCATACCTCCATGAAGTGCCTTGCAGGAGTATCCTCTATCTTTCATATCCCTAACTAAATTATCTACTCCTTCTTTTGTACTACAAAATATAATTGAACTATCAGGTCTTTCAGTATAAATAATTTTATTTAAAAGCTGAAGTTTATCACTTTGAAGAGTTTCATAATAAACTTCTTCGATTCTTTCTGTAGTAATACTTTCAGGATTAATTTCTATAGTTATAGGACTCGCCATATAATTTTTACATAGCAATTCAATTTCCTCAGGCATTGTAGCTGATAGTAAGACTGTAACTCTATTTTTAGGCATTCTTTCTATTATAGCTGTTACTTGATCAATGAACCCCATATTGAGCATTTCATCTGCTTCATCTATTATAAGATATTTTATTTCTTCTAAATTTATATTTCCTCTTTCTATATGATCCATGGCTCTCCCAGGAGTTCCTACAATTATATGTACTCTTTGTTTAAGTTCCCTTTTTTGAATTTCCATAGGATGTTTACCAAACACTGCTACAGCTCTTATTCTCTTAAGTCTTCCTATATTGTTAATATCTTCTTTTACCTGTATTGCAAGTTCTCTTGTAGGGGTTAGAACTAATGCTTGAGGTTTATTTTCCTCCCATGTTATTTTTTCACAAATCGGTACTCCAAAAGCTGCAGTTTTTCCACTTCCCGTTTGTGACTTTACTATTATATCCCTATCTTCAAGTATTAAAGGGATTACCTTTTCTTGAACCCCTGATGGATTTTCATAGCCCATCTTATTTAATGCTTCAATAATTTCCGAACTTATATTAAAATCATCAAAATTTAATTTATCCATATTATTATTCCTCTCTATATTATATTATCATCATTTATTATAACCTATTAATACATTGGGTATATAACAATTTTACATATTGTACTATGATTAACTTGTAGAAATCCTTTTTAGTTATAAATAAGTACTTTGGAATTGACTTCAGATTATTCCTCTATTATCATATTTTAGAGATAATTTATCTTAAAAATGATATACTAAGTATAAGTAAAACTTATCTTATTACACAGGAGGAAATTATGATAGATTCATTTGATAAATTAGGATTAAATAGTAATCTAATAGAGGGATTAAAAAAAGCAGATATAATAAATCCTACCCCAATTCAATCAAAGGTTATACCAATAGCCTTAGAAAAAAAGGATTTAGTAGGCCAGTCTCAAACTGGTAGCGGTAAAACTTTAGCTTACTTATTACCTTTATTTCAAAACATAGATAGTTCTAAAAGAGAAATGCAAGCTCTAATTCTTGCTCCAACTCATGAGCTTGTTATGCAAATAGATAGCGAAATAAAACTTTTATCACAAAACTCAGAAGCAGGCATCACTTCAACCCCAATTATAGGTGAAGTTAATGCAAAAAGACAGATAGAAAAGTTAAAAGAAAAACCTCATATAATTGTAGGTTCTGTAGGAAGAGTACTAGAACTTATATCTCAAAAAAAAATAAAAGCTCATACAATTAAAACAATTGTATTAGACGAGGCAGATAACTTACTTGCTAAGGATAAATTATCTACTGTAAGAAATATAATTAAAACTACTTTAAGAGATAGACAGCTTATGGCATTTTCCGCAACAATTCATGAAGAAACATTCGCGCTAGCAAAAGAACTTATGAAGGAGCCAGAAGTTCTAAGAGTTGAAGATACTGATACAGTTAATGAAAATATTGAACATATATACTTTCTTTCAGATCCAAGAGAAAAAATTGAAACCTTAAGAAAGTTAATAGCTTCAATTAATCCTAAAAGAGCTATCGTGTTTTTAAACAGAAATGAAGAAGTGGATTTAGCCACTATAAAGCTTAAATACCATCACATTAACGCTGAAGGAATTTATAGTAATACCTCAAAAGAAGATAGAAAAAAAGCCTTGGAAGGCTTTAGAAGTGGAAAGGTTCAACTTTTAATATCATCAGATATAGCTGCTAGAGGACTAGATGTAAAAAATGTAACTCATATATTCAACTTAAACTTACCGTCAGATCCAAAGGAATACCTACATAGATCAGGACGAACAGGAAGAGCTGGCGATTTTGGTACATCAATATCTATAATTTCACCTGTGGAATTATCCTTAATTAAAAAATATGAAAAAAATCTTAATATAAAAATCCAACCTAAGAAAATACTTAGAGGAAGGATCTTGGATGTTAACTTACATACTAACTAATAACGAGAAGCATACCTTAATTTAATAAAAAACATGGTAGAATATAATGATATGAATTAAGGAAAAATATTTTTACATATAATATAAAGCGAGGTAATAAACTTGATAAACATAGGAAACTTTAATAAATTAAAAATTGTAAGAAGACCTGATTTTGGCTATTTCTTAGATGCAGGTACAGGAAAAACATCAGATGATATTTTGCTTCCAAATGGCAATGCTCTTAATATGGAACTTAGCATAGGCGATGAGGTCGATGCATTCATCTATACAGACTCAAAAGACAGAGTTATTGCCACATTAAAAAAACCTCTAGCTGAGGTAGGTGAAATTGCTTACTTAAAAGTTGTTGCTAATACTAAAATAGGAAGCTTTATTGATATTGGGTTAGAAAAAGATATCTTGGTTCCACTTAAAGAAAAACTTTATGGACTACAAACCGATAAGAATTATTTATTTTATATATACTTAGATAAGACTAAAAGAATAGCAGCTACTACAGATATAGATAAATACTTACAAACTGAATCCCCATATAAAGTAGGAGATACTGTTAAAGGTACAGTCTATGGCTTTCAAACTAACCAAAGTGTTATGGTAGCAGTAGATAACTTATATCAAGGAGTAATCTTAAGACATGAATATTTTACTGAAATAAATGCTGGTGATATACTAGATTTAAATGTAATAAAAATTTATGAAGATGGCAAACTAGGACTCACTCCAAGAAAACGTGCTAAGGAAGAAAGAACTGAGCTTCAAGACACTATATTAGAATATTTAAAATCCCATGATGGATTTATGACTTTTAATGATAAAACCTCACCTGATGACATATCTAAAACCTTTGGTGTGAGCAAAAATAACTTTAAAAATGCTCTAGGTGGGCTTATGAGAAAAGGATTAATAACTCAAGATGAGAAAGGAACTTCACTTAAGTAAAACAAAAAGGAAATTGCACTGCAATTTCCTTTTTAATCCATAGAACAATTCAATATTATCTAGTTTATATACTCAGAAAATATTTCGTCGTAAATTTTGCCGTTTTCCTTATCTACTCCATACCATCCCATAGTTGCAGTGTGAGTCTGCATATTTTCAAATACATGTATAACATAAAAACTTCTTCCATCATGAGTACTGTCATGATCGTACTGATAAATCATATTTTGAGATGTACTTGGAAATTTACTTTTAACTATTTTAATTGCCCCTTCTACAGTAATTCCTTTTTGTGACTCTTGCTGCTTCTTAATTTCTTCTTGTTTTTTCTTCTCTATTTCAGCTTTTAAAGTTTGTCCCTCTTTACTCTCACTGTCAACTTTAAATACTTCTTGCAGATATTTATTTGCATCATCAAGCTTGTTTTCCTTTAATGCCTTATCTGCGTTTTTAATATTTAATGTAGCATACTCTCTCTTACATTCAAGAATCTTCTCTTGAGCATCATTATACATTTTTTTATCTTCTTTTGTTATCTTACTAAACTTTTCTATTGCCTCTAAATATTTTTTTTCATTTAAAAGTTTTATTCCATCATTATATATAATTTTTTCTTCCTTTAAGGTCTCAGCTGCTTTGATACTTCTTCTTACATTTTCATCATCCTTATAATTTAATGATTGCTGAAAAACCTTTATAGCATCATCATACTTTCCTTCATCCATATATCTATTAGCAGTTTTAATTAAATCACTGTATCCTTGATTCTTATTAAACTTATATATTCCAGTTCCTGCTCCTGCTAAAATCACTAAGACTATAATTCCTAAGATAATTTTAGACTTTAAAGTATTTAATTTCATAAATCGCACCCCCTATATTGACTGTATAATACATATTATAATTCTATCATACAAAAACAAAATTGCGAAGGAATTTCCCTAAATATAGTAACAAATTATCGAGCTTCTTCATATACTATAACAACAACATATTACATAGTTTTGAACATTTTTGTAAAGGAGGTATTATGGATAAATCCCTCTATACTCGTTATATAGAAAATTTTCGCATAAACTTATTAGATTGTAAGTTTCTTGGTAAGGGTCATAATGGCATAATTTATATGCTCCCTGAAGATAAAGTCATTAAAATTTGTTTTAATCCTGAAAGTTGCAAAAAAGAGTACGATATCCTAGAAAAGGTAAATGGAAACAAGTATTTTCCTAGAGTTTACGGCATGTCTGGAAATTATATGATACGAGACTATATCGATGGAATACCCTTAAATAAATATATAAAGCGTTTTGGATTAAGTAAAGAGCTGTCATTAAATCTCATAGATTTATTAGAGGAATTTAAAAAATTAGAATTTTCCAAGCTTGATTTACGTTGTAAAGATATAATAGTAAAGCCTGATGGAGAAGTCATGGTCATAGATCCTAAAAAGTTTTATTCAAAGAATAGAGATTTTCCAAGGCATTTAACAAAAGGACTTTACAAATTGCATGTACTTAAATCCTTTATGAAGAATCTCAAAGAAGTACGACCAGATCTATACAATCAGTGGAATAAAAAAATAAATGATTATATTAAAATAATAAAAAGGAAAGCACATAAATAATGCTTTCCTTTTTATTTATGTGCAATTCTTATATAAGATATTAAATATTCATTAAAGGACCATTTCTTCTCCTCTTTTAGCTATCTCCACAACTTTGGTTTCGTAATTTTTCACTTTAGACTGGAACTTCTTTATAACTTCATAATTTCTGCCAAAGTGCATGGGTATTAATATCTTTGGACTTAGCTCTTTTATAAAGTATTCCCCACCCAAATAATGGCTTTCTATAAGTCTTGGATCTACTGGAAAAAATACTATATCTACTTTGTTATCTTTAATGCTTTCAATTTCTTGCTTAAATATCTTTTCTTGGTTTTGATTAAACTCCTCGGATTCATCGAACCAGTGCCACCAATTTAAATCCCCTGCATGAAAAATATTCACACCATCCACTTTAAGCCAAAATGATACCCCTGCATCTGTAGATCCATAAGTCTTAATTAAAACACCCTCAATATTTAAAGTTTCATAAGGCGCTACTATATTTATACTTTGATCTTTATCTTGTATCTCAATATCACTACTTAATATATACGTTATATCTTTCCTTTTCTTTCTCCACTCTAAAACACAAGGATTAAAATGATCTTCATGTCCATGAGATATGAAAACTAATACTTTTTTATTAGTAAATAACTCTTTTTCTGTAATAACACCATTAGTTATATCATTTTGTCCTCCGTCAACGGAATCTAAATAATAATCAAATATTAATAAATAATTTTCTGTTTCAATTAAAAATCCGCTGTTAAAAAGATAGTTTACTTTTATATTATATTTTTCCACAAAAACTCCACCCTTCCTAATAAAAATTCATATTCATTCAGACATTTTCTTTTTCTTATAACAAGGTTATAATGTTTTATATAAATATCATCCCAAAGGAGTGAATTATAATGAAATTTACATTCGACCACAATAACATCAACGTTTTAGACCTTGAAAAAAGTATTGATTTTTATAAAGAAGCATTAGGTTTTGAAGTAATGCGCACTAAAGAAGCAAGTGATGGAAGCTTTATATTAAAGTTTCTAGGCGACGGAGTTACTTCCCACAGTTTGGAATTAACATGGCTTAAAGATAGAACTGAAGCTTATAATTTAGGAGAAAATGAGTTCCATCTTGCTGTTAGGGTTGATGACTTCGATGCAGCTTACGAACATCATAAAAAAATGGAATGTATTTGCTATGAAAACAAAGCAATGGGCATATATTTTATAATTGATCCAGATGGTTATTGGACAGAAATTCTTCCTAAAAAATAGTGATTATAAAAGGTTGCAGAGCAACCTTTTATATCTCTCTTTCTACAATTTTTATAATTTCATCCTTGCTCATATGATCTACATCCATATTTTTTATAATCTCTAGTAGCTTATCCTTTTTAGATAATTTAATCTCGTCACCTTCTCCTATTTCTATCACTTGATTTGGTGCAATTATTTCTGAATCAATATTTTCATTTTCAATGAGTTCTTTAAAACTAAACATACTTTCTGCATCTCCATGAACTAAAAATACCCTTTTAGGCTTTTTTACAAATCCCGTAATCCATTCATAAAGACCATTTCTATCTGCATGCCCCGATAATCCATGTAAATTATAAATCTTTGCATTTACTGCTATTTCCTCACCAAATACTCTAACCTTTTTAGATCCATCAACAATTGTTCTACCTAAGGTACCTTCTGCTTGGTATCCTACAAATACAATTGAACATTCCTTTCTCCATAGATTATGTTTTAAATGATGTTTTATTCGTCCTGCCTCGCACATACCACTTGCAGATATTATTACAGCTCCATTTTGAATTTTATTTAGCTCAGATGACTCCTGCTGAGATTTTGTAAATACTAACCCTTTAAACTCTAAGGGATTATCTCCTCTTTCCAGGTATTTTTTTGCTTCTTCATCATAATATTTTTCATGCCTTTTAAATATGCTGGTAGCTTCTGTAGCAAGTGGGCTATCTACATAAACCGTACAATTTTTTAATTCATTATTTTCCACATATTTATTTAGCATATATAACACTTCTTGAGTTCTTCCAACTGCAAATGATGGTATGATTACATTTCCTCCTCTTTTTACAGTATCCTTTATAATAGATGCAAGGCTTTTCATATCCTCTTCCATTTTTGTATGAAACCTATCTCCATAGGTTGTTTCCATAATTACATAATCTGCATATTTAATTTTGGAAGGATCTTTTAATATAGGAAGTCCCTTATTTCCTATATCTCCACTATAGACAAGTCGTATTTCTTTATTATCTTCTTTTGCAATTAGTTCCACCATTGCAGAACCTAATAGATGTCCTGCATCCCTAAATATTATTTCAAGTCCATCAAATAACTTTATAATATTATCATAAGGGTATCCCTTAAAAAAAGTTAAAGATTCTACAGCATCATTACTAGTATATAAGGGATCAATACCTTTCAACCCTTGTCTTATTCTTTTTCTGTTTTTCCACTCCGCTTCAGCTTCCTGTATATACCCACTATCTGGGAGCATAACAGAACATAGGTCCTTTGTGGCATCTGTACATATAACCTGTCCCTTAAATCCACGTTTATAAAGTAATGGTATTCTTCCTGAATGATCTATATGTGCATGAGATAATATTACATAATCTACTTCATTTGCATTAAAGGGGAAGTACTCATTTTCTTTTTCAATAGCCCCATTGCCTTGGTATAGACCTAAATCCAAAAGTATTAATTTATCTTTAATCCTTAATATATGACATGAGCCAGTAACCGTTCTGGCTGCTCCATAAAATTGAATTTTCATATCGAGCACCTACTTTCTTAGCAAAATAAAAACATTATATATATAATATTAATTCACTAATAAGTTTGTGTAAATATAAATGTATGACTTATTTAAATTTTCATTTAATTTTCAGATTGTTATATCCTGTTCATTTAATTTCTTAATAATAAAAAGCCTGGTAATTTACCAGGCCTTAATATAAATTTACATTGATCTTCCAGGAATTACTGCATCTAATATTCCAATTGCTAGTGCTGCAAGTAAAGCACCTATCATAGATACACTCATGTTAGGAACTATAAACTGTGTTATATATATTATAACAGCTGCAATTAGAAATCCTTTTATACCTTTTCCAAAAGGTGATGCATCTACTCCCATAGCTCTTTCTACTCCCCAGTCTATTAATGTTATAACAACTGCTGCTATTATATAAGACCATAATCCTATGATACTAAATCCTGGAGTTAAAAATGATGCTATAGCTAATATAATAGCAGTAACTATGAGCCTTACTATTATACTCCCTGCACCTGAACCTGTACGTGTATCTTCTCTTCTTCTTTCTTCATCTGCCATAAATTATTCACTCCCTCTAATTAAATGTTAATTTGATATACTATTAATTTGCCCATAAAGATGTTTTTTTATTATACTTACTTTTCCCTAAAATTTTTATTTTATCCTAAATTTATAAATATCAATAAATTTATTAAGAAGTTTTTATGAAAACTTTGTTAAATAGTTGACAATATATATTTTTTTTGATATTATAATACTAACAAGACAGAATAAACAAACAAAACAGAATAAACAGATAATTTAAGGCAATATATTATATTACACTTTAAAATTTGGGAGGAATTAATTATGAAAGAAGTAAAAGTAAGAGATTTAATAGGATCAGAACTAAAAAATGAAGATGCAATAATACTTAAAGGTTTAATAGCTGAAAACTTACAGAATAAAATAATACTTGATTTTGAGGATACAAAAACTATACCTGGAACATTCTTTGCTAGTCTTTTAACTGATTTAATCAGTACAAAAACTAGAGATTATGTTGCTTCAAACGTAGTCGTTAAAAATTTATCAAATGAAAACGACTTTAAAAAAGTTCTTTTGGGTACATCAGTGTGTTAATAAATAAGATATCTCAAATAATTATAAAAATATGTGCTGAATATAAGAAGTAGATGTGAAATTATATTATAAAATTTCACATCTACTTTTTTAATTAAATTTTTCATAATTTAAGAACATTATTTACTATACTATAAAGCCAGATATAATTTCCTCAAGTTTTCTTGCCATATCTGATAATCCTTCCATAGTCTTTTCTATTTCAGACATGGTGCTTAATTGTTCTTCTATACTTGCACTCATGTTTCCAGTGCCCTTTGCAATTTCATTTGAAGAAATTCCAATGTTTGTTATAGCTCTTTCTATCTCCTTGTTACTTTCCAACTGTTCTTCATTTGCAGTATCAATTTGTTCCATTTCATTTACTATATCCCTCTATATTGTGAATTATATTTTGTATGCTTTCTCCAACTTCTGAGGCCTTTATAACTCCAACAGCTACCTTCTCCTTAACTTGATCAACGGACCCAACTGCAGATTCTGTTTTAACCTGAGTTTCTCTTATAAGTATTGAAATTTCACTAGCTGCTTTATTAATTTCATCTGCTGCTACATTAAAATCCTCTTCCTACTTCACCTGCACGAGCAGCCTCTAGAGCTGCATTTAAATTGAATTAAATCCTATAATCACAAGAAAAGTTAAGAAGCTAACTGAAAGTATACTAATTTTTTGAGCTAATTTAATATTCTGTAAAAATTTCATATTTGTTTCCCCTTTAAATCAATTTATCTTCTTTGGCTTTTTCTACATCAAACCAAAACATAACCCCGCCTTCTTCATTTATTACTCCATAATCGTTTTGATGTAGTTCTTGAATTCCCTTAACAATAGAAAGCCCAAGGCCCGATCCACCATAACTTCTAGTTCTAGCCTTATCTACCTTGTAAAAACTAGTCCAAATTTTATCTAATGACTCTTGCGGAATGTGTTTACCTGAATTATATACAAACACCCTTATCTTATCTTCCATGGATTTTACTTCAACTGAAATAATTTTTTTATCATCTACATGATTTACTGCATTATTAATATAATTTATAATTACCTGTTCTATCCTTACCATATCTGCATAAACCAATATATTTTCTCTCTTTAATACTTGTAAATTGACTTCCTTTTGATCAAAAACAGTTGTAAATTTATTAAGTACTGAAGTAATCATAGATGAAATATCAAATACATTTTTCTCTATTTCATAATATCCTGACTCAATTTGTGATAAATTTAAAAGATCCTTTACTAGTTGATTCATTCTAGCTGATTCATTCATAATTACATCGCAATAAAACTCTTTGCTTTCTTCATCCTCTATTACATTGCTCTTTAACCCTTCTGCATATCCCTGAATTAGCGCAATAGGAGTTTTTAATTCATGTGATACATTAGATACAAATTCTTTTCTCATTTCATCTATTTTTCTTTCCCTTTCTATATCTTCCATCAAATTCTGGTTTTTTTCATTCAACTCTGATATAGTATTATCTAATTTATGAGATAAAAAATTTATATTCTTACTAAGTTCTCCTATTTCATCTTCACTTTTTATATTACTTATTTCAGAAAAATTCAATTTCGCCATGTTTTCAGTAATTTTATTAAGTTCTAAGATTGGACTTGTAAATTTTCTAGCAAATAAATACGACCAAATACTTCCTAAAATAATTACTATAATTCCTGTAAACATCATAAAACGATTAGCAATGGATGCATTTTCAGCAATAGCTGGCATTGAAGTTCTAACAATCAAAAAATCCCCTGTTTTTAATACAGTTATCATAGTCAAAAAATCAATTTTCAGCTCAATATCTTTTTGAATCTGGAAATAAGTTTGCTGCCTTTTAGAAGAGTCTTCTAGACCATTTGGATAAACTTCTTGATTTTTATCTGGTATACCCTTCCCGATTTCCTTACGAAACTCCCCTTGAACAAATCTATTTTCATTTATTATCCTAGCAAAGGTACTATACTTAGGCTTTCCTTTATTATTAACAATTAATATATTAGCCCCTGTAGAATTTTCAAACATCTCTAAATCTAAGGCAATATCTCCTGGATTTCCTGTATATATTTCATTTATTTTATTGCTATTTTTTATAAGTTTATCTTTCTTTTCTGACATATAATATTCTTCAAGAAATTGTGTATTGAGCAACCAAAAAAACAGAACAAAAAATATAACCAATACATTAGTTGCAATAAACAGCTTATATCTTATAGACTTTTTCATTTTTTCACCTCGAACTTATACCCAAATCCTCGTACTGTTTGAACGTAATTCTCCTTTCCCAAAAGCTTAATTCTCAATCGATTAATATGCGTATCTACAGTCCTCAAACCACCAAAATAATCATATCCCCATACTTGATTTAATATTTGCTCCCTACTAAGAGCCTTTCCCATATTTTCAACAAGATATAATAGCATTTCATATTCCTTTGGACTTAAATCTACCTGACTTCCTTCAATAAATACGGTTCTAGCTTCTTCATCAACGATTAGTCCATCAAAAGATTTTACGCTATCTTTATTCCCTTCACTTCTTCTTAAAACCGCATTTACCCTTGCAACTAAAATATTAGGGCTAAATGGCTTAGTAACATATTCATCTACCCCAAGCTCAAACCCATAAAGTTCATCAAATTCTTCGCTTCTTGCTGTAAGCATAATAATGGGCACCTTTGACACCTTTCTAACCTCTCTACATACTGTCCAGCCATCATATCCAGGCATCATTACATCTAAAATCACAAGACTTATATCTTCATTTTCTAAAATCATTTCAAGTGCTCGCTTTCCATCTCCTGCTTCAAGCGTTGCATATCCTTCTTTTTTTAAAAAATCCTTTACTAACTTTCTTATAAGCATTTCATCATCTACAATTAATATTTTCTTTGCTGACAAAATTTATCCCTCCAATAAAAGCATATATATTATCGTCCTTATTTTTTGAATTTCTATATTTTTCTATACTTTATTATACATTAACTTTGTTACAGCATTATAACAATTATCATCACTTGTACTAACTTCGTACTTTTCATAAAAAAGACCCATGAAATAAATTCATGAGTCTTCCACGCTTATCTATATATAATTTGAAGGGGGATTCAAACTATTCATTAAGTACTAGCATTTATATTCTAATTTCCAGACTGATTTCCAGTTGTGTTTGTATCCGTAGCTATTTTTTCTTTTTTATCTTTCACTCTTTCCATCTTAGGCATAGCAGCTTTAATTGCATCTACCTCTGTCTGTGTAAGTGTTCCATTATCCACTAGTTCCTTGAATATATCAATTCTTTCCGTATCCTTTTTACTTTCAAAATATGCCTTTCGCTCATCTTCAGTCATATTTTTAACCTTTTCCATTTCAGCTTTCATTGTTTCGCTTTTTTCATTCATAAAGCTAATTATCTTATCTTCTTTGGCCTGTGTTATTCCACCTGATCCTACTAGGGCATCTAAAGTTGTTTTTAAGCCTTCAGAGTTGACTTTTATTTTATAACCAAATCTTTTTCCCGAATCCTTTTCTTGTGGGAATGAAGCTTTTATCTTATCAGCCTGATCCTGACTAATAACTCCATTATCTACTAATGTTTTGAAGATATCAGTTTTTTTTGTATCCTTTTGACTTTCAAAATATGCCTTACGTTCTTCCACAGTCATATTTTTAACCTTTTCCATCTCAGCTTTTCTTTCTTCTTTCTGTGCATTTATAAATTCAGTAATCTTATCTGATTGTTCTTTAGTAATTGTTCCTGATTCAACAAGACTTTCAAGCTGTGTCTTTATATTTTCGCTAGAAATAGCTCTTTTATTGCCTACTTTACCTTGAGTTATAGTAAGCTTTCCATTACTTGCTGCTGCATCGTCACTTTTAGCTGAAGCGGATATTCCTGCTGATAAAGTTAGCCCTGCTGCAATCAATCCTGTCATTACTTTTACCATTAATTTTTTACTTCTCATCTTTTTATACCCCTTTCGGTTTTTAGTAGTTGTTTTCTTTGATGTATTTATTATATGGAAGCAATGACACATTTTTGTTACATCTATTTATAGATTTGGTTAAAGGTTGAAACTTTAGTTTGGCAATTCAACAATAAAAGATGCATCAACATTAGCATTGCTTCGTGCATATATTTTTCCATGGTATCTTTCTACAATTGATTTAGCAATTGCAAGTCCTAAACCATAACCACCACTTTCTCTAGCACGTGAAGAATCTGCACGATAGAACCTTTCAAATATTTTATCAATACTTTCAGATGGAATACCTGACCCAGTATTTCTTATTGTAAGTTGTATATTATTTTTTTCATAATTTAGATATACAGAAATGATCCCATTTTTAGGGGTATTTTTCACTGCATTATCCATTAAAATAGTTACTAATCGCTGAATATCTTCCTTATTTCCATTTAAGTATATATCTTCTTTTATCTCTGTTTTAAGTTCTATATCGCTTTCAAATATAAATGCTTCAAAGGATAGTAGAACACCATCTAAGACTTTACTGAAATCAAAGTTTGCAATATACAAAGGCTGCTCCAATGAATCTATTTTAGCCAGAGATAGCATATCATTTATCAGATTTGACATCCTCTCTGTTTGGGAGTGTATAAAACCAAGCCACTTTGCTTGAGATTTTACATCCATATCTTCGTTTGCTGAAATTACAGATAAATTAGTTTTTATTATTGTAAGTGGTGTCTTAAGCTCATGTGATGCATCCTCAATAAATTGCTGCTGTTTTTCAAAAGCTTCCTTTATTGGTTTAATAGTGCTATTAGCTAAGTGTAGACTAATTAAATACAATAAAATAAGACTTGCTCCACCTGTAATAATAAATATAATCAGGATACTTTTTAGGTTCTCTTGTTGAGGACTTCTATCAACAAAAACTATCTTTTTACCAAATGGGCCTTCTCCCTTAAGAAAAGAATAATTAAAGTCTCCTACCTTGATTTTTGCAGACATTTTGCTTGATTGCATTGCCTTAGAAACTGCTTCTTTGATACTTTCTTCTTCCATAGTCACAAAAGAAAAGGACTTAACTATATTCCCTCTATCATCCATATCCACAACTAAGCTAGTTGTCATTCTAGGATCCCCTGGAGATCTCTTCGGAGGTTCATTTATGACTTTTCTAAGGGTGAAATTTATTTGACGCTCCCCACTTACTGCTGTTAATACATAAATCACAGTAAAAATAGCCACAAAAACGAAGGAAAGAAGAGACATATTTATAATCACAAACTTGTGTTTTAACTCTTTAAACATATTTATTCCTCCAACTTATATCCTACCCCTCTAATCGTAGAAATTTTAGCCTTTGATCCTACATAGTTTAATTTCTTACGTATAAAAGATATATAAACTTCAATATTATTGTTTTCTACTTCAGATTCAAACCCCCATACTTTAGTTATAAGTTCTTCCTTATTGACAACTCTTTGGGGCCTTAGCAAGAAATATTTAAGTATTTCTATTTCTTTAAGGGCAAGCCTTACATTACCACTTTTACTTTCTAATATATAGGTAGATAAATTAAGAGAGAAATCTAAAAAACTTAACACATCATCATTTATAATTTCTCCCTTTCTTCTACACAATGCTCTAAGCCTTGCTAAAAGTTCCTCTGGTTCAAAAGGCTTTGGAAGATAATCATCTGCGCCAAGATCCAATCCCCTTACCTTATCAGCCACTTGCCCTTTAGCAGTGAGTAAGATCACAGGTGTATATATATTTTCCTCTCTTATTTTTTTTAATACTTCTAATCCATTTAGCTTCGGAATCATTATATCTAAAATTATTACATCATAAATATCTGTCAGAGCATAATCAAGCCCATCTTCTCCATTAAAAACTGCATCAACTAAATATTTATCTTTCTTTAAAATTTGAGTTAAAGCTTCTGATAATTGTTTCTCGTCTTCAACTAAAAGTAATTTCATAAATCCATTACACCTCTTATTTTTGAACTGTAGGCCAATTATAACATACAAACCTTAAAGTAAATTTAAATTTCATTATTGAGTGCGAATTGTAATAATTATAAATAAACCATTAAACATTGAGTGCTTAATGGTTTATTCATTCTTAAATTTAACTTTAAGGCATTTAATACTTAAATCTTAAATTGGTTTATTGAGTTAATCATATCCTGTGCTTTAATATTTAAACTTTCTGATGATAATGCCACCTCTTGTGAAGAAGCACTTGATTCTTCAGCAGATGCTGAAATTTCTTGTGTAGCCGCTGAAATGTCTCCTGACTTTTGAATAGCTCCCTCAATATGGCTTACTATTCTTGCTTTTTCTTCATCTATAGTGCTAATATTACTAGCAATTATTCTGATTTGAGGAAAAACATTTTCTATATTAATCATTATATCTTTAAATGAATCTAGTGATTTAGTAATAATATTCATTTCTTCATTTAATCTATTATTCATGCTCTCAGAAATATCAGTCACTACTTCACTTTCTCTAGATACACTTTTTATTAAACTATTAATATTTGCAGATGATTCTTTAGATTGTTCTGCTAACTTTCTAATTTCCTCTGCCACTACTGTAAACCCTCTCCCAAACTCTCCTGCGCGAGCTGCCTCTATAGAGGCATTTAAAGCAATAAGATTAGTTTGATCTGCAATAATATTTATTAAATTTGTAATTTCGTTTATTTGTAATAATTGCTTACTAAAACCTTTTATTTTTTCGCTTACATTATTAAAGGATAAAACAATTTCCTCTAATGCACCTTGCAAAACTTCAAGCCCCTGATTACTTAGCTTAGCTTTTGAATTAATTAAATCTATTTTATTATTAACTTCATCAACTGCTTCTGTTACCTCATGTATTTTATAACTGAAGCCATTTAATGTGATACTTATACCCTCAAACTCTTCTGCCTGGTGAACTGCATTGTTAGCTACTTCTTGCACAGAGTTAGCAACATCTTCAGATGCTGATGTCATCTCTTCCGCCACAGCAGATAATTTCTCCGAATGTTCTACTACACTGTTTGACGTATCCTTAACAATAATCATAGAGTTTCTAAACTTACATCTTAAGTCATTTATGGACTCAGCAATTCCTTCAAATTCATCCTTGCTTTTTATGCTTAAGCCAATTGTTAAATCACCTTCTGATATCTTATTTAATGCATACCTAATCTTTTCAGTGTTTGAAGTTATTTTTTTAGAAAATAAGATACTAGTTAATATAGATAAAATTATAATAACTATTGATGCTACTATTATGGATATTAAAAGTCTTGTCCTAATATTTATAAATGTAGATACATCTTTATCAGCACCAACAACAGCAATTATTTTACCATCTGAATTTTTTATTGGTGCATAGGCTTGCACAAACACTCCATATGCATCCGCAATGGGCTTTTCAGTATGAACGGTTTGTCCATTAAGGGCACTCTGTATTTCTTCTACTAGATCATATTTCTCTCCAAGTTTACTTGGATTAACTAGAGAGCCATCCACCACAAAATATGCATTATTATCTTCTCCTTTAGCCATAGTATACACATATTTTATATCCTCATCATTCTTAAACCTTATCAATGCGTCCTGAATTTCTTTATATTCAGGAGCGTCCATCGTTTTACCATTGATCACCTTATCAAGTTTATCTCCATTAATAACTTTAGCTGCTTCACTAACAGAGTTTTTAGCATCATCTTGTAACTTAGAAAATTCCATTTTAAAAATAACTGTATTCAAAATTATTAATATAATCATAGAACTAATCGATATTGCCCCTATTACTTTTAGAATCTTCACTCCAAGTTTATTCATTGTCGCTTGCCCCCCAGCATAAAAAACTTATCTTCAAATTTAGTAAGACAAGTCTATCATAAAAATATTATATTAAAATAAATTATTTCTTAAGTAATTCTTAAGTTGCATTTTTTCTACAATTTTCTTCCTTATTCGAGTTATATTTTACATAATCGTCATAAAAAATTAAAACTTTAAACCTTTTTAATTTTCAAATCCGATTTATCAAAAATCTCCTCTCCCGTATTTATCAACTTCTACCATTACATTGACCTGTATATTTGATTCCAAAACTATTTTATTCCAGTCATTCCCCATCCTTCTTCCATATTTAGCTGCTGCTACTCTTCCAAGGTCAAGACAATCTACCTTAAGTTGATTCTTCATTTTATCTATAAATTCATTACACTGTTTTTCTACTTGCTTTTTCATAGCATTCTCAAACTCTTTTCTAGAATTAGAGCCTTCTAGCAGATTAGTATATAATGTATTAGAAACAACTTCCCCTTTTAGATTTAAATCTATAATAAAATTATATTTATCACCTTCCTTAAAGCATCTAACTTTCTTCTTTGTTTTAGCAGAAAGATCTATGTATTCCTTTGAATTTTCTTGGATTGTAATTATTCCTCTGACCTTATTATATTTAAGCATGTTCAATATTCTCGAGTCTTTCATATCCGCTTTTGCTAACATTTTATCTCCACTAAATAAGGCTTCACCAGTAATCACAATTCCTTCCTCTGTGAGCTCAATATAAGGAAGTACAACACTTCTTCCCTCAGAGTCCATCTTAACAAAAGTATTCACTGCATCAAACTCGTCCGGAAAAAAATTTGTCCCTCTCTGATTTATGATCATCCCCTCAATAAAGTCTGCTGAGCTTGCATATCCTGGTATACTGTATTGAAGTATGTCTTTACTACTATTTCTGCAAATTACAAATATACCTGTATTATTAACGTGTGGATTTTTAAAAATTATATCAACACTGGAGGCAATACCGTGCATTGCATAGTTTTCATTCAACATGTAAATTTTTTCTAGACCTGAGATTGCCATCTTATCTGCAAGTTGCTGTCTGCTTTCCCTTGCCGCTGCAATAGTATCTCCCTTTGAAGTTATAGTTTTGCTTGAACGCCCTTTTTCTTCAAACACATATGTGCTTCTTGTAATTATATATGTATAATCATTGTCAACTGTCCTTTCAAGATCAGCACCTAATGCAACCTCAACATCCATCTGTTCAGCTGGCTCAACTTCTGATATTACTATAAATAAGCTCACTAAACTAATAATTAATAAAATATGAGATATTTTTTTAATTCTAGCTAGTTTCATCTTTAACACCCTTCTTTATAAATATAAAAAATGCTACTACTGTTATATAAATTAAGTTAAATATAGTTATTTTACCTATTATCATTCCTATTACTTTATTCCTAACTGTAGATTCTCCAATTACTAAAGTAATTGGTACAATTATTAAATATAAAACACCTATTATATTTTTTCTTTTTACTTTCTTAAATATATTTCCGCATATAAATGCAGAAGCAAAATAATAATTTGTTGAACTTTTCAAAGCTACAAAAATCCAAAAAAACGCAAAGATAATTCTGAAATTATTAATAACAGTTAGCCTTAAACTTTCACTTGCAGTTATCAATGGCCAATATGACTTCTCTACAATATCTGCACTTAAGTAGTATATTGTTACTGCTGTAGTTAAGGTATAGATTAGTACTGCTATACTTGTGGCCTTTGTTATTTCTTTGCTCATCCTTGAGTTATTTTTTACATATGGATATATAATAAATAATATTTCTAATCCCGCGTATGAAAATACCGCATCTTTTGAGCTCTTTACTATATTTATAACACCTGCATCAAATACAGGCATTAAGTTCAAGTAGCTTCCTTTCCTTAATGCTGCAAATGTTTCTAGCAACAAAATCATAGTTACATAAAAAGCTACAGTATTTACCCTGCCTACTACTTTTAATCCCCTATAGGCAGTAACTGCCGACATCAAAGTTGTTATACTTATAATCCTTAAAGGAGTTAAAAATGCTGTAGCATATACTTGATATATAATACTAAACTCTGATATTACAAAACATGTATTCAAGATAAAAAAAACTAGAAAAAGTATATTAAGTAATGTTCCTATTACCTTCCCCATATACCTCTTGCTTAAGTCCAAAATATTCTCCGATGGATGCCTTTTTATCATATATATCCCTATGCTGCCTACATATAGTGGATATATGCCTCCTAAAGCTGCACTTATCCAAGCATCCTCATGGACACTTTTTACCAGGGTGTTAGATAAACTAAAAATTCCAATACCAACCATGGTGCCAACTAAAATATACATTGCTTCTGAAGGTACAAGGAAGTTATTTTGTTCTCTATTCACTAATAATCCCCTCTCCCTTGTCTTTCAATTTTTGCTTTAACCTCTACCTTTATATTTGAATTTGCTACTTCTTCATTCCAATCAGTTCCTGTATCTCTTCCATACTTAGCCGCTGCTATTCTCCCTAATTCTAGAAAATCTACCCTATACTCTTCCTGCATTAATTTTAAGAATTTATTACATCTTTCTTCAATCTGTCTCTCTATTTCTTTTTCAAGTTTGCTTTTCTCCTCTTCATTTTCAAATACCTTTCTATTTAGTTCATTTGCGATAATTTCCCCTTTTAGCTTCAAACTAATATTAAAATTATATTTCCCATTTTCTCTTTCACACTTTACTTTCCTTTTACACTCTGCATAATAATCAACATACTCCTTTGAATTTTTCTTTACCGTTATTACACCTTTTCCACTGCCATCACTTAACATATTTAATACCTTGGCATCATGGATTCCAACTTTCCCTATCATTTTATCGCTCTTAAACAAGGCCAGACCTTCTATTTTAAGTCCCTCGTTTGTCAGAACAAGATATGGAACAGTAAAACTTCGCCCTTCAGAATCAAGGCGTACAAAAATGTCAATTATTTTATAGTTATTAGTAAAAAAATTAAACGCTTTAGAATTTTTAATCATACCTTCTATGTAATCTGCAGAACTAGGATATCCAGCAATGGGATATTCCAGTATAGTTTTTGCATCTCCCCTGCACACGGCAACCAAAGCAGTATCATTAGCATCAGGATTATTGAAAAGTATATCTAATAAGTTTCTTATCCCCTCTGTTGCATATTCCTCACTTATTATATCTGTCTTTTCAAGACCAATAAGAAATCTTTTATCTATTTCCAACTGCCTGTTTTGTCTGCTTTGTCCAATAGATTCTTTGCTGCCAGTAGTTACTCTACTTATTGTTTTTTCTTCTTCAAAGACATACGAACTTATAGAAATTTTATAGGATATATTATCGAATCCCTTTTTTTCTATATCAATCCCAACACCAGCTGGTATACTTAAATCTTCAGCCGCCTCTCTTTGTGGTTCACCTCCAATAGTTGTAAATAAAATAAACATTAGAATTGAACAAAAAATAATTATCTTATTCATAGGCTTTTTCCTTCTTAAAATAAACTATTGAAACCATTAGCAGTACGTATAAAACATTAAATATACATATAATACTAGCTAGTGGGTATATAATCTCCCTTCTTTCTATTTCTTCACTTAATAACATAGAAATATAAAGCATTATTGGCACTGATAAAAAATAAAATACATTTCTCTTGAGTTTTTTTAATAAATCTTTTATGATTAATTCACAAGCATAATAATTTACAGTAACAGCTGTAAGTGATACAAATATCCATAAAAACATCAAAATAAATCTAAAGTTATTTATTATTGGAAGCCTCAAGCTTTCAATAATATATAAAGAAGACCATATAGCTTTAGGTATAAACGTATGACCCAGATAAAATATTGTTGCAAATGTTACCCAAGTATAGCTTAGGCATATTAGCGTAGCCGATCGTATACAAGCAGTTTTAAGTTTATTTTTATCATTAATGTACGGATACAGTAGCAAAACAATTTCAATACCTAGATATGCATAAATTCCACCCTTTACACCTTTTACAATATTTACGAATCCGCTTCCAAATACAGGCATTACATTTAGAATACTACCTTTTACTAATGCAATTATTCCAATGGATATCGATAAGATTATATTATAAAATACAATTTCACTTATTCTTCCAATGGCTTTTAATCCTTTATAAGAACACAAAGCAGCTATAACAATATATAGAAACATAACACGAAAACTTGATAGAAAATCAATAATGTATACTCTCAAGAAGTTGCTTATACCTGATACTTCTGAAACTACATAAACTACATAAATAAATAATTGTACTATATTAAGAATATTTCCAAAGGGCTTTCCAAAAAATTTTTTATTTAAAATTAAAATATTCTCATTAGGATAATTACGCGCTATATACAAAGCTCCAGTAACTATATAAAAAGGATATACTACTCCTAAAAGTACAGATATCCATCCATCCTGTTTTGCCGTGATGACAACATCATTAGGAAGGCTTAATATCGATATAGTTATACAGCTAAAAATCATAATCTTGGAAAATTGGTTGTTGGTTAAAAGATTATTCTCCACTTTGTTCATTTTTGTTTCTCCTTGGGACATCCCATTTCTTTCTAAAATCTGTCTGCCTTATCGAATCCCCATTTGGTACTGATTCTGGTCTTTTATTCATCATCCACAATGGAGCTCTTAATAATGTATCCTTAATATCATTTTTCTTAAAAGATAGGTAAGGCACCCCAAAACTATCAGTCGAACATAAGCTAGTAATAATAAAATACCATCCAATTCCTATACCAAAAATTCCAAGAAAGTTTGCAAGTATAAGCATTGGAAACCTAAGTACTCTAATAGATAGAGACATATCATAATTTGGTATTAAAAAAGCAGCTACTACTGTTATTCCTATGATAAACAATGTAGTTGGACTAACGATCTTAGATTCCACTGCTGTATCACCAATTATAATACCACCTACAACACTTAAGGTCTGACCAATTTTAGAAGGTAGTCTTAGTCCTCCCTCTCTTAAAAACTCTACTATTATCTCCATACACAATATCTCCAAAAAAGGGGTTAATGCGATACCTATTCTAGATTGTATTATTGGTGTGATAAACTTAATTGGAATAAGTTCTGCATTAAATTTTATCAAAGTTAAGTATATGGAAGGTGCTGTTATCACTATGAAAACCGCTAGAAACCTTAATATCCTTGTAAAATTGGCTAAAATTGTTCTCTCATTATAATCTTCTACTGTTTGAAAAAACTCTAGGAAATTACAAGGAACTAATATGACATGTGGAGTTCCTGACACAATTATAGCTATTTTCCCTTCTACCAGATTATCTATCACAATATCAGGCTTTTCTGTTCCCCTAGATTGGGGAAATAAGAAGAAAGTATAATCTTCAATATATTGATTTAATGTGCCTGTTGCCATAATTATGTCAACATCTATGCTATTTATTTTTTTTCTTAAATTGTTTACAATATCCATATCTACAATGTCGCTTATATACAACACAGCAATATCAGTTTGAGATCGTCTCCCAACTATGAAGTTTTCTACAACGAGATTCGTATCCTTCAACAATCTTTTTAGCAATAATATATTGGTTTCTAAATCCTCAATAAATCCTTCCCTATTTCCTCTTATTACAGTTTCATTTTCAGGTTCAGTAATATTACGTGACGTTCCGCCAGAAGTGTCCAGTAAAATACTCTCTGCTATTCCATCTATTATTACAGCGGTTTTACCCCTCTTTATCATATTTATAATATTGCCAAGATTACTTTCAATCCAACTATTGCTTATAAGGATATATCTTTTAATTAAATAATCACAAATATCTGGTCGCTCCAGTCTTTCATTTACATCAATCATTAATGGTCTAAGTATATTATTCTCTATGCTATCTTTCTTAACTAATCCATCTAAATATATTACTGCAGCATTAACAGGTTTACCTCTTCCTAAATAAAAACTTCTTACTATTACTTGACTTTGATTTCCTAGAGCTTTCAATATTTCTTCTATATTTTGATGTAAATTAATACTATTCATATAATCACCACAATTCCTATATAATGACATTGTTTTATTTTTAGTAATTTAAACCTATATTATTCATAAGAATCCATATTTCACTTTTTAAGCAAAAGAAAAACAGTCCTTCTCTTAAAGACTGTTTTTTCTATATAACTACTCATTTATATTTTTAAATAAATCTTGGGCAATTTTCACTGCTTCTTGTGCATCCTTTGCATAGTAATCCGCCTTTATCATATCTGCATAATCCTTATTTAACACTGCTCCTCCTACAAACACTTTACAATGTACATTATTTTCTCTAAGACTCTTTATTGTGTCTTCCATACTCTTAACAGTAGTTGTCATAAGGGCACTTAATCCAACTAACTTTATACTTTCCTTTTTTGCTGTTTCCACTATATTTTCTATAGGTACATCTTTTCCCAAATCTATAATATCAAACCCATAGTTTTCAAGAATAATCTTTACAATGTTTTTACCAATGTCATGAATGTCTCCCTTTACTGTGGCTAAAATTATTTGTCCCTTAGAAACCTGTTTTTTTTCTTCGACACTTATATTTTCTTTAATAACAGCAAAGGCACCTTTTACAGTTTCGGCAGATTGAATAAGCTGTGGAAGGAATATCTCTCCCTTTTCATACTTCTTTCCTACCACGTTCAACGCTGGAATTAAATACTCATCAACTATTGTTAAACTATCCTTACATTCTAACAGCTTTCTTACACTTTGTGATGCATCTTCTTTTAAACCTTTTATTATTATTTCTTTTAAATCTCTATTATTATTTGCCTTAGGAGGTTCCCTTCTCTCAATATCTGAATACGTATTTACATATTCCTTTGCTTCTTTATCTATATTAGCCAATACCTTAAATGCTTTTATAGCATCCATTACTTCCTTATTTCCTGGATTTAATATCGGAACATCTAATCCTGCAGCTAGCGTCATTGAAAGAAAAGCTTGATTTAAAATTTCCCTTTTAGGAAGTCCAAAAGATACATTACTTACTCCAAGTACCGTACTTACTCCAAGCTGTTCCTTTACCATTCTTACAGCCTTTACTGTCTCTATGACTTCTTTCTGCTGAGCTGAAGCTGTAAGTACTAGGCAGTCAATTAAAATATCTTCTTTATTTATTCCGTATTCCTTAGCAGTATTTATAATTTTTTCTGCAATTTCGACCCTTTCCTCAGCCTTAGATGGTATGCCACGTTCATCAAGAGTAAGTCCTACTATGCAAGCACCATACTTCTTAGCAATAGGAAAAACTTTTTTCATAACCTGCTCTTTTCCATTAACTGAATTTATGATAGGTTTACCATTATAAATTCTTGCAGCAGCTTCTATAACTTTTTCATCAGCACTATCTATTTGAAGTGGAACATTTAGTATTGATTGTATTTCCTTAATAGCCCTTATCATTATTTCTTTTTCATCTATTTCTGGCAATCCTACATTTACATCTAATACATCTGCTCCTGACTCTACTTGATTTATAGCTTCAGCCAATATGTAATC
The DNA here is from genome assembly GCF_016908015.1 of Clostridium pascui. Classification (GTDB taxonomy): domain Bacteria; phylum Bacillota; class Clostridia; order Clostridiales; family Clostridiaceae; genus Clostridium_AK; species Clostridium_AK pascui. The sequence goes on from NZ_JAFBDB010000003.1 coordinate 181,261, forward strand.
TATATTATTGGATTTCAATGCATCCTTAAACTTCTTCTTTCCCGTTGGATTGATTCTCTCTCCTATAATCTTTACTTCTTCTCCTAATATTATACTTTTGCTAGATGAGCATATTGCTGTGAGTCTTTTATTATTTAATTTAAATGGTTTTAGATCCTTTATACTATCAACGATTACCCTTATATATTTATCAGTTGTACCACAACAACCACCTAAAATGCATACTCCTTTTTGAGCCATTAACTTCACATATTTTGCAAAATCCTCTGGTGTAATATCATATATAGTTTTACTATTTTCTACTCTAGGAAGGCCTGCATTGGCTTGAACTATAACAGGAATTGTTGAATACTCTAATATTTTTTCTACTATAGGCATTAGTTCTTTAGGTCCAAGCGAGCAATTTACCCCTAGAGCATCTACGCCTAGGCCTTCTAAAAGAGTTATCATAGTAAGGGGATCTGTTCCTGTAAAAGTTCTCCCATCTTCTCCAAAAGTCATAGTACAAAACACTGGTAATCTGCTATTTTCTTTGGCTGCTAATACTGCCGCCTTAGCTTCGTAAAGATCAGAAATGGTTTCTATTAAAATCAAATCACATCCTGCTTTAACTCCAGCCTCTATCTGTCTCTTAAAGATTTCGTAAGCTCTTTCAAATTTTAGTACTCCTATAGGCTCAAGCATCTGTCCAATAGGTCCAATATCTAATGCTATATATTTTCCATCATTAGCTTTCCTAGCTTCTTTAGCAATCTCTACTGCTTTTGTTATTATTTCTTCTACAGAGTAACCTGTATCCTTAAGCTTTAACTCATTAGCGCCAAAGGTATTAGTAGTAATTATATCCGAACCAGATTCCATATATTTTTCATGAATTTCTTTAATTATCTCAGGGTGTAGAATGTTATATATCTCTGGAACTTCTCCAGCTATAAGTCCTCTACTTTGGAGCATTGTCCCCATAGCTCCATCGAAAAATATAAATTGCTTTGCTAAAATATCCTTAGTCTCCACAATGATTGCCCCCTTTTCTATATTGACACTCTATAAATTTATTGCATTTCTTACATCCAGAATGCTGAGCTTTCATGTTCTTATGCTGAAATCCTATTACTGCACTTACTGATTTTCTTGGTATTAAAATATTATTTTCAGTTACTGTAAGACCTATGTTTTTTTGCGCGTCTAAAGCGTTTATTATTTTTGGTTGAATATCTATTAAAAAATCTCCATATCCAGGGCTATATCTATAGGTAATGTCTAGTGTTTTCCTTTGAGCTTCTTTTCTTATCTCTTTTTGGACTTCATCACAAATCCATTCTACACATACAGATGCACATGCATCCAGTATCAATGCCCTGGTCATACTGACTTTTTCATAATACCTTATTTTAGTATCCATATTACTTCCTAGGGTTACTGCCATAACAGCGCACATAGATGACTCCTCAAGATGTTCTAATATATCTTTTCCCTCGAATACCAAATTACTTTCTAACAATCTTACTCGTTCTTCACTTTTATCAATATTAAATATTTTATATATATACTTCGAATCTGAAATTTCTTTTGCTTCATTTATGCATTCATCTATTAATAAATTTATATTTGCATCAATAACTCCATTTCTATATCCAAGGTATCTTAGAACTTCCTTTTTATCTATATGCATCCTTATCCCCCTTAAAGTTACCTATATATCTAATTTAATCTTTATAAAATGTAGTACTAAATCCCTTATCTAAAACATATCTTGCATACTCTTTTGCTCCGAACAAAGACAAATCTCTATAGTTGCCACATTGAAGATTATTAGCTGCTGGTACTTCATCTGATTGTAGTACTTGTTTTAAAGATACTTCAAGAGCACTTTTTACCGTTGTTGATTCTACATCTCCCCACAGTATGAGGTAAAACCCAGTTCTGCATCCCATTGGAGATAAATCAATTACATTATCTAAGTGCTCCCTTAAATATCCTGCAAGAAGATGTTCTAAAGCATGTAATGATGCTGTTGGCATTGCTTCTTGATTTGGTTGTAAAAACCTCAAATCAAACTTTGTTACTTTATCACCCTTTTTCCCATTGAGAACTACTGCTTTTCTTACATATGGTGCAATAACCTTTCTGTGATCTAATTGAAAACTTTCTACTTTTTCCATATAAAATTCCTCCCTATAATTCATATATTAATTATAACCTTTATCTATATCAAATAATGGCTTTTAACATCATTGAAGCTTATTCCCACTATTCAATGCACTTACAATAGAATCTATGTTAGATACTATCTTTTTAGCTACTTCAGGGTTATTCATTGTATATATGTGAATGCCATCTACTCCTGAAGACAGCAAATCAATTATTTGCTCTGTAGCATAAGCAATCCCAGCATCTCTTAAGGCTTGCGGATTATCTATATACTTATTTATTATTTTCGTAAATTTCTCTGGGATATGTGCACCACATAAACTTGCTATTCTAACTATTTGTTTACTATTTATCACAGGCATAATACCCACTTCAATAGGAATGTTTATTTTCTTATCCTCTGACCTTTGTTTAAAGTCGTAAAAAAACTTATTATCAAGAAATAATTGAGTTATAAGAAAATCCACTCCTGAGTTTACTTTACCTTTAAGATTTTTAAAATCCTCGTCTGCACTATTGCTTTCAATATGCATTTCTGGATAACAAGCTGCAGCTATACAAAAATCTTCATGATTTTTTATATCTTTTATTAAATCTTCTGCATATCTAAAATGAAGTGGCTCCGGAAATTTGAAGTTTGTGTCTTGAGGCAAATCCCCTCTAAGCGCTAGTATATTTTTAATATTATTTTCTTTTAAATCATTCAAAATTCCATTGACTTCGTCTCTAGTAGATGTCATGCACGTTAGGTGCGCTAGCGCTTCAATATTATATTTATTTTTTATAATAGAAGCTATCTCTACAGTCTTATTTCTAGTTTCACTATTTCCACCTGCCCCATAAGTTACACTGATATAATCTGGTTTCAAAGGTGCTAATTGATCAATTGTATTATATATAGTATCGATTGAAGATTCTTTTTTAGGTGGAAAAATCTCAAAGGATATTAACGGTTTCTTCTTTAAAAAGATATCTTTTATATACATTTTTAAGCCCCCTACTAAACTTCTTGCCTTTTGATTATAATCTTGCATGCTTAGCAAAAAAATAAGACCTAAAGGATATCCTTTAGGTCTTGATGCCTATTGCTATCCTTATCTTCCAGCTTTCGCTGCAGGAATTGGCACCATTGTATGAATTATAAAATACATACCGGTTGCCGGGCTTCACAGGGCCAGTCCCTCCACCTCTCTTGATAAGAAATATTCTGTTTTTCTTATGATTATATATGTGTATTTTATTAATGTCAACCTTTTGTTTATTTTCCTTAAAACTTTTATATTAACAATCTTTAACAAACCTTTCTATTCTTTTGAGCGCTTCCATAATGTTATCCATTGAAGAAGCATAACAGGTTCTTATGAATCCTTCTCCACACTCACCAAATGCGTGCCCCGGAACTGCTAACACTTTTTCCTTCATTAGAAGTCTTTCACAAAACTCATCTGATGTTAACCCAGTTGATTTTATACATGGGAATAAATAAAATGCCCCCTTAGGCTCGAAACAATCAAGTCCCATCTTTCTAAATCCATTTACCATTACTCTTCTTCTTCTATTGTACTCTCTGACCATTTCTTCAACATCTCTATCACTATTTTTCAAAGCTTCAATAGCAGCATATTGACCCGTTGTATTAGAACACATAATTGCATATTGATGAATCTTTTTCATGGCATCAATTAATACACGATGTCCACAAACATATCCCATTCTCCAACCTGTCATAGCGTAAGATTTTGAAAACCCATTTATAACTATAGTTTTTTCATACATTTCCGGAAAGCTTGCAATAGAAACATGCTCTCCTTCATACGTTAATTCAGAATATATCTCGTCTGATAATACAATTATGTCCTTATCCTTAAGAACATCTACAATTGCTGATAATTCTTCCCTTGTCATAATGGCTCCAGTTGGATTATTTGGAAAAGGCACAATAACTATTTTAGTCTTTGGAGTTATCGCTTGAGCAAGCAACTCTGGAGTTAATTTGAATTCATCTTCAGCTCTAAGATTAATAACCACTGGTTTAGCACCAGTGAAAACAGTGCATCCTTTATATGCAACAAAGCTTGGTTCCGGTATAATAACTTCATCGCCTTCTGCAACCAATGCCCTAAGCGCTATATCAATGCCCTCACTTCCTCCAACAGTAACAAGTATTTGATTATCAGCATTATACTTTAGATTATACTTCCTATTTAAATATGATGAAATTTCATCTCTAAGTTCAATAAGACCTGCATTTGAAGAATAGTGTGTATGCCCTTTTTCTAGGGAATAAATGCCGGCTTCTCTTATATTCCATGGAGTTACAAAATCTGGTTCCCCAACTCCAAGAGATATTACGTCATCCATTTCATTTATCATATCAAAGTATTTTCTTATACCTGAAGGCGGCATATTACTAACCTTAGGTAAAATCATATCTTCTATCTTCATATAAATATAGCCTCCCTATCATCCCTTACTTTTTCTTCAAATATAACACCTTTGTCTTTATACTTTTTAAGTATAAAATGTGTTGCAGTACTTAAAACTCCCTCTTGTGTAGCCAGCTTTTCTGATACAAAAAGTGCTACCTCTTTTATAGTCTTTCCTTCAACAATTACAGTTAAATCAAATCCACCTGACATTAAATAGCAAGATTTAACCTCTGGAAATCTATATATTCTTTCTGCTACTTTATCAAATCCTTCTCCTCTTTGCGGAGTAACTTTTACCTCTATCAGCGCTATAACACTGTCTTTACTTGTTTGATCCCAATTAATTAAAGCAGTATATCCTACAATAACATTATCCTTTTCGTACTTCTTTATAGCTTCTCTTACCTCTTGAGTAGTTTTACCTGTCATCACTGCTATCTCTTCTTCGTTATATTTACTATTTTTCTCTAGAATCTCAAGAATTTCTTCCATAATACTTCTTCCTCCAATCTAATAAAAAATAAAAAAGTCCTCCATCCCATAAAGGGACGAAAGACTTTTCGCGGTACCACCCTAGTTAGTGCTATAAAGCACTCCCTCAATTGGAATAAAAAATTCCAATCCTCTGTAACGTGAGGAAACGTCTGTCTCTATTGTAGGAATTAAATAGCCAATTCCCCTTTCTCGATAAGAAACTCGAGGGCTGCTTTCAATAAAGCTATATTATCGGGCTTTCACCATCCACCGATTCGCTTTGAATTTTCACTTTATTTACTGTTCCCTGTCATAGTTTTTAATACATAATAATTTATCCATTTTTATATATTATACTAGAATAATTTTAAAATTCAATATATTTTATTGTTTTTCTTATAATATAGTTATTACTGACTTATAGTTATTTCAATTCTTCTATTCTTTTGCTTATTTTCCTCGGTGTTATTAGGTGCAATTGGATGATATTCTCCATAACCTGAAACCTCAAAACTTTTTGGATTCAATCGTTGGTCACTAGGAAGTTCTTCAGTAAAATATCTAACAACACTTATGGCTCTTGCAGTAGATAGTTCCCAGTTACTTCTGTATTCACTATTACTTATAGGTATATTATCCGTATGCCCTTCTACCTTAATTATTTTATTGTGTTTTCTTAGTACTTTCCCAAGTCTACTAAGATTATTTTTAGCGTCTTGCTTTAAATCTGCTTGCGCTATATCAAATAAGATCTCATTCTTAAACCTTAAAAGCACGCCTTTATCAACTTTTTTTACTTCTACATCCTTTGTTAATCCTCCAGAATCTATAATGTCCTTAACCTCTTTATATATGTGATTCATTTGATCTTCAGCACTTTTAGCACTATACACATCTAAATCAGCAATTGAATCGCCTATGGTAGGATTTATGGATCCAGTTTGTAACATTATGCCTATATTATTTAAAGATTCAGCAGCTTGTTTAAACTTTGCACTATCTATAACAGACATCGAATACAATAAAACAAAAAAACAAAGAAGCAAGGTAACTAAATCTCCATAGGTTGCAAGCCATTCACTGCCGCCTCCCTCATCCTCATCATCCATATTATAATTGTCTGCCACCGCTCTCTTCCTCCTTCATATTATTTTATTCTTCTACCCTTTGACTTGTTGATTGCAACTGATTAATAGTTTCCTCATCTAAAAACGAAAGCATTCTTTCCTTTAAATTATTTGGATTTTCTCCCGCTTGAATACCTAATAAGCCTTCTATAATCATTTCCTTTTGATAAACTTCTTCAGAGGTTTTAGCCTTTAACTTCTTAGACATTGGCATAAAAACTACATTTGCTATGAACGATCCATAAAGTGTTGTAATTAAAGCAATTGACATCTGAGGCCCTATGCTAGACGGATCAGATAATTGCTTAAGCATATTAATAAGCCCTATTAATGTACCAATCATACCAAAGGCAGGTGCTAGAGCTGCCCCAGTATCAAACATATTTCTATTCTCCTTATGCCTCTCAACTATACCCCTAATTTTCAGTCCTAATACACCCTTTATTGTATCTGGCTCTGAACCATCAACTATCATCATCATTCCCTTTTTTATAAATGGATCAGAAATACTTTCAACTGTATTTTCTAGCGATAACAATCCTTCTTTTCTGGCTTTTGTAGACCATTCTATAAAATTCGTAATAAGTTCAACATTATTAAATTTATTTTCCTTAAAAACTATTCTAAATAGCTTTAATAATATTTTAACATTTTTTCCTTTACTACTCAGTAAAAGCGCACCTATAGTTCCACCTATAGTTATTAGTATAGATGGTATATCCACAAACGTTGTTATTTGTCCACTAGAAAGTATCCCGAACAAAATAAATCCAATCGCTAATACTATACCGTAAATTGACATAAAATCCATTATTATTTCCTCCGTCTCCTTATTAAGATATTTTTATTACATGATACATTTTTTGTCATATTATATTAATAATATTTTACATTGTTTTGATAATAATTGAAAGCAATTTTGTTAAATTTTCGGCATTTTTTGTCTTTTAATGAAGAAATGTAAAATATTATGACATTAAACAGACCAAGCACTCATTATACTTGGTCCATATATATTATTCTTTATTATTCGGTTATCATCTTAAATTCTTTAAATATATTATCAAGTCTTACTTAATCTTCTTATTTAATGTATATATTACATAATTAAAAAGTTTTTGTTTATGCTAGTTAGAAATACATTGATTATCATTAGTATTAACTATAAAATATAAGTTAGAACTTACCTTTATAGGTACCAAATAACAAGTTCATTATAAATAATACCTAAAACTAAGGGGGATAAAAATGATTAGAAAAAACAAATTAATTAACGATGAGCTAATCTCTTCTACTCAATTAAATGAGATAAAGGAAAAAGAAGCTCAATTTCGTACTGAAACTATTGAATTTATAGAATCAATAAATGACTTATTAAAAACAACTGTAGACAAGCATGAAATAGTTAATAATCAACATACCGTATTAACTGAACTTACAGATAATATAAAAGTACATATGAGTAAAATTTCAAATTTAACTGACCTTACAAATAACTCTACAGATAATCTATTTGTAGAAAGCAATAAACTTATAAAAATTACAGAAGATACAGTTCAGAAGTCAAACGAAGGAAAGATGGCCATTGAAGAAATGGATACTATAATTAAATCTCTAGAAAGCGAAAATGCTAACAATACCCGTAGCATTAATGAGTTAGCTGAAAGCTTTAATAAAGTCAATGAAGTTGTTCAATTAATAACAAGTATTGCAAGTCAAACTAACCTTTTAGCATTAAATGCATCAATAGAAGCTGCTAGAGCTGGGGAACAAGGCAAGGGATTTGCAGTGGTAGCTGGAGAAGTAAAGAAATTAGCTGAGATAACTAGAAAGAGTACAAAGGATATATCTGACTTAATACATGGAATTCAAAACGAAACAAAAAAAGTATTAATTAATTCTGATAAATCTAACTCGGTTATTTCAAAGGGAGTTAAAGCCTCAAGTGATGCCATAGAAAAGGTAGAAAAAAGCTTATCTACTATAGCTCAAGTTGAAGAAAAAGTAATACAAGTTATGAATATTGTATCTGCTCAAAAAGATCATATTGAAACTATGACTAAAGAAATACAAAATGTTGATACCATCCTAAAAACTACCACCGACTCAATAATTGACCACATAGAAGAAGCCAGCTTAGTCGATAATCAACTTCATAAAACAGGAGTTGAACTTGACTCTTATAGTCAAAAACTTATTCAAGAAAATAAATTTAATATCAAAGAATAGAAATAAAATTATGGATTTCCTCGCACATTTCAAAAACCACGTCGTATATAACTTCAACGTGGTTTTTAATTATTCATTACTGAATGTTATTTTTCTTTTGTATTTCAGTATTCATTTAGTTGCTCCTAATATATTTACAAAAATTAATATTTAATCAATATAAAATATTAGATTTTATTAAGCTTGGCAAAGGTTTTATTACCAATATTAAGGCTCTTATACATATCTCTACTCTATTATATAGAATAAATGATGATTAGAATAATAAATTTATTAATAAATGGTATGCACAAAATCTTAGCGGAATGGATAAGATGAGCAATCAAGTAATAGATATAGATTTTTAATAAAAGCCCGGTTGCTCACAGCGATCCTTTATTTATTTATTTATTGTTTTACTAATTATATCTATCCTTGAATTTCCTAAAACGCTAGATATCTTTACAGACATTACACCATCCTTATAAATTCTATCTTCATTAGCGTTAATAAGCTTTATTAACTTTTCTTCAAATGCATCCTGCTCAATTAATCCTTCCAAGTAGGAATCTACCAAATCCTTTATACATGTTGCTAATTCTCTTGGGTTTTTATAAGTTAGTCTCATAGTTAAACTCCTTTAATCTTATATGTTTTTTTAATATTATAACATTATTTGAATATTTAAATGCTGAAAATTTACTCATATAATCTCAAAAACTTATTTTTAAAAGAATTGGCATAATTAAGTCCTATAAATTCACAAAGAACACCAATACTATTATTGGTGTTCTTTTAACTTATATATTACACTTGCCTTCAATCTATACTACAACAATTCTTTTCTTAATTGTTCTCCTGATTTTGGTGATAAGTATGAAAATGGAATATCTAATACTGTACGTGCTCCTGATTGGCCTTCCTTGGACATTCTGTAAGCTGCTCTTGCATAAGCTACTAATACACTAGAAGTAAACTCTGGATTACTTCCAAGTTCTAAACTAAGCTCCATTCTCTGCTTAGTATCCTCTCCAGTTACACCTGTACGAATAACAAATCCACCGTGAGGTATACCGCTATGATTTTTCTTTAAATCTTCTTCAGTTATAAAATTCACTGTAGTATTATAATCTGAGAAATAATTTGGCATATTTTTAATTTCATTTTTAATTAGCTCTAAATCAGCACCTTCCTCAGGCACTACATAACAAACTCTTTCATGTTTTTCTCTTGTTGAAAATTCAGGATTTTCTCCTGTACGAACTCTTTCAATAGCAGATTGAACAGGTATAGTATATTGAATACCATCCTTAACACCAGCTACTCTCCTTATTGCATCTGAATGACCTTGACTTACTCCCTTGCCCCAGAAAGTATAGTCTTTTCCAACTGGAAGTATTGATTGGCCTAAAAGTCGACTTAGTGAAAATACTCCTGGATCCCAGCCAACGGATATAAGTCCAATAGTACCAGCTCTTTTTGTTACTTCATCTAACCTATTAAAATATTCTGGTATTCTAGCATGAGTATCAAAGCTATCTACGGTGTTAAATGTTGCTGCAATCTCTGGAGCCTGCTCTGGTAAATCTGTTGCAGATCCTCCACAAAGAATCATAACATCAATTTTGTCCTTGTAACTTTCCATTTCTGAAATATGTACCATTTTTGAATTTGACTGCAATTTATCAGGATTTCTTCTTGTAAAAATAGCCTCTAATTCAAAATCTGGATTTTGTTTTAAAGATAATTCTACACCTTTCCCAAGGTTTCCATAACCTACAATACCTATTCTAATCTTATTATCCATATTATACCTGGCATGCAAAGCCAGTCGCCCCTCCTTTATGTATCTATTAAAAATTTAATAAAGATTTAATACTTTACCTTGTGGTAATTTTATCACAATTGTTTTTGTTTTACTATATTTTTGATTTAAAATTTTCCTATGATAACTTTTTATAAATCCTGTTTAACCGTTAAACTATATTACTTCCTCATCTTCCATCATCTTTTCTTGTCTAAGCTGTCCACATCCACCCTTGATATCTTTCCCAAAATTATGGAATATCTCGCAATCTATTTTATTTTTTAGTTTATTATAAAAGTTTATTACATCACTTTCTTGTGGAGCAATCAGTCCTTCTATATTATTATCATTATACGCTGAAATTATAAGTTTTAGGGGCTTATCTTCCAACAGCATCTCTAATCTTTTTACATCCTCGTCAGTATCATTTATACCTTTAAATATCATATATCTTATTCTGGTCTTTATCTTGAATGTTTCTGCATATTCAACTGCTGCTTCAATTATAGAATTTATATCATATTTCATGGTAACTGGCATTATATTTTTACGTGTATCATTTGATGATGCATGTAATGATAAATTAAGTCTAATCTTAATATCACTGTCTTTAAAATCATTTATCAATCTGCGGATTCTCGGCGCTAAACCTACTGTTGCAATTTCAAAACTGCTTATTTTATACTTGTTATATATGTTAATTATGGCATCTCTTACATTGTCATAATTCATAAAAGGTTCACCCATTCCTGCAAAAACAACTGCATCTATTGGCAATAGCTTCGCTTCTTTGCAGTAATCAACACAAACACCTACCTGTTCAGTTATTTCAAGTGAGGTAAGATTTCTTACCAAGCCTTGTTTTCCTGTTGCGCAGAAAAAGCATCCCTGGCTACAACCCACTTGAGAAGAGACACATACTGTACTATGGTAAGTAAGTTTTAATTCTTTATCATACATATATAAAGTTTCAATAGTGTTACCATCTTTCATTCTTAATAAATATTTTACAGAATTGTCACAGCCTACAAGCTTTTTAATAACTTTCATATTCATCACCTCATTAAATATTTTAGACAAAAAGAAAAAAATTCTTGAATACAAATATTTGTATTCAAGAATTTTGCCATCATTCTTAATATAGCCTCTTAAATCTAAGATGCAATAATGAAAAAGGCAGGTCTCCTGGCTTACGGGCTAACGATACTTTTTCCTTCCCGGTGTAACCCAGTGGATTATAAAAGTTCTACCGTTTACAGTGGTGGGACCGCTGAGGCTTATACCTCATTCCCTATTCTCCCTTTCGGGCACCTTTTTACATGTTTTATATTGTTATTTCATACCATACATTAATTACATAAGATATTATAACTTATAGTGCTTAATTTTGCAACTTGCAATATAAATGGATAAAATTAAATATACTATTTTTCAAGTAGGTATGCCTTATTAAGCTTTATAAGTTATGAGAGGCTTTAGACTTGCAACAACTTTTATCATATCTTCATTTAACATATCTTCTATGACTTTATCAATACTTTTATATGCCTCTGGGGCTTCCTCGTATATAATACTTCTATCGTTATATATTAAATTACTCCCTAAAAGTTTTTCCCTCACAGATTTATTAGGATATACATGTTCAAGCCTTTCTTTACAGGAAAGCCTATTCCATCGTCTTCCAGCTCCATGCGCGACTGAAAAAGCATATTCAAAAGAGTTAGCCTGTGGTTTAACAATATAGGAATTAGAACCCCTAGTACCTGCAATTACAACACACCCTACATCTGCAGGTGCTGCACCTTTTCTATGAACATAAAGTTTTTCTCCATTAAGCTCCTTGATAGCTATTGAATTATGAGTACTATCCAAAAGCTTATTCCCATCCTTTGCACCAATTGCACTTAAAAGCCTATATGCAATTAATTCCCTATTAAGCATCCCAAACTCTATTGCACTATCATGATCCTTAAAGTATTCAATATAACCTTCACTATTTTCTTTAAGTCCCTTTTGGCAGGAATGCTCTTCAATATATTTCCTCAGTATATACTCCCCATAACCTCTTGATCCACTGTGAACTAAAAGATATACGCATCCTTTATTTATATCAAGCTCATCTAATAAGTCTTGATCATACACTTTATCAATTTGCTGAAACTCTGCAAAATGATTTCCCGATCCAATAGTTCCAAGAGCCTCCTTCATAGGCAAATGAATCTCTTCAATTAAATGGGATATATCTATACTTTCAAGTCCATCTAATCTCTCAAGTTTTCCTCTAACTTTATCAAACTTAAACTTGCCCTTGTTTATATTCGTTGAAAATAAAGCCATACCACATCCAATATCATTCCCGATTAAATGAGGATAAATTACATCCTTCGTAATAAAGCTAGCTCCCACAGGAGTCTTACCGATATGAAGATCAGGCAGCCCAACAGCTTTTACTACTCCTTTAAGCTCTGCTACTTTTTTAAGTTGATCAACGGCATTACTTTCCATCCATGATTTTTCGCTTTTTATTACTTTAACTATATTATCCATAAATGCTCCTTTGGTCATAATGTATTTATTTTATATTCTATCTTCTCACCTTAAGTGATTTTTAATTCTTATTTACGCTATATTACGCATTATTAGTATCTTCATTCCCATGATTGTAGTCTTGAAAAGCTAAAAAGATGGCATGCCAATTATCTTCTGGAAGATAATTTATTAATAGAGCTCCATCCTGCCAACTGCTATCATCATCTTCTTTAAATTGATTTATTTCTTGATTCATATGAATAGAATGTATGCCATCACTAGGAGTAAAATCAAAGTATTTATCTTTACCACCTATAGGTCCCCATCGCCTTCCAAAGGCATATAAAATAGTTTCCTGATTTTCAAGTGATTTATGAGTAATATTACGAATTTTTTCATTTAAATCATTATCAGGACCAGGTAGCTTATCTGGTAAAGGCTGCATGTTTTTTATATCGATCAAATTCCCCCGAATATAGTCAAGACCATACTCTTTTTTTACATTTGGCCCAATCGGATAAAATCCAAGGGGCAGTTCTAATAGTTTTTTAGTAAATTCATTTTTTAAATCATAATCAATATAATAAAGTAAATCATAGGGATAAATTTGAGATTTTATATTTATCGCAATCCTAAAGTGAACTCCATCGGCAACGGCATGTATATGAAAGTGAGGAGTATCTCCCCTTATTGGAGCAGTTTCTACAATTGTGCATTTCAATAAACCATAGGTTTTATCCACAGTTTCCATCTCCCTTACTCACATATTATACAATTATTCTGTATAAAAACCTTAGAAGGTATGTAAGTAAATTTATAAATTTATTTCATAATATAATTATTATTAATATTTCAAAAAATATAAAAAGCCTGGTGGGTAGACCAGGCTGCAATTATCGGGTTTGGTGGAGGTGAGCGGTGTCGAACCGCTGTCCGAAAGTAGTAACTCCTGAGCATCTCCGAGCGCAGATTAGTGTTTTAAATTTCCCTAGGTCTAACGCCCACTAACAGGCTTTAAACTTCAGTAGCTTCATAAATTCCGTTTTCTACTCAAAGCTTTGTAGAACTCGGTTCCCTACTAAATGACGCCCTAATCCCAAGCCGTAGGCCTCCCGGGTAGGACGAGCTGCGCTATTAGGCAGCTAACGCTAAATTATCGTTTGCGTTTATATTTTTCCTAGTTTTTTAACGCGGGTCCAGGACCCTCGGCTCGCTTCTCAGGGGCAACTTACCCCCGTCGAAACCATGTACACCCCCATGGTTTAATCAATATTTCATTTTTCAAAGAACGCACCAACAATTTCATTAAATTATTAGTGACAATTTAGCTTTCAGTTATCTTACAGTTATTATAATACAACAATTTTTATTATTTATCAATAGTAATTATTAGATAAATTGATTAATTAAAGAAATTTTCCATTTATATCTTTAGTATCTTGATCTTTCCTTCATTTCACGATCAATATCTCTCTTTGCTGCCTTTTCAAGCATAGCATCTCTCTTATCATAGTTCTTCTTACCCTTAGCTACAGCTAAACTAACTTTAACTCTACCATTTTTCAAATATAATGATAATGGAATTAATGTATAACCAGCTTGCGTAGTAAACTGTTGAAGTTTAAGTATTTCATTTTTATGAAGTAAAAGCTTTCTTTCTCTTAAAGGATCTCTATTAAATATATTTCCTTGTTCATAAGGACTTATATGCATATTGCAAACAAATATTTCATTGTTTCTTATATCAGCATAGCTATCTTTTAGGTTAGCCTTTCCCCCTCTTATGGACTTAACTTCTGTCCCTACAAGTTCTATTCCAGCTTCATAAACTTCTTCTATAAAATAATCATGCCTTGCTTTTCTATTTTCAGCTAATGTTTTGTTTGGTGTCTTTTTTGCCATTAGGAATCACCCACTTTATTTATGGTACTTCTTAAAATAATATTATATTACAAATTTTACTAAAAGTCAAGCTTCACTCGGCTTTAATACTGAACCAGATGTATGAGATTTGCATCTAGTAAAGCCTTCTCTGCGCAAAAATCTCTAATGCTTGCTCAATGCTTTCTACGATGCAAATTCCATACACTTCAAAATTAAAAATTTCATTACTATCTACTGAAGGAGGAAATTCAGATCACTGAATTTCAGTAACTTCCTATTCGTTTTCTTCAAAGTACTCTGTTACTGGAAGCACTGCTTCTTGAACTTCGTCTTTATGTGATTCTTCATACTGACTATCACTATTGTTTGCAATAGCATTGCCATCTAAATTTTCACCATCTTCTAGATCTTGATCTAAGAGTTCAAAGAAAATTTCATGTGCATCTATATCAACCTTATCAACTTTAATTTTTGCTACATCTCCAAGTTTATATTTTTTCTTGGTTCTTTCCCCTATAAGACATAGATGCTTTTCATCATATATATAATAATCATCATTTAGCGTGCTTATATGAACAAGTCCTTCTATGGTATTAGGCAATTCTATAAACATACCAAATGCTGTAACAGAAGAAATTATTCCTTCATAAACCTCTCCTATTCTTTCACTCATATATTCTGCTTTCTTTAGATCATCTACTTCTCTTTCAGCCTCATCTGCTAGCCTTTCCATTTCGGAAGATTGTATTGAAGCTACAGATACTTCGTCGGTGAGCTTATTTATCCTCTTATCATTAATCTTACCATTTATATACTCTTTAATTATTCTGTGTATTATGAGATCTGGATATCTTCTTATAGGTGATGTAAAGTGGCAATAATACCTTGCGGCAAGTCCAAAGTGACCTACAGATTCTGGCGCATATCTAGCTTTTTTCAAAGAACGGAGAAGTAATGTATTTATTACAGTTTCTTCTCTACTACCCTTAGCCTTTTCCACTATTCCTTGAAGAGACTTAGGATGAATTTCCTGTGTCATCTTCACTACGTAACCTAAATTGTGAGCGAACTCATTAAAGTGTGTTAATTTTTCTATATCTGGATCTTCATGAATTCTATATACGAAGGGGATATTTGCCCAGAACATATACTCTGCAACAGTTTCATTACATACAAGCATAAATTCCTCTATAACTCTATTTGCTATAGCTCTTTCATAAGGTTCAATTTTTATAGGCTTACCCTTTTCATCTAAGACTATCTTACATTCTTCAAAATCAAAATCTATGGCTCCTCTACTAATTCTCTTTTTATAAAGTATCTTGCAGAGTTCTTCCATTGTATTAAATTCTTCTAACAAATAATCATA
Organism: Clostridium pascui; assembly: GCF_016908015.1. Lineage (GTDB taxonomy): Bacteria > Bacillota > Clostridia > Clostridiales > Clostridiaceae > Clostridium_AK > Clostridium_AK pascui. Next base: position 197,239 of record NZ_JAFBDB010000003.1, read on the forward strand.
TCTTTTCATAAGCTCTTCATCTTTATCTCTAAGTATCTTTGTAACATCCGTATAAGTCATTCTTTCGACAGTCTTTATTATACTTTCAAAGATTTCGTGGTCTACTACCTTACCATTTCCATCTATCTCCATCATACAGGTTAATGTGAGTCTATCAACTTTGGGATGTAAACTACACATTCCATTTGAAAGCTTTTTAGGAAGCATAGGTATTACCCTGTCAATTAAATATACAGATGTCCCTCTCTTTAAGGCCTCTTTATCTAACGGATTCTTTTCCTTTACATAATGAGATACGTCTGCAATATGAACCCCAAGCTTATAATTTCCATTAGGTAGCTTTTCAATAGATATAGCATCATCCAAATCTTTAGCATCTTCACCATCTATAGTTACAATTTTTAATTTTCTTAAATCAACACGTTTTACAAATTCCTCTTCTGGAATTTCTTCTGGAATTTTATCTGCATAACTTTGGACCTTAGGTGGAAATTCCTCAGGAAGTCTATATTTCTTTATTATAGTTAAAATATCTATTCCGCGATCTCCCTTTTTACCTAATATCTCTACAACTTTTCCTTCAGGGCTTCTTCTGGTATCTGGCCATTTTTGTATTTCTACAATAACTATATCTCCGGTCTTTGCTCCCTTAGCCTTTTCCTTTGAAACATAAATGTCTTGATACATTCTTTTTTCATCGGGTACTACAAATCCAAAGTTTTTGCTTTCCTCAAATACACCTATAACACTTTTATTTGCTCTTTCTATTATTCTTACTATTTCTCCTTCACACTTCTTGCCCCCATCTTCTTCTCTTAAAATCTTTACCATTACTCTATCACCGTGCATGGCTCCATTCATATTAGATGAAGGTATGAATACGTCTGGTCTATCTATTTCAGGTATTAAAAATCCAAATCCTTTTTGATGACCTTGAAGCTTTCCAACAATCAATCCCATTCTTTCTGGGACTCCATAATGTTCTGTTCTTGTTCTAACTACAAGTCCGTCTTTTTCCATATAATCTAATGTCTTTAAAAATTCCTCATAGTCACTTTTCTTTATATCAAAAATTCTAGATAATTCTCTAGCATCCATGGGTTTGTATGCTTGCTCTTTCATAAACTCTACTATGGTTTCTTGTAAGTTCATCTATTATTTCCCTCCTTTTATAATGTCTTTGGAAAATACATCTATATGTATATTCTTACTACTAAACATTAAACTTATTCTACATTTACTAAAGTATTATTAAAATATCTAGATGATACTAGATTTACATTTATGCTATAGCAAAATTATCCATATGTCAACTTAATAATCTTTATACTTTTAAAATTATATAAAAAGAGATTTAGTCTAAGCTAAATCTCTTAATCACTAAACCTCATCTTATGTGAAGTATTCTTTATTTAAATATTTCAAGCAATATTCCACCATACTTTAGAATTACTGGTGCAAATACAAGCGAAACTATTGTCATAAGCTTTATTAATATATTCATAGAAGGTCCTGAAGTATCCTTAAATGGATCTCCAACGGTATCTCCTACTACTGCGGCTTTATGAGCATAGCTTCCCTTACCACCATGTTCTCCGCTTTCAATATATTTTTTAGCGTTATCCCAAGCTCCACCGGAGTTTGACATAAGTATTGCAACTAATACCCCTGTAGCAACTGCTCCACCTATAAATCCTCCTAATGCTTCTTTTCCAAGAAGTAATCCCATAGCTAAAGGAATTATTATAGCTAATACTCCTGGAAGAATCATTTCTCTTATAGCTGCCGCTGTAGATATATCTACACATCTCTTATAGTCTGGTTTTGCTTTTTCTTCCATAATTCCAGGTATATCTTTAAATTGTCTTCTTACTTCCTCTATCATCTCATTAGCTGCCTTACCTACAGATTCCATAGTAAGCGCTCCAAATAAGAAAGGTAACATTGATCCTACTAACATTCCAACTAAAGTAATTGGATTTAATAAATCTATAGTAGTTATTTGTACCGCTTGTGCATAGGAAGCAAATAACGCAAGTGCTGTTAAAGCTGCTGAACCTATTGCAAAACCCTTACCTATTGCTGCTGTTGTATTTCCTACTGAATCAAGTTTATCTGTTATTTCTCTAACTTCATGTGGAAGATGAGACATTTCTGCAATACCACCTGCATTATCTGCTATTGGACCATAAGCATCTACTGCTACAGTAATACCAGTTATAGAAAGCATCCCCACTGCAGAAAGTGCTATACCATAAAGGCCCATACTCACATCATTAGCTCCACCCATTATAAAAAATGATGCAAGCACACCAATTCCTATTAAAACTATAGGCCACATAGTCGACTGCATTCCTACAGCAAGTCCTGAAATTATAGTAGTCGCTGGTCCAGTTTCTGATTGACGAGCAATCTTTTTAACATATCCATAATCTCCAGAAGTATATATTTCTGTAATTTTTCCTATAAGCATTCCCACTACAAGGCCTGCTGTAATTGCTGTGAAAGCTTTGAAATTTCCAAAGATTGAGTTACTTAATATTGCTGCTACAGCTATTACTATGATACCACTAATGTAAGTTCCACTATTTAACGCCTTTTGAGGGTTAGCTGATTTACTTTGTCTTGCAACTAGAGTTCCTACTATAGCTGCTATAATACCTGATGCAGATAATAAAAGAGCATATATTACTCCTTCATTATTTTTAAATACTATTGCACCTAAAGTAAGTGCAGATATTATTGAACCTACATATGACTCAAAAAGATCTGCACCCATTCCTGCAACATCACCTACGTTATCTCCAACGTTATCAGCTATTACCGCAGGATTTCTTGGGTCATCTTCTGGAATACCCGCTTCTACCTTCCCTACTAAATCTGCTCCTACGTCTGCTGCTTTTGTATATATTCCGCCTCCAACACGAGCAAATAAAGCTATAGAACTTGCACCAAGTCCAAATCCTGTTATAATATTCATATCTCCTGCAAATAACATATACAATAACCCAATTCCTATAAGACCTAATCCTACCACAGACATTCCCATAACAGCTCCGCCAGAGAAAGCTATATTTAATGCTTTACTTTGACCATGTCTCGCTGCTTCTGCAGTTCTAACATTTGACTTAGTAGCAACGTTCATGCCAAAATATCCTGCAAAAATCGAAAAAAGAGCTCCTATTATAAAACACACTGCAGTTGCCCAATGTACAAACAAAGCTAACGCCACGGCAACTACAATTATAAATACCGTAAGATACCTATATTCTGTTTTCAAAAAAGCCATAGCACCTTCATGAATATACCCAGAAATTTCCCTCATTCTTTCATTGCCGTCGCTTTCCTTTGAAATAAAACTACTTAAAAAGAAAGCAAATATTAGAGCTATAACTCCAGCTCCAACAGTATAAATTAAGTAATTATCCATATAATCATATCCCCCTGACTTTTGTAAATAATTTTACTTAATTACGTTTAAAGATACAGTTATTACAGCAAATAATATAGCACATATTATTGTAAGCTTTGACATGGTTGATTCAAAAGTTTTTGTTTTATTCTTAGCATAAAAAGTGTCTGATGCTCCTGTAAGCAAGCTAAATCCTTGAGTCTTAGCTGGCTGTGCAAGTACAGATATTATTAGTGTGATTGACACTATAACCTGTAAAATTGTCAATGCGTTTTTCATTTCTCTACCTCCTTTATTTTTTGTTAATCTTTAATATTTTTCCCCAGTTTTATATATATCTTTTATTAATTGTAGCATAACTTCATTCTTTCAACAACTTACTATAATTTGTAAATACGCTGAAATACAAGGTCATTGCTCATTATATCCATTTAATTCCATTTTAGTCACATATACGTAAACTTTATATGAATTAAGAGATCCAAGTTTCCCTGAACCTCCCATTTGTCATACTTCTTTATTTATTATCTTTTTATATTATAAAACGCCTTAAGGCCTCTATATTCTGCCATATCAGCAAGTTCTTCTTCTATTCTTAATAACTGATTGTATTTAGCTACTCTTTCACTTCTTGCTGGAGCACCAGTTTTTATTTGACCTGCATTTACAGCTACAACAAGATCAGCTATAGTTGTATCTTCAGTTTCTCCTGATCTATGGGATATTACTGCAGTATATCCTGCTCTTTCAGCCATTTCTATAGCATTTAATGTTTCAGTTAAAGTTCCTATCTGATTTAATTTTATAAGTATGGAGTTTGCTACTCCCTTTTCTATACCTGTGCTTAATCTATTGGTATTTGTTACAAATAAATCATCTCCTACTAGCTGAACCTTATCTCCAAGTCTTTCAGTGATAAGTTTCCAACCTTCCCAATCCTCTTCTGCCATACCATCTTCTATGGATATTATAGGATATTTTTCAACTAGTTTTGCATAATATTCAACCATTTCAGCTGGAGTTAAAACTTTTCCTTCTCCTGCTAAATTATATTTTCCATTTTCATATATTTCTGAGGATGCTGGATCAAGTGCTATATAGATCTCTTTTCCTGGAGTATATCCTGTTTTTTCTATTGCCTCTACTATAACTTGTATAGCCTCTTCATTAGAGCTTAGGTTTGGAGCAAATCCGCCTTCATCACCTACTCCAGTATCATATCCCTTTGATTTAAGTATTGATTTTAATGAATGGTAAACCTCTGAACTCATTCTTAGAGCTTCAGCAAATGTTCTAGCACCTACTGGCATAATCATAAACTCTTGAAGATCTACGTTGTTATCTGCATGCTTTCCTCCATTTATTATATTCATCATTGGAACAGGAAGAACCTTTGAATTAACCCCTCCTATGTACTGATATAATCCTAGTCCAAGATATTCCGCTGCAGCTTTAGCACAAGCGAGTGACACACCAAGCATAGCATTGGCACCAAGTTTCCCTTTGTTTTCAGTTCCATCTAACTCAATCATGGTATTATCTATTGAAACTTGATCAAATACATTCATTCCAATAAGTTCCTGAGCTATTAGTGTATTTACATTATCTACGGCCTTTAATACACCCTTACCATTATATTTTGATTTATCTTCATCTCTTAATTCAACTGCTTCAAACATTCCAGTTGAAGCTCCTGAAGGTACTGCTGCTCTTCCTATAGTACCATCCTCAAGCACTACATCTACTTCTACAGTAGGACTACATCTTGAGTCCAATATTTGTCTTGCAACTACATCTACTATTTCTACATAACTTTTCATTTTATAAGCCTCCTAAATATTAATTATTATTATATTTTAATTATTTTCTAAATTAAACAATACTTTGCCTGTCATTTCCTTAGGAATAGAAATTCCCATCTCTGTGAGCATTGTTGGAGCGATGTCCGCTAGAACTCCACCTTCTATAAAGCTTTTAGAATTAGCATTATCACTTATATACATGAAAGGAACATGGTTTGTAGTATGAGAAGTAAATGCTCCTCCTGTAGAAAAATCCATCATTTGTTCTGCATTCCCATGGTCAGCAGTTACAAATACACTACCATTCATGCATAAAACTTTATCTATAATTTTACCCATGCACTCATCTACTACTTCTACAGCTTTTTTAGCTGCATCAATCACTCCTGTATGTCCTACCATATCAGGATTAGCAAAATTTAAAATTATCATATCATATAAATTTGTATCTAATCTCTTTAGTAGCTCTTCTGTAACTTCATAAGCACTCATTTCAGGCTGTAAATCATAAGTCGCAACCTTTGGAGATGGGATAAGAGCTCTATCTTCACCTTTATTTGGATATTCTATTCCTCCATTAAAGAAAAATGTTACATGTGCATATTTTTCTGTTTCTGCAATTCTTAGCTGCTTAAGCCCTAAACTGCTTACATATTCACCTAAAGTATTTTTATAACTCTCAGGTTTATAAGCTACTTTAACATTTTCTATAGTTTTATCATAAATAGTCATTGTTAAAAAATTAAGATTTAACGTTTCTCTATTAAATCCATCAAACATCTCGTCGTTTATTGCACGGGTAATCTCTCTCGCTCTATCTGGCCTAAAATTGAAGAAGATTACAGAATCATTATTTTGAATCATTCCTGTAGGCTTATCACCTTTCATTATAACTGTAGGAAGCACAAATTCATCTGTTTTATTATCATGATATGATTTTTGCACTGCCTCTATTGAGGATTGTGACTCCTCACCTTTCCCAAGTACCATTGCATTATAAGCAAGATTGATTCTTTCCCACCTTTTGTCTCTATCCATAGCATAATATCTACCTGAAATTGTAGCTATTTTACCTATGCCTATTTCAGCCATATAATCCTCTAAATCTTCAATATATTCTATTGCTGAACATGGTGGTACATCTCTTCCATCTAAAAATGCATGAACATACACATCTTTTAGTCCTTTTTCCTTAGCTAGTTTTATCAATGCTTTAAGGTGTTCTATATGAGAATGTACACCGCCATCTGAAAGTAGCCCTAATAGGTGTAGCGAAGACTTATTTTCAATGGCCTTATCCATTACCTCATTTATTTCTAAATTTTCAAAGAAGTTTCCTTCTTTTATTTCTTTTGTGATCCTTGTTAGTTCCTGATATATTATTCTTCCTGCACCTATATTCAAATGCCCTACTTCAGAATTCCCCATTTGTCCTTCTGGAAGTCCCACGCTTAAACCGCTTGCTTCAAGTTCTGTATGTGGATAACTATTAAAATATTTTGTGAAATTAGGCTTATTAGCCTTAGCTATAGCATTGCCTTCTATATTATCTGTTAATCCAAATCCATCTAAAATCATGAGCATTACTGGTCTCTTATTCATCTTTTTCCCCCTACTACACCTTAAAAGTTTACTATAGCTGCAAAGTCTTCTGATTTTAAACTCGCTCCTCCAACTAAAGCGCCGTCTATATCAGACATAGACATTTGTTCATTAATAGTAGCAGGTTTAACGGAGCCTCCGTATTGTATTCTCACTTTGTCCGCTACATTTTTACCATATATATTTTCTACTATGCCTCTTATAAACGCAATAGTTTCATTTGCTTCTGCAGATGTAGCTGTTTTACCTGTACCTATAGCCCAAATAGGTTCATATGCTATAACAATATTTTCTACTAATTCTTCTGGGATATTAGCCAAATCAAGCCTTACTTGTTTTGCTATAACTTCTTCTGTTATATCACTTTCTCTTTCATCTAAGGTTTCTCCTACACATAATATAGGTATTAAGTCATGATCAAATGCGGCTTTTATTTTTTTGTTTATTGTTTCATCTGTATCATTGAAATATTGCCTTCTTTCACTATGCCCAATTATTACATAATCTATACCCATATCTTGAAGCATTAGTGGAGAAACTTCTCCTGTAAAAGCACCCTTTTCTTCAAAGTGCATATTTTGCGCTCCTACTTTTATATTTGTTCCTTCTACAGCTTTTTTCACTGCATGTAGACATACAAATGTCGGACATACTACTACTTCACATTTCGCATCCTTAACCATAGGTTTTAATTCTCTCACAAGCTTAATTGCTTCATCTATGGTATTATGCATTTTCCAATTACCTGCAATTATAGGAATTCTCATTGATTTCACCACTTTCTAATTACTTATTGCTCAATGCTGTTATTCCTGGAAGTTCTTTTCCTTCTAAGAATTCAAGAGATGCTCCTCCTCCAGTTGATATGTGAGTCATTTCATCTCCAAAGCCTAATTGATTAACTGCAGCTGCACTATCTCCTCCTCCAATTACAGTAACAGCATTGGAATTTGCCATAGCCTTTGCAACTTCTAAGGTACCCTTAGCAAAGTTTTCAAATTCAAATACTCCCATAGGTCCATTCCAAATAACAGTCTTTGAAGATTTTATTTCATCAGCATACATCTTAGCTGTCTTTGGTCCGATATCCAATCCCATATGTCCTTCTTTGATATTTTCATTTTCTGTAGTTACAGGTTCTGCTGACGCATCAAATTTTGCTGCTATTACATGATCTACAGGAAGCATAAACCTTACGCCCTTTTCCTTCGCTTTTTCTACCATCTCTTTAGAATACTCCAGTTTATCTTCCTCTACTAAGGAATTTCCTATTGTATATCCTTGTGCTTTTAAGAAAGTATACGCCATACCTCCACCAATTATTAAAGTATCTACTTTATCTAAAAGGTTATTTATAACATTTATCTTATCTGAAACCTTTGCCCCGCCTAGTATCGCAACAAATGGTCTTTCTGGACTTTCCACCGTGTCTCCTAAAAACTTTAACTCTTTTTGAATTAAATATCCACATACAGATACCTGTACAAATTCAGTAACTCCTACTGTAGAGCAGTGTGCTCTATGAGCTGTTCCAAAGGCATCATTTACGAATACATCTGCCAGTGATGCTAATTCTCTTGAAAAACCTTCTTCATTTTTAGTTTCTTCTTTTCTAAATCTTGTATTCTCAAGAAGGACTATTTCTCCATCCTTCATTTCACTTACTGCCCTTTTAGAATTTTCCCCCACTACAGTATCATCTGCGGCAAATTTCACTTCACTATTTAAAAGTTCCGATAATCTTTTAGCTACAGGTTCTAAAGATAATTCCTTTTTAACTTCTCCTTTGGGCTTACCCATATGTGAACAAAGTATTACTCTTGCACTATTATCCATAAGATATTTAATAGTTGGAAGTGCTCCTAAAAGCCTATTCTCATCAGTTATATTTCCATCCTTTATAGGAACATTAAAATCGCATCTTACAAGTACTCTTTTCCCCTTAACATCTATATCTTCAATAGTTTTTTTATCAAATGCCATAGTTATCATCCTTTCCTTACATTAAAAAGGGTTTTGCCTTATAGCCATAACTACAAATCAAAACCCTCCTTTAGTTTATTGTTTAGCTATAATTTCAAATTATAGTCTATCTGCTACATATTTAGTTAAATCAGCAAGTCTATTTGAATATCCCCATTCATTATCATACCAAGAAATAACTTTAACCATATTTCCTTCTATAGTCATTGTTGACATAGCATCAATTATTGATGATCTTTCATCTCCTCTGAAATCTATAGATACTAATGGTTCCTCACAGAATCCAAGTATTCCTTTCATATCAGTTTCTGATGCCTTCTTGAATGCTGCGTTAACCTCATCTACAGTAACTTCTTTTGAAAGCTCTGCAACTAAATCTGTACATGATACTGTTGGAGTTGGAACTCTTAATGAAAATCCATTTAATTTCCCCTTTAATTGTGGTAATACTAATGCAACAGCCTTAGCAGCTCCAGTTGTTGTTGGCACCATAGATTCTGCAGCAGCTCTTGCTCTTCTTGGATCTCTATGTGGAGCATCTAATAATCTTTGATCTCCAGTATATGAGTGAATTGTTGTCATTAAGCCCTTTACTATTCCAAATTCTCTATCTAAAACTTTAGCAAATGGAGCTAAACAGTTTGTTGTACATGAAGCATTTGATATAATATGATGATTTGATGGATCATATTCTTCTTCGTTAACTCCAATAACTACTGTTATATCTTCATTTTTAGCTGGTGCTGAAATAAGTACCTTTTTAGCTCCTGCTTCAATATGAGCCTTAGCTTTTTCTGCATCAGTAAATAGTCCTGTTGATTCTATTACTATGTCAGCTCCAAGACTTCCCCATGGTAAATTTTTAGGATCTCTTTCAGCAAATATTTTTATTTCTTTTCCATTAACTACGATTGAAGATTCTTTAGCTTCAACAGTACCTTCAAATTTTCCATATAATGAATCATATTTTAATAAATGTGCCAATGTCTTTGCATCTGTTAAGTCATTTATTCCAACAACCTCTAACTGATCTTGATAATTCTTAACCAATGCCTTGAATACATTTCTACCTATTCTTCCAAAACCATTAATACCTATTTTAACCATAAAAATATTCCTCCTTGAAATAAATATATGTAAAGTTAATTTTAACCAAATAAACGATCTATCTTCAATTATAAGTAATTGAATTTTATTTTACAATGAAAAATTGTTAATAATATTTAAAATCTTTCTTGCTGCACCCTCATCAGTAATTAGGACTCCTCTTGGTTTATTTGTAAGAGTTGCAATTATAGCTTCTGCCTTAGATGTACCTCCTGCAACAGCTATAAGATACTTTATACTTTCTATATGCTCATCTTTGAGACCCATAGTAGGCGTAGAGTAAACTTCTTCTCCTATTTTATTAAAATAATACCCAAAGGCTTCTCCTACAGCTTCCTTTTTCTTAAGTATTTCAATTTCCTTATAGCTTAGGCCTCTTCTCTTCGCCATTTCTTCTGCTTTTCCAATTCCATAAATAAGTATATTGGCATTATATATAATATCTAGTACATCTTTTATTCCCTTTTCTTTAAACATAGCAGTTATAGCTTCTGCACTTAAATTATCTGGAACATGAAGCAGCTTGTAATTTGCATTTATTTTATTAGCAAGATTAGAAACCAATGTATTTGCTTGAGTTTCTAAAGTTCTTCCCATTCCACCTCTTGCAGGAACTACCATCATATTAGTTGGAGCATTAAACTTTGGCATATTATCTACTACTTCTTTTATGCTACTTCCACCAGTTAGTGTCAGTATAGTATCTTCCTCAAGAAGATTTCTTATATAACTTGCTGCAGCCTTTCCCATTTCTCTTAAAACATTTTCATCTTCATCTGAGTTTCCAGGAACTATAGTAATACTTATTAATTTTAATTTTTCTTTAAGTTTGCTTTCTAAATCAGCAAGTCCTTTTATATCATAAATGAAGTGTTTTAGCTTTTCTATTATATATTCTCCTTCTTCAGTAATCATCATACCTGGAGTTGTAATTTCTATAAAGTTTTGCTCTTTTAGAAAGTTTACTTCTGTTCTAACTATTCTTTCACTAAGCTCTAAGTTTTTTGAAAGCATTCTTCTTCCAATAGGTTGATTGTAGTATATATCTCGCAATATGGAGTATCTCTTTTCCATAACTTCTAGCATCTCAGGCACTATCTTTTGTTGTAACTTTAATATTTCCTCCAAGCACAACACCCCTCTGGTCATTTATTGTCCCGGGCATATCGTTATTGCCCCACTAATATTATAGCTCATTTGGAACCGCTTTCCAAGAGCTATAAATAATTTTTTTAAAATCTTTTTCTTCCCTTTGAAGATTTTATTCCCATTTCTTCTCTGTATTTTGTCACAGTTCGCCTCGAAATATTCACATTAACCTTCTTTAACTCATCTGAAATATATTGATCAGATAATGGATTTTTTTTATCTTCCTTATCTATTAAATTAGAAATTAACTTCTTCACATTAATAGAAGACATATTATCACTATTAGTTCCTTGTATAGACGTTGTGAATAAGCTCTTTATCTTTATAGTTCCCTTGCTTGTATGAATGTATTTATCTCTTATCGCTCTACTTATTGTTGACTCATGCATATTCAAACTATCTGCAATTTCTTTCAGAGTCATAGGTTTTAAATACCTTTCACCATAATCAAAATATTCCCTTTGTATTTCAACTATGCTTTCAAGAACCCTATATATTGTACTTTTTCTATTTTCTATACTTTTTATCAAGAAAGCAGCACTATCTAATCTATTTTTAACATATTCAACTGCGCTCTTATCCTCATTTTTATTTATTATCCCTTTATAAAGATTATTTATCATAAGCCTTGGAACTAAATCATCATTCATTATGATATAATACTTTTCACCAATCTTTTTTACATACGCATCAGGAATAATATAATTTACTTCTTCGCCAGTATAAAAGCCACTGGATGGTTTAGGCTGAAGTTTTTTTATAATATCCCCATATCTTTGTGCTTCAGTAGAAGTAATATTTAGGCTTTTTCCTATAATATTATATCTATTTTCAGCAATATCTTCTAGATGATTATCTATAATCTGAATCAATTTAAAATTTTCCATTTTTCTTTGAGAAAGCTGTATTTTTAAGCATTCCTTCAAATCTCTTGCTCCAACTCCATAAGGCTCTAAACTTTGAACTATTACTAAAGCCTTTTCTACAACATTTAATGGAATATGTATTTCTTTAGATATATCTTCTGTACTTACTCCCAAATACCCTTTAGAATCAATATTCTCTATTATATAATTACATATATGCTTTATGCAATCCTTTTCACTAAACTCTGCGATTTGTTCTTTTAAATATTCCTTCAAAGACTTTTTATTAGAAATAAAATTAAATGGTGAAACCTCTTCATCATCACCTTTTACATAGTTATTATGGGTATAGTCATCAAATTCCAAATACTTTATTATTTCTTTATAATCTAGCTTGTCTTCTTTTTTGTCGTATTTAGCCTCTAGCAGTGGATTTTCTTGAATTTCTTTTTCAATATACTCCTGAAGTTCAAAAGAAGATAATTGAAGTATTTTTATAGACATCTGCATTTGCTGTGTCATTATTAGCTTTTGTTCTTGATGCATAGATAATCCAAAATCTAAATTCATATACAATACACCCCTTATAATTTTTATTATAACATTTATATGAATTCAATTACAGGGTTATACGCAAAATCCATGCCAAAATTTCAAATAATTTTTAATTTTCAATTATACATTGTTAATATATGTTATAAATTTCAATTAAAAAAGTCCGCACTGCGGACTTTTTTAATAAATATAAATCATTAGTTATTCGATATTAATCGAATTTATCTCTGCCCCTTCTCGTAAGGTACACCATCTGCTGCTGGAGCTTGAGTTTTTCCAACGAATCCAGCAAGAGCTAGCATCGTAAGTATATATGGAAATGCCGCATATACTTCTCCAGGAAGGGTCCACCCAAATCCTTTTGCAAATAACTGAAATGTTTCTGCAAAAGCAAATAACATTGATGCCCACATAGCATTTATAGGCTTCCAATTACCAAATATCATAGCTGCTAGAGCAATAAATCCTCTACCACTTACCATATTTTCTCTATATAAATTCATTATACCTATAGAAAGAGTAGCTCCTCCCAATCCTCCAAGAACTCCTGAAAGTATTACACAAAAATATCTTATTCCGTATACACTTACTCCTAAAGTATCTGCCGCCTTTGGATGTTCTCCTACAGATCTTATTCTAAGTCCTAGTGGAGTCTTATATATTACATAATGAGATACAAATACTAATATAAATGCTATGAACACAAACCAATTTAGTTCTTTTAATATTGATCCAATGAAAGGAACCTTCCCCATCATTTCTGATGGATATGGAATTGATTTTACAACGCTTGTTTGTGAACCCGTCTTAAAGAACTTAACAATTAAAAAGCTTGTTAATGCTCCTGCAAATATATTTATAGCAACACCAGATACAACTTGTTCTGCCTTTAAGTGAATACTTAGATATGCATGTATAGCTGCCATGGCTGCTCCTGCAATCATAGCAAATATAAGACCTATCCAAGGGCTGCCTGTAACAAATGAACCATATACTGCAAAGAAAGCACCCGTTGTCATTATACCTTCTAGAGCTATATTTACAACTCCAGCCTTCTCTGAAAAAACTCCACCAAGAGCTGCAAATATAAGAGGTGTTGAGAGTCTTAACGTTGCGGCAATTATTCCTGTTATAGCTATATATACTCCACTATCCATTTGTCAAAGCCCCCTTTTTTCTTCTCTGTGATATAAGTTTAAATATATACTCTCCAGCAATAAATAGTACTATTATACCTTGAATTAAGTATGATATTGTTTTTGGTATCCCAAATAACATAAGAGTTGCTGAACTGTAATTTAATGCCGCAAATAATATTGCTGAAAAAAGTACTCCTATAGGATTGCTTTTAGCAACTAAAGCTACTGCTATACCATCAAATCCAAAGTTAGGGAATCCAAATAATTGAACCGATTGATGTTGTACTCCCATTACATGTATTGCTCCGCCAATACCTGCTATTGCTCCTGAAATTACCATTGAAAGTATTATATTTTTCTTTATACTTATTCCACCGTATTCTGCGGAAGTTGGGCTTAACCCTACTGCTCTTATTTCATACCCTATAGTAGTTTTCCAAAACAATATATAAACTAAAACTGCAAATATTAATCCTATAAATATTCCTATACTCAATCTATTATTAGGTCCTAAAAATCTAAATAGTTCTGCTGATTTTTGAATAAGCTCTGTACTTGCAGACCCCTGTTTATGAAAAGGTCCCATAGTTAAATAGTTTGTAAAATGCATAGCAATAAAATTCATCATAATAGTATTTACAACTTCATTAGTTCCTATTTTTGCTTTTAAATATCCTGGAATTCCTGCCCATAATGCTCCACCAGCCATTCCCGCTATAAGTATTAATATTACATGTAAAATTGCAGGTATTCCTGGAATCAATCCTATTATTGCCGCTGTAATCATTCCTATAATAAATTGTCCTTCGACACCTATGTTGAAAAGTCCAGTTTTGAATGCGACAGCGTGTGCAAGCCCTGTAAATATTAACGGTGTTGTAAATACAAAGGTTTCTATTAAATTTATTTTTGACCCAAAGCTTCCCTTCCAAATGGAGGTAAATAGTAACTGTGCCGAATCTAAAAAACCAAATCCTTTAGCCCACATTACAAAGAACACAGATATAATAAGAGCTAACAATATAGATAAAAAGGATACCGATAAATTTCTTACTGAATTTAAAACAGTTATAGTTTTTGCATTGTCTTTAGCCATCTACTTTACCTCCCTGCGTACCCTTTTTTAAAGTTCCACCGGCCATTAATATACCAAGTTTTTGATCTGTTGCATCCTTAACATTTAATGTATCTACTATTTCCCCATCATATATAACTGCAATCCTATCTGAAAGAGACATTACTTCATCTAATTCTAATGATACCAATAGTACCGCCCTTCCTTTATCTCTTTCTTGTACCAATCTTTTATGTATATACTCAATTGCACCTACATCAAGGCCACGGGTTGGTTGAACTGCAATTACGAGCTCTGGGTCTTTTTCGATTTCTCTTGCCACGATTAGTTTTTGTTGATTTCCTCCTGATAAAGATGAAGCTAATACATCTTCATTGGGAGTTCTTACATCAAATTCATCTATAAGTCTTTTTACATGTTCTCGTATTTTATGGTAATTCATCATTATGCCATTTGAAAAAGGTTTCTTATGATGTATACCTAATACAGAGTTTTCAAGGAGTGAATATTTTAAAACTAATCCTCTTTTATGTCTATCTTCTGGTATATGACCAACTCCTGCATCTGTTATCTCCTTAGTTGGTTTTCCGGTTATATCATTACCCTTCAAATATACTTTACCTTCTATTGGTTTTATAAGTCCTACTATAGATTCCACAAGTTCTTTTTGTCCGTTACCATCTACTCCTGCAATTCCTAGTATTTCACCAGATTTCACTTCCAGGTTTATGCCTTTTAATGCAGGTAGCTTTCTATGGTCTAATGCCTTTAGATTTTCTATCTTTAATATAGCTTCCCCTGGCTTTGATAGTTCTTTATTTACTGTAAGATTAACTTTTCTGCCTACCATCATTTCTGCAAGTTCATCTATATTGGTTTCCTTAGTATTAACAGTATTTATATACTTTCCTCTTCTTATTATTGTTACTCTATTACTCATGTTCATAACTTCTTTTAATTTATGAGTTATAAGTATTATAGACTTACCTTCTTTTGTTAAATTTTTAAGTATTGATCCAAGTTCTATTATTTCTTGTGGAGTTAAAACCGCTGTTGGTTCATCAAGTATAAGTATTTCTGCACCTCTATATAATGACTTTAATATCTCAACCTTTTGTTGTTGTCCTACAGTCATGTCTTCAATCACAGATCTAGGGTCAATGTGAAACCCATACTTCTCTGCAAGTTCTTTAGTATCGTTTTCTGCCTTTTTAATATCTATGTGGTACATTCCTTTTTTAGGTTCTTGACCCAAAACCATATTTTCAGCTACTGTAAAATTATGCACTAACATAAAATGCTGATGCACCATTCCTATCCCCAGCTTAATTGCATCCTTAGGATTTTTAATATTTACCTTATTCCCATTTACGTATATTTCACCTGTTTCTGGTTGATATAATCCATATAAAACGTTCATTAAAGTAGTTTTCCCAGCTCCATTTTCGCCAAGAAGAACATGTATTTCTCCTTTTTTAAGTTCAAAATCTACGTTGTCATTAGCTATAGTCCCTGGAAAGATCTTAGTTATACTTTTCATTTCTACAACTTTTTCCATCCAAATCCTCCTTTCCACAATGAAGTTTAAGTTCCAAATAATTATGTAAAAGGCTAGATGCGTAAGCACCTAGCCAAACTATTATAGCTGTGGAGCTTTAAAATCCTTAAGCTCATCCCTTGTACCTGGAACTTTAAACTTTCCTTCTTTTATAGCTTCTTTATATTTATTCGCTAATTCTATATATTCTTTAGAAACCTTTTCATTAACTGTAGACGCTATTCCAACTCTATCTTCTTTTATTCCAAGAACTTTATGCTGTCCTCCTTGGAAGCTTCCACCTTTAAGGTCTTTTATAGCATCATAAACTGATTCTCCAACCTTCTTTTCCATTGAAAACGCTATAACATCTTTATAATCTGGAAGTGCTGCCGCTTGGTCAGAGTCAACACCTATAGCCCATTTGTTCATTTCCTTAGCAGCCTTGAAAAGTCCAAGACCTACTCCACCTGCTGCATGGAACACTATATCACATCCACTGTTATATAACATTTTAGCTGCTTCTACACCTTTCTGTTGATCATCAAAGGAGTCAACATATTTAACATTTTTACCTGGAGTTTTAGCATTTACAGGCATTAAAAGTTTTCCTGCTTCTGGATTAACAGACATAACACCAGCTATAAATCCAGATTCAAATCTATTTATAACCTCTCCTTCTTTTCCACCTATAAATCCTACCTTATTAGTTTTAGTCATTTTTCCTGCTAATACTCCCGCAAGAAAAGATCCTTCTTCTTCTTTAAATGTTATTGATAAAGTATTTGGACTGTCAACCACAGCGTCAACTACAACAAATTTTTTATCTGTTAATTGTTTTGAAACATTTGCCATGGCCTGACTCATCATGAATCCACATCCAACTGTTAAATCAGCTGCTCCAGCCATAGTTCTTAAATTTGGTTCATAAGCATCCTGCTGCTTAGATTCTACAGCTGGAATTTGCTCAACACCAAGGTCTTTAGTTGCTCTGGTTATGCCTTCATGTGCAGATTGATTAAAGGATCCATCGTTGATACCGCCCTGATCGGTAACTAGACCTACTTTTAATGCAGTTGCTGCAGGCTTTGTACCACCTTGATCTGCAGGCTTCTTTTCCCCGCCACCGCAGCCTGCAAGTAATGACATTGTCATTATTGTTGCTGCTAATAATGAAACTATTCTTTTCTTGTTCATTTGTAATTCCCTCCTATAATAATTAAATAATGTAATCCTTAACATTACTATTCTACAAATAACCAAATTATCCTTCATTTATAAATATATGAAAAATAATTTTTACATTTGCATAATTCGAGATTAACTTATTCCATTTTATATTCAATGATCGTAATTAATTATGATGAGTATTCCTCTATGAAAAACACTCCGCAAGCTCCTCTCCCTGCATGAACACCAACTACGCAACCCACTTCACATTCCATAAAATCATTGCCATTCTCACAAAGGTACTCTTTAAGTTGTAATCGTACATCATCATTTTCAACTTGGAGAAGTGCCATAGGTTCTCCCTTTTGTATTCCATTTTGGTTCATATAATCTATAATATATCTTGCTGCTTTTCTGCTTCCCCTTACTTTATCTATTACAGTCATTTCTCCATTAACCACTCCAAGTATTGGCCTTATTCCAAGAATATTACCAATAACTCCCGCAGTCTTAGAAAGCCTTCCGCCCTTGACTAAGTTATCTAAATGCTCAAATGCTAATGCAGCTTTAGCATGGGGTATTGTATTTTTAATTTCCATTTTTATTTCATCTATAGAAATTCCCTTTTCTTTTAATATGGCAGCTTTCACAACTAGTATTCCAAGTCCCGAGGTTACATTTAATGAATCTATTACTACTATATTTTCAGTGTCTAACATATCCCTTGCAATACATGCAGACTGATAAGTTCCACTCATTTTAGATGATAAATGTATAGATACTATTTTATACCCTTCGTTTAAATATTTCTTATAATACTCTAAAAACCGCTGTGGGTTTATTTGTGAGGTAGTAGGGAAAGCTTCAGACTTATCCATTCTGTCCAATAGTTCTCTTAAAAATATATCTACGCCATCCTTATAGGTATTTTCTTCAATATTTACTAATAGAGGTATAACTTCTATATCATATTTCTCTACTATAGACTTTGGCAAATCTGCAGTACTATCCGTTACTATCTTTATTTTTTCCAACACCCTGCCTCCTATTTCATATTTGGAAATTCCATTTGCCTTAATGCCTCATAGGTCATTATAGATACAGTATTAGATAAATTTAAAGATCTAGTTGAACTCTCTATCATAGGTACCCTTATACATGTTTCAGTGTTTTCTTTTCTTATGTAATCAGGCAGTCCACTAGACTCTCTTCCAAATACGATAAAATCTCCTTGTTTAAACTTTACATCTGAGTAAAGCTTATCTGCATGGGTAGTTGAAAAATAAAACGTGCTATCTGCATACTTTTCTCTAAGTTCCTCATAGGATTCATAAATAGTTAGGTCTAAGTACTTCCAATAATCCAGCCCTGCTCTTTTTAAATGTTTTTCATCTAAACTAAAACCTAAAGGTTTTATAAGATGAAGCTTAGAATTTGTAAGAACGCAAGTCCTCGCTATATTTCCAGTATTTTGTGGTATTTCTGGCTGAAACAAAACTATATTTAAATTCAATTTTTTTCCCCCTTACTTATTTAACTCATCAGTACAAATCTATAATAAATATATTACTCTAATATTACTAATTATTCAATTACCACTTTGTATTAAGCACCGTACCCCTTTACACTACTTGATTTATATAGTAAATCTTCATTTGATAATTATATTACATATTTTATAATTTTGTTTTCAAATATTGTTTCTATCTGATTTGTAAAAAAGACCTTTATTTCCTCTAACTCTTCCCTTTTATATACAAACTTTCCGTATCCAAACTGCCCATGTTTATATTTTCTTTCCTCATCAATCATTGGTAATGTAGTTTGCGGAAATACTTCTAATATTATATTTTTTGCTCTGGTTGTATACCTATGTGAAATAATTTCAAATGTTATTGGATATCTTAAATCCCTTGGGATTTTATCATGTAATTCTAATAATAAGTTCTTATAATCTTCTTTCCAATTGTCATATAAAAATACTGGCGCTATAATAAAACCTACTGGATATCCGGCTTTTGCTACTTTTGCACTTGCTTCTATTCTTTTATCAATTGGCGCAGTTCTCTTTTCATAGTCGCTGATAACTTTAAAAGTATTTAAGGTAAACCTTATTTCAGTATTGCCATTATGCTTCAAATTAAGCAGTCCATCTACATCATTATATTTTGTAACAAATCTAAACCTGCCATTTGTACTTTCCCCGAAAAACTCTATAGTCTTTGCTAAAGAATGTGTATATGGTTCAATTGGCACAGGATCTGAGGTTGCCGATCCTTCAAATATTGTCATCTCTGGAAGTCTTTCATCTATATACTCTTTAGCTTTAATAAGTATATTCTCTATATTAACATTAACCTTTATATATGGTTTATCCCCTAGATTAGTATTTAAATAACAATACTCACATTGCCCTATGCAGCCTGACACCAAAGGTAATTGATAATGTGCTGATGGCTTACAGGATTGATACTTAAATCCCTTTTTTACCCCTACTACTAAGGTATTTTTCCCTGACCTATAAAACTCATATAAGTTATCTCCAGGAATGCTTTGCTTTATCTTGTTAGATGTTAATTGTATTATTTCTACATCTGACGCACTTTTAAACTTCTCATATATATTTTTACCTATTTCATAATCTAACGAACCCTTCTCAAAAATTATTCTCCTAGGTATAAACATAACTTTCCTCCTAGCTTATAATACAAATTTTTCTATAGCTTTTGCTACCCCATCATTATCATTAGTATCTGTTATATAATGCGCACTTTCTTTTACGAAATCCTCTGCATTACCCATTGCAATTCCAAGACCTGCATATTTTATCATGGATAAATCATTCTCATTATCTCCCATACATATTATCTCACTTCTATCAATGCCATAATAATTTGCAAGCATCTCTACCGCTTTCCCCTTAGATACTCCCTTTGCCATTATTTCAAAATTCTTTTTCAAGGAACTTACTACTTCTAGAGTTTCTATTTTATTAATTTCTTCCTTAGCTTTTTTAATCTTTTCTATATCTTTATCTATAACTATGCATTTTAGTATTTCACCTTCATTTTCCTTTAATACCTTTTGCCAATCTTCTACAATACAAATTTTTATTTTTCTGTCCTCTGGTAAAGTTTCATTTAACCTAGAATAAAACAAGGATGAGTTAATGATCCTTTCTGTAAAAATAGAATCATAGGTATTAAAGTGAGGATATAAATCAAATGTCTTGAGTATTTCAACTACTTTTATGGCATTATCATAACCTAAAAGTGATTTATATATAACCTTATCACTGGACTTCTCTCTTATATATGCTCCATTAGATGCTATAACAGGAGTTTTTACCTCTAAAAGATCTGCAAAGTAATTAGCAGATGCAAATAGCCTTCCTGTAGTAACGGCTACATTTACTCCGTTTTTAGAAGCCATCTTAATAGCCTCTAAATTTCTTTTACTTATTTCTCCAGTTTTATTTAACAATGTTCCATCCATATCTATACATATTAATTTATATTTCAATTCAAACATCCCTTTCATTAATTATTATTTACATAATACTTATTATATAAATAGTGCCTATTTCTGTCCAACTCAGTATCTGTATATATTGTTCTTTATAACTTAATTTTATATGTAATTAAAAAGGAACCTTTGCCTAAGGCAAAAGTTCCCTTGTTATGTGGAGGCACTTTAACTTTGATATTTCAAACTTTACTGGTGCGGATAACAGGATTTGAACCTGCACGAAGTCTCCTTCACTAGAACCTGAATCTAGTGCGTCTGCCAATTCCGCCATATCCGCATTACCATAATATTCTATATAAATATTATAACATGTATACTTTAATTTACAATACTACAAAATAAAAGAATATATACTTAACTTTACTTTGCTTACCTCTTAGATATTTTTCTATAGAATTATAATAACTTATCTTATCTAATCCTTTTAGATTATTATATTGTCCATAATATTCTTCATAAGCTAAAGTACATAAATCGCTCATTAGGAATCTAATATAGACATCATCATAGTTTTTCCAAAACTCTAAATCGCCAGTATTAACTGGAATAATTATTCCCTCAGTTTTTAATCTTAATAATATATATTGATACAGAGGAATTACACTTTGTGATTTTATAATTTTATTTTTTCTGTACTTTTTAATTAACATAAATATACATATAACAAAAAACACTCCTAATACAATCCACAATACTTTATTTATAACAATCTCTTTTAAATCTATGTTTTTTTCTTCTTTTTCCAATTGCTGTTGTATCTTTTGGTCACCTTTATTAATCTCCTGTGACTTTTCCTGAATTTCGTTATTTTCTTTTTCTTTAGCCTTTTCTTCCTGCGTCCTTAAAATTTCCGGGGCACTAGGCACTGCATCAAATACTCCCCACGTGTTATATGTAGGGGATATTAAAACTTCTACCCAAGCGTGAGCATTTTTATTTGTAACCACATAAAGCCCATTTTCATTCTTATTATTGGTCATATTGAATCCTTCTACATATCTTGCAGGAATACCCGCCATTCTAAGCATTACTACAGAAGCTGTTGCAAAATAAGTGCAATATCCCTTTTTTTCTTCAAATAGAAAGTAGTCTACAAACTCCTTATTTTCAGGAATGTTAGAAACTTCAAGAGAATACTTATAATTTTTATTAAGATAATTATATATACTCATTAGACTTTCAGAAGCATTATTATTTTTGGATGTTATTTGTTTCGTTAAATCATACACCCTACTGGGAATGTTTTCAGGCAATTCTAAATATCTTTTATAATTTTCCATTTCTCCTTCCAGATAAGATTTCTTATATTCAAAATCTATAGCATCCATTACTATGGAATTTTTTGTATCAGGGGTTATTTTACTGTATTTTTGGCTATCATCATAAAACCTTATAGTATATGGTGTACTTATCACCTTAGAAGACATTAAATCTCCTTCCTTGTTTATATATAAAGTTTTATTATCAATAGACATTCCCTGTATATATAAAGTTGAAAAAACAGTAGTAGTATAGAAGTTAGTTGGATAAATAGTTAACTCATTTTCCGTACTTTCTGTTTTAAGAAAGAAGCTTCTACCCCCTTCAATCTTTGGAAGTGGATTTCTATCTCCCACTTTTTCAAATGTATCACTACTATTTCTCCAAGAAAATCCATCATAAAAATCCTTAGAACTTCCCCTTAAATAATATGGTCTATCACTTCTTACCTTGAAAACTTCTCTATCATCTACCGTAACAGGGCCTCCAAGCTTTGATTCTGTACTGGGATAACCTGATGATGATATATTATACATATGGCTTGCAGCATTTTTACTAGGAAAAAGTTTATTTGTAATATTATCTCTTACTTCACCATAATGACCTTTATAATTATTAGGAAAAAAACTTTGCAAAGATGAAATTATTAAACTTAGTATAACAATGTAAAGAACAGTCTTTACAATGGGCAACTCTGCTTTTATACTCTTTTGCTTTAGTACTATTTTTTCCTTAAAAAAATTGTTTATTGAAAAAGTTATTATAGTCAGCATAAGATATGAAAACAAATACTTTTTTACTATAAAAGTATATCCGTAATACCAGAAAAAAGCAGTAGCTGCAAAAGTTATAATTAATATAAAATTAATAAATATACTTGAAAAAAATATAGATATTAATATGAGTAACGGAAGTAAAGTTAAAATTAAAATTTTGTACTGAGAAAACTCAGTACCCTCCCTATTATATATGGCATTATTTAAATACTGCATATAAGAATTGTTTTTTATAATTAACTTATTTATATATTCTATGTTGTTATATATACCCAAAAACAACATACTTACAATAAGTAATATTAGCAAAATCTTAATATAGGACTTTTTTATTATAAATTTAAAAACGTATACTAATGCTATTACCATTAAAAATAAGAAGGAGACTGTCACATAAGAAAAGTTACTTATTTTAAAGGCAACCTCCATTACTCTAAATATGAATATGAAATTTAAATAAATTAGTATAATCCTTATCGAAAACTCTTTTATACCTTTCATATCATTCCTCTTCTTTTATAAGTTCTCTATATGACAACGCATTAATATCATTTTTTTTAAGTTGTTCCAGGAGCCTTAGATCTTTAAAGTCTATATTGACGTACACAACTTCTAAATTATATCCCATTCTTTTTAGGCTTGTTATTATATTTACTTGTTCTTCTGTTAATACCCCAGTAATTATTATCAAAGTGCTCTTACCTACACTGTTTAAGGAATCATATACGAAAGATTGAAATTTTCCTTCTCCATTGCTTTTATGAAGAAGGAAGTATTCCATAAGTTCGCTAACGTCTCCTCTTTTTTCAATGTAAAAGCTTCTATTTTCCTGATTTTTTATATAAACCTTTGTTTTTATACATTTATCTTGTAAATAACTTACAAGTGAAATGCAAAGTTCTACTGTTTTTTCCTCAACTACGTCTTCCTCTATAATATTTAATTTATTCATGTTTAATAAAATGCTGTATTTTTCTCCAGAGGAATAATCAAAGTTTTTTATATACAGTTCTCCATACTTAGCACTTAATTTCCAGTGTATGTTTTTCAAACTATCTCCTACTCTATACTTTCTAATGTCTCTTACAGAGGATTCGCCATCTACGTTTTTTCTATTTGAATTTATTATGCTAATTTCATTATATCCATGAACTATTTTAGAATTAAAAGAGTGCACCTTAGGATACACACTTATACATTGATTACTCTTCAATATAAAAGTTGTAGTAAAAATATATAAAAAGTCCTTTATTATAATTTCTGTAACTCCTAAATTATATATCCCTCTAATATTAAAGCATAATTTCTCCTTTATTCTTTTATTTTTATCCCCTGAAAGAATCACTACATCATTTTTAAAATTTCTCCCAAAATCACATAATGTCTTATTAAATATTTGTAAATATGGGATGGGAAGTATACTATAATTTTTGATTATAACTGTAAATTCACATGGCTCCTTGGTATATAACTTATCATTATTAAATCTTATTTCTACTGCAACCTTTTTTCTAATATATATCAAGTAAATAAACGCAATTATTAACGATAAAAAAGCACTATGAAATAATGAGTATGCAAAAATACTTCCATCTAAATATGCATAAGTTAACGTACCTAAAAGCAGTATTATAAAAAACCTCTTTATCTTTATCATTTTATGTCTCTCTTAATTCTAGGTATAGGTATTGTTTTTATAATATCTTTTATGACTTGCTCTTGAGTATAATTATTAGCTCTCCCAACGGGTGAAAGTATAATTCTATGCGCATATACCTTCACTACATTTTCCTTCACATCTTCAGGAATTACGTAAGTTCTACTATTTATAAGAGCTGAAGCTTGAGCTATTTTAAGTAAAGCTAATGAAGCTCTAGGACTTACCCCTAATGATACGTATTTATTATTTCTTGTAGCCTCTGAAAGATTGACTATATAAGTGTTTATATCATCTGATACATATATTCCTCTGCATATTTTCTGAAGCTCTAATAAGTCTTCCCTACTTCCAATTACATTTACTTTTCCAATAGGGTTTTCATTTCTGTAAACCTTAAGCATTTTTTCTTCGTAACTTTTTTCTGGATATCCTATATTAACCTTTATCATAAACCTATCCAATTGGGCTTCAGGCATTATAAAAGTTCCCTCATATTCTATGGGATTTTGAGTTGCGAGTACTATAAATGGCTCTAAAAGTCTATAGGTTTCCCTTCCCTCAGAAACTTGCTTTTCCTCCATTACCTCTAAAAGAGCCGACTGGGTTTTGGGTGAAGTTCTATTTATCTCATCTGCCAGTAGTATATTTGTGAATATAGGTCCTTCTATAAACTGAAATTCCTGAACTGTTTGATTATATATAGAGACCCCTAAAATATCTGATGGCAATAAGTCTGGTGTAAATTGGATACGACTATAGTTTAAATTAAGGGATTTTGCCAAGGCCTTTACTAGTGTGGTTTTTCCTACTCCTGGGACATCCTCTATAAGTATGTGTCCTCCTGCAATTATGCCTTTTAGTATATTAAAAATCTCATATTCTTTTCCTATTATTATATTATTAACATTATAAACTATATTCTTTATAAATTTTTCGCTATCCATATTTCTCCCCCCATTTCTTTATAATTATATCCAATTATAAAGAAAAAAACATACATTAAATTAATTCTTTAATGTATGTTCTTACATTTAACCTTTCTTAGTTCCTACTTTTATTAGTCCATTTACAGGTCTATAAAAATCGTTTGATATAAGTTCTTTATCTATAAGTCTTCCATTTTCATAGATATTTTGATAAACCCTTACTTTATATCCTGTATAAGCCTTTTGAGTTACTTGCTGCTCACCTTCTGGTAATGAGGCATCTTGTACTGTTTGTGTTGTTGATGGAATGGTTTCATATATTTCTGAAGTTACATCATAACTTCTGGAGGTTAATTGATTATTTGAATATACACTAAATGCCACATTTCCTCCTGCAGTATATGCTTCAATATATATAGGATAATTTAATGTATTTTTAAACTTATAATCAATAGTTCCCCAATCCACAGTGGCATCTCTTCCTAATGGCACATAACTAGATGGCAAGGTATGATGAGCCCTTTCAGTAGACTTTAGGTTAGCTCTAAGTATGGCATTGTATAAAGTAGATGATACCTGGCATATTCCGCCACCAAGTCCTGATTCAATTTGATTTCCTACTATAACACCTGCCGCTTGATATCCCCTTGCTACAGTTCTTTCTCCCACAACTCCATTAAAACTAAATGTATCTCCCGGCATTAATACAGTACCATTTATACTTTGAGTTGCCCTTTCAATATTATTAGCTCTTTGTGGAGATGAAATCGCTCCATAATTAGTTGAAAAAGATGAAATCCTTGTATTTATTAATCTAAGTTTATCAGAAGTTATAGTAGGCTTTATTTCTTCTATAGGTGCCTCTATTTCTATATTTACCCCAACTTCTCCATTAATCTTAGATGAGAGATCTTTTTGTAACTTATCACTTGTAAGCTTTCTTCCTGATTGATGCTCTGAAACACTAAATCCTCCTACTTTCGTAAGCTTTGCATTTATAGGTTCCCTATTTATTTCCTTTTCTATATTTGCAATAAAACTTTTAACATTTTTATCGTTATAGGAAAAATCTAGATTAACATTTTTTTGCACAGGATTCTTTATAAGCTTATATTTTGAAATAAGATTTGAACTTTTCCCGTAGTTTAAAGCCTCGTTTGTTGCTTTATCTAAATCAAATTTAGCACCTATTTCCCCAAACTTAATGTTGTACTTTTTTTCTGGAGTATTTATAGCAAGTTCCTTTGTAACTATTTTATCTAAATACTCGCTTTTAAGTATCTTTTTAGCTTCTTCTGGTGTCTTTTTAGATAAGTCCGTTTTGCCCACAACTACCCCTGGATATATTAATCCTTCATAGGCTTTGACTGTGTTATACATGTAACTTATCCCTGCAGATACTATACCTGCAACTGTTATAACTGAAAATAATAGTATTAATATTAGTGCTTTTTTCTTCTTTCTTTTCTTCCTCTTTTTTTCCACATGTATCACCTCTAACTTCCTAATATATTATACTAATAAAAATGTGCTTGTACAACAATCCTACACGTTATAAACACTAAAAGTTTTTACCAAAAATCAAAAAGAATCTCATCTAAGTGAAATTCTCTTACTAATTTAAAATTAATTTTCTACATTTTTTTCAAAAATACATTTGTAGTACCGCATTTTTGAATAATTTTCTAAAGTCTTTCCCGTTTCATAAGATTTATCAGGAAAAACATTCTTTATTTCATTCACCGAAATCTTACAGTTTAAATAATCTATAACAGAACATATCATCTTACTACACTCTTTAACTGCACCTTCATAAATTTCATCAAAATCACTATAATACACTTCGTTAAGATTACAGGGGTGATTCCATCTGCTATGCTGCTTATTTAGATAATCTAAAGTTCCATTTACATATTTAGGATATATACTTGCTTTAACTTTAAATTTTTTACAGAATATCTTTTCACCTACATAAAGCACCTTCCTTTTCCATCCATTCTCATCCATCATGTATTTTAAACTCTTCTTCATATCCTTATACGAGTTTTCTATTAAATTTTCTTCTACACTTATTTTATGGACCTCCCAAAACCCTTTTCGAACCAATTGATTTACACAATGTGGCATTACTCCCCTTATTTCTATTTGCTTAAAAATAGGAGTATTATATGCATCTTTTCCCCATCTATTTTTGACCTCAATTGTTCCAATTATCACTTCTAGTTCCTTATGATATGTATCATATTTTTTAGTACTAGAATATTTAGGGTCATATACTCCTCCAAAATAATAAATAAAAGGATGCCCTAGAGTATCTAATGCGTAATGAGTTATAAATCCGGATACATAAGCAAATACTTTTTCAAATTCTCTGCTGTCATTTGATTCCTTTAGACTTTCTATAAGAAAAATTAAAAACTCTGAGGTTTTGGCGGTATGGAGTACTTGACTTAACTTTTTCATAAACTTACGCTTATAGGGATTATAGAAATTACAATATAACAGAGGATCTGGTCCTTGAGCTCCAAAATAATAAAGTTCCTTATTATTTTTAAGTATATTTATATACATCTCATCTGAAATCCTACTTATAACATCTTCAGCACAAAGAATATGAGTCCAAGCATCTGGCATGTATTAAACACTTCCTTTAATAGATTTTAATCTATATCTAAGATTATATTTCTCATTTCAAGTTATTCTTATTCAATCAAATTTTAACTTAATCTATTATAAATTTATATTAATATTAAAAAAGAGTTTGCAAACGCAAACTCCTTAACTTATTAAATTATTAAAACTTTTTACTGCTATATAATATTTAAGCTGTGCCTGTTTTAATAAGATGCTTGAATTATCCATAGCTTCCTTAGCCTGTCTAGTTTCTGTTTCCGTACTCATTCCAACCTCTTGTCTTTTTACTGCTGATTCCCATAACTTTTTATTTTTTTCATAATCAAGCTTTTTAATTTCAATATCATCCTTTAGATTTAATAAGTTGTTGTAGTCACTTCTTAATTTATATTCTATGGAAATTTGCTTGTCTTTTATATCATAATTTGCTTGAATTATATTATTACCTAAAATCTTTATTTGGTCATCATATAATTCTTCAGCATTGTTATCATTTGTTACTTCCTTTTCCTTTTCTAGGAGCTCCTTATTTTTCTGTAATGATACAACATCATAATTATCTTGAATCTTTTGCTTTATAGTATCATCTAAATTCTTTAATTTTAATTCAGCTACTGGTATCTCCTCACTTGATAAAACTATATTATCGTTCAAATTCTTTCCCATAATATTTTTTAAATTCATTAATAAATTTTGTTTTTCTCTCTGTAGTTTTAATAATTCACTTTTTCCTACCTCAAGATTTAGTTCCTCAGCCATAGTAGAAGTTTTTTCTATAGTTCCTTGCTCTACTTGTTTATTTTTATTTTCAAGTTGCTTATATAAAGTTTCTACTTTATAATTTTGTAAATTTATAAGTTCATCTTCGATAAGAATACTAAAATATTTTTCTTCTACATCTACTTCTAAGGATTTCTTTTTTTCACTTATTTCATTTTCCGAATCTTTGACTGCCTTTTCAGTCTTCATAGGATAGAGATCTTGTCTCTTTGCAGTTTCTAATTCGCTATCTCCTTCTTTATACTTAACATCTACTGCCTCTTCATAATCCAACTTAGCTGTTTTATTTTTTTCAAATAGCTGACCTAAATCTCTATTATTATCTAGCGCAAGTTTTATAGCATCAGTCCTACTTACATTATTATTGGATGCAGTAACATTTATTTTCCCCCCATAAAAAACCGCTGCAATTAATACAGTAATACCGATAAGACTTATAATTTTATGTTTTTTTATATAATATTCTTTCATGTTACTTCCCTCCACTTATAGATTCATAGTAAGATGGTCCTATCTCAGACGCTGATTTTAATTTATTTATAGATTTATTTAAATCAAGCATACCATTTTGATATTCCATCTCTGCAGATAATATAGCTAAATTAAAACTTAGGACCGTACTCATAGGTATCATACCTTGCTTATATCTTTGTTCCATAAGTCCCAACTGTTTCTTTTTATTTTCCAACTTAGCCTTATTCAAACCTATAATGCTTTCTTTTTCGTGTATCTCTAAAAACGCTTTATTTATTTCTGATTTTATATTATTTTCTACATTACTTAAAATTAACTTTTTTTGTGCAACTTCACTTTCTGCTTTTTTTAGCTCGTTATCTTCGCTATCTAAATAACCCTTAGCAATATCAAATTCTCTTTCTTTTACATTAATATCAATTTGAGCACTTTTTATTTCCGACCTTTTAGATAATGCACTATTTACCAGACTTTCTATACTTGGTATCGACTCTAGTGAAATGTGCTGTCCCTCAATACTAACGCTTCTAGTCAGACTTATTCCTAAAAGCTTTTTAAGAGCCATTTCTAAGTTCTCCTTATTTCGCTTTATTGGATCTATCTGAAGTTTTAATTTATTTAATTCTGTTTCAGCTATTATTTTTTCTGTTTCGGGTACTTGTCCTTGGTTTACCTGTATAACTAAATTATCATATTCTCTCTTCTGATTGCTATAAACATTTTCTTGAAGATTTATTGCATCTTTTAATTGAACTATATTATCGTATAACTCTGCTACCGAATTTTTAATACCTTCTGCCGCAGCTTCTTTACTTAAATCTAATTTTTCTATTTCTTTATCCACTGAATACCATACAAAATCTCTGTTTTTTATAAACATATTAAATTCTTCTTTAGCAGTATAATTAGGCGGTTTTCCTCCAAACATACGCTTATAAACTTCTATTTTGACAAATTCCCCGGGTAATAACTTAATTTTTCCCCATTCTTTTTCTTCATCTTCTGACAATGGATTGTTTGATATTTCTTCTTCAAGTTTTTTTATCATTTCTTCATCTTCTGGACTTTTAGGATTTTTGCTATTTAGTAAAATTAATTGTTGTCTTAAGTGATATGCAGGATTTCCCTCTATCTTTTGTTCTCTTGAATAAAGATTTTTGTAATTTTGTATAGCATCTAGAGTCTCCTGCATTTTTTCCTTTAAATCTAACGCCATATCTAGTTGTATATTCATATTTTTAGATAATGTATCTAACTTTTGAAAATTATCAACATTACTTAGAGCCATTTCTACTGCCTTTTCCTTCGTTAAATTTAATACTGTATTGTCTTCTGCGCTAGATGCCTTTATATTTAACATTGGAGAAATAGTTATTACACTTATTAATGCTGCAGAAAGTATCCCTATTAAGAAACGCTTCTTTTTCACTTCTTCTCACTCCCCCTTTTTATATTTATTTTCAAGTTATAAGTTGCCATTAAATTTAATTTAATAGTTATTTTATAAAGATATTAATTGAAAAGAATTTTAAGTAATAGAGGTGAAGGATCTACGTATGCATCCTTCTCCTCTAGAACATAAACTCTTATTTATTACATAGTAATTTCTTTATTAATAGTTCTTTTAAGTCTCTTTTTTATTCTAACTGTTAAGTCATCAAACAATGTATATGTTACAGGTACTATTACTAATGTAAGTAATGTAGAAAGGGTAAGCCCGCCTATAACCACAGTAGCTAGTGGAGCTTGAATTTCTGCCCCATCTCCTATTCCAAGTGCCATAGGTACAAGTCCTAATACTGTAGTTAATGTAGTCATTAATATTGGCCTTAATCTCGTAGGCCCTGCATTTAATATAGCTTCCTCCCTATCTTCTCCTCTACCTCTTCTAGTTTTTATGTAGTCTATTAAAACTATAGCATTATTAACTACTATACCTGCTAAGATTATTAACCCTATAAAGGCTGGTACACTAAAAGTTCTTCTTGTTATAAATAGTCCAAATATTCCTCCGGAGAAAGCTAGTGGGACTGCAAACATAATAGTAAATGGATGAATCAAGGACTCAAATTGAGCTGCAAGTATCATATATACAAGTATTACAGCCAATCCTAATGCAAGTATCAAATCACTAAAAGCATCCATCATCTGCTCATTTTCCCCACCCATTTCATAGGTGTATCCTTCTGGCATCTGAACCGAAGACAACTTAGTTGAAATTTCATCTGTAATGCTTTTTAAGTCTCTTCCATATATATCACTATTTACAGTAATAGTTCTAACTTGATTTTCTCTATTTATTGATGATGTTGATTGATTTATAGAAACATCTGCTATAAGCTCTAAAGGGACATTTATTCCCGTAGGTGTCTGTATAAGGACTTGTTTTAAATTAGATATACTTTCTGAAAATACATCATCACCTTTTATAACAACATCTAATTCGTCTCCATCTATTTTATATTTAGTGGCTACTTTGCCGTCCATTATTCCCTTTATTTGTGTTGAAAGTTGTGCTGCGGTAATTCCATATTGTGAAGCCTTTTCTCTATTTATTTTAACTTGCACTTCTGGTGCTCCCTCAGTCAAACTTAATTTAACTTCTCTTGTTCCATCTACCGATTCAACAACGTTTTTGAAGTTATTCCCTATATTCTTTAAAGTATTTAAATTATCACCCTTTATTTCTATACTAATTGCTGATCCAACGCCTCCCATGCTTGAAGAAGCTGCTTGAATGTTAATTTTAGCTCCTGCCGTATCCTTAACTAGATTTCTTACCTCATCTACTACATCAGCTGTGCTTCGCTTTCGTTCTTTTAAAGGTACCAAATTAACTGTAAGACTTCCTTTATTTTGTCCTGATGAAGTGAAAGACATGCCTCCTCCTCCTCCAGCACTAGAAAATATTGATTTTATCTCCTTTATACCCTTTATCTTATTTTCAATTTTACTTAGGAATTGTTCTGAATCTTTAACTTTACTTCCTTCTGGTAACTCTACACTTACAGTAAATTGTCCTTCGTCTGTTGCAGGGAAAAATTCAAATCCTACTGCTGCCAAAGACGCCATACTTGATATAAATGCAGCTAATGTAATAATAATAGTTATCTTTCTATGCTTTAGCGCTTTAGCTAATAGCCCCTTATATTTACTTTCTACAAATGCAAATACCTTATCAAATCCATCATAAATTTTAGCAAATAACTTATTCTTACCCTCATGATGTCTTCCTTGATATTCATCAATCTTTAATAGTTTTGAAGATAGCATAGGAACAAGAGTTAAAGAAACAATTAGCGATGCTGCTAAAGAAAATGTAACAGTTAGAGCTAACTCCTTAAATATAATGGCAGTAATTCCTTGAGCAAATGCTATAGGTAAAAAAACTGCCACTGTCGTAAGCGTTGAGGCTATAACGGATATCATTACTTCTTGAGTTCCCTGTATAGCTGCATCAACTTTTGAATATCCTTGTTGCCTATATCTATATATATTTTCAAGTACAACTATTGAATTATCAACAAGCATACCAACCCCAAGCGCTAATCCGCCTAATGTCATAAGGTTTAAAGTTATTCCATTAAAGTATATAAGTATAAATGTTGCAATTATAGAAATTGGTATAGAAGTCCCTATAATAAAAGTACTTCTTATATTCCTTAAGAATATGTAAAGTATAAGTACCGCAAGTATTGATCCTGTAATAGCACTACTCGATACATTACTTATGGACTTACTTATATATTCTGACTGATCAAACGCCTTCTCTACTTGTAAATTTGAGTATTGACTCTTTAGTTTATCTATTTGCTTATTTATTTGATTTGCTATTTTAACAGTATTGGTTCCTGATTGTTTTTGTATGCTAATATTTATGGTTTCTTTTCCATTTAACTTTGAAATAGAAGTTTTATCCTTATTTTGGAAAGAAATATCAGCTACATCTGAAAGATAAATTATTCCTCCAGTTTTTAAAGGTATAGGTACTTTCTTTATTTCTTCTAAATTCGTAAATTCACCAATATTTCTTATGAATAATTCTTGATTACCTTTTTTTACCGTACCACCTGGCAAGTTTAAATTTTCTGCTGAAAGTATTTGTGCAATATAGTCAATGCTTAACCCATATCCTTTTAATCTAGCTGCATTAGTGTTTATTACAACTTCCTTTTCATATCCTCCTGATATACTTACAGATGCAACTCCTTCTATTCTTTCTAATGCTGGCTTAATAGTATCCTCTGCAAATGCTTGTACCTTTGCCAAGTCATTCCCTTGTGATACTGAAAGCTGCATTATAGGTTGCGAATTAGGATCTAATTTTAAAACTGTGGGACTATTAGCTTCCGATGGCAGTATTCCTTTTACCATATCGACCTTTTCTCTCATTTTCAGAGAAGCAAAATTCATGTCCGTTCCAAAATTAAATTGGACTATTACTATAGAATTCCCCTCAGAACTTATAGATGATATAGTATCTATATTTTCTACAGTAGCTATTGCTTGTTCTATAGGTCTTGTCACCAGCTTTTCTATTTCCTCTGATCCAACATTGGGATAACTTGTAGATACAATTGCTACTGGGTACTCAATATTAGGTAATAAATCAATGGATATTTTAGAAAACGAAACAAATCCGAAAATTAAGACAATGAAAATACACATTAATGTGGTTACAGGGCGTTTTACAGATAATTTTGATATATTCATTATTTTACACCTTCTACTACCTTTACTTTTTCATCATTTTCTACATAATGCTGACCTTTTATGATTACTTTATCTCCTTGAGCAAGTCCTGAAGTGATCTCTGCAAAATCTCCATTGTCTATTCCGATGGATACCTGTTTTTCTATTGTTTTATTATCTTTTACTATGTAAACTATATTCTTATCTTCCTTTTGAAGTACCGCTTCGCTATTTACAGTTAAAACATTGTTTTTGGAATTTGTACTAAACTTTATATTTGCAAACATACCTGCTTTGATAACATTATCTTTATTGTCTATTTCAATATTTACATCAAATAATTGAGTAGTAGAATTTGCTACAGGCGTTATAGTGCTTATAGTGCCCACAAATTCTTTATTATTTAGTGCTGAAAAATTAGCTGTTACTTTATCTCCGCTTTTTATTTTATTAATAATATTTTCTGTTACATTTATTTTCACATATACCTTACTTAAACTAGATATGGTAATTGGCGCCTGCATACTTGATGACATTTCTCCCACTTCTATATTAAGAGCTGCTACAAATCCATCTATAGGTGCTCTTACAACAGTATCTTCCAAGGCTTGTACCGCCTGCTTGTAGGCCGAAGATGCCTGTCCCATAGCTGCTTGTGCTTGCTTTTGTGATGCCTGTGGTTGCTTATATGCAGATTCTGCTTGAGCTAATTGAGACTTTAAAACTTGAAGTGAACTATCTGATGCAGCAAGTTCTGCTTGCTCATATTGAGACTTTGATATTATTCCTTCTTCATATAGCACTTTCATTCTTTCTAGATTAACTTTTGCATTTTGTATTTTTTCTAAGCTTGCATCATAATTTGCCTTTGCAGTCTTATAAGCTGCCTCCGCTGATGCTACCCCTGATTGTGCCTGCTCAATAGCTGCCTGCGAAGACTGCACTCCTGATTGCGCCTGTTCTATTCTAGCCTGAGCATCGCTATCATCTAGAGTAAATAATATATCTCCCTTATTTACTCTATCCCCAACCTTAACTCTTATATTAGTTACCTTTCCACCTAACTTAGGTGATACATCTACTTCTTGAGTAGGTACTACTTTTCCACTAACCATAGTTATATCCTTTATGGTATCCTTTTTTACTATGGCTACTTGAACTGGTGTAAGATTTACTTCTACATTCTCTATAGACTTAGTGTTAGCTTTTCCTTTTGAACAGCCTGTCAGTACAATAATGACTGACAAAGTCAATAAAAGACCTCTTAATTTTATTTTTCTCATTTACTAAAATACTCCTTCCGAACATATAAATGTAATTTTATCTATTATTTACACTGTATATTATAAATAATGCCCCTATTTTTTACAATAAACATATTATTAATTTTTGTCTAAAATATTAAATCAGTCCTGAAAGTTAAAGCTCCCATGCTATTCCATGAGAGCTTTGACTTTATTGTTATTATCATTTTTAACTTTATATCAATGCCTTAGTTATATTCTACCAATCTCCTGAGGAACCTCCTCCTCCAGAGCTTCCTCCTCCAAAACCTCCAAATCCGCCGGAACCTCCCGAACTACCTCCACCGAAGCCTCCGCCTCCAAAGCCACCAGGGCCTCCTCTTCCGCCCCTTCCACCAAAGAAAGAACTCCAAAACATTAATTCTAACAGCGTCCTCGTTATTCTTCCTCTATTTAATAAAAAGTCTAGAACTAAAAGCCCTATTATAATTCCTGGGGCCTTGGATGTTCTTCTATCGGTATTTGAGGTAGTTCCTTTTAAATTTACAGGTTTATTTTTTTCTAATGTAACGTTATATTCTTTAGCCACAGCATCTGCAAAGGCTGAATAGGAATTCCTTATTCCTTTACTATAATCTCCAGCTTGAAAAGGAGGTTTAAATAGATTCTCCATAATCCTATCACTTAGGGTATCTGGTATAGCCCCTTCAAGCCCCTTTCCTACTTCAACTCTCCTAAGTCTATCTTCCATGGAAATAAGAATTAAGAGACCATTATTTTTCCCCTGCTGTCCTATTCCCCAACTCCTAAAAAGCTTATTCGCATAGGTTTCTATGTCGTTTCCTTCTAATGAATTTATTATAACTGTGGTAACTTGTGCCCCTGTTTTATCTTCAAGTTCCTTTCCTACAGATACTACATATCCTTTAGTTTCCTCGTCAAGCACTCCTACGTAGTCATTTACATACTTTAAACTAGTTGGTGAGGGAAACTTTATTTCTGCACCTTGTACAGGTGCAGGCAGCAACAAGAGAAATACTATAATACATGTTAAAAACTTAAATATTTTTTTCATGTCTATTTGCCCATATTAAAATCTACTTTAGGAACTTCTCTTGAACCCTCATCAATTTTATAGTATTCTCTCTGCTCAAATCTAAATAAAGAAGCTATTATAGCCGCTGGAAATTTTCTTATACTTGTATTATATACATCCACAGCTTCGTTATAGTCTTGCCTTGCTATATTTATTCTATTTTCTGTTCCCTCAAGATTTGTAGCTAAGTCTCTAAAGTTTTCATTAGACTTCAATTGCGGATATTGTTCTACAACTACTAAAAGTCTTCCAAGTGCTCCAGATAGTTCACTATCTGCATTAGCTTTTTCTCCTACAGATTGTGCTCCTCCAAGTTTGGCACGAGCATTCGCTATATCGGTGAATATCTCCTTTTCTTGGGTTGCGTATCCCTTTACTGTTTCCACTAAATTAGGAATTAAGTCCGACCTTCTTTTTAATTGAGTATCTATATTTGACTCTGCCTTTTTAACCTTTTGATCTAATGTAATCATCTTATTATAACTAGATATCACTGGTACCACTAGAACTAAAATTACAGCTAGTACTATTAATACAGTTTTTAAGGTTTTATTCATACTGCCATACACTCTCCTTTTTATTATATTAGATTAATTATCAAGCATATAGCTATAGTTGTCAATTCTGCTATTTGTTAGCTTTTAGTTAATTTTACTCCTTTCTAAGCACTACATCAATTGTAGTATATATTATATTTCCCTTAATCAGTATATGTAATTCTCTTTGAAGTTATCATTATAATTATAGAGCATTAGATTAAACCTAAAATCGTCCTAGATTTTTTATAAAATCTCTACAACATCTGAAAGCTTCTTTTATGATAAAATAATATTACACAATATAAAAATAAGGATGTGATTATTATGAAAGCTGAAATTATTGCTGTTGGTACAGAAATTCTTTTAGGAGATATAATAAATACTAATGCTCAGCATCTTTCAAAATCTCTTGCAGATATGGGCATCTTTGTATACCATCAATCTGTAATTGGAGATAATTCAGAAAGGCTTACAGAAGAATTAAACACTTCTTTTAAAAGATCCGATATAGTAATAACTACAGGTGGACTTGGTCCTACTACAGATGACTTAACAAAGGAAGTAGGTTCTACTTACTTTAATAAAAAATTAGTACTCCATAGGGAATCTTTGGATAAAATAGAATATTTTTTTAAAACTCTTAATAGAACTTTAACAGAAAATAATAAAAAACAAGCTTATTTCCCAGAAGGTTCAATTGTACTTGCCAATAATCATGGCACTGCTCCTGGCTGTATTATAGAAGCTAACGGTAAAATTCTTATTTTACTTCCTGGACCCCCTAAAGAAAATAAACCTATGTTTGAAAATTACGTTGTTCCATATCTTAGAAAATTTCACCAAGGTATTTTAATATCTAAAACCTTAAGAATTTGTGGTGTTGGGGAATCTTCTTTAGCAACTCAAATATCTCATATAATAGAAAATCAAACTAATCCTACTATAGCTCCTTATGCAAAGGAAAATGAAGTTACTTTAAGGATTACTGCTAAAGCCTCAAATAGAGAAGATGCATGTAAACTTATATCTCCTGTAGAACATGAAATACGTAATATTTTAGGTGATAATATTTATGGTGAAGGAGAAACTCCATTAGAAAATGTAGTAGCTCAAATGCTAATCGAAAAAAACTTAAGCTTATCTACTGCAGAATCCTGTACCGGTGGACTCCTTTCAGGAAGTCTTGTAAATTATCCTGGTATATCTAAAATATTTATGGAAGGATGTGTTACTTATAGTAAT
Source organism: Clostridium pascui (assembly GCF_016908015.1). Lineage (GTDB taxonomy): Bacteria > Bacillota > Clostridia > Clostridiales > Clostridiaceae > Clostridium_AK > Clostridium_AK pascui. The sequence goes on from NZ_JAFBDB010000003.1 coordinate 235,487, forward strand.
GAGGCTAAAATGAAAAGACTTGGTGTAAGAAAAGAAACCTTAGAAACTTACGGTGCAGTAAGTGAAAATACTGCGATAGAAATGGCTAAGGGAGTTGCAAAAGCTTCTTGTACTGATATAGGTATTTCAACAACAGGCATTGCAGGGCCAGATGGTGGAACAGATGAAAAGCCTGTAGGTCTTGTATACATTGGACTTTATATAAAAGGAAAAACTTATGTAAAGAAATTAAGTTTTCCTGGTGATAGACAAAGCGTTCGTCAAAGAACTGTAACTTCTGCACTAGACTTTTTAAGAAGAAAATTACTTACAATATAGCTATTATTAAATAGGCAATAGTTTGGGTAAGTTTTTATGAAACTTCGTAAAAACTTAAAATAAAATTGCGGTAAGAAGCTTACCGCAATTTTCTATCAACTATTTGCCATTAAATATTAGCTATTCTTTGCTATCCTCTTTACTTCATTTGCCACGGCTTCACATACTGCTTTATTAAACACATCTGGAATTATATAGTCATCTTTTAGCTCTTCATCTCTAACTATACTTGCAATTCCCTTTGCTGCCGCAAGTTTCATTTCTTCAGTTATTGCTGTTGCTCTTGCTTCTAGCGCACCTTTAAATATTCCTGGGAATACTAAAACATTATTTATTTGATTAGGAAAATCTGATCTTCCTGTAGCTACTACTCTTGCTCCACCTAATTTTGCTTCATCAGGCATTATTTCAGGTGTTGGATTTGCCATAGCAAATAATATGCTATCTTCATTCATGGTACTTACCATTTGTTTAGTCACTATGTTAGGTGCTGATACTCCTATAAATACATCTTTTCCTTTTATAATATCTTTTAATGCCCCTTGTTCTTTTTCTCTATTTGTAACCTTTGCAATTTCCTGCTGTGCTGGGTTCAATGTTTCATCTCCCTCTACTAATGCACCTTTAATGTCACACATAACTACATTTCTAGCTCCTGCATTTAATAAAAGCTTGCATATAGCAATTCCAGCTGAACCTGCTCCATTTATAACTATCTTTGCTTTATTGATTTCTTTGTCTACTAATTTAAGTGCATTATAAAGTCCTGCTAAAACTACTATAGCAGTTCCATGCTGATCATCATGAAATACAGGAATATCTAATTCTTCCTTTAATCTTTTTTCTATATAAAAACATTCAGGTGCCTTTATATCTTCTAAATTAATCCCTCCAAATACAGGTGCTATAAGCTTTACAGTTTTAATAATTTCTTCAGGGTCTTGACTATCTATACATATTGGAAAAGCATCTATTCCTGAAAACTCCTTAAATAATAATGCTTTCCCCTCCATAACCGGAAGCCCTGCAAGAGGCCCTATATTCCCAAGACCCAAAACTGCAGTTCCATTAGTTACAACTCCTATAGTATTTCCTTTTATAGTATATTCATATGCTTTTTCTTTATCCTCTGCAATTTTAAGACATGGCTCTGCAACTCCTGGTGTATACGCCAACGCCAAGTCCTGCCTGTTCTTAACATTCACTTTACCTATTACTTCTAACTTACCCTTCTTTTCACTATGCAGTTTTAATGCTTCTTCTTTAATATTCATTACAACATCCCCTTTATGTAAATTTTAAATATTTGAGACATTTTCTAAGTAATACTTGCAATATGGTGCTATAGGACATATCTCGCAATCAGGCTTTCGAGCTTTGCATATATTTCTCCCATGCCATATTAAATAATGATGCGTAATACTCCACATATCTTTAGGTATATTTGCCATAAGTTCCTGTTCTACTTGTTCAGGAGTATTCCCATGGGCAATTCCTATTCTATTTGATACCCTAAATACATGGGTATCTACAGCAATTGCCGGAACACTAAATGCATTAGATAATACTACATTTGCAGTTTTTCTTCCAACCCCAGGAAGATTTATAAGCTGTTCCATAGTTCTTGGTACTTCTCCACTATGTTCCATTATTATAGATTTTGATGTCTCCAGTATATTTTTGCTCTTATTTTTATAAAACCCACAGCTTCTTATCTTTTCACCTAGTTCCTCTTCTGTTAACCCTACCATTTTTTCAGGCGTATTATATTTCTTAAATAATTCACCAGTAACTACATTTACTCTTTTATCTGTGCATTGTGCAGATAAAATTGTAGCAACTAAAAGCTCATAAGGTGATTTAAAATTCAATTCACATTCTGCATTTGGATAAGTTTCTCCTAAAATTTTAATTACCTTATCTATATTTTCCTTTTCCAAATAAATCACCACACCTTTACTATTTATATATTCCCCTATAGTCCTCAGGTAGTAGCGCTGCTATACTTTTCATAAAACATGTAAGTATTCTTTCTTCATAATCATGCTTATCTTCTTCCTTGTCTTTTAAAGGTACATCTATTGCTTTTCCTACATTTACATATACTTTTGCATGTTGAAATTTTTCACCGCCCATATCACTATCATTTATAGGCAAAAGCTTTTCTGTTCCATGCATTGCCACTGGAATCACTGTGGCCTTAGATAGCTTTTGAATTAAAACTGCTCCTTTTTTCCCTTCTATTAAACTTGCAGTTCTACTTCTTGTACCCTCGGGGAATATAAGTATATTATTTCCCGCTCTTAATGCCTTTATTATACTTGATAAGGCATCCTTATCAGCAGTATTTGGTTTAATTGTTATTGTTTTTGTAATGCTTATCCCAAGATTTGTTAATGGATTGTTTGAAAGCTTTGCTCCTGCTACAAATGTTAAATCATAATCCTTAAACACTTCCATCAAAACTAAAGCATCCGAATTGCTTAAATGATTACATATAAAAAGTATAGGCTTTTTTATGTCCCTTAAATTTTCCATACCAGTAACTTCTATATGTGCATATTTATTCATATATCTATTTACTATCCTTTTAGCTAAGAAACATACCATGCCCTTTGGCAATTTGGATATGATTTTTACAGCTAATGGAGAAATCATACTAGTTCCACCTTTCCTCAAAACAATATATTATAATTAAATTATAATTTGAAATGTTTTAAAAGTCTACAATAATAATCCTCAATGTAAGGCGAACTAAAGGATATAGGCCCCTTATACCTTCCATTTTTCATAAGCTGTATCATGGTATTTCTTGTAAGAATATTTTTCCCTCTCCAACCAGAAGAAGTGCTTGCATATTTCTCCTTAAAGGCTTTATTATTTAAATTTACAATTTCATCTTCATTTATGCTCTCCATATATTCAAAGGGCTTAAACTCATTTATATTAGATAATTCAGCATATCTATTAAAAGGACATAGATCCTGACAGGTATCACATCCAAATATCCTCCCATTAATCTTATCAAACCATTCATCTTCAATATGCTTTTTTTGGGTTATATAAGACAAACATATATTAGGATTAGTCTTCCCTTCATTTATGCATTTAGTAGGGCAAGCTCTCATACATAAATTACATTCATTGCATTCACACTCTATGGGACTGTCCTCTTCTATAAACAAATCTGTTATTATTTCTCCTAAAAATACATAAGATCCATATTTTTTTGTAATTATCATATTATTTTTCCCAAGAAATCCTATACCACATAAATTTGCTATATATCTTTCAGGCAATGCATTACTATCCACAAAATATTTAGCCCTTCCTCCAATATTTTCTATATATTCGCATATTCTTCTTAAATACATTGACACTACTTTGTGATAATCCTCGCCTCTAGTGTATTTAGAGAAGTATATATCTCCATTTATCTCTTTGCTAAAGAGATAAGGAAAGGCAATTGAGATAATTGTCTTTCCTTCCTCCATATAAAGCATTGGGTTTATTCTGCTTTCTATATCTTCTATTTCAAATTCATTTTGTAATCCATTTTGCCTTCTAGATTCCAAGAATTCTTGCAATTCATCAAACCTTCTAAGTCTCGTAAATCCTATAGTATCTAGTCCCAATCTTTTACAAAACTCCATTATATTTGCCTTGTAATTCATATTCATTTATAATCCCTTTATCTTATTTCTATAATCATCTATTTTTATTATAGGATTATCATCACATTTTACAACTTTTGCAGGTATTCCAACAGCAGTACAGTTTTCTGGCACATCCTTTAGAACAACTGCATTAGCTCCTATCTTAGAACTTGTGCCTAACGATATTGGCCCTAAAATCTTTGCTCCTGCTCCTATAACTACATTATTTCCAACAGTTGGGTGCCTTTTGCCTTTATTTTTGCCGGTTCCACCCAAAGTAACACCATGATACATTATTACATTATTTCCCACTTCTGCTGTTTCCCCTATAACTACTCCCATACCATGGTCTATAAATAATCCTTTTCCTATTGTTGCTCCCGGATGAATTTCTATTCCTGTAAAAAATCTAGACATTTGAGAAATAAGCCTTGCCATGAAAAACATGTTTCTCTTATAAAAAAAATGTGCCATTCTATGATTTATCAACGCATGAATAGACGGATATAAAAGTAATACTTCTAATCTATTTCTTGCAGCAGGATCATTTTTTAATACAAAATCTAAATCGTATTTCAATTTACTAAACATAAATCCTTCTCAAACTCCTTTTACTAATCATATAGTCCTGTTGATAGGTACTTCTCTCCTCCATCTGGAGCTACAGTAACTATTTTTCTGCCCACTCCTAGCTTCCTTGCAACTTTAAGTGCAATAGCTATATTTGCTCCTGATGATATTCCAACCATTATGCCCTCTTCACTTGCCATAAGCCTAGCATATTCAAATGCTTCTTCGTCTGTTACAGTGATTACTTCATCTACAATACTATCATCATATATCCCTGGTATAAAATTGGCTCCTATTCCTTGAATCTTATGAGGTGCAGCTTTACCTCCTGAAATTAGTGGAGATTTTTCAGGCTCTATAGCTATGATTTTTATATCTTTTTTTAATTCTTTTAATTTTCTTCCTACCCCAATAATTGTTCCGCCTGTACCTACAGATGCTACAAACGTGTCAATATCTGGAATATCTTTCATTATTTCCTCTGCAGTAGTCTCATAATGCCTTTCTGGATTAGCTTCATTTTCAAACTGTTGGGGTATATAAAACCCTTTGGAGTCTTTAACTAGCTCCTCAGCTTTTTCTATTGCGCCTTTCATTCCAAGCTTTCCATCTGTTAACACTAGCTCAGCTCCATAAGCACTTATTGTATTTCTTCTCTCAATACTCATTGTATCTGGCATAACAATTATAACCTTATACCCCTTTAACTTTCCTGCCATAGCCAGTCCAATACCAGTATTACCACTAGTAGGTTCAACTATAGTGTCTCCCCTTTTTATAATTCCTAGTCTTTCAGCCTTTTCTATCATACCAAGAGCTGCTCTATCTTTTATACTTCCACCTGGATTATATTTTTCAAGTTTTACATATACTTCTGCAGCATTCTTATCATTTATATTATTTAATTTTAAAAGAGGTGTGTTCCCTATCATTTCCAAAGCATTGTTATATATCATATTAACATCTCCTTTTTATAATTTTAATTATGCATAAAGTTTATATTAATGTAAGATTATATATAAAAAAACTTCGCCTCTAATTTATAGAGACGAAGTTATTATTCGTTATTCCACTCTACACAAAAAATTGTGTGACATATTCAAGCACATTATATGCTCTATCAATTTAACGGTTGATGCCGTTGCAGCCTACTTAAAGTTTCGGTGCAATACTCCAGAGGGCACTTCATATAAATTTTTATATAGAAATCCTCTCAGCATACTAGATTCCCTCTCTGTAAATTCCATTTATATTACTTTCCTCTTTCAATGTATTTCCGACTATTTTACTATGAATTATATAATATTATTATATTCCTTATTTTCTATTTGTCAACTATGTAATTTACGACATTTATGGACAATATTAATCTCAAAATATATATGATATCAACTGTTATCTACAAAACCTATGCTTTCCTATAACCTTTATTAATGGACGTGACCATATCCATGAACTAGTTGCTGTAACAGGATTGAAGTAATATACTGCTCCACCTGAAGGATCCCATCCATTCAATGCATCTATAGCAGCATTTATTGAACTTTGCTGCATTTGTGCATTTATTTGGCCATCTACTATAGCTGTAAATGCTCCTGGTTGATAAATAACCCCCGCTATAGTTGATGGGAATCTTGAGTCTCTAGTTCTATTTAAAACTACTGCCCCTACAGCTACTTGACCTTCATAAGGTTCTCCTCTTGCTTCTCCATTTATAAGTCTTGCTAAAAGCTGTACATCTTGATTATCGCTAGTACTTGTTGGCGGTTTGGGGCTATCTACATTGCTCCCCTGAGATGATGTATTACTTTGTGAAGTTATATATATACCTAGAGCCTTTAACGTAGCATCACCTACCACTCCATCGACCTTAAGCCCATTCTTTTCTTGAAACTTCTTAACTGCAGTATAGGTTCCATAGCCATATATTCCATCGACGGTACCATCATAATACTGCCAATTTTTTAACTTTTGTTGAATCTGGGAAACCCTATCTCCCTTTGAGCCATAATAATATGTAATTACATCTAATGCCTTATTATAAGGTGTGAAATAGATGTATATACTAAAATATGCTATAAGTCCTATCATCATATAAAGTACAATTTTTCTGAAGCTTAAGTACTTCCTCATTACTGCATCCTCCTTAAAAATTGTGTATATAAATATATTTTCTGCATATTTCCCAAAAAAATACTCATTAAATAGAAAAAAGCAGACTTAATTTAGCCTGCTTTTTTAAACTTCTTTCTCCAAGTAGGAGCAAATATATCTTCTATTATATCGCTTATTATTATAATTCCACAAAGTTTTTCTTCCCCATCTACCACAGGTAATGCAAGCAAGTCATATTTTATAGACAGTTCAACTGCTTCATTAATACTTTCATTATCTTTTATTTTAGCAAAGTCCTTAACCATTATATCCATAAGTTTCCCATCAAGAGGGGAAAGTATTAGATCTGTTAAGGAAATTGCTCCTTTTAACTTTTCATCTTTATCTATGATATATATATAATGCATAACTTCATGATCTGGCTTCATTTCCCTTAAAATTTCTATAGTTTCCTGAACAGTAATATCTATGTTAAAAGCTATAAAATCTTTATTCATTATACTTCCTGCAGTTTCATCTTCATAGGTCATAAGTTCCCTAACTTCATCTGCATCTTCCTTCTCTAGCGTCAAAAGTATTTTTTCTGCCGTTTCTTCATCTACCTCGTCTAAAAGATCTGCAATTTCATCATTTGGCATACTATCTAATACCTCAGCTCTTTTTGTTTGACTCAAATTCTCTAAGATATTGGCTTGAATTTCTGGTTCAATTTCTTCTAATATATTTGCAGCTAAGTCTTCATCAAAACTCTCAAAAACCAAGCTTCTATATTTTGTGTCCATTTCTTCTAAGATATCTGCTAAATCTGCGGGATGAAGCTTTGATAGTTTTTTATATGGTACTGATAGCTTAAGATTATTATTTATCATCTCTAAAGACTCTACATTATCCCACATAATAATACTATCTCCGGGCTTTCTATGAAAAAAATTATATGTTTTTTTTGCAATTGCCTCCATATTAAGCCTTCTAGCTAACGCAAGTATTCCTGTGTCTACTGCAATTACTCTATATTCACCTGCAATTTCTGCCATTCTAAGGTCATTAACTCTTACTACCTTTTTTCCATTTATATCTACTATTTGCTTATCTAAAAGATGCCTCGATAAGAGATAGGAGTATGCTCTAGGAATTATTTCTCTAGCACCTTTTACTTTGGTTATCATTTTACCATGATCATCTTCAATAAACTGAATTAATTTGAACTCATAATTAAAAATTTCTCCATCCTTTTTAATTTTATAGCCGATTGCCCTTGGCATACCATCTTCTGTGGTAACATAAATATCCCACAGTTTCCCAATGTTATCTCCAAATTCATCATATACTTTTCTATAAAGAATTTTACTCAAGAAGAAACTTTCTACTCTTTTCATAATATTCCTCCTTCCCATGCAGAGGAATACCGTCTTAGTATAAAGAGCCTTCTTAAATCACCTTATGATAGAAGTCCGCCTCCGCATGGCACATATTTAATTTTTTTAAGTTTGTCCGACCACTACGAGGGCCACTTTCCATTTAAATTCACCACCTGATTACTTAATCAAAAAACAAAAAGAGCGCAAGGGCTCTCTAAAACAAACAAAAATAACTTTCGTTGAGTTTTAGCACTATATAGCATGAGGACAAAGTCCAGCTACGTTAAATAAAACCTTAATTCGGTAGTACTTGTTGACCCATTGGCATCTCTCGATGTTTCCGGGCAGCAGCGTATCTCTATATAGGAGCCTCACCTAACCTAAATTTTTAAATTTTATTATATTATTATTATATTACTAAATAAAGAATTTGCAACCATAAAATTTGATATTTCTTTAAATCTCCTTAATAAATAGCTTCACATACATTTGGATCAAAAAATCTACAGTTTTTATCTATTATTTACTGTTTCCTATGAATTATGTATTCATTTTATTAAGAAAACATACTTTTTTACAAATAATTCATTAAAATCCTTATCCCTTATAAAATTCTAGATATTTTTTAAAATATGTTTACTACCTAATAAAATAGATTATAATAGTATAATTAGAAGGCTTTATAGCATGTATACAATAAACTATAAAATTAGAATAGGAGTTTATTATAAATATGAATTTAAATAAAAATTTTTTACCTGTAAATAAACAAGATTTAAAACAACGAGGTATAAGTCAGCTTGACTTTGTACTTGTAACAGGTGATGCTTATGTTGACCATCCATCCTTTGGCTCCGCTATAATAAGTAGAGTTTTAGAAAGCCAGGGATACACAGTGGGTGTAATCGCTCAGCCTGACTGGAAAAGTGCCGAAAGTTTTAAAGCCTTAGGGAAGCCTAAATATGCTTTCTTAATAAATTCAGGGAATATTGATTCCATGGTTAATCACTATACTGTTTCTAAAAAAAGACGCCATGATGATTTATATTCTCCTGGAGGCAAGTCAGGATACAGGCCAGACAGGGCTGTAATAGTATACTCCAATCGTGCTCGTGAAGCATATAAGGATGTTCCTATTATAATAGGAGGAATCGAAAGTAGCCTTAGAAGATTTGCACATTATGATTATTGGGACGATAAAATACGAAGAAGTGTTTTATTAGATTCTAAAGCTGATTTATTAATATACGGTATGGGAGAAAAAATCATTATTCAAGTTGCAGATCTTTTAAAATACGGAATGGATATTTCTAAAATAAATAATGTTTTAGGCACTGTATATTCTACAAAAGATATAAGTCATTTAAATAACTTTGTAGAGATTCCTTCCTTTGAAGAGTGCGTAGAAGATAAAAAGTCCTATGCTGAAAGCTTTAAACTCTCTTATTATGAACAAGATGCCATTCGCGGAAAAACTGTAGTTCAAAAACATGGATATCAATATATAGTTCAAAATCCACCACAAATTCCTTTAACAGAAGCAGAAATGGATGAAGTTTATAATCTTCCATTTGCCAGAACTTATCATCCAATGTATGAAAAAGATGGTGGAATTCCTGCCATAACAGAAGTTAAATTCTCCATTACAAGTCATAGGGGATGCTTTGGTTCTTGCTCGTTTTGTGCTTTAACCTTTCATCAAGGGAGGGTCATTCAAAACAGAAGCCAAGATTCTATAGTAGATGAAGCAAAGCTTTTAACTACTCTTCCTGACTTTAAGGGATATATTCATGATATAGGAGGACCTACTGCTAACTTTAGACATAGAGCTTGTAAAATCCAAGAAACCAAAGGTACTTGTAAGGATAGGCAATGTATGTTTCCAACTCCGTGCAAAAACTTAATCGTAGATCATAGCGAATATCTAGGTCTTTTAAGAAGAGTAAGATCTCTGCCTAATGTTAAAAAGGTGTTCATTCGTTCAGGTATTAGATTTGATTATTTAATGCTTGATAAAAAAGATGACTTTTTCAAAGACTTATGTAAACATCATGTAAGCGGACAGCTAAAGGTTGCTCCTGAACATATAAGTAACAACGTATTAAAATATATGGGAAAACCTAATAATGATGTATATGAAAAGTTTATAAACAAATATAAATCTATAAATAAAAATTTAGATAAAAAACAATATTTAGTCCCTTACCTAATGTCTAGCCATCCTGGTAGTGACTTAAGTTCAGCAGTTGAGCTCTCACAATATATAAAGCAAATGGGCTATACCCCTGAACAAGTTCAGGATTTTTACCCTACTCCTGGCAGCCTCTCAACTACTGTATATTACACAGGAATAAATCCTCTTACAGGAGAAAAAGTATATACGCCTAAAACTCAAAAGGAAAAAAACATGCAAAGGGCTTTACTTCAATTTAAAATACCTAAAAATTATAATACAGTTAAAGATGCCCTTATAGCATGTAATCGTGAAGACCTTATAGGAAAGGGTCCACATTGCCTTATTGGAGATAAAGAGCCTAAAAGCTCATCAAATAAACAGAATAACAAAAATAAGAAATCAAAAAAACGCTAAAATAAATGGATGCAGAATTTTTATTCTGTATCCATTTTATTATTTTAATCTTGCCCGTATAAGCCCAGGTCTTTTTAAACTATGCTTTTCTTCATTTATATCAATCCCAAGCATTTGAATGCCTTCTTTTATACATTCAATTGTAAGTGGAAAATCCGGACCTCTTTCTCCATCTATGTCTGTAACAATATTTTCTTCTGTTTCTACCTGTAAATTACTTGTCTTAAAATACAATATACTTGTAGTATCTTCTAAATGATCCCCTCTTATCATTTTTATAAACAGAGGTATCATATCTCTAATAGTTCCTGCCTTAATTATAATAACATCTAATAAACCATCATCTGTCTGGGCCTTATATGCTAATTTTAAATTCCCAGCTGTTTGTCCATTGAACACTAACATTAGATACATATCACCATCATAAGTTACTTCTTCCGAGGTTACTTTAACCCTTAACTTTCTAAAATTAGGAATCTGCTCTATACCCTTTACATAGTAAGCTAGCTTACCTAAACTATTTTTTAAATTCACATCAGTCTTTTGCGATATATCTGTAAATAAGCCAGTACTTGCTACATTCAAAAAATATTTATCATTAATTTTTCCTAAATCTACACCCTTAGGTTTACTATTTAAAATTTGAATGCAAGCTTCTTCTACATCTTGAGGTATGCCTAAATATTTAGCAAAATCATTTGCAGTTCCTACAGGAAGTATACCAATAGGTTTATCTATATTTAAATTTTTCATATGATTCACTACATTATCTAAGGTTCCATCTCCTCCAGCAACTAATATGTAACTAAAACTTTCATCTATATCATCAAAAGCTTTAGATAAATCATATTCCATACTTATTCTATAAGGTACTATAGAATAGTTATATTTCTGGTGCATTTTTACAATACTGTCCAGATCAGAAATTATTGAATTTTCACCCGAATAAGGATTATAAATAAATTTTACTTTTTTCATACCAGATCTCCTATTATTTTAAATAACCCATGCAGGATTATAAGATGTTTCCTTAATTATTATAGTATATATTTACCAAACCCACAAGATACACAAAACTTGTGGATTTGGTTTTCAATGATAGTTCAAAAATCTTTTATTTGTTATAAATTATTTTTTTAATATATACTTTATTTATAACAAAGGTGTACTTGGTTCTGAAATGTTACTTAAAGCCTCTCCTGCAGTTTCATTTGAAGCTGATTCCACTGAAACATCTCCTAAGGATAGCATCCCTACTAAATTATTACTTTCAACTACTGGCAATCTTCTTATTTGTCTTTCACTCATTATTCTTGTTGCATCCTGTATATCTATATCACTTTTTATAGTTACAGGATTAGATGTCATTATGTCTCTAACTGTCTGTTTTTGAACATTTTCCCCTTCAGCTGACGACCTTATAGCTATATCCCTATCTGTAATTATTCCTATTACTTTCTCTTCATTACAAACCGGAAGAGATCCTATGTTATATTCCTTCATAAGTTGTGCTGCATGTTCTACAGTATCCTCTGGATTTAGACTTGCTACATTCTTTGTCATAATATCTTTTACTTTCATATCATAACACCTCCCATCATAGTTTCTCCTTAATATTTATTTATAATACTATACTTTAATATGATTTATATAAATCTTGATTTATTAGGTCACTTCCTAGTGAAATATTGTTAAAAATTATTAAATTAATAAAAATTTAAATATTTTTTTTAAGTTTTTATTAATTATAAATTAGATTTGAGTTATAATATATATTAACCGCATTTATATTATTGTATTTATTAAAAATTTTTAGGAGTTGATATTTTAATGAACAAAAACGCAGTCCCTAATATTTTTACTTTAAGTAATTTGGCTTTTGGGGTATTGTCTTTGATTATGACTTTTCAAGGTGATTATAAAATGGCCTCTCTATTTATTCTTATTGCTGGATTAATAGATAGATATGACGGTAGGGTAGCTAGATTTTTAGATGTATCAAGTGAAATTGGGAAAGAATTAGATTCATTAGCAGATCTAGTATCCTTTGGTGTTGCCCCTTCTATATTGGTATTTAACTTATATAGCTTTTCAGAATTAGGACTTTTAGGTTATCTTTTATTGCTAATTTTCCCTATGTCGGGAGCATATAGATTAGCAAGATATAACATAACATCTTTTGATGGATTGTTTACTGGTGTGCCTATTACTGCAGCCGGTTCCTTTTTAGCTCTTTATTCATTATTAACTATGGATAGAGCAGTGCAACCTATATTGCCAATAATCTTAGTAGTAATGTTCTCTTATCTTATGATAAGTAAATTAAGATTTAAAAAAGTATAAAAAAGGCTCATTGTAAATTTTAAAAACTTACAATGAGCTATTCTTTTAGATTTAATTCTTCATCCACTTCTGTTTCAATATTTCTTATTTGAATTTTAGCCTTTATAACGTGAGATTTCAGTTTGCAGTAGTTCATATAATTACATCCACATACATCTAAAACATCTATAAGATCATCAATAACGAGTCCTAGTTCATTAGCTCTTTGTAGTGCTTTCTTTACATCATTTTTACTAGCTAGTGCTATCCCATTTAACTCTTGAGCACCTCCAATTAGAAGCCTATAAGAATTGGTAAACTTAGTCAGTAAATCTGCTAAATTATTAATATCTAAATAGTAATCTTGAACTACCTTTCTGTGAGACATAGTCACCTCTTAAATATTTTTCCTATTTAAGTATACTTAGTTAGCTAAAATTTTATTCCTCTGTAGGGCTTATTACTTTGACACTCCCTATATAAGGAATATCTTTTATTTTTTGCACTATATTTTCTTCTACTATGCTATCTGTTTCAAATACCATAGTTGCATTTGCTCCTCTTTTACTTCTATATACCTTCATAAAGGCAATATTTATATTCCCTTCATATAGTAATGCAGTAACCTTAGAAATCATCCCTGGAATATCTATATGATTTATTATGAGAGTAGGGTACGCTCCTGTAAATTCAATCTCTTCACCATTTACTCTAGTTATTTCAATATTTCCTCCTCCTACGGATGAACCCATTACCTCTATTATAGTTCCATCATCCTTATGAATAATAAACTTTACCGTATTTGGATGAACATCTCCTAAATCAGCTTCATGAAATGTTATACCTATATTCTTATCTTTAGCTATTTTTATTGAATCTCTAAGCCTTTCATCCCATGGATCCATACCAAGTATTCCAGCAACTAACGCTCTGTCCGTTCCATGTCCTTTATAAGTTTTTGCAAAAGATCCATGCAAGTAAAACTCCACAGATTTTATTTCCTTGCCTGCTACAATTCTAGCTATCTTTGCAAGCCTTGCTGCTCCAGCAGTATGAGAACTTGATGGCCCTATCATTATAGGTCCTACAATATCGAATACACCAAACTTTTTCATATTAAACCACCTTTTCTTTAGTACTTATAAAAACAACTTCCCCCTATAAATTCTCTTAAAATTGAATTTTCAGGTACAAAACTCACGTCTACGTCTTTAAAGAAGTTTAAAAAGCTCTTAAGCTTTTGCGCCTGATAATAAACACTACTTTCAGGCTGTATTTTATTCAATTCACTTAACGCAAATTTTTTCAGGACACATAACTCATACACTAGCGTTGAATTAAACATTACATCAGCATTTTCCTGATACACAAATATATTTTTTTCCTCTCCCCTCTTTATGGAAGGCCACATTTTTAATGTTTCTTCTCCTCCATATCCTCTTGACAAATAATCTCTTACAATTCTACGCATTATTCTAACATCCGTTGTAGATATTCTATTGTGATTATCAAGATTTAACTGAGTAAGGGCACTTATATATATTTTAAATTTATTTTCAAAAGGAATAGATGCAGTAAGCATTTCATTTAATCCATGTATACCTTCTACTATAAGTATTCCATTAGGCGGAAGTTTAATTTTTTCTCCATTCCATTCTCTCTTCCCCTTTTTAAAATTATAAGTAGGTATTTCAACTTCCATTCCACTAAGTATTTGCTGAAGGTTCTTGTTAAAAAGCGCCAAATCAAGGGCAAATATAGATTCAAAATCAAACTCTCCATTTTCATCCTTCGGAGTGTTATCTCTGTCTACAAAATAGTCATCAAGACCTAGCGGAACAGGAATAAGCCCATTAACTCTAAGTTGTATGCCTAGTCTTCTGGCAAAGGTTGTTTTCCCGGATGATGATGGACCTGCAATTAATATAAGCTTTGTATTCTTTCTTTCACTTATCATATCTGCAATATATGCTGCTTTTTTTTCATGCAGTGCTTCTGCTACCCTTATTATATCTATCATTTCTCCTGATTCAACCTTATTATTTAATGATCCTACATCTGCTACATCTAATATTCTTCCCCATTCCTCTGTTTCCTTAAAAATTTTAGCAAGCTTTTTATGCTCTATCAACTCTGGAATCTTGAATGGATTTTCTTCTGTTGGGTATCTTAAAAGAAGACCTGGCTTATAATATATTAAATCGAACATTTGAATAACTCCAGTAGATGGTGCCATTTGACCATAAAAGTAGTCATATCTTCCATCTAACTCATAAAGACTTACTTTTTCTAAATTAACGTGTTTTAAAAGCCTTATTTTGTCATCCATACCATAGCTGTTAAATATTTTTATGGCTTCTTCCTTTTTAACAGTTACTTTGTTTATTGGAATATTTAAATTTATGAGGTCTTTCATTTTATCTTTAATCTTTATAATTTCTTCCTCATTTAAAGGTGTTTCTTTTTCTATTTCTCCATATATCCCTTTACTTAAAGAATGTTCTATACTTATTTTAGCCTTGGGGAAAATATCTAATACAGCATTTATAAGTATAAACTGAAGAGTTCTTATATAAGCCTTAAGTCCTATACTGTTTGTAATGTCAATCACTTGAAGAGTACCACTTTCTTTTACAGGACTATTAAGTTCATAAGTCTGATAGTTTATCTTTCCCAAAATGGCTGGAAGCTTAATATCACTTAAGTATTTATCTACTACGGATTTAATATCGGTACCTTCTTCTACAATCACATTATTTGATGCTGATAAATTTAATTTAAACTGTGCCATATATTATCCCCCTATATTTATTGTACTAATATTATACTTTAAATTTGTGAAAATTAATCTAACTTTACTAATAATTTTGAAATTTTTAAGAAAAAATATACATTATAGAGGGGTGATATTTTGTTTATAGTACTTATAAGAACTATTATATTATACTTTATAGTAATTATAGCTATGAGAATAATGGGTAAAAAGCAAATTGGTCAGCTAGAGCCTTTTGAACTTGCTATAACTATAATGATTTCAGAATTGGCATCACTTCCAATGCAAGATACAGAAGTACCATTAATTCATGGAGTTATACCTATAATAACTTTAATAGTTTTGCAAGCTTCGCTAGTAATATTACAATTAAAAAGTGAAAAACTTAGAAATATAGTAAATGGTAAACCTAGTATTTTGATAGAAGACGGACAAATAGATATCAATGAACTAAAGCATCAAAAATTTAATATAAATGACTTGATGGAGGAGCTCCGTCTCCAAGGCTTTTATAATATCCAAGATGTTCAATATGCCATTTTAGAAACCAGCGGTCAACTATCTATTATACCTAAAACGAGTTCTGCTCCTGTTACAAAAGAAGATTTGAATATTAAAACAAAACAAGATAGTCTTCCTATAACCTTAATTCTTGATGGAAAAGTAAATCACCAAAACTTAAAACTTGTTAAAATGACTGAAGATAAACTTTTATCAAAACTAAAGTCTTCTGGAGTGAATTCTGTAAATGAAATTTTTATAGCAGTGATAAATTCTAAAGGAGAGTTTTATTATCAAAAAAGGACGTGACTTTTATGAAAAACATATTCCTTCCCCTAATTTTATTTTTAACTATGATAAGTACTATGATTTATTCTATATTTTTTCTTTCGAACACTTGTACTTCCATGTCTACAACTAATAGTAACCTAGAAAAACTTATTATAGAAGAAAAATGGGATGAAGCTAATATTACTGTAAAAAAACTTATGACTGAATGGAATACACACTCTAATAAAATATGTATATTTGTGCATCATCGAGAAATAGATAATATTCATAGTGAAATTAGCAAATTAACACAATATGTTAATTATCATAACAAAGATGAGTCTATGGCTAGCATTTATGCTATAAAATTTTTATTTGAGCATATACTTAATCTAGAAAAAATTAACATTCAAAATATATTTTGATATTTATCACTCATTTATAATATATATGCTACACTTATTTCCTCAAATACAAACATTGTGTAATATTTTATAATAATTGTAGCAAATTATTTTACCATGATTTATAATATATATAGTACAAATACAAATTTGGTGTGGAAGGTGATATAAATGGCTTTAGTTACAACAAAGGAAATGTTTAAAAAAGCTTATGAAGGGAAATATGCCATAGGAGCATTTAACATTAATAACATGGAAATAATTCAAGGAGTAGTAAACGCTGCAAAAGCTGAAAACTCTGCAGTTATTCTTCAAGTTTCTGCTGGTGCTCTAAAATATGCTGGCCCTAAATATTTAAAACATATGGTTGATGCTGCTATTGAAGATACAGGTATTGATATTGCACTACATTTAGATCATGGTGCTAATATGGATCAAGTTAAACTTGCTATAGAATCTGGATTCACATCTGTTATGTTTGACGGCTCTCATTATGAGTATGAAGAAAATGTAAAACTTACTAAAGAAGTAGTTGAATACGCTCATTCTAAGGGAGTTGTAGTAGAAGCTGAACTTGGAAAGCTTGCTGGTGTAGAAGATGATGTTAAAGTTGCAAGTCATGAAGCTACATATACAGATCCTGAGCAAGCAGTTGACTTTGTAAAAAGAACTGGAGTTGATTCCTTAGCTATAGCTATTGGAACAAGTCATGGAGCTTATAAATTTAAAGGAGAGGCTAAACTTGATTTTGATAGATTAGCTTCCATAACAGAAAAACTTGAAGCAGAAGGAATAAATAATTTCCCAATAGTTCTTCATGGTGCTTCTTCTGTAGAGCCTACTTTTGTTCAAATGTGCAATGAATTTGGTGGGGAAATTGCAGGAGCAAAAGGGGTTCCTAATGAAATGTTAAGAAAAGCATCCTCTATGGCTGTTTGCAAAATAAATATGGATACAGATTTAAGACTTTCACTAACAGCTTCTATAAGAAGAGTTATGGCTGAAAATCCTAAGGAAATAGATCCAAGAAAATACTTAGGTGCTGGAAGAGAAGCTATAGAAGGTCTTGTTCAAAATAAAATTAAAAACGTTTTGGGATCTTCTAATAGCCTTTAATATTTAGATAATAATTATTGATTTAGAAAAGGAGTTCATTATTTAATGAACTCCTTAAACTTTAATTATTACTTCTCTATATAATTAATAATTCCCTTTATAACAATATCTATCGTTCCATCACCATTTCTATGTATTTGAAATCTATTTATATCATCATAGGCTTCTTCATTTATATAAAGATCAATGTCTTTATCTATCTTTAATCTTATTCTTTTAAACTTTTTTTCTATCCAATCTCTATCTAACATTATGTTATCTTGAACCCCTTCTGAAGAAACATAATCCACAAAACTTGCTTTTTTTTCTTTGTCTTCACCAAATATATGATCTGTTACTTCATATAAGTTCAAGTTTTCTTCTTGCTTAAGCTTTTTCTTAATAGAACTCCTTACCTTTTCCGCCTTATCTGCATTCTCATTAAAGTTTGTTCTAGTCCATTCTTCTGCCGCTCTTACAAAGTTTTTAGTCATATCTCTTTCATTTTCAATAACTTTACAACCCAGAAACTTATTTATAAAATAGTTAGATCCATACTCTTCTTCTTTATTCTTTTTTTGCTTATCCATAACTAGTAAATCATACTCTTGCTCTGAATCTATAAATTTTATAAATGCACATTTCTGTATCTTTTGACTACTAGCTGGAAGTCCTGTATGATCCGGAATTATATCTATATCAATTTTTTCTCCATTAAAATTTATACTATGTGTATAATTTTTAACATAATCCATCTTTATAATTCCAATCATATTTCCTCTTTCTGTTGATATGCTTACTACTATAAGATCTGCAGAAGGTATATTCCCATTAGACTGCATCAGTATAAACAACTGTCTTCCTATTTCCTTTGATACTTCTATGAAATTTCCTTGAGCAGATAAATAGTCTTGACTTATCTCTTTTACTATATTTCTATCTTCTTTAAACTTAGCATATTTAAGTTCTTCATCCTTTAAACATCTTTGAATGTGCTTAAGTAAAAAAGTATATACTTCTTCATTAAGTGTTAATCTTTGTTCATTCAATATAGGTTCATCTGCATTATTATCTAATACATGTATTATAGCTTCATTTATATTTACTTCACTTATATAATCCACTTTAAACCCTCCATAAATAAAATAATTATAGGTACGTATTCCCCATTAATTATTAAGCATCCTTGAATGATTGTCAATTCACCTTAATTTTTGTATAAATAAAGTAAAAAGGTATATTCCTATAATAAATAAAATCTGTAATTTTTTCAATATTATATTAATATATACTAAGTCATAATTCCTTATAAATATAAAAAAAGCTCGCCATGTAGCACGAGCTTTCTTTTTGCATTTATCTTAACTCTTGTTGCATCTGTGAAGCTTGACTTTTTACTTGTTGAACTTCGTTTTGAGCAGCATCCTTAGTTTGATACCATCCTTTTTGTTTCATAGCATCAAAGATTTTATATTGTGTTCCCTCAACATTTTTAAAGTTATTTACAAGTACTGCTCTTAAATTAGGGCAAGAAGTTTCTGTAATCATTGTACTATAAGATGAAACTACTTGTTTTTCTGTAGCTAGAAGATCCTGCATTAATTCTTTTTCAGTTAAATTTGGTGAAGTATGCATATAAATTACCTCCTAAATTTATTTTAAATTTTATTTATTGATGAGATTCTAAATAAGATCTTAAATCACTGAAATTTTGCTTATGAACCGCTGCTGATTGATGACATAATTCTTTTAGATGTTCATCTGTGCAATATTGAGCATATAAATTAAACTTTTTATTCATTAATGCTTCATAACTAAGTTCATCTTTAATAGCTCTTAAGTTATTTTCTTCTATTTGTTTACTTCCCATATTCATAAGTATTCCTCCTTAAACTTTTTTAAATTTCCTCCGACGTTATATATTTTGTCCCTATTTTATTTTAATATTTGTATATTTTATTAACACAAGTTCCTTTATTTACTTTCTTTTAAAATATTTAATTGTAATAAATTATGATATAATCTTATTTATAGGGAGTGATTACATTGAAAGAACTAGAAGTTAAGATACTTGATATAAATTTAAATGAACTAAGAAATAAATTAAAGATTCTAGATTGCTCAAAAGTAAAAGAAGAAAATCAAATAAATGATTTGTTTGATTTTCCAAATAAAACTTTATTAAAAAAACATGGCTATGCACGAATACGCACTGTAGAAGATTTACTTACGAACTCTACTAACTTTTATTTAACTGTAAAAACCTTAAGTTCTAGCGAAAAATTTAAGGTGATGGATGAAAATGAAGTTGAAATAATGAGTGGTGAAGAAGGAAAATCTATATTAAAAGCTTTAGGGCTTGAACTTACTCAAAGCATAAAAAAGTATAGAGAAAGTTATAAATATAAAAATGCTTTAATTGAAATAGATATTAATGAAGAAAGCTTTTGCCCTTTTCCTTATATAGAAATTGAAGCTCAGACTTCTGAAGAAATAGAAGAAGTAGTTAAAGCTTTAGGTTATACTATGGAAGATACCACATCTAAAAGTATATATGAACTAATAGAATTGTTTAAACAAAGAAAAGGATTGTAATATGTTTGGTTATGTTACTCCTTGTAAAATGGAGCTTAAGATAAAAGATTTTGAAAAATTCAAAGCTTATTATTGCGGGTTGTGCAAGGCAATTAAAAATAACTGTGGAAATATTCCAAGAATGTCCTTAAATTATGATATGACCTTCTTAGGAATTTTATTAGATTCATTAAAAGAAGATACTATAATCAGCACAAGAGAACATTGTGTTGTTCATCCTGTACAAAAGAAATTATTTATAATCGATAATGATGCTCTAAATTATGCAGCTTATTGTAATGTTATGCTGTTTTATTTTAAACTTTTAGATAATGTACAAGATGATAAAAGTATTAAAAGTAAGCTATCTTCTGTTATGCTAAAATATTATTTAAAAAAATATTTTGATAATTATGAAAAAATCACAGATTTTACAAGGGCTAAGCTACAAGAACTTTATAATATAGAAAAAAATTGCCAAAACCATACATTGGATTCATTATGTCATCCATTTGGAGAACTTACAGCTTACCTTTTATCATATACTATAACTGATGAAGACATAAAAAAACATATACATGAATTCGGATATAACTTAGGTAAATGGATTTATGTAATAGATGCATTTGATGATTTACAAAAGGATATGGAAAATAATAAGTTTAATGCTATAAGTTCAGTGTTAAATACTGATAATTTAAATTATGAGCACTTTAAAGAAACTATTGAAGATAGGATAGAATTTACATTATTAAGTTGTGGAAGAACTTGTACTTACTTATTAGATAAGCTGCCTATAAAAAGAAACTATGATTTACTTTATAACATATTGCAATTAGGAATGATTGAAAAAATTAACAAAGTTTTTAAAAGGAGTGTTTTTGAAAATGAGAAATCCCTATGAAGTGTTAGGTATTAAACAAGGAGCCTCTCAGGAAGAAATAAAAAAGGCTTATAGAGAACAAGCAAAAAAATATCATCCAGATCAATATGGTAATAATCCTTTAAAGGACTTAGCTGAAGAAAAGATGAGAGAACTAAATGAAGCTTATGATTATCTTATGAAAAACGGTCAAAGCACTTCATATAGTGGCTCTAATAATAATTACAACTCTTCTAATTCTAATAATTACAGCGATTATAATAGTATAAGAATAGATATACAAAATGGCAACTTTAATTCTGCTCAACAAAAACTAGAAAATATCAATGTAAGAAATGCAGAATGGAATTACCTTATGGGACTTGTATACTTAAGAAAGGGTTGGCATGATTCCTCTTATCAATATATTCGAAACGCTTGTAACATGGATCCTTCAAATTCAGAATATAGAGAAGCTCTAAATCGCATCAATACTATGAATAACTCTTATAGGGAACCTTATTATTCTGCTAGAAGAAATGATAGTGGCATGGGTGACTTATGCCTTAAACTTTATTGTGCTGATTGCTGCTGCGAATGTTTGGGTGGAGACTTAATTAGCTGTTGCTGATTTAGGCACTATAACAAGTTGAAATTAGGAGATGATGACTTTGAAAAGTTCTCATATATCAAAAGGAGGGTTGCTCACAGCCCTGGGTGTTTTATTAGTATACTTAAGCACCATAACACCTACAAATAAAATTTTTATATTAGGAATAGCCTCCTCCTTAACTCCTGTGGCTTTAATATCTACAAGTTTACAAAATACTATCACTGTGTACATTGCTACTTCAATTATAAGCTTTTTATTACTAGGACTTAGAGGTCAAGTTATTTTGTATATTATTTTCTTTGGAACCTATGGAATTACAAAATTTTTTATAGAAAGAATTAGAAATTCAAAGCTAGAATGGTTTTTAAAATATCTATTTTTTAATTTGTGCTTATTTTTGTGTTACCTTTTATACAAATTCTTATTTTTAGGAGAAGTTGACTTAAGTAAAATTAATTTGCCTATACCTCTTTTTATTATAGCCTTAGAAGTAGCCTTCTATTTTTATGACTATATATTAACTTATGCGATACATTATGTTAAGACAAGACTTATAAAAAACTTATAAAAAACTGTTGACACATTTTAATAATTTGATATAATAATAAATGTCGACAATATGGTCGACAAAAAAATAGATATAATGCCCATTAGCCAAATGGTAAGGCACCTGCCTCTGGAGCAGGCATCCTGTTGGTTCGAGTCCAGCATGGGCAGCCATAAGAACTCTTGTTAATCAAGAGTTCTTCTTTTATAACTTCATAGGTATTGACATTAAAATCTATTTAGTATAAAATTTAATAAAATTTTATATTTAAAGGCTTTGAACAGGAGTAGTAGTAATTTTATTACTTTTAGCGAGCTGTTGTGTGGTGTAAAACAGTAGTAATGAATTATGAACTCGCCTTGGGAGCTTATCTGTAGAAAAACAGATACGGTTATTCCGTTAAAATTTTAAGAGAAAGCTAATTTTTAGCTTTAAATAGAGTGGTACCGCGGAGTTTAAACCTTCGTCTCTTTTATTAAGAGATGAAGGTTTTTTGTTTTATAAATAAATATATAAAATTTAAATTAAAGGGAGCGATAATATATGGCTAACTACAGCACAAAAATTGATGAAAAGTGGCAAAAAAAGTGGGAAGAATCAAAACTATATAAATTCGATAAAAATAATCCTGGAAAAAAGCTTTATGTTCTTGAAATGTTTTCTTATCCTTCTGGAAGTAAACTTCACGCAGGTCACTGGTTTAATTACGGACCTGTAGATTCTTGGGCAAGAGTTAAAAAAATGCAGGGATATAATGTATTTCAGCCTATGGGCTTTGATGCCTTTGGTCTTCCTGCAGAAAACTTTGCTATAAAAACAGGAATACATCCTTATGATTCTACTATGAAAAATATTGAAACCATGGAAAAGCAATTAAAAGCTATGGGAGCAATGTTTAATTGGGAAAATGAAGTTATAACTTGTAAAGAAGATTACTACAAATGGAATCAATGGTTATTTTTAAAGTTATATGAAAAGGGTCTTGCTTACAGAAAAAAAGCTCCTGTTAATTGGTGCCCTAGCTGTAATACTGTTCTTGCAAATGAGCAGGTTGTGGATGGCAGCTGCGAAAGATGCAGTACAGAGGTTACAAAGAAGGACTTAACTCAATGGTTTTTAAAAATTACAGATTATGCAGATGAGCTTTTAGAAAAGCTTGATACCTTAGATTGGCCTGAAAAAACTAAATCAATGCAAAAACACTGGATTGGACGATCTACAGGATCAGAGGTTACCTTTAAAATAGATAACTCTGATTTAGAGTTTAATGTATTTACCACAAGAGCAGATACATTGTATGGCGTGACTTATGTGGTGCTTGCCCCTGAAAATGAACTAGTGGATAAGGTTACTACAAATGAATATAAAGAACAGGTAGAAACATATAAAGATGAGACTAAAAAACAATCTGATATAGAAAGACAATCCATAACTAGAGAAAAAACAGGAGTATTTACTGGTTCTTATGCTATAAATCCTGTAAATGGACACAAGGTTCCTATTTGGGTTGGAGATTACGTATTAAATACCTATGGTACTGGTGCAGTTATGGCCGTTCCAGCCCATGATGAAAGAGATTTTGCTTTTGCAACTAAATACAACCTTCCAATTGAAAGAGTTGTAGATGGTGGAGATCTTCCTTATACAGAAGCAGGAGCTATGATAAATAGTGAAGAATTCAACAGCATGAATTCTGAAGAAGCAAGAAGTGCTATTGTTAAAAAGCTTGAGGATAAAAAATTAGGATCAGAAAAAATAAACTATAGATTAAGAGACTGGCTTGTATCTCGTCAAAGATATTGGGGTACACCTATTCCAATGATACATTGCGATAAGTGCGGAACTGTTCCAGTGCCTGAAGATCAGCTGCCAGTGAAGCTTCCATATGATGTTGAATTTGCTCCAGATGGCAAATCTCCTCTTGCTAAATCAGAGGAATTTATAAACACTACTTGCCCAGTATGCGGCGGTCATGCAAAAAGAGAAGCAGATACTTTGGATACATTTGTGTGTTCCTCTTGGTATTACCTAAGATATGTAGATAATAAAAATGATAGAGAAGCTTTTAATTCTGAAATGATTAACGAAATACTTCCTGTGGATAAGTATGTAGGAGGCCCTGAACATGCTTGTATGCATCTTTTATATGCTAGATTTATTACAAAGGCACTTAGAGATATGGGCTACTTAAACTTTGATGAACCATTTACATCCTTAACTCATCAAGGCCTTATACTTGGACCTGATGGACAAAAGATGAGTAAGTCTAAAGGAAACACAATTTCACCTGATGATTATATAACTGAATTTGGTGCAGATGTGTTTAGAATGTATTTAATGTTTGGTTTTGATTATACTGAAGGCGGAGCATGGAGTGACGATGGAATTAAATCTGTTGCAAGGTTTGTAGATAGAGTTGAAAGAATATTAGGCTCTTCTAGGGAATATATCCAAAACCCTATAAATGATAAAAATACCGTAGATAAAACTGAAAAGGAGTTAAACTTTATAAGACACTCCACTATTAAGTCTATAACAGAAGATGTAGAAAAGATGCAGTTTAATACTTGTATAGCAAGACTTATGGAGTTTACAAATGCTTTATCTAAATACTTAAGTGAAGAAAGTAAAAATGCTTCTTTCTTAAAAGAATGTATACTTGACTTTATAAAACTTATATCATCATTTGCTCCACACTTTGGAGAAGAGCAATGGGACCTTTGTGGCAAAGATTTCTCTGTATTTAATGAAAAATGGCCTGAATTTGATCCTAAGGCTTTAATTAAAGATGAAGTTGAAATAGCTATACAAATAAATGGAAAAATCAAAGCAAGAATAAATGTACCTTCTAATTTAACTGAAGATGCCATTAAAGAAGCTGCTCTTACTTGTGATGAAATTCAAAAGAGCACAGAAGGAAAAAATATAGCTAAAGTAATTGTTATAAAAGGCAAACTTGTAAATATAGTTGTAAAATAATACAAATAAAAATCCTGCTAATATTTTAGCGGGATTTTTATTTATATCTATCTAATGTTTTTTCTGTAGCATTTAATAAGTTATTTAATTCGGATACTTCCCCTTCTTCAACAAGTTTATTTAACTGAACTTGATATCTGGTAGATTCCGAAGTTTTACCAAGCGATGATAGCATTAGGATATTGTCCATAATATCTGATACTATATTAGATTTTACCTCAAATATTTTTTGAGCATCTTTTATTTCATCCTTTATTTCAAGCATTCTTTGATCTAGCTGAAATGCTGCATCTGCTGCAACTTTAAGTTTATTTCTTATTTCCTTAGGTATATCATGCTTATATTTATAATTTAATGAATGCTCTATAGTTGCCCAAAAGTTCATGGCTAATGTCCTTATTTGAAACTCTGCTAAAATATCCTTTGTTCCATCTGCCATATTAACAGGATATTTTACAATAACATGATAACTTCTATAGCCACTTCCCTTTACATTCGTAACATAATCCTTCTCATACATGATTCTCATATCACTTCTTTGACGTATAAGTCCTACTACCTTTTCTATATCATCTACAAATTGACACATTACCCTAATCCCTGATATATCTTCCATTTCATATTCTATCTTATCTAAAGGTATGTCAAATTTATTTGCTTTTTCAAAAATACTTGATAATTCCTTAACTCTTCCAGTTACAAATTCTATAGGAGAATATTCATTTTTTCTTCTATATTCAGTTCTTATACTTCTAAACTTAACTTTTAACTCTTCTACAGCCTGTTCATAAGGTATTAAAAAAGTTTTCCATTCCCTTATAGCCATATGAACGCCACCTTCCTTTTATTTCTTTATAATTATACTATACTAAATTTCGAATTCATAAAACACTTTTAAATATTTTTGATATAATAATATATAGATACTACAAAAACATTGGGTTAAACGGTGATTAAAATGAGTAATAAAATTTTTTCAGATTTACAAAGCTTAGGCTTTGATAACTTAAACGATATAAATATATATAAAAAAGATAATAATACTTCAATTGTAGAGGATAAAAAAAAGGAAGTCAACAAATTATCCCATATATACGAAAAGGAAGTATCTTGTCCTGTGTGCAACAATGTATTTAAGGCTAAGGCCGTAAAAACTTCTTCCTATAGGCTTGCCTCAAAAGATTCAGATCTATTTATGAGATTTACCCTTATAAATCCGTATTTTTATGATGTATGGATTTGTGATAATTGCGGATATGCAGCATTAAAAAATGATTTCGGTAGATTAAGCGACTTCCAAATAAATGCTATAATCACTCAAGTTAAAGCTAAATGGAAGGGAAGAAAATACCCCGAAGAATACAATGAAGATATAGCTATTGAACGATATAAACTAGCGTTATTAAATTATATTGTAATAGGTGCTAAATCCAGCAAAAAAGCTATGACTTGCTTAAAAATAGCTTGGATGTATAGATTAAAAACCGATATGGAAAATGAAAATATTTTCTTGAGTGAATCTCTTAAAGGTTTTGAGGATGCTTATTTAAATGAAGATTTACCTATATATGGTATGGACAAGTTTACTTTAATCTATCTAATAGGAGAATTAAATCGGAGACTATCTCAAGATGACAAGGCTTTAAAGTGGTTTGGTGATGTTATAACCTCTAGAGGGTCTAGTACAAAGCTTAAAGACTTGGCACGTGGCCAAAGAGATTTAATCAAAGAAAAGCAAGCTATAGAAGAGTTAAAAACTACCGAATTGCCTCCCTCCGTTGATTTAAGCAATGATGAATCTCAATCTAAAAATATAGGCTTTCTTTCAAAATTATTTAAAAAAGGCTAAAGGCATAAGATAAATTTTATCCTATGCCTCTTAATTACTATATAAATAAATTTACATTTGAATCTTCAGCTTCTCCTAAGTAATATCCTACTCCACCTATCCTAACCCCATCTATAAGTTCCTCATGCTTTATTCCCATAACGTCCATAGACATTTGACATGCTACTATTTCTATACCACTATCTATAGCTGCCTCAATTAATTCTTCTAAGGAGCTTACATTTTTATTTTTCATAACATTTCTTATCATCTTCGCTCCCATTCCCATCATGTTCATGTTTGAAAGTTTCAATCGTCTGCTTCCTCTTGGCATCATCATTCCAAACATCTTATCCATAAATCCTTTTGCTACAGATACCTTTTCATGTTTTCTAAGAATATTCAGCCCCCAGAAAGTAAAAAACATAGTAACTTTTTTACCCATAGCAACAGCTCCATTAGCTATTATAAAGGATGCAATAGCCTTATCTAAATCTCCACTAAATACAACCAAAGTCTTGTTATCTTTAGATGGCATTGTTATGTTTTCTACTCTACTAACCGCATTTTCATTAGTACCCTTTTTAATTACTGCTGTAACCATACCCTTTTCCTTTTTAGCATCTAAAAGTGTATTCTTCGTTCTTTGGCACCATGATTTAATATCTACATAAAAAGCCGGATCAGAAGCTTTAGCTTTTAGCACTTCCCCTTCTTTCATAGCACCCATAGTTGCATTTACTTGCATTAAAGGCCCAGGGCAGCTAAGTCCACATATATCTATTTCTTTAGTTATCTCTATATTTTCCTGTGGATGATTTACCGCTTTATTTTCAGACATATTCACATTATCCACACCTTTATTTGTGCTATTACTTTTTATATGTGTATTATTCTCAAAATCGCTTTCATCTACATCGTCTGGTTTAAACTTAAGCATTTCATAAGTCTTATATCCACCTGCTATATCTTTTGCATTAAATCCATAAGCTTTTAATATTCTTGCTGCAATGTATCCTCTAAGGCCAATCCTACAATATAACCATATTTCTTTGTTTTTATCTAACTTATCTAAGTTTTCTCTTATAGTGTCTACAGGTAGATTTATAGAACCTTCTATACTACCACTATTAAATTCAATAGTTGAGGATACATCAACTAAAGTAACCTTATCCTTATCTCTATTATCTACATCAGAAGTAGATACCATCTCTACCTTCCCTGTAAGTACATTTTCTGCTACAAAACCTGCCATATTTACTGGGTCCTTTGCTGAAGAATATGGCGGAGCATAGGCAAGCTCTAATTCTGCTAAATCATATATAGTTCCATTAAGTCTTATTGCTGTAGCAATATCATCAATTCTCTTATCTACTCCATCATATCCACAGGCTTGGGCTCCAAGTATTCTTCCTGCATCATTAAATATAAGTTTTATAGACATTGGTATAGCTCCCGGATAATATGATGCATGGGATTGTGGGTGAACATATATAACTCTGTATGGTATATTATATTTTTCAAGTGTTCTTTCATTGTTTCCGGTACTTGCTGCAGTTAAATCAAATACCTTTATAATTGCAGTACCTTGAGTTCCCTTAAATGTTGATTTTATTCCACAAATATTATCTGCTGCTATTCTTCCTTGTTTATTTGCAGGTCCTGCAAGAGCTATAGCTGCTTTATTTTTATTTATAAAATCTACTATTTCTATTGCATCTCCCACAGCATAAACATTTTCAATATTTGTTTCCATATTATCATTTACTACGATATGGCCCTTAGGTCCTAATTCAATTCCACTATTCTTTAAAAATCCAGTATCTGGACTCACTCCTATTGCAAGTACCACCATGTCAGCTTTTAATGCCTTTCCACTAGAAAGCACTATTGTAGTTCTTTCTCCTTCTTTTATAAAGGATTTAACTCCATCCCCAAGTATAAGTCCTACACCATTTTCTTGAAGTTCTTTTTCTGCATAAGCAACCATTTCAGAATCAAAAGGTGCAAGGATGTGTGGCGCTGCTTCGACTAGTACTGTTTTAACTCCTCTATGAGTTAAATTTTCTGCCATTTCAACTCCAATATATCCTCCACCTATAACCACTGCATTTTTAATATTATTATTATCTACATAACCTTTGATTTTATCTGTATCTGGAATATTTCTTAATGTAAATATTTTTTCGTTATCTATTCCTTCAATAGGTGGCTTTAAAGGCTTTGCTCCTGGTGAAAGTATTAGATAATCATAAGCTTCTTCATATTCACCTTCACTTTTGCCTTTTACTTTAACTTTCTTATTTTTTACATCTATCTCTACAACTTCACTTTCTGTTCTTATATCCATATTGAATCTTGCAGACATTGCCTCTGGGGTTTGTACTATAAGCTTCTCTCTTTCCTTTATAGTTTCACCAACATGATATGGAAGTCCACAATTTGCAAAAGAAATATACTCTCCTTTTTCAAACATTATAATTTCAGCTTCTTCATCTAATCTTCTAAGCCTTGCTGCCGCAGACGCTCCACCTGCAACTCCTCCAACTATTAAAACCTTCTTACTCATATAATACCTCCATAAAAATTATTCTTTAAATAAAGCTTCAACTAAACCCTGAACTAAAGGGTTTGCCACGGTATATTTTATCTCAAGTCCATTCCGCTCACCTTTTATTATTCCTAAACTTCTTAACTTTTGCAGGTGTTGTGATATGGTAGATTGAGGTGCGTTTAAGCAATTTTGCATATGTGTTACATTACAACCACCATTTTCTAAAAGTCCTTTTACTATACAAAGACGTACAGGGTGGGCAAGAGCCTTTAAGAGTTCTGCTTTTTCCTTAAATAATTCCTCGTTATAGTTATTCATTTTTACACTCCCTATCGCTATATTAATATATTATGTTTTTACGATATACTTGTCAACAATTTAGCCAGTAAAAATTATAAAATTTTTACTGGAATAAAATCCAAATAATCACAAGAGGTTAAAATACATTCTATTTCCTCTATCTTTCCCTGAAAATGGCTTTCTTTATTCGCATTATGGATATGACCATATATTACCTTATCTATACTATACTCATTAAATATTTCTAGCAATCCTGCATCTACTGAATTATTGATTATTGGAGGATAATGTATCATAACTATAAACTTGTCAAATCCACCCTTTTTAGCTGACTCTAGGGATAACTTAAGTCTTATAAGTTCCCTATCATATATCTTTTTATCATGCTCTGTAAATTTGTCTGCCTCTGGCAAAATCCAACCTCTAGTACCACAAATAGCATACTTGTCATAAGAAAAATAGTTATTTTGTATGAATTTCATATCCTCATACATACTGTTCAATTTTGATATACTAGTCCACCAGTAATCATGATTCCCCTTGATAAGTATCTTTCTTCCTGGAAGGCTATGTATCCATTCTAAGTCTATTTTACCATCTTCCATTTTCATAGACCAGGATATATCCCCTGCAATTAAAACTGTATCTTCATTATTTACTGTATCTAGCCAATTCTCTCTAATCTTTTCTTCATGATTAATCCATTTTTGTCCAAATATGCCCATTGGTTTATCTGCTTCAAAGGACAAATGTAAATCCGATATTGCATATAATGCCATATTCTCACCTTCCGTCTAACGTTCCATCCATCTCCATTACATATGCTATTACTTTAGCCACTACATCATAAAGCTCAAATGGAATAGATTCTCCTACATCTACATTAGTAAGTAAATTTGCAAGTTCTTCATCGTAAACTACAGGAACACTATTTTCTTTTGCCTTTTCTAATATCTTATCAGCAAGATGCCCCATGCCTGCTGCTGTTACTATAGGTGCATCATAATTTTGTTCATATCTTAAAGCAGCAGCTTTTCTGTTTTTTTCCATATCATTCACCTCAAAACAGTTTATACCCTTGCATTTACATTACCTAAAAAACTATCATCAAAAAAATCCCTACAATTTATTATATCAAATTTCTCTTCCTTTTTATCTACAGTTATACATATATTATAATTTAAATTTATTAATGATTGTGAAATACTGTTCATATTATCCTTTAATAAGTTGATAAATTCCTTTTGAGATTTAATATTAATATCCATATTAGCATTATTGACACTTATAAATGCATCCACTTCTCCCATATTCCTAGTATTAATGCATGCTGCTATTTTTACGCTTTTACTGTCTATCTTTTTACCCTTTTTCCTTTCATCCTTTATTATTAATTTGCATTCATAATTACTATTATCCACATTCACAGGCACATCCATGTAATAATATTGATTAGATACAGAGTTGAACACTTTAAAATCATTTATATGCTGTTTTAAGAATCCGGCTATTTTCTCTTCTGATAATATATTTTCATCTTTAATACTTTTCATAAGAGAACTTATTGTATTTTTAATTTCCTCAGTTTTCATATCTATGTCTTGCTTTATGTTCTCAGCTAACGTTTCTATCCCCTTGTACTTAAAACTTTCATTTAATTTTTTTTCTATATTTACATCCTTCTCTATTATTAAATTTTCAGATTTAGCTTCCATTACATTTTCTTTGTTTAAGTTAAGACTACTCTCTGATTTAGTATTATCATTATCATTTTGCTTTAACCCTATTTCATTTAATTTTATATCCTTTTCTATACTATCTACCAAATTTTTAGATAAACCTTTAAACTGCTCTGCTACTGAATTACTAGAATTATCTTTTCTTAAACTTAATATACTGCTCTTTACAGGCTCTTGAGGTGTAGTACTTTCCTCATATATGCTACCTTGTTGAGGCATACTATCTTCCCCAGATATATTACTTTCCTTGATAACATTATATATAGATGCGCTTTGCTCCTTGAATATCTTATTAAAACTATCTATATTTTCAGAACTTAATTCTATATTATTTTCTATAAAAGTCATAATCTCTTTTGAGTTTAACTCCGTAAGTTTATTAAAAAATATTTTTAGTTTTTCTACTACATTTTTCCCTTCTGCTGAACTAGGATTTATATTTTTACTTAACAAATACTTATTTATAAATGCATCAATATAGTTTTCATCCTTATTGGCATTTTCTTTAAAGCTCTCTATAGATATAATATTTATTATATTTTCTTTGGTAAGAGATATATTATGTTTTATCATATCCTTTAAAAGTCCGTAATTTTCTCTTTTTATATTTAAACATTCATTCTTTAAAAGTTTTTGCAAGGAAGTATCTTCCATACTTTCCCCTTGACTTTCTTGCCTTACAATTTTAAGCTTAATTTTTCCATCTTCAAAACCTTCAACTTTAAATTTTATTAGTTCTTCTGGGATAAGTTCCAAGGGCTTCTCAAGCTTAGCTGAAAATTGCCATCCGTCTAAAAGCTTTAGCAAAATATCTTGCCCGGTTTCTTCTAGCGATACTATTCTTGCAGCAAAAACCTGACCTATTTCAAAGGATATTTTCCCTTTGATTTTGCTTGAGTTTATATTATAATTATTGTCTATATTTAAGATTCCAGCCATAATGCCTATCCCCCTTTTTATCCTATTATCGATTAACTTAGAATAAACCTAAATAACATAAAAAAGAAAATGGCAGCATCTAGCCCTTACTAGATTACTACCATTTTAAATTAGTTGCTTCGTGCTGCCTTTTTAGCTTCACTGTGAATTAGTGGTGATAGGCTCTTATAAATTCCAAGAGTTATAACTGATACCACAACACCTTTTATAAGATTAAATGGAACTATAGACCATAATATAAATGTCTTTAAATCTTTTATTGCTGGATTAACTGCAGTTCCCATTTGTACAAAGGCTTCCATAGGAATATGAAGTACCTTTTGATATAGTGGTAAGAATAAATAATAATTTAAAACCCCAGCAACTATAGACATAAATATGCTGCCTACTAATAAGGACATTACAGCCATCTTTTTTGATTTATTATATTTGTACATATACCCTGCAACAAAAACCATAGATCCTCCTACCAAGAAGTTAGCTAGTTCTCCAACAAAAGCTGTCTTGGTTCCCATAAGTCCATGTATTATATTTTTAAATAATTCTATAATTACACCTTCTATAGGGCCTAATGCAAAAGCACCTAAAAGTGCAGGTATATCACTTGCATCAATTTTTAAAAACTCTGGAAAAAATGGTAATGGTAATTCAATGTACTGAATTAAAAATGCAATAACACTTAATAATGAAATCTTAATAAGCTTGTTCAATTTAAAGTCTCTCATACTTTAACCCTCCTAATTCTATATATCTTCTTTGGGTTAGGTATAATAAAAAAGCCCTGATGTTAACAAAATAACATCAGGGCGCAAATAGCTAAAGCCATTATACCTTCTTCCATCCAGACTATACTGTCGGCTTCGGAATTACACCGAATCAGCCTTTCGGCTCGCGGGCTTTACCGCCGGTGGGGACTCACACCCCGCCCTGAAGATAAAAATTCATTTTTTTATTACAATCATATTATATTCTATATAAGCATAATTTTCAACTGGTACTTTTAGAAAATATGAACTAATTCATGTCCTTCATACTTAAAGATATTCTCTTTCTCTTTTCATCTACTTCTAATATCTTTACTTGAACGATATCCCCCACCTTAACTATATCTAAAGGATGCTTTACAAAGTTATCAGAAAGCTGACTTATATGAACTAATCCATCTTGATGCACTCCTATATCTACAAAGGCACCAAAGTCTGCTACGTTTCTTACTGTCCCCATAAGCATCATTCCTGGTTTTAGCTGATTTATATCAATGACTCCAGTTTTAAGTATTGGCTTAGGTAATTCTTCTCTTGGATCTCTTCCTGGTTTTTTAAGTTCCTTTATTATATCAGTTAAAGTAGGTGCTCCTATGCTTAATTTTTCTGCTAAAGTTTCTATTCCCATAACTTCTGCTCTTTTGTCTATATCTTGAAGTCTTTTGCACTTTAAGTCATCTTCAGTATAATTAAGAAGTTTTAAAAGATTTTTTGCTTCATCATATGATTCTGGATGCACAGCGGTATTGTCTAGAGCTTCCTTACTTTCTAACACCCTTAAAAATCCTGCACATTGCTCAAAAGCCTTAGCTCCAAGCCTTTTTACCTTTAAAAGCTCCTTTCTACTTTTGAACTTACCATTTTCCTCTCTATAAGCCACTATATTTTGTGCTATTGATGAATTCACTCCTGAAATATAGGATAAAAGTGATGGAGTAGCCACATTTAAATCAACACCTACATTATTAACACAATCTTCTACTGTTCCCTTTAGAGATTCATCTAGTTTTTTAGCAGTTACATCATGCTGATACTGCCCTACCCCTATGGATTTAGGATCTATTTTTACAAGTTCTGCTAGTGGATCTTGTAGTCTTCTTCCTATAGATATAGCTCCTCTTATAGAAACATCTAAATCTGGATATTCCTTTGCTGCAAGCTCTGACGCAGAGTATACTGACGCACCTGCTTCAGAAACTATTACATAGTACAAATCCTTGCCCTTTTCTTCTTTTACTTCCTTTATAAGTCTTCCTATAACTTCTTCGGACTCTCTGCTTGCAGTACCATTTCCTAAGGAGATTACATCTACATTATGTTTATATACAAGTTCCTTTAAAACTCTTATGGAGCCTTCCACATCATTTTGAGGTGCAGTAGCATAAACTGTAGCCTTTTCTAAAAACTTTCCCGTATCATCTAAAACTGATACTTTACATCCTGTTCTAAATCCAGGGTCATAGCCTAGAACTACCTTACCCTTTATAGGAGCTTGCATAAGAAGTGCCTTTAAATTAGCTTTAAATATATTTATTGCTCCTTCTTCTCCCTTACTTGTAAGGTCTGACCTTATTTCTCTTTCTATAGAAGGATATATAAGTCTTTTCAAGGAATCTTCTACACTGTGTTGAAGATATGTATCTGTATTGATATTCCCTTTTAAAACTCTGCCTTTTAAATACTCAATTATTTTATCTTGGTCAACTGTAACCTTGACAGATAAAATCTTTTCTTTTTCTCCTCTATTTATTGCAAGTATTCTATGAGATGGTATATTTCTCACAGCTTCCTTATATTCGTAATACATTTCATAAGGAGTTGGCTCGTTACTTTCTCCCTTAGTTTCTATAAAACCTTCTCTAGTCACTAAACTTCTTATCCACTTTCTATATTCAGCCTCATCAGATATTACTTCACTTATTATATCCTCAGCACCTTGGAATGCTTCTTCTACTGAATTTACTCCCTTTTCCTCATCTATAAACTCTGATGCATATTTACTTATATCCTCTTTAAATTCTCCACTTAATATAGCCTCAGCTAGTGGCTTTAATCCCTTTTCCTCAGCTATGGTTGCACGGGTTCTCTTTTTAGCTTTAAATGGTCTATATATATCCTCAACTTCTGTTAAAGTTTCACACTTTATAACGCTTTGTCTAAGCTCTTCTGTAAGCTTTCCCTGTTCCCCTATGATTCTAATAACATCTTCTTTTCTATTTTCTAAGTTCGTTAAATAATTAAGTCTTTCATAAAGTTCTCTAAGTACAGTATCACTTAATCCACCTGTTGCTTCTTTTCTATATCTAGCTATAAAAGGAATAGTGTTTCCTTCATCTAATAATCCTACTACGCTTTTCACTTGACTTAAATTTATATTAAGTTCCTTTGAAAGTCTCTCATGAATATTACTCATATATATTCCTCCGCTTCTTATTTATCTAACTTATTGGCTGTAAACCTTATTAAATATAAGTTTTCCACTAAAGGTATAATACCCACTTAAATTTAATATATTTCTATGGAAATACTTTATTTAATAAGGAGAATTTATGTTTAAGAAATTCCTATATTATTGTACCACATTATTCCTTATTGTTTTCTATTTTAGCTTTAATTTATTCATCAACATAAAACCCTTTGAAAGCTACAATGTACTTAAAACAATAGAAACGCTATCCTCTGACAAGTATAAAGGACGACTTGCTGGTACTCTGGAAAATACAGAAGCAGCCGCCTTTGTAAAAGAACAGTTTCAGAAAAATAATTTGGTTCCATTTTACGATAATTACTATCAATTTTTTAATGTTAAGTATCCAATGAAAGTAGAAGGAATGCCTATTCTAAGGGTTATAACCACAAAAGGAGATGTTCTAAAAGAATATTCTTACGGAACTGACTACAAAGAGGATTTATTAAATTTCAATGAAAATAAGGTTGTATTCTCAAAAAATGAATCCTTTTTTAAGGATGATTTTATCAAAGTTGATAATGGAAGTACAAATGTAGTATTTTATGTACCAGAAGGAGATAACCTTTCCTTTAGGAGCTCCTTTATGCATGATGCTCCCATGGATATGTATATAATAATTACCTCTTCTACAAAGAAGGATTTAGAAAGATATATTGGCCTTGGATATATGGTTGAATGTTTTATTCCCCTTGAAGTTAAACAAGCTTCCATCCCAAATGTAGTTGCAAAAATAGAAGGTAAAAAACCTAATTATTCTCCAATAGTTTTAGGCGCACACTTTGATCACTTAGGTAATGATTTAAATGGAAGTTTATATGGAGGTGCTTTAGATAATGCCTCTGGAATAGCTTTTATAATCGAAATGAGTAAATATTTAAATTCACTTGGAGTTCCTGAAAAGGATATAACATTTGTAGGGTTTAATGCTGAAGAATTTGGTCTATTGGGTTCTGCAGAGTTTGTAAAAAAATATAAGCCCATACTTACAGAAAGCAAGGTATTTAACTTTGATATGATTGGAACTAACAATTCAGCTCCTCTTTGCATACTAGCAGGGCAAAAGGACTCTGTAAATGACCCCTTTGTAAAATCCATTGCAAACACTTGTACTAAAACTAAAACACACTTTAACTATTTATTTGAAGATTCCAGCGACCATGCTTCCTTTAGAAATGAAAATATAAATGCAATAACTTTTATAGATAATGATACCACAAGAATTCATACTCCTAATGACAAAGCAACATTTATAAGCACTAAAAGTATTGATAGATGCTTCAACGTAGCATCTAAAGAAGTTATAAAATATGCCTTCAGCAACAACCCACTATACTTGTACTATAAACAACTTGCAATAGCCTCTGCTGTTTTGATAATTATATGCTTTCTTATCTTTTCAAAAGTTAATAGAAAGAAGAATAACTCACTTTAGTCTTGCTACTATTAGCTAATCTTCAATCACTAGTCGCTAAATTTAAGTAATTACTGACACTTAGCGACTAGTGATTAGGGACTAGAGGCTTTTTAGGTATTCATTTATAAATAAATCTATTTCCCCATCCATTACAGCACTTACATTGCTGGTTTCAGCTAAAGTTCTATGATCTTTTACTAAGCTATATGGGTGAAATACATAGGATCTTATTTGGCTTCCCCAACCTATATCCTTAAGTTCTCCAGTCAAATCTTCTATTCTTTCTTTGTGTGCAGCTTCCTTAAGTTCAATAAGCTTTGCCTTAAGCATCTTTAATGCTGTTTCACGATTTGAGTGTTGGCTTCTTTCATTTTGGCATTGAACTACTATACCCGTAGGCATATGGGTAATTCTTATTGCGGATTCTGTTTTATTTACATGCTGTCCACCAGCTCCCCCAGACCTATAAGTATCTACTTTTAAATCATCAGGATTTATATCTATATCCTGATTTTCAGTAAGCTCTGGAAGTACTTCAAGG
Source organism: Clostridium pascui (assembly GCF_016908015.1). GTDB lineage: Bacteria > Bacillota > Clostridia > Clostridiales > Clostridiaceae > Clostridium_AK > Clostridium_AK pascui. The sequence goes on from NZ_JAFBDB010000003.1 coordinate 273,583, forward strand.
GATGCAAAGGATGTTTGTCTCTTACCATTTGCATTAAAGGGTGATATTCTTACAAGTCTGTGTATACCCTTTTCTGCCTTTAAATATCCATAAGCAAAGTCACCTATTATATTTAACGTAACGCCTTTAATCCCAGCTTCATCTCCTGGTAAAAAGTCAATGGTTTCTACTTTAAATCCCTTTTTCTCTGCCCATCTTGTATACATTCTAAGAAGCATTTCAGTCCATTCCTGTGCATCTGTACCTCCAACTCCTGCGTGAAGAGTAATGATTGCATTATTTCTATCATATTCTCCTGAAAGCATTGTCTCTATTCTAAGATTTTCTATTTCTTCATTTAAGTTAAATATTTCTTTTAATATAGCCTTAACTTCAGATCCATCCTCTTCCTCTGTAATTATGTCTATAAATTCTTCACTATCTTGAACTCTAGTGTTTAAGTCATTGAATTTTCCTATTCTATCTTTAAGAAACTTTTCTTCTTGAGTTATTTGCTGTGCCTTATTTAAATCCTGCCAAAAATCTGGCTCTTGCATTATATTATGAAGTTCCTCTATTCTCGATTGAAGTTTTGGGATGTCAAAGTGAACCACCTATTTCTTTTAAAGTGTTCTGCATCTTTACCAAATCCTCTTTAGCTTCTACTAATTTTATAAGCACCTTAAACTTCACCCCTTTATAATTTTATTTATTGTATAGCACAATGGAGAAGTAGTAATAACATCTTCTCCATTCAAACAACACTTATATTAGACTTTAATTACGCTTCTCTTCCACAGCAATTTTTATATTTTTTGCCGCTTCCACATGGACACAAGTCATTTCTTCCTACTTTATGTTCCTTTTTTACAGGTTCTTTTTTTGCTCCATCTCCACCTTCATAGTTAGTAGCAGTCTCCTTTGCTACTCGCTCTCTTTCAGGAGCGCTTTGAATTTGAACATGGAATAAATATTTTACAGTATCTACTTTAATACCATAAATCATTTCATCAAACATTTCACTTCCTTCAAACTGATAAGCTTGAACTGGATCCTGCTGCTTATACGCTCTAAGTCCCATACCTTGTTTTAAGTGATCCATGTTATCTATATGATCTATCCATTTGGTATCAACAACTCTTAATATTATAACTCTTTCTATTTCTCTCATTTGTTCGGAAGTAAAGTCTTCTTCCTTTTCTGCATACATATTTTCAGCTATAGTTAAAAGTTTTTCCTTTATTTCTTCATGAGATAGTACAGATAGCTGTTCAACTTTTACATAATCCTTTGGTAAATATATATCTTCAAGATAATCTATAAGCTTTGCTATATCAGCTTCAAGTTCATCCTCTACTCCTGAAATATGTGAATCCACTGCAGCGTATATGACTTCTCTTATCATTTGCTGAACTTGGTCCTTTAAGTCCTCACCCTCTAAAACTTCAGAACGCTGTTTATATATTATTTCTCTTTGTTTATTTATAACATCATCATACTGAATAAGAGTTTTTCTAACATCAAAGTTATTTCCTTCTACCTTCTTTTGAGCATTTTCTATAGCTCCGCTAACCATTTTGCTTTCTATTGCTTCATCATCACCTAGCCCTAATTTTTCAACTATTCCCTTTAACTTATCAGATCCAAATATTCTCATAAGATCATCTTCTAAGGATACAAAAAATCTTGATTCACCTGGATCTCCTTGACGACCTGAACGTCCTCTCAACTGATTATCTATTCTTCTAGATTCATGTCTTTCTGTACCTATTATCTTAAGTCCGCCAGCTTCTGTTACTCCTTCACCAAGCTTAATATCAGTACCACGACCTGCCATATTTGTTGCAATAGTCACCATGCCATATTCACCAGCATGCGCTACTATTTCAGCTTCCTTTTCATGATATTTAGCATTAAGTACTTGATGTGGAACTCCCTTCTTCTTTAGCATTTCAGAAATAAGCTCAGACTTTTCAATACTTACAGTACCTACAAGTGTTGGTTGGCCCTTTTTATGTGTTTCTATTATTTCCTCTACTATAGCCTTATATTTACCTTTTGCAGTTTTATAAATCACATCTGGCTGATCTTTTCTTATAACTGGTTTATGAGTTGGTACTACTATAACATCTAATCCATATATTTCTCTAAACTCATTTTCTTCTGTTAACGCTGTACCTGTCATACCAGAAAGCTTTTTGAATATTCTAAAGTAATTTTGGTAGGTTATCGTAGCTAAAGTTTTAGATTCTCTTTCTACTTTAACCCCTTCCTTTGCTTCTATCGCTTGATGAAGACCGTCACTATATCTTCTTCCTTCCATTACTCTTCCTGTAAACTCATCAACTATCACTACTTCATCATCTTTTACTATATAGTCCTTTTCCTTCTTCATCATATAGTTAGCCTTTAATGCCTGAACTACATGATGTTGAACTTCCATATTTTCTGGATCTGCATAGTTTTCTAATCTAAAGTATCTCTCAGCCTTTTCTATACCTTCATCAGTAAGTATTACTGAATTCGCCTTTTCATCTGTAGTAAAGTCTTTTTCTTTTACTAAGGACTTAGCAAAATAATCTGCTACCTTATAAAACTCTGTGGATTTCTCTCCTTGACCAGAAATTATAAGTGGTGTTCTAGCCTCATCTATAAGTATTGAGTCAACTTCATCCACTATAGCAAAATTAAGTGGTCTTTGAACTCTTTCTTCTTTATATATAACCATGTTATCTCTTAAATAATCAAATCCGAATTCACTGTTTGTTCCATATGTAATATCTGAATTATATGCTTCTTGTCTCTCTGATGGTTCTAATTCATGCAAAATAACTCCTACCTTAAGTCCTAAAAACTCATAAACAGGATTCATTATGTCCCTATCTCTTTTTGCAAGATAATCATTTACCGTAACAACATGTACGCCCTTACCTGATAGTGCATTTAAGTATGCAGGTAGAGTTGCAACTAGGGTCTTACCTTCACCAGTCTTCATTTCTGCTATTCTTCCCTGATGGAGAACAATTCCTCCCATAAGCTGTTCTCTATAATGTTTAAGCCCTATGGTTCTCCATGAAGCTTCCCTAACTACTGCAAAAGCTTCTACAAGAATATCATCTAAAGTTTCTCCATTAGCTACTCTTTCTTTGAATTCTAATGTCTTATTTTTTAACTCTTCATCACTTAATACTTTTATTTTTTCATCTAATTCATCTATCTTATCAACTATAGGTACTATTCTTTTTAATTCCCTGTCACTGTAACTCCCAAATATCTTTTCCAGTAAACCCATATTCTTTCATCCTCGCTATATAAAATATTTATTGTATACCTTATAGATTATAACACCTAATTTATTTGTATTCAACTTATTGTGGTTTTTGTTCATTCTAAATTCTTATTTCTATTATCTTAGAAATATAAGATAATTAATACAAAAAAACTCTATAACTAAAATATTTACTTTTTAATTTATCTACACTCCAAATTAAAATAGAGGGATTTCTCCCTCTATTTTACTATCTTTCTGGTTCTATTAAACCATAATCTCCATCTTTTCTCTTATAGATTACATTTACTTTTCCATTATCGTCACTTTCAAACACATAGAAATTATGTCCTAAAAGCTCCATTTGAAGCACAGCCTCTTCTGCAGACATTGGTTTCATTGCAAATCTCTTTGTTCTTACTATGGCTGGTTCTGAAGTATCCATATATTGATCTTCAAAGCTTGAAATATACTGAAATCTTAAAGAATCTCCATTATTTCTTCTTTGAAGTTTTGTTTTTTGCTTTCTTATTTGTCTTTCTAATTTATCTAATACTAAATCTATAGATGCATACATATCATCGCTAGTTTCTTCTCCCCTTAATATAACTCCATTGAAAGGTATTGTAACTTCGATAGTATGATCATTCTTATAAACACTTAGTGTAGCAGCTACCTCAACATTTGGACTAAAATACTTACTAAGTTTGTCCAACTTCTTTTCCACTATACTTTTCAAAGCATTTGTAAGTTCTATGTTTTTCCCTTTTATAGTTACTCTCATTATCTTCAGCCCCTCTCTTTAACTCTTAATAGAGTAATGTCTTGTTGTTAATTCTATTTTAATACGAATCGCAACAAATAACAAGTGGAATTTTTAGAATTTACAAAATATTAAATTAAATTTCAAATTCCAACAAAGTTTCCACAAAAAAATAAAATCTTATTGCTTAAAAACAATAAGATTTTTATATTAAGTTAGCTGACCTGATCTTTGACCCCACACTCGCCTGCTGGAGCTTTTGCTACCCAGAATTACCCTCTCACTACTTACACTCTCGTTAAGATACAAAGCGTATCTCTTCGGCAGGACTTACTTCTAAGCCGCACCATGATCATTAAACATTTTATTTAATTTACGTGGATCGTTTTGCCTGCGACTGGCATCGACTTTCAACCACAGACCTAACTCAATATAATAAAATTATACCTTACTTTTTGCTGCAGTCAAGATATTAATTTTTTCCACTCCAGATTTTATTAGTTCATACGAGCAAAAATATGCCGTAGACCCTGTAGTAAGCACGTCATCCACCAACAATACCTTTTTATTTTTTATCATATGAGATTTCTTAACTTTAAAACAATCCCTCATGTTTTCCCATCTCTGTTTTTTACTTAATCCTATTTGATCCTTAGTTTCCTTTGTTTTTATAAGACAGTGCGCCACAGGTATGTTAAGTTCCTTACTTAATAAATTACACAAAAACTTGCTTTGATTATATCCCCTAGACTTTAATGATCTTTTAGTCATAGGAACATAAGTAATAAAATCTATATCGTAATTTAAATTCTTTATTCTATCCCTCATATAAAAGGCTATTACTTTTCCACTTTGAAAATCACTTTTATATTTAAGTCTTCTTATAAGTTCCATCATAGTTCCTGTATAGTATGCGACACTATAGCAATTTATAAGCTTATCTAAACATCTCATGGTATAAACATTATGAGACAAAACTATATGCTTCTTGCATTGATCACATAGGCCAATTTTGTCTAGATAGCTTTCACATATTATACATTGAGACTTATTATCATATATAACTTCAAAAATACATTCCTTAATAAATTCTAATAACTTAAGAAACCCATATCCCATGCTTCTTTATTAAAACTCCTTGCTAACTCTTTAGCCTTATCCATATCCTCAGTTTCTTCATTTGATACATATATAACTTCCTTAAAATTTGATTCATAAGAATTTATAACTCCACAAAAGTGAAATAATTTTTTATAATCATATAACTTATAATCTGCGAAAAATACCATTAGATTTGTGTTCGCAAAATACGTAGGTATATTTTCAAAGGTATATGTTATAAGAACCGCGCTTTTCACCTTAGCAAATTTTAAAAAACTTTTTTCTTTTCCCTCTTCCCAAGAACATAGCACACCCTTATTTAATTTTTTACAGTAAAATCTTATATAACTAGCTACCTTCAATCCCTTTTCTAGATCAGGTATATATATTACTACCTTTCTCTCCTCATAAAGTGACCATTTTAAATAATCATATATTATATATGGTATATCTTCTTCCAAGTTTATCTTAGTAGTTATAGTTCTAGGTTCAACGATAGGATGAGGCCATTCACTTACAGGTATAATTATTTCCCTTTTTCCTTTAAATATACTTTCTACTCCGCAGTATATAAATTTACCTTCATGCTTACTCATCCTTGCCATTATGTCTATGATTTCATATGAAGTATGATGCGGAAATGCTCTAGTATCATCAAATATAACTAAGTCAAAATCTCTCATGATTTCCAATGCATTAGCAGCCTTAGCTATGATAAATTTGCTTTTGAGTTTAATATCTCCTCGCCTCAAATAACTATATCCTCTAAAACTGCTATTCTTTTTTATTTTTTCTAGAATATCTACATATTCTTCATCTTCATTACTTATATACAATATGCTTTTCCCTTTATTCATATAATCCAAAATACTATATATGAATATATCTGTAGATGCACAGGGAATGGTTATAATATTCAAAAATTGTTCATTTGAATATAACCATCTTTCTATCAATTGAGATGCTTTTTTTCTTTTTTCTCTTATTACAGCATTTTTAGTACTCATATACTTCACTCCATCACTAATCTTCTATAGCATTTTCTAAAACATTAGTTATTCTCCATTTTAGCAAAGAATATCTTTCAAAACTTCTATTATTATCTATCATAAATTTCATAGCCTTTATTGAGCCTACTAGAACTACTAACTTCTTTGCACGAGTTATTCCTGTATAAAGCAAATTCCTATTCATAAGCATTGGAGGTCCCATAAACATAGGTATAATAACCACTGGAAACTCACTACCTTGGCTTTTATGTATGGTTACAGCATATGCTAAATCTATCTCATCTAAATAAGTATCTTCATAAACCACTTTTCTTTCTTCATCAAATATTATGCTTAAAGTGTTCTCTTCCTCATTTATTTCATCTATATATCCTACATCTCCATTAAACACTCCTACCCCTTCTTCTTCCCCATCACCTTTAATTCTCTTCCATTTCAAAGAATAGTTATTCTTTATCTGCATTACCTTATCTCCAACTCTAAGCACATTATCTCTAGATTTCTTTTCATTTTTCCACTTTGCAGGCGGATTTAATACTTCTTGAAGTCCCTTATTAAGATTTTCTACTCCCAATATACCCTTCCTCATTGGTGTAAGTATCTGTATATGTTTTTGTTTATCCCATTCCTTATTAAACTTTGGTAACCTTTCACTTATAAGTGCCATTAATATATCCGATGTAGATGAGCTTTCTTCGCTATTTATAAAATAAAAATCCTTATCCCTTCCATTTAGCAAGGGCATTTCTCCATTATTTATTTTATGCGCGTTTACAGTTATCATGCTCTGCGCAGACTGCCTAAAGATATCTTTAAGCCTGATTACCTTAACACAATTACTATCAATTAAATCTCTAAGTACATTTCCTGGCCCAACTGATGGGAGCTGATCCACATCCCCAACAATTATAATCCTAGTCCCAAGCGCTATAGATTTAAGAAGATTATTCATAAGCATTATATCTATCATGGATGCCTCATCTATAATTACCGCGTCACATTCTAGCGGAGTTTCTTCTGTTCTTGAAAACATCATGTCTTCATCTTCTCCTGCACCCATTTCTAAAAGCCTATGAATAGTTTTTGCTTCTTTCCCTGTAGCTTCCGTCATTCTCTTTGCAGCTCTGCCAGTAGGTGCCCCCATAAAAACCCTAAGTCCATGTTTTTCAAATATATATGTAATGCAATTTATTATAGTTGTTTTTCCTGTCCCTGGCCCCCCCGTTATAATTTCTACTCCATTAGCTACTGCACCCTTTATAGCTTCTATTTGAGAAGACGCAAAAGATATATCTCTCTCCTGCTCAAACTCCATTATTTCTTCATCTACATTCAGCTCCAACTCATCATATTTAGCTATAGATAAGGTCAGTATTTTCTTTGTTACCCCAAGCTCACAATAATAATACGGAATAGTAAATATACATTCTTTATTGTTCACCGTTTCTACTTTTATTTTTCCATGAAATGCACTCTGCATTATTCCTTCTTTTATATTTTCATCACTTACTCCTAATATATCTCTTCCTTCATTTAAGAGTCTTTCTACAGGCATATAAGTATTTCCCAACGCACAAAATTGATTTATTATATAATTTATTCCACTCTCTATTCTAAAGGATGAATTCAAATCTATTCCTAAACTTCTTGCAATCTTATCCGCAGTTTTAAATCCTATTCCTGAAATTTCTTCTGTTAATATATATGGATTTTCCTTTACAATTTTTACAGAATCAGCTTTAAATCTTTTATATATTTTCACACATTGATTAGGAGTAACTCCATAACTTTGAAAAAACATCATTACAGTTCTTAATTCCTTTTGTTTACCATAAGACTCATATATAATAGCTATCTTTTTTTCTCCTACACCTTCTATTCCCCTTAACTTCTCTATATCATTTTCTAATATATTTAAAGATTCTTCTCCAAACTTCTCCACTATTTTTTTAGCAGTGACAGGCCCTATCCCAGCTATTACTCCTGATGCTAAATATCTTTCTATACCACTTACAGAATCGGGTACCATTTCCTCACAACTTTCAACCTTAAACTGTTCTCCAAATTGAGGATGAACCGCCCACTGTCCTTTAAGCTTTAAACCCTGTCCTTCACTAATGTAGGGAATGCATCCAACAAAGGTTGTATAATAACTTTTATTATCTTTTAGTCTTGCTACTACATAACCATTTTCATCATTTTTAAATATTATCGAATCTACAATTCCCTGTATTTCTTCCATATAATCTTCTCCTGTTCTACTTAATACTATAAGGCGATATTTATAATATAATTATAACATAATTATATTGATTAAATAAAAAAACCCCCTTCATGAATTGAAGGGAGTTTTTACTACTATAAATATTTCTTTATTTCTTCTACCTTATTAAGTTTTTCCCATGGTAAATCTAAGTCATTTCTTCCGAAATGTCCATATGCTGCAACTTGTTTATAAATAGGTCTTCTAAGATCAAGATCTCTAATTATTGCACCTGGTCTTAAATCAAATACATTATTTATTATTTCAATAATTTTATCATGTTCAACTTTGTTAGTTCCAAAGGTTTCCACCTCTATTGATACTGGGTGCGCAACACCTATAGCATAAGCTAGTTCTATTTCAAGCTTATCAGCTATTCCAGCAGCTACCAAGTTCTTAGCAACCCATCTAGCTGCATAAGCTGCAGATCTATCAACCTTTGTTGGATCTTTTCCTGAGAAAGCTCCACCACCATGTCTTCCATACCCACCATAAGTATCAACTATAATTTTTCTTCCTGTAAGTCCAGTATCTCCTTGTGGACCTCCAACAACAAACTTACCAGTTGGATTTATATAATATTTGGTTTTTTCATCGAGTAATTCATCTGGAATAACGGCTTTTATAACATGATCCATTAAATCCTTATTAATCTGCTCCTGTGTCACTTCAGGTCCATGTTGAGTAGAAATAACGATTGCATCTATTCTCACTGGTCTATCATCTTCATATTCAACTGTAACCTGAGTTTTTCCATCCGGTCTTAGATAATCTAATGTCTCATTTTTTCTAACTTCTGTTAGTCTTCTTGATAATCTATGAGCCATTGCTATTGGCATCGGCATAAACTCTGGCGTTTCAGTAGCTGCATAACCAAACATCATACCTTGATCTCCTGCACCAACAGACTCAACCTCATCCTTACTAGCACCTCTTGATTCTAATGCGTCATCAACTCCCATTGCAATATCAGGAGATTGTTCATCTATTGAAGTCAACACTGAACAAGTATCAGCATCAAAGCCATACTTAGCTCTTGTATATCCTATTTCTCTCACTGTCTCTCTAACAACTTTAGGAATATCAACATAACATGATGTTGTTATCTCTCCCATAACCATAACCATTCCTGTTGTAGCCGTAGTTTCACATGCAACTCTTGCCTTAGAATCTTGAGCCAATATAGCATCTAATACAGCATCAGAAATTTGGTCACAAATTTTATCTGGATGTCCTTCAGTAACGGATTCTGATGTGAATAATCTTCTCATTTTTGCACCTCCAATGAAAAATATAATATGTAAAATAAAAAAACCTCTTCGATAAGAAGAGGCTTAATTTGCATTCCTCTCTTATCTCGCAGAACAAACCTGCAGGAATTGGCACCTTGGTACAAAGTACTTGGTTGCCGGGTTTCATAGGGCCCTTTCCCTCCACCTCTCTTGATAAGAGTTTTCTATTAAATTCACTAGCATATATTAGCACAATAATAATCTTGTGTCAATATCAAGTTTAATTGTTATGTATGGTATGATCGACAATTTATAGGCTATTAAGCAAATGAATATAAAAAAAGACACCTTTTGGTGTCTTTGGTGGAGGAAGATGGATTCGAACCATCGAAGTCACTGACAACAGATTTACAGTCTGCCCCCTTTGGCCGCTCGGGAATTCCTCCATATAATGGAGCTGGCAATAGGAATCGAACCTACAACCTGCTGATTACAAGTCAGCTGCTCTACCGTTGAGCCATGCCAGCATATGGATATATTAAATTGTTGTGGTGGAGGAAGATGGATTCGAACCATCGAAGTCACTGACAACAGATTTACAGTCTGCCCCCTTTGGCCGCTCGGGAATTCCTCCATTATAAGATTCATAACTTATTCGCCAAGTTAATAACCTTATTATTAAATTATCTCAGTGCGTTTCCGCACTTAATAACTTCAACATGGATTAGTATACAATCTTATGGACTAAATTTCAAATCCAATATAAGACCATTAAACAAGTCCTTCTTTAATATACTCCTTTTTATTCTCATTTACTCCACCTTAAGCCATTATTTTATTATATTTATCATATTTTTTATAGTTAGTTTAGCTAATAAAAATTAACATTATCTAAAAAACATCTTTTTTCTTTTAATATTTATACCACAACTCTCATATAAATTATTAAGGGAGGTGTAACTATTGAATAAAGCTAGAACTCATTTTAACGATTCTTTAGGATATTACGAAATTGGAGAGTTTATAAAAAATTATTTTATGAAAGACACTATAATAGTATGTATAGGTACAGATAGATGTATAGGGGATTGTCTTGGTCCATTAGTTGGCACTCTACTTAAAGATAAAAATTTCCCTCTTCCAGTATTCGGAACAATATCTGATCCTATACACGCTTTAAATTTAGATAGAAAATTATATGAAATAAATTTACTTCACCCTAATGCAAATATAATAGGCATCGATGCATGTCTTGGCGATGAAGATAATGTAGGAGAAATACAAGCTAGGGATTATCCAATCCATCCTGGAAAGGGCGTAGGTAAAACCCTCCCTCTTGTAGGAAAGTCTTCCATAATAGGAATTGTAGACTCAACTGATGCTAATGTATTTAACAATAACAATATACGTCTTAGTTTGATTTTTAATATGTCCAAAGTAATCTGCGACGCCTTATTTCATGCTTATCATTTAAGCTCCAACACTTTATCAGATATAAAAGACTGCCTTCTATAAAAAAATAAGTGCTTTCGCTTATATTTAATAAGACGAAAGCACTTATTATACTTTTATTCCACTAAAGCATATCATTATAATAATGATATATCATCTCCAGAAAAGGATCCATCCAATTTGTCCAAATAATCTAAGAACTTACCTGTGCCCATTGCTACACAAGAAACAGAATCCTCTACAATACAAACCGGTACTTTTGTAACATCCTGAATTAATTTATCAAGACCATTTAGGAGGGCTCCCCCTCCAGTCATAACTATTCCTTTATCTGCTATATCTGCAGCTAATTCAGGTGGAGTCTTTTCTAAGACTGAATGCGTACATTCTGCAATAGAATTTACAGTTTCGCTTAGGGCTTGCCTCATTTCTTCTGAGGAAACATTTATATTTTTAGGAAGACCAGACACCAAGTCCCTTCCTCTTATTTCCATACTAACTTCTTCTTCTCTTACATATGCTGATCCTATATTAATTTTTAAATCTTCAGCAGTTCTTTCTCCTATCATAAGCTTGTGTTTCTTTCTTACATATCTTATAATAGCTTCATCAAAAGTATCTCCTGCAACTTTTATAGAAGATCTTACTACTATTCCTCCAAGAGAAATAACAGCAATATCTGTCGTTCCCCCACCTATATCTATTACCATATTTCCACTGGCCTTAGTGATATCTACACCTGCTCCAATGGCTGCAGCTAAAGGTTCCTCTATCAAAAACACCTTCTTTGCACCAGCATTCTTAGCAGCATCAATAACGGCCCTTTTTTCTACTCCTGTAGCTTCACAAGGTATACAAACCACAACTCGGGGGGAAACCATTTTTTTCTTTCCACAGGCTTTCCTTAAAAAATGTTCTAACATTTTTTCTGTTAAATCATAATCAGAAATAACTCCATCTCTCAAGGGTCTAATAGCTACAATATTACCAGGAGTTCTACCGATCATTTGCCTAGCTTCCTCCCCTACAGCTAAGACTCTATTATTAGTTTTATCTATAGCTACTACTGAAGGTTCTTTCAAAATAACTCCTTTACCCTTTGCATAAACCAGTACTGTAGCTGTACCAAGATCTATACCCATATCTGTACCCATTTTAAAAAACATCCCTATTATCTCCACCTACTCTTTCCATAACATTTTTGCAACAAAAATGCAATTTCATATATTTTACGACATAGTTTTATTATAATCGGAATGTTTTTATCCTTCAATAGCTTTATACTTCATTTTAGTGGCTTTTCCACCTCTTATATGTCTTTCTGCTTTATTATAATCCAAAATAATTTTGGCTTCTTCTGCTATTTGAGGATTTATTTTAGGCAACCTTTCTGTCATATCTTTGTGTATAGTACTTTTACTAACACCAAATACCTTAGCTGTTTTTCTAATTGTTGCTTTTGAACTTATAATATAATTTGCTACTTCAAGAACTCTTTCTTCAATGTAGTCTTTCAAGGTGGTACCTCCTTAACCCTTCTATATTTATAAATATGCTTATTCATATACTTAAATTACATCTGTCTGGCCATTTTCCGTAACATGAACGAAAAATGGCCTGAAGTTTAGTATTTTATATACTTATCTGGATTTACAAAATCTTTATCTTTTAATACTGCAAAATGCAAATGATCTCCATAGGCTTCATACATGGATCTTAAAGTTGTTCTTCCTACAACTCCAAGTTTATCTCCTTTTTTAACCACTTTTCCTGCTGATATACTTACCTTTGAATCTAAATTTGAATATACTGTTTTTAGTCCATTTTGATGATCTACTATTACTTGAATACCATCTACTGTATCATTTTTTACAGATTCAACTTTTCCATCTAATACTGCTACAACAGGCTTTCCTAATTCACATTTAATATCTATACCAAAGTTAGGTCTGTAGCTATTGGTGGATTTCCAAAATACAGGTTCTTCAGAATATTGTCTTCCTATAATTCCTTCTACAGGTTTTCCAAACTTAGTATCTGCTGTTTTAGATACTGTAGCAGTTTTTTCAGTACTTTTTACCTCTTTATTTACCTTTGTTTCTGTGTTAGTTGGCTTTTTTACTTGTTCTGCATTGTCATAATCTGTATAGGGCTTTTCAGCAACCTGTGCTGTATCCTTTTTCTTCTCTTGCTCCACCACCGATGTATTATTTCGTTCAATTTTAGCCTGCCTATTATCTCTTGTAGTTACAACAGCTACTGTAGCAAGTATGCATAGGCATAAAAACAGTACAACGTAAAATCCCTCCCTCTTAAAAAAGTTAAAAATTTTACTAAAGTTTTTATTTTTCATATCAACACCTCCAATTTCTAGTTTGTCCAGAGCTTATCAAAAAATACATTTTATTATAATTTTATTTCCAATTTATTTCTATTTTTTATGACAATGTTTGACATAAAAAAATAGAGCTGTTGCTGACCAGCTCTACACTTTAATTTATTTGTTCTATTTTTACTCCCTGATAATAATGTGTTAATATTTCGTTGTAGCTTTTTCCACCCTTAGCATATACATTGGCTCCCCACTGACTCATCCCCACTCCATGTCCATAGCCAGTACACACTATTTGTATATCTTTTTTACCAAAATTAATAACAAAATTCGTAGAATTAAGTCCAAGCATAGTTCTAAACTGACTTCCTTTTAAAGTTCTGCTCCCAATTTGCATCTCCTTTACTCCACCAGCTTCAGTTTTACTTTTGATTTTTATGTTGGTTTTTAAACTACTTGATGATACTATGTTTTTATCGAAGTATTCATTGATAATACTTGCTAACTTATAATAGCTATATATAGAAGTAGATTTATACTTAGGCGCTATCTCTTCTCCTGGACTTTCAACACTTTTTAAATATGGAAGCGAAGTTGAAAACACATCCTTTACATCCTCAGTTTTTCCACTACTTATAGCGAAATAATACGCACCTTTTACGACTTCTCCGTTGTATTTTAACACTTGTCCCTTAGTTAAATTTACAGCTTCCTCAATTTTGCTCCAGTAATAGTTACCCTTATCTTTGGGCCATGCCTCCATTCTATCGATTTTATCCATAAAAGCCTGGCAATGTACCGTATCACAAATATCTGCATTTTTATCCTTACTACACCCAGAACCTCCAAGGGACTTTATATGCGTCACAGCATAAGTTCTTGCCGCTACGGCTTGAGCCTTTAGTGCTTCTATATGAAATTCTGCAGGCATTTCCGAAGCTACAACTCCCTTAATATAATCCTCTAAACTCATTTCTTCTATCTTTTTTGTTTTGTCTCTATATACTTTTACCTTAATTTCTTTGATAATAACTATATTATCAGGCTTCATATTATATGTTATATTATTATTTAATTTATCTTGAGACAGTTTATTACCGCCCTTCGCCAAAGGTAATGATAAAATAACAATAAAAACTATACTAGCTAAGATAAAAATTAAAAATCTCTTTACAAATAAAAAAACATCTTCTGTTCTCATATACATTTCTCCTTTTTATGTTTATATAAAAATATATGAAAACAGAAGATAAGTTATAACTTACCTTTATTTAATTTTCTTCTCTAAATATGTCTGCACCTAAGCACTTTAGCTTCTTCTCTATATCTACATATCCTCTATCTATATGATATACATCTGTAACGCTAGTGATTCCTTCTGCTGCAAGCCCACATAGGACAAGTGCTGCTCCTGCTCTTAAATCCGTGGCTTTTACTTCACACCCTGTTAATTTATTAACACCCTGAACAATAGCGCTTCTTCCATCTACCTTTATATTTGCTCCCATTCTTTTCATTTCTGAAACATGCATATATCTGTTTTCAAATATAGTTTCTGTTATTAAACTAGTTCCATCCACGGTACATAAAAGAGACATCATTTGAGACTGCATATCTGTTGGAAATCCTGGATATGGCATTGTTTTTATGTCTGTAGCATTAAGCTTATTAGTTCCATCAACTATTAAAGCTTCTCCTTTAACATCTATCCTAACTCCCATTTCAATAAGTTTTGCTATTACAGGCCTTAAATGCTGATAATTTACACCATTTATCTTTATTAAACTCTTAGTAATTGCAGCTGCTACCATAAATGTTCCCGCTTCTATCCTATCATATATAGGTTTATGAGTTATTCCTTTCAATTCTTTGACACCATCAATTCTTATTGTATCCGTTCCTGCTCCAGTAATTTTTGCTCCCATCTTATTCAAAAAGTCTGCTAAATCTTCTATTTCAGGTTCTTCTGCAGCATTCTCTATTATAGTTTCTCCTTCAGCCAGTACTGCTGCCATCATTATATTTTCAGTAGCACCCACAGATGGGAAATCTAAATAAATTTTCTTTCCTATAAGCTTTTTGGCTCTAGCTTCTACATATCCATGCCCTATGTTGATTTCAGCTCCAAGGGCATTTAGCCCCTTCAAATGAAGATCTATAGGTCTTGTTCCTATATTACATCCGCCTGGTAGGGATACTCTAATCCTACCAAATCTTGATATCATAGGCCCCATTATCAAAAATGAAGCTCTCTGCTTTTTTACGAGTTCACTACAAGGTTCAACATCACATACGGATTTTGTATCAATTATTATCTTTCTATCCCCTGTATCTATATCAATATCTGCTGATACAGATCTTAGTATATCACTTATAACAAAAACGTCTTCAAGCATAGGAGCATTATCTATAATACATTTATCTCCGCTTAAAATACTTGCCGCTATAATAGGAAGAACTGAATTTTTTGCAGCACTTATTTCAACTTCACCCTTCAAGGTTTTTCCGCCCTTGATTATAATCCTATCCATATATATCCTCCATAAAAATTACTAATAAGTTATAGGTATAACTGGTGTAGCTAAGATCATATAATCTCCCGTATCATAACTGCATAAAGCATAATTAAAATCTATAAATCTTCCTCCAACATTTAATTCATCATATTGATGAGTATATGCCGTGGTACTTAACCCATTATTTATTTCTACTGTTTTTATCTCTTTTGTATTAAAAGACTTTAATATACCTATAACTTGTTTATTTAACTCTTTCATATTCGAATTAATAGTTTTTGCTTTTATATATTCAAAAAAGACTACTTCCTTATCACACTCAATAGAGTTCTTGATTTTTGCTTTTAATTCAGCTAATTGATTTTCATGACTGTATTCTTTTATATTGATAGATATAATATTATCATTGTCAGAATTTATACTTTGAATATTTCCTTCAACTGCAGGGCTTGAAAACTCCATATAGTAATTCCCGTCATTTTTCTCTATATTAATTTTAGTGCTTTTATCATAGTTTAACTTCATGAGAATAGATTTACACACCTCTTCTCCAGAATTCTGTGTAGAAAAGTTTACTTGAACTCCATACTCCATTACCTGAGCTCCAGTTCTGTTAATTATTTCCGAAAACATGTCTACTTTTTGGTTTGCTTGAGAGTACATCGGAAATTTATATCCCCATATTATTAACATTATGATAACCACAATAACCCATCTTAACTTTTTCATATATTTGCCCTAAAGAGCCTTCCCCCTTTTAATTCATCTTGAAACCTATTTGAATTATGGACAAATACATGCTATTTATTCAATAAATATATTACTAATATATAATTTTAGAGAAAAAGTGTTACTAAAAAGAAATATAATAAAGCCTACACGTAAAATTTTACAAAAATAAAGAGATTGAGCAAATTACTCAATCTCTTTATATAAAACTAATTATATTATCTTTCAACTATTAAAGCTGTTCCCATTCCGCCACCTATACATAAAGTAGCTAAACCTTTTTTAGCATCTCTTTTCTGCATTTCGTGAATTAATGATACAAGTATTCTAGCACCTGACGCTCCAATTGGATGTCCTAATGCTATAGCTCCACCATTAACATTAACCTTGTCCATGTTAAATCCTAAATCTTTAGCAACAGCTATACTCTGTGCAGCAAATGCTTCATTAGCTTCAATTAAATCTAAATCTTCAACTGCTATGTTAGCTTTTTCTAAAGCTACTTTTGTTGCATGGAATGGACCATATCCCATTATAGCTGGATCTAATCCTGCTGAACCGTAGGATGTTATTTTAGCTAATGGAGTTAATCCTAATTCCTGAGCTTTTTCAGCACTCATTACTACAAATGCAGCCGCTCCATCATTTATACCTGATGCATTACCAGCTGTAACTGTTCCATCTTTCTTGAATGCTGGCTTTAATTTTCCTAATTTTTCTATAGTTGAACCAAATTTTGGGAATTCATCTGTATCAAATACCTTTGGCTCTCCCTTTCTTTGTGGTATAACAACTGGAACTATTTCATCCTTGAATTTTCCTTCTTTTATAGCTGCTTCAGCTTTTAACTGTGAGCTTAAAGCAAACTGATCTTGCTCTTCTCTAGTTAATCCCCATTTTTCAGCTATATTTTCAGCTGTAACTCCCATATGATACTGGTTGAAAGCGTCCCATAAACCATCGTTTATCATTTCATCTACTAGTTGTCCATTTCCCATTCTTTGTCCCCATCTTGCATCATTCATTACATATGGAGCTCTGGACATGTTTTCCATACCACCAGCTATGATTACATCAGCATCTCCTGCTTTTATCATTTGAGCTGCTAAGCTTACTGCTCTTAATCCTGAACCACAAACTTTGTTTATTGTGAATGCTGAAACTTCTTGTGGAAGACCTGACTTTATAACTGCTTGTCTAGCTGGATTTTGTCCAAGACCTGCTTGTAAAACGTTTCCCATTATAACTTCTTGTACATCTTCTGGCTTTATTCCTGCTCTTTTTACAGCTTCCTTTATAACGATAGCGCCTAACTCAACTGCTGGAACATCTTTTAATCCTCCACCAAAAGAACCTAATGCTGTTCTAACTGCACTAACTATAACTACTTCTTTCATTAGTAACCCTCCTAAAAATATATTTTTATTAAAATTTATTTTATAATTCACAAATTTTTCTGTCAACAACTCCATTATAACCATAAATTAAAATTTAATCAATAGATTTTGTTAAAAAAAACACAAAGTTTATATTACTTTAAATTCTTTTGGTTTTTTCGTCTCTTTTTTAAAATGATATAATATAGCTTCTACTATTCTCTGAGATGCAAAACCATCCCCATAAGGATTTATAGCCTTACTCATTCTTTCATAACAATTTTTATCCTCTATAAGAATCCTTGCATTTTCTAATATGGTATCTATATCTGTCCCTACAAGTTTTACAGTGCCTACATCTACTGCTTCCGGCCTCTCTGTTACATCTCTTAGGACTAA
The DNA here is from genome assembly GCF_016908015.1 of Clostridium pascui. Lineage (GTDB taxonomy): Bacteria > Bacillota > Clostridia > Clostridiales > Clostridiaceae > Clostridium_AK > Clostridium_AK pascui. The sequence goes on from NZ_JAFBDB010000003.1 coordinate 292,003, forward strand.
TACCGGCTTCCCTAAATGAGGCGCTTCCTCCTGAAGTCCTCCTGAATCTGTCATAATCATATAGCATTTATTCATTAGGTTGTGAGTTTCCTTAGTATCTAAAGGAGAAAGAAGGTGTACTCTATCCATTCCCCCTAAGTATTTATATACTACATCCTTTACTATAGGATTTAAATGAACAAGGTATACCAGCTCCACATCTTCATATCTTTCAACTAATATTTTTAAAGACTTACAAATGTTTTCTATACCCTGCCCCCAATTTTCTCTTCTATGAGCAGTGACCATTATGACCTTCTTATTTTGGTAATCTATATTATTTAGTTCATTATTTTCAAAAACATAATTATCTTCTACTGTAACATTCATTGCGTCTATTACAGTATTTCCTGTAATATATATATCTTCTCTTTTTACCCCTTCTAAAAGCAGGTTATTTTTAGAACTTTCAGTAGGCGCAAAATTTAAATCTGCTATAGCTCCAGTAAGCTTTCTATTCATCTCTTCAGGAAACGGAAAGTTTTTGTTATGCGTTCTAAGTCCCGCCTCTACGTGCCCCACCTTAATTTTTTGATAAAATGCAGCTAGAGCTCCTGCAAAAGTTGTTGTTGTATCACCATGCACTAATATTAAATCAGGTTTTTCTTTTTCAAATACTTCTTCTAATCCTTGTAAAACCTTAACTGTAATCCCTGTTAAACTTTGCTTACTTTGCATTATATCCAAATCATACTCTGGAGTTATATCAAATAATTGAAGTACTTGATCAAGCATTTGTCTATGTTGCGCTGTAACACAAACTATACTTTCAACCTTCTCATACTTTTTTAGCTCCTTTACCAGCGGTGCCATTTTTATAGCCTCTGGTCGGGTTCCAAATATAGTAATTATCTTAATTTTTTCCATTACCTTACCTCCAGAAAATCATTCTTTGTGTTTAAAAAATCCAAATTTCCACGCAATAATAACTATTAAAATCATTATTGATGCTAATAAGAAATAAGAATTTGCACTGCTTATTTGCATAGCTATTATTGCAAAAGCCCCTAGAACGGTACTTATAAGGTACATTATTATAACCGCTTGCCTTTGAGTTAATCCCATATCCAACAATCTATGATGCAAATGTCCCCTATCTGCACCCATTATAGGCTTACCATTTATTTTTCTTCTTATCATGGCAAATAAAGTATCATATATAGGAAGTCCTAGCGCTAATATAGGTACTGATATAGCAAAGGCAGCCGCTGACTTAATAGCACCTTGTATAGATATGGCTCCTAATAGAAATCCTAAGAGCTGTGCTCCCGTATCCCCCATAAATATAGAAGCAGGATAAAAGTTATATGGCAAAAATCCCATTATAGATCCGATAAGTACAGATGTCAGTATTGCCGCTTCCATTCTAGTACTTATATTAAGCAAAGCTATAATAAACAATGTTACAGTTGAAATCAATGCTACTCCAGCTGCTAATCCATCTAGTCCGTCTATAAGATTAATAGCATTAGTTATTCCTACTACCCAAATTACGGTGAGTGGTACGGAAAGCCACATTATATTTATATAAGAATCATAGCTGGAGAAAGGATCTGTAACAGATATTATCTTTATATCATATAAAATCAAACATATTGCAGCTGATATTTGAAGCAATAACTTTATAATTGGTTTCAAATCATATTTATCATCTAGAAATCCTGCTATGACAATAATAGTAGCACCTATAATTATTCCCTTTTCTTGTTTAATTAAATGTCCATTTTTTAACATCATTGTAATGATAAAAGAAAAATATATAGCTAATCCCCCTAAAAGTGGAGTTGGCTTTTTGTGTACTCTTCTTTCATCTTTAGGTACATCTATTGCATTTATTTTTATTGCTAACCTTTTTATTAAAGGAGTAAAAAGAAATGATAAGATTGCTGCAATCACTCCTAAGAAAAGCATATTGTCCATATTTATCTCCCCATTTAATATGATCCATCTCCCGCAAGTGAATCATCATTTTCTATCCATTGATTTACGAGTATTTCTCTAAATTCTTCCTTAGTATCTCGTATTACTACTTTATCAATTCCTGAATTTATTATAAACCTTTTACATAAAGAACACGGCGATGCATTTTCTACAAATTTTCCTGTCTTTTCTTCTTTTCCTACTAGGTACATAGTAGAACCTATCATATCCTGTCTTCTTGCAGAAATTATGGCATTTTGCTCAGCATGCACAGATCTGCATAATTCATATCTTGTACCTCTAGGTACATTAAGTTCTTCTCTTCTGCAATATCCTAAATCACAGCAATTAACTCTTCCACGAGGAGCTCCACTATATCCCGTTGACATAATTTCATCATTCTTTACTATTATAGCTGCAAAATTTCTCCTAAGACAAGTTCCCCTCTCTAATACAGTTTCACATATATCAAGATAATAATTATTTTTATCTATTCTATCCATAGTTCCTCCGTTATTACAAATACTTAGTACTACTATGTACTATTCTATACTAAAAAAATACTAATTAAAAGTATAAGTAATTTAAAAGTCGGCTTAAATTAGCCGACTTTTAATATTATTTAGTTCCAAACAATCTATCTCCTGCATCGCCTAGACCTGGTACTATATATCCCTGTTCATTTAGTTTTTCATCTATTCCAGCTACATATACATCTACATCTGGATGTGCATCCATAACAGCCTTTACTCCTTCTGGAGACGCTATAAGGCACATAAGCTTCATATTCTTTGCTCCCTTTTCCTTAAGAAGAGTTATAGCATCTATAGCAGATCCACCTGTTGCAAGCATAGGATCTGTAACTATTATATCTCTTTCTCCTATATCCTGTGGGAGCTTACAGAAATATTCTACAGGTTTAAGTGTTTCTTCATCTCTATATAATCCTATATGTCCAACCTTTGCTGCTGGGATAAGTCTTAACATACCATCTACCATACCAAGACCTGCTCTAAGTATAGGAACTATAGCAACCTTTTTCCCTGCTAATACCTTACATTTTGTTTTACATATGGGTGTTTCTATTTCTACTTCTTCCACTTGAAGATCTCTTGTAACTTCATAAGCCATAAGCATTGCTACTTCTTCTACTAGTTCTCTAAAATCCTTAGATCCTGTATTTTTATCTCTTATAAATGCAAGTTTATGTAATATTAATGGATGTGCTATTTGTGTTACTTTACTCATTATTATTCCTCCCTATAATCTCTATTTATTATATTTTGCTTCTATATCAGAAATTTTATCTATTCTATTTTGGTGTCTTCCACCTTGAAATTCAGCACTTAAAAATGCATCAACTATATCAAGCGCCAACCCTAAACCTACTACTCTCTGTCCTAATGCTAATATATTAGCATTATTATGCTCTCTACAAGAATGTGCACTAAATGTATCTGAACATAGAGCTGCTCTTATACCAGCAACCTTATTGGCTGCAATACTTATTCCTATTCCTGTTCCACATACAAGTATACCAAAATCAAAATTCTTACTAGCTACCTCTTCTGCAACCTTTAAAGCATAATCTGGATAATCAATAGACTCCTCTGAAAAAGTACCAAAGTCTTTTAATTCTATGCCCTTGTTTTTTAAATGTTTTATTATTTCCTCTTTTAATGGAAATCCAGCATGATCACTTCCTAATGCTATTTTCATAAAAACACCTCCAAAATAATTATAATTCTTAGTTTACCCACAAAAAAGGAAGATAGGAGTAGCTATTTTAGATACCTTTATCTTCCTTTAATTTATTTAATAATAATATAATACTATTTTTTAATTGTTCAAATGTATTTTTGTAAACAGAAAGTGTGCCACCATAAGGGTCTAAAATTTCACCTTCTATGCCGACAAAACTATTTAAAGAATATATGTTATTTTGATATGTTGGATAAACTCTTTTTAAATAATCGCATATACTTTCTGTCATAGTAAGTATAAGATCACTATCTTTAATATGTTCTTCTGTAAGTTGTATTGCTTTTCTGTCGCTTATATCAACTTTTAAATTTTCCATAACAACAGCTGAAGAATTTAAGGAGGTTTTACTACCGCTTACTACAGCTACTCCTGCTGATAATCCTTGATGTAACTGTTCTGAGCAATAATTAAATATAGCTTCTGCCATACAACTTCTACAAGTATTACCTGTGCATATAAATAAAACCTTCATAATTACCTCCTTATTTTTTCTTTAACTATCAGTTAATCATTTTATATTAATACTAGCTCTATGTCAATATCAACATAAAGTTATATAGATATTATATCAAATCCTGCTGATTTTTTTAACCTATTCATAACAGCAATTCCCATTCCCTTTTCTTCAAATGCTTCCGAAAGAATCACATCAACATTTTTATCATCAAACCTTCTTAAGGTTTCGAATAGGTTCTGTGCTATTACATTTATATCGCTTCTACTTCCCAAAGTTTCTACTATTGCATTATGATATTTATTTAATGTCTCATCTGTAGCTATTACCCCTACATTTTTCCCTTCCTTGGTATACTTATCTATCAATTCATTAATCTTTGTTATTGTAAAACCTAGATCACCTTGCACAACTTTTACTGGTGCCTTCGGAGCATAGTGCCTATACTTCATGCCAGGTGCTTTAGGCCTTAACTTTTCTTCTGGCTTCTTCATTATACCAGGATCTATATAAACGCCTTTTTCTACTTCCTTTAGCATTTCTAACGTAACTCCACCAGGCCTTAGTATACACGGAGGATATATTGTACAATCTATAATGGTAGATTCCACACCTACATTTGACTTTTCTCCTCCAATTATATAGTCAACTTTGCCATTTAAGTCTTCTACGCATCTTTCCAAATCTGTTGGACTAGGTCTTCCTGAAATATTGGCCGAAGGTGCTGCTATAGGCACTCCTGATGCTTTTATTATTTCTCTTGCTACTTTATTGGATGGCATTCTTATTCCTATGCTGTCAAGTCCTGCACTAGTGGTGTTAGGAATTTTGTTACTTTTAGGCAATATTATCGTTAAAGGTCCAGGCCAAAACTTCTTTATAAGTTTAAAAGCAACCTCTGGAACTTCCTCTACTAAGCTTTCTATATCAGATACTTCTGCAATGTGTACTATAAGAGGATTATCTTGTGGTCTTCCTTTAGCCTCAAATATTTTTTTTACAGCTCTATCATCTAAAGCATTGGCTCCTAATCCATATACGGTTTCAGTGGGAAAAGCCACTAGACCTCCATTTCTTAAAATATATCCTGCTTCTTTTATTGCTTCCCTATCTAAATTATTGTAATTTAGCTTTACAATTTTTGTATCCAAAGATTACATCTCCTTCTAAAGTCATTGTTTTCGTCCTACAACAACGTGATTATAGCAAGTCCTACAATTATACCTAAAAGTATTCCAAATGTAGTAGTTATTCCTTCCCAAAGTTTATTGGATTCTGGTATCATTTCCCCACACACTACATATAACATTATCCCTGAAGCAAATGATAAACTTATTCCTAGTGCGCTCTGAGAAATATTCCCTATATACAATCCCATAAAATTTCCAAATATAGTAGGCACCGCTGTAAGAAAAGTATATATAATTATTTTTAACATCTTAGTTTTTGAAGCCATAAGTGGGGCTGCAACTGCTAGACCCTCAGGAATATCATGTAGCGCTATTATTATGCTCATTTTTATTCCGAGTATCCCTCCTGTAGCAAATCCACACCCCATTATAATTCCCTCAGGGAAATTGTGCATCATAAGCCCTATAGCCGTAATAAAAGCTATCTTTGCATGCTTGTTTATTTTCTTTTCCTCAGTTTTTTTATCTATAAATGCTACTGTTAGTATCCCCATAATACAACATATAATCGTATATACAAAGCTCCACTTGCTTAATGCTTCCGGAATTAGGTCAAAGACCACTACAGCCAACATCAGCCCTCCAGAAAACCCTATAAGCCATCCTAATGTTTTATTTGAAGGATTCCTTACAAAAATAGCTATAAAAGAACCGATAAGAGTACCAGCTACTGCTACTATGCTTCCTATAAGTATTATTAAATATAGGTTATTCACTTTAAACCACCTTTTAAAAATATTATCTATATAGATATATTTAGTCGTGGTTTTATTTATTCTATGTTATAGCGATTCCCTATATTCTTTTATTCTATCTATTGCTTCATAAGTGAATTCTGCATTTACGCATCTTCTGTATATCATATCCAAAAGAACATATTTATAAAGCTTTCCTTTTTTTATAACTGTGAAAAAATATGACTTCTCAGGGTAAAGCATTTTTCTCTTTTTATATCGATGTGCTATAAAAGGATGTAGCTTAAACAATTTAGAATTAACAGCCACTACATATTCACTTTTAAATTTAGATGAGGTGATTATTATAATTTCAAAATCCTCTTTACCATCAGACTTTCTTTTAAAACTTTCAGCATGTACTATTTCAATTTTATCACATAACATGTTAACTTTTTTCTTAAACAATCCTAGTTCTATATATAGCCTGTAGTTGTCTATAATTTTAAATTTAATATGTTCATTATGCTTTTTTACAAGCATGGATATTATAATTAAAAACTGTATTATACTAGCATATGCAATGTAAAACAAGGACAGTTTTTTAGTATAAATCAATATAGCAGGGATTATAAAAAAAATAAAGCACATTATAAGCATAAATCTTTTATAAGACTTTTGTTGCTTCCTAATGGCTTTATTTATATTCATAATGCCCCTCTCTCTCTTTTAATAATTAATTTCCGCCCAAGTTCTTCATCTTTTCTGCTTGTTCTACAGTTATAAGTGCATCTATAATTTCGTCTATATCTCCATCTAAGAAAGATTCTAATCTATATAATGTAACTCCAATTCTATGGTCAGTAACTCTTCCCTGTGGATAATTATAGGTTCTTATTCTTTCACTTCTATCTCCAGTACCTACCTGGCTTTTTCTATCTTCAGCAATACCTGCGCTTCTCTCTGCTTGAAGTCTATCAAATAATCTAGACTTTAGTACTTTCATAGCTTTTTCCTTATTTTTAAGCTGTGATTTTTCATCTTGACAGGAAACTACAAGTCCTGTAGGAAGATGAGTAATTCTCACTGCTGAATCTGTAGTATTAACACACTGTCCACCATGTCCTGATGCTCTAAACACATCTATTCTTAAATCATTAGCATTTATCTCTACTTCTACATCTTCCACCTCTGGTAAAACTGCAACTGTAGCTGTTGAGGTATGAATTCTTCCACTTGATTCAGTGTCAGGAACCCTTTGAACTCTGTGAACTCCACTTTCATATTTCAATCTACTATATGCACCATTTCCCTTTAGCATAAATACAACTTCCTTAAGTCCACCTAAGTCAGTTTCATTAACACTCATAGGCTCTATTCTCCAGCCAACTCTTTCTGCATACCTTGTATACATTCTAAATAAATTTGTAGCAAATAAGGCTGCTTCCTCACCGCCAGCACCAGCTCTAATTTCTATAAATACATTTTTATCATCATTAGGATCCTTAGGAAGCATTAGTATTTTTAATTCCTGTTCAAGCTCTTCTTGTCTTTGGGAAAGTTCTTTTAATTCTTCCTGCAACATTTCTTTAAGCTCTCTATCTGATTCTTCCTGTATCATTTCTTTATCTGTACTTATATCATCCATAACCTTTTTATACTCTTTATACTTGCTAACTACTATTTCTAAGTCTGAATGTTCTTTACAGAGCTTCTGCCACTCTCTTTGGTTTGTCATTACACTTGGATCACTTATTTTTATGGATAACTCTTCATATTTATTTTCTATAAAATCAAGTCTTTCTAACATAAACTTTATCACTCCGTTATTATATTTTAACAACTACCAATTATATCACAATACATACATTTAAATCAAATATATTGTTTAATACATAATACATTACTTATTATTTAAGTAAGCAGTTATTACCCTATCATTTCCTGCTAAATCTTTATAACATTCTATAGTATGAAAATCACTGTTCTTAAGGATTTCAGTTACAGCTTCTCGTTGATCGTGCCCTATCTCTAGAGCAATAAGCCCATTACTGTTTAAAACCCCCTGGCTTTCCAATGCAATTCTTCTATAAAAGTAAAGTCCATCCTCTCCTCCATCCAAAGCTTCATGAGGCTCATAATCCTTGACATCTCCCATAAGACTCGGAATAACATCTTTTCTTATGTAAGGAGGATTAGAAACTATAACATCATACATTGAACCATTTTTTATTGCCACTTCTAGCAAATCGCTTTTATATACTTTTACCCTATGTTTTGCTTCTTGAACACTTGCATTTTCATCGGTAACTTCACAAGCTATATTTGAAATATCAAAACAGTCTATGTGGGTTTTAGGACAATAAACAGCTATAGATACTCCTATAGCCCCACTACCACAGCATACATCCGCTATATTCATATATTTATTTTTATTAATGACGGATATTACATTTTCTACTAATATCTCTGTGTCAGGACGAGGAATAAGCACACCCTGTTTAACCTTAAAGTTAAGTCCCATAAATTCAGTATACCCTAATATATACTTAATAGGCATTTTATTTTTTCTAAATTTAATTAATTCAAAATACTCTTTAGCTTCCTCAGGTGATATTTGAAAATCTCTGTTAAGCATTATGAATAACTTATCTTTATTTATAATTTTACTTAATAGAAGCTGAGAATCAAGTATATAACTACAATTATTTGATTCCTTAAGGACTTTATATCCCTGCTCTAAAACTTTTCCTATTGTATAAACTTCCTTTGTATCCATTTATTGATTTTCTCCGTTCTCCATTACATCAATGCCTTCAGCTGCTTTGATTGCCTTAATAGCTACTTCTAATTGGCTTAAATCCGGTTCTCTAGTAGTTAATTTTTGAAGCATTAACCCTGGGTAAGCTATAATACCTGACAAACTACTTTTGCTTCTTCCTAACCACTTTATAAGTTCATAAGTTATTCCTGATACAAATGGTAATAGTACTATTCTCCAAAGCATATTTTCCCACCAAGAATTCCAGCCCACTGCCGAAAACAATATTATACTCACTATCATTACCAAAAACATAAAATTAGTTCCACATCGAGGATGGAAACGAGGATATTTCTTTGCCTTTTCAGATATAAGTTCATCGTCTTGTTCATAGCAAAATATAGTCTTATGCTCTGCTCCGTGATACTCAAAAACTCTCTTTATGTCTTCTAATTTGCCTATAAAATATAAATAAGCTAAAAATATGCTTACTCTTACTATTCCTTCTATTATATTTAACATAATTGTACTTTCTATTCTTAAAAACTTAAATCCACTTGCAATTAAATTAGGTAGTATAAAAAATAAAAGAACTGAAAAAATTAATGATATAATAAGACTTATACTTGCTATTATACTGTCGCTTTTCTCTTTAAATTTATTTTCAAACCACCTATCAAAGGTAGATTTATTTTCCTCTTCCTCTTCAAAAAATGAAGCTGAATAATTCAAGGTTTTTATCCCTATTATCAAAGATTCTATTAGGGATACGAATCCTCTTATAATTGGTATATTAAAAAACTTATTTCTTTTTGAATAAGGTACAAATTTTTCTAATTTTACTTCGATCTCTCCATTTTCTTTTCTCACCGCAGTAGCAATGCCCCTACTTCCTCTCATCATTACGCCTTCAATAACCGCTTGTCCTCCTACTGTACAGTTCTTTTTCATTGCTTCACCTCTCTCCTAAAACAACGTGACATTTTCTACACCTAGCTTCATAAGATTCCTTAGCCCCTACAAGAACTATAGGTTCATCATAACTTGCTGGCTTACCATTTATAAGTCTCTGAGTTCTAGTAGCTGGGTTCCCACATTTCATACATATAGCTTGAATTTTATCTACAAATTCTGCCACAGCCATAAGTTTTGCAATAGGTCCAAAAGGCTCTCCTTTAAAATCCATATCGAGTCCTGCACAAATTATCCTTTTATCCATGTTTGCTAAATAATTTACTACCTCTATTATATTGTCATCAAAAAACTGAATCTCATCTATGGCTATTACTTGAACATCTTTATCAATTAATTCGATTATTTGATTGCTAACTGTTACAGGTATGGCATCTTCCTTGTCTCCACAATGAGAAACTACATCTTCCTTACTGTATCTATTATCAATTTCAGGCTTAAATACCTGAACCTTTTGCTTAGCAATCTTAGCCCTTCGTATTCTTCTTATAAGTTCTTCTGATTTACCACTATACATCGGTCCTACAATTACCTCTATCCAGCCATGATTCTTTGGTCCATACATAGAAATCCCCCCAGTCTTTAATAAACAAGTATAATTGTAACAGAGAAGCATAATATAATAAAGAGGAAATAATTAAATTTTGTTGACTTGCAAATAATCACTGTGTTATAATTTAGTAGTTAAAAATTCGGACGATAAAGTCTAGAATTCACGAGAGAGGTGAAAAACATGAGAGAAGGCATACATCCAGACTACCATCATGATGCAGTAGTTAAGTGTGCATGTGGAAACACTTTTACAACTGGTTCTACTAAAAAAGAACTAAAGGTTGAAATATGTTCTAAATGCCATCCATTCTTCACTGGCAAGCAGAAGATCGTTGATGCTGGTGGAAGAGTTGATAAGTTCATGAAGAAGTTCAACTTAAAGAACGAAGAATAATTTTTATAATAAATAAACCCGAATTAATTCGGGTTTATTTTTTTATTTATTTAGCTTTTCTTTACCTATTATATTTAAAAATTCAGCATTGTTTTTAGTTTTAAACAACATACTAATTAATTGTTCTGTTACATTTTGAGTGTTACTTTCGGTATATAACATCTTTCTTATGTTAAATGATGCATCATACTCTACTTCCGTTAAAAGTAAATCTTCTTTTCTTGTTCCAGATTTATAGATATCTATAGCTGGGAATATTCTTCTTTCTTGAAGCTTCCTATCTAAATGAACTTCCATATTGCCAGTACCTTTAAATTCTTCAAATATCATATCATCCATTCTGCTTCCAGTTTCCACCAAAGCTGTAGCAAGTATAGTTAAACTTCCGCCTTCTTCTATATTTCTTGCGGCACCAAAGAATTTTTTAGGCATTATTAAAGCTCCTGGATCAAGACCACCTGAAAGTGTTCTTCCTGTTGGATTAATTGTCAAGTTATATGCTCTTGATAATCTTGTTATACTATCTAGAAGTATGATCACGTCTTGTCCTTGTTCTACCATTCTCTTAGCTCTTTCCAGAACCATATATGCTACCTTTGTATGATGTTCTGGCTCTTCATCAAAGGTGGAGTATATAACTTCACCATTTATAGATCTTTGCATATCAGTAACTTCTTCCGGTCTCTCATCAATAAGCAATACTATAAGTTTAGATTCAGGATGATTAGTAGAAATGCTTTGAGCAATCTTTTTAAGAAGAGTGGTCTTTCCAGCCTTAGGAGGAGCTACAATAATTCCTCTTTGACCTTTTCCTATAGGACATATTATATCCATAAGTCTTGCTGAAAGATCTTCTTTTGTGGTTTCAAGTCTTATTCTTTTATTTGGATAAATAGGAGTTAATAATTCAAAAGGTTTTCTTCTCACTGCTCTTTCAGGATTTTCCCCATTTACCTTTTCCACATATAATAAAGCCTTAAACTTTTCTCCTTCCTTAGGAGTTCTAACTTTACCTTGTACTTCGTCACCAGTTTTTAAGTTAAATCTTCTTATTTGAGATGGTGATACGTATATATCATCCGGTCCTGTTAAATAATTTTTTCCTCTTAAAAATCCATAATTATTATTTTCTATTATCTCTAATACACCTTTAGCTGTATCTGATTCATTTATCATTTCTTTAAGCTTTTCTTTTTTCTCCTCAGGACTTACCTCCTGTGGCTTTATGTACTCTTTTTCTTGTTCCTGCACCGGTTCATATTTAACTTCTACCGTGCTTTTAGGACTTATTTTTTCTCTTAATACTACTCCGTCCTTTTCTATATACATAGGAGATACCTTCTTAATCTCCTCTATAAGCTCTGATTTTTTTAATTTAGATATATTTTTTATTCCTAATTCTTTAGCAATAGACTTTAATTCGTTTACAGTCATATTGCCTAATTCCACACTTGACAAAAAATAACACCTCCTGCGATATTAAATTATATATAATAAATCCTCTGGGAAAATAAAAGAAACTCTTCGAAGGGATACATGCGATAACATTATAACCTATTTTATAAACTTTATCCAGAAAAATTTTAAACACTAATATTACTAGAGTGGTACTTAAATATCCTTATAATAATGCATAAATTTTATTATTAGTACTATTAAATAATTTAACCTTTTCTATAACTTTTTTATGATTTCCTATATAAAATAATGGTATATAAATTTCTTTACATCCACCTACTATTAGTTTAGAATTTAGAAATTCTTGAATGCTATATTCATACTGATGATTTCGTCCACAAAGTGGGCATACAATCTCCAAACATACTTGCCTCTCTTCAATACTTATATTTTTAATAGAGTCAACTTCATATTTTAAAGAGCTTATTTTAAATATGGAGATTTCTCTTATCTCATATTTAATCATATGGTTTTTTAAAGCTATAGTAATATTTGAATTTATCATTTTTTCATCTCCAAAAATTTTAAAATAACTAAAGTTATATCATTTATAATATTTCTATAAATATTATAAAATTCCTTCTTTTTAGTATATTACTATTTCACTTTCTTATCTAACAGCTCCTCTGCTTCAAAATACATGTCCCTTATTCTTTTATTAAAAAGCATCTTCTCCTCTGCATTTCTCATGTATTCTTTAAAATTTACCTTGCTTGAAGGAAAGTTTTCATGAAATTCTTGTTGATTTAAACATTCATACTTTTTTAATAGCAAGGCTAATAAATACTTACAATCTTCATCCTCTAGTATTTTAAAAAGTTCTCCTTCACTTACGCCTTTATATTGACATAAAAACTCTATTATATTTTTATATCTATTATGTCTATCAAAAAAATAATTCATTTATATTCAACTACCTTCCTTAAATATTTACTTACATTAATGTCCATTTTTTTTATTTTTAAACTTTATACATCAATTATATTAAAAAAACCTCAATAGAATACTCTATTGAGGTCTTATATCTATGGACAAAATAGTGCGGACAGGCTTTTGACCTGACACACTCATTTCATAATCTATGCGAATTTTTCCTCCATTATCGTTTATATCGATCTTTAGATCATTAGTTGTTATGGCAATTTCCAAAACACCATATGGAGTATCATAAAGGCATACATGTTTTTTTCTATTTTCAAACTCCATTCTAGCATCTGTACTTCCCATTCTCAAAAGAACCATCCTTTTTTCATCAGGGTAAATCTTAAAATGAGTAGTGGTACCTTCCATCCCAGATATTTGAGTTTCTTCATATACTACACGATAAAGCCCTTCCATTTTAGCAAATTTACCAACGGAAATTACCTCAATGGAGTTTTTTTCATCATTATCTTGAGTACTTTTAACAGTAATAAGCACTTCCTTTAGCATTAGAACAACCACCTCTTCATCTAACAATTACAGAGCTTATATTATATACTTATTTATTTCTTCATCAGTAGCTGGAGTAACAGTTATATGATTATTTAATTCTCTAGAGAAATTACCATACTTTATTACCACCTTAGGATTATCTTTTCCTTTAGAATATCTTGCAGTTATTTTAGCTGCCATTTCTATATCCTCATTAGTAGGCTTTCCAATAAGTACTACCATAGATCCATTATAATCTTCAGCAAAAAATATTAAGTCTTCATAATTTAAATATTCTTTTATAGAATTTGCTTCATCTAATGTTCTGGTAGATATTATTTTGCAATTAGGTGTGACTCTAAAGTGCCTACCTATTCTCAAAAGATATAATTCTGATGAATTTGGTTCTTTATTATATTCCAATAGTTCCTTCAATCTCTTAGAATAGTTAGGTTCTGTTAACTTACATCCTCCAGCAGGAGATGGATAATCAATTATTCCCCACTTTTCAGCTAATTCCATTTGAACTTTTCTGCTTCTTCCTGAAATTTCCAAAAACTTTTCTCTATCTACCAACCCATTTAACTCCATTTCTGTAGGAGGTAAATTTTTAGCACACAATGGTCTTAATATCTTATCACTATATCCTGATTCATTTTTTACTATATCTAATGCTGAACGATTTTGAGACATAGGTCTTTGATTTAATACCTCTCCTGTTATTATGAAGTCTGCATTAAGCTCTTCTAAAAGTTTTCCGGAATAAGTCATCATTAAAGCATGGCAATCTACACATGGATTCATATTTTTTCCATAACCATGCTTTGGATTTTTTACTATTCTTAAGTGATCATCTGAAAAGTCTACTACATGTAACGGTATTTGTATTTGTTCTGCCATTCTTAAAGCATTTTTTTCGTTAAAAAAATTTGATCTGAAGCATATTCCTATTACATCTATACCTTGTTCTTTTATTAGTTTAGCAGCAAGTGTACTATCTAACCCACCTGACATCATCGCTAATGCTCTTGTCATATTCATCACCCTTTATTTATTATTTCTTTCTATTGCAAGTTCGATTAATTCATCTATAAGCTGTGGGTACTTTTTACCTGAAGCCTCCCAAAGCTTAGGATACATACTTATTTGAGTAAATCCAGGTAATGTATTTACTTCATTGAAATAAACTTCTCCCGTTTCCTTATCCATTAGAAAATCTACTCTAGACATTCCTTGACAATCCAATAATGTATATATTTTTATAGCTAATTCTTTTACCTCTTGTAACTTTTCATCTACCAAATTAGCCGGTATTAAAAGCTTTGAAGCTTCATCTTGATATTTCGCTTCAAAATCGTAGAATTCCTTTGCAGGTATTATTTCCCCTGGAACAGCACCCTGAGGTTCATCATTCCCAAGTACAGCTACCTCTATTTCTCTTGCATTTAAAGCCTCTTCTACAAGTATTTTCCTATCATACTTTAGAGCTTCTTCTAGACCTCTTATAAGTTCTTCTCTATTATGAGCCTTAGTTATGCCTACTGAAGATCCACTGTTAGATGGCTTTATAAACACATCATATCCAAGCTTACTTTCTATTTCTTGCATTAATTTATCTTTATTTTTATTATAATTGTACTCTGTAACAACTACATAATTAGCTTGTTTTATTCCGAAGTTTTCCAGAACATACTTAGTATAGACTTTATCCATACATAATGCTGAAGATAGAACTCCTGGTCCTACAAAAGGTATTCCTATAAGCTTACATAATCCTTGAATTGTTCCATCTTCTCCATATAAACCATGCATTACAGGAAACACTACATCAACTTCTTTATTAAAAAGTATATTTTGAGCGTTTTCCTTTTTATTTTCATTATCTTTTTCCCATAATCCACTTTCTATATTATCTATAGAACCCAAGTACTCATACCAGTTTCCTTCTCTTGTAATCCCTACTACACGTATTTCATATTTAGAATCATCTATATTTCTAAGTACTGATGCTGCCGATACTCTAGATACCTCATGTTCTGTTGATTTTCCCCCAAAAAGAATAGCTATTTTATTCATTATTCCATCTCCTCTTAAAATAATTGGAAAACATACATCATTGGAGTATTATAATATCATACTATACTATTTTAATATATTATTTAAAAATGTAAATACTCACTATGAATAGTTTAATTTTTTTTATGTATTTAATCAATAATTTTTTATTATATTTTACATAGTAAGTTCACCATTAGGAGTGTTTATTATTTGTATTATTCTCTGTTCAAAACCTGTATTTGCATTTATATATACTATAAAGCTTTCTCCATTATATGCTCCTGAAAATTCATAGCACAATGCCTCTGTATTTATTTCAGTAGGAACAATAGTAAGATTTACAGATTTTATATTTAACTTTTCTCCAACCCTTTGTTTTGCAACTTCTTGTGTAACCTTAGGACTTCCTATATTTCTCTTTTCTAAGTGTGATATAAGATACTTTTCCGCCTCTACACCTACTATTTTCCCATCATCTAATGCCATTTTAACTTTTATTTGATCAGGATATACTATTATATCGCCTTGTTTATAAACATAATTCACTATTAAGGTATTATTATAATTTAATGCATATGTAGGATACATATTATTATATCCTAACCCTTGCAAATAGGTTTTTCCTAACTCCATCGCCTTTTCCTTAGACATATTCGCTGCTTTCACTTGTCTATAATCTAGTATATATACTACTTTTCCACCTTTCTTACTTATATCACATACTACTTTAGACTTTTCATCTCTTCCCTTTAATATTATATCAAAGGAATATGTAGGAATCTTTGCTCTTGTGTGTTCTTCCTTTAAAGTTATATTTTCTATTCTATTTTTACCTATTGCCTTTT
This sequence comes from Clostridium pascui, assembly GCF_016908015.1. Classification (GTDB taxonomy): domain Bacteria; phylum Bacillota; class Clostridia; order Clostridiales; family Clostridiaceae; genus Clostridium_AK; species Clostridium_AK pascui. The sequence continues at coordinate 308,497 of NZ_JAFBDB010000003.1, forward strand.
CAGCCACCCCTTGCGCTTCTTCTTTTGAAACTTCCCTTTCCGAACTTATCCTAGGCTTTATGTCTTGTACGTTATCAGAGAATGGCCCATCATATATTAGGGCAGGATATTGTGCTACTTGTTTCTGTATGGATGAAAACTTTTCCACCACAGTTTCTTCGCCACTTCTTGCTAGCACTCCAGAAACTTTTTTTCTTATTTCTCCCCATCTTACTCTTCCGCTGTTAATATCATTTGCAACTTCATTTAATGATGCTTCTAATTGAAAAGATTTATTTTTAAGCAATTCTATAGTATTATAATCCTTTTCCTCTAACTCTTTACCCTGAGATGCTGCTTTCCCTAATGAATAACAAAAATCTCCTACCTGAGATAAAAACTTGCTAGTGTTTTGTATCGTTTGTTGTTCTATAGGTAAAGAATGTAGCTTATCATTAGCAATAGCTGCATTTCTAAATATATCTCCAAAAACAATTATACTTTGTTCTCTAGACCCTACTATAGCTGACTTACCCAAATTTACTCTTATATTTTGCACAGAGTTTATAAGCTCATACATATTTTTACTATACTCTGCTTGTAAATAGTTTCTATAATCTGTTCTTTCTAACGTCATTAATATAGCAAATGTAGTAGAAAAAACTACTATTAGTGTTACTATTATGGTGTACAACACTCTTTTATTTCTTATTTTCATACCAATACCTCCTATCTGGATAAATTTCTTCTTTATTATCTGTAATAACCTTTATAGTTATTCATTACCTAAATTTAAAAGACTCCACTTTACTTGTGTGGTATAATATATTTGTAATAAAATTATCTAACTATTAAATCATATTGTTAGTCACTTATATTTTTAATTAAAATAGTGTACAATATTTAATGTGAGTTTTTGCTAATTTTAGGAGTTTTACAGGAAGGGGACATACTTAGATAATGAAAGTTTTAATTTTTTCAGTATCCGCAGGTGGAGGGCATAAACGTGCAGCTGAAGCAGTAAAATCCTATATTGATATTTACGATAATAATAGTGAAGTAAAAATAATAGATACAATAAGATACATAAATCCCTTAATAGATAAAGTTGTAATAGGAGGATATCTAAAAACTATAAAGCTATCTCCTAATCTATTTGGCAAGCTTTATGATTATTCTGAATCAGACTACGGAATTGCAAACTTAAGTGCTAAAATAAATGAAATATTAACTTATAAACTAATACCTCTTATAGATGAGTTTAAACCGGATATTTTAATTTCTACTCATGCATTTACTACAGAAATGATATCCATTATAAAGATGAAGCATAGAAAAAACCTACCGACAGTTTCTGTAATAACTGATTATGCTTGTCATAGCTTTTGGCTTCATCCTTATATAGATGCCTATATAGTTTCAAATTCAGATATGGCTAACGAAATGGTGTCTAAGGGAATAGATAGAGATACTATATACAATATAGGAATACCTATTAAACCTGAGTTTTTTAAAAAATATAATTCTGCAAAAACTCTAGAAGATATAGGGCTTTTCCCAAATAAAAAAACCATTCTCATTATGGGAGGTAGCTTAGGTATTGGTAAAATAGAGAATATATATAAAAAACTTTTATTTCTAGATAAAGACATACAGATAATAATAGTTACAGGTAGGAACAAAAAGCTATATGATGAACTCATTAAAATTAGGGATACTTTTCAAACAAAGCCTACTTATATTATCGGTTTTACAGATAATGTAAACAAGTATATGCAAGCTTGCGACTTGCTTATTTCCAAACCTGGTGGACTTACTGTTACAGAAGCTTTAATATGTGGAGTTCCTCTCGCAATATTTTCTCCAATACCAGGTCAAGAAGAAAAAAACGCAGAGTTCCTATTAAAATATAATCTTGCTATAAACTTAAGCGAAAGCAAGAATTGTATAGATGCTATAGATTATCTAATTTCAAACGAGGCAAAGCTTCAGGAAATGAAAGATAATTGCAGAGAATTTTCAAACCCACATGTCGGCGAAAACTTATATGATATATTAAAAAGCCTACTAGATAAAAGTTCTTTAAAATAAAGGCCAATGGTAAATTCTATCGAATTATACCATTGACCTTTATTTTAAAATATTAATTTATACTTTAATTAAGCACATTCAACTTATATATTAAACACTTCTTTTATCAGCTCAAATATCTTAAATTTAACAACTACCTTGTTTTCATCTTTAGAGTTCTCTTTATTTTCCTTGTTTTTATCAGTATCATTTTTTTTTACAGTATTATCTACAGACTTATATTCTTCATCTGTAAACACAGCTTTCATTTCTTTTTCCGTTTCCTTTTGTGCTATGTTTCCTTTTGTAATATCTACAAAGCATAATGGCGGAAACATAATACACCACCAATTTTGACCCTTACCTTCCCCTATTATTATTCTATATGCTTCATAATTTCCCGCTGGCAAGGTTATACTTCCATAAGTTTTAACCGGGAAATTTTCATGCGATAAAGTTGTGTTTAATGTGTATTTATATCCATTTTCTTTTATTACTCTTTCTGATATCTTTCTTATTTCATTATCGTTTTCAGCTATTATCTTTCTTGATTCATCTAGACTCTTTGAATTCTTAAGTTTAGGTGTCATATATTTTAATACTTCATTTCTTACTTTTAACTTAAGATTTTGATCATAATTCAAATCACTATTTGCTATTACATGAAACCTTATAAGCTTGTCTGCAATTCGCTTTTGCATAAAGTTTGTCTTAAATTCAGAGCCATACGTATTTATGGTTATAAATGCTAAAAATATAGTAATAATAGCTATAAAAGTTTTTTTCATAATTTTTTCCCCCTAATTCCTCTAAACCTTTTCCCCTACTCTACTAGCTATTATTACCAATATTTTTTTTAATAATCACTTATTTATATTTTTTATTTTACTTGGCCTATTCTTCTTACATTAACTACACAGTTTACATTTACCTTAGCGCTTTTATATACCTCATCCCAATTATCCTTAACTTTATTCCATATAAACGGGTGAAATTTTTGAACATATTCTCTAAGATCCAATAAATCTGATTCGTATTTACTTTGAAGTGCTTTTATAAGCCTTTCGTTTTCATCCTTTAATGATTTCCCCAAGTTATTTTCTAGTTCCTCAATAAACGCTCTAGAAAGCACTTCCTTTTCAACATAATATCCTTTAATTTCTCCTTCTATCTTTAAATTAACATCAAACTCCAATTTATCATCATTTTCTCTAACCTTCATTCTTCTCTCAATTCCTTCTATTTCAAAATCAATAGGATGACCTTCCCTATATACCACTCTCTTTCCTCTTTTAAGCTTTCCCTGCAAAATCTGAATATCCTCAGTCATATCTACTGATAATGTATCTACCATCTTATAATTCTTTACTATACCCGTTCCTGCAAGCTTAAGTTCATTTTTTTCTCTATCTAAAGCTATACATGGAACAGTAACATTTCCAGATGTAATTAAGTCATTCATAAATTCATCTAAAGTTATTGGTATTACCCCAATTTTCCTATCGCTGCCTTTTATAAGCCCTCCCAAGTAGTTATCTAAACTTTTCTCCATCTCAGGTTTATATTTCAAAAAATCCTCTACCTTCCCAAGGGTCATAATAACTAGCATAGTCCTATTTAATGATGGTTGCCTTTGGAGATAATCTACAACTTCTTTTGCCACATCAGGATGTGCAAAGAACTCACTTCCAAGTAAAATCATTTCTGTGTGCGCAAAGCTTATACTTCTGCTACTTTTTTCTATAGCTTTAGATATAGCATCCTCCATGGAATAAGATTGTGTAGTTATTGTCTTTGTTTCTGCTACTCCTCCCTGTTGTGGTCCCAACTGACTTATATCAGGAAAATTGTAGGATACACTTAGCTTTTTAATGTCAACTTCTGCAAATGGATCCTCAGGCTTTATTTCTTTAAGTTCATCTATCTTTCCTATATCCGTCCCTATATCTATTCCTATGGTAGAAATAAAATATCTTCTATCTATTTCGACTTTATCCCAACAACCATTAAGCAATATACTCATACTTAATAAAAGTGTTAACAAAATCTTATTGCGGCTTCTCATTTATATCTCCCCTCCTTTTTCTAGGTTTTAAAATAAGCAGTGCAAGAGGAATCAGTACTATATTTATAAGAAATAATATAGGACTCATAAATGAAGATATTTCAGAAACATCTTGAACATTTTTAGGATATAAAGCAAAAAGATATGTTAAAGGTATAATTATTGCCGCCCCTAGCTTTATGTCCTCTAAATTAAATATTCTCTTTGTCATATCCGCGGCAAAATAATACTGATTTACAAAGGTAGTTATGTAAAAAATGATCCATATACTCATGAATACACCTTCCCATCTTTCTATAAACGAGCCTGGTATATTTATATTTCCTATCATACTTACAACTGGCCATAATAGAATTGAAACTTGTTTTTCCCCAAATGTAGCTACTGTAAGGACAAAGGTAATTAAATAAAATACTGTTATAAATATAATTCCTCTTTTTATAGCCTTCTTTGTATTTACTTGCTCTTTTACCAAAGGAAGAATTAAGAATAGTATTGACAGTCCACCATATCTAATTATCGATGTATTTAAACCAGTTATATATTTGATTGGCTTAGCATCGAATACAGGTAATAGATTCGTAAAATCTACATTGTATAAACACACCATAAACACTACTCCAATTGGTATAAACATAAGCCAAAATGAAATTTCATTAAATTTCACTAAGTTATCCACCTCTGCTCTAATTAAATAACTTCCAACTAGTATAGTTACTAAAAATACAAACTCTATTGGAGTCCTTTCTAATAAGTATAGTTTTATTTCCTCTCCAAATACTCTGAGGCCAAATGCAGAAAATACAACACTATATATTACAAAACTTAGTCCTACTATTTTACCTAGTATTTTACCAAAGGTCCCCTCGATTATTTCCTCAAAATGTCTATACGAGTTGTTTTTCATTACTTTATATATTAAATAACATACGAACCATACTATAAATCCGCTGATGATTATAGGTATCCATCCATCATTTCCAACCATTTCTGAAAGTTCTCTTGGATACGAAAACACATTAACTCCTAATAAAGTAACTGCAATTGTAGAGAACAGCCCATATCCTGTTGTAAATTTTTTATTATCCATATCACTTTCTCACCCCTTTTTACTTTTGCCTTATTTTATCCTTAGTATTTAAATACTTAGGTCTTTCCTTAAACGAATCCCAAGGTAATCTTACGTATACATCCTTAAAATCCTTTATATTAGGATTGACCAGTGGTGATAAGTACGATATTCCAAAACTTTTAAGCCTTATAAGATGAATCAATAGCAATACAAGTCCTAGTACTATTCCATATAAACCTATGAATGAAGCTGCAATAATCAATAGAAATCTTACAATTCGTATTGCCATAGCTACTTCATAATTAGGTGTTGTAAAGTTAGTTATAGTTGTTATTGATATAATTATTATCATTATGGGGCTTACTATTCCAGCACTTACTGCCGCCTGACCTATAATCAATCCCCCTACTATTCCTATTGTTGAACCAATAGGTTTTGGGAGCCTTACGGTAGATTCCGTAAGCAATGCTAAACTTACTTCCATAATAATGGTCTCTACAAATGCCGGAAAAGGCACACCTTCCCTAGAAGCTGCAATGAAGTATGCAAGTTTTGTAGGTGATATTGATACATGAAAAGAGGTTATAGCTACATATAAAGCTGGCAGTACAAGAGACATAAATACTGCAATTAATCTTATAATTCTAAACATACTTCCATATGCCCATCTCTGATAGTAATCGTCTGGAGATTGAAAAAACACTGGTAAGGTTGCAGGTACTATCAATGCAAAAGGGGAATTATCCACTAGTATAGCTACTCTTCCTTCATATAATGCACTTGCTACCACATCTGGTCTTTCTGTGCTTTCAACCTGGGGAAATATCGACCACTTACTATCTTCTATTAACTGTTCCACATATCCACTGTCTAATATAGAATCTATACTTATTTTTTCTATTCTTTTTATAGTTTCATCCACTATTTCTTTATCTGCTATATCTTCCATATACATAATTGCTGTATCAGTTTTAGATCTACTTCCTAAACTTTTAGGTATAACTTTAAGGCGAGTATCTCTTATTCTTCTTCTTACGAGAGCTGTGTTAAATCTTATAGTTTCAGTAAATCCATCCCTACCACCTCTAACAACAGTTTCTCCAGATGGCTCCGATACACCCCTAGCTGGCCAAAAGCGTGTTGCTATAACGTAACAAGCTGTAAAGTTATTAATAAATAACATAGTGTCTCCAGACATCATAGAATTTACAGCTTTACTTAAGTCTTTTTCCTCCCTCATATCAGATACAGTCAGAAATCTTTTCTCAATATCCTCAACTTTTATGGATGTTTTCTCCAACATCAAACTCTCAAGCACAAAATTGTTTATAAGAATTTTATCCGCCATACCATCTATATATATTAATGTGGCTTTGTTTTCTCCTATGTAAAATTCTCTATATACTATGTCAGATACATCTTTAAGCAAGCCCTTTATGTAATCTATATTTTCATCTAAATTGGAGTAAATTTCATTTCTTATTTCCTCTTTCATAATCCGCCCCTCCTTTATAGCAATATCATTCTAGTTATATAGAGTACTGCAGCAACTATAGTACTGATAAAAGATATTGATTTACATTGTCTTGCTGCCCTACACATATTTTCTCTTTTAAAGTAGTTATAATCTAACATGTATAATACAAAACTTTGTATTAAAATAAGTATAAAAAAATATCCATCGAATAGCTCCAATAAGTCTAATAATATATTCATAGTTAACCTCACTTAAATAAATAATTTGCTTTACTTATTTTCTCTAATCATTATCTTATTTATACATAAAAAGACTTAGGACATACTTAATATAGTCCTAAGTCTTTTTTATATCTAAGGTATAATTGTTTTAGTCAAAAATACTTGATTATAACTTTTCATAGCTTCGCTATAACAATTTTCTGCTTTATGTAAATCGTCAAAAATGCCATATACCGTAGGTCCACTTCCACTCATCAAAGTTCCAAGGGACCCATTTGATTTAATCATTTCTTTTATATCTCCTATTATAGGATTTTGTTCTATGGTTACTTGCTCTAATACATTATTCAACCCCCTTCCTATTTTAGTTAAGTTACCTTCATCAATCCCTTTAAGGATTTTATCTATTGGTGGATGAACATAACTTTTGCTATCTATTTTATTAAACACTTCTTTTGTTGAAACTCCAAAGCTTGGTTTAACCAGTACTAAAATACAATCCCTTAAAGGTTTTAAAGGCTTTATTATTTCTCCCACGCCTTCACACTTAGCAGTTCCTCCAACTATGCAAAATGGAACATCTGCACCTATTTCCTTTCCTAGACTTATCATTTCTTTCTGAGATAAGTTTTTATTGAATATTACATTAAGCATCTTAATTACTGCAGCTCCATCAGTACTTCCCCCTGCAAGCCCCGCCTCCACAGGTATATTCTTTTTTATTTTAATTTTAACTCCACTATTTATATTATAAGTTCTTATAAATAGTTCTGCTGCTCTGTAGGCAATATTGCCCTTATCTATAGGTAAATTAGCATTCTCACAGATTAATTCTATTCCATCATCACTCTTCTCAACATCAACTTCATCCCATAGATCTACAGTTTGCATAATCATTTCTAAATCATGATATCCATCAACTCTTTTACCTATAACATCTAAAAACAAGTTTATTTTTGCATAAGCCTTTAATTTCATAATTCCTCAATCCCTTTGTATAAATTTTTATTAATTTATTATAATATACTGATTAAAAGAAAGCTATAAAATAAAGCAGCATCCCTTTATAAAATGCTGCTTTATTTTATAGCTTATACGCACGTTAACGCTTCTTTAATATTTATATCCTTATTCATATTAATTTCATTTTTTACAATATCTAATAAAGGTTCATACTTTTCAAAGAATACTATAATCAAATCTCCCTTTCTAGAGTTTCTAATTGCTTCTAATAGTGCATCTTTTTCATTTAATATTATACTTACATTCTTAGTATTAAAATCAGTTTGTCTTACACCTTGTTCTAAAAGTTCTGCTACTTCTCCTACTTTTCTTCCTCTTCTATCTTCATCTTCTTTTATATAAATATAATCAAAATTTTCTCCAGATATCTTTCCTAAGCTTAATATATTTTCATCTTTTCTATCTCCTGGAACTCCTATTATCCCTATAAGTCTCTTACATCTTAGTTTTTTTGCTCCTTCTAGCACGGCCTTATATCCTTCTATATTATGCCCGTAATCTAATATTACAGTTATATCATTTATCTTATACATATTAAATCTTCCTGGATTATGTTCCTCATCGGGATAAAAATTTTTCATGCCCCTTCTTATAAGCTTAAGATCTATATTCAAACCTATAAGTGCTGCACAAGCAGCCATAGCATTTTCTATATTGTACTCCAATTTCCCATCTACTGTAATTTTTATATCTTTCACTTTGATTATAGGAGTCATTCCTTCATTATTTTCTAAACAAATGTAGCCATTTTCTATATAGATTGACTTTCCTCCATTTTTTATATGTTGCAGTACATTTGTATTATGCTTATCCTTAGAAAACAATATTATACTACTTTTTATTCTACTTCTTATGCTCATACTCATTTTATCATCTGCATTTAATACCACATATCCATTATCTTTAACAGCTTCTCCTATGAGGGATTTTACAAATGCCAATTCTTCGATAGAGTTTATTCCATCCAACCCTAAATGATCTGATGCTATATTAGTTATTACCCCAACATCTGCCAAGTCATATGCTAGACCTTTTCTAATTATCCCCCCTCTTGCCGTCTCAAGAACTGCCGCGTCTACATCCTTATTAAGAAGTATCGTCATCGCACTATTGTATCCAGTTGTATCTCCCTTACTAATACATTTATTGTTTACGTATATTCCTCCTGTGGTAGTCATTCCAGTTCTATGCCCTGCTAAGGATAAGACATAAGATATTAATCTTGTTGTTGTAGTCTTTCCATTAGTCCCTGTAACTGATACAACAGGAATTTGACTTTCCACATTTTTAAACAACATATCCATTATTGCTCCTGATACATTTCTTTGCTGTCCTTCATATGGAATTTCATGCATCCTTATTCCTGGTGCAGCATTTATTTCTATAATTACACCATCTATAGGTTTACTTATATCTGTACAGCACACATCTATACCACATATATCTAAACCCACTGCCTTTGCCGCCCTAACACATATATCTATATTTTCATCACATATAGAATCAGTGTAATCTACTGCTACTCCCCCTGTTGATAAATTAGCATTTTCTCTTAGCCATATCTTCTGCCCCTCTTCAGGGATTGATTCTAAATAATATGAGTCTTTTGATATATAGTTTTTTAGCTCATCATTTATCTTTATTTTAGTTAAAGGTTTTTCATGTCCTTCTCCTCTTCTTGGATCTTTGTTTAATTCCTCAATAAGTTGTTTTATAGTACTTTTTCCATCTCCAGTTACACATGGTGGTATTCTTTCTGATACCGCTACTACCTTGCCATCTATCACACAAACTCTATAGTCCCTTCCCTCAACATATTTTTCTATAATTATTTCCTTGTATTCTTTAATTATGGTCTTATATGCTTTTATTAATTCCTGTTCATCTCTTAGATTTACCAAAACTCCCTTGCCTTGATTCCCAAATCTAGGCTTTAACACTACTGGAAACCCTATTCTGTCTGCAAGCATAAGCATTTGAATAGGACTCTTTACCTCTTCCCCATCTGCTACTGGAATACATTGTCTTTGCAAAATATTTTTTGTAAGTAGCTTGTCACATGCAATATCCACTGGAATACATCCAGTATTACTGCTTACAGTAGCTTCTATTAACTTGGAAGTGCTACCGTAACCTAACTGAAATACACTACCCTCATTCAATCTAATTGCAGGAATACCCCTTTTTTTAGCTTCTTCTAAAATAGCAAGTGTACTGGGCCCTAATTCTTCAGATTTTAGAGTATTCTTTAACTTACTAAAAGCTTCATCTATATTAATATCTTCATCTTTTATAAGTGAATTTATCAATGATACTGCAAGTTTACCTGTATCTATACCTGTCTTTTTATATTTATATTCATAAATTATGTAATAGCGATCCCCATTTACTTCTCTTGCTTTTCCATATTTAACTTCTATCCCCAATCTATTTTGAATGGCAAGTATCATATGTTCACAAATATGTGCTAGATATGTACCTTCATTTAATCTTTTTACGAATCCACCTTCTTCATCTATACCACATCTATGTTCTCTTAATTCAGGCAAAATCTGTAGTAAACTACTATTAAAATTTTTTATTTTATTGCTTGGAATATCACTATATCCTTCTAAATCTAATTCTAATTTTATACAAGGTCTATGACTATAGATATTTCTACCCTCATACCAAGCTATCTCTATTACTTTCATTTTCTAAGGTGTCCTCCTATTTAAATCATATTTATCATCTTTTTTTAGTATGTGCATTTTAATATTACATATAGATAATATTTCATCTGGATTTTGCTCAGAAACATTGGTTTTAGTAATTTCACTCCCATCAATTACATATACAGCTCCAGAACCTATTACACTAAATTGAGCTTCTCTATTAACTATAATGGCAGTATCTTCATCAATACCAATTCCTATACTTTCAGGATTTTCTGATATTCCTACTAACAATCTTCCAATTCTTCCCCTTTGAGCAAAATGCTGATCTATTATTACACCTTTTATTAGACCCAATCCAGGAGCCATTTTTAAAGTACATTTTCTTGGCGATTCCTCTTCGGGACCTGTCACAATCATAGTATCACTCATAACAGAAGCCCCTGCAGAGGTTCCTACAAACATACAGCCTTCCTCGTACCTCTTTTTCATCATTCTATACAAAGGAGTCCCTCCAATTAAACTCGTTATCCTTAATTGATCTCCACCTGTAAAAAATACTATCGAGGCTCTTGAAATTAAATTTACATGGTAATCATCATAAGCATCTTTTCTTTCCTTAACATTCAATATCGTTATATTCCTTACACCTAAGCCAGAAAATATGTATTTATATTGATCTCCTAATTCTTCTGGTACTCCTGATGCCACTGTTGCTACAAGCAATTCATCCTTATCCTTATCAATATGAGAACAAACTTCTTTTAATATATTCTTATCGCCTTCTTTATCCTCTGCTCCTCCTATTATTATTAAATTGCTTTTTATTCTTTCCTCCAAAACTCAACACCTCTTTCCGCAGGTATTTTTTATTTTTCCCAATTTAAATCCACTTATTCATATAAAATAAAAAAACACAACATACTCTTGTACAAATACAGAACATGTTGTGTTTTAAATAATTTATTATCAGAATACTAGTCTTCCAGGTATCAATAGTTTTTCACCTGGCTTTACCATATCTGGTGAATCAATACCATTCATTTTCATTAAATCATCCATAGTTGTAAAATACTTTTTAGCTATTTTCCATAAAGTATCTTCCTTTTGAACAATATATATTGTAATACTGCACTTTTTCTTTGTCACTTCATCTTCTACAGATTCAAGTTCTACTAAAAATTCTTTATTAACTGGTGCATTTACTCTTATATTCAATTCTATTAGCGCCTTTATAGCTATATTCCCAGCTTCTATAGAAGCTTCTAAATTTTCTAAAAGTGCCTTTGCTATAGCCTGCATATCCAGCTTACAGCCCGAAATGTCTACTGTAGCACTAAACGGAAGCTCTTCTCTTATGTTTTCAACAGACTTATTTTCATCATCTACCTTGTACATTACTTCTGCTCTAACTACACCTTCTACTGCTACTTGTTCCTCCATTACTTTCTTATCAGTAATACATACATTTCCACTAGCCATAATTACTTCTACAGGTTTTGCAGATTCTTTATCTATTTCAATATCTGCCTTAACTACTGTTTCTGTATTAACATTTCCAACCATGTCATTAAGTTCATAACTTTCTTTTTTCATGTTTAATATTGCATCTGGCGAATATATATCTTCTAGAACATCCATCTGTTCTTTATTGAGAACCTTGGTAGATGTTTTAACATTAACCTTTGCTTCAACCACCCTATTTTCAGCAACTTCATCTTCCTTCACTTCAATTTCTACTGGTTCTATATTAAATTCAGTAAACCCTTCCATAAGTGGATTGATTCCATCAAATTCAAATTCGTTATTTAAAACCACTTCTTTTTCTAAGCAAGCTATATCTGTCGTATCCTTACCCCTATATAAAATATACAAAACAGCATTAGCTTCTACATTTATCTTATTCTCCATAATATTTATATTTTTCTTTTTTAGATTTATATTAGTTTTCAATACATTTCCTATTTGTGGCTTATCTGCAGGAACAGTTAAGTTTATATCTGCTTCTAAATTACCCTTTATAGTTCCTACAATCTTATCTATTTTAGAAGTATTTTTTAGCATTTGAACATTTTTATCTCCATCAACATCCTTAACTATTTGAAAGTTATTATTTTTATATACTTCAGCTTTTAATTTTACTATGCCTTCTACCATTACCTTTCTTTCATTTAGTATGTTGCATCCCATGTGTTCAACGTAACACTCAACATCACAATCCATTCTATGTTCTGCACCCTTTAACTCTATTTGATTAGAGAATTTATTGTTGTAGGTCACATTGTGTATGCCAATCTTTTCATCTTCACGAGCCTTATAAATTACATTATGCTTCACTTCACCTTCTACCAAAACCTTATCCTGCTGCACTTCTTTATTAGTTATAACAGGTTTTGATTCTACAGTCAGTATTTCTACCACATCTGGATGAGTATCAGGTATAACATACTCTCCTTTAACTATTGTATCCGCCATATTTTCCCCTAGGAGCTGTTCGCATTCTATATTTTCTCTTATCAACTCTATAGACATAATCATATTCCCCCCTATTATAAACCTACTATCTATATATATAGTATAATTATAATAAATATGATAATTTTTAATTATTTAGTTTTTTACACAAACTAGCTTTTACCGAACATCAATATACATATTTCGTCATTTTTTTATGTTTTACATCTATTTTTTTTGAAAACCTCTTAATAATTGTTGACATATATCTTATTTTGGCGTATTATAAAATTAGTTGTTGACCATATAACCTCTCATAAATTCTCAATACCCTTTTATACCATAGTCGAAAGATGGAAAAGCCATCTTTCTTTTTTTATATGTAGATAAAAACAAAGCAGCGATATAATCGCTGCTCTTTTATTATGTGTTTTATTATGCATAAACCAATTGAACTGTCTTTGTCAATACATCTGAATAACTGTAAGTCACTGTCCTCTGGGCGTCACTGTCTAACCTTACTACAAAGATGCTAGGGTAAGTTTTTTCAATAGTGCCTTTGTTAACAAAAGTCCTTCTTCTGCCTCCGTTAGCCTTTAGTGTTACGCTTTCCCCCACATGGTTTTCTATATCTTTTTTTATAGAAGCCAATACATTTCCTCTTTCCACACTAAACACCCTCTTTCTACATAATATATTATATAGCATATATTTATTTTTGTCAATAAACTTATAATTTTATCTTGATTTTTACACTTTGTCAATATTAACTTTTTGTAAATTATGCTATTTTTAAAACGTATACATATATTATTCCTTTTTCACTTAATCCTCATATAGTATTCCCTCTATAGTTTGCCATTATTCATAAAAATGTAATAAAGACATGCATGAGAAATCTTTGCATATCTTTATTACACTTGATAAAACTTCTTTATGTTTAATTATTTTAAATACTGTGATTTTGGAAATCCCTCTCTGTATTTTCCTCTTGTTTGAAGCCCACCTATCCCCTTTACTCCTGTAATAGTGTTTTCTAATGCTTCAGGTATAGATACTACTTTTTCTATATTTGTATATGCTATTTTTTCACATAGAAATACAGGATCAAGGCAATGTATTAAAACTCGATTAGGTGAACTTGCAAAATTAGCACCTGCGTCTAAAAGAGCTTCATAATTAGACTGACACGCTCCTGCAAAGATAACTAAATTATCATACCCTGGTTCATAATTTCTAAGCTCAGATACAGTTTCAACATAATACTTAGAGTTTCTATAGTTATTTATGTCTATATAATCTCTTGTTCCCTTAGTTACTGCATCATGGCCTGTTATAACTACAATATCAGGCTTTACTGTCTTTACTAGCTGAAGCACCTGTGCAGGTTGATCCTTTTCTGCAATCACTCTTCCAATGACATCTAATCCTAATTGTTTATACACCTTTAAACATACATCTAGGTACTCTGAATCTCCATCAACATGAAGTATTTTCCCTGGCCTCCCAAAAGACAGTTCATTACTATTACCTTTTATTACTTTAAACTCTCTTCTATAAAGATCTTTTCCTGTTCTACCTAAAAGAATTTTTTTTATTGATGAATTTACCTTTCTGCTGAAAACTTGTTCCTGCTTTGTATCTTCTTCAGCGACTACTTCCAAATCCTCTTCTACTGAATCCGCTATTATTCTAAGATTTATTCCTTTAAGTGTATATATTTCTCCATCTTCTGTTTCTTTTATATTTATTATCTTAAATGTAATATCTTTTCCATAGGACTTTCTTACTACTATATCTCCTATTTTCAATAAAAACATCTCCATATACCCTTAATTTCATTATATATAATATGTACTTTCCCTTAGTTAAGTGCAAAATTATTGGCATGTACTACTTTTTATAAGTAATACATGCCTTAATTACTATTCCTCCTGATTATAGTACTTTTTAAATTCATCAATAAAATTAATATATAAATCCTGTTCAGCTATTAATTCCTCCATTTTATTATTAAAGGTATTCGTTGGCCAATTAACTTCATTGTAATAATATCTATTACAAAGTCTCCAAAATCTTTGTGGGAATAATAAAAAGGCGAATAATACCTTATACTCATCTGTGGACAATGGGCTTATCTCATTATAAGCACTTATAATTAAATGTGCATATTCTATATTCCACTCAACTCTTTTAAGAACCTTTATTATAAAGGAAGAAATATCATATGCTCTTACTTCTCTCTTACAGTAATCGAAATCTATGACATTTACATCATTATTATTATCTATTATTATATTATGATAAGTATAATCATGATGACAAAATGCCTTTTCTTCTTCTGCCATTCTGCAAATCTCCATGTAATTAGATGAATTTAATACCTTCATTGCTCTTTTTCCTAAGTCTTTATAAAACTGTATTGTCTTTAGATAATTCATTTCAAAGTTATTTTTATTACTTCTTTTGCGAGTCATGTCCCTCATTTTTTCAAAAGATCTGACCCTTTTCTCCATAAGGTGAGGCCATCTTCCCAAATCACTTTTAAGTTTGCTGTTTTCTGGAGGTTCATATCCTTTAGAAACAATATGCATATATGCAAGCTTTTGAGCTGCTATATAGAGGTCTTCCTTATTTCTAAAATCTGCTTCTCGTCCATCAATCCATTCAGATAATGTGTATATGTCCTCATTTACTAGAGCATATGGATTTCCATCTACATTAAGACAATATCTATCTACTTCCCTAAATCCCTTGTTTATAAGATGCTCCTTTGCTCCATATACAAATAATAATTTTTGCACTCCATAATTTATTTTCTTTAGACATTTGATACCTTTATTTGTTTTTACTAAATAAACTCCTCTATTTGGTTTAAGGCTTTCAATTTTAATGTCGAATTGCCTTTCTATTTCAAATTCTCTCATCATAGTAATCACCTCCTTATAATTTATATGAAATAAACATACTATTTAGAAGCTAAATTAATGTATAAATTGTATAATATCCATCATATGATTTTTATATAAGAACTTTTATTAACACTTTCAATCCATGTCTAATATAATGAAATATAACCACTATAAGGAAGGTTAGTTCGTATGAAGATAGGTATAGATGGAAGAGCTTCTCAATGGTATAGAGGAACTGGCATAGGTACTTACACATATCAACTTATAAACTATGTAAATAAAGTTGATTCCCTAAATAATTACATGATCTTTATGCCTGAAAACTCTAAATACAATATTAATTTTAACTCTAATTTTTCCATAAAAAACATTACAGAAAACTGCAAAAACAATTTCTGGGATGAGGTTAACATCCCAAATATACTAAAGTCTAATGAAGTAGATCTTTATCATGTTCCTCAAAACGGCATCGGAAGCCCTGAGGAAAAAAAGTGTCCCCTAGTGATAACACTTCATGATGTTATACCTTATAGGATGCCTGAAACTACTAGTGAAGGTTATCTAAAATTATTTCAAGAGAAACTACCTGAAATAGTATCAATGTGTGATGGAATAATAACAGTATCTAATTTTTCAAAGGAAGACATTATAAAAACATTTAATTTTCCAAGAGAAAAAATATTTGTTACTTATTTAGCTAGTGAAGATATTTATAGACCTATAGATAAACTTGTTAGTAAACAAGTAGTAAAAAACTTTTATGGAATAGATAATGACTTTATTTTATATGTAGGGGGCTTTAGTCCTCGTAAAAATATAATAGGTCTTATTGAATCATTTAGTAAAGTTATAGCTCACTATAAAAGAGATATAAAGCTTGTCATTGCAGGCAAGAAAGGTAAGTCTTATGAAATATATAAAAAGCGCTGCGAACAACTTCATATAGAAGATAAGGTACTCTTTCCTGGATTTATTTCCATAGATCATATGCCTTATTTTTATAATGCAGCAAAACTCTTTGTATATCCATCCTTTTATGAAGGTTTTGGCCTTCCTCCTTTGGAAGCTATGGCATGCGGTGTACCAGTTGTGGCTTCAAACCTTACCTCTATACCTGAGGTGGTTAAGGACGCTGCACTACTTATAGACCCTAACAATATAGATGACCTATTTCATTCCATTTCTAAGGGGCTAATGGACGATAGTCTCCGTGAAAAACTTATTTTGAAGGGACTCGTACGTTCCTCTGAACTTACCTGGGACTCTACTGCACGCAATACTATGATTGCATATAGTAAAATACTTAATAGTTAAAAAGCTGTGTGTCTATTAAACTAGACACACAGCTTTAAATTCATTTAAAAATTCCTGCCTAAATTCTTCTTTCTCTATTTTCTTATTTAATCTATCGATAAACATTTCGTTAGTCCAATTTTTTCTTCGTCCATAGTAATCTCTACAAATAGAATATATCTCTTCAGGAAACTTTAAAATTCCATACAATACTTTTAGCTCTCTACTTTCAATTGGGTTTATGCTCATGTATTCATTTAGTATAACCTTAGCCTTTTCCAAATCAAACGCAAAATTTTTAATTACTTTTAATATAAAATTTGCCAAGTCATGTACTTTTAAATCTATCATAGCATAATCAAAGTCTATGAAGTAAGCCTCGTTATCCTTTATTATTATATTGTGATATGCTAAATCATTATGACATAAAACCTTCTTATCTTCTTCACTACAAAGCTTGTAGTAACAAGAACTTTCAAGTATTTCTATACTCTCTTCAATCTCTTTTATATAAAAATCAACATACTTTAAAAAGTTAATATCAAATTCATTTTTATTTTCATGCATTTCAGCGATCCTTTTGAAAAACTTCATTTCATCTATTCTTCTTTTAAAGTTATCGATAAGTTTTCCATTGTTATCTTTACCTACAAGCTTACACCTAAATCCTTCCGATGCTGAATGCATTTCTGCCAACCCCTGTGCTGCAATAGAGATATCTATGGGATTATTAAAATCACATTCTATTCCCTCTACCAAATCTATTAAGCAATAAACCTGACCCTCAAAATTTATAAAGATTTCTCCATCTTTACTTTCGTGAAAATTCATTACCCTATTAAACTTTTTCTTTATATATTCCAGGCCATTATATATAAATGTTAGCTCTTCCATACTGTAATCTATTTTCTTTAATATTTTGTTTCCTTTATTTGTACTTACAAAAAATACACTTCTAAGTGGATATATATCATATATTTCTATATCAAACTTATTAAATAATTCAGTATCTAGTGCATATCCACAAAGATATAATTTTTCATCATATACTTCCATTAATATCCCCCCTATATTAAGCTATCTCCGTCCTGCCTCATAGCCCTTATCAATTTTTCAAAACATTCTTCTGGGGTTAAATCCTTTTTTCTATATCTAGTACATATTCTTACAAACTCATAAGGATAGGATAGAAGGCCTGCAATAAAACTATAGCTATCGTTCATTAAGGATTCTATGGAACAAAACTCTCTTATAAGCTTTTGATAATCCAACTCATATTTTTTTTTCTTATACTTTCTAAGTAAATAAAAGCAATCTATTTCCACCATATCATAACTACACTTATTTGGACTTTTTATTTGTAAGATGTTATCTTTTGTTAAATTCACAAAATCTTCAATTCCTAAACATATCTCCTTATTCTTCATGCTTCTTCTTATAAGATCCAAGTATCCATTGTCATAAATAGTTTTAATTGATTTCTCTCCTCTTTCTATATAAAATTCTACGTTATTTAAAAGAAGCATTTCAAATTTATTTTCTACCCCTTTTGATTTTAATACTTGTTCTTCTCTTTTTAACTTTTTAAGTCCTACCTTAAAATCTTCTACAAGCTTTCCTATAGTGTTTTCTAACCTATTTTTAAAAATCACTTGCCCCCCTATAGTTCTTTTATGAAATTCATCTATAATCTTCATTTGCTTTATCAAGTTCTCTTCGTTTACAGCTATACCATCATAACTGAATTTATCTACTATATCTATATTTTTATCTTTTAGATATTGCTCAAATGTAACTATAGTCATCATATTATATATTCCACCTCCAGCTCTACTTATAACTTATAGATTTAAATTCATCTACAAAATCTTGCCTATAGTCCTTATCTTCATATATTTTAATAAGCTTATTAATAAAAAATTCCTCTCCCCAAGGTTGTTTTTCCTCATAATATTGTATTCCTAATTGCCAATAAGCTTGAGGAAATTCTATTAAAGCTGCCATAATTGGAATATCATCATTGTCTAATGCATATACACCATTATAAGAGTCTAATATAAGCTTTACATTATCCACATCCCACTTTCCATTTTTCATAACCCTTATAATTAAACTACTTAAATCATGCAGGTGAGTATCTAAAAGACAATAATCAAAATCAATTATATTTATATCTCCACTTTCTTCTATGAGTACATTATGATGAGCATAATCATGATGACAAAAGCCCTTGAGCTTATATTCTGATACCATCTTTGAAAGATATTTAGTATTTGATAGATTCCCTAATGTTTTATCTATTCTTCCCAGTTCTTCTTCCATAGATTCTAAATATAAATTATCAAATTCTGTTCTTTGAGCTTTTGAAAGTATTGTATCTTTAAATTTTAATAAATCTCCTTTTTTCTTTAAAAAATCTCTAGACCAATTAAACCAACCCGTTCTTACTTCCATTTTTTTATCTACTATAAACCCCAAGCTTTTTTTATGAAGATCTGCAAGCTTTGATGCAGCTGCCATAACATCTAAAGGATTACTATAGTTGCATTCTCTTGCGTTTATCCAAGGAGTTAAATATGCAAAATAAGATCCTATTTGTACATACTCACCTCCATCCTTATTTTTTATTATTGTAGGAGTGCTTTTAAATTTTTTATTTTGTAGATGCTTTATAGCTCCAATTACAAATAAAAAACGAGAAAGATTATAATTTATAACCTTCAAACAGTAATCTTCCTCTTCCCCTGATATTTTATATACATTTTTTATCTTTGTCATATCTAATACATCTAAATTATATTTGTCTTTTACAACTTGTTTTACATTGTCTATGTTCATACAGCCTCCTCATAATATGCATACTTATATTTTTATTATATGAATTATATGGCTTTGAGGTGACATACATATAATATAGGTTTATTTTAGATCATAAGGCACATTTTCTCATTTTAATAATATTAATAATATATATACACATAATTTCAATCTATAAGCTTTAACAGGAGGTAGATGTATGAAAATAGCCATTGATGGAAGAGGGATAGGTTGGTATAATGGCACAGGTATAGGAACATATACTGAAAATTTAGTTAAAAATATGATTAACTTAGATAAAGAAAATGAATTTTTTATTTATTGGTGGGGAAAAAACTATGATAAATTTAAAATGGATAATTCTCATATAATACTTAGCTCTAAAAAGCACAAAAGTTTCTTTGAAAAATATTACTTTGGTGAAAATTCAAGAAGAGAAGGTATAGATTTATTTCATGTGCCTCAAAATGGTATAGGCTTGGATGAAAGCATTTCTTGTAAAAAGGTAATCACTATTCATGATTTAATTCCATATATAATGCCCGAAACTGTTGGTGATGGATATTTAAACAAGTTTTTATCTTCTCTGCCAAAGCTTGTAGAATTAAGCGATGGAATACTTACTGTATCCGAATACTCAAAAAAAGACATACTTAGATTTTTTCCCATTGATGAAAGTAAAGTTTATGTTACCCCCTTAGCTGCAGACAAAAAATACACACCTTTAGACAAAGAAAAGTGTAGGCAGGCTCTTGGAAAAATCTATAACATAACTAAACCATTTATATTATATATAGGGGGCTTCAGCCCAAGGAAAAATGTTAACTCTCTTATACTTGCATTTTCAAAAGTATATAAGGATTTGCCCAAGGAGTATTCACTAGTTATTACAGGTGCAAATAAAGACAGCCTAGAAGAGTTATTTAATTTAAGTCAAACCCAAGAGATATCTTCAAGAATAAAGTTTACTGGATTTATACCAGAAGAGCATCTTCCTTGGTTTTATAATGCCTCTGATGTTTTTGTATATCCTTCTTTATATGAAGGTTTCGGACTTCCTCCTCTAGAGGCAATGAGCTGCGGTACTCCTGTTATAACCTCTAATATTTCCTCTATTCCTGAGGTTGTTAAAGATGCAGGAATACTTATAAATCCCTTAAATAGACAAGAATTAGAGGATGCCTTATTAAAAACATTGTCTAATGAAAGTATTTTGAATGAATTAAGTGAAAAAGGATTAAAACAATCAAAGTTATTTTCTTGGCATAATACAGCATTGGCTACATTGGATGCTTATAAAAAAATACTGGGTTCTTAGGATTTAGAACCCAGTATTTTTAAGTTTTTCCTTTATATTTTTTTCAACATCTAAAGTATTTTCTTTTAAGCTTTTCTTTTCTTTCATAATATCATATATATGTTTTTCAAATTCACCTTTTATATAAGGATAGTTAGCACCATACGAATTGTAAAATGATTGCTTTTGCACATTACTTAAAAATTGCCATACCTTATCTGCTCCAAAGTATTCTACAGAGTTTAATACGGCCTTGCTTTGTTGAATATTTAAGTTACATGGAAATATAGAGTATTGCGCAAATAAATCAAGCTGCAATTTTTCATTATCTAATAAGAATTCAAAAAATGCATTAATTAAATTGTTATATTTACTGTTATCTAATGCAATTAGATTATTTCCATTAATGGACACAAACTTATTTCCACCAGCTTCAAAGGAAGGCATAGCCGCAATTTGAAATTTCCCCTTTAGCTCAGGAGCCTTTTCTTCTAATATCTTAAGTTCTTTATAATTTGCAATAAAAGACACTACCTTACCAGATTTTATGGAGTTTAAGGAAAACCTCTGTTTATCATCCTTCAAAATTCCTCTTTTTCTTAACTCTCTTATCAAATTAATTGACTTCATGGATTCAGATGATGATATATACACATTATCCTTTGAGTCTATCAATACCTTATTTAATTGGCTTAAGAACATCTCATAGTAATCAATAGAGTTTCCAGATAAAAAACTATATGATATTTTAGAATCCTTTTTTAGTCTTTCATATTGATTTATGTAATCATCCCAGGTATTTATGTCCTCTATTTTAATTTTATACTTAGAAAATATATCTTTTCTATAAACCATAACATATGGATTGCTTTCTATAGGTACAGCATATATCTTTTCATTAAGAGATATATTATTCAAGGTTTCCTTTTTAAATAGATTCTTACGACTACTTACTATACTAGTTACATTTCCCAAGTCATCCTCATATTTTTTTAGATAGTAAGGAGTGTCCCTATCTTGTATCATAAATATATGAGCCTCATTTTGTAGCTTATCTTCTATATTTAAATCTTTCCCATTAGCTAATTTTATGTTTATAGTAGTTTTAGGATATACCTTTTTAAAAGCTTGTGCTACAAACTTCATGCTAGCTTCATATTCTTCGCTGCACCATATATTTATTACACCCCGTATGTTCTTAGGAGCATTAGATTCACCTATGCTTTTACAAGAAGAAACACTAATAAAAAATATAAGAATTAGAAAAAGTGAACTGAATTTCCTATATCTTTTCATATTTACATCACCTTTTACAACCCTTTTAATTTATAATTTGTTTAACACATTCATTAATACCGCTAAAATTACTTCCTGATTTTTCACTTATTTTTATTAAGTCCACTTCATTCATGCTTCCATTTATTAATATATCCATGCGGTCTACTTCATATCCTTTAGGAATCATGCATTTTATTGTAATCCTTTTAAAAACTTCTTATAAGTCTTCCTTATATCTAAAGTTATCCTCTCCATAGATCATGAATTATATGTCTTTATTCTCCAATTTATTAATAATACTTGCGGAATATCCAGCTCCAAACCCATTATCTATGTTGACTACAGTAACTCCACTTGCACAACTGTTAAGCATACATAAAAGTGCAGATAGTCCATTGAAATTTGCTCCATATCCTACACTTGTTGGAACTGCAATAACTGGTTTATCTACAAGACCACCTATTACACTTGCTAAAGCGCCTTCCATTCCTGCCACTACAATAACTACCTTTGCTCCTCTTATATCATCCAATCTATTAAACAATCGGTGTATCCCGGCAACCCCTACGTCATATATTCTTTTTACTTCATTTCCAAAGGTTTCTGCAGTTATAGCTGCTTCTTCAGACACAGGTATGTCAGAGGTTCCTGCAGTAACTACAGTTATATAGCTTGAGCTCTTTTTTACCTCCGTTTGCATAATTCTTATTATTCTTGCTTCCTTGAAATACTCAGCTTTGTCACATATACGTTTTATTTCTATATACATTTCCTCTGTAGCCCTTGTAGCTAGTATATTATTTTCCCTTGTCATCATAAATTTCACTATGCTTTTCACTTGTTCTACAGTTTTTCCTGCACAGTATATTACCTCTGGGTAACCTACTCTAAGTTCTCTATGATTATCTATGTTTGCAAAGCCTAAGTCCTTAAATGGAAGTTCCTTTAATTTATTTAATGCCTCATCTATCTCTAAATTATCTTCTTTAACCTTTAAAAGAAGTTCTCTTAACTCCCTTTCATTCATTATCCATGCCACCTTTTATATTTACATTCATACTTCCTGTTCTATATCCTTCTAGATCTAATGTCACATATTTGTAACCTACATTCTTTAAACCTTCTATTATACTTTTTCTTACGTCCTTATCTAAAAGGTTATTTATTTGTTCATTATATACTTCTATGCGAGCTAAATCTCCATAGCTTCTTATACGTGAGCCCTTAAACCCAGCTTCAGCTAAGTAATTCTCTCCCTTTTCAATTTTATTAAGCTCTTCTAATTTTATTTCTTCCCCATATGGAATCCTAGATAATAAACAAGCATAAGATGGCTTGTCCCAAGTGATAAGCCCTAATTCTTTAGATATTTCCCTTATGTCCTTTTTAGTAAGTTTACATTCTAATAATGGACTTTTTATATTAAGTTCCTTAAGCGCTCTCATCCCTGGTCTATAATCCTTTGTATCATCTAAATTGCTTCCATCTACTACATAATCTATTCCCATTCTGTTTGAAAATTCTTTTATTTTACTAAACACATGTGTTTTGCATATATAGCACCTATCTTCAGGATTATATTTTATCTCTTCTAGCATAGGAAACTCCAAAAAATAATGTTCTATTTTTAACTCTTTTATTATACTTTCCACTTCTTTTATTTCTCTATCAGGTATATACGGTGCTTTTACAGTTATGGCAATAACATCCTTACCAATTGCATCTTGACAAACCTTTAATAAAAAAGTGCTATCTACTCCTCCAGAAAAGGCAACTACAATTTTTTTAAGAGATTTTACATAGTTTATAAGGTCATCATACTTCTCATTATACAATTTACTCACCCCATACTTTCAATTCTTCTATTTCCATTTTTATATCTTCATATAATCTTATAAAAGGTATACTTCTTTCTAAAGCAATTGCTTTTATATCCTCAAATTCAGGCTTATATTTAACTACATCTCCATCAATATAACATACTTTTACTTTTATTTCTCCATAAGAAGTGCTTATACTTTTTACATCTCTATCTAAGATACTCTTTGCTACCTTGTATCTTCTAAGTCCTATAGTTGTCGTTTCATTAAATAATATATTCCTGATATCTTTTTCTTTTTCTTCTGTATGCAATACAGATAGCTTTATAGCAGGTCTTCCCTTTTTCATAACTATAGGAGTTAAATATGCATCTTGAGCTCCAGCACTTAAAAGCCTATCTATTACATATGGATAAATCTCCGAACTCATATCGTCTATATTACATTCAGTTACAAAACACTGTTTTTTTTTTCTTCCTTTTCAGCAATAAATACTCTAAGTACATTAGGTATCTTATCAAAATTCTTGTATCCTATACCATATCCAACCTTTAATATCTTAAATTCTTCTCTATCCGTAAATTGCTTTACTAAAGATTTTAATATGGCAGCTCCAGTTGGAGTAGTTGCTTCAAAAGGCACACTTCCCTTTCTTATTGGTACATTCTTAAGTATTTCTACTGTAGCTGGCGCAGGTACTGGCAGTACTCCATGAGCGCAATGAACAAATCCACTACCTACCTCTACAGTAGAACAAAATATTTCTTCAATATCTAAGTAATCACAGCATATTGCTGCTCCAACAATATCTATAATAGAATCTGTCGCTCCAACTTCATGAAAATGAACTTCATATAACTCCTTATTATGAACTTTGGCCTCTGCTTCTGCCACTTTCTTAAATATATTTAAACTTAAATCTTTTACTTTCTCTTTAAGATTGCTAGTTTTTATTATATCTTCTATATCCTTTAAATTTCTATGATGATGGTGATTATGTTCATCATGATGGTGATGAGGCCTTAAATCCACATTTACCTTGGTTCCTAATATTCCATTTTTAATTTCTTTAGTTATATTTAATTCATATTCATCATTTATATCAAGTTTTTTGAGTTCTTCTACAAGATATTCCTTAGGAACTCCTAAATCCATCATAGCCGCTAAATTCATATCTCCACTGATTCCAGAAAAGCAATCATAATACAGTATATTCATAAATTTCACCCATCCCTTTATCTATAAAAATTAAGCATTTTAATATATTATAATTTTACCACATTTTACTTATTTAGATACATATGGATTTCCTGAAACAAAAAATCTCCAAGGGTAATGCTTAGCTTCTTCAGCATAATCAATCCCAATTCTAGGGGATTCCTCAATCTGAAATTCTTCTTTGTTTCCTTCTTCTATGTATATCCTATCTCCCAATAAATCCTCACCATTCATGTCTCTATCAATATTAAGAGCCATACATAATTTAGAAGGCCCGCTAGTTAAATTAATTATATCTCTTTTCTTTAGTTCATCATAGTTCTTGTTAAACCTTCTTCTACTCATAATTTCTTTTCCTTGCAAAGGCTCAACAGCTCTTATTAATACTGCCTGAGCTATTCCTTCCTCCCTTGCTACTACATTCATACAATAATAAAGTCCATATATGAAATACACATAAGCAACTCCAGGTTTTCCATACATAACCTCTACTCTTTTGGTTCTACGGCCACCATAGCTGTGAGCAGCCTTATCTTCTAATCCCATATATGCTTCTACTTCTACAATCTTACCTGAAGTTATTATATTATTTTCAACAGTGACTAAGTTTTTTCCTAGGAGCTCCCTTGCTACTTCTAAAGTATCCCTATTATAAAATTCTCTTGACAGCTTCATGCAAAATGTCCTCCTTTAAAGTTTACAGCCTGGTATTAACATACCAGGCTGTAAATTCAACTAAAAATTTTATAAAACATTATTTATTGTTATTTTATCCTTTTCTACACCTAAGTCTATAGTTGAGCCTTCCTTAATACGTTTTTGGAAATAAGCCTCTGTTATTTCATCTTCTAAATATCTTTGAATTGCTCTTCTTAAAGGTCTTGCTCCATATTTTTCATCATATCCCTTTTCAAGAATAAAATCTTTAACATCCTGATTAACCTTTATTTTTATATTCTTTTCGAATAGCTCTTCTTCCACCTCTTTAATCATTAAATCTACTATTCTATATAACTCTTCTTTTGAAAGAGGTTTAAACACTATTGTTTCATCTACCCTATTTAAAAATTCTGGTCTGAAAGTGTCTTTAAGTGCATCTCTTACCTGAACTTCTAAAGCTTCATAATCACCACTACCAAATCCTATTTTGCTTCCCTTAAAATTTGTTCCTGCATTAGATGTCATTATAATTACCGTATTATCAAAGTATACAGTTCTTCCTTGACCATCTGTAAGCCTTCCATCATCCAATATTTGAAGTAACATGTTAAATACATCTGGATGAGCCTTCTCTATTTCATCCAATAGCACTACAGAATAAGGTCTTCTTCTAACTTTTTCTGTAAGCTGGCCACCCTCATCATATCCAACATATCCTGGAGGTGCTCCTATAAGCTTTGACGAAGTATGCTTTTCCATATATTCAGACATATCCACTCTAATTAACGCTTCCTCGCTTCCAAATAATTCAGAAGCCAATGCCTTTACAAGTTCTGTCTTTCCTACCCCTGTAGGCCCTACAAATATAAAAGACGAAGGTTTTTTCTTTTTCTTAAATCCCAATCTATTTCTTCTAATAGACTTTGCCAAAGCATTTACAGCTTCTTCTTGCCCTATTACTCTTTCATGAAGCTTATTTTCTAAATTTAATAATCTTTCTCCTTCGTTTTCCTTTACCTTATGAATCGGAATTTTTGTCCACGCCTCTATAACAGAAGCTATGTCTTCTATAGTTAACTCCGCGCTATTGCACTCCTCTTCAATTCTCTTTAGCTTTTCTTTAATTCTAAACTCTTGTGTTTTATATTCAGCTGCCCTTTCATAATTTCCATTACTAGCTTCTTTTATTATTTCTTGTTGTATTTTTTCAAGTTCTTCCTTTAAAGATTTCACTTCTATAATACCTTTATTTTTTAAGTTTGCTCTAGAGCTAGCCTCATCAATAACATCTATAGCTTTATCAGGAAGATATCTGTCATTTATATATCTTTCAGAAAGTTTTACAGCTTCAATTATAACATCATTACTTATATGAACTTTATGATAATCTTCATAGTATTTCTTTATGCCCATTAGTATTTCTATAGCTTCTTCTATAGTTGGCTCCTCTACAATTACAGGTTGAAATCTTCTTTCAAGTGCTGAATCCTTTTCTATGTGTTTTCTATATTCCTCTAAAGTAGTTGCTCCAATAACTTGTATTTCACCTCGAGCTAGTGCAGGCTTTAATATATTAGCAGCATTTATAGCTCCTCCCTGAGCTTCTCCTGCCCCCATTATATTATGAATTTCATCTATAACTAATATAATATTTCCTTCTTCTTTAGCTTCATCAATTATACTTTTCATTCTTCCTTCGAATTGTCCTCTAAATTGAGTTCCTGCAACTACTGCTGTAAGATCTAATAAATATACCTCTGCATTAAATAGCTTCGCTGGAACTTCCTTCTTAGAGATTCTAACTGCTAATCCCTCTGCTATTGCAGTTTTACCTACACCAGGTTCTCCTATAAGTATAGGATTGTTCTTAGTTCTTCTATTAAGGATTTGAATTACTCTATCTATTTCTGAATTTCTTCCTATTACAGGATCAACCTCACCATTCTTAGCTCTTTCATTAAGATTTATACCATACTTATCTAAGTTATTTCTTTTCTTTTTAAATACATTATTTTTTGTCTTTATATTGCTTTTATTTTCCCCATATTCATAGTCCTTGCTATCTTGAAAACCTCTAAACATATTCTTAATTTCATCATTTTCAGACATATCCTTTGTTTCATTTTTCTCTAAAGATGTTTCATTACTTGTGGTTAAGCTATTTATTATATTATTAAACATATCATTATTAGCAAATTCATTTAAATCTACATTTTCAAGCATACTATTCAATTGCTCTGTATAGCTCTCCATATCATCTGAACTAATTCCTGTAGATTCTAAAAGTTGGTTTAATGCCGGAAGGCCCATCTTTTTAGCACAGTCTATGCAGACTCCCATTATTTGAGGCTTTCCTCCTTCTATTTTAGAAGTAAATATCGTGGCTACATTTTTATGACATATTGAACACAATTTCATAACATCATCTCCATACTCTATAATGTCTTATATCCTATAAGTTCATGTAAATATAGTATATCATAATTAAATATTATTATTTTACAAAATTTATGAATTTATTTTAACCATTATAATAACATAAAATAACTAGCTTTGACAGCTAGTTATTTTTTTATTCCTATCTTTATAACTTCATTTGTCATATCATAATTATCATTTGAAATTAGTTTTTTATTTGTTATTTTACCAGATCTTTTTTCAACAATATACACCTTTACCTTATATCCAATGTGTGGCTTTTGTTCTTGTTTTTTTATTCCTAAATTGAGATTTGAATCTTCTCTATATACAGTTTTAGGTATAGCTTTTTCGTATATTTCATTTATCAAATCATATTTTATACTATTTAAAGAAGAGTTTGAATATATATTAAACTTTACTGTCCCCTTAGAAATTATTCCTTCTATATAAATTGGATATTTTAAAGTATTTTTAAATTTATAATCTATTGCTTCGGAAACTGTTGCATCAAATCCAGGTTGTATATAAAGCGGAGCTAATGTGTGATTACTTCTTTCTAAAGACATAATGTTTAATCTTATTATTGCATTATAAAGTGTAGTAGATACTTGACACACCCCTCCACCGTCACCTTTTTCTAACTTGTTATCTATAATAATTGGTGCTTGTTTGTAGCCCCTTTCTGGTGTTCTTTTACCAACTATTTTATTGAAACTAAAGATTTCTCCTGGCATAAGCAATGTACCACTTATAGCTTTTGTTGCCAATCCTATATTATATACCCTTTCTTCTTCAGTTATGCTATATCTAGTTTCATAAGCTGAAATAATTGCATTCATTATTGAAAGCTCCTCCTTGGTAATATCCGGAAGTATATCTTTAACTTCTGCATTTATAATACTGTTATCTTTATTCTTTATTTCAGTCAAGATATCCTTATGTAGCTTTTCCTTGTTTAATTTTCTTCCGACAATATGGTCATTAATTAGAAGCTTACCCGATTTTACACCTTTTACTGAAGCACTTTTTTCTTTTTGATTTACTTCCTTTTCAATTTTATTCAACAAGTTGATTATTATATCTTTATTGAATGTCTCCGTAGTACTGAATTTTCTCTCCTTAGAACTTTTTATCAACTCTTCTTTTTTTGTTTGACTTAAATCTCTACCATAGGAAAATGCCTTATTTACTATTTCCTTAATATTATTATGACTTTTTAAATCCTTTGTATTTAAAATGTACTTTTTATTGTTAGCATTTATTATTATCTGTTTATCAGGAACTATGATCTTACTCTCCAATATTTTTATGGCTTCTTCCTTTGTCTTTCCTGTCATATCTATATCATTTATAACTACCTTAGGATATACTTTATCATCCACGTGACTTAAAGATGAACATCCCCAAAAACTTATAACAATTAATAAATTTATTATAACTATTATGAGCGATATAAAATTTCTTTTCGTCATCTATCCATCACTCCTTATATTCAGTTTTATATTATACTTAGTATGTGTACTTTTTTAATTCTTATCAAATGAAAATATATACAATTTCATACTTTAAAATAAAACATAAAAGACCTTCTATATGATATTCAAACTATCCCTATAGAAGATCCTTATAATAAATCTATATATAGTGTTTAAATTCATTATCTTTTTTCAGTTCACTTACTAAATATTTTATCTCTTGATCCTTATTTTTATCCATTACAAGCAGTACATCCCCAGCATCTACTATTATTAAGTCCTTTACTCCAAAGCCTATGACAAGCTTTTCTCCACCAAGTACTATACAATCTTGACTTTGATCCATGTATATATTTCCACTTACATTATTTCCACGGAAATTCTTTAAGAATCGTGCAAGTGACATGAAGTTGCCTATATCATCCCAGGCAAACTCACATTTTATAACAAATGCCTTTCTAGTTTTTTGCATTATCCCGAAGTCTACTGAAATTCCATCAATTAAACCATATTCTTCCTTTACAACTTCTTCTTCCTGTTCGGTATCTAATGCAGAATATATATTCATCATACTTTTATACATTTTAGGCAAATACTTTTCCATTTCTCTAAGATAAATATCTGCTCTCCAAATAAACATACCGCTATTCCACAAATACGTACCTTTCATTAGTAAATCTTTAGCCACCTCTAAATTAGGCTTTTCTAAAAATCTCTCTACTCTATACGAAGGTATTCCTCCAATAATTCTTTCTCCTATTTCTATATACCCATATCCTGTTTCAGGTCGAGTTGGTTTAACTCCAATTGTAACTAGCCCTCTTTTTCTTTCTACAATTTCTACAGCTTGACTCAAAGTATCTGTAAACAGTTTTTCATTTTCTATATAATGATCTGAAGGGAGTACCATCATTATCGCATCTTTGTCTTTTTTCAAAAGTTTTACTGCCGAAAGCCCAATACAAGTTGCAGTTTCTTTATTTGCAGGCTCTACAAATATATTTTCTTTTCCAATATCCGGTAAATCCTCATACACCTTATTTAAATATATCTCATTGGTTACTACATATATATTTTCTTTATTTACTAAAGGCTTTATCCTGTCTACAGTATTTCTTAAAAAGCTCTTATTATTTATTATTTTTAGAAACTGCTTAGGATTACTTTCCCTTGATAGGGGATAGAGCCTTGTTCCTTTTCCACCAGCTAAAATTAATGCATATAACACAAAAAACCTCTCCACAAATAAGTGCTTTAATTCTATAGTATGAATTAAAGCACTTATTTGTGAACAACCCCTTTTTATGTTTCTGTAAAAATTCTATAAAATCTATTACACAACTCTAAGGCTGTCGTGTTTTATATATTTTTTCGTATCTTCTAAAGAGCTTTTTATCATTGTAAAACCTTGTAGCCTCTTTAATAATGCAGGTATCATCTTATCTGGATATCTATAGAACTTACTTCCCCTTACTTTTATAACATTCCATCCACATTCCGTTAGTTTCAGCTGCATATTATAAAATTCGTGGTAGTTACTAGTATACTCGCTCTTTTCATCTTGACATAATATAGCTACCTTATTCTGTCCATTTTCTAGTACTAAGTCTATAGTATAGTTTCCTAATGCTATATTCGATAAGGGGTTAAATCCCTTACTCTTCAATATTTCATATATGTCCTTTTGTAATGTAGAATAGAATATACTATCTATGACCTTTTCTTCCCTCCTATACTTATCATAATTTTGGCAGTAATCTAAAAGCTTATATCTTACACATTCCTTATTCAAATCTTCTAAATCTATGGAATGAAACACCCACATTTGATTTCTAGCCCTACTTGTAGCTACATTAAATCGCCTTACATCCGATTCACGATTAAGTACAGTATACTTTACATTATTAGACACTACCATAGAGAGAAACATTATATCTCTTTCGTCTCCTTGAAAAGAGTAAGCATCACCACATACTATTTTTCTTTTAAGAATTTCTTCCTCACCAATTTTGTCTCTTAAGAGAGCTTGAATAAATTCTGTTTGCACATCTCCAAGTAGAGATATTACTCCTATGGACATTCCATTATATATTTTATCATTACATATTTTACATATCCTATCTACTATGGCTTCTGCCTCTATTATATTAAGAGGCCTATTTTTTTCTCTAATTCCACTTACCTTAACTGCACATACAGGCGGGTCAAATTTTTCATTTCTATGGGCAAACCTTAATGTTGTTATCTCATCATTATAACAAAGCTTATTACTAAATTGTATTATTTCTGGTACTGATCTAAAGTGTTCTCTTAATACTACTCTATCAGGAAACACTCTGAGTGCAGTATCATATAAACTTGTACTTAAATCAAACCATTCCTTATTAGGTATATTTCTCAGATACGCTCTTATATACTTTTGCACCTCACCATGTGATATTCCCACAACTTCCGGGCTTATTTGCTTATCATCTCCAACTATTATGGCCTTCTTCGCCCTCATAAGAGCACATAAGGTATAAATATTACTCTGACTACTCTCATCACAAATAATAACATCAAATTGTTTATCTGAGAGCTTTACATTTTCTAAAAGCCTATTTAAAGGCATAATCCATACAGGTATAGCTTCCTTACAGTTCTCCATTTCCTTTTGTGCAATTTGTATATAATCATTTACGAACTTGCCTGTTCCTTTTCCAATCCTTTTTACTGCCTGAAGCCATGAAAAAAGGCTTCTCTTTCCTTCTTCCGTTATACTACATATCTGTCTAAACCAAGTTTCCTTATAAACAAGCTGCCTAATTAGTATCTTTTCTTTTTGTTTTTCCTCTTGCAATCTTCCTTCTAACCATTCCTCATTTTGCTTCCATACTCCCTTAAGAAGGCCATCCCATTCTTTCCACTTCCATGCATTATTCCAGCTCTTCATATTTAATGATTCTTCTGTAGTTAATTTTATATATAACCTAGGACATACTCCCTTTATCTTATATAATATTTCATTTATCCCATTTAACTTATTTCTTATAATTCTTAACCTATTCACCTCTTTAAAACTTTCTTGAAGTTTTAAAACATCTCTTTTTTCTAGAGCTTCACATAGAATGCTGAAACCAGAATTATTCATAATTCTTATAATACTATCTAAAAAAATTTCAATCTCCTGTAACTCATATAATTCTTTGATTGACTTACAACATTCTTTTATATTTAATAAATCTTCTCTATTGTTTAAATCAATATCACTTGGAACAACAATTGCTCCAATTTTTTTTATTATATTTGGCTTTATATTATTAGTCCACTGACATAAATTTTCTATTTTATCTATATACCTTTCTGCTTTTATTAAGTCTTCTTCCTTTTCAGAAATGCCACATATATTTTTATAGCCTTTAAATGTACTATTCCAAATCGTTGTAATACCTTTAATTATTTGCACCTTTTCAAAATATAATTTTAATATTGTAGCTTGATATATATTATTTATTGGATCACCATCTACTAGACATTTATCAATAACATATTTCTGTGATTTATTTTTTAATACAAACCACTTACTAAGCTTACCCTTCTTATCTAATTCATGAAATACTATTTCAAAATCCTTTTCTAAATGGGATAACTCAACCTCCTTTGGAAGTGTTATACAATGCTCACTTAACTCCTTTCTTATAACACTTATTCTTTTTATATAGCTTTTCCACCTTAATAAAAGGTCCATCGCGGAGTCTCTTAATAAAGCGCTATTATTAAAGTCTCTTACAAAACTATCTAATTCTATCTCATCACATATATTAAGCTTGTTATATCCTTCTTCTAATAGCTTAATAAGACCTTCATAATCAAATCCTTTGTTATCAGATATATTCCATTTTTCTAATGCTTTTTTATTATAATCATGATTACTTTTTAATTCTTCATACTTAGTAAATACATTGTAAAGTTCCTCATGCCTTGGCATCTTATCTAAAATAGGTAACACCTTACTAATAATTTCTCTTTCTTTATTTGGAACTTCATTTAAAAATTCTATTACCTCTTCAAATTCACTTTCTGTAATTGGCGATTTTATATGAGAGTTTATATCATCTTCTATCCAAGAATATTCTTCTTCATTTTCTTTAAGCCATCTAGCTATTTCCATTATGCTATAATCTCTTCCATGATACGGAATAATGGTATTTTCATTTTTCCATATATATTTAAGTTTATCTATTATATTATCTTGATTTCTCTTACATTCATTTAATTTAATCCTTAGTACTCCTATCTCCTGCTGAAGTTGTATTGGATTTATGGATAAATTATCTGTAATATTCTTTACAGCACTCTCAAGGTTATCCATATCATTATTTTCATTACCTATAACATTCATACATAGTGAACTTATTTCCTCAGGAATCATATTCTTTAATACTTTAAGTGCTCTATCTGTTTCACTAGTAACTAACACACTTTTTCCATGAGCTAATAAGTGACATATAAGATTTGCTATAGTATGACTTTTCCCTGTGCCTGGAGGCCCTTGAACCACTAGTCCAAAATTACTTAATAGTCTAGTTGCTATTTCTTTTTGCTCTGTATTATATGGAAGAGGAAATAATAAGTCCTTCTCTAAATCCTTCCACTCTTCTTTTTCACCCTCTGTATGCTCTATCTTCTCATTTGTAACCAACGCCTCTATAGTTTTGGGTATTTCATATCCATTATCTATTTGCTCAAGTATGTGATTTATTTCCTCATTCCAAATTCTTAAATCATATTCTCTAATTATAATAGCACTCTTATTTAATATATTTACATTAGAAGTTACTTCTATATTTTCTTTAAATACATTTTCATTACACACTTTAAATTCTTTATCATTATCCACAGATAATACGTTTATAATGGGCTCATAATAGTTATTAATGTATTCTAACTCACTGATTTTAACACTTTTATTTCTTACTTCTTCCTGTATTTCTACAAGTTTAGAGTAATTATGTATATTGAGCCCTTCTAGAAAGTGAGTATCCATCTCCATACTACCCTTACTTTTCAAACAGAATATTGCCTTTTCTACTTTAAACTCCAGCTCTAACTGCATGGAAAACATTGTATGAACTATAGTTTCTTTTTCTTTTATCCATGTAATAAGTCCTTTACCTAAAACAATTTCTAAATTCTTCGATTTGTTTTCAATTTGCTGATGTAAATTAAAGAAATAACTATATAGCTCTTTATCCATTTTACTTATTTCTAATACACAACCTTCATCAGTACTTATCTTGCATCCAGTATGACTTAAGAGCTCCTTTTCAAAAAATACCCTTTCATACTCCCTTATATGCCTTACTCTTTTTTCTTGAGATTTTTTTAAATTTCCTAGGTAATTAAATACACTTCTTACCTTTTCTCTTGTGTTTAAACTCATAACTTTTACCCCCATAATTTATACTAGATGCTTGTCCTTGCTATAAACTATAAGTATATTACTTGTATGTTAAATTATAACACCCATGTAAATGTTTTTCAAAATTTTTATAATACAATATTTGTTCTGAATTTACATTAATATACAGGCCAAATACATAATTAAACACTTATTTTAATTATTAGGCATAAAATAATACACAAAAAATAAAACCATGTAGATTTTTCTACATGGTTTTATTTGTAATTTTATTTTTTAGTAGAGTTTCTTTCAATCATCCTATATGGTAGAACATAATGTTTTTCCTCTACAGGCTGCTTGTTTATTATTTTTATAAGCATTCTCATTCCTACAGACCCCATATCATACATTGGCTGTGCTACAGTTGTAAGTTTAGGATAAAATATTTCTGATGCATATATGTTATCAAAACCTACTACTTCTATATTATTTGGCACATCTACTCCCTTTTCTCTTAGTGCATTTATAACACCCATGGCAATTTCATCTCCAGCACAGAATACTGCATCTACCTCAGCCTTATCTAGTATACCCAATATTCCTTCATATCCGTCGTTAGGTTTCATTCCACCAAAATGCACAAGATGAGGATTTAAATTTATACCTTTTTCTCTTAATGCCCTTTTATATCCAACATATCTAAGTGCCGCCGCGTTAAAATTTTCTTCATCCGAACCAATATAGGCAATCTTATTATTCCCTTTATCTATTAAATATTTCACTGCATCATAAGCTGCCTGTTCATTATCTATTACTACACTTGGGAAACTATTATCTTTATCTATGGTCTCTACTAATACTGTAGGAATTTCTAATTTATTTATAAGCTCAATTGTATTTTTTTCAAGGGAATTACTCATATAAAGAACTCCGTCTACCATTTTTTCCCTTAGAACCTTTAGATATTCCATTTCCTTTTCTACATCCATGTCTGTATTACACAAAATTATGTTGTAGTCATATATATTAGCTACATCTTCTGCCCCTCTTACTATTTCAGGATAAAATTGATTTGATATATCTGGAATTATTATGCCAATAGTGCTAGTTTTCTGCGTTTTTAGACTTCTCGCCACTATATTAGGTCTATAACCTAATTTTTTTATTGCATCTACGACCTTTTTCTTTGTATCATCGTTTACAACGTCTACGTCATTTAAAACTCTTGAAACTGTTGCAATGGAAACTCCTGCCTCTTTTGCAACGTCTTTTATAGATGCTGCCATAATATCACCCCTAAAAATATTTTTATATAAATAGCATGTAGATAAGACATATTATCTACATGCTATGTTTAAATTACTTTATTACTTGTGCTTGAAGTTTGAAGTCTTCTCCATTTATCTTAGTATCTACATATTCTACATTTTCATTATACTTTATTTCCATAGATAAAGTTTCTTTTTTAATATTATCTTCAAACTTTTTAACTACATTTTCAAGCTTTTCATTGCCATCTACATAGAGAATTATCTTATCAGCTACTTCAAAATTGTTTTCTTTTCTCATATTTTGAACTTTGCTTAATATTTCTCTTAGATGTCCTTCTTCTCTTAATTCTTCTGTTAAAGTTGTGTCAAGTACAACACCCATAGTACCTTCGCCTGCGAAAGCAAATCCTTCTAATCCCTGCATTGTAACAAGTAAATTATCTTGATTTAACTCTATTTCTATATCGTTAGCTTTTATTACTATGCTTTCTCCAGCTTGAATCTTTTGCGCTAGCTCCATTTGATTCATAGCTCCAAGTTCTTTTCTGATTACAGGAATATATCTCCCATAAGCCTTACCAAGTACAGGTAAGTTTGGCTTAATATCAAAGTTAACATAACTTGAAAGGTCTGCTCCAAATATTACTTCTTTTATATTAAGTTCATCTCTTATAATATCTCCATAGTATTCTTGAAGCGATTTAGAACTTACAAGCATCTTTGAAAGCGGCTGTCTATTCTTTATATTAGCCCCATTTCTAGCACTTCTTCCAAGTTTAACCATTTTATAAGCCTCTTCCATTTCTCCTTCAAGCTCTTTATCTATCAATTCTTCAGCATATTTTGGCCATGGACATAAATGTACACTTTCTTTAGCTGTCTTATCTAATTCTAGTACTAAGTTTTGATATATTTCTTCAGTGATAAATGGTACAAATGGAGCTGCTACTAGCGTTAGCGTAGTAAGTACCTTGTATAAAGTTACATAAGCTCCTATCTTATCATTTGTTAGGGTTTCACTCCAGAATCTTGATCTATTTCTTCTTACATACCAATTAGATAATTCATCTACAAACTCTTCAATAGCAAGAGCTGCCTGAGTTATTCCATAACCATCCATGTTGTTTTCTACAGTTTTTATTAGTGTGTTTAATTTAGAAATTATCCATTTATCCATTACATTTTCACTTACAAAGTCCTTATATTGTAATGGATTAAACTGATCTATCTCTGCATATAACACATAAAATGAATATACATTCCATAAAGTACTTAAGAACTTTCTTTGTGTTTCTTCTACGTCCTCCACAGAAAATCTAGTTGGAAGCCATGGAGCACTTGCAGTATAAAAATGCCATCTACAAGCATCTGCTCCAACCTTATCTAATATTTCAAATGGGTCTACTACATTTCCTTTATGCTTTGACATTTTAAGTCCATGTTTGTCAAGTACATGACCAAGAACTATACAATTTTCAAATGGATTTGTATCAAATAAGGATGTAGATATAGCCATTAAAGTATAAAACCATCCTCTTGTCTGGTCTACAGCTTCTGAAATAAACTGCGCTGGGAAATTACTTTCAAATATTTCTTTGTTTTCAAAAGGATAATGATGCTGTGCAAAAGGCATAGAACCTGAATCAAACCAACAATCTATAACCTCTCCTGTTCTCTTCATCTCCTTTTCACAATGAGGACATCTTAATTTAACTTCATCTATGTATGGTTTATGAAGTTCTATATTTTCCGGTACATTTATTCCCTTTTCTTTAAGTTCTGCTACACTTCCTATACATTCTCTATGTCCACATTCACATTCCCAAATTGGTAGAGGAGTTCCCCAGTATCTATCTCTTGAAATACCCCAATCTATTACATTCTCTAAGAACTTTCCAAATCTTCCTGTTCTCACGTTATCAGGATACCAATTTACTCTGTTATTATTTTCTAAAAGCCTATCTCTTAGTGATGTCATTCTAACAAACCAGCTATCCTTTGGATAGTATAAAAGAGTTGTGTCACATCTCCAGCAATGTGGATATGAGTGAGTGAACTTCTCTGATTTATAAAGTAATCCTCTTTCTTTTAGTTCTTCAAGAATTTTAGGATCGGCTTTTTTCACAAACATACCCTTCCAAGGCTCGACAGCTTCTACAAATTTACCTTCTCCATCAACAAGGTTTATAAGAGGTAGATTATATTTTTTCCCTGTTTGATTATCATCTTCACCATAAGCTGGTGCAGTATGTACAACCCCTGTACCATCTGATAATGTTACGTAATCCGCATGAACTACATAAAATGCCTTTTCCTTTGGAGTTACAAACTTAAAAAGCTGCTCGTATTCTGTTCCAAGTAATTCTTCACCTTTAAATTCTCTTACTACTTCATATTCTCCTTCTATAACTTTAGAAACAAGTTCCTTAGCAAGTATTAGATGCTCATTATTATTTAATACTTCTACATAATCATAAGCCTTGTTTATAGTTAATGCTACGTTACTTGGTAAAGTCCATGGAGTAGTTGTCCAAGCTAATATGTATTTATTTTCTTCTCCCTTTACTTTAAACTTTGCTATAGCTGTGGCTTCTTTTACATCTTTATATCCTTGTGCAACTTCATGAGATGAAAGGGATGTTCCACATCTTGGGCAATAAGGTATAACCTTATGTCCTTTGTAAAGAAGTTCTTTTTCCCACATTTGCTTTAATGCCCACCATACAGATTCTATATAATTATTATGATATGTTACATAAGGATCATCCATATCAACCCAGAAGGCTAATTTTTCTGACATATCTTTCCACATAGTTGAATATGTAAATACAGATTCTTTACATTGTTCTATAAACTTTTCTACACCATAATTTTCTATGTCTTGTTTCCCAGAAATACCAAGTTTTTTTTCTATTTCAAGTTCCACAGGAAGTCCATGAGTATCCCATCCTGCTTTTCTTAAAACTCTATATCCCTTCATTACCTTGTATCTTGGAATTAAATCCTTTATTACTCTTGTTAATACATGACCTACATGTGGCTTTCCATTAGCAGTTGGCGGTCCATCATAAAAAGTAAAGTATTCCCCTTCTTTATTTAGATCAAAGTTTTTATTAACTATTTTTTCATTTTCCCAAAAACTTAATACGTCACGTTCCACTTGTACAAAGCCTTTGGAGTTATCAATTTTCTTATACATTAAGCAATCCCTCCTGTTATTATTGTTGACCTTCATTTTGTATAATAAACAATTTATATACTAAAAAACAAAAAACTTCGCCCAAATAGGACGAAGTTAAACTCGCTATACCACCTATGGATATAAATTTCAAGCACTTTCATGCTCTATCTCTTAACGCGAGATCACGGATAAGCTTACTATAATTTCAGCATTCAACTCCAAGGTGATTTTCTTTAAACTATAAACTATGGATTTTCACCAATCTCCACTCTCTGTAAGCTATAGACTTTAAATACTTTTCCTTTTCACTGCTTTTAACTAATAATATTAATCTAAGTGAAATTTTATTATATTATAGTATATTAAATTTTTATTGTCAATTGATTTTACTACATTCCTAGTGCTTTAAATATTCCATTTGCCAAAGCTTGAGCAGACTTATCCTGAAATTCTTCACTTCTTAAATTTTTTTCTCCTGTAGGATTACTTATAAATTCAAGTTCTGCAAGTATTGCAGGAGCATCTGTATACTTAATAACATAAAATCCTGCAGTTTTAACCTTTCTATCTATAGTCCCAAGTTTGCTTATAAGTTCCTGCTGAACATATGTAGCTAACCTTTGACTTGCAGTACTTCCTCCATCCCACCAGTAGGTTTCTGTTCCACTAGCAGCAGGTGTAGCTGAATTACAATGGATAGACACATAATAATTTGCATTAGCCTGATTTGATATTAATACCCTTTTTTGTAAATCCTGAGAAACATTGGACGGCCATGATACAACATCACTGCTTCGTGTATATACAACTCTTATTCCTTTAGCTTCTAGCAGCTTCCCAAGTTTTAACCCCACAGATAAAGCAACATCTTTTTCCTTAAGTCCTGTAGGTCCTATAGCTCCAGGGTCATATCCTCCATGTCCCGGGTCTACAACCACAGTATATTTACCACTTTTGGTTACTAAAATAGTCCATATAACCTTTCCTGAATATCCATCTACAGTTCCTATATGGGTATATGTACCAGCCGTGCTCGTATTCACTGAAGGCTTGTCCCACCTCACGGCAACTTGTTCTTTAGTTCCATCATTTCTTGTTGCAGTAACGGTAGTTGGCAGTGTAATTGTACCTCCCTCAGTTACTGACTTTATAACATCCTTTTCTGCAATATCTGTAATAGTTGATTGGGAACCTTTAACTTGCATTATAGCATTTGCTATTCCTTCTGCATATTTATATTGAGTAGATAGATCAGAAAGCTTATCTTCCTCATCTGGATTGCTTAAAAATCCCAAAAACACCTTAGCAGTAGGTATATTGGGTAGTGCTGTGAACTCTGGCATTGATCCAGTCTTAATCCCCCTATTAGTAGCACCTGTTTTTGAGATCATGTTGCTTTGTAATAAGCTTGCTAGCGTCTGAGATTTGCTATTTCCAGACATATAGAACGTTTCAAGCCCAGAAGCATCCATACTTCCTGCTAAATTGGCATGTATACTTACTACATAGCTGGCACCAGAAGTACTAAGCTGTGAAAAACGTGAATTCATATCATCCGCTGCCCAACTTATATCATCATTTATTCTAGTATAAGTTACATCGATGCCTTTTTGTTCTAAAATGTCTCCAGCCTTTAATGCTACACTTAAGGCTAAATCTTTTTCTTTCAATCCGTTAAGTCCAGTTATTCCATCATCTTGTCCACCGTGACCTGCATCTAATACTACCTTGAAGTTATTACTTACTGGTGGATTCAATGGTGAAGACTTTACAGTAAAATTCATTTTTACATCTTGTTTTAACGTATCTCCTGAAGTTTTTTTCACATTTTTGCTTATTGTCAAAGTATAGTTTTTCCCAACTTCATATTTTACTCCTGATTTTAAAGCCACTGTTACAGACCTATTATCAGAATTTAAAACAGCACTTATTCCAATATTCTGTCCAGAATCATCTACCATCATAAAGTTACTTTCATTCACTGAACTTGCGTTTATAGGATAATTAAATTTTATATTCCAGCTCTTACTTAAATCTGAAATACTATACGTAGTCTTCCATTGTATGTAGTCTTCTGCTGCATATACAACAGCGTTACTTAAAAACAAAAAACTCATCATAAATGATATTATCAAAAACATCATTTTGTTTCTTCTCAACTCGCCACCCCCAAAATTTATACTAACATTCATATGTAGCAAGTTTATTATCTTAAGCTACAATTATATTATAATTAGGATTACTTCAGTTTTCCACATAAAATTTAAAATATATTAAAAATTCATCTAAATCTATAATTAGGTAGTTATATTTATATCTTTATTTACCTTTAAGCTACCAACTTTATAAAAAGCATAACTTACTAGTGGTATGAAATACAAGTAACTTGCATAGAGTTCTGAACTCACGCTTACATTAAGAGTAGTAAGCGGAACTAGTAATGCTATATTCCAAGGTACAAAAGCTGAAATAACTATAGCTGTGTTTTCTAAATCTATAGCTAAATCATACTTGCTTATAGATTTCTTTTCATAAGCATCTTTTACTAGCATATGAGTTAATATAACAGCTAAAGTTTGACTGCATCCAAAAGCTGCAGTTATTGTACTTGTAGCAACAGTTGCTAAAAATAATTGATGCCTATTTTGGGCCTTATTAATTAAGCTCTCTACAGACTTTAACATTTCGGTTCCCTCAAAAATTCCCGTGAAGGATGAAGATATGAATACAGCTATAGATGCTTTTACCATAGATATTACGCCTCCACCTTTCATTATAGCTTTAAGAGGGCTGTCATTTTCCATAACATATCCTAAAAGTACATATTTAAGAGAACTAATAAAACCGTTATGTTGTACTAACACACTTATAAATATTGCTACAATTATACTTATAAGCATGGATACCTTGACATTAACCCTACAAAGTGAGAGTATCAAAATAATACCTGCTGGTAAAAGTACTATAATTCCAACATTAAAAACCTTTACAATTTCGTCAGCTATAGTGGATCCCATGGTATTTAAAGGATATTTATAAGAATAAAGTGTATAAAATATTGACGCTAATGCAAATGGAACTATGGCTGTTCTGAACATGTTTTTTATATTAGTATAAAGCTCAGTTTCCGTTAGA
The DNA here is from genome assembly GCF_016908015.1 of Clostridium pascui. Taxonomy (GTDB): domain Bacteria; phylum Bacillota; class Clostridia; order Clostridiales; family Clostridiaceae; genus Clostridium_AK; species Clostridium_AK pascui. The sequence continues at coordinate 351,673 of NZ_JAFBDB010000003.1, forward strand.
GTAGCAACTAAGCTAGCACTCGAGGACATAGGTGAACATCTATCACCAAAATATATTCCGGAAATAATTGCACCTGCTGTAATTACTTCATTTACCCCTCCTCCTCTTGCAACTACAATTAGAGCTAGACCTGCAGTGCTAACTGTTCCAAGAGATGTACCTATAAGAAAGGATACAAATGAACTTATTAAAAATGCAAATAATATGAAAAGTTCTGGTTTTAAAAACTTCATCCCATAAAAAACAAGTGATGGTACAGTACCACTCGCCATCCAAATTCCTGTTATCCCACCTATAATTAAAAATATCTTGACTACTACGAGGGATTTTTTTCCACCCTTATACGCCATTTTTAATACATCTTTTACAGGAAACCCTTTTCTTACTGCAGTGTATATAAACAGCATAAGACTTATTATAAGAGGATATCCTATATATACCCCTTTAAGCACACTACCTATAAGAATTACAAAACAAATTATAAAAGTTACTATAATGCCACCCATCTTTTCTCCTTTATATTTATTTTATTGTTACTTTTTGTGTTTTTTTAATTCTACCAAATACTTGTTATGTACATCCTTAAGGGCTACAATAAGAGCCTTTTGTGAGGTTCCAAAAAATCGTTCTTGTATTTCACAAATAATTTTTTGAATGTCATCTACTATGTTGTGTTCAACTATAATAGATTTTATAAACTCTACAGTAATAGGACTTATAGCATTACATGCTATATCCACTATCTGCGATGTGTCCTTATTTATTATTACCCCCAGGAAAAAAATGTTATATTGTATTGTGATTGGGTCACTGCTATTAGAATGTGCAATTCCCGTGATGTATATTGTGTTCTTTTCATATTTCATGCTACTTCCCCCCTCTTATTATTACGCAAAGTCCTCTATTAAAATTATACAATAATTTATTACGAAATTGTTAAAAAATTAAATTTTTTACACAAAAATTCAGACTGTTATTTTAAATAACAGTCTGAATTTAAAATTAAACTAAAGCTAGTTCTTTTTCATATTTAATTATTTCTTCAGGCATTTTCATATTTAACATATTCATTATTACATTATATGGGTCTGATGCTCCTGTGGTATATACTTTAAAGCTTCCATTCCCTTCATGTTTCAAAAGAGAATTTTCCCTTAAGTAATTTATAACGGCTACCGCTTGCTCATAGGCAGGATTTATAAAATTTATTTCCGGATAGCATTCTTCAAATATATCCTTTATTATAGGATAATGAGTGCAACCAAGTATTACATGCTTAATATCTCCACCAGCTTTTAACACATCTTCCATATGAATTTTTATAGCTCTTTTAGCCTCTTCCCTATCTATCTTTCCACTATCAACCATAGCAGCAAGCTCTGGTGACCCTTTTCCATATACCTTTATATCTCCTAGCATTCTATCGTAATATCCACTTTTTACAGTAAAATTCGTAGCTATTAATCCTACCTTGTCCACATTTAAACTATTTTTAATATAATCTACCACTGGGTCTATAACCTTTATTATTTTCACATCGTAATCTGCTGCTATCTTATCTATGATAGTTGATATTGTATTGCATGCTACGGCTATTACCTTAGCTCCTTCATTAATTAAAAATTCTATAGCTCCTCTAGTAAGGTGTATTATTTCTTCTTCTGTTTTATTTCCATAAGGTACGTTTTTATTATCTCCAAAGTATATTAAGTTTTCCGTTGATATTAGTTTTTGAAGTTCCTTTACTGTAGTAAGTCCACCTACTCCTGAATCCATTACTCCAATAGGGTTATTTTTTGCTAACATATAACCATCCTCCTCAAAAAATATAAGCCGGTTCTCTTAATATTTAAGAAAACCGGCTTCATCATACTTATGTATACAAATTTTTTAATATTCGTCTGCATACCGATATAATGAACAGTAATTATTTAATTCGTTTTATGAGAATATTATAACAATAGGAAAACAGCTTGTCAATTAAAAGTTTATTTATTATTTTCAGAAAAATATCTCTCATATACACGCTTTTAAAAATTTCTTAAATATATAAAATAAAGAATTATAAATAGAGTTATAATATAACTACTATAATTTTAAAAGAGGTGCTATACATGAAAATTACTTGGCTAGGTCATTCTTCATTTTTAATTGAAGATTCTAAAGGTAGGAAAATTCTTACCGACCCATTTGATGAAAGCGTAGGATATAAAACTTTCAATGGAGATGTAAATATTGTAACAATAAGCCATCATCATTTTGATCATGATTATACGAAAAATCTAGATTCATCAAAAGCTCATATACTAGACAAAGTTGGAGCATTTAACCTATGTGATATTCCTATTTTAGGTTTTCCATCTTTTCACGATGAAACAAAGGGTAGTAAGCGTGGAGAAAACACTATATATGTAATTACTGTAGATGGTTATAAAATATGTCATTTAGGAGATTTAGGGCACCCTCTAAGTAAAGATGATATTATTTCCCTGGGAAATATTGATATTCTTCTGATACCTGTAGGAGGAAATTACACTATTGACGCCAAGGCAGCTTATGAACTTACAAAATTCTTAAAAAGTCATATAATTATACCCATGCATTACAAAACTCCTGCACTTTCCTTTCCACTAGATGGCGTAGAAAACTTTTTAACATTTATAAAAAATGTGAAAAAATCAAATGACAACTTTATAAATATAACTGGAGACATTTCTGACATGACCAATGAAGTCTTCATATTAAATTACAAATAAAAAGCCTGTAAATACTTACAGGCTCTTTTTTAATTATGTTCTACATGCTCTAAGGAAGCATTTAATATATGGTCTATATGTTCATCATCAAGAGAATAATAAACAACCTTGCCTTCTTTTCTAAACTTAACAAGCCTTGCAGCTTTTAATGTTCTAAGTTGATGAGATATAGAGGACTGGCTCATATCTAAGAGCTCTGCTATATCACAAACGCATAATTCTTTTTTTAAAAGAGCATATATGATTTTTATTCTAGTATAATCCCCTAAAACTTTAAATAACTCCGCAAGCCCTAAAAATGTATTATTATCAAGCATATCCTTTTTTACACATTGCACACAATCGCTATGTATTTCACAACATCCACAAACTTCTATATCTCTTGTGTCTTTCATTTTTTCACCCCTACACATGAAATTCGTTCATATTGTATTATATATGTTTTATATTAATACTTCAAGGAATGAATAATATAACTTCTCTTTTTTCAAGTGATTTTTTAACATCTATTATTCGCTGATTTGAAGAACCTTTATATTTTAATTTGTTATTCCTTTTACTTTCTTCAAATCTTCCATCTACTAAAACGTCTATTTGATATAGTAATTCTTGCCACTGTTTATTGTCAGACATACTATTTATAATTTCCTCAAAGGTAAATCCAGTATAACACCATATATTTAATTCAAACCTTTTTATATCTCTAGCTAGTTGTGATAATGTTCCTGCTTGTTCGAAAGGTTCCCCACCAGAAAAAGTAACTCCTTTAATAACTGGAATATTACTTCTAATTCTTTGAAGAACTTCATCTATTAGAACTTTATCTCCATAAGCAAAATCTTGCATAATTTCATTATGGCATCCACTACACTTATGACTACATCCTGAAACAAACACCACTGACCTTAAGCCTTCTCCATTGGCAAGTGAATTATCCAAAAATCCCGCTACTTGCAAATAGTTCATTATAAATTACCCTTATTGTAAAATGAAATATGATTAGTATGAGATAACCTGTCATTTCTTTCAGCTACTTTTCCTGCTCCAAATCTTTCATCTAAACTTAAATATCCTGTAACTCTAGAAATGCCTTGAATATTTTCACTACCACATTTAGGGCAATTATCTTCTTCATTATTTAGATAAGTTCCGCATTCTTTACAATATTTAATATGAAAGTTTATCCCTAAATAATTTATATTAGTATAATTATAGGCATAATTTAGAATATCCATTATTACATCTTCTGTTGGATAATCATCTAGTTCTATATAAGTTATATGTCCACCATTGCATATTGCATGATAAGGTGCTTCTATATCTATTTTATCCTTTATAGATATTGGAAATCCAACTGGTATATGATAACTGTTTGTATAATACTTTTTATCTGTAACTCCCTTTATTTCTCCAAATATCTTTTTATCTTGTAATATGAACTTTCCACTTAAGCCTTCTGCTGGAGTTGCATAAGCGCTCCAATTCAATTTTGTTTCTTCTGTAGCTTTATCTGTGAAGTTTCTTATATATGATATTATCTTTATTCCTAGCTCCCTTGCATGCTCACTTTCACCATGGTGATGTGAAGTTAAGGCAATTAATGTTTCTGCAAGTCCTATAAACCCTATTCCCCAAGTGCCTTGCTTTAATATTGGTTCTATAGAATCATCTGGAAGTAATCCTTCTGAGCCTTTCATAAGTCCCTGTCCCGCTACAAAGGGAAGATCCTTAACCTTTAATCTCTTAAGTATCCCATATCTATGGATTAATGATTCTTTAGCTAATTCTAATCTACCTTGTAAAAGTTCAAAGAACTTATCTAAGTCACCCTTTGCAAGTATCCCCACTCTAGGTAAATTTATAGTTGTTGGTGCAATGTTCCCTCTTCCCTTTACCTCTGCTTCTCCATTTATATTTGACTGAACTCGAGTTCTGCATCCCATAGTTGCTGGAATATATCCTTGATTATAGTATTCAAGATTAAAGTCTGCATCTATATTCATAAAAGTTGGATTCATTCTTTTACTTGCTACTTTACATGCTAGTTTAAATAGATAATAGTACGGATCTTCCTTCTTTTTATTTACTCCATCCTTTACCCTAAATATTATATTTGGAAATACTGGTTGTTCTCCATTACCTAATCCCTTTTCATACTCTAAAAGGAATATTTCACATACTAATGCTGCATCATCATTTTCTGGTATTCCTATATTAATTGAACTAAATGGAACCTGGGATCCCGCACGGGAATGCATAGTGTTCAGGTTATACACTATACCCTGCATAGCCTGCTCTATGGTTTTCCTAAGCTTCTTATGTACTATAGAATCAATCTTATCTTCATCTATACCATATTCCTTTAATTCTCTCGTTATCTCCTGTCTAGTATAATCTACAAATACTCCCATATCATTATCAAAATTAGGATGAGATTGGCCACCGAACATATCATTTTGTGTAGATTGTAATAATATACATGAAAGTTCTGCTGCTGACTCTATTCTTCTAGGAGGTCTTATAGTTCCATATCCTGTATTAAACCCTCTCTCTAAAACTTCTCTAGTAGGTATATGTAAACAATTTGTTGTCAAATTGTAACTATCAAGGTCATGATAATACACATCTCCATTCTCATGTGCTTTAGCTAAATGTTTAGGCATACTTGCAAGATTATGCCACTTATTTGATTCACTAGCTATTCTTAAAAGCTTGGACGAGAAATTATTTCCTACATTGGCATTATCTCTATCGGTTTCTACTCCGATTTTTTCTATGGCCTTCATTAAGTCTGACTTTATTTCACGTATATTTGTTCTTTCTCTTCTATAATTTGAATATACAAAACCTATTTCTTTATATTCACTTCCAACTAAAACCTTTTCTACTGTGTTTTGTATTTCTTCTACAGTAACTTCTTGAACTTCTCTTTGCTCCAAACTAGAAATTATCTTTTGAGTTAAATCTATAAACTCACTTTCTCTTATTTTATATCCAGTTTCCTCTGCCGCTCTCTTTATGGCATTTGTAATTTTCATCGAATTAAAAGAGACCTTTCTTCCGTCTCTTTTTACAACATGTAGCATACACATAATCCTCCCCTACTATATATTGCGTAAACACTAACCCATTATACTATGCAAAATGTTTTTATACCAGCTTATAAAATCAGTTTATAAAAAGCTATCTCCATGTTTAACCCCTTCTTCTTATATTTTTTACTGTTATTCTAATAATAAGTTTCTTATTTTTTAAAAGAGAGTTATTTGCAGTAAAATCACTTAAAAGTGAATAATTAACATTAAATACGCCTAAATATAAGGTTTATAAGTTTGATTATAAAATCCATAAAATGTAAAATTATTCTAAAATAAATTTATTTTATGATGGGGGCAGTATTATGAAAAAGTTTATATCTCTTATTTCAGTAATTCTTATACTTTTATTATCGAGCTGTACTCAAAGTACTAAAAATATCGAAGATAAACCAAAAGATAACATAGTTGAAAAGGAAGAAAAATATATATCGCCTTATACTGGAGAACAAGTCTCTAAAAATACCTTGAATAATATCCCCTTTATGGTTATTGTGGAAAATTCTAAGGATGCTCGTCCACAATCTGGCCTTGTAGATGCTGATATCGTATATGAAACCATGGCTGAAGGAGGAATTCCAAGATTTATTGCGTTATTTCACAAAAACAATCCTAAAAAAATTGGCCCAGTTCGAAGTGCCCGCCCTTACTTTTTAGATTTATCTAAACTTCATAAATTACCTTTTGGACATTGTGGATATAGCGAAGAGGCTAAAACTCAAATTGAGGCTGAAAATTTGCCAAGCTTAAATGAATTTATATATGAAAAGTATTATTGGCGAGATAAGTCTAGAAAGTATGAACATAGCTTATATACATCCACCGAAAATATGAGAAATTTAATTTCAGAAAAAAATCTTATATCCAAACCTACATCGACTTATAATTTTGATAAATCCTATTGGGAAAATTCAAATCTTGATAGCTCTAATTCAGTTACTATAAAAGTAAATAAATATTATAATACTTCTTATATATTTAAAGATAGCTTATATGTCAAATATATGGACGGTTCCCCCTCTATAGACAGCGACAATAATACTCCTATTCAAGCAAAAAATATTGTTATTCAACTTACAGACATAACACTTCAAAGTGATAATTTACATGTTGATATACAACTAATTGGTGAAGGGGATTGTCTAGTTATAAGCAACGGTAAAGTAGTTAAAGGAAAGTGGAAACAATCCAGCTTAGATTCTAGTACAGAACTTATAGATAATCTCGGAAATCCTATTCCTTTAAATATAGGGAATACCTGGTGGCACATACTAGATAAAAAAGTAAACATTGAAATAAAATAATTTACTTAATTATAGGCAATACTAACTAAAAAGGAGGTATTGCGCATGAAAGGCAGGATAATAGATTTAATAGGCTCAGATGCTCTAGTTGCTTTAGAAGATGGTACTACTATGGAAATTAACAGACTTACATTATCTGAGCATATACAGCTCGGAGATATGGTAAATGTAGATCCTAGTCCCCTTCATCCTGGAAATGATAAACTTGTAGACTTCTTTTAATAAATACACCATTCTTGAAAATACATATATAATACTATATAATAAGTTATGTAAAATTAATAAACCGTGCTAGAGGTGCCGAACTCGGCTGAGAAATGATTTAGTCATTAACTCTCATCACCTGATCTGGATAATACCAGCGTAGGGAAGCAGTCTTGATCGCTTTATAAGGTATTCCAGTGCTGGAATACCTTTAAGTATTGGTCTTGCATTATCTGTAATCCTTAATTTATTTAAGATTGCAGAATTTCCTAGCGGAGGATCTATTACATTAGGTGAAATTGTACCTATTATTCTTCTTTCATTATTTTACGGACCTGAAATAGGATTTCTAACTGGTTTCATGTATGGTATATTAAGTTTAATTTTAGGATCTTATATACTTCATCCTGTACAGGTATTATTTGATTATCCTTTACCATTTATGACCCTAGGACTTGCAGGCTTTTTTAAAGACAAAAATTTAATTGCTGCAGCTATAGCTGTATTAGGAAGATTTACATTCCACTTTATTTCAGATGTAGTATTTTGGGGAAGTAATGCTCTAGAGGGAATGCCACCTTATTTATACCCCCTTATATACAATGCTTCTTATTTAGCAATAGATGGCTTAATTTGTATTGTAATACTTACACTAATTCCTGTTAATCAAATATATTCTATTTTAAATAAAAATTCAATTCATAGTCATTAAATGAAAAGCATGTAATGAAAAATCATTACATGCTTTTATTATTTTTATTATTCTACTTTTATAGCATTAGTTGGACAACTTCCTTCTGCTTCCTTTGCAGCATCTTCTGAGCCAGATGGAACTTCATCTACTACAACTGTTGCTTTTCCAGTACTGTCATCCATTTCAAATACATCCCCAGCTATTGCTGGACATAGTCCACATGATATACAAAGATCCTTATCAACATATGCTTGCATAATACAATTCCTCCTTTTACTTTGAACTATATATATTTTACCCCACTCATGATTCTTTATTACTATTTTATTAAATTTTAAAATTTAATTTTTAACTCATGTTCTAGTATTTAGTTACTTGCTTAACTTTATAAAATTATCTAATAAATTTTCATAATCCCCATTTAATAACACAAATCTTTCCGCTTGACCGCTCTCTAAACTTTCAGCTAAATCCAAATTTATAGGCATCTCTGCCATTAAAGGCACTCCTAAGTATTTTGCCTGCTCTTCAGCTGATTTTTTGCTAAATACTCTAATTTTTTCACTACATTTATCACATTGTATATAAGACATATTTTCTACTACACCAAATACCTTTACGTCCATTTTTTCTGCCATTATTACAACCTTTTTAACTATCATGGATACCATATCTTGAGGTGTAGATACAACTACCATTCCTTCTACAGGCATACTTTGCATTATAGTTAATGCTATATCTCCTGTTCCTGGAGGCATATCAATTAAAAGATAATCTAAATCTCCCCAAACTGTGTCTGAATACATTTGCTTCAATACACCAGTTATTACAGGGCCTCTCCATATAACAGGCTGCTCTTCTTCCTCTGTTAAAAGATTTAAGGATATTACCTTTATACCCAAGGATGTTTGAACAGGCATGAACTTTGCTTCTTCACTATTTTCTACTTGATGTATTTCTGCTCGTTCTTCGTTTATTCCAAAAAATCTTGGCATAGAAGGACCTGTTATATCTCCATCAAGTACTCCAACTTTAAATCCAGCTTTTTGGAGTTGTACTGCTAAAATGCCAGTTACTGTGGACTTACCAACTCCACCTTTTCCACTTATTACTCCTATAATATGTTTTATATTTCCGTGCTTTGGCACATCCTTAGAACATGTGGATGAATTACTATTACAGCTTCCCTTACTAGGACAACTATTGCAATCACTCATTTCTATTCCTCCTTAAATATGTATTATAAAACTTTATTTATTATAGCACTAAAAAAATGTTATAAAAACCCTTATATAAATTATATTAATATCTAAAAGTTACTAGGCTTATCTTTAGTAGCATTCAAATGCCAACTCCTATTTTCATAGTTTGCAACTACATAATACTGTTCTGTATTTTTTTCTTGCCTATTATAAAAGGTAATTATGCTCTTATACATTAATCTATTATACCCCTGGGTTTTAACTGTCATTATCACATCATATTCTGTAGCATTACCTTTTACTAGTTCTCCATTTATATTTTTATCATTTAACTTATTTTTAAAATCTTCTAAATCTGTAGATAAAATAAATTTTGCAATTTCTCTATCCTCATCTAAGTTAACTCCTATTTTTTTTGTTGTTTTTGTATCCTTTATATAGCTATTCAGAGTTTCTATAAGTGAACCATAATATATATCTGTGAAGTCTTTTGGAATCCTTATGTTCCAAAAACTTTTTATAATATCATTATCTATTCTCTTTGATACAATATAAGTCTTATCTTCACTATAAAGATTACCACCACTTTTTTTATCTAATCCTGCAACATAATTAAACTTATGTACTTTATCATGTGCCTCATGCATTTCAAATATGTAATCTGGCTGAAGAGTAGATTTTTCTTCAACCTCCTTTGCAGAAGATAGCATATCATATAATTCTTTTATTACATTCTTATCTGTTACTATAAATCTATATCCTTGATCTCGAGTATTTTGTATTACAATCTTTTGTACCTTATTTTGCTTTATATATTCAAAATTTGTATTTTTTAATCCTAACTTTACCTTCATATTTTCTATTGTATTACATCCTGAAAAAAGAGTACTTACTAAGGTAATTGTAATGATCATAGCTTTAAATCTGAAAAACTTTTTTAACTTTATCAATTTCTTAACCTCCTAGGTTAATTATTAAAATTTACTTTAGGCTTTGTTATATTAAATATAACTATACCAATGATTAATGTAAAAACACTTATAAATTGTGATGTAGATAATATTGAAATTTCACCTCTTGGGTCTCCTCTAAATACTTCTACTATTATTCTTCCTATACTATAAATAATTACATATAAAGCAAATGTACTTCCCTTTTTATTTTTTCTTTTATCATACCAAACTAAAAATATTGCTAATAAAAAGTCAAATATAGATGAATAAATTTGTGTAGGGTGAAGATGTACCGCTGAAGGTGCAAAAGGTGAATTGTTAAATACAATCCCTATAGGAAGCTTTGTAGGTTTTCCATAACAACACCCTGCAAGCAAGCACCCTATTCTTCCAAAACCTTGCGCTAAAGGTATTGAAGGTATTATTAAATCAAAAGTATCTAACACATTCCACTTCTTCCGTTTGCAATAAAAAAATATTGAAATAGCTCCCCCAATTATAGAACCATATATGACAAATCCACTTCCAATATCTCTTAACAAAGAAGGGTTTTCTATCACATTTCTTATCTCAGTTATTATGTATAAAAGCTTGCCTCCAAGTATCCCTGAAAGTATCGCTATTAAAGACATATTATAAATATAATCTTCATGATAATTACTATTTCTTTTTACCCTTGAATCCAAGAGTGCCAATGCAGCTAATATGCCTATAGCTATCATTGTGCCATATCCATAAATTGGCCTTGCAAATAACATAAACAATACCGGCCTCACTTCCTATCACCTCCATTATCCATTATTATAGCATATAAATATATTTATAAAAAATAAGCTGGTCTATAAAATAATAGACCAGCTCTAACTTATTTTTAATGTTTCCACTATAGCTTTAAATATAGTGGGCATATTCTCCTTGAAGTTATCTTCCCTTGTAAAAAAAGAAAATCTTACAAACTTGTTGCCATCTGGTATGAAATATTCAAATGCCTTATACTTTATATTTTGTGAATTTATTAGAGAATATTCAATATAATAGGAATCCTTATCATTAACTTTTACATTAGATAACTTATATCCTTCTACAATATTTTGTTTAAAGGATATATCTTTACTTCTTTCTATAAAAGTTTTCAAGTCTTGATTTAAGTTCCACACTTCTACAAAGCCATATACCTTAAAATCCTTAGCTTGAAAATCGTTATGGTATATTATTTCTTCTCCACCAAAATCTCTTTTTTCTGAAATCCAATCATAAGGAAGTTTATAGGTTACCTTGCCATTTAAAGCAGAGTACTCTTTTAAAGAATTTATGTTACTTTGCATAAGGGAGGTTAGTTTTATACTATCTTTAAATATACTTTGAATACCAAACATAGTTATCATAAGCCCTACTATAATTATGGTGACGCCTAGTCTTTTTTTATTTACAATTATAAGTCTCATACCGTCAAACCTTAAAAGGTTATCGCTCACCTCCACATACTTTATCAATAATAAAATATATGTGAAAAAAGCTGTATTTATTAATTTTTATAAAAATATATTTAATATAAAAAGGTATGCAAATCTGCATACCTACTTTACAGGAATAAGAATAGTTGACTTTCTAAAATCATAAAACATTAACCAATACCCCTCATCTTCTTTTCCTCTACTTGGAACCCAAGTAACAAATCCAGATTTACCTCCATAAGGCTGATCACATTTATCTCTTTTTCCTGGAATCGCATAAACTAAACATTTTAATTTCCCATCCCTGTCACATTTATATCCTAATAAGAAATATCCCTGTTTCTTAATATAAGGATAATAATTCATCATAGGGTAGTATATAACTGCATACTTATTATAGTTTTTTAATCCACACATATTATTAATATCTTTTATAGGAATTCTATACCACTTACATCTTTTTATTTCTGATATATCCTTTACCTCATCATAATCCTTAACTAAGTTTTTGAAAAATTCTCCTGTTCTTCCCTTTGGTAAATCGTCCTTATCTCTAATCAATTTTTCATCTATAGGTTCAACTATAACTTCTATATTATCTATTGGATTATCTATTGGCTCTTCTTGTTCTTCTTCTACTCTAACATTTACATAATCATCTACATCTTGTAGTTCAGGTTCTTTATTGCTTTCTATAACTTCAGTCTCATCTTTTATACTTTCATCTATCCTAGCTTTTTCTTCACCTTTTATACTTTCATCTATCCTAGCTTTTTCTTCATCTTTTATAACTTCTTCTGTAGCCTTCAATTCTTCTGATAAACTTTCCTTAGGGCTCTCTTCTTTAACTATTATGTTTTCTTCTCTTTTAGCTGCTTCAATATTTTCTTCATATTTATCAAATATATTCTTTTCTTCTGAAACTTCCTCACCTGCTCTTGTCTTTCCTTCTAGCAGCAAAAATTCCTTCCATTTCGGAATATCAGTGGTTAAAAATCCGCTAAGTACAGGCACTATGTTTTTGTCTGGCAGTTTAACTATTGCCGCTCCTATAACATTTTCTACATTTAATCCTACATATGCTATATCTTCTATAGGATATTCATAGGAAACGTCGTTTCTTCCATAATCATCTATGTTTAACTCTCCTACCTTAATTATTCTGCTTCCATTCTTCTTCCCTGAAACTAGTGCCATAAAGTAAGGTGTAGTTTCTTTCTTTAAATTTTGTACATAATAAGAAACCTTACATTTATTATTTTTCACTTCAAGTTTTACATAACCTGTAGGAGGTTTATCGGAAGCTATAGCAAAACCCTTTTCATCTTCCTGAAGTATTATAAAGTACCTACTATAATTCTTTTTCTGTACCAATTAACGTACCCCCATATATTATATTCATTATAATATATGAGGTTCCATTCAAAAAGTGACCATTTAACATAAAACTTATAAATATTTTTTACTTATTTCTATGTATAGAGTTAGAAAGATTAGCAAATTCATATATTGAAAGTGTTTCTCCTCTTCTTTTAGGATCCACGTCACATTCCTTCAGTGCATTTTCCAATAAATCTTTGCTAAGCCCTAGGCTTTTCAACGCATTCCAAAGTGTTTTTCTTCTCATATTAAATGAAGCTCTTATAATTTTAAAGAATAACTTCTCATCCTCTACCTTAACTCTTGGACTCTCTAACTTGCTAAGTTTTATTACTGATGAATCTACCTTAGGCCTTGGTATAAATGAAGCTGGTGATACTTTTCTAACGAGCTCAGTATCACAATAATATTGAACTAATAACGATAATGCTCCATATTCTTTGGTACTTGGCTTTGCATCAATTCTCTCTGCTACCTCCTTTTGAATCATTATTGTTAAAGATTTGAATTTATATCCTTCTGTAAGAAGCTTTGCAATTATAGGCGTGGTCACATAGTATGGTAAATTTGCCACAAGCTTTACAGACTTTTCTTCTCCAATTATTTCATCAAAATTTATCTTTAATGCATCCTTATTTATTAACTGAAAATTTTCAAATTCCCTTAATTCTTCATTTAATATTGGTATTAAATCTTTGTCTAGCTCTATTGCACACACCTTTTTAGCTACTTGCAGTAATTCCTTCGTAAGAGTCCCTACTCCCGGCCCTATTTCTATTATAAAATCGTCACTATTTACTTCCGCACCTGTTACTATATCTCTTAAAACTTGATCATCTATTAAAAAATTTTGTCCTAAACTTTTTGAAAACTTAAAATTATACTTATTTACTACTTGTTGTGTTGTGTTATCCATTACTATTCTCCCTTTCCATTTGTTTGATTGCCTCTATAAACTCTTCCTTTGTTATTCCATAATTATTTAATCTGATAACAAATTGACTAGTATTACAATACCCTATTCTTAATATCTTGCCAAGCTTATCTCTTCTATCTTTAGCATTATTATTTCCAGTTAGCCTAAAGAAAATCAAATCTTGTAAGGTAAATTCCTCCCTCTTTTCCTTAACTTCACACTTAGCTGAATTTAATGCTTTTATTATAGCTTCTGGAGCTGCATTTTCCACTCCTATATCTCCATCCTTTGTTCCCTCATCCCTTGATATATAAGCATGCTTTATACCTGGAACCTTTCTGGATATTAAGTTTCTTATCTTTTGGCCAGCATAATCTGGATCTGTAAGTACTATTACTCCTTGTCTTCTTTGAGCTTCTCTTATTCTATCTATAACCCTTTCATTTATACCAAATCCGCCTACGGCAATCATTTCTGCATCCACTGCCTTTTTCACTGCAGTAATGTCATCTCTTCCTTCTACTACGATTACTTCTTTAATCATTTTTTTCCTCCTAAAAGTATAAAAATAGGAGCCATAGGCTCCTTTAATTAATTATATGAACATTTACGTATCTAGCTCCCCAATTTCTAGCTTCACTAAGCGTATTAAAGAAAAGATCCACCTTATTTCCTTTAATTGCAAGTCCAGTGTCTGCAGCAATTGCATACCCATAGCCTTCTATATATAGCTTAGTACCTAGCGGAATCACTCTTGGATCCACTGCTACGGTACTTGTTCCATTAGCATCTCTTACTGCAACCATCCCAGATGCAGTAGTAGCTCTTCCATAATCTTTTCTAGGTGAGTATGCTGTAGATCTAACACTTATTATTGTTGTACCACCTTCGCTACTTGATCCACGAGAAGCAGAATACTTAGTAGATACTGGTTGTACCTTAGGCTTTGTTCCCATAGCCACTACCTTTTGTACAGGCTTTTTAGTTACTGCTTCACTTACAACCTTTCTTGAAACCTCTTTCCCATTTTCGTAAGTAACCTTAGTAGTTACTAATTTTTCTCCAGCCATTCCAGACTGAACTACCTTTTGCTTACCCTTCTCTAACCCACCGTCATTTTTTGTAACTGTTGAGTAAGCTAAAGCCTTTGCTTCCTTAATGGTCTTAGTTTCAACTCTGATTATAGCAACTTTTAAGCCCTTTTCTAATGGCTGATCTTTTGATGGTAATATTTTATCAGCTTCATTAACTTTTATGCCCTCTACCTTAAGCATGGATTCTATATCACTTTCTGCAGAGTTCATAGTTAATGTCTTTCCATCTACTTCGACCTGTACATCCATTGCTTTTTTAATATATATCTTATCTTGATTTTTTACTTTACTGTCAATCCCAATTGACGTCTTATCTTTTGGTCCTAGTATTATGTTATTAGATGTTAAAACATCATTTACAGTATGTCTAAACGTAGTTACTTTATTTTCTTTTCCGTCAATATAAACATAAACTGTTTTTCTTGTATTAGTTATAAATATAACTGCGCCTATTACTACTAGTAATACAAGAAATGTTGCCTTAGGACCATTGGAAAAATGATTTTTTAGATACCTTTTTACCTTTTCCATCACAAAAACCTCCTATTGGCAAAATGCACAAACATTTGATTATTATAATTTACTTGGCGCATTTTGTCAAATTTTTGTACTTTGACCATCTAAAATGTAACATTGTACATAAATAACTTTATAAAAATTAATGATAGCGTTTTAATTCAATATAGACAGTCCTCTTGATGGATTCAATGGTAAAATATGTTAATATAATTATATTATACCTCTCTTTAAATTATTACCATTACCTCTAGGTATTAAAAGTTATCTAACCTTTGATATATACAAATTTTACACTATTATTATATTTTAAGCAACTTCCTAACATTCAAAATAAGCTGTTTTCCAATTTCTTCCTCACTGATATCTCTTATTTCTGCTAGTTTTTCTATTATGTATTTTATATAGTCCGATCTATTTCTTTCTCCTCTAAAAGGAGTAGGTGCCATATATGGACAATCTGTTTCAACTAATATTTTATCATCTGGAACCATCTTAGCCACATCTAAAATTTTCCTTGCATTTTTGAATGTTACCACTCCAGTAAACCCTATATAGTAACCCAAACTTAGGCATTCCCTTGCAAATTCCACACTTCCTGAAAAGCAGTGAACTACCCCTACTACCTCCGGAAACATTTTCATTATCTCTAAAGTATCCTTATGGGCATCTCTATCATGTATTATTACAGGTAAATTTAATTCTCTAGCTAACTCCATTTGTTTTATAAAGGCTTGTTTTTGTACTTC
The DNA here is from genome assembly GCF_016908015.1 of Clostridium pascui. Lineage (GTDB taxonomy): Bacteria > Bacillota > Clostridia > Clostridiales > Clostridiaceae > Clostridium_AK > Clostridium_AK pascui. Next base: position 367,990 of record NZ_JAFBDB010000003.1, read on the forward strand.
CCTATCCGGGTTTTCTTCCCAATAATAATCTAAACCTATCTCTCCAATAGCCTTAACCTTTTTAGACTTTGATAACTCTCTTATCTTGCTTATAGTACTATCATTTACCTCATCTGCATGTTCTGGATGAATTCCTACAGCTGCATAGAAAAAATCATATTTTTCTGATAGTTCAACAGATTTTATAGCTCCTTCTAAGGATGCACCACAATTTAATACACCTATTACATTACTATTTTTAATTTCCTCTATTAGGTTTTCTCTATCTTTATCAAATGAATTGTCATCATAATGAGCATGAGAATCAAAAATATACATATGCTATCTCCTTTGAAAATACTTATTTTAAAATTATACCATATTTTAATTTTTGTATACATTTCTATAAAAGCCTTAGTTATTAAAAAGTTCAGGGTCAATTATAACCCTGAACTTTTTATAACCATTATTATCTCACTATACTTCCAGTTGGAAGTTCTTCTGGAACCCCTACGGTAAATAATTTACTATCATCTTCAGTAGCCGCTGCAAGTATCATACCCTGAGAAAGTTCCCCTCTTAATTTTACAGGTTTTAAATTTGCAACTAAAACTACATATTTTCCTACAAGTTCTTCAGGTTTATAAAACTTTGCTATTCCTGATATTACCTGTCTTTCTTCTCCACCTAAATCAACCTTTAGCTTTAAAAGCTTTTTAGCACCTTTAACTGGCTCACATTCTATTACCTTAACTACTCTTAAGTCTACCTTTTCAAAGTCTTCTATAGTTATTTCTTCTTTTAAAGGCTGAATCTCCACCTTAGCTGGAGCTGTATTTTTCATTTGCTCTTCTTTTAATTTATTTAATTCATCTATTTTAGCATCAACATCTATTCTTGGGAACAAATTGTCTCCTTTTACAAGCTTTGTTCCTGCACTTGTTCCGTCAAAGGATGCAATGCTATCCCAAGTAATAATTTCTACGTTAAGCTGAGTGTTTATTCTTCTACTTGTATCTGGTAAGAATGCAGAAATTAATACTGAGATTATTCTTAAAGATTCTGCTAAATTATATAATACTGTTCCAAGTCTTTCCTTATTGCTTTCATCCTTGGCAAGTATCCACGGAGTGGTTTCATCTATATATTTATTTGCTCTTCCTATAAGTGTCCAAACCTCATCTAGAGCTTCAGGTATTCTTAGGTCATCCATGTGCTTTTCAATCTTTAAGTATACACTGGTTGCCATAGAAATAAGATCGTTATCTATATCTTCCTTTGCTGTAGGGCTTGGAATCACTCCGTAAAAGTACTTCTCTATCATAGCCGTAGTTCTAGATAATAAATTTCCTAAATCATTTGCTAGATCTGAATTAATTTTCTTTATAAATAATTCATTATTAAATATTCCATCTGAACCAAATGGAATTTCTCTTAAAAGATAGTATCTTACTGGATCTGTTCCAAAGTGATTTACGAGCACTACTGGATCTACTACATTACCTTTAGATTTTGACATCTTTCCTCCATCCACTAAAAGCCATCCATGACCAAAAACTTGTTTAGGAAGAGGAACTCCAAGTGCCATTAACATTATAGGCCAATAAATAGTGTGGAATCTTAAGATGTCCTTACCCACTAAATGAACATCTGCTGGCCAATATTTATTTAGCAGTTCTTCATTACCTGTATTATATCCTAGTGCTGTTATATAGTTTGCTAAAGCATCTATCCAAACGTATATAACATGCTTTTCATCAAAACTTACTGGAATTCCCCAATCAAAAGAAGTTCTTGAGACACATAAATCTTGAAGTCCTGGTTTTAAGAAGTTATTTATCATTTCATTTTTTCTAGACTCTGGTTGTATAAATTCAGGATGGGATTCTATGTGCTCTATAAGTTTATCTGCATACTTTGACATCTTAAAGAAGTACGCTTCTTCTTTTGCCTTTTCTACAGGTCTTCCACAATCTGGGCATTTTCCATCTGTTAGTTGTGTTTCAGTCCAAAATGATTCACAAGGAGTGCAATACCATCCTTCATATTCTGACTTGTATATATCTCCCTGATCATAAAGTTTTTTAAATATCTCCTGTACAGAGTTTATATGATAATCATCTGTAGTTCTTATAAACTTATCATAGCTTATATTCATCATACCCCAAAGACTTTTTATGCCTGCAACTATTTCATCTACATATTCTTTAGGTGTTACACCCTTTGCTTCTGCAAGTCTTTGTATCTTTTGACCATGTTCATCTGTACCTGTTAAAAACATTACATCATAACCTGTAAGACGCTTAAATCTTGCCATAGCATCTGCTGCTACTGTTGTATAAGTATTTCCTATGTGTAAATTTGCTGATGGGTAATAAATTGGTGTTGTAATATAATAGGTTTTCTTATTCAATTTCCATTCCTCCTTAGATAAAGTTCTTATATAATAAAAAGCCTCTATAAAGCTTTTAAGCTTTATAGAGGCGTCATTTTCACGCGTTACCACTCTAATTCTCCTTTTCTTCTCAAAAAAGGACTCAATAAGTGAGAAAAACTCACTTTGCATTTTAACGGATGCACCCGAAATACCCTACTTAATATTTCAGATATTTTGCTCTGGGGCCATGTTCATAAACCTTAACGCTATCGGCTTTCACCTTATCCGACTCTCTTTTAGCATTTCATCTTACTACTCTTCCCATCATTGCATTTCAAATTTAATATTAATACATATATTTTGCCATGTCAACTAGTTGATTTTCCTATTATTTCACTTATTTCTTTTAAATATACTTATATGTTTTTGCTTATCTTGTTTACAATGTATTATAATTAGTGGTGTATTACTTTGATAAACTTTGATTGAATGTTATTACTTAAAAGGAGGTACTTATTTGATACGCAAAGATATAATAAAGGATGTTTTAAAATTAGCCCTTCCTGCAGTTGGTGAAATGGTCTTGTACATGATGATATGGGTACTTGACACAATGATGGTTGGCAAATATGGCGGAGAAACTGCTGTAAGCACTGTAGGACTTAGTTCAGAGATAATGTACAGTTTTGTAAATGTATTTATTTCCGTGGGAATATCTGTTGGAACCGTATCCCTTATCTCAAGAAAACTTGGCTCTAAAGATAATACTGCTTCAGAAGAATTTGCAACTTTAGGACTTGCCATAGGCTCTATTCTAGCATTTATAATTTCATCAGCAGCATTTATATTTGCACCCAAAATTTTATTTTATTCTGGTGCTAGGGATACTGTACTAAGTAATGGAATAATATATATGAAAATCACCTCTATAGGGTTGTTTTTTAATATGCTTATGAATGTGTTGAATTCAGTTCTTAGAGCAGGTAAAAATACTAAAATCCCTCTTTTAGCATCTGGATTAATTAATATAATAAATTTATTTTTAGATTGGGTTTTAATATTTGGAAGGCTTGGTTTCCCAGAACTCGGAATACGAGGTGCAGCTATAGCTACATCTATGGCACATATAGTTGGATTTATATTTATAACTTTTTATACGTTAAAAAAGTCTCTTATAAAACCTCATTTTAAATTTATAAGAAATATAAATACCTATAGAGCTAAAGAGCTTATTAAGCTCTCAATTCCTTCATCAATGCAAGAAGGAGCGTTCTCCATGATACGATTATTAGGCACTATATTAATTATGTATTTAGGCAAAACAGCCTTTGCAGCTAATCAAATTACAACTACTATAGAATCTATATCATTTATGCCTGGAAATGGAGTTGCTATCGCTGCTACAACTTTAGTTGGACATAAAATTGGAGAAAGAGATTTACACGGTGCAAAAGAATACGCTTATACCTGCACATTAATTGGAACAAGTATAATGCTTATATGCTCCATAGCCTTTTTACTATTCCCTAAGTTTTTAATAAGCTTATTTATAAAACAAAATGAACTTGAAGTAATAGGTCTTGGTACCCTTTGCCTTATGATTGCTTCTATAGAACAACCATTTATGGCAATCTCAATGATACTTGGCGGCGCCCTAAAAGGTATGGGTGATACTAAAACACCATTTATGGTGTCCTTAATATCTAGTTGGATTATAAGGTTTCCATTGCTGCTTATTTTTATATACAAATTGAACCTATCAGTTATATACGTTTGGTGGATAACTGCCATACAATGGTCATTTGAAGGTATAGTAATTTTTGTACTATTTAAAAGTAAATTCAAAAAACTTATGACCCCTACTTAGCCAAGTAGGGGGTTATGTTTTTAATAAAAAAATAATTTTACAGTAACTACTGCCATTATAGCAGCTGTTAAATCTGCAAGTATGGCAGCCCATAGAGTATGTCTTATTTTTTTAATTCCTACTGCTCCAAAATAAATAGTCACTGTATAAAATATTGTTTCTGTAGAGCCCATTATAGTTGATGCTACTCTTCCTACAAAGCTATCTGGTCCATAGGTTGTTAAAACATCTGTAAAAACTCCTAAAGCTCCGCTTCCCGATAAAGGCTTTATAAGTAAAAGAGGTAAAAGTTCTCCTGGAATACCGACATATTTTAGCAATGGATTACTAATTTGTGTTATAAAGTCCAAGATTTTAGCTTCTCTAAGCACAGATACTGCAAGTATCATAGCAAGTAAATAAGGGAAAATTCTTAAGCATATCTTCAATCCGTCTTTGGCTCCCTCTACAAAACAATTATATACCTCTACCTTTTTAATAACTCCATAAGTTACTATTAACCCTATAATTCCTGGAACAAGAAAATTACCTAAGTTCATAATTCCCTCCTAAAAATATTTCTCAAGTATTTTACATGAAATTACTCCAACTACAGCTGCTGAAGCCGTAGTTATTATGGCCGTAATTATTATCTCTGCTGGATTTTGTGAGCCTGTAGCTGCTCGTATGGAAATTACAGTAGTTGGTATAAATTGAATACATGCAGCATTTATAACTAAAAATAATGCCATATCATTGGAAGCTGTATCCTTATTGGGATTTAACTTTTGCATATTTTCCATAGCCTTTATCCCAAATGGAGTAGCAGCATTGGATATTCCCATCATATTAGCAGTAATATTCATAACAATACTACCTAAAGATTCCTTATCTCTTCCTTCTTTTTTAAATATAACTTTTAAAATAGGCCTTAAAAGCTTTGCTAACATTTCTGTCATACCGCTTCTTTCTGCAATTTTCATTACTCCGCACCATAAACACATAACTCCTGCAAGCTTTATAATTATTTCTACAGTACTATTTGTTGAAGCTAGTATTGCCTGCGTCATTATATCTGCTCGTCCTGTAATCATTCCCCAAATTATACCCAAAGTTAATATTCCAAACCAAATATAATTTATCATTTTACCCTCCATGGATTTTTTGTATATTAATTTATATGTTAATAAACTCTATTGTATTGCAAATAAATTTTATTAATGTTACCATATATAATGTTTTTAAATATAAATTATGGAGGCTATACATGACTTTAAAAGATATAATGAAATATATAGAAAGTGAATACCATATTATAAATAGTACTCCCTGCGAAGTATGTGGCGGTGAATATTTAGCTGATGGCCTAGATATAGATATAATTAATGGAAACCCTTATGATGTGTGCGATTGTACATGTTCAAAATGTGGTCATGAAAAAACTTTTGAATTTTATGCTCCCTTTATAGATGAACTAACCAATAGTAAATGGAAACAAAACTTAAATTAAAAAGAAGCCCATATGTTAGGCTTCTTTTGTTATTTATACACAGGAACTTCAAATGTAATTTTAGGATCCTTGCATTGTGAAACTAAATTGATTATATTTCTAATTTGCGCATACGGCCAATTAATATCAGTTGCATATTGATGTGTTGCTGGTGCACCCGGATTAAACTTCATTTTATAAAGTGTATCTTGATTATTAGTTGTATTATTTATATATCCTGATCCAATAAACTTTGCCCCACCCTTTATAGCATCCTCTGGAGTAAACCACCCTTGCTCATATGCATATTTTGATCCAAGTTCATCTGGATTACTATCAAGGGCACCTATACCGAACATATTATAAACTAACTTCTTGCCTTTATCTCCATCAACCTCTATTCCATTAGCAAGTTTAGAGCTTCCATTTCCTGTTTCAAGCAAGGCATGGGACACAAGATAAATTGGATTTATGTTATTTGCCTTAGCTGCATCAAAAAATGCTTGTCCTTTTCCTGCTAGTATTCCCCTTCCCATTAAAATATTATTTAAATCTTGAACAGTTATACTATCATTTGTATAGCTTAATTTCATAAACGCATATTTCCCATCTTGATCCATAAAATTCTTAGGATTAAGATGATATTTTATTTGATTATAACTGGCCCCTACCCAGCCTGAACCACCTTCACTAGTAGTTGAAACACCTGGCTTTGCTTGCTTACTTATTGCATCTGTAAAAGTGGTTACATAACTCTTATTAACTATATCAGTATTTGATATGCTGTTTATGCATCTTAGATAATCTATGTAATAATTATCATAATCCGTATTTATATCCTTATAATTACCTTTAGTATTTGATCTTTTCACATAAACAAGGATTTTATACTTATCTCCATTTTCATCACTAGTAAATCTTTTATTTATGGTAATCTTACCTGAAGAAGCAGTTGTGTATCCATTAGTCCATTCCTGAAAATCCTCATACTTCCAAAGCTTCTTGTTATATCGACTTACATATATTTTATACTGAGCATTATCAACACTCGAAGATAGGTTGAAGGTTTGATATTGATTACTAATTATAGGTTCATATTGCATTTTAAGTGTCTTAACCTCAGCTCCATTTACATATGTAGAGCCATCTGAAAATCTAGGTGTTATTGTAAATTTCATTTTTACAGGTTGGTTTAACTTTTTACCCCCTAAAGATTCCACTTGTGTGCTTACATTTACGTAGTAAGACTTTGCTGGGGTATAGCCCTCCACTTTAGGAAGTACTTTTATGGTGTTAGCTGTATCACCTAGCATTACAGTGGCTTGTACAGCATTACCCTTATCATCTGTCACTGTTATATTAGAGTTATTTATAGTTTCTTCATTAAGATTAAAATTAAACTTTACTGTCCATACTTTATCTTGAGAAATAGCTGTTTGACTTTGAAATTCTTTTACACTTGTTGCTGCATGTGATATGTTATAATTACTTGTTGTAAGCGTAAAAAAAGTTGCAAGCATAAGTGCTGCAAAAGACTTCTTCAAAATAATCCCCTCACTTCATCGTTGTTTACTATAATTAGATTATATAAAATTTTAAGACTTTTTTCTATGAAAAAAGTTAATTTATTTTAATATTTTGCTATAATTTTAACTGTACATTAATAAAAGAGAGGTATAAGAATGAAAAAAAATGACCTTGCTGATAATTTTAAAGTAGAAGAAATTAGAATAAATAAGTTTATAAGCGAAAAAGGTGTATGTTCAAGAAGAGAAGCAGATAGGCTTATTTCTTTAGGTAAAGTTACTATAAATGGTGAAGTAGCTACTATGGGATCTAAAGTAACTTATGCAGATGAAGTAAAACTTGACGGTAAACTTCTTTCTGAAAAACCTAAATCAGTATACATAGCCTTAAATAAACCTAAAGGTATAGTAAGCACTACTGATCCAAAAGAAAAAAATAATATAGTAAACTTTATTAATTATCCTGAACGAATTTTTCATATAGGTAGATTAGACAAAGATTCCGAGGGCCTTATATTTTTAACCAACGATGGTGATATAGTAAATAAAATACTTAGAGCTGGCAATAATCACGAAAAAGAATATATAGTAACTGTAGATAAGCCATTAACTCAAGACTTTCTTCAAAGAATGTGCTCTGGTGTGAGGATACTTGGCACTATAACAAAGCCTTGCAAAATATATAAAGAAGGCTCTAATATATTTAGGATAATACTTACCCAAGGATTAAATAGGCAAATTAGACGAATGTGCGAAGCCCTTGGTTATACTGTAACAAAGCTTAAACGAATTAGAATAATGAATGTAAGGCTAGATAACCTCCCACTTGGCAAATGGAGATATCTTAGTAGAGATGAAATTCAAACTATAAATGAATTAGTAAAGAATTCACTAAAAACTGAAGAAGCCTCTAAATAAAAAGAGAGCCTTTAATAAGGACTCTCTTTCCTGTAAAAAGTTCTTTACTATGATCCAAAATTATTCTTCTATCATACAAATGCTTTGTGCTGCAATTCCTTCTCTCCTTCCTGTAAAACCCAATCCCTCTTCAGTTGTAGCCTTTATATTTACTTGATTCGCATGTATGCCTAGTATATTACTTATATTTGCTTTCATAGTTTCAATATATGGCGCCATTTTAGGCGACTGAGCAATAATTATAGAATCAATATTTACTATTTTAAAGTTTTTTTCCATTATTAGTTTACTTACTTCTTTTAATAACTTTAAGCTGTCAATTCCGTTGTACTCCTCCTTTGTATCCGGAAAATGTTTTCCTATATCCCCTAAAGCAGAAGCGCCTAATATACTATCCATAATAGCATGTATCAATACATCTGCATCTGAATGCCCCAAAAGTCCTTTTTCATAAGGTATGTGAACTCCACCTAGAATAAGTTTTCTTCCATTTACCAACTTATGTACATCATATCCTATTCCTACTCTCATCATAGTACCTCCTAATATATCTTTTATAATATTTTATAATAATACTTTTCTTAATTAAACAAAAAAATAAAGCCTGGCATTCCAGGCATATTATACTATATAATTTATGATATGTTTTTCCTGTAATTGATTACATTTTCCTTGTGACCTCTTTTATTTAAATGAAAAAAGCTTTTTATACTATTAATAATTCTTATATACAAGGGTTCCATATTCTTTTTATTTTTGTGCCTTTTAGAAAAATCAACATATACAACATTATCTTTCATACACGTCACACCCTTTATAATTTATTTATATTAATATAATACCATAAAATAGATGAATTGTTAAGAAAATTCTAAATATATTTTATGTCTAAAAGTTTTTACAAAAAAACTTTTAGACATAGGATTTGAGGAGAAACTATTTTACAAAAATAGGATCTACTAGTGACATCTATTATATTATATTCACTATACTTATAATTTGCTATTCTGTTTTATATTATTTACTTAATATTTAAAACTAATTCAAATAAAATGTGTTAAAATGTTTATTATCTACCATATTTTAAAATAGTTATCAACAATTTGTCCACATTTCTGTGGATAATGTTGATATAATTACTTGTCAATTCCAAAAATTTGTAATTTCTTATAGTTAATAACTATAATTAAAAATGTAACCTTTTGTATATATTTGAGGATATATAGAAATCAACAGAAATTTCACAAGTTATACACATGCAAAATGTGGACAATGTGTATAACCATGAAATTACTTAATTATTCTAATTACAACAAAACCTATAAGTCCTTTAAAATACAGGGATTCCGTATGTTTTAATAAATAATTTAAAAGGAGTAAAGATAATGCGAAAATATAAATTCCTTAAATCTCCATTATACTTAACTATACTAATATTTCTTACGATTCCTTCGGTTTATTTAATAATTAATCAATATTTATATATTAATAACTCAATAAATAATCAACAGTTTATCCACAAAAACAACGATAAACCTATTAATAACTCTAATAATATTACAACTTCTCAAGCAGATACAAAAAATACTTATTCAAAAAGAAACTTCTCGGGATCTAATTTAAAGCATAGTAACGAAGGAATACCTGTACTTATGTATCATTCTATTTCTAATCGGACGGGTAACGAAATTCAACTATCTAAAAACTTATTTGAAGCTCAAATGAAACTTTTAAAAGATAAAAATTATACTACCTTGTCTTTAGACGAGCTTTATGATTTTATTAATTACAATAAGCCAATTCCTAAAAAGTCCGTTGTGTTAACCTTTGATGATGGTTATGTTGATAATTACTTAAACGCTTATCCAATACTAAAAAAATATAATTTTAGAGCAACTATATTTGTTATTACAGATAATGTAGATAAATATAGTCATACTATAAATTCCCCTCAAATTAAAGAAATGTCTTTAAATGGCATAGATATTATGAGCCATACTGAAAAACACGAAAATCTTTTAACACTTACTTACGATAAACAACTATACAGTTTGAAAACTTCAAAGAATTTTTTGGAAAAAGTTACAAATAAAAAGGTAGATTATATTGCTTATCCTTATGGCAAATGGAATAAAGATACTTTGAAAGCTGCTCAAGATGCTGGTTATACTATGGCATTTTCTACAAGCGGAACTTGGACAGACAAATCAGATGGTATATATAAATTAGATAGAGTATATATAAGTTCTAATTTTGACTTAAGTGAATTCGAAAGAAGATTAACAAACAGAAATTACAACAATATTCATTCTAAAAACATGCTGTCTCAATAGCAAAAATAGACATAGAACTTATTAATTCTGTGTCTATTTTTCAATATTTTTTATAGTTCAAAATTATGTTCTCATCCTTCCATAGTACCTCTTATAGATTGTTTTATGGTGCCTTTCATATTTGTCCACAATTCTTTATAGCTTATCCACAATTTTTGTGAATAATTTTTATTTTTTTAATACCCTTACTCCCAATTATATAGGGACTTGTAAACATTGTCCACATTTACCCTGTTGATAACTTGGACAAGATACTGTGGAATACTTAGACATTTTATTACTTAATTCATGCAATTTTTTATATTTTTTTGCAACTTTTTTTACATTTTATTACATATAATATATCACAATAATTCATATTGTTTCTTGCTTGTACTACCATAATCTTATATGCATTTATTATAAAACTAAGGATGCCTTTAGATAAAGGCATCCTTAGTTTTATAATAAAAAAGTTATATGCTATTCACATTATAATATATACTTAATTTATTATTTGTGTGCAATTACTTCAATTTCTACTAATGCACCTTTTGGCAATTTAGCCACTTGTACACAGGAACGTGCTGGATAAGTTTCTTCAAAATATTGCGCATACACTTCGTTTACCTTTGGAAAATCATCCATATTTGTTATAAACACTGTGCTTTTTATAACATTATTGAAATTTAATCCTTGGGATTCTAATATGCTTCTTACATTTTTCATTGATTGATGAGTTTGAGCAACAATTACATCTTCACCTGTAACTACTTCTCCTGTATTTGGATCTACTGGTATTTGACCCGATAAAAATACTAGGTCTCCAACCATTATTCCCTGTGAATATGGTCCTATAGCCTTTGGTGCTAAGTTTGTTGAAATTACTTCTTTCATATTTTCTTCCTCCTTTAAACTATTCATATCTAATGATATACTAAATTTTAGCCAATTCCACCATAGAATATGCCAAATATATAAACTATTATAGTAAGTCCACAAAATACATATCTCGTCATTGGCTCAAACCAAGAACCTAATTCTTTTTTACAACCTAACTGCACCTGTTCTCTTGCAAATTTGGGCCCACAAACCCAGAAAAACATAATTCCGGCAAGAAGTGCTCCTAAAGGTATTACATAAATAGATATTACATCCATCCAAATTCCTAGTTTATTTCCATCTTCAAGCACCAATCCAGTAACCGCTCCAATTAATGCAATAGTAGCAACTGAAACCTTTCTAGAAAGGTTAAACTTAGCTTGTAATGCCTCTATTGGAGTTTCAAATAAGTTCATTAAAGATGTAACTCCAGCAAACAAAACAGCTATAAAGAATATAATTGAAAACAATTGTCCCATGGGCATTTGTTTAAATACGCTTGGCATTGTAATAAACATAAGCGGAGGACCTGCTGCTGGATCCATTTTAAACGCAAACACTGATGGTATGATTACAAGCGCTGCCAACATTGCTGCCATTGTATCAAAGATGGATACATACTTTGCACTTTCCACAACATTTTCGCTTTTCTTTAGATAGCTTCCATATACTACAGTTCCTGAACCTGCTAATGAAAGAGAAAAAAACGCTTGTCCAAGGGCATATACCCAAGTTTTAGGATTCCCAAGAAACTCCCATCTTGGAATAAATAAATACTTATATCCTTCCATTGCTCCGGGTAGTGTTGCTACACGAATAGCAAGTATTAAAAACAATACAAAGAATGCAGGCATCATTACTTTGTTAACCTTTTCTATTCCATTAGAAACCCCTGCAAGCATAATAATAAATGTTAAAGCCAACCCCATCATATGCCAGTTAACACTTCCCATATTGCCAGCTATAGCTCCAAAATATGCTCCACTATCCTGCGCCTTTACTAAAGAACCTGTAATTGATCCTACAGTAAATCTAAGTATCCAACCTACAACTACTGAATAACCTATGGCAATCCCTAGTGATCCTATTACTGGTATAAGTCCAATAAGATCTCCATGTTTCCTTCCTCTTCTTTCCAATGCCTTTTGGAAGGCGCCTAGCGGCCCTGTCCCCATTGCACGCCCAAAGGACATCTCTCCAATAACTCCTGTGAATCCAATAACTATAACAAATATAAAATATGGTATTAGAAATGCTGCTCCTCCAAGCTGTCCTACACGATAAGGAAACATCCAAATATTACCCATACCTACTGCTGAGCCAATGCATGCTAAAATAAAACCAACTTTCGAATCAAATGTATCACGATTAATCTCATTGTTCAATTGCGTGGAAAGGTTTTCTTGATTGTTATTTCCCATAACCTCACTCCTCTTATAATATAATTATAGCACCTAACAGAAATCCTGTTAATTTAATATTATCATTAACCTTTTTCATGTAATATAATTGTGAGAAAATAGCTTTTGACGTCATTTAAGAAAAGTTTTTTAGATAAGCACTAGTTAGGATTCTTAAATTATTTAATTACATAAATATAGAAAGCGAAAAAGAGTTTAGCATGAAAATTTAGTTTTTCATGTTGGATACTAATTGTACCTCCTATCTCTTTTCCACTTTCTACAAAATCAGTCTGATATTTTTTTTATCAATCTTCTCATTGCTACTGGCAATGAAAGTAGTGATATAGAAAAGTGAAAAATATGCAAAAACATCTAGCAATCATTTACATATTAAATATATTTTCCAACAAACTTACTTTTACATTAATATACAATTTAAATATTCCCGTAAAATAATATTATGCTATTTTACGGGTATATTTACTTATTTTACTGGCTCAAGACTCGCTTGGAAGTGACGAAGAATTGGTGGTTCCCATGTAATTCTGTAACCACTTACAGTATTGGCTTTTTCCTTAATTTCAATGAGAGCATCTGCCATAATATCAATATGAGCTTGAGTATATACACGACGTGGAATTGCAAGTCTTGTAAACTCAAATTCTGCATGAAGTTGTTTTCCTGTATCAGGATCATTACCTAACATATAAGATCCAATATCACATGTACGAATTCCTGCTTCTTTATAAAGCTCTATTGCTAAAGCTTGTCCCGGGAACTCATTATATGGAATATGTGGGAACATAGCTTTTGCATCTACAAATACTCCATGTCCTCCTACTGGAGATTGATAAGCTATACCTGCTTCATCTAGACGTCCTGCAAGATATTCCATCTGTCCTATTCTATATCTTAAATAATTCTCATCAAGGCCTTCATAGAGACCAATTGCTAATGCTTCAAGGTCACGACCTGAAAGTCCTCCATAAGTAATAAATCCTTCAAATGAAATTGTACGACCTTTGCATAATTGATATAATTGTTCATCTTCTTTAATTCCAATTAAACCACCCATGTTTACAATAGTATCTTTCTTAGCACTCATTGTAAACATATCTGCATAGCTAAATACTTCTTTAATTATTTCTTTTATAGATTTATTTTCATATCCAGGTTCACGTTGCTTTATAAAATAAGCATTTTCTGCATAACGTGCCGCATCTATACAGAGTTTTATATTATATTTTTTACATATTTCAGATGTTTCTCTTATATTTTGAACAGATACAGGTTGTCCCCCTGCTGAGTTATTTGTAATTGTCATAATAACAAGTCTAACTTTATCTGCTCCATATTCTTTTATTAATTCTTCAAGTTTTACAACATCCATATTTCCTTTAAACGGAACTCTAACTGTTGGATCTGCAGCTTCAGGAACAACACAATCAATTGCTCTTGCACCTGCAAGTTCAACATGTGCTCTTGTTGTGTCAAAGTGCATATTAGATATAGAATATTCTCCCTTACCCATCATTAATCCAAAAAGAACCTTTTCTGCTGCACGGCCTTGATGTACAGGCTGAATATACTTATATCCAAATATATCTTGTGCTGCTTCAACTAACTTAAAGTAACTAGAAGCTCCTGCATATGCTTCGTCGCCTCTCATTACTCCAGCCCATTGCTCTTGACTCATTGCATTTGTTCCACTGTCTGTTAATAAATCGATATATACGTCTTCACCTCTAAGATTAAACAAGTTATACTTAGCCTCAGCAATTTTTTCTTCTCTTTCTTCACGAGTAAGCATTTTAATTGTTTCTACCATCTTAATTCTAAATGGTTCTGGTACATATTTAATAGCCATATTAACAAACCCCCATCATCTAATTTTAATTTATCTTAATATAGATAAATTAATATGTAATAAATAATTTGTATAATTTAAATTTTCAAATTATTTATCTTTAATAGAATTGTATCACCGCTATAATTTTTAGTCAATACTATAATCTATTTTTTATCATATTTTTCTAATAAAAACCATTTATTAATATTTTATCCTGAATTATTGCACTGTATACGATTTCTGATAAAATATTTTTTATTTTGTAGATAATTTTTTATTATCATAATAATTTCTTTATTTATTCTCTTGAAATATATTACTGTTCATGATATCGTATAATATAATATATAAAGGAATAAAGTAGGTGGGTAAAATGAATAAAGCTACCTTAGAGCAATATATTAAACTCGTTGAGTTTTTAGGAAAAGTCTTAGGTCCTGATTATGAAATTGTGCTTCATGATTTAACAGATGAGAAATATTCTATTATAGCCATTGCAAATGGACATGTTAGCGGCCGCAGTATAGGTGCCCCTTTAACAAACCTTGGGTTAAAGATTATGGCAATGGGAAGTTACAAACATAGTGATTATGTTATTAATTATAATGGTGCTTCAAAGACTAATAGAGTTTTGCGTTCATCTACTATGTTTATTAAAGACAATACTGAAGAGGTTGTTGCAATGCTATGCATCAATTTCGATGATAGCAAATATGTGGCCATCAGTGAAGAAATTTTAAAACTCTGCCACCCTAATGAATTAATTCTGCAAAACAAGTCTTATGATTCAGTTAATTCAGTTTTAAGCGATGTTCCTGAAAATTTCTCTGAGTCCATTGCAGAGGTCACAGAAACTGTTTTAAATGAAGTTTTATCTGACAAAAATATTCCTGTTAATCGTCTTACTCAAGATGAACGCCTTAATATAGTAGATGTATTAAATCAAAAGGGAATATTTATGCTAAAAGGAGCAGTTAGTGAAGTTGCCAAACAACTCCACTGTTCAGAGCCGAGTATTTATCGCTATTTAAACATTCTTAATAAAGACAAAAATTAAAATTATAGTTATTCTATTATCATCTATAACTCTAAAAATAAAAATCCAGCTCCTAAAGAGCTGGATTTTTTTATATTAACGTATAATTCTTCTACCACCACTGAAATCGCTCCTAGTAAGTGGAGATATTTTTACTACATCACCTGTTCTTGGTGCATGTAAATAAGAATTATTACCCGCATATATTCCAACATGATGTGCCGGATATCCAAAGAACACCAAATCACCTGGTTCTAACTGATCTTTTGAAACAGCTACTCCAACTGTTTGCTGATCTGATGCAATTCTTGGAAGATTTATTCCATACTGTGCATATACGTACTTAACTAACCCAGAACAATCAAAGGTACTGGGTCCATTTCCTCCCCATTGATATGGTCTTCCTAAAAAGCTGGATGCATATACCACTATGGAGCTTCCGGATGCATTTGATGGAATTTCCATATTTAACTCAAAATTATTATTAACATTAGAATTATTTGAATTTCCCCTTGATGCTTTAGATGCAGCCAATTGATGTTGTTTTTGCATTGCAGCAATTTGAGCCATAGCCTTATTAATATAACTTTGAGATTCGGTTATTGAAGATGCATAGGTTCTCTCTTGTTTTCTTAAATCAGCTAAAAGTTTATTTTGTTCATTCTTTTTGCTCTTAACTTCACTTAGTTTTTTCTCACTGTCAGCTTTTAAGACCACTAATTTACTTTTATCATTATCTAAACGCTGTTTTTTTTCAACAATGACTTCCTTCTTTTGCTTAAGTTCAGCCGCTAGTTTTTTATCAAATTCCATTACCTTTTTAACAGTTTCAGCTCTTGAAATAAACTCTCCTATTCCATCAGCTTCTACTAAAATATCTAAATAGCTTCCCATGCCCTTTACATACATGGCTCTAATTCTTTTATCAAACAAATCCTTTTGATCTTTTATTTCTTCTTGTGCCTTTATAATTTCTTTTTCTGTTGCATTTATATTCTTTTCTGTACTCACAATTTTAGTTTTTACGGCATTTATTTGATACATTAATCCTTCTATCTGATTGTCCATCTTTTCAATGTCGACTTCTAAATCTTCTCTTCTTTCCTTAACATTTTCTAATGCCTTTTTACTTTGCTGAACTTTAGCCTTATGACTTTCCACTTGAGTAGATAATGGCTCCGCCAATACAGAACTACTTAAAGTAAAAATTAATGCTGCTGCCGTAATAATAGAAACTACATTCTTTTTCATACTAGCACCCCCAAGACTTCATCCTAAGTTCATAAACTTTTTATCCATTTTAATTAATTTATGTTATAATTTAACACACTTCTCATTATACCATTAATTTTAATAAAAACTCAACGAGAAATTAGATAACTTAACCTACCTGCTAATTTCCCGTTATATATTTATTTAGTATACTAAACCTCCAAAGAATATTTATATACTTCTGATTTGGGCATTTTTCTATCCCTGGCTACCATTTTTATTGCTTCCTTTTTTATATACCCCTGATCTATATAACTTTTTATATGTTCTTCTACACTCATATTTTCCCATAAGGCTTTTTCTTCCCTATCTATTTCTTCTATGGTCTTTCCTTCTACCACTAATACGTATTCCCCTCGTGGGGATACTGCTTCATAGTGACATATAGATTCCTCTAATGTTAGTCTTAATACTTCTTCATGTAGTTTTGTAAGCTCCCTACATAAAGCAATTTTTCTGTTACCTAAGTTTTCTCTTAGAAAAGTTAAAGTGTTTAAAAGTCTATGCGGAGCTTCATAAAAAATAAGTGTTTCAGTTCTACCTTTTAAATCTTCAATTATAATCTTTCTATCCTTGTTTTCTCTTGGTAAAAACCCTCTGAATAAGAACTTTGTAGTATCCATACCTGATGAAACTAATGCTGTTGTAATAGCTGTAGCCCCTGGCAGTACCTCAAAAGGTATTTTTTTTTCTATACATTTACCAATTATTACGCTTCCGGGATCTGAAATTCCTGGAGTACCTGCATCACTTACTAAGGCTATGGTATTTCCTTCATTTAAGCGTTCTATAATACTACCACTTCTATCTTCTTCATTATGCATATGATAGCTTATAAGTGACTTTTTTATATTATAATGATTTAATAACTTTAAGGTTTGCCTTGTATCCTCTGCAGCTATTATATCCGCTTCTTTTAAGGCTTCTAGAGCTCTTAAAGTTATATCTTTTAAATTTCCTATAGGTGTAGGAACTATAAATAATTTACCTTTACTCATTTCCATCATTCTCTCTTCCATATATTTCATTAATTTCATCTGTATAATCACCCTTTTCATCATAAACATAGAGGGTATTTTCCCACTTTAGAAACCTTCCTCCATTGTTTTGCCCTTCAATAAGAACAATATTTGCAGCTTTGTTTACTGATGGTTGAACCATTCTGATAGATTTAGGCTCTATTTTATACTTTCTCATAATACAAAGTATGTCAGCTATCCTCTCCGGCCTATGTACCATATATAATCTTCCTCCATGTTTAAGTACTGCCTTTGAAGCCTTAATAACATCTTCTAATGTACAACATATCTCATGCCTAGCAATAGCATCTTTATTACTTAAGTTTATAATACCTGTATTTAAAATTTTGTATGGAGGATTTACTGTAACTACATCTACCTTTTCTAATGAACTTAGCATTACCTCATCCCTTAAATCTCCACATAAAAAAGATACCTTATCTTGTAAGTTATTATACTCAACAGTTCTTAATGCCATATCTACCATTTCTTCCTGTATCTCTATACCTTTAATAGACTTTAATTCATTTTTCCCTGTTATTACAAATGGAATTATTCCTGTTCCACTACAAAAATCAATTACTTTATCATTTCTTTTTATCTTTGCAAAATTAGCTAAAAGTACCGCATCTATTCCAAATCTAAATCCCTGTTTTTTTTGTATTACATATATACCTTTTAAATTAAGATCATCTAGTGTTTCATCATCTTTTATTAAATTATAATTTTTCATCTTAAATTCCTCTCCATAGAAAAGTTTCTCTAAATAATTATTTATTAAGAAGGTTGAAATGTCAAATATATTATAAATAAAAAAAAAGACCACTTCAAAGTGGTCTTTTTTATTATTCTGCTACTGGAGCTCCTACTGGACAAACATTAGCACAGTTTCCGCAGTCGATGCAAGTGTTAGCATCTACAACGAATATTGAATCTCCTTGGCTTATTGAGTTAACTGGACATTCTGGTGCGCATGCTCCACAACTTATACAAGTATCATTAATTACGTATGCCATTATGTAAACACCTCCTTAATAATTTGGACAAGTATATCCGAATTCTATTTTACCACGTTCCTTAAAATTTTTAAAGAGATTTTTACAAAATAGTATACCCTAAATCTTCTACTGATTCCAGTATATTGTCTAAAGATAAAAAATACTCATCGTAGACTACATTAACTTCCTTATTTTCTAAATTTATTTGACAAGCTATGACTCCCTCATTATTAGAAATACCATTTCTAATTTTGTTCACGTCTACCATGCTTTTCATATTACATATCTTTAAAGCAGCCTTCATAATTGCCTCCTAGTTTTCCTTGAATAATTCCTTCAGTATAACTTTATCTTCTTCTTCTACTTCTATTTTTATGTCTTCTTCACTTACAGTTCCTTCATAGGCACCTGATATTAAAGTAATTTCATCTATTGAAATATCCTTTATAAATTCTTCTCCATTTTGAGGTTTTATCTTTACTCTTACACTTTCTTTAACTGTATTATTTCCAATAACCTCTCCTTGGCCATATTCACTATTAATTACTGATCCTATTTTAGGCAGTCTTTTTCTAATCCCCTCATAGGTTTCCTGTTCAAAATTCAAGCAACACATAAGTCTTCCACATATTCCAGATATCTTAGTAGGATTTAATGATAAATTTTGCTCCTTAGCCATCTTTATAGATACTGGAACAAAATCACCTAGATATGATGAACAACACATAGTTCTTCCACAAGGCCCTAGTCCGCCTATCATCTTTGCTTCATCTCTTACTCCTATTTGTCTTAGTTCTATTCTAGTCCTAAATATAGATGCTAAGTCCTTTACTAACTCTCTAAAATCCACTCTTCCATCTGCAGTAAAGTAAAATATCACCTTATTATTATCAAAAGTATATTCTACATCTATAAGTTTCATTTGAAGATTATGTCCTTGTATCTTTTCTGAACATATCTTAAATGCTTCCGAAGCCTTAATCTTATTTTCTGAGTGCCTTAATTCATCTTCTTCTGTAGCTTTTCTTATAACACTCTTTAATGGGCTTACTATCTCATCTTCACCTATTCGTTTTTCTCCTATAACACATTCCCCGAATTCTACTCCTCGTGCAGTCTCTACTATTACATTTTCTCCTTGATTTATCTTAAGTTCTCCAGGTGAAAAATAATATATTTTTCCAGCCTTTTTAAAACGTATTCCTACAACCTTTACCATATATGATTATACCTCCTGTATATCAAGTAGCATTGATTCAAATACTAATCCTACATTTACATTTTTCTCAAGTTTAACCCTTGTAGATTTTATTATATCTATAATATCATTTAACTCATTAAAAGAAAACATTTCAGATAACTTCTTTATATCTTCTATCTTATCTACATTAATAATCATATCTATATTATTTATTTCTTTATATATCAAAGAGTCTCTTATAAAGGAAAAAAACCACGTAAGTACTTCATTCCACTGGCCTTTATACCTTACAAGTATATCTTCATAATGCCATATATCAAAATCCTTACCTTTTATATTTAATAGTATATCTAAGGCTAGACTTCTTATTTCCTTTAAAGATTTATCTTCAATATACTTTTCTGCCCTTCCTGGAATACAGTCGCTAAATGCCATTATAGAATGCACTTCTTCTTTATTTAAGTTTGAATACTTACCTATTATAAACCTTTCCATTTCGTCGCATGTTAGGTGATGTAATTTATAGGCTTGACATCTAGAACGTATTGTATCAAGCAATGAATCTAAATGCTCACACAATAGCATAATGTAAACCCCACTTGGCGGCTCTTCTATCGTCTTTAAAAAAGCATTTTGGGCTTGATTGGTCATCCTATCCGCTTCATATACAATTATTACTTTTTTATTGCCTTCATAAGGCTTTGAGTTAATTTCTTCTATTAACTTTTCTACCTCATCTACTCCCATGGATTTTTTGTTTCCACTAATTCTTGCCTCTATAATATCTACACATTGTCTATTTCTATCCTTATTCAATAATTCATATGCTATATCTCTAGCAATTAAACTCTTTCCTAATCCATCCTCTCCAATAATAATGGATGCATGTGAAAAACGTCCATTATCTATGGAGTGCATTATCTGTTTCTTTATAGCTTCATGTCCTATAATCTCCTTAAATAACAAATATATATTCCTCCATTAGATCTTTTCAAATCTATCTACATCTATAACAAATACTGTAGCTCCACCTACTTGAACTTCTATAGGATAAGGTACATATACACCTGTAGAGCCTGCCACAGGTGATGGAGAAGTCACAATCTGCTTTCTTGTCTTACAAACTTCCTCTATGATTTTTATTACCTCATCAACTCTTTCTTTTTCCACACCTATCATTAAAGTAGTATTTCCTGACTTTAGAAAGCCACCTGTTGTTGCAAGCTTTGTTACTCTATAATTAGCTTCAGTTAACACATCTACTAGATCTATCGCATCATCATCTTGTACTACTGCAATTACAAGTTTCATATATATCAACCCCCTCACAATAAAATTACATATATACTTTATTATACCCTTTTAAGATTATTATAGAAATATTAAATTATTTCTGTTAATAATTTATATATACTTTCATGAATTTCATCTATTGTCTTTATACTTTCGTTTTCTACACATTTAATTTTATCCCAATTATACTTGTCTGCAATATAACAAGCATTATTATAAGATTGTATAAGGTAACTATTATTTCTTTCATGTATATCCTTTTCTTTATTTCCTGTAAACTTATTTTTTCTCTCCATCATAAGCTTAAAACTATATTCAGGTGGCATGTCTAAAAATAATACTTTATCTGGCACTGGTAGCCCCATTAATTTAAACTCTAACTCCCATAGCCAATCTAGAAACTTTTCCTTTTCACCTGTATCATTTATTTTAGATGCTTGATGTACCATATTAGAGGTAGTATATCTATCTGCGAGTACTATGCCTCCCTCTTTATAAAACTGTTCCCATTCCTTTTTAAATGACGCATATCTATCTACTGCATAAAAAGTAGATGCTGCATAGGCATTTATATCTTCTGGATTTTCACCAAACTCTCCATTTAAATACATCTTTATAAGAGCTGATGAATTACTTTTATAATTAGGATATTCTATTTTTAATACCTTATATCCTTCTTTTAGCAATCTTTCATATAATTTATTAGTTTGTGTAGCTTTACCGCTGCCATCCCCTGCCTCAAGTACTACTAATTTTCCCTTATATATCTCACTTTTCAACATATATTCCTCCAAATTAAATTTACATATGCAAAATTTTTATATATCCATTTTGTACTCCAATTACTTCTATATCATTTTCCATATAATATTTTAACACATTTATGGCTTCCTTATCTATTAACTCCCCTGCCATTAAAATCGGCACTCCTGGGGGATATGGTATGATACTTTCTCCACATACATGTCCTTCTGAATTTTCTATTTTTATCAGCTTTTTATCTTTCCCCAAGCTCTCGTATGGTGTCATATATGCCTTTGGAATCTTATATGATAGCAATGGCACATTTTTCATAAGGAATTCTTTATATGGCATCGTCGAAAGTACTTCATAAAGATGTTGAAACTCTTCTTCAGTATTAAATGGTGAAAATATAAGAACTACATTATATAAGTCACTCATTTCTGCCTGTATACGATTTTTTCTCAGATAATTTAAAACTAAATTTGCACTTACATTGTTTTTAAAATTTATAACATAACGGGTTGTATCTAAATTGCACTTATATATACCTAAATCCCTATCCTCTAATATACGCAGGTAATTTAACCTTTTTAGCTTTTCCTTATACTTATTAGATAAATTAATTAAGTTACCATATACTTCCTGTCCATAACTTTCTATATAATATCTCGCATAATCCATAGATGCCATAAGCATATAAGAAGGGCTTGTACTATTAAATATAGTAAAATAGAACTGAGCCCTATCTATCAGCTTACTATTAGTTATATGTAAATATGAAGTTTGAGTAAAACTCGGCAACGTCTTATGACAACTCATAACTACCATATCAGCTTTCAAATATACTGCGCTAGCTGGCAATTTTTCATGAACACCATAATGTGCTCCATGAGCTGAATCCACTAATAAATACATATTATTTTCTTTTGCCATAAAGGCTATTGATTTTAAATCGCAAGCTATACCATAATAATTTGGATATGTTAGAATTATAGCCTTAGCATCTTTATTTTCTTCTATAGCTCCTTTTAATTCTTCCATATCCATACCTACTGGCAAATTAAATTCCTTATGAAGTTTACTTCCTACATATATTGGATTTAGCTTTCTTAAAATAATTCCATTATAAACAGACTTATGACAGTTTCTATCTACTATTACTTTATCCCCTTCTTGAAGTGCAGAAAATATCATTATTAAATTTCCGCTAGTACTTCCATTAACTAAGAAGTGGGATTTTTTGCTATTATACAATTGTGATAGGAGGTCTTCTGCCTCCTTTATAATTCCTTCAGCATTGTGAAGATTATCTAAACCGTCTACTTCGGTAATATCACAATTTATAATTAAGTTTGCCAGTTCATTCCCTATATCAGTGGCTAAAAAACCCTGGCCATTCTTATGTCCAGGCATACAAAATGAAACATTATTTTCCTTTACATAACTTAAAACCCCTTCTACAAGTGGTAATTTTGACAATTATTATCCTCTCCTCTTATCATAGGGTATATCATATATTTTCTTATACAGTTCTTATAGTATCTATAAAAATCTGTATTCATATCAGTACTAATTATTCTTTTCTCACAATCTAAACAAACACCGTTTCCATTTATCATTATACCATTACCTAGAGGCTTTCCGCATATTATACAATGTAATTTTTTCATAAATATCCCCCTTCAGATTTCTTGCCTTAATTATTGCCTCTCATAATATATTTTATTCACTACATTGTCCAAATTTATTTTGTCCACATAAATATATATAAATTTTTAGGAAATAATATATATTGAATTTTAAAGGATGGTGTAATATATTATGAAACAGGAGATTATTGGTTACTTAGAATCCATAAAAGAAGATCTATTTGAAATTAGTTCCTATTTATATAACAATCCTGAAGAAAGTTTTAAAGAATATACCTCTTGTGAATACCTATGCAATTTTTATGAGAGATTTGGGTTTAAGGTTAAAAAAAATATTATAGGCATGCCTACTTCTTTTTCAGCTGAAATTGGAAGTGGTCATCCAAAAGTTTGTTTTATATGCGAATATGATGCAGTAAAGGATCTTGGTCATATAACTGGTCACAATTTGTTATCTGCTATATCTACTGGCGCAGCATTAGGGCTATCAAAGGTAATATCAAAACTTGGAGGAAGCATAATAGTTCTTGGCTGTCCTGGTGAATTTTTAGGTGGTTCTAAAGTTACAATGGCAAAACAGGGGATATTTGAAGATATTGATGTTGTGCTAGTTGTACATCCAGATATAATTACAGCTGAAAGTGGTACTTCCATGGCACTTATTCCACTAAAAATTAATTATAAAAGCGACTATGGATTAAGCTACAGGCGAAAAGGTAATTATTCTGCCTTAGATGCTTGTATGCTTACCTTTAATTCACTGAACATACTATCAAAGGGTTTCGGTCCTGCCTGCAGTATTGATGGGGTTATAGTTCAGGGTGGTAAGGATCCCCATTTACTTCCTAATGAAGCTGAATCAAAATTTTATATTAGAGCTACAAAAATGAACTACGCTGAAGCTGTTGAGTATAAAATCCGCTCACTTTCTAAATGCCTGGGTGAAATTATGAATATAGATTCTCAGTGTTCTATTTATGAAATACCCTATGATGAGCTTATTACTAATTCAACATTATCGAGGTTATTTTCCCATAATCTAAAAGAAGCAGGTATTATAGACATTGAAGGTCCTAAGGACACTTATTCCGGTCTTAGTTTAGGTACTGTTAGTCATTCAGTTCCATGTATACATCCTTATATATCTATAGTACAAGATAATAGTATTAAATATTCATCTAAAGAATTTGCTCAAGCAACTATATCTGATTTTGCTAAAAATATAGCATTAAAAGCATCTCATGCATTAGCTTTTACTGCAATAGATATTATACAAAAAGAGACCTTACTTCAAGAATCTAGGAAGGAACTTACTAATTCCTTAGAAAATCAAAAAGATTAGCCTTTATTATGAGGCTAATCTTTTATTTCTATTAAACTTTAACTTTTCGATCAAATTATTACTAGGCTCAAAGTAAAATTTCTTTAATTTATCTCCCTGCCTATAAACGCAACAATAAGGATTAAAATTTAATAGAGAACATATATACTTCTTATTATTTATAGTTGTTATACTAATAGTTTTTTGCTTCTTTATATATTCGATATCCTTAACTTTTATATTTTCAACTACCCTATCATCATTACCCTTAATCCTATGAATTATGAATTGATCTGCTATTAATGAATAGGTGTATCTAACTCTACATTTTATTACTTCCAATACTAAAACTAATGTAACTAAAGCACCTGTAAGCACAATCAGCGTACTGCCTATATACAATCCTTTAATTACCTCAGTAAAGAACAATACTATTAAGATTAAAGTAAACAATTTAATTAAAGAAGCAAGCTTTCTTCTACAAATTGTTTCTTTATGCATATTGCCCATAATAAACCTCCATACACTTTGTCCTCTTAATTAATTTAACATACAGATTATACTAGGGATTTAAAGTTTAATCCATGTCCATATTTCGCTATAATTATTCTTAAAATGTCATGTAGGACAACTATATTAGTATGATATAGAGTTGTACATATTAACTTGAATATGCTAAGCTTATCTATAGAGTTTAACATTTTTACGAATCAAAAATTTCTTATTAATCTTATAATGAATAATTTCATTCATTATAAGATTAAGTTATAGACATAGTTTAATTTTTAGTTATAATATAATTACTAACTAGACTTCAGCATAAGGAGGGATAACATGATATCAATATACAAAACTTCTGAGGAAAACAACATGTGTACCTTACACCAACTAGAAAATATAGAGCCAGGATGTTGGGTAAATATTGTTGCTCCATCAGATCAAGAGTTATTGTTAATTTCTAAAAAAGCTAATATATCTATAGAATTCTTACGAGCAGCTATGGATGATGAAGAGACTTCTCGTATAGATAGTGATGAAAATAATAATATATTACTTCTCTTAGATATTCCATTTACTGAAATGGAAGAGAATTCATTAACTTATGATACCTATCCACTAGCTATAATACACACAGAAACTATGCTTATAACAATTTGCCTTAAAAATAGTAAGATACTACTTGATTTTATAGATGGTAAAGTAAAATCTTTCTTCACCTTTAAACGCTCAAGATTTATACTTCAAATACTATATAAAATTGCAGGTTATTATTTAATTTATTTAAGACAAATAGATAAAAAAAGTTCAATGGTTGAAAAAAGACTTCATAAATCTATGAAAAATAAAGAGCTAATTCAATTGCTTTCTCTGGAAAAATCTCTAGTATATTTTTCAACTTCATTAAAATCCAATGAAATAACCTTAGAAAAAATGTTAAAGCTAGAGATAATGCAAAAGTATCCAGAGGATCAAGACATATTAGAAGATGTTATTATAGAAAATAAACAGGCTATAGAAATGGCTAATATCTATAGCAATATACTTACAGGAACCATGGATTTCTTTGCTTCGGTAATTTCTAATAACTTAAATATTGTAATGAAGTTATTAGCTTCTGTAACCATAGTAATGTCTATTCCAAATATGATTTCTGGTATGTTTGGTATGAATGTAGGTGGTGTTCCATTCTTTCAAAACCCTTACGGATTTTGGGCAGTATTTGCAATAATGGGTTTTATATCACTAATTGCTATAATAATTCTTAATAAAAAAGATATGTTTTAAAATTATTAAAACATATCTTTAAATAAAAAATCCCAATCATACTGATTGGGATCCTTCTATGGAGGCGCCACCCGGATTTGAACCGGGGAATAAAGGTTTTGCAGACCTTTGCCTTACCACTTGGCCATAGCGCCATATATTATTTACGTTACTTATAAATGATACCATCTAAATGCTTATTTGTCAACAACTTTTAGATGGTATTTATAAATTAGACTTGCTATATTACTTCTCCTAATATCTTCCCTATACTATCATATATAACTAACGATGCTCTATTATCATAGTCAGTTGTTGTCTTATTAATTAATATAAGATGCTTTCCATTAAAATATTGAACTAAGCTGGCTGCTGGATATACGACTAAAGATGTTCCCCCTATTATAAGTACTTCTGCATTTCTTACATGATATATTGCCTTATTTATAACATCCATATTTAAAGCTTCTTCATATAAAACTACATCTGGCTTTACAACAGAACTGCACTCATCACAATGTGGAATTACTTTATTAGAGTTCATTATATAATCTAAACCAAAACTTTTTTTGCATTTAATACAATAATTTCTATGTACACTTCCATGAAGTTCTATAACATTTTTTGAACCTGCCTCTTGATGTAATCCATCTATATTTTGAGTAATAACAGCCTTTAGCTTTCCTATCTCCTCTAACTTAGCTAAACTATAATGCGCCTTGTTAGGTTTAGCATTTCTATATATCATCTTTTCCTTATAAAACTGAAAAAATTCCTCTGTATGTTTTTTAAAAAAACTATGGCTTAGCATTACCTCTGGAGCATGCTTATAGTTATTCTTTATCTCATAAAGTCCCTGTGAAGACCTAAAATCTGGTATATTACTTTCTGTAGAAACGCCTGCTCCTCCAAAAAATACTATGTCGGAACTATTTTTAATAATATCCCTTAATTTTTCAGTGCTATTCAATAAAATCACTCCCAGCGTATATTAGTATAAATATTATATACCCAGCAGCTTTAAAGTGACAACAAAAAACTAAAAAACACATCAGATTAACTGATGTGTTTCCTACCTGGCAACGACCTACTCTCCCACCGGGCCTCCCCGGCAGTACCATTGGCGCTTTGAAGCTTAACCTTCGTGTTCGGAATGGGTACGGGTGTTACC